>CAVUKZ010000009.1:417500-632214 GCA_963742205.1 uncultured Solirubrobacterales bacterium | reverse complement strand
GCCGCCTTCATCCACATGGAGATCTACGCGAAGAACACGCCCCCGGCGCTGCGCTCGCAGGTCAAGGCCTACGGTCTGCACACCGAGCCGTGGACCTTCATCATCAACTCCGACGGCACGATCTCGAGCCGAATCCAGGGCGCGCTGAGCATCGACGAGCTGCAGGCGGCGCTCGACAAGGCGACCTGACGAATCGTTCCGCGGCTCCGCGCCCGGGCTCGCTCAGGCCCCTTCCAGCCGCCGCATCTCGACCCCGGCGCTGAGCTCGGCCGTTGCCGGGCCCCAGATAACCCCCCTGATTGGGGGCACGTCCTGGTAATCGCGACCCGGCCGATCTCGCCGTGCGTGGCGCCGGCCCGGCCGCGGTTCGTGGGGTCGACGATCCAGCGCCGTTCTCCGCTCGTCTCCGGGATCAGCGCCTCGAGCCAGGCGTGCGTCTGGACCTCGATCGTATCGTCCCCGCCCTCGCTCGAGACGGCGAACAGATAGCCGGAGACGAAGGCCGCCGCCGCGCGAGGAGTTGACGATCATCTCGCCCTCGTCGAGCGCCACCCGCGTGAGCCCGCCGGGGATGATCCGCAGGTCCGAGCCGTAGACCGCGAATGGGCGGAGGTCGACGTGACGCGGCGCGAGCTCGCCCCGCGGCGTCACGGTCGGCGTCGTGGACAGCGCGACCACCTCCTGGGCGATCCAGCGATCGGGGGCGACGCCCAGGAGCTGGCGCTGGCGCGCGGTCTCCTCGTCGGTGGCGCGCGGGCCGATGTAGACGCCCTTGCCGCCCGACTCCCCGGTTGGCTTCACGACGAGGGTGTCGAGGCGGGCGAGCACGTACTCCAGCTGCTCAGGATCGCGCAGAAGGTAGGTGCGAACGTTGTCGAGCAGCGGCTCCTCGTTGAGGTAGTAGCGGATCATCTCCGGGACGTAGGCGTACACGGCCTTGTCGTCCGCGACCCCGGTGCCGACCGCGTTCGCGAGCGCCACCGTGCCCGCGCGGTAGGCGCGGATCAGGCCCGGGACTCCGAGCAGGGAGTCCGGCCGGAACTCGAGCGGGTCGATGAAGTCGTCGTCGAGGCGGCGGTAGATCGCGTCCACGCGGGCGAGGCCCTCGGTGGTGCGCATGTAACAACGATCGTCGCGGACGACGAGGTCCCCGGCCTCGACCAGCTCGACGCCCATCTGCCGGGCGATGAAGGAGTGCTCGAAGTAGGCGCTGTTCGCCGGGCCGGGCGTCCAGACGACCACCGTGGGGTCACGCCCGGCCGCCGGGGCGATCTCCCGCAGGGCGCTCAGCAAAAGCTGGGGGTAATGGTCGACCGGCCGGACCCGGTAGCCGGTGAAGAGCTCCGGCGCGAGCCGCGTCATCGCGAGGCGGTTCTCGAGCACATACGAGATGCCCGACGGAGTTCGGCAGTTGTCCTCGAGCACCCGCCAGGAGCCGTCGGCATCGCGGACCAGGTCGCATCCGGAGACGTGGCAGTAGATGCCGCCCGGCGGGCGAACGCCGTGGACAGCGCGCCGGAACTGGGGCGAGCCGAGCACCAGCTCCCAGGGGACGATCCGCTCGCGGACGATCTCGCGCCCGTGGTAGACGTCGTCGATGAACGCGTTGAGCGCTCGCAGGCGCTGAGCGAGGCCGCGCTCGATCGACTCCCACTCGGCTGCGGGGATGATCCGCGGCACGAGGTCGAGCGGGAAGGGCCGCTCCTGGTTGCTCGCGCCGTCGGGGTCGGCGATCGCGAACGTGATCCCCTGCTGGCGGAAGATCTCGTCGCGCCGGCGCCCGAGGTCGACCAGCGTCACCCGGCCCATCCCGTCGAGGGTGGAAACGAGCCCCGCGGCGTGCTCTCGCGGTGTCCCGCGCTGGGCGAACAGCTCGTCGACGAACCCCGAGGCGGGCTCGTACGCGGTGGACTCACCATACGCCGGGGCTTGTTCGCGGTCCTGTGCCACGGGATCCATTCTCCATCCTTGCCCAGCCAGACGCGGGCCATCCCCAAGTGGGCCGCGATGGTCGTCGCCGTCGTCGCCGTCGTCGCGCTCTCGCTGGCGCTCGTCGGCTCGGTCGTTGCCGGGACCTCGACCCTCAACAAGGGGGTCAGCAAGTCGAAGGTCAAGAAGATCGCGAAGACGCAGATCAAGAAAGCCGCTCCGAATTTGAGCGTGGCCCACGCCGATACTTCGGCAGGCCCGCTGGCGGCGCGCTGAGCGGCACCTATCCGGATCCGACCTTCCGCAAGCAGGTCGTACCGCTGACCCTCAACACCGGCTGGGCGCCGGACAATGGCTCCGCAACGCCTTCGGTGGGAAGGACGGCTATGACGTCGTGCACTTCATCGGCTCGGTGGATCAGATCGCGGCCACGACCGAGCAGCCGTTCACACTTTCCGGCGGAGATCCGGCCGACGACGACGAAGTTCCCGGGTGTCACCGTTGCGTCCGGCTACGGGTTCCTCACGGTCGACCCGAGCGGGGTCGTAACCGCCGACACGTCGACGACCGGAGCCACCCTCAGCTTCGTGGGCATCGAGGACGTTGAGTTCCAAGCCGGCGCCGGCGGGTCGCAGAAGGCCGCCGTTGCGGGAGCGGGAGCCGGTCCCGGCTGAGGCCGCTCGAAAACGGCGGCTTCGCAGCCCGCATAGGATCGGCGCTATGACGACGGCGGACTACGTGATCGTCGGCGCCGGCTCGGCTGGCTGCGTGCTCGCCAACCGCCTCACGGAGGACCCGTCCGCCCGGGTCCTCCTGATCGAGGCGGGCGGGCGCGACCGCCATCCGAACATCAAGATCCCCGCCGCGTTCGCCCACCAGTTCCACACCGGCCTCGACTGGGACTACTGGACGGAGCCGGAGCCGGGGGCAAACGGCCGGTCGCTGTTCATCCCCCGCGGCAAGTCGCTCGGGGGGTCCGGGTCGATGAACGCGATGCTCTACGTCCGCGGGCGCCCCCTGGACTACGACCTGTGGCGCGAACAGGGCGCGCCGGGCTGGGGCTGGGGCGACGTGCTGCCGTACTTCCTGCGCTCGGAGGACAACGTCCGCGGCGCGTCGGAGTTCCACGGCGCCGGCGGCGAGATGCGGATCTCCGAGCAACGCTCGCCGCGGCCGCTCGATCGTCGGCTGCTCGACGCTTGCGTCGCGGCCGGGATCCCGCGGATCGACGACTACAACGGGCCTGAGCAGGACGGCGCGTCGATGTTCCAGGTCTTCCAGCGCGACGGTCGCCGCTGGAGTGCCGCCGACGCCTTCCTACGTCCGGCGATGAAGCGCCCCAACCTCGAGGTGATCACGGGCGCGACCGTGCTCGGCATCGAGCTCGACGGCGATCGCGCCGTCGGCGTTCGCTACCGCGGCAAACGTGGCGACGAGGTGGCGGCCGCCGGTGCGCGAGGTGATCCTCGCCGCGGGGGCAATCGGCTCGCCGCAGATCCTGATGCTGTCGGGGATCGGGCAGGGGAGGAGCTGCGCGAGGCCGGGGTCGAGCCGCGACACGAGCTGCCCGGGGTTGGGCACAACCTTCAGGACCACCCGTATCTGACCCTTCTCTGGGAGATCTCCGAGGGTCCGACGCTCTACGGCGCCGACAAGCCAAAGAACCTGGCCGAGTGGGTGTTGCGCCGCAGCGGGCCGCTGACGTCCACGGTCGCCGAGGTCGTCGCCTTCGTCCGCACCCGGTCGGGTCTGCCCGCGGCCGACATCCAGTTCCACATGGGGGCGGTTTACTTCGAGAACCACGGCGAGGAGGAGTTCGACGGGCACGCGATGACGAGATCGCGCCGGTATCGTCGACCGCAGGCGCGAGGGCGGGTATGGCTGCGGTCGGCCGACCCGCTCGACAAGCCACGCATTCAGACCAATCTGGCCACCGAGCCCGACGACGTCGCCTCGATGGTGGCGGGCATGCGGATGGCTCGCAAGCTCGCGGCCGAGGGCCCGCTCGCCGAGGTCGTGGTCCGCGAGCTCAAGCTTCGGCCGCGATGCGGAGAGCCCGGAGGAGCTCGATGCAGCGCTTCGTGAGCGGGTCGAGCTGATCTACCACCCGGTCGGCACGTGCCGGATGAGCGACGACGGCGAGGGCGCCGTGGTCGACTCGCAGCTGCGGGTCCACGGCCTGCGGGTTGCCGACGCCTCGGTGATGCCGGTGATCCCCGGCGGCAACACGAATGCGCCGACGATCATGGTCGCCGAGCGCGCCGCGGACCTGATCCGCGGCCGCCCGCAGCCGGTCACGGCCTGAGGCGCGATCGATAGGGTCGGGCGATGGGCGAGGACCTCCCGACAGCCCCGGTCGCCGCCGGCTCGTTGATCGCCGGCTTCGCAGCGGCGCGGTACTCGAGGATTCGCCCGCTCGGAGGCATCCGCTGGCGCTCGGCGGTGGGTGGTGCGCGCAGGAGTGGAACCGCCGCCGAGGCCGCGAGACCGCCCTCGTGCTCGGCTCGATCTACCTCGCCTGCTTCGTCGGCTCGCACCCGCTCGGGCGCCGGATCGGCGCCTGGCCATCGGTGCTCACCGTCTCGGCGATCAGCGGCGCGAGCGCCTGGGCGCTGGCCGACCGCTAGTGGTGAACCAGAGTCGCCACGAGGTGAAGCGGAGGCTCGCCAGCGGCACGGCGAAGTACGTCGTCAATCCCGTCGTCGGCGGGCTGTTTCGCATCGGGCTTCCTGCGCCGGGGATTGCGATCCTCGAGACGACCGGCCGCAAGTCCGGGCAGCCGAGACGCAACCCGGTCACCAACGGCCTCGACGGTGGCGATTCTGGATCGTCGCCGAGCACGGTCGGCAGGCGAGTTACGTCAGGAACATCGAGGCGAACCCCCGCGTGCGCGTTCGCGTCGGCCCACGATGGCACGAAGGCACGGCCCTGCTTCTCCCCGAGGACGATCCACGGATCGTCTGCGATACATCGCCTTGACGCACCCAATCGCGCGGCTGAGCGCGGCGACCGTACGCCTGCTGGAGACGGAGCTCATGACGATCCGAATAGACCTGGACGGCGAGGAGCGGTAGCGACCGCGTTCCGGTTATGTATGGGCCGCGGGCCGGTAGCTCAGTTGGTTAGAGCAGGCGACTCATAATCGTCAGGACGATGGTTCGAATCCATCCCGGCCCATCATGGAGGGCAGCGGCGATGAGTTTCGCGGCGCCGGACCCGTCATAGGCATTGAGAACCCGCGGCCGGAGCGGCCGCTAACAGAGGAGGCGCGATGAGCAAGTTTCGGTGTCATATCTCGATCTCCGTGGACGGTTTCGTAGCCGGCCCGAACCAGAGCGAGGAGAACCCGCTCGGCGAGGGCGGCGAGCGGCTCCACGACTGGGTCATTGCGCTGGCGGCCTGGCGGCAAGCTCACGACCGGGCGGACGGCGACGCGAACGAGAGCACACGGAGTCCAAGAGGAATCGCGCGAAAACGTTCGGGCCGGCGTGATGGGCCGAAACATGTTCGGCCCGATTCGGCGGTGGCCCCTGGGACGAGCAGTGGACGGGGTGGTGGGGCGACGACCCTCCCTACCACTATCCGGTGTTCATCCTCACCCATCACCCGCGCGATCCCGTGGAGATGGAGGGAGGGACCACCTTCCATTTCGTCACCGACGGAATCGAGTCCGCGCTCAAACAGGCGAGGGGAGCCGCCGGCGGCAAAGACGTCACGGTCTGGGGCGGCGCCCAGGTCATCAACCAGTACCTGGCGGCGGGGCTGCTCGACGAACTCGAGCTCCACATCGTCCCGGTGGTGCTCGGCGACGGTGCTCGCCTCTTCGACAACCTGGGGGATGCGGAGGTGCGGCTCGAGCAGGTCCGGGCCGTCGAGGCGCCCGGCGTGACCCACGTCAAGTACAGGACGGTGAGCTAACCCGGCTAGCCCGCTCCCCAGCCCGCGACGAAGCCGGCCACCAGGCCGCGAACGGCCCACTCGCCTCCCTCGGGTGGCACTGACTCGAAGCTCCAGTCGATCGCCGGCCTCCACCGAGGTCGAAGTTAACAGAACGGGCAGCAGCTCGACTCGAGGGTCATGAACTGGCGCAGCTCGTCCTCGTCCTCCTTGGGGAAGCGAAGTCGGGCCGCGAGCCCGCCGGCCTCGACGCCGTCCAGCCTCTGGCCGAGCCTCGCCAGGAGCTCGGCTCGCTCGGGAAGGTCCGCCCGCTCCAGGCTGCAGGCAATGGGGATTGTCTCGGGCATTTCACCGTCCTTTTTCGGGTTCCGAAGTACTCTGGACCCTCAAGCCGACTTGAGGTCAAGGGCATTCGGATGAGCGAGACGACCATGCGTATTGGCGAGGTGGCCGAGCAAGCCGGCCTCAGGAAGAGCGCGATCCGCTACTACGAGGAGATCGGGCTGCTGCCCGAGCCCGAGCGTGTCTCGGGCCAGCGCGTCTACGGCCCGTCGGTCCTCCGGCGCCTGGCCCTGATCGACGTCTCCCAGCGGGCCGGCCTCAGCCTGGACGAGATCCGCGAGCTCCTTGACGCGGGCAGCGAGCCGATCGCCCCGCATATGCAAGAGCTAGCAGCGAGGAAGCTTCCGGAGGTCGAGGCCCTGATTCAGCGGGCCGAGGCGATGCGCGACTGGCTCAAGACCGCTCAGGGTTGCGGCTGTGAGTCCGTGGACGAGTGTGGGCTCTTCGACATCGAGCCAGCAGGCAGTCGAGTCGGCTACTCGATCCGCAGCACGCGGTCGAGCTTGGTGAGCTTGACCACCTCCGCCACGTGCCCGGTGAGATTGCGAAACCGCAGGCGATCGGACCCCTGATCCGAGCGGCGCTGAGCGGCGAGCAACCCTGTCAGCCCGGTGGAGTCGACGTACTCACAGCGGCTGAGGTCCAAGACGATCCGGCTGGCGTCCGTTCGCTCGGCGCGCTGAAGCATCGCGTTCAGGGCTTCAACGCTCGCCATGTCGAGCTCTCCGACAAGCTCGATCGTCAGCACGTCGCCGTCGCGTCGCGGCGTCAGCGTCAGCCGGTGCGCCTCAATTGGATCAAGTTCGGACATGTCTGCGTGCTTCACCGAGCGGGCGAACGTGAGACGATCTCGAGCGTGTGCCGCTCGGGCCGCCCCTCGCTAGTCGCAACTAGGGGAGAAAGGCGAGCCGTTCCCATTTCGGCCGTGCTGGCGACCCGTCAACGAGGGTTGCAAGCCCGGGAACAAGCCTGGCCCGCGGTGGACTCAGCCTATACCGAGATCCTCACGGCGGTACGAAGTCGATCGGCGACCTCGTCGAGCGCCTGCTCGACGATCTTGAAGCTCCCCGCGTCACGAACGGCCGCGAGGAACTGTTCGTTGAGCCCGCCGGCGGTCGCGTACTCGTCGGCGAGGGTCCCGAAGTCGGTCGGTTGAGCGCTGAGGCAGCGATCTCGGACAGGCCGCCGAAGACCGATGCGACGTACCGGGTCGCGTCGGCCTCCGCGATCCCCCGATCGGTGAGCCAGCGGCTGATCGTGTCGAGGTAGGCCAGGTGGGCGGCGAGCGTCGCGGTGGAGGCCGACAGCGCTTCGAGCGCGCGCTCGTGGTCCACCGCCATCACTCCGCCGAGCGGGTCAAAGATCGCCCGGGCGAGCGGACTCGGTGGGTGAATCGCCGTCACGCCCGAGCGTCTGGCGACGGCGGGCAGCGGGATCGCGCGCACGATCACCTCCGCGGGGCCGACCAGGGCGCGGAGCTCGCCGATCGGGATGCCGGCGATGACGCTGATCACGGCCTGTTCCGCTCGCAAGCTCAGGTCCGCGAGTGCGGCGCGTGCGTCCTGCGGTCGCACGCAGAGGAGAACCACTTCGGCTCGCTCGACGGCGGCCTGGTTGCTCTCGGCGACGCGGACGGATGGGTAACGAGCGGCCAGCCGGCTCGCTCGCGCGGCGCCGCGGGGCGACAGGTGGATGGAGGTCTCGGCTCCGTGCCCTTCGCAGAGGCCGGTGACGATCGCCTCGGCGATCGCGCCGACCCCGATCACGCCAAGGGTGGCGGGCATGTCGCTGCGTCCCTTCATGTCCAAGTACCCATCGCCTCTCAAGCTAGATGACGCCCCATAATTCGGCGGGCGGCGAGATGAAGGAGGAACGATGGTCGAGCGGATCGACGGGATGCCCGAGGGCGTCGTCGGGTTGCGGGCGTCGGGCAAGCTGACGCGCGACGACTATCGCGAGGTGCTCGAACCGGGGCTCCAGGAGGCTGTGGACTCGGGGGCGGCGCGGGTGGTCTTCGTGATCGACGACTTCGAGGGCCTCGAGCCCAGTGCCGTGCTCGAGGACCTGAAGACCGGGCTGCGGGTCGAGCTTCACGATCGGAAGGCGTGGAAGCGGCTTGCCGTCGTCTCAAAGGACGACTGGATCGCAAAGGCGATGCACCTGTTCGCGTGGGCGATGCCCGGTGAGCTGAAGGTCTTCGAACTCGATCAGTTGGAGGAAGCCAAGGCCTGGGCCGCCGGCTGAGCGCGCTCGTGGGTCTCCTCGGCGCTCTGGCGGATCACTGAGGTGACCGGGGCGCTGCGCGCGATCACGATGATCGCTGCGAGGACCAGGGCGAGGCCGCCGAAGAACGCGACCTGGGATAGGGGCGCGAGCGGGAGGTGCGTCTTCAGCAGCAGCGGGCCGACGAGGATCGGGATGAACGTCTCGAGCACGAACACGGTCGGGACGACCTTGGTCGCCCGCACCCGCTGTAGGGCCGACATCTCGCTCACGGTCGCCACCACGGCCGAGCAGACGATCGCCACGAGCCAGAGTCCCGCGACGCCGAGCGCCTCGGCGTCGAACGCGTTGCCGAACAGCTTGGTCGCGATGTCGTTCCAGGCGAGGGCCAGTCCGGCGCTGGCGGTGATCACCAGGGGCGGCGCCAGACCGCGACGCGAGAGCGCGTAGGGGATGAGCGCCAGGGCGCCGAGCGCGATGAGAATGACCACCGGCTCGGAGCCGGCGCGCTCGATCTCGCTGCGGGACGGCGCGGCGACGGCGGTCAGCCCGACGCCGGCCGTGATCGCAACCACGGCCAGATAGTCGCGGCGCCGGACCGGCTCGCCCATCACGCGTGCGCCGCACAACATGACCAGCACCAGCCCGGCGGCGAGGCAGGTCTGGACGACGGCGATCGGGGCGTTTGCGTAGGCGTAGATCTGCAGCGGGAAGCCGAGGATCGAGAGCGCGACACCCGCCAGCCAGCGGCGCCTTCGACACAGCGCCACCAGGAGGCTGAGCCGCATCGCGCAATCGCGAGGCGAATCGCGCGCCTCGAGCGCCTGCAGCACGATGCCGCCGTTGTACGCCGCGGATGCGGCGAGGCCCGCAGCGACGCCGAGGGCGATCATGGCCGGTAGGTACCCGCCTTAGCGGCCCACGACCCGGGCTGGCTATGACCCGAGTACCGCGTGCGCCGTTTAGATCGCTAGCTCCCGGCTAACTGCTCCTACGGGTCGCCGTTTCTCGTACCCAGGGAATCGCTCTCATTCAGGAGCACGAGTGTTAGGGCAAGGCATGGCGAGACTGAGCAGGGGACGTTCGCTCGCTGTCGTGGGACCGCCGCCGGCTAGGCGGATCCCTGAGACAGGGACGGATGTTGAAGGCGTTAGCAGGGGGAATTGAGATGACGTACATGTCGCCTGGCCACCCGGATTGGCCTGAGTTCATCGAACGGCTTGCGGGGCCGGAGGCCTGTGACGTGAGCAAGGGAGGCAGCTGGAGGTGCCATAACGACACGCGCGGGACCGAGGCGATCCTGCGCAAGCACCATCCGGACTGCGACCTCGCCACGACGCTGGGCTTCTTCGCCAGTCAGGGCGGACACTGCGACTGCGAGGTGATCCTCAACGTGAGGCCGCTCGGCGGGGAGGGCTATGACTGGCTGATCGCCAGGGCGCTCGACCTGCGTGGCGATCTCATGCGGATCCTCGCCGTGCGCCCGCCGGCGGGGAGCTCGATCGCCTTCGAGCAGGAATTTCAGAGCGCCTCCATGGATTTGGTGGACGCCTTGATCCCCGAGGGGATCGAGATCCAGAGGTACCTGGCCGACCACATTCCCGATGTCGGGGACCTGCGATCGGTGCAGGCTCTGGCGCGCTCGCGCCTGCCCAGAGCCCCCGGCCGCTTCTAGCCCGTCAGTACGAGTAGCCGCCGGTGGGCGCGGTGGTCGAGTTCGAGTCCTCGTCGGAGCTCTCGCCCTCGTCGCCGGCCGATTCGCCGGCCGCGGTCAGCGCGTACCACTCGGCACCGAACTCGTCGGAGTCGTTGCCGTTGGTGTCGCCGGGGGCCTCGTCCTCCGCGTAGTAGTAGAGCGGGTGGCCGTTGTAGGCGACCTGGGTGGTCCCGTCGTCGCGCTTGAAGGTGCTCAGCTTCGCCGCGTCGACCCCGCTGCCGGCCTTGGGCTTGCCCTTGGTCGTCAGCGGCGGCCAGGCGGCGGCGCAGTCGCCGGAGCAGGTGGAGGCATCGCCGCCCGTGTCCTGCTCGAACAGGTAGAGCGTGTGTCCGTCGCTGCCAACGAGGATCGAGCCGAGCCCCGTGTCGGCGAGCTTGACCTCCGCGGTCGAGTCGCTCGTGGGGGTGGCGGCCGCGGTCGTCGTCGAGGCGGCGGCCTCGGTTGAGGTCGAGTCGTCGCTGCTGTTGCCGCACGCGACCACGGCCATCGAGACGAGGAGGCCGGTGCCGATCGCAAATGCGGTTCTCAGTCGGTTCATTCGTCTGCTCCTCGGCATGCGTGGGACCCTCGAAGGGGTCTACGGAGGCCGGCCGCCCGGGGATGTCTCGGACGGATAGGTTTCCCCGGAGGCACGGATGCTTCGGATCACCCACATCGGCGGCCCCACGGCCCTGATCGAGGTCGGCGAGTGGCGCCTGCTGACCGATCCCACCTTCGATCCCGCGGGCGGCAGCTACCGCTTCGGCTGGGGCACGGGCTCGGAGAAGCTCGCCGGGCCGGCGATCGAGCCCGACGCGATCGGCCGCATCGACGCCGTCCTGCTCAGCCACGACCACCATGAGGACAACCTCGACAAGCGCGGCCGCGAGCTGCTGGGCGACGCCGATGTGGTCGTCACCACGGAGTCGGGCGCGGGGCGCCTCGGCGGCGCGGCTCGCGGGCTCGCGGCGTGGGGCGCGACGCGACTGGAGGCGGACGGGAAGCCGCCGATCGACGTGACCGCAACCCCGTGCCGGCACGGGCCGCCGCTCAGCCACCCGATCGTGGGCGACGTGATCGGCTTCGCGCTCGCCTGGGAGGGTCAGGCCGAGGGCGTGCTCTGGATCTCCGGGGACACCGTGCTCTACGACGGCGTGCTCGAGGTCGCCGACCGGCTACAGGTCGACACCGCGCTGCTGCACCTCGGGGGCGTTCGCTTTCCCGTCAGCGGCCCGCTCCGGTACACGATGACCGCGGCCGAGGCGGTCGAGCTGTGCCGGCGCGTGCGTCCCCGTACCGCGATCCCGATCCACTACGAGGGCTGGAAGCACTTCCGCGAGGGCCGCGACGCGATCGAGCGCGAGCTCGCGAGCGCGCCCGAGGACGTCTCGAGCCGTTTTCGGTGGCTGGAGATCGGGGTCCCGACCGAAATCGAGTGAGCCTCAGTGTGGTCGGTCACCGGCCCTCCGTGGCCCGTCGCGTCGCGGCGGTCAGGGCCTCGCCGCCGATCAGGCGCTCGAAGCGGCCCACGGTCCCCCACAGCGCCCGCATCCGCCACCGCGCGCTGCGGTCGACCGGCTGGACCCGCGACTCGCTGACGAGGGCCGAGCCGTCGTCGCCGTCGTCCTCGACCCAGTGGGCGAACAGGACCCGGACGGTGCCGGGCTCGTCCCAGTCGCGAAACTCGTCGGCGCCGGCGAGCTCGGGATAGTCGCGACGCAGGGACCACACCCGGCCGGCCAGACCGGAGATCGACCAGCCGTCGCCCTCGTCGAGCACCGAGAACGGATAGCGCCGGAACACCTCGCGGAACGGCAGCTCAGCCGGGGTCCCCGGGATCCGCCAGCGCAGGACCCGCCCGAGCGTCGGCGCGTCGCTGACGAGGACAGCTTCGGCCGCGTGCCAGAGGCGCTCCCGCGGGACCGCGGCCGCCCGCCGGTGGCGCGTGCGCACCTGCGGGTCTCCTAACCACGCGTCGAGGTCGAGCTCCATGCCGCGAGCTCAGTATCACCGCCGCGGCACGCCGGCTCGTTGGATGGGCGAGCCCTCAGGCGCGGCCGAGCGCCGCGGCGCCGGCGGCGACGCGCTCGCGCTCGAGCTCGCTCTCCTGCGACGACGCGCGCTCGATCAGCCCATCGAGGTCCAGGTTCCGAAGCTCGGGATAGTCGTCGCGAACCTCGCGCAGAGCGATCCACAGGCACCGCTTCCCGGCGACGCCGAGGCGGAGGCTCTCGATCGCCATGAACGTGCCGTATTCCGGCTCACCCGAGGTCGCCCCGCTGAACTTGACCCGACTCGCCTTCTCGGCGACCCAGCCCGTGACCTGCTTGACCGGGTTGCGCGTGACATCGAGTGCATCCATCAGCTCGACCAGGGTCTCGCGATCCTCCTCGATCTCCGCGGCGAGGCGCTGCATCACCTCACCGAGCGGCTCGCCCTCGTTTTGGTCGCGGATCTGCTGCGCGAGGTCGCTGCCGAGCATCGCCCCGCCCAGATGGTCATTGAGATAGCCCTCGAGCGCCTTGGGAGTCATCCTCCGGGACTACCCGCGCTGCGCGACGCGAACCGGAGGTGAAAAGCAGGAGCACGCGCGTACCGCCCGAACCACTGTGAGCGTCCGGGGCGCTTGCGCCTCGCTTACGGCATGCCGTTCGACTTGACAGAGGCCGTTCATCCGAATGCTCGGATCGTTTCGATCGCGGGCGAGTTCGACCTGTCAGTCGCCGACAAGGCCGAGCGCGTGCTCGGCCGCGCCTCCTCGGATCCCGAGCGCGCCCTGGTCCTCGACCTCACCCGCTGCTCGTTCCTTGACTCGACCGCGGTGGCCCTGATCGTCGGCGCCGCGCGCGCGCTCACCAACGGTCAGAGCAAGATCGCGATCGCCTCCCGGCCCGAGTCCTCGGTGGCCGACATGCTGTCGCTGACCGGGATCGACCAGACGGTGCCGGTGCTCGCGACCCTCGCCGAGGCGCTCGAGGCGGCCGTCGCGGCGGAGTGAGATGCTTGGTGCTCGCTTAGCGGTAACCCCCAGGGGTAGCCGCGCGGAAAGAGGCCCGCTGGGCCCCAGCAGCTTTTACCTCGCCGGTCGAGCGGCGGGGTTCCTGCTCGGGGCGTGACGACCAACCGCATCGCGGCGAGGCGTCCGGCGGGCCTCGAACTTTGCCGCCTTCCGGGACAGGATTCGGCGTGCGCGAGACTGGGGCAACAGATCACCATGGAGATCGAGCGCAAGTTCCTGGTCGGCGACCTTCCCGACCTCGGCGACAACGAGGGAGACTCGATCGAGCAGGGCTATCTGGCCCTTGTCGACGATGAGGGCGGGGCGGAGGTTCGCCTCCGTCGTAGGGCCGGCCGTCACCTGTTGACGGTGAAGGCGGGGCACGGTCGCTCGCGAGCCGAGGAGGAGATTGAGCTCGACGCGGATGCGTTCGAACGACTGTGGCCGCTCACGGAGGGTCGCCGGGTGACGAAGACCCGGTACCGGCTTCCGTACGGCGACCGTCAGATCGAGCTCGACCTCTATTCCGGCGACCTCGCCGGGCTCGTGGTGGCGGAGGTCGAGTTCCCGGACGACTCCGCCGCCGATGCCTTCGAGCCGCCGCCCTGGTTCGGCCACGAGGTGACCGGCGAGCACCAATACCTGAACGAGACCCTGGCAACCCGAGGGAGGCCGCGATGACCGCTTTCGAGCTGAAGAGGAAGGAGTCCGAGGGGGACGGGATTCGCCGCATCGCACACGAGCGCGTGGAGGACGCCGTCGAGCGCCTACGCGACGAGGACGCTGATCAGGTCGAGGCGGTGCACGAGGCGCGCAAGGACATGAAGAAGCTGCGCGCCACGCTGAAGCTCGTCCGGCCTGTGATCGACAAGAAGACCTATGTCCGGGAGAACGAGCGCTTCCGGGACGCCGGGCGGGCACTCTCAGATGCCCGCGACGCACAGGTGCGCCTCGGAACGATCGACGGGCTCGCCGAGCGCTTTCCGGACGAGTCACCGGTCGGGGGCTGGTGGGCCGTGCGCGCGGCACTCGGCGGCGATGGGCCGGCGAACGGCGAGCTTGAGAACGTGCGGGACAAGGCGGCCTCCGCGATCGCAAGCGGCGACGCCTGCGATCGACGACTGGCCGCTCGAGCGCGACGGCTTCGACCTCCTGCGACCGGGCCTGAGGCGCGCTTACGCCCGGGCGCGCAAGACCTTCCGCTCGGCGCGCAAGAAGCGCAGCGACGAGGCGCTGCACGAATGGCGAAAGCGGTCCAAGGACCTCTGGTACGCGTTGCGGATCGTGCGGCGCGCCTGGCCGGCGGTTCTGGGCGCGACCGCCGACGAGGCGCACGAGCTCTCCGACCGCCTGGGCGACGACCACGACCTCGCCGTCCTCAACGCCGATCTCGACGAGGTCGGCGCCCAGCTCACCGCCGAGCAACGCGAGCAGCTGCGAGAGCTCGCCGGGCAGGCGTCGAGCCGAGCTGCAGGAAGAGGCGTTCGCCTACGGGGCACCGCCTGCTGGCCGAGAAGCCAAAACGGTTCGTCGCCAGGCTCGAGCGCTACTGGTGGGCACTGAAGGCCTGACCCGGCGCCCGTCAGGCGGTAGGTTCAGGCTGCCGGTTCAGCGCAGGAGATGGAGGAGACGTGATCCACCGCAGCCCGGACGCCGATGTCGAGATCCCGGACACCGACGTGACCTCGTTCGTCATCGCGCGTCGCCGAGCGGGCCGACGAGCCCGCCCTGATCGACGGCCCGTCCGGTCGCACGCTCACCTACGCGGAGCTCGAGCGGGCGATCCGCGCGCTCGCGGCCGGGCTCGCCGAGCGCGGGTTCGGCAAGGGCGACGCGCTCGCCGTCTACATGCCGAACGTGCCCGAGTACGCGGTCGTCTTCCACGGCGCGGCGTCGGCCGGCGGCACGTGCACGACCGTCAACCCGCTCTACACCGCGAACGAGCTCGCCCACCAGCTCGAGGACTCGGGCGCCCAGCATGCTGGTCACCGTCGGCCCGTGTCTCGACACGGCGCTGGAGGGCGGCCGCGCAGGCCGGGATCGGCGACCAGGTCTACGTGGTCGGCGAGGAGGAGGGCGCGAAGCCGTTCGCCGACCTCCTCGGCGATCCCGACGCCGCGCCCGAGCCTCGACATCGACCCGACGAACGACCTCGCGGTGCTCCCGTACTCGAGCGGCACGACCGGGCTGCCGAAGGGCGTGATGCTCACCCACCGCAACCTCGTCGCGAACCTGGTCCAGATGCAGGCCGCGCTCTCGATCGGCGACGACGACACCCTGATCGGCTGCCTGCCGTTCTTCCACATCTACGGGATGACGGTGATCATGAACCAGGGGCTGCGCGACGGCGCGACGATCGTGACCATGCCGCGGTTCGACCTCGAGCAGTTCCTCGACATCTGCTCGACGAGCACGGGGTCACCCGGACGCTACGTGGTGCCGCCGATCGCGCTGGCGCTCGCCAAGCACCCGGCGGTCGACGACCACGACCTCTCGTCGCGTGCGAGACGATCATGTCGGGCGCCGCGCCGCTCGGCGCCGAGCTGGCCGAGAAGGTCGCCGAGCGGCTCGACTGCAACGTGATCCAGGGCTACGGCCTGACCGAGACGAGCCCCGTCACCCACGTGATCCGCGCCCGAGCGAGAACAAGCCCGGCTCGATCGGCCCGCTCGATCCCGAGCACCGAGTGCCGCCTCGTCGACCCCGAGACCGGCGAGGACGTCGGCGAGGGCGAGCGCGGCGAGCTGTGGATCCGCGGCCCGCAGGTGATGAAGGGCTACCTCAACAACGAGGAGGCGACCGCGGCGACGATCGACGCGGACGGCTGGCTGCACACCGGCGACATCGCGTCGTCGACGCCGACGGCTTCTTCGAGATCGTCGACCGGCTCAAGGAGCTGATCAAGTACAAGGGCTTCCAGGTCGCCCCGGCCGAGCTCGAGGCGCTGATCCATGAACCATCCCGACGTCGCCGACGTCGCCGTGATCGGCGTCCCCGACGAGGAGTGCGGGGAGCTGCCGAAGGCGTACGTCGTCCCGGCCGGCGACGAGCTCGACGCCGACGAGCTGATGGACGTGGGTCGCCGAGCAGGTCTCGCCGCAGAAGCGGATCCGGCTCGTCGAGGTCGTCGAGGAGATCCCCAAGTCGCCGTCGGGCAAGATCCTCCGCCGCGTGCTCAAGGACCGCGAGAAGGCCGCCTCGGGCTCGTAGCGCTCAGCGCGGTCGCCGCCGGCGTCCCGCCGGGCGCCGGCCGCGCGCTTCGAGGCGCCCGCGCTGGGACTCGCCGGCCGCCACCGTGCGCACCCCGCGCAGCTGGCCGAGCAGGCGTTCGGTGGCACACGTGCGGTGCCAGTGGTGATGCTCGGTGCCGCCGATTCGCCGCACGTACTGGACGACGACGTGCTCGGCCCCGATCGGGATCTCGTCGTGGCAACCGGGACACCAATAGAGCTTCTGCGAGACCGAGCGGATCAGCCACGCCTCGTCGCCGTCGTCCGTGTGGCCGACGAGGCTCGTCCGCGCGTCCGGCAGATCCTCGAACCTGTTCACATGCTCGATTGTCGCCGAGTGGCCCTCGCGGTCGTCGCCGTCTGCGCCGCGCTCTACCAGTAGTCGGTCTCAGCGGCGGCGGGCGAGCCAGGCGAAGCCGGCGGTCATCGCCACGTTGGCCGCCCCGGCGAAGATCATCCCCGCGCGGCCGCGAGCCGAGAACGAGGACGAGCGCGACCACACGGCGTCGGTCGCGATCTCGGTCCCGCGCAGCCAGGCGAGCGCCCACCAGTCGCGGGGCTCGCCGCGCCGGTCGGCGACGGCGTGGGCGGCGGCGAACGTGAGCCAGATCGGGCCGCAGCGCTGGAAGCAGGCGCCGGGCCTCCGGCGACGGCTCGTCGTGGCCGAGCACGAGCAGCGTCTGGTCGGGCGCGAACAGCGCCCCCGACCCCAGCGCGAGGTCGAAGCCGATCATGAAGCGGTTCTGCAGCCGCAGTGCCTGCTCGAGGTCCACGGGGGACATCTATCACGGCCGGCGTCCGTTGCCGAGCGAAATTGCAGTGACCCGGCCGAAAAGGAAAAGCGCTCGGTGAGGCGAAACAACCGGCCGTGAGCAAGACCGCAACCAAGTCTCGTCCCGCGCCTCGCACGCGCTCCGCCTCCGGCTCCAATGGGCGCCGGGCCCCGGTGCGGCCCAACGGCAAGGCGCTGTCCACCTACATCACCGAGCGCTTCGATGAGTTCTCGCGCTCGCAGAAGGACGTCGCGCGCTACATCGTCGATCACCTCGACGAGGCGGCGTTCCAAACGGCCGAGGAGCTGGCTCGACGCGCCGACACTTCATCGTCGACGGTCGTGCGGTTCTCTCAGGCGCTCGGCTTCGAGGGCTACCCCGAGCTGCAGCAGGCGGCGATCGAGGAATACCGCAGCCGCGCCCCCCAAGAGGGCGGCACCTCAACCGCGCCCCTGTTCGACTTCGACCACTCCGAGTTCGAGGCCTCGCTGGCCGCCGACCACGCGAACGTCGAGGAGACGGTCCGCAATCTCACCCGCGAGCAGGTCGAGGCCTGCGTGACCGCGCTCGCCGCGGCCAACCGCGTGATGATCGTCGGCATGGACCAGCTGGCCTTCTTCGCCAGCTACCTGCGCCACCTCCTGGCGCTGCTCGACATTCGCGCCGAGGTCGTCGCCAGCCCGCGCCAGGACTCGATCACCCGCCTCTCGCGGGTCGACGAGGACTCCCTGGTCATCGCCTTCTCCGCCGGTCGGGCGCACCCGATCGTGGTCAGGGCGATGAAGCTCGCCAAGCACCGCGGGGCCGCGACGATGGCGATCACCGATGCGACGCTCTCGGACATCGGCCAGCACTCCGACCTGACTCTCTACTACTCCTCCAACGGGCCCTCGTTCACGCGCTCGAACACTTCGCTTCTGGCGATCGTGCAGGCGCTCGCGCACGGTGTGTACGCGCGCGACAAGGGCGCCTACAAGGACCGGATCCGCGCCTTCAAGTTGAAGTGAGCGCGAGCGAGCCGCGCCGTTGTTGAGGCGCCTTAAGTGAGTCCTCCCGAGCAGCGCGCTCGCGAGTTCTTCGACGCCTACGGCCGCGGCGACTTCGACGCGGTCCGCGGCGCGCTCGATCCCGAGCTCGTCTCCTACGTGACCAACGCCGAGGGCGGCGCGGACGTGGTGAGCGGCCGCGACGAATACATGGAGCGGCTGCCCGACCTGCACGCCGCCGGCGGGAGCATCGGGGTCACGCAGGTGCTCGGCGTCGACGACCGCTGGGTCCTGGCGATGGTCGAGATCCGCGCCGAGCGCGACGGGCGGGCGCTCCACAACCACGCCGGGTTCCTGCTCGAGCTGTCCGACGCGGGCATCACCCGGATGTGGATGGTCGACGCGCTCCCCGAGTACAGCGCCGAGTTCTGGTCCTAGGCGCCGCGCTCGAGGCGCTTGCCGAGCCGCGACCAGAAGCGCACGTACTCGCGCGCGTGGCCGATCCCGGCCTCGAGGGTGAGCCGCACCCCCTCGGGCACGTCCGCCGCCTCCGCCTCCTTGCGCAGCTCGCTCGAAGGCCCGCAGGTTCTCGCGGTGGGCGGCGAGTTGGGCCTCGGCCAGCGTGGCCGGGTCGGCGCCGAAGAAGAGCTTCAGCAGACCCTGATCGCGCAGCTCGTAGAGCTCGGACGTCGGACTCGGAGCGCCACTTGGCCAGCGCGTCACGCCCCTTTGGCGTGAGCCGGTAGAGCCGCCGGCGGCGGCCGCCGCGCTCTCGCTCCTCATCGAGGTATCCGCCCTCGGCCAGTCGCGCCGGCTCCGAGTAGAGCTGGGTGTGCGGCAGCGACCAGAAGTGACCCACGCCGAGCGTCGCGCCCCGCTTGAGGTCGTACGGGGTGGCCGTCTTCAGCAGCTCGACCAGGCCCAGGATCACGTACGAGGTGGGGGTGAGGCGCGTCTCCGACACGATGCCGATTATACGCTACAGTTCGCATGGTGCCAAAAGAACTATGGAGGTCGAGATGAAGGCTGCAGCGTCCGATGTGACCACGTCAGGGGGGACCGCCGTCGCCTCCACGGCCTCTCCCGCGCGCGGATTCGAGTCGCTCGAGAGCGAGGTCGAGGTCGACTCGCTGGCGCTGTCGGGTGAGCTTCCGGCCTGGCTCGAGGGCTCGCTGATCCGCACCGGCCCGGCGAAGTGGGAGGTGGGGGAGCGCACGATGAACCATTGGTTCGACGGCCTGGCGATGCTCCATCGGTTCGCGATCGGCGACGGCTCGGTCTCCTACGCGAGTCGCTTCCTGCGAGACCCGCGCGTACCGCGCCGCGCGCGACACGGGCGAGATCAAGTTCTCGGAGTTCGCGACCGACCCGTGCCGGACGCTCTTCCAGCGCGTGAGCGCGATGTTCTCGCCGCAGCTCTCGGACAACGCCAACGTGAACCTGACCAAGCTCGGCGAGCGCTTCATCGCGATGACCGAGACCCCCATCCCGGTCCAGTTCGACGCCGAGACGCTCGAAACGGCCGGCGTCGCCTACGAGGTCCCGGGGATGCTGACGACGGCACACCCGCACCTCGACCGCGCCAGCAAGGGGATGCTCAACTACGCGGCCGCCCTCGGACCGCGCAACGAGTACCGCTTCTTCCATCTGGCGCCCGGCGCCGGCAAGCCGGAGGTGATCGCGAGCAGGCGGGTCGGCGAGCCCGCGTACATGCACTCGTTCGGCCTCAGCGAACGCTGGCTCGTGCTGGCCGAGTTCCCGTTCGTGGTCAACCCGCTCCGGCTGGCGTCCAGCGGCCGCCCGTACATCGAGAACTACCGCTGGAAGCCCGAGCTCGGCACCCGCTTCACCCTCCTGGATCGGTCCACGGGCGAGGCGCGAGGGCCGTTCACCACCGACGCCTGCTTCGGCTTTCACCACGTCAATTCCTACGAGGACGGCGACGAGGTGGTGGTCGACATCTGCGTCTTCGACGACCCGCAGATCGTGGAGGACCTCTACCTCGAACGCCTGCGCGCCGGCAAGCCCGTCGCCCGGCCGGAGCTCCGGCGCTTCCGGATCAACCCCGACGCCGGCACGGTCGGCTCCGAGCGTCTCAGCGACGCCGCGATCGAGCTGCCGCGGATCAACTACGGCCGGTGCAACGAGCGGCCCTATCGCTACGTCTGGGGCGTCGGGGTGGGCGAGTCCGGGTGGCTGGAGGCCATCGTCAAGGCCGACCTCGAAACCCGCGAGACGACCGTCTGGTCGGAGCCCGGGTGCTTCGCGGGCGAGCCCGTGTTCGTCGCCGAGCCCGATGGGGCGGCGGAGGACGACGGGGTCCTGCTCTCGATCGTGCTCGACTCCGAGCGCGGGAACTCCTTCCTGCTTGGTGCTCGACGCGGCGTCGCTCGAGGAGCTCGCGCGGGCCGAGGCGCCGCACCACATTCCGTTCGGCTTTCACGGTCAGTTCGCGCGCGTCTGAGCCCGCTGGGAGATTCCTCCCATGCAAGAGATCCTGCAAATCTCATAGAACGCTCACATTCGGGCGCGCACCTGACTACGGTCGAGGGCGCCGGGGGCCTCGCGGTCCGGCGAAGGAATGCCGAACGCGCCGATCAACTACCGCCCGTTCAGACACCGCCTCGCGGTCGCGTTTGCCGTGCTCGCAGGCGCCCTGGCGATCGCGCTCGCCGACGGTCCGAACACCAGCGCGCAGACCGCGCAACTCGACCAGGTCCGCGCCGAACAGGACCAGGTCCGTGCCCAGCTCGCGGAGCAGAACGCCGCCGTCGACTCGCTCCTCGGGCAGGTCTCGGCGCTGCGTCAGCGTGAGGACGCGGTCGCGGCCGAGCTTGCCAAGCAGGAGGCGAAGCTCGCCGCGGCGAGAAACGACCTCGCCGACGCGCGGGACGCGCTGGCGCAGACCAAGCGGCGCCTGACGAGCGCGCTCGGCGAGCTCGAGCAACTGCTCGTCTCGATTTACCGCAACGGCGAGCCCGACGCCGCGATGCTGCTCCTGAACTCTCAGGACGTCGACGACCTGACCACCAGGTCGCTGTACCTCGAGCGCATCCAGGACTACCAGAGCGGCGTCGTCGGCCGGGTGCGCAACCTGCGAGCTGCGGCGAGCGCTCACGTCGACGAGGTCGAGACCTCGGTCTCGCGGATGGAGGACGCCCGCGCGGCGATCGCCGAGCGCCAGCAGACATTGGCGGCGTCCCGGGCGACGCTCGAGGAGCGCGAGTCCGCGCTGCGCGCCGCGCAGGAGCGCCGCCGCGGCCAGCTCGCCGACCTGCAGGGCCAGGCGCAGAGCCTCGTCAAGGCCCTGTCGAAGCCCGACCCGGCGCCCGCGCCGGCAGCCGAGCCCGACGCGGCGCCGACCGCGGACACCTCGGCGGCTCCCGCCGAGCAGGTCGCCGCCCCGAGCGGCTCGCAGGCAACGCTGAACCCCGACGGCACCGCAACCGCCCCGGCGGACGCCCCCGAGGCGGTCAAGGGCGCGATCGCCGCCGGGAACCAGATCACGAACACGCCGTACGTGTACGGCGGCGGCCACGGCTCGTTCGAGGCCAGCGGCTACGACTGCTCGGGCTCGGTGAGCTTCGCGCTGCACGGCGGCGGCCTGCTCTCCGCGCCGCTCGATTCGACGGGCTTCATGACCTGGGGCGATCCCGGGCCCGGCCAGTGGATCACGGTCTATTCGAACCCGGGCCACGCCTACATGGAGATCGCCGGCATCCGCTTCGACACCTCCGGGGCGCCGCCGCGCTGGCAGACATCGCTGCGCGACTCGTCCGGCTTCGTCGCCACCCACCCGCCCGGCTACTAAGCGCGCGCGCCACCTCGGCCGAGTGACACCTCAGCCACCTCAGAGGTGGTTCAGATGGCACTCGGCGGTGCCGGCACCTCGCGCGCTTGCCGACCCGGACAACTCCGGCCTCTGAGATTGGACCGAGCCGCGGGCGGCGGGTCGCCCCGCCCTCTCTATGCTTGATCGCGGTGGCAGAACGAGCGACATTCCGGGTCAAGCGCGGCCTCGCGGAGATGCTCAAGGGCGGCGTGATCATGGACGTGGTCACGGCCGCGGAGGCCAGGATCGCCGAGGAGGCGGGGGCCGTCGCGGTGATGGCTCTGGAGCGCGTCCCCGCGGACATTCGCCGCGACGGTGGCGTGGCGCGGATGAGCGACCCGTCGATGATCGAGGAGATCAAGGAGGCGGTCTCCATCCCGGTGATGGCCAAGGCGCGGATCGGCCACTTCGCCGAGGCTCAGGTGCTTCAGGCCCTGGAGATCGACTACATCGACGAGTCCGAGGTCCTGACACCGGCCGACGAGTCCAACCACATCGACAAGCACGCCTTCGAGACCCCGTTCGTCTGCGGCGCCACGAACCTCGGCGAGGCGCTTCGCCGGATCGGCGAGGGGGCGGCGATGATCCGCTCCAAGGGCGAGGCCGGCACCGGCAACATCGTCGAGGCCGTCCGCCACCTGCGCGAGATCGTCGGCGGCATCCGGCAGCTCGGCACGCTGCGCCGCGAGGAGCTGCCCGCAATGGCCAAGGACCTGCGGGCGCCGATCGACGTCGTCGAGGAGGTCGCCGATCTCGGCTGGCTCCCGGTGCCGCTGTTCTGCGCCGGAGGCATCGCGACCCCGGCCGACGCAGCGCTGACGATGCAGCTCGGGGCGGAGGGCAACTTCGTCGGCTCGGGAATCTTCAAGTCCGCCGACCCGGAGCGGATGGCGCGGGCGATCGTCGAGGCGACGACGCACTTTGGCGACCCCGAGCGGGTCGCGGCCGCGTCCACGGGCCTCGGCGCCGCGATGCGCGGCGACGACATCGCCGAGCTCGCCGCCCAGGGCGAGTTGTTGCAGCAGCGCGGGTCCTGAGTGGGCCTGGCGTTCGGCGACGGGGGCAGCGACCCGCGCCTGCGCGTCGGCGTGCTTGCCAGCCAGGGTGACTTCGCGGCCCACGCGCGGATGTTGCGAGAGCTCGGCGCCGACGCCGTCGAGGTGCGCACGCCCGAGGCGCTCGACGCCCTCGACGCCCTCGTGATCCCCGGCGGCGAGTCGACGACGATCGCCAAGGCGATCGAGCGCGACGGACTGGAGCCGGCGCTGCGCGCCCACGTCGACGCGGGCCGGCCCGTACTGGGTACCTGCGCCGGGATGATCCTCTGCGACCGCGAGCACCTCGGGTTCGTCGACGTCAGCTGCCGCCGCAACGCCTTCGGGCGCCAGATCGCCAGCTTCGAGGCCGATCTCACGCTCGAGGGGATCGGACCGGAGCCGCTGCGGGCGGTGTTCATCCGCGCCCCCTGGGTCGAGCGGGTCGGCGACGGCGTGCAGGTCCTGGCGGAGGTCGACGGACACCCGGTGGCGGTGGGCACCGACCGGTTTCTGCTGTGCGCGTTTCACCCCGAGCTCACCGAGGACTCGCGGGTGCACGCGCTGTTGATGGCGATGGCAACGGCGGTCCGCCGAGACGCGGCGTCCGCGGAGGAAGGAGTGAGATGAGCGACCCCAGAGTTGACAACCTCGCCCGGATCCTGGTCGGCTACTCGACCAAGGTGGGGCCGGGCGACACGTGCCTGATCGAGGGCCCGTCGGCCGCCGAGCCGCTGATCGCCGCGATCTACCGGGAGGTGCTGGAAGCCGGCGGGCTGCCGGCTGTCTCGCTCAGCTTCGACGGCCAGCAGGCCGCCTACTTCAAGTACGCCACCGACGACCAGCTCGAGTGGATCTCACCGCTGGCGCGCTGGGGCGCCGAGGAGTCCGACTGCCGGATCGCGATCTGGGCCGACACGAACACCCGCGAGCTCTCCAACGTGCCCCCGGAGCGCCAGACGGTTCGCCGCGCCGCCACCCGCGAACTGCTCCAGACGATGATGCGGCGCGCCTCCGAGGGCGAGCATCGGTGGGTGGGGACCATGTATCCGACCAACGCCCACGCCGCGGACGCCGAGATGAGCCTCGTCGACTTCGAGGACTTCTACTACCGCGCCTGCCTCGCCGACGACCCCGACCCGCTCGGCGCCTGGAACCGCGCCTCCGAGGAATGCCGCCGGCTCGCCGAGTGGATCGAGGGCCGCGAGCAGGTCCGCATCGTCGCCGACGGCACCGACCTGACCCTCGGGATCGCCGGGCGCCACTTCATCCCCTGCGACGGTGAGCACAACATGCCCGACGGCGAGTTCTTCACCGGTCCGATCGAGGACTCGGTGGAGGGCGAGGTCACCTTCCACCTGCCGGCGACGATCGGAGGCCGCGAGGTCGCCGGCGTGCGGCTGCGCTTCGACGCGGGCAAGGTCGTCGACGCCACCGCCGAACGGGGTGAGCAGTACCTGATCAGCATGCTCGACACGGACGAGGGCGCTCGGCGCCTCGGCGAGCTTGGGATCGGGACCAACTTCGGCATCGAGCGTGGGACGCGCTCGATCCTGCTCGACGAGAAGATCGGCGGCACGGTGCACCTCGCCGTCGGGGCGAGCTATCCCGAATCCGGTGGGATCAACGAGAGCGCCGTCCACACTGACCTCGTCTGCGACCTCCGCCGCGGAGGGAAGCTGGAGGTGGACGGCGAAGTCCTCCAGCAGGATGGCGCCTTCGCCGTCTGAGCGGCGTTAGGCGTGGGACGAAAGGAGTACTGATGAAGGTTGCAATGCGGGCGCGAGTCTGGTTACTGGCGCCCCTGACCCTGGTGGTCGCCGCGCTGGTCGTACCGGCGGCGATCGCCGACCCGGTAACCGGCGGCAAGACCGTGCTCAAGTTCGATCAGGCGACCGGTGAGGGCTTCGCCGACATGAGCATCGGGATCGACACCACCGGAGCCGCGAAGAGCGGCAAGCACGGCTTCAACTTCCCGATCAAGGGCGGCGACATCAACACGGGCCCGAAGGGCACGATCGACCATCGCGGCGGCCTCGCGTTCTTCACCGAGGGCGGCCCAGGCGTGAAGTTCACGAAGTTCACGATCAAGATCGGCAAGAACAAGACGAAGCTGTTCGCGAAGTCCGGCGGGGCCGAGGTCCGGTTCATCGACCTCGATCTCTCCGACGCGACGATCGGCGGCAGCTCCGGCACCAACCTGAAGATCAAGGGCGCGGACGCGACGTTGGCCAAGGCCGGCGCCGAGGTGCTGTCCGACACCTTCAACTTCCCGTTCCGCAAGGGCATCCCCCTCGGAACGGTGACGGTGAAGGCCGCACTCACCAGCTAGCGCGACACACTGTGGACTCGAGTTGCGCGGCCGCTCCGTACGGCCGCGCAACTTCTTGTCCCTCGCGCTGTTGTAGGTCTGCGCGCCGCGCCACCGGCTTGTGCCAGGGGGCGCTCAGGGGGTTACAAAACGGCGCCATTAAAGGGATGCCGACGCCGATTGCCGCGGCCGGACCTCGGGGGTCCGGTCGCGGCCGGCGCTTGAATAAAGCGCGCCACGTCCTCCGCTCTCGCTCGAATCAATTGTCCGCGGCTTTGCCGCGGACATTTTTTTCTGCTTCCGCGTCCGGGCGTGCGCGGCGTGGCGCCGGTCCTCCTCGACTCGATGGCCTTCCTAGAATCGAGGCTATGTCCGGGCATTCCAAGTGGGCTTCGATCAAGCACAAGAAGGCGGCGACCGACGCCAAGCGCGGTCAGCTGTTCACGAAGCTTGCGCGCGCGATCGCCATCGCGGCGCGTGAGGGCGGGGGAGACCCCGACTCCAACTTCACCCTCGCCGCGGCGATCGAGAAGGCGAAGGGCTACTCGATGCCCAAGGACAACATCGAGCGGGCGATCGCGAGGGGCACGGGCGAGGGCAGCGGGGACGAGCAGATCGAGCGCGTCGTCTACGAGGGCTACGGACCCGGCGGCGCCGCCCTGCTGGTGGAGGCGCTGACCGACAACCGCAACCGCACGGGCTCGGAGGTGCGTCACGCCTTCGACCGCCACAACGGCAACCTCGGCGAGCCCGGCTCGGTCGCCTGGCAGTTCGAGAAGAAGGGCGTGATCGTGGTCGACGGCGAGCGCTACTCCGAGGACGATCTCCTGGGCGCAATCGACGCGGGCGCCGAGGACGTCGCCCCGGACGGCGACGTGCTGAAGCTGACGATGCCCCCGGCCGCGCTCGCGGACGTGCGGGCGGCGCTCGAGGCCGACGGGGTCGAGATCGAGTCCGCCGAGCTGTCGATGGAGCCGAACGCGGTGGTGGAGATTGCCAACGAGAGCGAGGCGCGTGCGCTCGTGCGGCTGATGGAGTCGCTCGACGACCACGACGACGTCGAGGCCGTGCACGCCAACTTCGACATCCCCGAGGCGCTGCTCGAGCAGGTCGCGGCCTAGGTCATCCGAGCCGCTTCGCGAGCCCCAGGGTCGGAAGTCCGAACGCCTCGTAGGTGCCGCTGCGGCCGTCGCGCTCCCAGCCGTGCGCGAGGTAGAAGCCGAGCGCCGGCGCGCCGGCGAGCACGGTGAGCGTCGCTCGCTCGCAGCCCTGGTCGCGCATCCAGTCCTCCGCCCGCGTGGCGAGCCGCCCGCCGATCCCGCCTCCGTGGCAGCGTGGCTCCACGAACAGCGAGGCGAGGTGCCCGCTCACCGGCGGCTCCGCCCTGCCGGCAGTGGCGACCGAGGCGCCGACGATGGCCCCGTCCGCGTCGCAGGCGACGTCGCACCAGAGCCCCTCCTCGGCGAGGTCCTGGGCCCAGACTCGGAGCTCGGACTGGCGCCAGCCGGAGGGCAGCTCCCACCCGGGCGGGGCCCAGTCGGCGGTCAGCGCATCGCAGCGAACGACGATGTCGACCACGGCCTCGATGTCGTCGGCGGCGAGCGGGCGGAAGCGCATCCGGCGCCCGGCTAGAGCTCGCGGAAGTAGATCAGCGCGTCCTGCTCGGCGTCGATCGCCCGCGGGACCCGCCCGATCTCCCGAAAGCCCGCCGCCTCCCAGAGCCGGCGCGCGGGATTGCGCTCGAAGACCAGGTTGAACATCATCGCCGCGTAGTTGAGCTCGCGGGCCTCGTCCAGCGACCGGTCGAGCAGGGCGCGGCCGACGCCGCGCCCGCGGGCCGATGTGGGCACCAGGTAGCCCGCGTTGGCGATCGACGAGCCGCGGCCCGCGTAGTTGGGGCGCACGTAGCAGCAGCCCGCGAAGCTGCCCTCGAGCTCGGCGACCAGGACCCGGTCGTTGCCGTCGATCCACACCGCCCTGGTGTCGGTGAGGCTCACCGGCGGCACGACCGGAAACGAGCCGCCCTCGGCGACGGCCTCCTCGTAGGCCGTATGGATGTCGAGCTCGTCCGCGAGTCGCAGCCCGCGGATCTCGATCTCGGCCTCCGTCATCGCCCGCCTAGCATCGCGCCTGAGCGCCGGGGATGCCACCTCGGGGAGGCGTCCGGGGGTATGCGCAGAATCAGTACGAGTGATCCTCGTCATGGGCATAGACCCGGGCGTGGCGAATACTGGTTTCGGTGTCGTCCGGATCGCCGGAGGGCAGATGACCGCCGTCGATGGCGGCGTCGTCGAATCCCAGAGTGACGCCCCGCTCGAGAGCCGGCTCGCGTCCATCCACGCCGAGCTCGAGAAGCTGATCGCCTGGCACGAGCCGGCGGCCGTCGCGCTCGAGGACCTCTACTTCAACAAGAACGCCCGCTCCGCCCAGGCCGTGGCCCAGGCCCGCGGCGTCGTGATGCTGGCGGCCGGACAGCGGGGAATCAGGTGCTTCGACTACACGCCGCAGGCGGTCAAGATGGCTGTCTGCGGCAGCGGCGCAGCGCCCAAGCGCCAGGTGCAGGAGATGGTCGGCGCGCTGCTCGGCCTCGCCCGCCCGCCGGAATCCGATCACACGGCGGACGCGCTCGCGGTTGCGATCTGCCACGCGGGCCACGCCCGCGCACACAGCGCGACCGAGGCCGCGCTGCAGCGGCCGGTGCCCGTCGGATGATCGCCTCGGTCCGCGGCGAGGTCCTCGTGCGCCGCCCCGATCACGTGGTGATCGAGGCCGCCGGCGTCGGCTACCGGCTGACGGTGTCGGCCGAGACCCTCAAGGCGGTTCCCGCCCGGGGCAAGGCGGCGACGCTCCACACCGAGCTCGTCGCCCGCGATGACTCGATGACCCTCTACGGGTTCGCCAGCGAGGAGGAGCGCGACCTCTTCGGCCACCTCACCTCCGTCTCCGGCATCGGACCGAAGGTCGCGGTCGCGATCCTCTCCGGCGGCGCCCCGCGCGAGCTGCGCCGTGCCCTCGCGGCCGGCGACGCGAAGCGCTTCCAGGCCGTGCCCGGCGTCGGCAAGCGGACCTCCGAACGGCTGATCGTCGAGCTGCGCGAGAAGGTCGCCGGCGAGCTCAACGAGGTCGTGACGACGGCCAGCGCCGCCGGTGAGGACGACCCGCGTGCCCTCGCCCGAGAGGGCCTCGTGAACCTGGGCTACACCGCGGTCGAGGCCGAGGGCCTGCTCGAGCAGGCCAGCGGTGAGACCCCGGAGGAGCTGATCGGGACGGCCCTGCGAAGCGCCGGGACCGGGAGCGGCTCGTGAGCATCTCCCGCGACCCGGGGATCGGCGGCGGGGTCGAGGGGCCGGAGCCGATGGCCGAGGCTCGTCTGGCCGGCTCGGACGAGGAGCTCGACCGCTCGCTGCGCCCGCGGCGCCTCGCGGACTTCGTCAACCAGGTTCAGGTGACGGGCCAGCTCGAGGTGTTCATCGAGGCGGCGCGCGGGCGCGAGGAGTCGCTCGACCACGTGCTGCTCGCCGGGCCTCCGGGGCTCGGGAAGACCTCGCTCGCCCACATCGTCGCCGCCGAGCTGGAGGCGCCGTTCGTGCAGACGGCCGGCCCGGCGCTGGAGCGCAAGGCCGACATCGCCTCCTTCCTCACGGCGCTCGAACCGGGGTCGGTGTTCTTCATCGACGAGATCCACCGCCTCAACCGCGCGATCGAGGAGACCCTGTACCCGGCCATGGAGGACCGGCAGCTGCCCATCGTGCTCGGTCAGGGCGCCGGCGCGCGGACGGTCACGCTGGATCTGCCGCCGTTCACGCTCATCGGCGCGACGACGAGGGCCGGGTTGCTGACGACGCCGCTGCGCGATCGCTTCGGCGTCACCCAGCGGCTCGAGCACTACGGCCCCGCCGACCTGGCGCAGATCGTTCGCCGTTCCGCGGGCATCCTCGAGGTCGAGATGGAGCCCGGCGGCGAGGACGTGATCGCCGAGCGCTCGCGAGGCACCCCGCGCGTTGCCAACCGGCTGCTGAAGCGAGTGCGCGACTACGCGCAGGTCCGCGGCAGCTGGCGTGATCACCGCCGTGGTCGCCGGCGAGGCCCTCGACCTGCTCGAGGTCGACTCGGCCGGACTCGACCGCCACGACCGCACGATCCTCGAGACGGTCGCGGTGAAGTTCTCCGGCGGGCCGGTCGGGCTCTCGACCCTGGCGGCGGCGGTCGACGAGGAGCAGGAGACGATCGAGGACGTGTACGAGCCGTACCTGCTGCAGCAGGGCTTGATCAAGCGCACCCCGCGGGGCCGCGTGATCACCGAGCGCGGCTTCGAGCATCTGGGGCTCCCGGTGCCCGAGCGGGCGGCTTCGCTCTTCTGAGCACGGGCGCTTCGTCCGCGATCAGCACCATCGCTAGGCTTCGACGCGTGCCGTTCTTCATCTGTCCGAACTGCGGGAACCGCGAGCTCTCAGGCGAGCGGACCGGACTCAGCCCGCGGCCCAAGGCGTGCTCGAAATGCGGCGCCCCGTTCCTCTTCGAGTTGCTCGACGACTACTACCCGGCACCCGACGCGGCGTTCTTCATCTGCGACCAGCAGGGGAGATTGCTCGATGTCGGTCGCAACGGCTTCGAGCTCACCGGGCTCAAGGACGAGCAGGTGATCGGCCGCCCGGTCCGCGAGGTGCTCGGGCTCGAGTGGATCGACGAAGGCGACGGCGGTCGAACCGCCGACACCGATGGCAATGGGGTCACGGACCCGATCGAGACGACTCTGGAGTGGGGCGTGCGCTCGTTGGGCAAGCGGGTGGCGGTGAACGCCGAGGGCGACCTGCCGGCCGAGGCCGTCTGCGACCTGTTCCCCGCCTACGACGATGACGGCGGGCTGCTGCTCGTGCTCACCCCCCAGTAAGAAGCCCCGATGGGCAAGCGTCGTAACAGCCTGATCATCCTCGGACTCGTGGTCGTCCTGCTCGCGACCTCGATCTACGTGATCGCCAAGAAGCCGACGGTCCTCGGCCTCGATCTCAAGGGCGGCACCGAGCTGGTCTACCAGGGCCGGCCGACGCCGCAGGTGCCCGACGTCACCCCGGAGGACATCGACCGGGCGATCGAGATCATCCGCCAGCGCGTCGACTCCCTCGGCGTCTCCGAGCCGGAGATCTCCCGCGTCGGCGGCGACCAGATCGAGATCGGGCTCCCGAACGTCTCGAACGCCGACCGGGCGGCCGAGTCGGTCGGCACGACCGCCCAGCTGTACCTGTACGACTTCGAACCGAACGTCATCCCGCCGAACAAGTCGGTCCAGGACCCGGCGGAGCGCCCCTACAACCGCCTCTACGACGCGGTGCTGGCCGCGTCCAAGCAAGCGCCGGTCTCGGACGAGCAGTGTGCGAAGCAGGGGTGTACCGCGAGCGGCGACACCTACTACCTCTTCGACGCGAACACCCTGGAGCCGATCGGCGACCCGTCGGAGAAGAAGGTCGACCTGTTCGCGAGCTCGCCGAACGAGAAGCAGCCGCCGAACACGAAGCTGCTCGCGGTCCCGCAGGGCACGGTGGTGCTCGAGGACAAGCCCGACGACGACCCGACCACCGACGTCGACGAGTCGGCGACCGGATCGCAGTTCTTCGTCCTCCACGACAAGCCGAGCCTCACGGGCGACCAGATCACCGACCCGAAGCCCGGCACCGACCAGTTCAACCAGCCGACGGTCGACTTCAACTTCACCGACTCGGGCCAGGAGGCGTTCGCGAGCGTCACCCAGGAGATCGCTCAGCGCGGCGCCGCCGATTGCTTCGCCGCCACCAGCACCCCGTGCGGTGGCATCGCCTCCAACCAGGCCGACCAGTTCTCGGGCTCGTTCGCGATCGTCCTCGACGGCGAGCTGATCTCCCGCCCGATCATCAACTTCATCGACAACCCGAACGGGATCGACGGCCGCACCGGCGCCCAGATCTCCGGCGTCACGGCCCAGGAGGCCAACGACCTCGCCGAGGTGCTGAAGATCGGCGCCCTGCCGATCAAGCTGGCGCTGATCAGCCAGTCGACCGTCTCGGCCACGCTGGGCCAGCAGGCGCTCGACCAGGGCCTGAAGGCGGGCCTGATCGGGCTCGGCCTCGTGGTCCTCTTCCTGCTCTTCTACTACCGCTTCCTCGGGCTGATCGCGGCGCTCGGGCTGCTGGTGTACGCGCTCTTCTACTTCGCCCTGATCAAGGCGCTGCCGATCACGGTCACGCTGCCGGGGATCGCGGGATTGATCCTCACCATCGGCGTCGCGGCCGACTCGAACATCGTCATCTTCGAGCGGATCAAGGAAGAGGTGCGCGCCGGGAGATCCATGATGTCGGCGATCTCCGAGGGCTACCGCAAGGGGATCGCGACGATCGTCGACGCGAACGTGATCATCCTGCTGACCGCGTTCATCCTCTTCGGGCTCGCGACCGCGGGCGTCAAGGGCTTCGCCTTCACGCTCGGCATCGGAACGATCGTCTCCCTGTTCACGGCCGTGCTGTTCACGCAGGCGATCATCGGGCTGCTCGGACGCTCGAACCTCATCCGCTCGCCGTCGTTCCTCGGCGCCAGGGGCGAGGGGCGGCAGTGGAAGTTCGACTTCACCGGCGCCTCGAAGTACTTCTTCTCGATCTCCGGGGTGATCCTGGCGATCGGGGCGATCGCCTTCGCGACCAAGCAGCTCAACCTCGGGATCGACTTCGAGTCCGGGACCGGATCGAGGCCGCGCTGGCCGAGCCGGCGAGCGTCGACGACGTGCGCTCGGCGCTCGAGGACGGCGGCATCGACGGCGCGGGCGAAGCGAAGATCCAGGAGACCGAGAACCCCGACTTCGGCAGCAACGTGATCCAGATCCAGGCGCAGATCCCGCCGGAGCAGACGGGCAAGGTGCAGCCGCTGCTCGACGAGACCTTCGGGCTCGAGAACGGGGACGCCAGCTTCAACTCGCAATCCGTCGGGCCCACCTTCGGCCAGCAGGTGGCCAACAAGGCCGTGATCGCGATCATCTTCAGCCTGCTCGTGATCTCGGCCTACGTCGCGATCAGATTCGAGGCCAAGTACGCGGTGCCGGTGCTGATCGCCCTGGTCCACGACATCCTGATCACCGCCGGCGTGTATGCGCTCGTCGGGCGGGAGGTGACGAGCGGAACCGTCGCGGCCTTCTTAACCATCCTCGGTTACTCGATGTACGACACGATCATCGTCTTCGACCGAGTGCGGGAGAACGTGCCCCGAATGCCCCGCGCCGCGTTCTCGCAGATCGTCAACCGCTCGATGAGCGAGGTCCTCACCCGATCGCTGATCACCGGGTTGTCGACCGTGTTCCTGATCGGGGTGCTCCTGATCTTCGGCGGCGACACGCTCAAGGACTTCGCCTTCGCGATGATGGTCGGGGTCGCCTCCGGTACGTACTCGTCGATCTTCATCGCCTCGCCGGTGCTGACCGAATGGAAGGAGCGAGAACCCGCCTACCGATCGCGTCGCGCGCGCATCAAGGAGGCGATGGGCTTCGTGCCGACGTTCCCGGAGGACAACGTCGTGGCGCGGATCGACGAGGTCGAGCGCCACACGGCTGCGGAGCCGGTCGGCGATGGCAGCGCCGCCGCCGTGGCGCCGCCGACGGAACCGGAGACCGCTCCCGCGACGGCGCCGGTGGCCGTGGCCGACCCGCCCGTTGAGCGCGTGACGCCGCCCACGCCGAGCCCCGAGGAGACCGGCGACGGGGTTGCCGGGCGCCCCGAGGCCGAGGCCGAGCGCACCAAGCCGCCGCCGAAGCCGCCGAAAAAGCAGTCGCGCCGCCGGCGCAAGCACGGGAGGAGTCGCTGATGGCAGCGCTTGTCTGGTTCACCACCGGGGTCGCCCTCTGGCACTTCACCGTCTTCCTCCCGGACCGCTTCTGGGGCGGGATCGTCGGCGCCCTGCTCGGCGCCGTTGTCGGGGCGCTGCTGACGGGCGCGATCGCGCAGATCCTGATCGGCGACTCGCTCGGCCAGACCGGGATCGAGACGGTGATCTTCGCCCTGCCCGGGACCCTGCTCGGAATCGCGACCGCGTACTACGTCGGCGCTCGCCAGGAAGCCGAGCGCCTCGCGGTCGAGGCCTAGCCCCGTGACCAAATCGCGCGGCGCGCTTCGGCGCGGACGTTTCTCGCCGCGCAGCCCGAGTCGTACGACCTATGTCCAATTGAGATCGCGACCGCCCGGGGCGAACCTCCCGGGTGCGCCCGTACCGGCCCGCCTCCCAGTGACTTCCCCGTACTCTCATCCGCGTCCCTCGGTGTTCGAGGGACACGCGCAGGGTGCGGATCAGGTGAGTCCGGAAGGCAAGAGCAGCTCGATCCTCGCGGGCCTCCGAGCGAGGCTTCGTAGCCCCGTGTTCGGGTTCACGCTCGCCGCGATCGCTGCGGTGGCGGTGGTGGGGGCGGTTGCCGCGTATCTACTCAACCGCGCCGGTGAGGACGAAGCCATCCGCGACGCCAAGCGCGTCACGCAGCTCGCCGGCGAGGGGATCGTCGAGCCCGAGTTGAGCCCCGCACTGCTCGCCGGCGACCCCGCGGCAATTCGGCATCTCGACGCCATCGTGCGCGATCGGATCCTCAGTCACGACGGCATCGAGCGGGTGAAGATCTGGAAGCGCAACGGGGAGATCATCTACTCGGATGAGCCGCGGCTGATCGGCGACAACTACACGCTCGGCGCCGACGACCAGGCCAGCCTCACAAACGGCAACACCGAGGCGGAGACCACCGACCTCTCGCGCCCGGAGAACCGTTTCGAGCGCGGCCTCGGCGAGCTGCTCGAGGTCTATCTGCCGATTCATGCCCCCGACGGCGAGCCGCTGCTCTTCGAGACCTACATTCGCTCCGCGTTCGTCGACTCGGCGAGCGGACGCGTCTGGTCGACCCTCGGTCCGGTGCTGATCGGCGCGCTGCTGGTGCTCGCCGCTCTGCAGCTACCGCTCGCGTGGTCGCTGGCGCGCCGCCTGCGCCGTGGTCAGCGCGAGCGCGAGCTGCTGCTGCGGCGGGCGATCGATGCCTCGGAGATGGAGCGTCGGCGGATCGCCCAGGACCTCCATGACGGCGTCGTGCAGGACCTTGCCGGCGCCTCCTACTCGCTTGCGGCGGCGGCCGCCCGTGACGGTGAGACCACCGGCGCGAACGGAGAGCTGATGCGCGAGACGGCCGGCAGGTTGCGGCAGAGCGTCCGCGACCTTCGCGGCCTCCTGGTCGAGATCTACCCAGCCGACCTGCACCGCGCCGGGCTTGGCGCGGCGCTTTCGGACGTGGTCGCCGGCATCGACGCCCGCGGGATCCATACCGTGCTCGAGGTGCCGCCTGATCTTGCCCTGCCCGAGGAGCTGGAGACGCTGTTCTTCCGCGTGGCCCAGGAGTCGATCCGCAACGTCGTCGCGCATTCCGGCGCGAGCACGCTGCGGATCTGCGCTGCGCGCAGCAACGGGACCGCGACCCTGGTGGTCGAGGACGACGGCCGGGGGTTCGTCCCCGACGTCGCCGACGGCGAGGGCGGCCACTTCGGCCTGCGCATGCTCTCCGACCTCGCGCGCGATGCGGGTGGCGCGCTGCGGATCGACTCGGAGCCCGGGCGCGGGACGCGAATCGAGCTCGAGGCCTCGACGTGATCCGGGTGCTGATAGTCGAGGACCACGCGCTCGTCCGCGCCGGCCTCGAGGAGCTGCTCTCGGGCGCCGAGGACATCGACGTGGTCGGCGTGGCCGGGGACGGCGCCGAGGCGATCGAACTCGCGGCCGCGGAGGAGCCGGACGTGGTCCTGATGGATCTCTCGATGCCCGTGGTCGACGGCATCGAGGCCACGCGCCGGATCCGCGCGACGCAGCAGGAGGTACGCGTCGTCGTCCTGACCTCGTTCTCCGATCAGCGACGCATCCTCGAGGCGCTCGACGCGGGAGCGATCGGCTACCTGCTCAAGGACGCGGAGCCGGACGAGCTCTTCCGCGGTGTGCGGGCCGCGGCGGCCGGGGAGGCGCCGCTGGCCCCGAAGGCGGCGCAGGCGCTGCTGAGCGCCCGCCAGGGTGGGGTCGACGCCGAGCTGACCCAGCGCGAACAGGAGGTGCTGGGGCTGATCGCGGCCGGGCTGCCGAACAAGCTGATCGCGCGCCGCCTGGAGATCAGCGAGAAGACCGTCAAGGCCCACCTGACGAACATTTACCGGCGCATCGGCGCGACCACGAGGACCGAGGCCGCGCTGTGGGCGACCGAGCACGGGCTCAACGCCCCCTCCTGACGCCCGCGGGGGGGTCCTACGACCAATGTCCCGTTGAAAGCTCGACCCTGGCTCCGGTTTCCTCGACCCTCCACGGACGACGAACCCAGGAGGACAGACGAGATGAACCCAGTCAGGACTAAGAAGATCGCCGGGCTCGCCGCGGCGGCGACCCTGGCGCTCGGCGGGACCGCGGCGGGAATCGCCTCGGCGAGCCACGGTGCCGACGACCCGCCCGGCCACGAGCATCACGGCCACCACCATCACGGTCACCACGGCCATCACCATGAGCCCGGCGACGACCACGGCGGGCATGGCAACGAGGCCGGTGACGACCACGGGCAGGGACTGGAGCCCGGGGACGACAACGGTGGGCACGGCATCGAGCCGGGCGACGATCACGGCAGCGACGACTGATCGCCACCCGCAGCGCGTGCGTCGAGAGGCGGCCCGACCGGGCCGCCTCTTTCGTTTGACCTGCGCGGATTATCGGGCCCGGCGCCCCGGGGGCGAAAGTTCCGTCCCAGGCGACTCCTAGCCTGGCGCCGTGACGGAACTGGCGACCAGATCGTTCTCGCTCGAGCCCTTCGACTACGGGGAGGCGCGCGCGTTGATGGACGGACTGGGGCTGGCCGAGCCGGTCGCGGTCACCCTCGTGCGCCGGGGCTACCGGACGGTTGAGGCGGCGGGCGCCTTCCTCGCGGCCGCCGACGACCACGACCCGTTCCTGTTCAAGGCGATGGCCGAGGTGTGCGACCGGCTGCACGTGGCCATCACCACGGGCCGGCTGATCACGGTCCACGGCGACTACGACGTCGACGGCGTCTGCTCGACCGCGATCCTGGTGCGCGCGATCCGGGAGCTGGGCGGCAACTGCGACTGGCTGATCCCCGGGCGGCTCGAGGACGGCTACGGGCTGACGCAGGCCACCGTCGAGCGGCTGGCCGGGCGCGGCACCGCAATGTTGCTGACCACGGACTGCGGGATCGGCTCGGTCGACGAGGTCGGAGCGGCGCTCGACGCCGGCATCGAGGTGATCGTGACCGACCACCATCAGCCGGGCGACGAGTTGCCGCCGTGTCCGATTCTTCACCCGGCGCTCTCGGGGTACCCGTTCTCCGAGCTCTGCGCGACCGGGGTCGCGTACAAGCTCGCGGCGGCGCTGCGCGGCGAGCGCGCGGCCGAGGCCGACCTGGACCTGGTCGCGCTGGCGACCGTTGCCGATCTCGTCCCGCTGCGGGGCGAGAACCGAGCGCTCGTCCGGCGGGGACTGGAGGTCGCGCGGCGCGCGCGGCGCCCCGGCCTCCGCGCGCTCCTGGCTTCCGCCTCCGTCGCGCCCGAGCGCCTCGACGAGGGCGACTTCGCCTTCCGGCTCGGGCCGCGGATCAACGCTGCGGGCCGGCTCTACCGCGCCGACGCAGGCGTCGAGCTGATGCTGACCGACGACTTCGCGCGGGCGGAACAGATCGCCGCCGAGCTCGAGCGCGCCAACCGCGAGCGCCGGGCGGTCGAGCTCGAGGTCCTCGGCGCCGCGGAGCGCTCGCGGGTCGAGCTGCCTCCGGAGCTCGCCGACGCGGCCGGCCTCGTCTTGGCCGGTGAGGGCTGGCACGCCGGCGTCGTCGGGATCGTGGCCTCGCGGATCGTCGAGCGCCACCGGCGCCCGGCCGTGTTGATCGGGCTCGACGCGGATGGCAACGGCCGGGGCTCGGGACGCAGCATCCCCGGCTTCGATCTGCTCGGAGCGCTGCAGGCCTGCGGCTCGCACCTGACCCGCTTCGGAGGGCATCGCGCCGCCGCCGGCCTCGAGATCGCGGCCGGCGAGATCGAGGCCTTCCGGGCGGCGTTCGCCGCGCACTGCGCCGCGGAGCTCGAGGGGATTCCCACCCCGTCCGTGGAGGTCGTCGACGCGGTCGTCGGCGGTGAGAGCCTGGGCCACGACGTGGCCGAGCAGCTACGGCGCCTCGCCCCGTTCGGCAACGGCAACCCCGGTGTGCGCCTGCTCGTGCCGGGCGCGAAGCTCGGCGAGGTCCGCCCGATGGGCGAGGGCGACAGGCACGCCAGGTTCGTGATCACCAGCGGGGCCCGGCGGGCGCTCGGCGTCGCCTTCGGAGTCAACGGTTCGCTCGACGCCGCGGCCGCCTCCGGCCCGCTCGACCTCTCGGTTGAGCTCGAGCTCAACGAGTGGAACGGCGCGATCGAGCCGCGGGTGGTGCTGGGGACCGCCTATCCCCTCGGCGAACGTGATCCCTCGGCTGACCCGCCCGCCCCCGGACGCGAAGCGGAGGAGGCGGGCGGCATTGGTTTCGACGAGTTCTGGCGGCGCTTTGAGCGCGAGCTCTCGTGCGCGCTGCAGCCGTGGCCCGCCCCGTGCGCCACGCCCCCGGGCAGGCGGGAGGCCGTCGACCGCCGCGGTGCGTCGGGCGTGGCGACGATCGCGGCGCTCGCCTCCAGCGGCGAGGCGGTGTTGGCGCTGTGCGCGGATGCCGTGCGCCGGCGGGCGCTCGTCGAGAGCGTCGCGCGGCCGGCGCGGTTTGGCGGTGGCGAGCTGGGGATCGTCTCGGCGCGGCTCGGAGACGAGGCCGTCGCCGCGGCCGAGGCGCGGGTCACGACCGCGGGCTGCGGCGTCGTGCTCGCCGACTGGGCGGCCCTTGCCCGCGACCCGGCCCTCGCCGGTCGCTTCGCGCATCTGGTCGTCGTCGACCCGCCGCCGTTCGCCCATCTGGAGCGGCTGTGCGAGGCGGGCGAGGGCTATCTGCACCGGCTCAGCGGCGAGGCCGAGCGCGAGTTCGCGCTGCGCGTGCACGCCGATGAGTGGCCGTCTCGAAGCTCGCTCGCCGCGCTCTACCGTGCGCTGGTCGCACCACCGGGAACCGGCCTCGGCGCGGCGGCCACCCGTGCCCTGCTCTGCGGCGACGGTCGCGCCCACCCGCTGTCACCGGAACCGGCGGCGCGCCCAGCCAGGGTGCTCGCCGAGCTGGGCATCGTCGTTTGGAACGGCTCAGGCGCGGATCGGGCCCTCGGCGTCGTATCCTCAGCAGGAACGGATCTTGAGCGATCCGCGGCATTCGTCGCCTACCGCGAGCGCTATGAGGAGGGTCGGCGATACCTGACCGAGGGAAGACAGAGCTAGCGGCGGACGGGGCGGCTGCCCCCCCGGCGGATCGACGCGGGCACATCCAGCTCGGCGCCGAGGATCCGGGCGGGCCGGCGGCGCCGGTGAACGCGGTCACCAAGGACCTCACGGCGGACGATCGGGCACTGCTCGGCGACCTGTTCGCCGTCGTCGGCGAGCACAGCACCAACGGCGACTCGGCCGTCGACCGGGCCGCGGTGGAGCGCGCCTTCGCCTTCGCGTGCGAGAGCCACGCCGATCAGCGCCGCAAGTCCGGCGAGGACTTCATCACCCATCCGGTCGAGGTGGCGAAGATCTGCGCCGGCCTGCGCCTCGACACCGAGACCCTCTGCGCCGCGCTGCTCCACGACACGGTCGAGGACACGTCGGCCAGCCTCGCCGAGGTCCAGGAGCGCTTCGGCGAGCCGATCGCCGGGCTCGTCGACGGGGTGACCAAGCTCACGGGGATCACGTTCCAGAGCCGCGACGAGCACCAGGCCGAGAACTACCGGAAGATGATGGTCGCGATGGCCACGGACGTCCGGGTCATCCTGATCAAGCTCGCCGATCGCCTCCACAACATGCGCACCCTGGAGGCGCTGCCGAAGCAAAAGCAGATCGAGAAGGCGCGTGAGACGCTGGAGATCTACGCCCCGCTCGCCCACCGGCTCGGGATCCACGCGATCAAGTGGGAGCTCGAGGACCTCTCCTTCCAGCGCCTGCACCCGCGCAAGTACGACGAGATCAAGAAGCTCGTCGCCCAGCAGCGCGCGGAGCGCGAGAACTACGTCTCCGACGCGGGCGGCTTTCTCGCCGCCGAGCTCAGCGAGGTCGGGATCGAGGCCCAGATCTCGGGCCGCGCGAAGCACTTCTACTCGATCTACTCGAAGATGACGAAGAAGGGCCGCGAGTTCAACGAGATCTACGACCTGACCGCGATGCGGGTGATCGTCGACTCGGTCAAGGACTGCTACGGGGCGGTCGGGATCATCCACTCGATCTGGAAGCCGCTGCCGGGACGGTTCAAGGACTTCATCGCGACCCCGAAGCTCAACCTCTACCAGGCGCTGCACACGACCGTGATCGGCCCCGAGGGGCGTCCGCTGGAGATCCAGATCCGGACCCCGGACATGCACGAGACGGCCGAGTACGGAATCGCCGCGCACGTGATCTACAAGGAGGGGTCGGCGGTCGGCAAGTCGGCCTCGGCGCGCGAGAAGATGACCTGGCTGCGCCAGCTGCTCGAGCAGGACGGCGACGAGGACGCGACCGAGTTCCTCGCCGCGCTCAAGGTCGACCTGTTCGAGGACGAGGTCTTCGTCTTCACCCCGAAGGGCGAGGTGAAGAACCTCTCCGCGGGCTCGACCCCGCTCGACTTCGCCTACTCCGTGCACACCGACATCGGCCACCGCTGCGTCGGGGCGAAGGTCAACGGCAAGATCGTCCCCCTGCACTACACGCTGCAGAGCGGCGACATCGTCGAGATCCTGACCTCGAAGCAGGAGCGGGGTCCGTCGCGAGACTGGCTCGCGCTGGTGCGCACCAGCCGCGCCCGGAACAAGATCCGCGCCTCGCTGAAGCGCGAGAAGCGCGAGGACGCGGAGCACCGCGGCCGCGAGCAGCTGCAGGAGGGCCTACGCAAGAACGGGCTCCCGCCGCAGCGGATCGCGGGCTCGCCGCTGCTCGCCGACCTGACGCGCGAGATGGGTTTCCGCAAGGCCGACGACTTCTACATCGCCCTCGGCCAGGGCAAGATCTCCGTCAAGACGGTCGTCAACAAGCTGATGCAGCGGCTGAAGGCCGGCGAGGCCGTCGCCGGGGACGAGACCGAGTCACGCCTGGCCGGCGTGCTCGAGGGCCGCGACGAGCGCCAGCGCCGCACCCAGGACGCCTCGAGCTACGGGATCAAGGTCGAGGGCGTCGACGACGTCGTCGTCCGGCTGGCGAAGTGCTGCCGACCGGTGCCCGGGGACGAGATCGTCGGGTACGTCTCGCTCGGGCGGGGGATCACGATCCACCGCGAGGACTGCCGCAACGTCGAGGCGCTGATGAAGGCGCCGGAGCGGTTCACGGACGTCGCCTGGGCGGGCGACAACGCGACCTCCTACCGCGTCGAGCTGCAGGTGGATGCCTGGGACCGAACGCGTCTCCTTGAAGATCTCTCGAGGACCTTCTCGGAGGTGGGCGTGAACATCCTCGAGGCCAACTGCTCCACCAAGCATCCGATGGTCCGCAACCGGTTCGTGGTCGAGGTGGGCGACTCCCAGCAGCTGAAGCAGTGCGTCAACCGGCTGCGGGCGCTGGACGCGGTCTTTGACGCCTACCGGGTCACGCCCTCTGACTGAGGAGCATCGTCCGTCCGTCTCGGTGATCGTGCCGCTCCGCGGCGATGCGGCATACGCGGAGCGAACGTGCGCGGCCTTCGCGCCGCTGAGCCTGGGCCCCGACGACGAGCTGATCGTCGTCGACAACACGCTCGAAGGGGTCGCCGGGCCCGCGTTCGGCGACACCGCGCGGGTGCTCCACGCGCCCGAGGAGCCATCCTCCTATCACGCCCGCAACGCGGGGGCGGCGGTCGCCGCCGGCGAGTGGCTGCTGTTCGTCGACGCCGACTGCGTGCCGCCGCCCGACCTCATCGGCAGGTACTTCGCCGAGCCGATCGGCGGGCGCTGCGGTGCCGTCGCCGGAGGGATCGTCGGTGTGTCCGACCAGGACTCGCTGCTGGCCCGTTACGCCCGCGACCGCAATTTCCTCGACCAGGCCGAGGGCATGCACGGCTCCTCCGGGGTCGCCGCGGCGACCGGGAACCTGCTCGTCCGCCGGCGGACGTTCGCCGACCTCGAGGGGTTCGCGTCCGGGATCCGCTCCGCCGGTGACGTGGACTTCTGCTGGCGGATGCGCGAGCGCGACTGGACGCTCGAGCAGCGGCCCACCGCGCGGGTCGCGCATCACCACCGCGAGGACCTGGTCTCGTTCCTGGCGATGATCGCCCGCTATGGCGCCGGCTCTCGGTGGCTCAACGAGCGCCACCCCGGCGCCGCGCCGCACTGGCCGCTGCTGCCCGGGCTGGCGGGGAGCGCCCGCGACGTCGCCGATCACCTGCTCCACGGCCGGGTCGAGCCGGCCGCGTTCCGGGCGCTGGACGGCATCGGCCTGGTCGCCCACTCGGTCGGCTACCGGGCGAGCAACAGCTCGGGGCCGATATGGCGCCGCATACGCCCGGACGCGGAGCAGAAAATATGTCCGCGGCGTAGCGCGGACCAGTAATTCGAGCGAGAGCGGAGGACGTGGCGCGAGTTATTCGGCTCGGTCCGACGCGTTTAGCACCATACGGCGCCGATGGACGAGATCGAAGTCGGCCGGATCATCCTCCTGTGGCTTTGGTGCTTCGGCCTGGCCTGCATCGAGATCGAGATCGAGGGCGGCTACGGCTGGGCCCAGCGGCTGCCCACCTGGTGGCTCGGGAGCGGGCTGGTCGGGAAGATCTACGGGCTGGTGATGGGCCACCGGCCGCTCACCGGGTATCACGTGTTCGCGTTCACGATCCCGATCCTCATCCTGCACTTCCCGTACGTCATGGGAGTCGATTGGACGCTCGCGGGGGAGCTGCGGACGATCGGGACCTTCTTCGCGCTCGCCGTCTTCTGGGACTACATGTGGTTTGTCTTCAACCCCGCCTACACGGTGGCGAGGTTCAAGCGGGGCAACGTCTGGTGGTTCGAGGTCCCGTGGATCTGGCGCTTCCCGCTCGACTACTACAACGGGATCGGGCTCTCGATCGGCTTCGCCGCGCTCGCCGCCCTGGCCGACGGCCACAGCGACCCCCTGGTGCACCAGCTCTGGATGCTCGCCGGGCTCGCGCTGCTGACCGGCCTCGCGGTGCTGGCGGCGCCGCTGTACGGGCGCTGGTACCGGCACATGCGTCGCGAGGGCGCGGACGACCGCGACAAGGTCCGCACCTACCCGCCACCCGAGCCGGACGCCGTCTGGTCGGGCGGCGTGCCCGACCTGCCGCCGCTCGATCGACGCGATGGATGAACGCTTCAAGCGCAGCGAGTTCGCGATCCGGCTCTCGACCGCGGACGACCTGTTCGAGCCGTTCGACGCCCGGCCGATCGCCAACCGCCCGCTGACCTACGACGCGCGGATGGCGCTGCTGGACCAGTGGGAGCTGGCCCGCGAAAAGGACCCGCAGTGGCTGACGCTCTACCTGCCCGAGAGCGAGCGCGAGCTGACCGACGAGGCCGGCGTCCGCGCCGCGATCAACGCCGACCTGACCCTGGCCTCCGGACACCTGCGCGACGTCGACCCGCTGACCCGCTCCGACCAGATCGCGGCATGGATGGGGATCGTGCTGCTCTTCGTGTGCATCATCGCCTCGACCGCGATCGACCGGGCGACCGACGAGATCGTCCTCCAGGGCGTCTCGCAGGCGATCCTCCTGCTCGGCTGGGTCGCGCTCTGGGACCCGGCCGCCCGCCTGGTGACCGAGATCCTGCCCCACTTCTTCAACCGCCGGCGGTTCAAGGAGTTCGCGGACATCGAAGTGCGCTTCAGCTGGAGCTGAGCGCGGCCCGCTGGCCACGGTGGCTGCCGGACCGTGCCGATGGCTCGCCCTGACCGAATCGCAGGTCCTGCACATCCAAGCCCGTTTCGTGCCTCGATGTGCGCGCTCGACCGGTGGACGCCGCTCGCGCATCGGAGCATCGAGCGGGCGCCCGCGAGGTCCGCTCAGGCGCTCGCCAGCTCCGCCACCGCGGCGCGCACCTTGGCCGCGGTCTCCGCCGCGTGGTCGTCGTGCTCGTACTTGGTGCGGGGCCAGAAGAAGCCGCGCAGGCCGTCCTTGCGCACCCGGGGGACGATGTGGGTGTGCAGGTGGGGGACCGACTGGCTGACGACGTTGTTGATCGCCACGAACGACCCCTGGGCCTCCATCGCCGCCGGGATCGCGCGACTCAGCAGCTGGACGTCGGCGAAGTAGGGCTCGATCAGCTCGGCGGGCAGGTCGGCGAGCGTCTCGTAGTGAGCGCGCGGGACGAGCAGCGAGTGGCCGTGAAAGACGGGGCGGACGTCGAGGAAGGCGATCGAGATCTCGTCCTCGAACACGATCTCCGCCGGCTGCTCACCGGCGATGATCGAGCAGAAGAGGCAGTCGGGGTCGCGCTCAGGCAACGACCGTTAGCGCTCCGGGATCGATCCCGAGCTCGAGCTCGGCGTGAGCGCCGATGAAGTCGCCGTCGACCTGGATCGGGAACGGACGGGGCACGCCCTCGACGTCGGTGGAGACCGAGGTCACGCGGCCCTCGAGGACGTCGTCGAAGTGATCGATCTGGCGGTGCCCCGACGCTCGCAGGCGCTCGATCAGCACCCGGGCGATGATCGGCCCCATGTCGCGCTGGGCGGCGCGCCGCAACACCGCGACCGAGAGCGTGCCGTCGTCGATCTCGATCCCCTCGCAGACCCGCACCGGGCGGTTGCCGAAGTAGGTGAACGGGTCGGAGTTCTGAGCGAGGACGGTGATCCCCTCGGCGGTTGAACCGCCGGTCTCGAACCTCATCCGGATCGGGTTGCGCAGGTACTGGCGATAGAAGGCCGAGACCGCGACGTAGGTGTAGAAGTACGGCCCCGCCTTGGCCTTGAGCTTCGGCCGCAGGTCGACGTTCATCGCGGCGCTCGCGTCGAGGCCCGATCCGCACGAGAAGACGAACCGGCGCCCGTTGGCGATCCCCAGGTCGATCTTGCGGGGCTCGAAGCGGTCGGCGAGTCCGAGCAGGTGCTCGGTCGCGTCGACGACGTCGTTGGGGATGCCGAGCGTGCGCGCGACGACGTTGGTGGAGCCGCCGGGGAGGATGGTCATCGGCACGTCGGTTCCGGCGAGCCCGTTGGCGACCTCGTTGAGCGTTCCGTCGCCGCCGAATGCGACCACCAGGTCGTAGCCGCCGTCGACGGCCTCGCGGCCGATCTCGGTGGCGTGGTTCTGCGCCTCGGTCGAGACCGCCTCGACCTCGTATCGGCCCTGCAGGGCGTAGACGACCAGGTTCTTGAGCCGGTCCGAGACCGTGGTCGCGTACGGGTTGACGATGATCAGCATCCGCTTCTTCGGCGGCCGCGCGTTCTCGTCGCCGCCGTTGGCGGACACCAGCGGGCGCGGGGGAGAGGTGGTGGTCGAGGTCGGGGCGCTCACGGCGGAGGGATCGTAACCGCGCCCTCCGCGCCCGTACTCTCGAAGCGGACGACGTCGCCCTCGGCTACCTCCCGCACGAGGCCGGCGTCCATCAGCAGGTCGACGTGGCCGACCACCTCGGACAGCGTCAGGAAGGCCTGGGTGACGGCGACGTTGCCCCACAGCTCCTGCGCCAGCTCGTACGCGGTGCGCGGCTGCTCGGCGATCAGGCCGGCGAGCTTCTCGGCGCGGCGCCGGTGCATGGCGAACCGCTCGTCGATCAACGAGACGTGGTCGGTGATCGGGTCGCCGTGACCCGGCAGGAGGATCTCGGCGGGCAGCTCGCGGGTGCGTGCGAGGGACCGCAGGTAGGTCACCAGCGCCTGCGGACGCTCGGTCGAGCCGTCCAGAGGCCGCGAGAGCAGCGGGTTGGAGGAGATGTGGCCGATCAGGTGGTCGGCGCAGATCAGGATCCGCCGGTCGGCGTCCCAGAACAGCGTGTCGGAGGGGCTGTGGCCGGGCCGGTGCTGGACCTCGAGCCGGCGGTCGCGGAGCTCGAGCAGCTCGCCGTCGTGAAGCGGGCGGCTCACCTGCGCCGCGGATCCCCAGCCGCGGAAGCTGGCCGAGACGCTGCGCAGCGCGGTGACCATGTCGTCGGGGATCCCGTAGCGGCGCATGAGCCCGCCGGCGAACTCGTCGTCGCGCTCGCTGTCGGTGCCGTAGCTCTCGATGAACGGCACGACGGCGTCGATCGCGGCGACCTCGGCGCCCGAGTGGGCCGCGACGATCTCGACCAGGCCGAGGTGGTCGATGTGCTGGTGGGTGATCACGACGAGCTCGATCTGCTCGATGCCGTAGCCGGCGTCGGCGAGTTGCTGCTGCAGCTCGTCGAGCGACTTGCCGGAGTTCGGGCCGGTGTCGACGAGCGTGAGCGGGTCGTCCTCGATCAGGTAGCAGTTGACGCGCCCGACCGCGAACGGGGTCGGGATCCGCAGCCGCCTGATCCCCGCCTCGCGGGCGGCGGCGAGCGCCTCCTCCGCCGTCACGAACGGATCAGCTCGAGCAAGGCGTCGCGCTTTTCTTCCATGTCCTCGCGCGAGACCAGCGACTCGAGGTTGAGGCGCAGAAGCGGCTCGGTGTTCGAGGGGCGCACGTTGAAGTGCCAGTCGGGGTAGTCCACCGAGACCCCGTCCAGCCAGCTGATCTCACCGTCGGCGTGGGCCTCGGCGATCTCCTTCATCTTGGCGTCCTGGTCGGCGACCTCGGTGTTGATCTCGCCGGAGATGAAGTAGCGCTCCCTGAAGGCGCCCACGAGCTCCGACATTGGCGTCTCCTCGACCCCGAGCAGCTCGAGCACGAGCAGCGCCGGCAGGGTCCCCGAGTCGGCGCACCAGAAGTCGCGGAAGTAGTAGTGGCCGGAGACCTCGCCCCCGAAGGCGGCATCGTGCTCGCGCATCGCCTGCTTGAAGAACGCGTGGCCGACGCGGTTCACGTACGAGGTGCCGCCGGCGGCCGCGACCGTGTCCGCGACCGCCCGGCTCGCGCGCACGTCGTAGATGATCCCCGCGCCCGGCTGCTTGGCGAGCACCAGCCTCGCGAGCATCGCCGTGAGGAAGTCACCGTCGACGAACTCACCGTTGGAGTCGATGAAGAAGCAGCGGTCGGCATCCCCGTCCCAGGCGATGCCGAGGTCGGCGCCCTCGGCGAGCACCCGGTCGATGATGAACTGGCGGTTCTCGGGCAGGAGCGGGTTCGGCTCGTGGTCCGGGAACTCGCCGTCCGGGACCCAGTACGTCTCGACGAGATCCAGGCCGAGGCGGTCGAGCAGCGGGCCGACCATCGGCCCCGCCATCCCGTTGCCGCCGTCGACGATGACCTTCAGCGGCTTCACCGCCGATGTGTCGATGACCGAGAGCGCGTGGCGGCCGAAGTCCTCGTAGATGTCGACGACCTCCCGCGTGCCGCCCCCGGGTGCCTCCCCGAGGCCGTCGGCGATCATCGCCTGGACGTCGCCGATGCCGGCGTCCCCGGAGAGGGCCAGCGCCCCCTCGCGCACCAGCTTCACGCCGGTGTAGGCCTTGGGGTTATGCGATGCGGTGATCATCGCGCCGCCGTCGAGCTCGCGCGAGCCGACCAGGAAATAGAGCATCTCCGTGCCGACCATCCCGGCGTCCACGACGGTGGCGCCCTCGTCGACCAGCCCGGCCGCGACCTCGGTCGCCATCGCCGGGGCCGTCAGCCGCATGTCGCGGCCGACGCCGACCCGCAGCTCGGACGGCTGCTTGCCGCGCAGCGCGGCGAGCACGCGGGCGAACGCGCGACCGATGGCGCGCGCGGTGCTCTCGTCCATCTGCTCGCCGTAGATGCCGCGGATGTCGTACGCCTTGAAGATCTCGGGCGGCGCCAGCGGCTCAGTCAAACGTGCCTCTCAGGGTCTCGTAGCTCTGCTCGAGCGACTGCGGCATGACCCGCGTGTCGCCGAGCACCGGCATGAAGTTGGTGTCGCCGCCCCAGCGGGGGACGATGTGCATGTGGATGTGGTGCTCGACCCCGGCGCCCGCGACCCGCCCCTGGTTGAAGCCCACGTTGTAGCCGTGCGGCGCGTACTTGTCGTCGAGCGCCGCGATCGCGCGCTGGGAGAGCGCCATCATCTCGGCGAGCGTCTCGGCGTCGAGGTCGGCGATCGACCCCTCGTGCGCGTACGGGGCGATCATCAGATGTCCGTTCGTGTACGGGAACAGGTTGAGGATCACGAAGCAGCGCTCGCCGCGGTGGACGATCAGGTTCGCCTCGTCGTCCCCCTCGTCGGGCTTGGCGCAGAAGATGCACTCCTGCTCGGAGTCCTTCGACGCGTCCTTCACGTACTCGAGGCGCCAGGGAGCCCAGATCCGTTGATTCGCCACACGGCGGGATCCTAGGGAGGTTGCTCAGAGCCAGCCGCGGCGCCTGAAGTAGGCGACCATCCCGACGAGAAGGACGAACATCGCGCCGACGATCACGAAGAAGTCGGTGCTGTCGCCTTCCCCGGGGACGCCGACGTTCATGCCCCAGATGCTCGCGATCAGGGTCAGCGGCAGGACGATGACGCTGATCGAGGTGAGCACGCGGAGGATGTCGTTGACCCGATGGGAGATGTAGGACTCGTTCGTGTCCTCGAGGCCCTCGATCACCTCCTTGTAGTTCTCGAGCATGTCCCAGATGCGCTCGTGGGAGTCGCCGACGTCGTCGAAGTAGGCCTCGAGCTCGCCGCCCTCGGGCGCCAGGAACGGCTGCTCGAGCTTCTCGAGGTCGCGGAGCACGGTCCGCTGGGGGCGGATCACCTTGCGGAAGTTGATGATCTCCTGCTTCGCGTTCGAGATGTCGCGCACGATGTCCTCGGAGCGCCCCTCGAAGATCTCCTCCTCGAGCGCGTCGAGCTTGTTGCCGATCTTGCGCAGCATCGGGAAGCAGTAGTCGAAGCTGTCGTCGATGATCCGGTACATCAGGTAGCCGGAACCGCGCGAGAAGAGCTGGTCGCGGAGGTCCTCCTTCGTCCGGCAGCGCTCGAACAGGTACTCGACCGGCTTCAGCGGCGTGTTCGGGATCGTGACCAGGTAGTCGCGGCCGACGAAGATGTCCAGCTCGCCGGCGTTGAGCCGCTTGACCTGCGGGTCGAACACCGGGAAGTGCAAGACGATGAACAGGTAGTCGTCGTAGTAGTCGATCTTCGGCCGCTGGTTGCGCGAGAGGACGTCCTCCAGATCGAGGGGATGGAAGGAGAACTGCTCCTCGAGCCACGCGGCCTCGAGCGGCGTCGGGCGCTCGATGTTGACCCAGCGCAGGCCCGAGGCCTGGACGGTCTCGACCTGCGGGGAGCGCTCGCGCGGCTCAGGCGGCGCGGCGAGATCGCCACCGCGCTGGCGGCGAAGCCTGGGCTTGGGAAGGCTCGGCATCGGTGCTCGTCTCGCTCGGTAGCTCGCTCATCGGGTCCTCAGCGCACAGGGTACGCCACGCCTGGCGAAGCCGCGCAAGCTCGCTCCCACCGTTGGTATAGTCGCCGCACATACCCACTGCATCCAGAGGGGTGGAGGGACTGGCCCGATGAAGCCCCGGCAACCACCAAAGGTCTAACGACCGGAGGAAGGTGCCAATTCCAGCAGGCGTAGAGCCTGGGAGATGTGAGTGGAAGTCCGGTTCCGGACCTCTGCTCGCACAAGCAGAGGTCTTTTTCGTAGCGCGACACCGAACCGGAAGGAGCTTCATCAGATGGCACCCACGACGCTCACCTGCAAGGAGTGCGGCCAGACCTACCCGCTGGAGGCCCGCTACGTGTGCGAGCAGTGCTTCGGCCCGCTGGAGGTGGCCTACGACCACTCGGGTTTTGACGCCCACGCGGCCAAGCGCAAGATCCAGGCGGGCCCGGCCGACATCTGGCGCTACGCGGACTTCCTGCCGCTCGCCGAGCGCCCGCGCGACCCCCTGCAGCCGGGCCTGACGCCGCTGCTGCGAGCCGACCGGCTGGCGGAGCGGCTCGGGCTTGGGCGAGCTCTGGATCAAGAACGACGCCGCGAACCCGACCCACTCGTTCAAGGACCGCGTCGTCGCGGTGGCGCTGGCGAAGGCCCGGGAGCTCGGCTTTGAGACCGTGGCCTGCGCCTCCACCGGGAACCTCGCCAACGCGGTGGCCGCGCACGCGGCGGCCGCCGGGCTGGACTCGTACGTGTTCGTGCCCGCGGACCTCGAGGAGCAGAAGCTGCTTGCGACCGGCGTGTACGGCACCAGGCTGGTCGGCGTCCGCGGCAACTACGACGACGTCAACCGGCTCTGCACCGAGCTCTGCGAGACCCGCCCGTGGGCGTTCGTGAACGTCAACCTGCGTCCGTACTACTCGGAGGGCTCGAAGACGATCGCCTACGAGCTCGTCGAGCAGCTCGGCTGGTCGCTGCCCGACCGGGTCGTGTGCCCGATCGCCTCGGGCTCGCTGTTCACGAAGATCGGCAAGGGCATCTCGGAATGGCTCGAGCTGGGCCTCGTCGAGGGCGAGCTGCCGGCCTTCAACGGCGCCCAGGCGGCGGGTTGCAGCCCGGTCGCCGAGGCCTACGCGGCCGGCCAGGATGTCTGCCGTCCGCAGCGGCCGCAGACGATCGCGAAGAGCCTGGCGATCGGCAACCCGGCCGACGGCTCGTACGCGCTCGACCTCGCGCGCCAGACCGACGGCTCGATCGAGTCGGTCACCGACGACGAGATCCGCGCCGGGATTCGGCTCTTGGCCGAGACCACCGGCATCTTCACCGAGACCGCCGGCGGGGTGACGACCGCGGTGCTGGCGAAGCTGGCCGAGGCCGGGGCGATCGGCGACGACGAGCGCGTGGTGGCGATCATCACCGGTGAGGGGCTGAAGACGCTCGACGCGGTGCGCGAGGGCTTCGTGATCGAGGAGATCGAGCCGACGCTCGCGTCGTTCGAGGCCGAGGTCGGCGACGTCGCGCTCACCGCGTAGCGGTAGATTTCCCGATCCGATGTCGGTCACCGTGAAGATCCCGGCCCAGCTCCGCGCCGCCACTGACGGCGAGGACGCGCTCGAGGTCGACGGCGGCACCGTCGGCGAGGCGCTCGACGCGGTGTTCGAGGCCCACACCGATCTGCGCGAGCGGATCACCGAGGACGGCACCCTGCGGCGGTTCGTCAACGTCTACGTCTCGGGCGAGGACATCCGCTTTCAGGACGGCCTCGACACCGAGCTCTCCGACGGCGACGAGGTGACGATCCTCCCGGCCGTCGCCGGTGGACAGCACTAGCGCTGCCGCCGACGTCCCGGTCGCGATCCTCTGCGGCGGGCGCGGGACGCGGCTGCAGGAGGAGACGGGCGCGATCCCCAAGGCGCTCGTCGAGATCGGCGGCAAGCCGATCCTCTGGCACGTGATCCGCATCTACGCGAGCCAGGGCCACCGCCGGTTTCTCCTGCTGACCGGCTACCTGGGGGAGCAGGTCGAGGGATTCGCCACGGCGACGGACTGGCCCGAGCCGGTCGAGGTCGAGTGCATCGATACCGGGCTCGAGACCAACACCGGCGGTCGCGTCGCGCGGGTCGCGGAGCGGCTCGCGGGGGGCCGCTTCTGCCTCACGTACGCCGACGGCGTCGCGGACATCGACCTCGCCGCCCAGGCGGCACACCACGAGGACCTCGGCGCGGTGGCGACGATGACCGTCGTGCGGCCGTACAGCCAGTGGGGGATCGCGCTGATCGACTCCGGCGAGCGGGTCACGGGGTTTCGCGAGAAGCCTCGCCTGGACTACTGGATCAACGGGGGGTTCTTCGTCTGCGAGCCGACCTTTCTGGACGTGATCGAGCCCGACAGCGTGCTCGAGCGCCAGCCGCTCGAGCGCCTCGCGGACGGCGGCCGATTGGGCGCCTACCGCCACGACGGCTTCTGGGACTGCATGGACACCTACAAGGACGCGGTCACCCTCAACGATCTGTGGGCCGCGGGACAGGCCCCGTGGCGTACCTGGGACCGCGAGGCGGCCGCGCGGTTGCCGGGAGGCTGATGGCGGGCACGACGCTCATCACCGGCGCCCGCGGGTTCGTCGGCGCATGGCTCGCCCGGGCGCTGCTCGAGCGCGGTCGGGAGGTGATCTCGCTCGACCGCCCGCGGGCGGATCGCCCGGTCTCGCCCCTGGAGCTGATCGGGATCGCGGGCGAGGTGGCCGATCTCGACGCCGACCTGCTCGATCGCGAGTCCCTGATCAGGGCGATGGAGGCGCGCGGGGTGGTGGAGGTGTTCCATCTCGCCGCCGAGCCGATCGTCGGGACGGTCGCGGCGGCCCCGCTGCGCGGCTTCGAGACGAACGTCCGCGGCACCTGGACGCTGCTGCACGCCTGCGTGGCGGCGAGCGTCGAGCGCGTCGTGGTCGCGTCGTCCGACAAGGCCTACGGCGCCCACGACGAGCTTCCGTACCGCGAGGACTTCAGCCTGCAGCCAACGGCGCCCTACGAGGCGTCGAAGGCCGCCGCCGACGTGATCGCGCGCAGCTACTGGCCCAGCTACGGCCTGCCGGTGGCGGTGACGCGGTTCGCGAACATCTACGGAGGCGGCGACCTCAACTTCTCGCGGATCGTCCCGGAGGCCGTCTGCGCGGCGCTTGAGGGACGGGCGCCCGTGTTGCGCTCCGACGGCTCGCCGGAGCGCGACTTCCTCTACGTCGAGGACGCGGCGTCCGCGTACGTCGCGATCGCCGACAACCTCGGCCGCGACGAGATCCGGGGCGAGGCGTTCAACGCGGGTGGCGGGCGGCCGCATCGCGTGGGCGACGTCGTGGCGTTGATCGCCGAGCTGGCCGGCACGGGGGTCGAACCGGACTTCCAGGGCGCCGGTAACCCGCCGGGCGAGATCGACCGCCAGTACGTGGACACGTCGAAGTTGCGCGAGCTCTGCCGTTGGGAGCCGTCCGTGGACCTGGAAGAGGGCCTGCGGCGCGCGATCGACTGGTACCGCGAGCACCCGCAGGCGCGGCCCGGCGGCTGAGCACCGGCACCGCGTGATATAGAAACTCGCACGTTTCCTTTGCGGAAGAGCCCGATTAGACCGGCGGCCGGCTTCGCCATGGTCGCGGCGCTCGCGCTGCTCCTTCCCGCCGGCGCCCGGGGGGCCGAGCCGCCGAACGTGCTCCTGGAGCGAGACCCGTTCGAGCTGAGCGCGTCGAACGTCCCGGACCCGGCGATCGACCTTGCGATCGCCGCCGCCCGCATCTGCAGCGGGCCGTCCTGTCCGTAGGGCGGAGCCGCGGCCGGAGCTCTGATCACGCGCCCGGCAGGATTCGAACCTGCGACCTCTCGCTCCGGAGGCGAGCGCTCTATCCACTGAGCTACGGGCGCCGAGCCGCGGAGCTTAGAGCGCCTTCGGGGTCCGCCGGACACCGAACGTCGACTGAGTCCCGCTATTCGGGAGCGAGTCGACTCTCGGTGCGCGGCGGGGATCGCCCGCCGGCGCCCGCGCCCGCATCTACCCTGCGCGCATGGACATGGACGTGGTCTTTCTCGGCACCGGGGGGTCGGTGCCGACGGCGCGGCGGTCGACCGCCTGCGTGCTGGCGCGGGTCGGCGGCGAGCGGCTGCTGTTCGACTGCGGTGAGGGTTCCCAGCGCCAGATGCAGCGCTCCACCGGGCTCGTCCAGGTCGACGCGATCTACATCACGCACCTGCACGCCGACCACTACCTCGGCATCCCGGGACTGCTGAAGACCTACGACCTCAACGACCGCGACCGACCGCTGCGGATCATTGGCCCGCCCGGGCTGATCGAGCTCTTCAAGGCCCTGCGGCGGATCTTCGGGCGGATCGGCTACGAGGTCGAGCTGGTCGAGCTCGGGCCCGCGGAGGCCGTGCGTCACGACGGCTACGAGGTGCGGCCGTTCGAGGTCGAGCACCGGATGCGCGCGTACGGCTACGCGCTGGTCGAGGACGAACGCCCCGGGCGGTTCGACCCCGAGGCGGCCAAGCGCCTCGGGATCTCGCCCGGTCCCGAGTTCAAGCGCCTCCAGGGCGGCGAGCGCATCGAGGGCAGCGCCGGCCCGGTTGACCCGAGCCAGGTGATGGGCGAGGCGCGCCCGGGGCGCAAGCTCGTCGTCAGCGGCGACACCGCCCCCTGCGAGATGACCCGGATCGCCGCGCACGGGGCGCAGCTGCTCGTCCACGACGCGAGCTTTGCCGAGGAGGAGGTCGAGCGCGCGGCCCAGACCGGGCATTCGACCGCCCGGCAGGCGGCCGAGCTCGCCGCCGACGCCGACGTCGGCCTGCTCGCCCTCGTCCACATCTCCTCGCGCTACGACGTGCGCGCCGTGCTCGACGAGGGCCGTGCGGCCTTCCCGCGCACGATCGCGCCGCGCGACTTCGACCTGGTCGAGATCCCGTTCCCGGAGCGCGGCGAGCCCCGCCACGTCGAGGCCGGCGCCCGCCAGGCGCGCGACCAACCCGCCGCCGACCCCGCACCGGCCTCCTGATGCTCGACGAGCGGCTCGCCCGCCACCTGCACGTCGAGTCGCTTCGCCACCGCGACCTGCACCCCGAGCATGAGCCGCACGTGCTGTTTCAGGCGTCGACCATCGGCGCGCTGCTCGATGGGGCCTACGACGGCGACCTCACCTTCGACGAGCTGGCCGAGCATGGCGACCTCGGGCTCGGGACCCTGAACGCGCTCGACGGCGAGATGATCGCCCTCGACGGGCATTTCTACCGCGCCGATCTCGACGGGGAGGTGGAGGAGATCGAATCCACCGAGCGGACCCCGTTCGCCGCCGTGGCCTGGTTCGAACCGTCGCTGGAGCGCTCGCTCGAGGGTCCGATGTCGTTCGCGCAGATGCTCGCCGAGCTCGATCTCGTCGCGGCCGACCCCGACGCCAGCTGCGCGATCCGCATCGACGGCGAGTTCGACCTCATCCGCGCCCGCTCGGTCCCGCGCCAGCTGCCCCCGTACCGGCCGCTGGGCGAGGTGGTCAACGAGCAGCAGGTGTTCGAGCTCGGCGACGTCACGGGCACCGTGGTCGGCTTCCGGTTCCCGGACTACGCCCAGGGGCTCGAGGTCGACGGCTATCACCTGCACTTCATCTCGGCGGACCGAACCCGGGGCGGGCACGTGCTCGAGTGCCAGCCCCGGGACGCGCTCGCTCAGCTCGACCTCTCCGGCGAGCTGCACGTCGAGCTGCCGCCGGGTGTCGCGCTCGACGATTCCGATCTCGACGAGGCGACAGCGGCGGCGCTCGATCGCGCGGAGCACTCCGGCTAGCGCCCTAGTCCACCTTGAGCAGCGAGACCCGGTCGGTCCCACCGGACGCGGTCAGCTCCAGCACCGGGCCGACACCGCGGGCGTAGAACTTGTATTCGCCATGCCGCGGCTCGAGCGGGTTGACCTCCTTGGTCATCAGCACGTCGGTGAAGTGCCCGAACGGGACGCCCGCCTGCTCGTCGAGGCTCAGCACCCGCGCCTGGTCCTCGGCCTGACCGGCGTAGTACTCCTGGCGATAGGTCATTCCGACCTGCGGCGCGGCGGGCATGATCACCCCGGGCTGGGCGCCGTCGACGCCGGCCTCGAACGAGCCATGGGTCGACGCCACGCGCCCGTTCTTGTACTCCTTGGTGTCCTCGCCGAGGTACCAGACGTTGCCGGCTGAGTCCTGGGCGTACCAGTCGAACGTCTTCTCGACCGGCGCGCCGTGCTCGGAGACGACGTCGTGGACGACCCGCGCCGTGATCCCGTTGGCGATCAGCCTCGTCCGCTTGGTCACGTGAGTGACTCCCTTCTGGAGCGTTCCCTGAGCGTCCTGCTCGCGGTAGACCAACCGGCTCCCGGGCACGAGCGGGAAGTACGGGTTGGTGATCTGGGTGGTGAAGTCGGCGGGGTTGAGGACCACCGGCTCGCCGCCCTGGGGAAGGCTCGGCGGCGCCGCGAGCGCCGTCGGCACCAGGCCAAACGCGAGCGAGGCGGCCCCCAGGGCCACCGCGACGGTGGCAGCGAACCGCCTCCGCCTGAACTGTTCTCCGGTCTTCACTTGCGATCTCCCTTCGTGTGGCGACCGCGAGCGGCGGCCGCGTTCTAGCAATCGGAGACCGACCCTGGGCGGAGCACATGAAAGCCGCGTGAAACGATGAAAGCCGCGTCATGCGCGCGGCCGGGCGCTCAGCCCAGCGGCGCGACCAGGTCGGCGATCACGTACGCCACCGGCGCCGCCTGGTCCTCCTGAAGGAAGTGCTTGGCGGGCAGCAGCACCGGCTCTGAGACGCCCAGCACGCCCTGGACGGCGCGCATCTGATCCAGCCCGAGGGCCGGATCGAGCTCGCCCCACACAACCCGGGCGGGGTAGGTGCGCTCGCCGAGCCCGCCGACCAGGAAGTCCTGCTTCGCCTGGGTGAGCTCGAACCCGCGCATGATGCGCAGGAACGCCCGCCCGTTGTCGCCGCGGTGCAGAGAGCGCGTGGTGCGCGTAGATCTCGGCCGTCGACATCGCCGAGCGGTCGGCCAGCCCCTGGAGGCGAAAGAGCGCTGCGAACGCCGCCCGCGGGGTCGCACGCAGCCACGCCTCGCCGATCCCGGGGATCGCGAACGGCGCCATCGTCCAGGGTCGCCGAAACTCCGCCGGCCGCAGGAGCGTGTTCAGCGCCGTCAGCGAGAGCACTCGGTCCGGGTTGCGGATCGCCCACTCGCAGCCGATGGGGCCTCCGATGTCGTGCACGACGAGGTGGCAGCGGTGCAGGCCCAGGGCGTCGACCGCCTCGCCCAGCCAGCGCGCCAGCCCCGACCACGAGTAGTCGAAACGCTCCGGGCGCTCGGCGAGCCCGAGCCCGGGAAAGTCGACCGCGATCGCGCGCAGGCCCTGGTCGGCGAGGTGCGTGATGACCTTGCGGTAGAGGAATGAGCTGGTCGGCACCCCGTGCAGGAGCAGCACATCGGGTCCCGAGCCCTGCTCGCGAACGAAGCTGCGAACGCCGCCCGCCTCGAAGCGGCGCCCGGCTGCGCTGTGGATGTCGATCAGCTCGCCGACGGCGGGATCCATCGGGCAGATGAATACCGCAAGCTCCGACAGAAGCCGCCGGCGGCCGCCGGAGCGCGCCGCTGCCGATGCTAGATTCACAGCGTCGGTTCCTTTAACCCGGTCCTGAGAGACCAGGAAGGGGCGCGCAGTGCAAACCCAGCCCGAGAGGGTTGTCCTCGACCGCGACGATCTGCGCCGCACGCTAGTGCGGATTGCGCACGAGATCGTGGAAAAGAACCCGGCCGAGGACCCCGGCACGCTCGCCCTGGTCGGCATCCACACGCGGGGCGCCGTGCTCGCCCGCCGCCTGCACACCCTCGTCGGCGAGCTCAGCGGCTCGACCGTCCCGCTCGGCGACCTCGACATCTCCTTCTACCGCGACGATCTCGTCGACCGCGAGCCAGGCGCTCAGCCGGTCGTCCACAGCTCCCATCTCGACTTCGAGCTCGACGGCCGGACCGTGGTCCTCGTCGACGACGTCCTCTACACCGGCCGCACGGTGCGGGCGGCGATCGACGCCCTGTTCGACTACGGCCGGCCCGACCGCGTGCAGCTCGCCGTGCTCGCCGACCGCGGGCACCGCGAGCTCCCGATCAGCCCCGACTACGTGGGCAAGAACCTGCCGACGGCGCGCGACGAGCGCGTCTTCGTCCGCGTCGAGGAGACCGATGGGGTCGACGAGGTCTCGATCGGCCAAAACCAACCCGCAACCGCGACCCTGGGAGAGAGATGAGGCACCTGCTGGCGATCGAGGATCTCGAACGCTCGGACATCGAGCGGATCATGGAACGAGCGGCGAGCTTCGCCGAGGTCGGCCGGCGGGACATCAAGAAGGTCCCGACGCTTGCGCGGCCGGACCGTGGTCAGCCTCTTCTACGAGTCCAGCACCCGGACCAGCTCCTCGTTCGAGCTCGCCGCCAAGCGCCTCTCGGCCGACGTGGTCTCGATCAAGTCCTCGGGCTCGGCCGTCGAGAAGGGCGAGTCGCTGAAGGACACGATCGCGACCCTCTCCGCCTACGGTCCGGAGGCGATCATCATCCGCTCCCCGCACGCCGGCGCCGCGAACCTGATCACCAACTGGACGCCCGCGGCGGTGATCAACGCCGGCGACGGCAAGCACGAGCACCCCAGCCAGGCGCTGCTCGACGCCTACACCCTGCTCGAGCGCTTCGGCTCGCTCGAGGGCAAGCGGCGCGAGGACCTCAGCGGTAAGCGGATCTGGATCGTCGGCGACGTCCTGCACAGCCGGGTCGCCCGCTCCTGCGCGCTCTGCTTTCGCAAGCTCGGCGCCGAGGTCACGGTGTGCGGCCCCCCGACCCTGATCCCGCGCGGGATCGAGGCGGCGCTCGGCGTCTCGGTGGCCTACACGCTCGACGACCTCGCCCAGGCCGACGTCGTGTACGCCCTGCGCATGCAGCGCGAGCGCATGACCGACACCTTCGTGCCCTCGATCCGCGAGTACACGACCAACTACCAGATCGACTCCCGCCGCCTGGGCCCGCGCCAGCTGCTGATGCACCCAGGACCGGTCAACCGCGGGATCGAGCTCTCCCCGGAGGTCATCGACGGCCCCGCCTCGCTGATCACCACCCAGGTGGAGAGCGGCCTCGTGGTCCGGATGGCGGTGCTCTACGAGCTGCTGGCGGGCGGGGGAGAGCCGCGGGGCGCGACCGCCGGCGAACCGGAGCTCACGGCGCCGACGCCGATCGGAGAGCCGGCATGACGCGGAGTCCGACAGGACGCAGCGGCGTCCCGCCGCTGTTGAGGCGGCTTATATGAGGGCGGACCTGCGGCCGATCTCCGCGCTCGACTGGCGCGGCAGCGAGGGCGCGCGCGACGACGCGCTCGTGATCCGCAGCGCCCGGGTGCTCGACCCGACCTCGGGCCTCGACGAGACGCGGGACGTCGTCGTCCGGGAGGGTCGGATCGCCGAGCTCGCCCAACCCGGGGCCGGCGAGGCCGAGGGCGCCGAGGTGATCGAGGCCGACGGCCGCGCGCTGTTCCCGGCCTTCTTCGACCCGCACGTGCACCTGCGGACCCCGGGACGCGAGGACAAGGAGGACGTCGAGACCGGCTCCCGGGCCGCCGCCGCGGGCGGCTTCTGCGGGATCGTCGCGATGGCCAACACCGAGCCGCCGATCGACACCGCGGCCGACGTCGCCGCCCTGCGCGAGCAGGCCCGCGAGCAGGCGGCGGTCCCCGTCGGCTTCATCGCCACGGTCACCAAGGGCATGGCCGGCGCCGAGCTCAGCGAGATGAGCGACCTCGCGGCCGCCGGGGCCGTCGGCTTCTCCGACGACGGGCTGCCGATCCGCAGCGCCCGGGTCATGCGCCGGGCGCTCCAATACCAACGGCTCGTCGACCTCCCGATCGCCCTGCACGAGGAGGATCCCGAGCTGTCGGCCGGTGGCTCGATGCACGAGGGGGACGTCTCGGCCGCGCTTGGGATCGCCGGGATCCCGTCGGTGTCGGAGTCGACGATGATCGCCCGCGACTGCGCCCTGGCCGCGTTCGAGGACGCGCGCATCCACGTCCAGCACCTGTCGGCGGTGGAGTCGGTGGCGGCGATCGAGCAGGCAAAGGCGGCAGGAATCGCGGTCACGTGCGAGGCGACGCCGCACCACCTCACGCTCACCGACGAGGACGTCCGCAGCCTCGACTCGCGCTTCAAGATGAACCCGCCCCTGCGCTCAGAGGCCGACCGCCAGGCGCTCATCGAGGGCATCCGCTCCGGGGCCATCGACTGCATCGCGACCGACCACGCGCCCCACACCTCGGACGAGAAGGAGACCCCGTTCGAGGAGGCCGCGATGGGGGTCACGGGCCTCGAGACCGCCTTCGCCGCCGTCTACACGGACCTCGTGATCCCGGGGGTGCTGGACCTGGCGACCGTCGTCGACCGTCTCGGCGGTGGGGCGGAGCCGCTCGGCTTCGAGCGGTCGCGGATCGCGCCCGACGCGGAGGCGCACCTGACCCTCTGCGATCTCGACGCCGAGTGGGAAGCGGGGGCGGAGGGCTGGGAGAGCCGCTCCTACAACTCCTGCTTCAACGGCCGGCGCCTGCGCGGCCGCGTGCTGATGACGATCGCCTGCGGCCGGGTGGCCTACCGGCAGCGGTCGTTTGCCCTGGGGGTCGCGTGAAGCTCGATCCGGAGCGGGCGACGCTGGTCGTGATCGACGTGCAGGAGGCATTTCGCAAGGCGCTGCCGAGCTTCGACGAGGTCGCGCGGGCGTCGGGAACGCTGGTCGAGGGCGCAGCCGCGGTCGGCATCCCCATCGTGGTCACCGAGCAGTACCCGAAGGGGCTTGGGGCCACCGTCGACGAGGTCGCAGAGCACCTGCCGGACGGAGTCCAGCCGCTTGACAAGGTCCGCTTCTCCGCCGCCGAGGCCGACGGCTTCGACCTGGGTGAGCGTGACCAGGCGCTCGTCTGCGGGATCGAGACCCACGTCTGCGTCAATCAGACGGTGCTCGACCTGCTCGACGAGGACGTCGAGGTCCACGTCGCCGCCGACGCGGTCGGCTCGCGCACCGAGGCCAACCGCGAGCTCGGGCTGGCGAAGATGGAGCGCGCGGGAGCGCTGCTGACCAGCGTCGAGATGGCCCTGTTCGAGCTCCTGCGCGGCTCGCGACGCACCCGCCTTCAAGGAAGTGCAGGCCCTCGTCAAGTGACCGAACGACGAACGACGAACGACGAACGACCTGGCTACGTCCTCCTCGAGGACGGGACGACCTTCGAGGGCGACCTCTGCGGCGATCCGGCGTCCGTGACCGGCGAGGTGGTCTTCAACACCTCGATCACGGGCTATCAGGAGGCGGTCACGGACCCGAGCTACGCGGGCCAGATCATCACCTTCACCTACCCCATGGTCGGCAACTACGGCGTCGGCGCGGCCGCGATGGAGTCCGACCGCGTCCAGGCGCGCGCGGTGATCATGCGCGAGGCGCGCAACGGCGAGGACGCCGCGGACGCCGAGGGCGGCTGGCTCGACTGGCTCGTGGGCTGTGGCGTGCCCGCGATCACGGGCGTCGACACGCGGACCCTGGTCCGCCACATCCGCGACCAGGGCGCGATGCGCGGTGGGATCTTCGACGCCGCGACACCAGCCGCCGAGGCCCGCGAGCGGATCGCCGGCGAGCCGTCGATGGCGGGCGCCGACTTCGCCCGCACCGTGACGCCGGACGAGCCGGTGGAGCTCGACGGCGACGGGCCGCACGTCGTGGCGCTGGACACCGGCATCAAGCATTCAATAATTCGGGAGTTCCGCGAGCGCAATTGCCGCGTCACCCTGCTTCCGTGTGACGTGAGCGCCAAGACGGTGCTCGCGAGCTCTCCGGATCTCGTGTTCTTGGCCAACGGCCCCGGCGATCCCGCGGCATTGGACTACGTGGTCGACACGGTCCGCGAGGTCGTCGGCAAGAAGCCCGTGGTCGGGATCTGCCTCGGCCACCAGCTCCTCTGCCGCGCCGTCGGCCTCGACACCTTCAAGCTCCCGTTCGGCCATCGGGGGGCCAACCACCCGGTCAAGGACCTCGACAGCGGCCGGATCGACATCACCGCCCAAAACCACGGCTTCGCGGTGCGCCCGCCCGACGGTGGCGAGCGGATCGAGGCCGACGAGCCGGTGCGCTGGGAGACCGACTTCGGCGCCGCGGAGCTCACCCACCTGAACCTCTACGACCGCACGGTGGAGGGTCTGGCGCTGCGCGAGGTGCCCGGATGCACGGTCCAGTACCACCCCGAGGCCGGGCCCGGGCCGCACGACGCCCGCTACCTGTTCGATCGCTTCCTGGAGCTGGCGCAGTGAGGCCGAGCGAAGCGAAGCCGAGCCGCGCCGCCGTTGAGGCGCCTTATTCATGATCTGGCCGCCGCCGCCCCGGGCACTGGAGGGCGAGATCGTCCGCATGGAGCCACTCGGACCCGAGCACCGCGCCGGTCTGCGCGAGGCGGCGGCAGACCCGGATATCTGGACCTGGATGGACCGACGCGTCCCGGCCGAGGAAGGCGCCTTCGACCGCTGGTTCGACACTCGCGCCGAGGCCGCAGCCCGCGCGACGGAGTATCCGTTCGCGACCATCTCGGTGGCCGAGGAACGGCCGATTGGCAGCTCCTCGTACCTCACCGTCCGGCCCGAGCATTCGGGGCTCGAGATCGGCTGGACCTGGCTCAATCCCGAGTACTGGCGGACCGGAGCCAACCGCGAGGCGAAGCTGCTGATGCTCTCGTTCGCCTTCGACGACCTCGGTTGCATGCGCGTTGAGTTCAAGACGGACGCGCGCAACGTTCGCTCACGCGAGGCGCTGGAGGCCCTCGGGACGACGTTCGAGGGCATCTTTCGCAACCACATGCTGATGCCGGTGACCGGGAGGCGCGACTCGGCCTACTACTCGATTACCGACGGGGACTGGCCCGCCGTCAGGGCTCAGCTCGTGTCGGGGGAGGCCGCACGTGCCTAGACGCGAGGACATCAACAAGATCCTGCTGATCGGCTCCGGACCGATCGTGATCGGCCAGGCGGCCGAGTTCGACTACTCCGGCGTCCAGGCGTGCAAGGTGCTGCTGGAGGACGGCTACGAGGTCGTGCTCGTGAACTCGAACCCGGCGACGATCATGACCGACCCCGAGTTCGCCCACCGGACCTACGTCGAGCCGCTGCTGCCCGAGTCGGTCGCGCGGATCATCGAGCGCGAGCGCCCCGACGCGCTGCTGCCCACGCTCGGCGGCCAGACGGCGCTCAACCTCGCCAAGGCGCTGCACGACGACGGCACGCTCCAGCGGCTCGGCGTCGAGCTGATCGGCGCCGACTACGACGCCATCCATCGCGCCGAGGACCGCGAGGCGTTTAGGCAGACGATCGAGGACGCCGGGCTGCGGGTGCCGTGGTCGATGATCGTCGGCTCGATCGGCGACGCCGAGCGTGGGCTCGCCGACGGCACGCTCCAGCTGCCCGCCATCGTCCGCCCGGCGTTCACCCTGGGCGGCCACGGGGGCGGGGTGGGGAGGACGGCCACCGAGCTGCTCGGCGTCGTCTCGGAGGGGCTCGCCGCCAGCCCGATCAACCAGGTTCTGGTGGAGGAGTCGGTGCTCGGCTGGGGCGAGTTCGAGCTCGAGGTGATGCGCGACCGCAACGACAACGTGGTGATCATCTGCTCGATCGAGAACGTCGACCCGATGGGGGTCCACACCGGCGACTCGGTCACCGTCGCCCCGGCGCAGACGCTCACGGACGACCTCTACCAGGAGCTCCGCGACCAGGCGATCCGCGTGATCCGGGCGGTGGGCGTGGAGACCGGCGGTTCGAACATCCAATTCGCCGTGAACCCCGAGAGCGGCGAGGTCGTGGTGATCGAGATGAACCCACGCGTCTCGCGGTCGTCGGCCCTGGCCTCGAAGGCGACCGGCTTCCCGATCGCGAAGATCGCCGCGAAGCTCGCCGTCGGTTACGCCCTCGAGGAGATCGACAACGACATCACGGGCGTCACCCCGGCCTCCTTCGAGCCGACGATCGACTACGTCGTCACGAAGGTGCCCCGGTTCGCGTTCGAGAAGTTCCCCGGCGCCGAGGGCGAGCTGACCACGCACATGAAGTCGGTCGGCGAGGCGATGTCGATCGGGCGCACGTTCCGCGAGTCGTTCGCGAAGGCGATGCGCTCGCGCGAGCTCGATTCCGAGGCGGAGCCGCCGCGCGAGGACGAGGCGCTGCTGGAGCTGCTCGGCACACCGCGGGCGGACCGCTTCGACCTCGTGGACGCGGCCTTCCGGCGCGGGCTCAGCGTCGAGCAGGTCCACGCGCGGACCTCGATCGATCCCTGGTTCCTGCGCGAGCTCCAAGCGCTGGCGACCGAGGGCGACGGAACGGATGCGCTCGACCGCACCTTCCGCTCGGTGGACACGTGCGCGGCCGAGTTCGAGGCGAGGACGCCCTACTACTACAGCGCCCACGAGCGCAAGGCGCCGCTCGCGGGCGAGGTCCGCCGCGGCGACCGCGATTCGGTGGTCATCCTGGGCTCGGGGCCGAACCGGATCGGGCAGGGGATCGAGTTCGACTACTGCTGCGTGCACGCGGCGATGACCGTGCGGGAGTCCGGCCGCGACGCGGTGATCATCAACTGCAACCCCGAGACCGTCTCGACCGATTACGACACCTCCGACCGCCTCTACTTCGAGCCCCTGACCGAGGCGGACGTGCTCGCGGTGCTCGAGGTCGAGCGCCCGGAGGGCGTGATCGTCCAGTTCGGCGGCCAGACACCGCTGCGCCTCGCCAAGGCGCTCCAGGACGCCGGTGTGACCCTGCTCGGCACGCCCGTCGACGCCATCGACCTCGCAGAGGACCGCGGCCGCTTCGGAGCGCTCCTGCGGCGGCTCGAGATCGCCCACCCCCCGTACGGCACCGCGCATTCGGCCGACGAGGCGGCGATGATCGCCGAGGACGTCGGCTTTCCGCTCCTCGTCCGGCCCTCCTACGTGCTCGGCGGCCGGGCCATGGAGATCTGCTACTCGGCCGAGCACCTGGGCGAGTACCTGGAGCGGCACGTGAAGGCCGACCAGGAGCACCCGCTGCTGCTCGACCGCTTCCTCGAGGACGCGATCGAGGTCGACGTCGATGCCCTCTGCGACGGCGAGACGTGCGAGGTCGCCGGGATCATGCAGCACGTCGAGGAGGCGGGCGTGCACTCGGGCGACTCGGCCTGCGTGATCCCGCCGATGAGCCTCGGGGAGGCGATGCTCGACGAGATCCGCGAGACCACGAGCCGGATCGCGCTCGAGCTCGGGGTCATCGGGCTGATCAACGTCCAGTACGCGGTCGCGGGCGGCCGCCTCTACGTGATCGAGGCCAACCCCCGCGCGTCGCGCACCGTGCCCTTCGTCTCGAAGGCGATCGGCGCCCCGCTGGCGAAGCTGGCCTGCCGCCTGATGCTCGGCGAGCCGCTCTCGGACATCGAGCTGCCGACCATGCACAACGGCCACGTCTCGGTCAAGGAGGCGGTCATGCCGTTCGCTCGCTTCGCCGGCGCCGACTCGCTGCTGGGCCCGGAGATGAAATCGACCGGCGAGGTGATGGGGATCGCCGGCGACTTCCCGACCGCGTTCGGCAAGGCGCAGGCGGCCGCGGGCGTCTCGCTGCCCTCCGAGGGCACCGTCTTCATCACGGTCACCGACACGGACAAGCCGGCGGCGAGCGAGCTCGCGGCGCGCTTCTACGACCTCGGCTTCGAGCTGATCGCCACCCGGGGCACCGCGCAGGCGATCTCGCGCATGGGCATCCCGGTGACCGCGATCAACAAGATCGCCGAGGGCTCGCCGCACGTCGTCGACTACATCCGCGACCACACGGTGTCGATGGTGATCAACACCCCGACCGGCAGCGGCGCGCGCTCCGACGGCTACGAGATCCGCAACGCCGCCGTGCGCGAGGGGATCCCCTGCATCACGACGATGACCGGGGCCTCGGCGGCGGCGCGGGCGATCTTCGCGACGCGCGAGCGGGGCGCGGAGCCGGTCTCGTTGCAGGAGCTCCATGGCTCAGCCGTCCCTCGCTGACGACCGGGTGCTGGCGCCGTTCGGGCGCCGCGACTGCGAGGTGGTCGCCAACGAGGCGACCGGCGGCTACCGGGTCGTCAGCGCGCTCGATGCGCACGGCCCCATGCCCCGGGCCGGCCAGTTCTACATGCTCACCGGCGAGCGCTGGGGCGGGGAGGAGGGCCGGCCCTACCTCCCGCGGGCCTTCTCGGTCGCCGAGGCCGAGGCCGGCGCCCGCGGCGTGCGCCTGGACTTCCTGCTCGAGGCCATCGGCCCCGGGACCGAACGGCTCGCCGGACTCGACGTGGGCGAGACCCTGCGCATCACCGGGCCGCTCGGCCGCCCGTTCTCCGCGCTGGCGGCGCTCGCGCCGAACGCGGCCGGAGCGATCCTGGTGGGCGGCGGGATCGGGATCGCGCCGCTGGCGATCCTGCGCCGCGAGCTCGCCGACCGCGGCATCCCGCAGCGCGCCCTGCTCGGCTTTCGCGATCGCGCGCACTCGGGCGGCCTGGAGCTGTTTCGCTGCTCGGAGCTGCGCCTGGCGTCCGAGGACGGCCACACCGGGCACCAGGGCTACGTCACCGACCTGCTCGCGGTCCTGCTGGAGGGCGACGACGCCGAGTCGGCGGCCGTTTACGCGTGCGGCCCGCCGGCCATGCTCGAGGCGGTCCGCGCCCTGTGCGCCGAGCGCGGCGTGGCCGCCGAGCTGGCGATGGAGACGCCGATGGCCTGCGGCTTCGGCTCGTGCTTCGGCTGCGCCGTCCCGCTCGCCGCGGGGGGCTACATGCGCCTCTGCGTGGACGGGCCGACCGTGAACGCGGCGGACATCGAGTCGGCGCTGATCGAGGGGAGCGGGCATTGACCGCGTTCGCGACCGAGCTCTGCGGGCTCTCGCTCGAGCACCCGATCATCAACGGCTCCGGGACCTTCGACGCGATCGCCGCCCGGCGGGCCTTCGGCGAGGCGGTCGACGCCGAGTTTCCCGTTCAGCGCCTTCGTGTCGAAGACGATCACCCCCGAGCCGCGGGCCGGCAACCCGCCGCCGCGCCTGTTCGAGACCCCGGCCGGGATGATCAACTCGATCGGGCTCCCGAACAAGGGCCTCGAGGGCTTCATCGCCGAGGACCTGCCGCAGCTCGCCCGGCTGCCGGTGCCGCTGATCGTCTCGGTGATGGCGACCAGCCGCGAGGGCTTCGAGGCCCTCGTCGAGCGCATCGGCGCCCGCGATGAGGCCGCGGCGATCGAGCTCAACGTCTCCTGTCCAAACGTCAAGTCCGGTCTGATCGTCGGCGAGGAGCCGACCGAGACCCTCGCGCTGTGCGAGGCCCTGCGCCCGCTCACCGAGAAGCCGCTGATCGTCAAGCTGACCCCGAACTGCGCCGACCCGGCGGCGGTCGCGGAGGCCGCGGTCACCGGGGGCGCCGACGCGGTCTCGCTGATCAACACCGTCAAGGCGACCGCCCTCGACCCCGGGACGCTCGAGCCCTGGCTCGGCGCCGGCAGCGGCGGGCTCTCCGGCCCCGCGGTCCGCGCTGTCGCCCTCGACCAGGTCCGCCGCGTCGCCGGCGCGGTCGCGGTGCCGGTGATCGGGATGGGCGGGGTCGAGACCGGAGCGGACGCGCTGGCGATGATGGCCGCCGGAGCCGACGTCGTCGCGGTCGGTACAGCGAGCTTCCGCGACCCGCTCGCCGCCCGCCGGATCCGCTCGGAGCTCGCGGTCGAGCTGAGCCGCCGGGGACTCGACCGACCGCCGCGGCGACCGCTCGCGTCGACCTCAAGTTGAGGTCGAACCGAATTTCCCCGAAAACCCGGCGTTCGCCCTTGCGCCTCGCTGCCGCACAGTTATAGTGCGACCGCCGATGGCCCCCGCCTCCGTCGACATGACATCCGCCGCCGTCCCAGAGAGGTCTCGCGAGCAGCGGATGCGGGCCCTCCGGCGTGCGAACGAGATTCGGTCGGCCCGCGCCCAGCTGAAGCGCGACCTGAAGGGCGGCAAGGCGAAGATCGAGCAGCTGCTGCTCGACCCGCCCGACTACGTGCTCTCGGCGAAGGCCTTCGACATGATCCTCGCGGTGCCCAAGTACGGGCGCGTGAAGGCCAACAAGATCCTCACCCAGTGCCGGATCTCGCCGTCGAAGACGATCGGCGGCCTCTCCGAGCGCCAGCGCGCCGAGCTCGTCCAGTTCCTCCGCCGCTAGGCATCACGGCGGCCGGATGATCACGGCCGCGCACGCGATCGCGTTCGCCGACGACGCCGAGGCGGCGCGCGCGTTTTTCCGCGACGTGCTGGAGCTCGACTCCGTCGACGCCGGCGGCGGCTGGCTGATCTTCGCCCTGCCGCCAGCCGAACTCGCCGTCCATCCCGGATCAGGTTGGGGGCAGCCAGAGGGCGGGCACCGGCTGTTCCTCATGTGCGACGAAATCGAGTCAACGGTGACCGACCTCGAAGCAAAGGGAGTCGAGTTCACCGGCGGGATCACCCAGCAGGACTGGGGCCTGATGACGACGATGGTCGTCCCCGGGCACGGCGAGATCGGCCTCTACCAGCCGACCCATCCGAGCCCGCTCGACGGCATCGGTCCCTGAGCGCGCGCTCCGCCGGGCGGCAGGTCAGGATGGCGGCGTGCAGCCGGCGCAGGGAAAGGTCTTCGTGATCACGGGGCCGAGCGGCGTCGGCAAGGGGACGCTGATCCGGATGCTGCGCGAGCGCGTCGGCGAGCTGGCGCTCTCCACCTCGGCCACCACGAGGGCCCCTCGCGAGGGGGAGGAGGACGGGCGCGACTACCACTTCCTCTCGCCCGAGGAGTTCGCCCGGCGGGCGGACGCGAACGAGTTCCTCGAGCACGCGGCGTACAGCGGCAACCGCTACGGCACCCTGCGCTCGGAGGTCGAGCGGCGGCTCGCGGCCGGCGAGTCGGTGGTGCTCGAGATCGAGGTCCAGGGCGCGCGCCAGGTACGCGCGGCGATGCCGGAGGCGGTGCTCGTGTTCATCGCCCCGCCGGACCCGGCCGCGTTGCGCGAGCGTCTGGAGCGCCGCGGCACCGACGACCCGGACGCGATCGACGAGCGTCTCCGCACGGCCCAGATCGAGCTCGACGCCCAGCAGGAGTTCCAGCATGTGGTCTGCAACGACGATCTGAATGTCGCCTCGGATGCGCTGGAGGCGATCGTGCGGGCCGAGCTGGCCGGCGATTAGCCTCCGCGGGCCAGCTACACTGCGCGGCCGATGATCAAGCCACGTGTTGACGAACTGCTGGAGCGCACCGATAGCCATTACGCCGCCGTGTTGGTGGCGGCCAAGCGCGCTCGCCAGCTCAACAGCTATTACCGGGCACTCGGCGAGGGCAGCTACGAGGAGTACACGCCGCCGATGGTCGAGAGCCAGACCGGCAACTACCTCACGATCGCCCTCGAGGAACTCGCTCAGGGCAAGCTCGAGTACCGCTACCGCGTCTAGCGCGGTCCGCGTCGCTCGCAAGCCCCCGCCCTAAACGACGCCCAGCCGGGCGTACGATCAAGGCATGGCCAGGATCCTGCTGGGCGTGACCGGCGGCATTGCCGCCTACAAGGCGCTCGAGCTCGCCCGCCTGGCGACCAAGGCCGGGCACGGAGTTCGCGTGCTGATGACGCCCGCCGCCGAGCGCTTCGTGGGGGCGGCGTCGTTTGAGGGCATCATCGGCGCGCCGGTCCTCGTCGACGAGTTCGAGCGCGACCCCCTGCGCGGCACCTTCCCGGGCGATGAGCCCCCGGCGCACGACCCGATCGGCCACCTGGCGCTGGCGGCCAACGCCGACGCCTTCGTCGTCGCGCCGGCATCGGCCAACACGCTGGCGAAGCTGGCGGCCGGGATCTGCGACTCGCTGCTTGCGACCTCGTTCCTGGCCTGCACGGCGCCGCGGGCGGTCGCCCCGGCGATGAACGACCGCATGTACGCCGATGCGGCGACGCAGGCGAACCTGGCGACGCTGCGCGAGCGCGGCGTGCGGGTGATCGACCCGGACGAAGGTGCACTCGCCTCTCGCGGCGAGCACGGCGTCGGCCGCCTGCCCGATCCGGCGCGGCTGCTGGCCGAGGTCGAGGCGATGCTGCCCGCGGCCCAGGGCAGCTGGGACGGCCTGCGGGTGCTCGTCACCGCCGGCGGCACCCGAGAGCCGATCGACCCGGTCCGCTTCATCGGCAACCGCTCGAGCGGCCGCATGGGCCTCGCGCTCGCGGAGGCGGCGGCGAAGCGCGGGGCGGAGGTCACCCTGATCGCCGCCAACGTCAGCCGGCCGCTACCTGCCGCGATCGAGGCGGTGCGCGTGGAGACCACGGCCGACCTCGCGCGGGCCGTCGGCGAGCGCTTTCCGCACTGCCACGTGCTGTTGATGGCGGCGGCGCCGGCGGACTTTCGGCCCGCCGAGACCACGGCGACGAAGATCTCGCGCACCGGCGCCGCCCCGGAGCTTCATCTCGAGCCGACCGAGGACGTGCTCGCCGGTGTCGCCCGCACGCGCCGCGACGACCAGACGCTGATCGGCTTCGCCGCGGAGACCGGCGCCGACGCGATCGACCGCGCGCGGCAAAAGCTCGACCGCAAGGCCGTCGACGCGATCGTGTTCAACGACGTTTCGCGCTCGGACATCGGCTTCGACTCCGAGCGCAACGAGGTCACGGTGATCGAGCGCGACGGCGAGCTGCACGTCCCCCTGGCCAGCAAGGCGGAGATCGCGGAGGCGATCCTCGACCGGGTGGAGGCGCTACGGGGCGGCGTCGAAAGCGCGACTTAGGCGGTTCGTAAACTCGTCGTCGTGCCTGACGACACGTACAAGCTCTACCGACGAGGCGTCGAGTTGCTCGAGGACGGCAACTTCGACGAGGCGACCGTGCCCCTCGCCGAGGTGGCCAAGCGCGAGCCGGAGAAGACGTCGGTCCGCGAGGCGCTCGGCCGCGCCTACTTCCGCAACCGCCAGTTCGAGGAGGCGGCGGCCGAGTTCGAGGCGGTCGTCGACCGCCAGCCCGTGAACGACTACGCGCACTTCTGCCTCGGGCGGGCGCTGAGCCTGATCGGCAACCGCGAGCGCGCCCGCCACCACCTGGCGCTGGCCTCCAACCTGCGCCCGGACCGCGGCGACTACCGCCTCTACCGCGACCGCCTGCGGGCCGCTTCCTGACGCTTGCGGGCTCTGGTCCAGCGCGTCTCGAAGGCCGCCGTCCGGGTCGAGGGCGAGGCGATCGCCGAGATCGGTCCCGGCCTGCTGGTGTTGCTCGGCGTCCGCACGGACGACACGGAGTCGGCGGCGGATCGCCTCGCCGCCAAGGTCCGGGCGCTGCGGATCTTTGACGACGCGGACGGCCGCATGAACGAGCCGCTCGGCGAGCGCGAGGTGCTCTGCGTGAGCCAATTCACCCTCTACGCCGACGCCCGCAAGGGCAACCGCCCGAGCTACGCGGACGCCGCGCCGGGTGAGCTCGCCGAGCCGCTGTACGAGCGCTTCTGCGAGCGCCTCGCCGCGAAGCGAGGCGCGTTTGGCGCCCGGATGGAGGTCGAGCTCGTAAACGACGGCCCGGTGACCATCCTGCTCGAGGCCTGCGAGTAGTAGCCCGGGGCCCACGGCCCCTCCTGAGGCGGGCGGACGATGCGGGCTCCGAGCTCGACCAGGAAGGCGTGGACCGCGTCGACGTCCTCGCGGGAGCGGGCCCGAAAGCAGAGGTGGTCGAGGCCGGCCGCCGCCTCGATGTGCGGGACGCCCGCGTGCTCGGGCTCGGCGCGGCGGATGGCCAGCGCGGTGCGGCCGCCAACGTAGTAGACGAAGTCGTCGGACCGGGGAGGGATGGCGCTCAGGCCCAGAAACGGCATCAGCCGGTCGTAGAAGGCGATGCACTCGGCCACCCGATTGACCCGCAGGATCACGTGCGCGACCCCGTTGATCTGGATCGGTTGAGGCGAATCGTCGGGGCCTGACATGGCCGCGGAGCCTAATGGCCATCCAGGCACGAGGCACGAGGAGGCGAAGCTATACTCAGCGGCACCTTTTCACGTACCCGTACCCTGTTGAGGTGGGCCCGGGCCCGCCTTTTTTTTGGAGTTTCGTGCTCGGAAGGATGAGACGGACGAGGTCCCTGTGAACGACCTGAACGACTTGCAGAAGACGATCGAAGAGCGAATTGCGACGTTCGACCTGAACGTCGAGCTGATCGCGCTCGAACAGCCCGCCGCGGAGACGCTGCGCCTGTACATCGACCACCCGGACGGGGTCGATCTCGCGCTGTGCGAGCGGGTGACCGACCAGCTGCGCGACCTGCTCGAGTCGTACTCGCTCGAGGTCTCGTCGCCGGGAAGCGACCGGCCCCTAACCAAGCCCGAGCACTTCCGGCGCTTCCTCGGGCGCAAGGTCAAGGTCCGCACCCGCGACGCGATCGAGGGGCGGCGCAACTTCACCGGCACGCTCACCGAGGCGGACGACGAGGGCGTCTGCGTCGACGCGGGCGGCGACGCGGTGCGCATCCCGCTCGCCGGAATCCATCGCTCGAACCTGATCCCCGAATTTGGAGGTGGCGCGTGAGTCGCGAGATCCTTGAGGCGATCCACGGCCTCGCGCAGGAGAAGGGCATCGATGGCGATGTGCTCAAGGCGGCGCTGGAGGACGCGCTGCTCTCCGCATACAAGAAGAGTCCAGGGGCGGCCAAGTACGCCCGGGTCGAGTTCGACGACGAGACGGGCGATTACCGCGTGTTCGAGCTGATCCTGCCGGCCGAGCTGGAGGAGAAGCTCCTCGCCGAGGTCGCCGAGGACCAGGAGCCGACGGTCGATCCGGAGACCGGCGAGCTGCGCGAGCCCGAGGAGCCCGAGCTGGATCCCGAGATCCTCGCCCCCTACGAGGACCAGATCCGCACCCGCGACGTGACCCCCGAGGACTTCGGCCGCATCGCAGCCCAGACCGCGAAGCAGGTGATGCTGCAGCGGATCCGCGAGGCCGAGCGGCAGATGATGTACGACGAGTACCAGGACCGCGTCGGCGAGCTGATCACCGGGATCATCCAGCAGTCCGACAACCGCTACACGCTGGTGCAGCTGCGCGAGCGGGTCGAGGCGCTGCTGCCGCGCTCGGAGCAGGTCTGGAACGAGCGCTACGACCACGGGATGCGGGTCAAGGCGGTGATCACCGACGTCTCGGCCGAGGGCAAGGGCCCGAGCATCGTCGTCAGTCGCCGCAGCCCCGAGCTGATCAAGGAGCTGTTCGAGCTCGAGGTGCCCGAGATCGCCGACGGCCTGGTCGAGATCGTGGGCGTCGCCCGCGAGCCCGGATATCGCTCGAAGATCGCCGTGATCTCGCACGCCGACGGCGTCGACCCGGTCGGCGCCTGCGTCGGCCCCCGCGGATCGCGGGTCCGCATGGTCGTCTCCGAGCTGCGCGGCGAGAAGATCGACATCATCCCCTACAACGACGAGCCCGCCCGGTTCGTCGCCAAGGCGCTTTCCCCGGCCCGAGTGCGCGAGGTGCTCGTCGACGACGACACCAAGGAGGCGACGGTGATCGTCCCCGACGACCAGCTCTCGCTGGCGATCGGGCGCGAGGGCCAAAACGCCCGCCTCGCCGCCAAGCTCACCGGCTGGAAGGTCGACATCAAGTCGCAGACCGAGTTCTCGGAGACGGACGAGGGCGACTACGAGCAGGAGGATCAGGCCGACGGCCGGTGCGCCGCGGTGCTCTCCGCCGGCCGCCGCTGCCCGAACGCGGCCCTCGACGGCTCGCGCTTCTGCGGCCTGCCCCAGCACCAGGCACTGGCCCGCTTCGGGACCAACCAGGTGACCGTGCTGACGCCGCTGACCGACGCGGAGGTGGCGGTGCTCGCCGACCCCGACGCAGCGGACGGCGACGTCGCCACCCTGGTCGCGAAGGCCGAGGCCCAGTTCTCCGAGGCCGCCGCCGAGGAGGCTCCGGCCGAGGAGACCCCGCAGGAGGCCCCAGTTCAGGAGGCCCCGGTCGAGGAGGCGCCCGCTGCGGAGCCGCAGCCGGCCCAGCCCGTCGCGGAGGTCACCGAGGAGCCGCCCGCCCGGGAGGAGGGGCTTGACGTCGCCGAAGCCGCCACTGAGAACGGGGCGGAGACGGTGATCGAAGAGGGCACCGACGCCGCTGAGGCGACGGAGCCGGAGGAGCCCGAGGTCGAGGGAACCGAGGTCGAGAACGAGGTCGAGGCCCCCGGGCCGGCGGCCGAGGAGACAGCGGAGGCGCAGTCGTAGTTGGCCCGCAAGCGCGTTCACGAAATCGCCAAGCAGCAGGGGCTGACCAGCAAGGAGGTCCTCGCCGCGCTCAACGCCGCCGGGATCGAGGCCAAGGCCGCCGCTTCCAGCGTCGAGGAGGCTGAGGCGCTGAGGGCGCTCGAGGCCGCCAACGGCGGCGCGAGCAAGCCCGCCGAGGCTCCCGCGCCGGCAGCGACGGCCACGGCGACGGCCGAGGCCCAGAAGCCGCCGGCGCAACCCGCCGCCGAGGCCGCCCCGGCGCCCGCCGCCAAGCAGAGCCAGCAGCGCCCGGTGCGCCCCGTGCAGGCCGCGGGCGGCGCCGACGCCCAGGGCGGCGCAGAAGAAGCGCCGCCGCGTGGTCATCGACTCGCAGGCGTCGCGCCGCGACCAGATGCCGCAGGCCCCGCCGCGCCGGCCGCCCCGCCGCCGAGGCGGGCGCCGCCGCCGACCGCTGCTGGAGGAGCCGCCCCTGGCGCCGGTCGTCGAGACCGAGCAGCCGGCGCTCAAGATCCCCTCGGGCGCGACCGTGCGCGAGGTGGCCGAGATCTTCGGGGTCGGCAGCGCCGACGTGATCAAGCAGCTGATGCAGCTCGGCGAGATGGCGACCCTGACCCAGACGCTCACCGACGAGACGATTGAGGTGCTCGCCGATGCGCTTGACCGCAAGGTCGAGATGGTCAGCGCCGCCGAGGAGGTGGCCGAGGAGCCCGTCTTCGACGACTCCGACGAGGATTTGGTCGACCGGCCGCCCGTGGTCACGATCATGGGCCACGTCGACCACGGCAAGACGTCGCTGCTGGACGCGATCCGCGAGACCGAGGTCGTCGCCGGCGAGGCGGGTGGGATCACCCAGCACATCGGCGCCTACCAGGTGCACCGCAACGGCAAGACGATCAGCTTCATCGACACGCCGGGCCATGCCGCGTTCACCGCGATGCGCGCTCGCGGCGCCGACGTCACCGACATCGTCGTGCTCGTGGTCGCCGCGGACGATGGCGTGATGCCGCAGACGGTGGAGGCGATCGACCACGCGCGCGCCGCCGACGTCCCGATGCTGGTCGCCGTCAACAAGATCGACCTCCCCGATTCCAACGCCGACAAGGTCAAGGGGGAGCTGGCCAACCAGGGCCTCAACCCCGAGGACTGGGGCGGGGACACGATCTTCGTCAACGTCTCGGCCAAGACGCACGAGAACCTCGACGAGCTGCTCGAGAACATCCTCCTCGTCGCCGAGGTCGAGGAGCTGCGCGCGAACCCCGACGCGCCCGCATCGGGCTCGGTGATCGAGTCGCACCTCGACCCCGGCCGCGGTCCGGTGGCGACCGTGCTGATCCAGCGCGGCACGCTGCACGTCGGCGACTCACTCGTCGCCGGCCCGCAGTGGGGCAAGGTGCGCGCGATGCAGGACCACACCGGCGCCCGCCTCGACCACGCGTCGCCCGGCGATCCGGTCGAGGTGCTCGGCTTCGAGGGCGTCTGCGAGGCCGGCGAGCACGTCGAGGTGGTCGAGAACGACCGCCGTGCGCGCCAGCTCGCCCAGGAGCGCCAGACGCGCCTGAAGACCGAGCAGCTCGGCAGGCGTCAGGCCCGCAGGCTCAGCCTCGACGAGGTCTTCGCCAAGGCCAAGGAGGGCGAGGTCAACGAGCTCAACATCGTCCTCAAGGGCGACGTCTCGGGCTCGCTCGAGGCGCTCCAGGACGAGATCGCCAAGCTGCCCCAGGACGAGATCGTCGTCAACGTCATCCGCGCCGGCGCCGGCGGGATCAACGAGTCCGACGTGATGCTCGCCGCCGCCTCCGACGCCGTGATCATCGGCTTCAACGTCCGCCCGCTCGCCGACGCCCGCCGCGCCGCCGAGCGCGAGGGCGTCGAGATCCGCACCTACTCCGTGATCTACAAGGTCACCGAGGAGCTCCGCGCGGCGATGGAGGGCATGCTGACTCCCGACCAGGTCGAGGAGGCCCTCGGCCAGGCCGAGGTCCTGGAGCTCTTCAAGGCCTCGCGGGTCGGCACGATCGCCGGCTGCTCGGTCACCGACGGCCGCCTCACGCGCGGCGCCGAGGTCCGCCTCGTCCGCGACGGGACCGTCGTGTGGACCGGGCGGATCGGCTCGCTGCGCCGCTTCAAGGACGACGTCAGCGAGGTCGAGGCCGGGCTCGAGTGCGGCGTCGTGCTCGAGGCGTTCCAGGACGTGAAGGTGGGGGACGTGCTGGAGGCGTTCGAGACGCGCCAGATCGAGAAGACGCTCGAGTAGGCGCCTGGCGCCGACGACGTACATCTCGCTCACCGAGATCCGGCTCGACCTGCGGCACTCGCAGAACCTCAAGGAGAAACGGAAAGTGGTCAGTTCGCTGAAGGCGCAGATACGGCAGCGGTTCGTCGCCGCGGTGGCCGAGATCGACGCTCAGGACGACCGGCGACGCGCCGTGCTGCTCTGCGCGCTGGTCGGTGGCCACGAGGTCCGCGAGCGCGCAGCCGAGCTCGAGCGCTTCGTTGAGGCCCGCTGCCCGGACGGCTGTGGCTTCGAGCGCAACCTCCTGACCCTCGCCGATGTCCGCGACTGAGACGTTCAGGAACCCCTGTTATGTTGGCTCGCGTATGGCCGGAGGCGATCGCATGCGCCGGATCGACGAGGTCATGCGGAAGGTCATCGGGTCCGCGATCGCCAGCGACCTGGAGGACCCGAGGATCGGTTTCGTGACAGTCACCTCCGTCAAGACCAGCCCCGACCTTCGGTCGGCTCGCGTCTACGTGAGCGTGCTCGGCGACGAGGCGGAGCGCGAGGACACGCTCGCGGCGCTCGCCTCCTCGCACGGCAAGCTCCAGGCCGCGATCGCGCGCGAGGTGCGGATCAAGCACACGCCGACGCTCAAGTTTCATTACGACGACGCCCTCGAGCGGGGGTTCCGCCTCAGCCGCCTGCTGGAGGAGGAGGACCGATGACCGAGCCCGCGGTGACGGCGGCGGCCACCGATCTGGACCTCGTCGTCGACGAGCTGCGTAGCGCCGACCGCTTCCTGCTCACGACCCACGAGGGCCCCGACGGCGACGCGCTCGGCTCGCTGCTGGCAACGCACCACATCCTCGGCCAGCTCGGCAAGGACTCGGTGATGTTCCTCGCCGCGAAGGAGTTCCCGCTCCCGGTCGAGTACCGCTTCCTGCCGCTCTCGGAGGTCTTCCACGAGCCGCCGGCCGACGTCGTCGATCGCACGCTCGTGTTCCTCGACTGCGGCAACATCGACCGGATGCCGGTCGAGTTCCTGCGCCGCGACGGCGCCCGGCTGCTGAACATCGACCACCATCACGACAACACCCGCTTCGGGACCGTGAACCTGGTCGACACCGAGGCCTCCTGCACGGCCGAGATCGTGCTCGAGATCGCACACCGGCTGGGCGCGGAGATCACGCCGGAGATCGCCTCGGCCCTCTACGTCGGCCTGGTCACCGACACGGGCATGTTCATGTACGAGAACACGCGCGCCGACTCGCACCGGATGGCCGCGGAGCTGATCGAGGCCGGGGTGGACGTCAACGACACCTACCGCCGCCTCTACGAGCGGGTTCCGGTCGAGAAGCTGCACCTGATCGCCAGGGCGCTGGAAAAGGTGCAGCGCTATGACGACGACCGGCTCGCGGTCACCTACATCGGCGCCGAGGACTACGCCGCGACCGGCGCCGGGGAGGTCCTCACCGAGGGGATCATCGACTTCGTCCGCGGCCTCGAGGGCACCGCCGTGGCGGCCGTCATCCGCGACAAGACCGACGGCGGGCGCTCGGCGCGCAAGGTGAGCCTGCGCTCCACCGACGGCGCCGTGGACGTCTCTGCGATCGCCCGGCGCCAGGGCGGCGGCGGACACCGGCGGGCGGCCGGCTTCGGCAGCGACCTGTCGTACGCCGAGCTGGTCGAGTTCCTCCGTGCCGAGGTCTCAGCCCAGATCGGCTGAGCTCGCCGGCGGCGCCGTCCTGCTCGTCGACAAGCCGGCGGGCATCACCTCCCACGACGCGGTCGCCCGCGCTCGGCGCGCCTTCGACGCCAAGACCGGCCACGCCGGCACCCTCGACCCGTTCGCGACGGGCCTCTTGATCGTGCTCCTGGGGCGCCCGGCGACTCGCGAGCAGCGGCGGTTCATGGACCTGCGAAAGACCTACCGGGTGCGGGCGCGGTTTGGCGCCGTCTCGACCACGGGCGACCGCGACGGCGAGATCACCGAAACCGGGGTGATGCCGGCGGGCGAGCTCGAGCTGCCCACCGGTGAGCTGCGCCAGCGCCCACCGGCCTACTCGGCCGTGAAGGTCGGCGGCGAGCGTGCCTACCGGCGGGCGCGCCGGGGCGAGAGCTTCGAGCTGCCCGAGCGCCTCGTCACCGTGTACCGCTTCGAGCAGCTTTCGCGCACCGGCGACGAGGCCGAGTTCGAGATCGAGTGCTCGTCCGGGACCTACGTCCGCAGCCTGATCGCCGACCTCGGCGACGCCTACTGCACCGAGCTCCGCCGGCTGGCGATCGGCCCGTTCTCGGTGGGGGAGGCCGACGAGGCCACGCCGATCCCGCTGCCCGAAGCCCTCGCCCGTCTTTAGCGTCTTTAGTCTCTGCCGCCGATGAGCATCGTGGTCACACCCTTGACGGACGCCGAGCGCCGCCCGCGCACGGTCGCGATCGGCACCTTCGACGGCGTCCACGTCGGCCACCGGCGGGTGATCCGCGGCGCCGACACGGTGCTCACCTTCGAGCCCCACCCGCTGAACATCATCCACCCCGAGGCGGCGCCGAAGCTGATCATGCCCTTCGACATCAAGCGCGATGTGATCGAGGGTCTGGGGGTCGACGAGCTCGTCGTGATCCCGTTCGACAAGCACTTCTCGACCATCGACGCCGAGGAGTTCTGCCAGGGGATCCTCGTCGACCGGCTGGGCGCCGAGCGGGTCCGCGTGGGGGAGAACTTCCGCTTCGGCAAGCGGGCGAAGGGCGACCCCGAGATGCTGGACAGCCGCCCGGAGTTCGAGACCGAGGTCGTCCCGCTGGTGGAGGTCGACGGCGAGACCGTCTCCTCGACCCGGATCCGGGCCCTGATCGCCGCCGGCGACGTCGAGGGCGCGATGCGCTGCCTGGGGGCGCCGTTCCTGCTCGAGGGGACGGTGGTGGAGGGCGACAAGCGGGGGCGCACGCTCGGCTTTCCAACCGCGAACGTGGTCCCCGACGAGGCCTACGCCTACCCGGGGCACGGGGTCTACGCCGCGTTCGCCGACGGTGTGCCGGCGGCGGTCAACGTGGGCGTGCGCCCGACGTTCGAGACCGGGCGCGGCGTGCTGATCGAGTCCTACCTGATCGACCACAGCGCCGACCTCTACGGCCGGACCCTGCGGATCGCGTTCATCGCCCGCCTGCGGGGCGAGAAGCGCTTTGAGGACGTGGACGAGCTCGTCGCCCAAATGGGCCGCGACGTGGACGAGGCCCGGCGCCTTTGCGCCGAGTTCGCACCACCTCGCTAACCTCTCCGCTCCGCATGGGCTTGACCAAGGAAAAGAAGCAGGAACTGATCGACAAGTACGGTCGGACCGGCGGCGACACCGGGTCCGCCGAGGTCCAGGTCGCCCTGCTCACCGAGCGCATCAACGAGCTCACCGGCCACCTGCGCACGCACACCAAGGACCATCACTCGCGTCGCGGGCTGCTGATGCTGGTCGGCAAGCGCCGCCGGCTCCTGCGGTATCTCGAGCGCTCGGATCTCGAGCGCTATCGCGCCCTGGTCGCCGACCTCGGCCTGCGTCGCTAGGGGCCCGATGATCGAGCCCGGCGGACCGGCGCCGGAGTTCACCCTTCCCAACCACCGAGGGGAGCCCGTCAGCCTTGCGGACTTTCGTGGCCGCAAGGTGATGCTGTGCTTCTACCCCAACGACTTCAGCCCGGTGTGCTCGGACCAGCTCTCCATCTATCAGGAGGTCCTGGGAGAGATCCGCGATCGGGGTGCCGAGCTGGTCGGGATCTCGACCGATGGCTCCTGGGCCCACAACGCCTTCCGCAAGCACCTCGGCCTGGAGCTGACGCTGCTGTCGGACTTTCATCCCAAGGGCGAGGTCTCGCGCCTCTACGGCGCCTATCTGGAGGAGTGGGGGACGCCCAACCGCTCCCTGGTGCTGATCGATGAGAACGGCGTCGTGCGCTGGGTGCACGCGGAGGAGACGCCGCTCACGATCCCGGGCGCGAACCTGATCTTCGACGCCCTCGACGCCGCCGCCTAGCGCTACCGGCGGAGCCGCGCCACGAGGGCCCGACCGGCCCCCGAGGCGAGTGACACCTCAACCACCTCAGAGGTGGCTCAGGTGTCACTCGGCGGAGGTGGCGCCGCGGCCCGGGTACCGTCACTCGCGTGACGCGTGAGCTCACGAGCGCCGCGGTGCCCGCGATCGGTCCGGCCGATCACGCGCGCGGCGACGGCCCGGAGGCGATCGTCTACATCGACCTCGCCTGCCCGCAGTGCGCCGCCGCCTGGGGGCGGATCCGGGAACTGCCCCTGCGCCTGTGCGTGCGCCACTTCCCGCTCGCCGCCAAGCGCCCGCGCTCGCCCGCCCTGCACGCCGCCGCCGAGGCCGCGGCGAGCCAGCGCGAGGACGCGTTCTGGGCCATGGTCGACTCGATCTACGCCGATCACGGCCACCAGGATGACCCGCACCTATGGGAGCGGGCACGGGCCCTCGGGCTCGACCTGGAGCGGTTCGAGAGCGAGCGGCGCTCGGCGGCCGTCGCGGCGCGCGTGCGGGTCGATTTCGAGAGCGGAATCCGGGCCGGCGTCACGGGGACGCCCACCGCGTTTGCGCACGGGGCGCGGCTCGGCGCAGACGTTGCGCGCGACCTTTACGAACTATCCGACCGCTAACATCGCAGCCGTTCGAGAACGAGAGTTCTGTGGAAACTGGCCGCCATCCGGGCGGTCGAAAGGAAACGCGAATACATGAGCATGTTTGATGTGAGCCGAGTTTCGGCTGAGATCGGCGGTAACGAGATCTCCTTCGAAACCGGCAAGCTCGCCAGGCAGGCGAGCGGAGCCGTCGTCGTGCGCTCCGGGGACACGATGGTCCTCTGCACCGCGACGATGGGCAATCTTCGTGATGTCGACTTCCTCCCGCTGACGGTGGACGTCGAGGAGAAGCACTACGCGGCCGGCAAGGTCCCCGGCTCGTTCTTCCGCCGCGAGGCGAGAGCGGGTGAGAAGGCGACCCTGACCGCGCGGATGATCGACCGTCCGATCCGGCCCCTGTTCCCCAAGGGCTGGCACTTCGAGACGCAGCTGGTCGCCCAGCCGCTGTCGGTCGACCACGTGCACCCCTACGACATCCTGGCGATGAACGGCGCCTCCGCGGCGCTGGCGATCTCGCCGATCCCGGTCGCGAAGTACGTCGGGTCCGTGCGGATCGGCAAGCTCGACGGCGACTTCGTCGTCAACCCTGAGGAGGAGGCGCTCGAGGAGCTCGAGATGGACCTCATCGTCTCCGGTACCGACGAGGCGATCCTGATGGTCGAGTGCGGCGCCAACGGCGTCAGCGAGGCCGAGGTGCTCGACGCCCTCGACATCGCCCACTCGGAGATCAAGACCCTGGTCGGCACGATGGAGGAGCTGCGCAAGGCGGCCGGCAAGGAGAAGCTCGAGGTCGAGAGCCCCGAGGTCGACGAGGTCGTGCTGGAGAAGATCCGCAGCACCTGGGGCGACAAGCTGAACGAGGCGACGCAGGTCCCCGAGAAGCTCGCGCGCCAGGACGCGATCGCCGCGGTCGAGGAGCTGGCGCTCGCCGAGCTCGCGGCCGGTGCCGCCGAGGGCGAGGTGGACCCGGAGAAGGCTCCGGAGGTCACCCGCGCCTTCGCGACGCTCGAGAAGGACGTCATCCGACGCCGGATCGCGATCGACAAGAAGCGGCCCGACGGCCGCGCCCAGGACGAGATCCGGCCGATCGAGACCGAGATCGACGTCGCCCCGCGCGTGCACGGCTCCGCGCTGTTCACCCGCGGTGAGACGCAGATCCTGTCCTCGGTCGCGCTCGGCACGACCCGGATGGACATGAAGGTCGACAACCTCGGCCTCCAGGAGACCAAGCGCTTCTGGCACCACTACAACTTCCCGCCGTTCTCGGTCGGGGAGGCCGGCTTCATGCGCGGCCCCAAGCGCCGCGACATCGGCCACGGTGCACTCGCTGAGCGGGCGCTGTCGCCGACGATCCCGGACGAGGAGGAGTTCCCCTACGTGATCCGGGTCGTCTCGGACACGCTGGAGTCCAACGGCTCGTCGTCGATGGGCTCGGTCTGCGCCTCGTCGATGGCGCTCCAGGCCGCGGGCGTCCCCGTCGAGTACGCGGTCGCCGGTGTGGCCATGGGCCTGATCAAGGAGGGCGACGACTACATCGTCCTCACCGACATCGCAGGAGTTGAGGACCACCTCGGCGACATGGACTTCAAGGTCGCCGGCTCGAAGGACGGGATCACAGCCCTGCAGATGGACATCAAGATCACCGGCGTCACCTTCGACATCCTCACCGATGCCCTCGAGCAGGCGCGCAAGGGCCGCCTGTTCATCCTCGACAAGATGGCCGAGTCGATCGACGCGCCGCGGGAGAAGCTCTCCGTGTACGCGCCGGCGATCGAGTCGATCAAGATCGACCCGGAGAAGATCGGCGCCGTCATCGGCAAGGGCGGCGAGACCATCCGCGGCATGCAGGAGGAGTTCGAGGCCGAGATCGACATCGACGACGACGGGACCGTGCGGGTCTACGCCCCCAACGGCGCTCTGGTCGAGGGTGTGATCAAGCGGATCGAGTCGATGACCCGGGAGGCCGAGGTCGGCGACCACTTCCCGAACGCCAAGGTGGTCAAGACGACCACGTTCGGCGCCTTCGTGGAGCTGGTCAAGGGCACCGACGGCCTGCTGCACATCTCGAACGTCAAGCCCGGCGAGCGCGTCGGCGCGGTCGAGGACGTGCTCTCCGCCGGCGACGAGATCGATGTCACGGTGGCCGAGGTCGACAAGGAGCGGGGCCGGATCGGCCTGCGGCTCACGACCGACCCGGCGATCGAGGGCAAGAGCCCGGAGGAGCTGCAGAAGCTCGGCACGGGCGACCCGACGATGGGTGGCGGTGGCGGCCGCGGTGGCCGCAACGGCGGCGATCGCGGTGGCCGAGGCGGCCGTGGTGGCCGCGACGGTCGCGACCGCGGCGGCCGCGGTGGCCGTCAGCGGGAGCGCCTCGATTGATGACCCCGCTGCCCGAGGGAGTCGAACTGACGAAGCTCGACTCGGGCCTCCGGGTCGTGACCGAGGTCGTGCCCTCGGTGCGCTCGGTGGCCCTCGGGCTCTGGGTCAGGACTGGATCGCGTGACGAGACGCCGGCGCAGGCCGGCGTCTCGCACTTCCTCGAGCACCTCCTGTTCAAGGGGACCGAGCGACACTCGGCGATCGAGATCTCGGAGCTGTTCGACGGCATGGGCGCGGCGACCAACGCCGCCACCAGCAAGGAGACCACCCATCTCCACGCGCGCTTCCTCGACGAGCACACGACGGACGCGTTCGAGCTGCTGGCGGAGATGCTGCTCGCGCCGTCCCTGCCGCCCGACGAGATCGACTCCGAGCGCGAGGTCGTGCTGGAGGAGATCGCGATGTACGAGGACGAGCCCCAGGACCGCGTCCACGACGTGCTCGCCGAGGCGATGTACGGCGACCATCCGCTGGGCCGCCGGGTGCTGGGGCGCGCCGACGTGATCGGCGGCATTCCGGTTCCCGACATCGCCTCCTACCACGACGCCCGCTACACGGCCGACAACATCGTCGTCGCCGCCGCCGGTCACGTCGACCACGAGGCGCTCACCGAGCTCGCCCAGCGCACCCTCCAGCCGGCGGCCGGCAACGGCGGCGGGATGGCGGACGCCGGCTCGAACGGCGCGAACGCCCGGCTCGCCTTCTATCCGAAGGAGACCGAGCAGTACCACATCTGCTTCGGCGGCCCGGGGATCGCCCGCGGCGACGAGCGCCGCTTCGCGCTCGCCGTGCTCGACACCATCTTCGGCGGCTCGGTTTCCTCGCGCCTCTTCCGCGAGGTTCGCGAGAAGCGCGGGCTCGCCTACTCGGTCGGCTCGTACACGCACGAGTTCGTCGACACGGGATTCGTGGCCATGTACGTCGGCACGCGCGCCGACAACGTCGCCGAGGCGTGCGAGATCATCGGCCGCGAGCTGGTGAAGCTCTCGGCCGAGGGCGTCTCCGACGACGAGCTCGCGCGGGCGAAGGAACACGTGAAGGGCCGGATGGTCCTCGGGCTCGAGTCGACCTCGGCCAGGATGGGCCGGCTGGCCCGGGCGATGATGTTCGACGTCCCGCTGTTCTCGCTGGACGAGATGCTCGAGCGGGTCGACGCGGTGAACACCGACGAGGTCGCCGAGCTGGCGGCCGAGCTTTACGACCCAGGGAAGCTGGCGGCCGCCTGCGTCGGGGCGGACGAGGACTGCTTCAAGGCCGCCGCGGGTTCGGTTTCGCAGGCTCTCGTGGCGTGATCCGGGTCGCGGTTTCCGGGGCCGCCGGACGCATGGGGGCCACGGTCTGCGAGGCGGTCGAGGGGGCGGAGGACATGGAGCTCACCGGTCGCGCGGACCCGGCGCTCGACACGACGGTTGCCGACACGCTCGCCGACGCCGACGTGGTTGTCGACTTCAGCACGCCCGAGACGGCGATCGACAACGTCGGCGCCTGCGTCGGCGCCGGCGTGCACGCGGTCGTCGGCACGACGGGCTTCGATCTCGAGCGGCTCGCGGAGGTCGCCGAGGGCGGCGAGGCCAACGTCTTCGTGGCCCCGAACTTCGCGATCGGCGCCGTGCTGATGATGCGCTTTGCGGCCGAGGCGGCCCGCTACATGCCGGAGGTCGAGATCATCGAGCTCCATCACGACCGCAAGGTCGACGCCCCCTCGGGGACGGCGAAGCGAACCGCGGCGCTGGTCACCGAGGCCGGCGGCTCGGTCCACGAGCCGATCCACTCGGTGCGCCTGCCGGGGCTGGTCGCCCACCAGGAGGTGCTGCTCGGCGGCGAGGGGCAGACGCTCACGATCCGCCACGACTCGCTCGATCGGCGGTCGTTCATGGACGGGGTCCTGCTCGCGGTCCGCCGCGTCGGCGGGCTGGACCAGAAGCTGACCATCGGGCTCGAGAACCTCTTGTGATCACGCCGCCGGGAATCGACGCGACGGCGCAGGCCGAACTGGTCCGCAAGGGCGAGGTCTCGCCGCAGGAGCTCGTGGAGGAGGCGATCGGCCGGGCCGAGGCGCTCAACCCGCAGCTCAACGCGGTGATCCACGAGCTCTACGAAGAGGGTCGCGAGGCGGCCGCCAACTCGCTGCCCGACGGCCCGTTCCGCGGCGTCCCGTTCCTGTTCAAGGACATCGGCGCCGCGCTCGCCGGGCAGCCGTTTCACCTCGGCACCCGGACGCTGAAGGAGCTCGACTTCCGCGCGCCTGTCGACACCTTCCTCGGCGTTCGGTTCCGCGACGCCGGCTTCGTGACGATCGGCAAGACGAACGTCCCCGAGCTCGGGATCCTCCCGACCACCGAGTCGCAGGCCTATGGCGCCGCCCGCAATCCCTGGAACACCGAGCACACGCCCGGCGGGTCCAGCGGTGGCGCCGCCGCCGCGGTGGCCTCGGGCATGGTCTCGATCGCGCACGCCAACGACGGGGGAGGCTCGATCCGCATCCCCGCGAGCCACTGCGGGCTCGTCGGGCTGAAGCCGACCCGTCAGCGGACCTCCGAGGGCCCGCTGATGGGCGACGCGATGTCTGGGATGACCGCGGAGCTCGTCGTCGCCCGCTCGGTCCGCGATGTCGCCGGTGTGCTTGACGCCGTCCACGGCCCGGCGCCGGGCGACCCGTACGTCGCGCCGCCGCCGGAGCGCTCGTACCGCGAGGAACTCGAGGCCGACCCGGGCCGGCTGCGGATCGGGCTCGTGACCAGCTCCGCGGCCGGCATCGAGGTCGATCCCGTGGTCGTCGCCGCGGCGAAGGAGGCGGGCGAGCTGCTCGAGTCGCTGGGACACTCGATCGACGAGCGCCGGCTGGCCGACGCGGCTCCCGGGGTAAGCGACGAGCTGGTCGGCAGCTTCATGGTCCGCTGGGCGGCCGGCCAGGCGTCACTCCTGGGGACCCTCAGCCGGGTGATCGGCCGCCCGTTCACGGCCGACGACGTCGAGCCGCTCACCTGGGCCCTGGCCGAGGACGGGCGCCAGCGCGGCGCGGCCGAGTACCTCGACGCCGTGGCGCTGCATCAGCTCGTCGGCCGGATCATCGGCACCTGGCTCGACTCGGACCTCGATCTCCTGCTCACGCCCACCGTCGGCGAGCCACCGCCGCGGCTCGGCGCCTACGACGACTCCGGGCCCGACCCGATGGCGGCGATCCGGCGCGCCTGGCCCACGGGCGCCTTCTCGGGAATCTTCAACGCCACCGGCCAGCCCGCGATCTCCGTGCCGCTGCACTGGACCGAGGAGGGGCTCCCCGTTGGGATCCAGCTGGTCGGTCCGCTCGGCGCCGAGGGCCTGCTGATCCGGATGGCGGCGCAACTCGAACAGGCGCGCCCTTGGGCGGATCGTCGCCCGCCGCTCTTCGCGCAGTGAGACCTTCCTTGGCACGCGTTAGATTGCTCGCATGAGCGAGATCGGCGGCGTGCTGACCGCAATGGTGACCCCGTTCGACGACGATGGCGCGGTCGACTACGACGCCACGCGGCGCCTGGCCCGTCACCTCGTCGACGAGGGCTGTCACGGGCTCGTCATCACCGGCACCACCGGCGAGTCGGCGACGGTCTCCGACGACGAGAAGGTCCGCCTCTTCGAGGCCGCAATCGACGAGGTCGGCGACTCGGCGACCGTGATCGCGGGCACCGGGTCCAACGACACGGCCCACACCGCCGCGCTGACGCGCCGTGCGCACGAGCTCGGCGTCGACGCCGTGCTCGTGGTCACGCCGTACTACAACCGGCCCAACGAGGCCGGGTTGCGGGCGCACTTCGCCGCCGCCTCCGAGGCCGCGGGGGACACGCCGGTGATCGTCTACAACATCCCGTCGCGCTGCGTCATCAACCTGTCGCCGGAGCTGCTGGCGGAGCTCGCCGCGACGCACGACAACGTCGTCGGCGTCAAGCAGGCCAACAACGACGAGCTCGGGCCGATCGACGGCCTGGCGATCCTCGCCGGCAACGACGCCGTCTTCGCCCGCACGCTCGCGTTCGGCGGCGCGGGCGGGATCCTCGTGGCCTCCAACGTCGCCCCCGCGAAGCTGCGAGCGCTCTACGACGCAGCGCTGGCCGGCGAGAGCGAGCGCGTGGAGGAACTCGACCGAGAGCTCACCCCGCTCTACGAGGTGATGAGCGTGGCCCCGCCGGCCGTCTCGGCGAAGACGGCGCTCGAGCTGCTCGGCGTGATCGGGGCCAACGTGCGATTGCCGATGGTCCCGGCCTCCGCCACGGAACGCGACACGATCCGCGCGACGCTCGAGGCCCAGGGCCTGCTCGCGGCGAGCGGGGCCCGGTAGTCCCTTGAACGACGAGTCCGTGCGCCTGCTCCCGCTCGGGGGGTTGGGGGAGATCGGCAAGAACATGACCGTGGTCGAACACGGTGGCCGCATCGTGCTCGTCGACACCGGGCTCATGTTCCCGACCGCCGAGATGCTCGGGATCGACCTTGTACTGCCCGATTTCTCCTACCTGCGTGACCGCGCGGACGACATCGAGGCGATCGTGCTCACGCACGGGCACGAGGACCACGTGGGAGCGCTGCCGTACGTGCTGCGCGAGATCGGGCCTGCCGCCCGTGATCTACGGCGGGCCGCTGACGATCGGCCTCGTGCGCTCGAAGCTCGAGGAGCACCGGATCCGCGACGCCCCCCTGGAGGTGCTCGAGGTCGGTGAGCGTGTCGACGCCGGCCCGTTCGTGCTCGAGCTCGTCCACATGTCGCACTCGATCCCGCACTCGCGGGCGGTCGCGATCGAGACCGGGCTGGGGACGGTGCTCGCCACCGGCGACTACAAGTTCGATCAGACGCCGGTCGACGGCGTCGCGGCGGACGTCTCACGGCTCGCCGAGCTGGGGCGCGAGGGCGTCCTGTGCCTGTTCGGTGACTCCACCAACGCCGACCGTCCGGGCGTGGCGCCGTCGGAGTCGTCCGTCGGCCCGGCCCTGCTCGAGACCTTCTCCCGCTGTGAGGGGCGGATCATCGTCACCTGCTTCGCGTCCAACGTGCACCGCGTACAGCAGGCGATCGACGCGGCCGCGGTGCTCGACCGCCGGGTGGCGCTGGTGGGGCGCTCGATGCGCAAGAACTTCAACATCGCCTCCAACCTCGGGATCGCCCAGGCCCCGGACGGGCTGCTGATCCAGCCGAAGGAGATCGAGGACTTCCCGGACGACAAGGTGATCGCGATCTCGACCGGGAGCCAGGGAGAGCCGCTGTCGGCCCTCCGGCGAATGGCCTTCAACGACCATCGCGACGTCGAACTGCACTCCGGCGACACGGTGGTGTTCTCGGCGACGCCGATTCCCGGCAACGAGCGATCGGTGAACGAGACGATCGACCGGATCTTCGAGATCGGCGCCGAGGTGGTGACCGCCGCCGACGCCCCGATCCACGCCTCGGGCCACGGCTGGCAGGAGGAGCTGAAGCTGATGCTCAATCTCACCAAGCCGCGCTACGTGCTGCCCGCGCACGGCGACCACCGCCGGCTGCGCCTGCACGCGGACCTCGCCGAGGCCGTCGGGGTCGACCCGGATCGGATCTTCCGCGGGCGCAACGGGGTCGCGCTCGAGATCGACCGCGGCGGCGCCCAGCTGCGCGAGCGCACGAACGCCGGGATGATCTTCGTCGACGGGGTGGACATCGGAGACCCCGACGACGTCGCGTTGCGCGACCGGCGCACCCTGTCGGCCGACGGCGTGTTCATCGTCGTCGTCACGGTGTCGGGTGAGGACGGGACCTCGGTCGCCGAGCCGGAGCTCATCTTCCGGGGCGTCCCCTTCCTCGACGACGCGAGCGTCGAGCTGCTCGGCGAGCTCCGCGACGTGGTCGAGCGCTCGCTCGAGGTGGCCTCGGAAGAGGGCGTGACCGAGCCCGTGCTCGTTCAGGAGGACCTCCATGACGACCTCGCAAAGTTCGTCTACGAGCGCCTCAAGCGGCGACCGATGATCCTGCCGGTCGTCGTCGAGGTCTAGCGACCCACACCGTTCGACCGAAACTGTGAGGTTCGCGCGCGGTTACGATCTCCTGATGCCAGGGAGATTCCGTACACCCGCCGGCGTGGCGATCGCGATTGCCGCCGTGCTCACGATCGGAGCGCAGAGCGCCGCCGCCGACCCGCTCGTCAGCGTCGCGGCGCGCGCCGATGCGCCGCTCTCCGAGCTCGGGCGCCCGACGGTGGTCACGGTTCCCGGCGGCGGGCTCGTGCAGCACTACGACCAGCGCGTCGGCGGCCTTCCGGTCCTCGGCGCCGAGACGGTCGTGGCCGCCCCCAGCGGCGAGCGGCCGATGGTGGTCGCCGACTCCACCGCAACCGGGATCACCCGCCACGACGCCGGCGAGGCGATCTCCCGCGAGCGGGCGATCGATGCCGCCGAGACCGCTACCGGCGCCGAGCGCCTCCGCGGCCCGGCCAAGGCGAAGCTCGGGATCGACCCCGCGACCGACACGCTCGCTTGGCAGGTCTCGCTGCCGTCCGCGGCCCCGCTGGCCGACTTCGTGGTGACGATCGACGGCCGCACCGGCGAGAAGCTGCGTTCGCGCGACGTCCTCCGCCACGCCACGGGAACCGCCGCGATCTATGACCCGAACCCCGTGGTCGAGCAGGGCGGCTACTCGGGCCTGCGCGATCGCAAGGACAAGGACTCGCCGCTGCTCACCTCGCTTCGGCTCACCCTCCAGCTGCCGCGGATCACGAGCGGCAAGGGCTGCCTCTCCGGCACCTACGTCGACGCCCGGATCGGCGAGAAGGGGCACAAGGTCTGCGACAAGGCGCTCGACTTCACCAACATCACGCGCTCGAACAGCCGCTTCGAGGCGCTGATGGCGTACTTCCACATCGACCGCACCCGGGCGTACGCGGACGCGCTGGGGCTCTCGAAGCCGCTGCGCCGCAAGCCGCAGAAGGTGCTGGCCGACGCGATCACGGACGACAACTCGTTCTACTCGTCCCAGACGCACGAACTGGTGCTCGGCACCGGCGGCGTCGACGACGGCGAGGACGCCGACGTGATCGTCCACGAGTACGGCCACTCGCTCCAGGACCAGGCGTCGCCCGGCTCGCTGCAGAAGCGCGAGGGAGCGACGATGGGCGAGGGCTTCGGCGACTACGTCGCCGCGATGATGTCGGCCCTCACCACCGGCGGGAGCCCGTTCGACACCTGCATCTTCGACTGGGACGGGATCGCCTACTCACCCACGGGCACCTGCGGCCGGCTCGCGAACCGCACCTACAACGTCGAGAAGGCCGAGCGCAGGTGCCAGAAGGAGATTCACTGCGTCGGCGAGGTCTGGTCGTCGACCCTGTTCGGCCTGCGGATCGCGCTGGGCAACGACCCCCAGGGCCGCTCGGTCATGGACCGGGTGGCGCTGGAGTCCAACTTCATGCTCACACGGAAGTCGAACTTCGCCGACGGCGCGCGGGCCCTGATCGCCGCGGACAACCTGCTCTACGCCGGCGCGCACGCCGCCGCGATCGAGTCGGCGATGGTCGAGAAGCGGTTCTGCAAGGCGTCCGGCTGCTGACCCCGGCGCCGTGAACGGCCGCGTCTAGCGGGCGTTTCAGGAAAAAATTTGGCCCGCCGGGGTCAGGGAGGGGGATCCCCGGCGGGCCGATTGGCTCAGACTCAGAACTGGGCCAATTGGATGCCCGACGAGGCACTGTCGGGGGTAGCCTCGCCGGGCGGTGTCTCGTCCAATGCGCAACGTATGGGGACGTTGTAAAGGGGCGCTAAATAATTGGCGAGAGCGCCGGAGCCGGCTCTGCGAGCGGCAGCAGGACGGTGAACCGGGCACCGCCCGAGGCGGAGCTTCCGGACTCGACCCGGCCGCCGTGCGACGCGGCGACCGCCTTGACGATCGCCAGCCCGAGCCCGGTGCCGGAGTCGCTGTTGCGGTCCGCCGGCCCGTTGCCGCGCACGAAGCGGGAGAAGATCTGCTCGCCGACTTTGTCCGGCAGGCCGGGCCCGTCGTCGGTGACCTCGACCACGGCCTCGTCGTCGCGGCTGGACACCGAGACGGTCACGGTCGTCCCGTCGGGCGTGTGGTGGACGCCGTTCTCGACCAGGTTGAGCACCAGTCGGTGCAGGTCGTCGGGGTTGCCGTCCACGGTCACCGCGGCCGAGGTCACGAGCTCCAGCTCGTGGCCGGCCGCCACCGGCCGCACCTCGGAGACCGCGGCGGCCGCGATCTCACGCAGGTCGCACGCGCGCCGCGCGCCGGCGCGCCCGGCGTCGGCGCGCGCGAGCAGGAGCAGGTCGCCGACGAGGCGGCGCATGCGGCGCGACGAGCCGAGGGCCCCGGCGACGATCTCCTCCTCGTCGGGGTCGGCCCCGCGCTCGGCGAGGCTCGCCTCGAGCAGCTCGAGGTTGGCGAGGATGCTCGTCAGCGGGGTGCGGAGCTCGTGCGAGGCGTCGGCGACGAACTCGCGCTGGGACTGGATCATCTGCTCGGTCTCGGAGCGCGAGGCGTCGAGCTCGCGGAGCATCTGCTCCAGCGTGCGCGCCAGCTCGGCGACCTCGTCGTCGCTCTTGGGCATCGGGATGCGAAGGGAGGGGTCACGGGTGGCGGCGATCTCCCTGGCGGCTGCCGTGAGCGATGAGATCGGGCGCATGGCGCGGTTGGCGACCCACAGGCCCGCCAGGGCGGCGAGGATCGTGCCGCCGAGCACGCCGCCGGCGAGGAACAGCCACAGCTTGCTGAGGGTGGCCTCGAGCGAGTCGCGCTTGCGTGCGTACTGGATGAACTGGCCCGGGGCCGGGTTCGAGAACGAGAGCGGGCGGAGCGAGATGACGTCGAAGTCGCCGACCGAGTGGATCCCGCTCAGATCCGGCGGGCCAAGATCGGGCGCGTTCGCGGTCTCCATCGGCTGCCCGGCCGCGTTCGCATAGACGTCACCGGCCGCGTTGACCACCCGCGCGACCGCGTCGCCCGTCTGCAGGAGCCTGGAGGATGTTGCGCCCCGCCTGGGTGTCGAGGGGAATTGACTGGCTGCGGAGCTGGGTCGCGGCGCTCTCGAGCTCCTGGTGGAAGTCGTCCTTGACCCGATCGGTGGCCAGGCGCCCGACGACGAGCGCGAAGACCACCAGGATCAGCAGCGTGAGCCCGGCGGAGACGCCGGCGATGCGCCAGCGAACGGGCCAGCGACTGGGGGAGAGGAGCGGAACGCGGGCCCGCTTCTCCGACCCCGCCTCAGGTTGCGCCATCGCCCCCGGCCGCCCGGAGGACGTAGCCGGCGCCGCGCTTGGTGTGCAACACGCGCGGCTCGCCCCCCTCCTCGAGCTTGCGGCGCAGGTTGGAGATGAAGACGTCGATCGTGTTGGTCATCGCGAGGGGGTCGTATCCCCAGACCTCCTCGAGCAGGCGCTCGCGCGAGACGACGAGGCGCTCGTTGCGCATCAGGTGCTCGAGCAGTTCGAACTCGCGATTGGTGAGCTCGATCTCGCGCTCGCCCCTGGTCACCTCGCGCGTATCCGGGTTGAGGCGCAGGTCGCCCACGACCAGGGCGGCGCTGCCGCGTGGCGGGCGGCGGCGCATCAGGGCGCGCATGCGGGCGAGCAGCTCCTGGCGCTCGAAGGGCTTCACGAGGTAGTCGTCGGCCCCCGAGTCGAGCCCGACGACCCGATCGTCGAGGTCGCTGCGGGCGGTCAGGATCAGGATCGGCACGTCGGACTCCGCCCGCAGGCGGCGACAGACCTCGACCCCGTCGAGGCCGGGCAGGCCGAGATCGAGGATCACCAGGTCCGGAACGAACTCCTCGGCGGCGCGGAGCGCCTCGACGCCGTCGGCCGAGGCGCGCACCTCGTGGCCCTCCTGGCGGAGGGTGCGGCGGAGCACGTCGGTGATCGCGTCGTCGTCCTCGACGACGAGCACACGACCCGGCTGATTCTCGCTCTCGAGCATCAAGCAAGAGGGTAGAGCCGAAATCCCGCCTGGGCACGGATATTTACCGCCGATTTACCCGCTCGCAGGGGTCCACCCGTCACCGTCGAAGGTTCAGGCACGGAGCGGGCGTCCGCGCGCTTTGTCCTGAGATGATCCTCACCCGCAAGAAGCCGACCCAGAAGCGGCGCACGAAGGCGCCGGCCGCTCGTCGCCCGCCGCAGCGAAAGCGTCCGCCGAGGCGCGAGCCGCGCGAGTTCGTCGACGGGCTCGCCCAGCGGCATCTCGACGTCATCGGCCTGGCCCTGATCGCCGCCGCGTTCTACCTCGCCTTCGTCCTCTATCTGGGCTGGGACGGCGGCCGGGTCGGCGGATGGCTGGCCGACGGCCTCGAGAACGCGTTCGGACGAGTCTCCTACGTGGTTCCGATCGCGCTCGCCGCCTGGGGCGGCTCGCTGATCGCGCGCCCGTTGATCCAGACGCCCTCGGCGCTGAACGCCGGGGCGATCCTGGTGTTGGCCGCGCTGCTGCTCGCCTACGCCGCTCAGACGGCCGGCGCCGGCCCCGACCACCCGGTCCGCCACGACTACTTCGAGCAGAAGTTCATGATCGCTCATGGCGGCGCCGTCGGCGAGGGCCTCTACTGGGCCTCCACGACCCTCTTCCAGCGCCTCGGGGCGCACATCCTGGTCCTGCTGATGCTCGTCTCCGGCGTCCTGCTGCTCACCGGCACCACGGTGACGACCGCCCTCGGGCGAACTGGACGAGCGCTGCGCAAGGCCGGCACCGGTACGCGCGATGTCGCGCGCACGGTCCGGGCGCAGCGCGCGCCGGCCCCCGATCCGTGGGAGGCGGCGCCCGATGCCGCGATCACGATCAGCCGCGAGCGCGACACGGAGACGTTCGAGACCGAGCGCTTGGCGGCCGAGCTCGACAACGACGAGGACGACACGATCGCGGTCCACGAGGGCGACAAGGCGGACTGGGACCCCGACGACGCCGTGGCCACACCCGCCAGTGAGCCGGCCGTGCCCGTCGAGGAGAAGCCCGAGGTGCCCGAGCCGGCGACCACGCCGATGGGGCGGCGGCGCTCGCGCGACGGCGTCACGGAGTCCGAGGAGGTCGCCTACAAGCTGCCGCCGGTGAAGGCGCTCGACCGCGGTCGCGCCGACCCGGGCCCCGACATGCGCGACCGCGAGGCGACCGCCTCGGCGCTGCTCGAGTCGCTGCGCCACTTCGGGGTCGAGGCGCGGTTGCTGGGCACGGTCAGCGGCCCGCACGTGAGCCGCTACGAGCTTCAGCTCGCCCCGGGCACGAAGGTCTCCAAGGTCGCCCAGTTGCGCGACGACCTCGCCTACGCCCTGGCCTCGACGGACATCCGCATCCTCGCGCCGATCCCGGGGAAGAAGGCGGTCGGGGTCGAGGTGCCGAACCAGCGCCGGCGCCTGGTCCGCCTCGGCGACATCTACGGCGAGCCGCCGAAGGGCTCCTCGCCGCTGCTCTGCTGGCTCGGCAAGGACGTTTCCGGGGAAGCGGTGAGCGCCGACCTGGCGCTGATGCCGCACATCCTCGTCGCCGGCACGACCGGCTCGGGGAAGTCGGGATGCATCAACGCGATCCTGACCTCGATCCTCATGCACGCGTCGCCGAACGAGGCGCGGCTGGTGCTCGTCGACCCCAAGCGGGTCGAGCTCAACCACTACGAGCGGGTCCCGCATCTGCTCACCCCGGTGGTCACCAACCCGCGTCTGGCGGCGAACGTGCTCGCCAACCTGATCGGGGAGATGGAGAGCCGCTACGCCGTGATGAGCGAGGCGCGGGCGCGGAACCTGGTCGAGCTCAACCGGGCCCGCAAGAAGGCGGGCGAGCCGCCGCTGCCGCACATCCTCTGCGTCATCGACGAGCTGGCCGACCTGATGATGGTCGCCCCGGCCGAGGTCGAGGACTCGATCATCCGCCTGGCGCAGAAGGCGCGCGCGATCGGCATCCACCTGGTCCTGGCTACTCAGCGGCCTTCCACCGACGTGATCACGGGGACGATCAAGGTCAACATCCCCTCCCGGATCGCCTTCGCGGTCGCCTCGCAGGTCGACTCGCGGGTGATCCTCGACGGGGGCGGCGCCGAAACGCTGCTCGGCCAGGGCGACATGCTCTTCCGCCCGGTTGGGACGTCGAAGATGAACCGGATCCAGGGCGCCTTCGTCACCGAGGAGGAGATCGCCAAGGTCTGCAACTTCTGGGCGAAGCAGGGCGAGCCCGAGTTCGACGAGGAGCTGCTGGAGGCCAAGGAGCCGGAGCTCGAGGCGGGCGCCGAGGGCGAGCTCTCGCCGGACCAGGACGACCTGCTGGCGGAGGCGGCGCGGGTGGTGGTCGAGTCCGAGACCGCATCGGTATCGATGATCCAGCGGCGACTGCGCGTCGGCTACACGCGGGCGGGGCGGCTGATCGACATGCTCGAGCGGCGGGGGATCATCTCCGGCTATGAGGGCTCGAAGCCGCGCCAGGTTCTGGTCTCCGCGTCGGAGCTGCCCCGGCTGCTCGACAACCTCGGTGGCGAGATCGTCGCCGCGGCGGACGAGGGCGGATCGGACCGGCCGCCGACCGAGACCGAGCTCGAGCCGCTGAGCTGATCGCGAGCAGCGAGAATACCCCGCGATGAGCGGCGACCTACCCGGGGAGATGCGCATCGGCCAGGTGCTCGAGCAGGCGCGCGACCGCGCCGGGCTCGAGATCGCCGACGTCGAGGAACAGACCAAGATCCGCGCCAAGTACCTGCGCGCGCTCGAGTCCGAGAGCTGGGACGAGCTGCCGAGCAGCGCCTACGCGAAGGGGTTTCTGCGCACCTACAGCCAGCTGCTGGGGCTCGACGCCGACGCGCTCGTGGACGAGTACCGGCGCCAGGTCGAGAGCGAGCTCAGCGAGCCCTCGTACCCGCTCGGCGACCAGGTGCTGGAGCGCCGGCGGCGGCACGGGGGCCCGGGCGGGGGACGCTCGCGGACCGCGATCGTGATCGGGCTCATCGTCCTGATCGCGGCCGGAGTCGGGGCCGCGATCCTGATCACCAAGGACGACGAGCCGAACAAGCGCAACGCCAAGCACGGCAAGGCCGACAAGAAGCACGCCAAGCACAAGCACGGCGACGGCGGCAAGGACAAGCCGGCCGGCCCGGTCACGCTCGAGCTGAACCTGCACGAGCCGGTCGAGGTCTGCCTGCTCGGGGGCGCGGGCGGGGCGCTGATCGACGGTCAGGTGCTCCCGGCAGGCGACCACGAGAGCTTCGAGCGCAAGCAATTCGAGCTGCGGTTTCCGTCCGGCTACGCGGGCGACCAGCTGACGGTGAAGATCGGCGGGAACAAGCGGCTGCTGCCGAAGGTCGACGGCCCGGCCGCGTACGAGATCACGGCGCCGCAGCACGTGCGGACGCTCAAGCCGCCCGGGAAGAGCTGTCCGTGAGCGCCGGGACCGAGACCGTGCGCGCGGGGATCCTGGTCACCGGGACCGAGGTGATCACCGCGCGGATCACCGACCGCAACGGGCCGTGGGTCTCCGAGCGGCTCGCCGCGCTCGGCGTGGAGGTCGCTCAGATCCTGGTCGTGCGCGATCGGCCGGAGGACCTCGAGGCGGGGCTCCGCTCCATGGCCGATCAGGGCTGCTCGCTGATCGTCACCAGCGGTGGGCTGGGGCCGACCGCGGACGATTTGACCGCGGAGGTCGTCGCACGCTTCGCCGGCGTCGAGCTGGAGCTCGACACCGAGATGGAGGCCAAGATCGCCGCGATCATCGCCGGGTTCGCCCGCCGGATGCGCTTCAGCGCCGACGCGCTTGCGGCCGCCAACCGCAAGCAGGCGATGATCCCGAAGGGGGCGACCGCGCTCGATCCGGCCGGCACCGCTCCCGGCCTCGTCGTCCCGGTGTCCGGCGGCCCCGTGGTGATCGTGCTGCCAGGTCCGCCGCGCGAGCTGCACGCCATGTGGGACGCGGCGATCGCCACGCCGCCCGTCCGGGAAGTGCTGTCGCGCGCGGCGCCGTACGTCGTGCAGACCGTGCGCATGTTCGGGATCCCCGAGTCCGAGATCGCCAAGTCGCTGCGGGAGATCGAGGCCGACACGGACCTCTCGCCGCTGGAGATCACGACCTGCCTGCGCCGGGGGGAGCTCGAGATCGACATCCGCCACAGGCCGGGCGCCGAGGCCGTGCGCGAGGCGCTGGTCGCCGGGCTCGTCGAGCGCCACGAGCGGTTCGTCTTCAGCACCGACGGCTCGACGATCGACGAGCAGGTCGCCGCTCTGCTGCGCGACGGCCACCGGATCGCGCTCGGCGAGTCGTGCACGGCGGGGCTGCTCGCGGCGCGGCTTGCGAACCCACCGGGCGCCTCGGACTACCTGACGGGCGGCGTGGTGGCCTACTCCAACGAGTCGAAGACGGACCTCCTGGACGTGCCCGCGGACCTGATCGACGCGCACGGCGCGGTCTCGCCCGAGGTCGCGGAGGCGATGGCCGACGGAGCGCTCAGCCGCTTTGAGGCCGATCTCGGCGTGGGGATCACGGGGATCGCCGGCCCCGACGGCGGCACCGCGGAGAAGCCCGTCGGCTACGTCTGCATCTGCGTCAAGGAGGCCGGGGGGCAGGCGATCGCGCGCGATCCGGTGATCCCGGGCGACCGGACCGACGTTCGCGACCGCTCGTGCACCCTGGCGCTGCACCTGATCCGACGCCTGCTCCGCGGCGAGGATTTCCCGCTCTGACGCGGTCGGAGCCGCAGCCCTACGAGATCGAGGTCGGGGCCGGGGTCCGCGACGACGCCCGCGAGCGCATCGCCCGCACCCGCTGGCCGAGCCAGCCGAGCGGTGTGGGGTGGGAGCACGGCATGGACCTCGCCTACCTGCGCGAGCTCTGCGACCACTGGGCCGGCGCCTACGACTGGCACCGGCTGGAGCGGGCCCTCAACGGCTTCGACAACTGGCGCTGGGACGGGATCCATTTCATCTGGGAGCGCGCGCCGGAGCCCGTGGGGCCGCCGGTCGTGCTGATCCACGGCTGGCCGGGAGGCGTGATCGAGTTCAGCGCCCTGATCCCGCTCCTGGTGGCCGCCGGGCGCGACGTGATCGCGCCATCGTTGCCTGGGTTCGGATTCTCGGATGTGCCCGTCGAGCCGCTCAACGTCGCCGGGATGTCGGCGCGCCTGCGCGCGCTCGTGGGCGAGGCGCTGGGTTATGACAACTACGCCGTCCAGGGTGGCGACTGGGGCTCGATCATCGGCGCCCGGATGGCGTTCGACGACCCGGCTGCGGTCGCGGCGCTGCACCTGAACACGCCGGGCGTGCTCCCGCGGCCGGCCGACCTCTCGGACCTCTCCGAGGAGGAGATCGCCTTCGCCCAGGGGGCGCAGCGCTGGCGCGTGCGCGAGGGCTTTCACACCCTCGCCCAGGGCGCCGCTCCGGACGCGCTGGCGCCGGGCTTCAACGATTCGCCCGCCGGGCTCGCCGCCTGGCTGGTCGACAAGTACCGGCGCTGGTCGGACTGCGACGGCGTCGTCGAACGCCGCTTCTCCAAGGACGACCTCTGCGACTTCCTCACCCTCTACTGGGCGACGGCGACGATCGGCTCCTCGATGCGCCTCTACGCCGCTGAGGCACGCGACCGCTGGCGCCTCGGTCCCGGTGAGCGGATCGAGGTTCCCGCCGCTGCGGCCGACTTCCCGGCGGAGATCGTGCGCCCGCCGCGCGCCTGGTGCGAGCGGGTGCTTGCCGATCTGCGCCGCTGGACCGAGTTCGACCGCGGCGGGCACTTCGCGGCCTTCGAGGAGCCCGAGCTGCTTCGCGACGACGTGGTCGCGTTCCTCGACGAGCTCTGAGCGTGCTCGAGATCGCCGTGATCGCGGACACGCACCTGCCGCGCGGCCGCCGCCGCCTGCCCGAGGCCTGCGTGGAGCGGATTCGCGCCGCCGACCTGCTGATCCACGCGGGCGACTTCTCGACCGCGGCCGCCTACGAGGAGCTCGCGGCGCTCGGCCCGCCGCTGGTCGGCGTGCACGGCAACGTCGACGACGACGAGCTGCGCCGCCGGCTGCCGGAGTCGACGGTGATCGAGGCCGAGGAGGCCCGGATCGCCGTGGTCCACGACGCCGGGGCGAAGCGCGGGCGTCTCGCGCGCCTGCGGCGGACGTTCGCCGACGTCGACGCCGTGGTCTTCGGCCACTCGCACCTGCCGCTGCACGAGTCCGAGAACGGCTTTCAGATCTTCAACCCCGGCAGCCCGACGGAGCGCCGGCGCGCGCCGAGCCACACGATGGGCATCGCGGTGGTGGACGGGGGCGAGGTGGCGTTTCGGCTCGTGGAGGTGTGAGGGGGGCCAGGAGCGCCGAGCCGTCGCGAGCCCGCCGGGATTCGCGGCGACTCGCCGCTTCACCGCGCATACCGCTGTCAACTTGCGACTCGCCGCGAATCCCCGGGGGCCGGAGCGGGGCGGCGCTGTGGTCGGCGCACTCTCGACACCGTCCCTGCACACTCTCCGCGTCCCTCGCGCCGCCTCGCCCCGTAGCGTGCACCTCGTGGCCAAGCAGCGCCTCAAGAGCCCCCGCGTGCGCCTGTTCGTCGCCCTGGACCTCCCCGAGGAGGTTCGCAAGGGCCTCGCCGCGTGGCAGGCCAAGGCGCTCGCCGACCCGGCGCTGCGCCCGATGCGGCCGGAGTCCCTGCACGTGACGCTGTGCTTCCTCTCGTACCACCCCGAGCGGGCGGTGCCACGGATCGCCGAGCTGGTGACGTCCGCTGCGGCGCAGCCGGTCGAGATGCGGTTCGAGCCCGAACCCTCGCCGCGCCCGAAGGGGCGCCCGCGCCTGTACGCGGTGGGCGGGGTGAGCGAACGGGCGCAGGCGCTCCAGGCCGAGCTCTCCGAGGCGCTCGTGGCCGAACGCTTCTACGAGCCCGAGAAGCGCAGCTTCTGGCCCCACGTCACCGTGGCCAGGGTGCGCAGCGAGCGCCTGCCGCCGGGTCGCGGCGAGCGCCGCGGCAAGGGCCGCCCGCGACGGGTCAAGAGCCCTCCGGGACCGCTCCCGGCGGCGCTCACCAAGCCCTTCGGAGCCGTCCGAGTGGCTCTCTACCGTTCCGATCTCAAGCCCCAGGGGGCCGAATACGTGTCCCTGGCGGGCGTCGACTTGCCCTCCCCCTGAGGGACCAGAAGAGGTGATCACGAGAAATGGCTGACGAGAAGACCCTGAAGGCCGCCGAGAAGGAGGCGAAGGCCAAGACCGCCGCCCTCGATGCGGCCGTGAAGCAGATCGAGAAGGACTTCGGTGCCGGCTCGGTCATGAAGCTCGGCGACAAGAGCGCCGTGCAGATAGAGGCGATCCCGACCGGGGCGCTCTCGCTCGACCTGGCGCTCGGGATCGGCGGCGTGCCGCGGGGGCGGATCGTCGAGATCTTCGGCCCCGAGTCCTCGGGGAAGACGACGCTCGTCTACCACATAATCGCCGAGGCCCAGGCGCGCGGCGGCGTCTGCGCCTTCGTCGACGCCGAGCACGCGCTTGACCCGATCTATGCGAAGCGGATCGGCGTCGACACCGACGAGCTGCTGATCTCCCAGCCCGACTACGGCGAGCAGGCGCTCGAGATCGTCGACGTGCTCGTCCGCTCCGGCGCCGTCGACGTGGTCGCCGTCGACTCGGTCGCCGCGCTCACCCCGCGGGTCGAGCTCGAGGGGCAGATGGGGGAGACCCAGGTCGGCCTCCAGGCGCGGCTGATGTCGCAGGCGCTGCGCAAGCTCGCCGGGAACCTCAACCGGGCGAAGACCGTGTGCCTGTTCACGAACCAGATCCGGGAGAAGATCGGGGTCATGTTCGGCTCCCCGGAGACCCAGCCTGGCGGCCGGGCGCTGAAGTTCTACTGCTCGCAGCGACTCGACATGCGCCGGATCGAGACCCTGAAGGAGGGCACCGAGGCGGTCGGCAACCGGGTCCGGGTGAAGGTGGTCAAGAACAAGGTCGCGGCCCCCTTCCGCCAGGCGGAGTTCGACGTCGAGTACGGGGTCGGGATCTCGCACGAGGGTTGCCTGCTCGACCTGGGGCTGGAGCGCGATCTGGTGCAGAAGTCCGGCTCCTTCTTCTCCTACGGCGAGCTGCGACTCGGGCAGGGGCGCAACAACACGAAGCAGTACCTGGCCGAGAACCCGGAGCTCGCCGGCGAGATCGAGGCGAAGCTGTTCGCCGAGCTCGGGATCGAGCGCGCTCCGAGGCCCTCGCGCGCCGTGGCCGAGGACGGGGCCGACGAGGCGCCGCCGGTGGTCGCCGAGGTGCCATCGGCCGACGCCGAGCCCGAGCGCAAGGCCGCGTAGGACCCCACCGGCGCTGCCGATGCCAGCGGACGCTTTCGAGCGCGCGCTCGAGGCGCTGTCGCACCGCGAGCGCACCTGCGCCGAGCTCGCCACCTGGCTCGCCGAGCGCGGCTTCGAGCCGGCCGACGTGGAGGCGGCGCTGGAGCGGCTGATCGAGGCCGGCGCGATCGACGACGAGCGCTTCGCCGCCCGCTTCGCCGAGGACAAGCGCGAGCTTCGCGGCTGGGGCCCGGAGCGGATCCGGGCGGCGCTGGCGGGCCGCGGCCTCGACCGGGCGACGATCGACGCTGCCGTCGAGGAAGACGGGCAGGACAGCCAGCTGCGACGCGCGCTGGAGCTGCTCGACGGCCGCTCCGAGGTGCCGGCGGACGAGCGCTCGCGGGCGCGGGCCCTGGCCTTTCTGGCGCGGCGCGGATACGACTCGGAGCTCGCCTACGAGGCCGTGCGCGAGCACGAACGCCTGCGGGCGGCCTGAGCCGAGCGCCGCTGCTTGCCAGATCAGCGTTCCAGGGCTACGATCGTGGTGCGGCCGTTGCCGCCTGAACGCGCTAGATGACCAGCTGAAAACACCCGGTCTTTTTACCCTTGTCCACCCACGATCCGAACCCCAAGCTTCCGCGGACCTAGTCCGCTGGCCACGAGCGCGAGCCCGCTCGCGCCACCACAGCTTCAGCAGTCAGGAGCGCGTCCGGCGACCGGTCGGAGCGGCCGCGGACGGCCGCTCGTAGCGGAGACCGAATCCGGCCCACCCGCTGGGCCAGGGAGAGGAACCGATGGCTCAACGCACGCTCTGGCTACCGTGGCGGCGCGAACGATCGAGCGCGCCGACGGAGGCGGCGCCCGCGCGCGGCGCCCCGAGCTCGAACGGCGCCGGCGACGTCGACGAGCTCCGCGCCCGGCGGGAGGAGATCGCCCGCATGGAGGAGCGGGCCCTGCGCGAGGCCGAGTCGATCGGCGTCCAGCGCACGGACCTCGACCGGCGCCTGCAGGCGCTCGATGACCGCGAGCGCAACCTCGCCAAGGAAACCGAGGACCTCAAGCAGGCAAAGCGCGTCCAGCGGCGCGAGCTGGAGCGGCTCTCGGGGCTCAGCGCGGCGCAGGCCAAGCAGCTCCTGGTCGCCGAGGTCGAGCAGGAGGCCAAGCACCAGGCCGGGGTCCGGCTACAGCAGATCGAGGCCGAGACGCGGGCCGAAGCGGAGCGCCGCGCGCGCAACATCCTCTCGGTCGCGATGCACCGGCTGGCCGCCAAGCACTCGAGCGAGTCGACCACGCGCTTGGTCGAGCTCCCCAACGACGAGATGAAGGGGCGGATCATCGGCCGCGACGGGCGCAACATCCGGGCCCTCGAGAAGCTCACCGGGGTCGACGTGATCATCGACGAGACCCCCTCCGCCGTGCTGCTGTCGAGCTTCGACGGAGTGCGTCGCGAGGTCGCGCGGCTCACGCTCGAACGGCTGATCGCCGACGGGCGCATCCACCCGGCGCTGATCGAGGAGACCTACGAGCACGCCCGTGACGAGATCGATACGAGGATCGCCGAGGAGGGGGAGAAGGCAGCGCTGGAGGCGCACGTCGGCGGGCTCGACCCGGAGCTCCTGCGGCTGCTCGGCCAGCTTCGCTTTCGCACCAGCTACGGCCAAAACGTGCTCGACCACCTGGTCGAGTGCTCGCACCTGGCGGCGCTGATGGCGAGCGAGCTCGGCGCGTCGGTGGAGACGGCCCGCAGGGCGGCGCTCCTGCACGACATCGGCAAGGCGGTCACGCACGAGGTCGAGGGGCCGCACGCCCTTGTCGGGGCCAAGATCGCCCTCCGCCACGGCGAGTCGGAGGCCGTCGCGCACGCCATGGAGGCCCACCACGGCGAGGTCGAGCCGCGCACCGTCGAGGCGGTGATCGTCCAGGCCGCCGACGCCGTCTCCGGCGCCCGACCCGGGGCCCGCGGAGAGGCGCTCGAGCAGTACGTCGGTCGCCTGCGCGACCTCGAGCAGATCGCCTCGGCCCACGCAGGGGTCGAGCGCGTGTTCGCGATGCGCGCGGGCCGCGAGATCAGGGTGATCGTCGACCCCGGCGAGGTGGACGACGAGCGCGCGGCGCTGATCTCGCACGAGATCGCCACCCAGGTCGAGCAGGAGATGGAGTTCCCGGGTCGCATCAAGATCACGGTGATCCGCGAGAGCCGCTCCACCTCATACGCCAGCTGACTAGGATCCCGCGCGCATGAACGACACGGTCTTCTACGTCCTCGGGATCGCCCTCGTGGTGGTCGCGCTGGTGGTCTCCTTCGTCGGCCTGCGGTTCGACAAGTTCCCGACCTCGCGCGGCGCTTTTGATCGGGGGCATGGTGGCGATCGCGGCGCTCGTCGGCGCGACGATGGTGTTCGCCTGGCGCAACGCCGCGGACGAAAAGCATCACCGCGAGGCCGAGCTCGCCGCGGACGCGGCGGCCAACGAGCAGGCGGGCAACACCGCCGAGGCCGACGAGGAAGTGGGCAGCGGGGCCGCGACGGAGACGTCCACCACCGAGTCCTCGACGACCACCACCGCAGCCGCGGCCGCCGGCGACCCCGAGGAGGGTGCGCAGCTGTTCGAGAGCCAGGGCTGCTCCGGCTGCCACACGCTCGCCGCCGCGGGTTCGACGGGCACGACAGGGCCCGACCTCGACGGCGCGCTGAAGGGCGAGTCGCCCGAGTTCATCAAGACGTCGATCACCGATCCCAACAAGACGATCGCCAAGGGTTATCCGCCCGACGTGATGCCGACGACGTTCGGCGATCTGCCGCCCGAGCAGATCGATTCGCTCGTCGCCTATCTGGTCCAGAGCACCGGCGGCGGCAACTAGCCGTTTTCCCGTCCTTGACTTTGCCCCCTCCGGTGGGAGGGTCGGTGGCGCACGCTCAGAGGGAGGACCCAGATGAAGCCGCAACGGCTGCTTGTCCCGCTCACGCTCGCGCTCGCGGCAGGAGGTGCGATGGCCGCCACCCCTGCCCGGGCCGCGTTCGCCGGTCGCAACGGGCGCATCGTCTTCGAGCACTTCACCAGCACGCAGTCCGTCGCAGATCACCAGCGTGACCGCGCGCGGCCGCCACGCTCGCGTGCTCACCGACTACAAGCGCGAGACGGCTGCGCCGGACGTCTCGCCGCGCGGCGGCCGGATCGCGTTCACGCTGGTCGGTTCGCGGCGCGTCCCCGACAAGGTGATCACGATGCGAAGCGGCGGCGCCAACGCCCACGCCATCACCCACGGCTGCACCGGCCGCTGCCTGGGCGACGGCGAGCCCGCCTGGTCGCCCGACGGGCGCCAGCTCGTCTTCAGCCGCGCCTTCGGGCCGATCGTCAAGGACAACGCCGACCACATCGACCTCATGATCGTCAACCGCAACGGGACGCATCTGCGGACGCTGATCCATGACGCCGGCAACGGCAAGCGACGCGACTTCGAGGCCGGAGGCTGGTCCTGGTCGCCCGACGGAAGCCAGCTTGCAGGCACGTTCGCAGACCTCAACAGCCCGAGCCAGGCGTCGGCGATCTTCACCGTCGACCTGAACTCGCTCGACACGCACCGCATCACTCCCTGGCGGCTGAACGCCGGCAACCCCGACTACTCGCCGGACGGGCGGCGGATCGTCTTCAACTCCGCCTGGGAGGGGCAGACGCACTCGAGCCTGTACACGATCAGCCCCGAGGGCACCAACATGCGCCGGCTCAACCACCCGCGCTCGCGCTACACGTTCGGGCCCAAGTACAGCCCCTCGGGCAACCAGATCGTCTACGTGGTCGCCGGCCGGCACACGACGATCCACCTGGCACGGCGGACGATCGGCGGCGCGGTGCGCAAGCGGATCACCCGCGACACCCTGCGCGGCATCGATCCGTCCTGGGGTGCGCGACCCTAGGCCCAGGTCTCGCTACAGCCCGTGGTGCGGCCACTCGGGCGTCTCGCCGCGCTTGAACGCCGACGCGCCGATCGCGTGTGAGTCGCGGCGCCAGAACATCGACAGCGCGGCCTCGACCTCGTTGCGCAGCCGCTCCTCGTAGGTGCGGCCCACGTTGCGGACCATCGTCTCCTTGTCGGTGCGGATCGCGCCCTGGGGCAGGGCGGCGATCTCGCGCGCGAGCTCCAGCGCCCGCGGCAGGGCCTGGCCCTCGTCGACGACCTCGTTCGCGAGCCCGATCGCCAGCGCTTCGTCGGCGTCCACGGGCCGGCCCGTGATGATCAGCTCCATCGCCTTGGCATAGCCGACCACGAGCGGCAGGCGGACGGTCATGCCGTCGCCGGCGACGATGTTCCAGCGCCGCTCGAGCGCTCCGAAGACGGCGTTGCGGGCGACGATCCGGATGTCGGCCAGGAGCGCGTTCTCGAGCCCCGCAGCCACGGCCCAGCCGTTGACAGCCGCGATCACGGGCTTGAAGACGTCCACCCGCCGCGTATAGCCGCAGTCGCCGGCGGAGTCGTAGACGTGGGTGCGGAACTCGTCCCACTCCGGGCGCGGCCAGTCGGCGGCGTCCTGAAGGTCCCAGCCGGCGCAGAAGGCGTCGCCGGCGCCCGTGATCACGAGCACGAAGGCCTCGTCGTCGTCGCGGAAGCGGCGCCAGGCATCGTGGAGCTCGGCGTTCATCCGGCGCGAGACGGCGTTGCGCTGCTCGGGCCGGTCGTAGGTGAGCACGGCCACGTGCTCGTCGACCGCGTAGGTGATCTGCTCGTAGTCCATCTCTGCTCCTAAGATTCGCCAGTGTGAGCGGCAAGCGGTATCACGTGACGACGTTCGGCTGTCAGATGAACGAGCACGACTCCGAGCGCATGAAGGGCATGCTCGAGTCGCTCGGCTACTCCGCCGCGCCCGAGCGCGACGAGGCCGACCTGATCCTCTTCAACACCTGCTCGATCCGTGAGGCGGCCGACAGCCGCTTCCTCGCCCACCTCGGCCACGCGAAGCGGCTGAAGTCCGAGGACCCCGAGCGCGTGGTCGGCGTCGGCGGTTGCTGGGCGCAGTCGGTCAAGGACGAGGTCTTCGAGCGCTTCCCGTTCGTCGACGTGGCTTTCGGCCCGGGCCAGATCGCGCGGCTGGCCGAGTTCCTGAACTCCGACTCGATCACCGCGCAGGGCTACTTCGACTTCGAGGACTTCTCCGGCCATCTGCCGATGAAGCGCGAGCGCGAGTTCCAGGCCTGGATGCAGATCTCCCAGGGCTGCAACTGCCGCTGCTCGTACTGCATCGTGCCGTCCACGCGCGGGCGCGAGCAGAGCCGCACGCCGGCCGAGCTCGTCACCGAGCTCGAGGGGCTGGCGGCCGACGGCGTCCGCGAGGTCACCCTGCTGGGCCAGAACGTCAACAGCTACGGGCGCGACCTGCGGCCGCAGCGCACCACCTTCGCCGAGCTGCTCGCGATGCTCGACGGGATCGCCGGGATCGAGCGGATCCGGTACACGAGCCCGCACCCCAAGGACATGCGTGAGGACGTGATCCGCGCTCACGCCGAGCTGCCCGGCGCTGTGCGAGCACATCCACCTGCCGCTGCAGTCCGGCTCGACGCCGATCCTCAAGGCGATGCGGCGCACCTACACCCGCGAGCGCTACCTCGACCGCGTGGCGCTGATCCGCGAGCACGTGCCGGACTGCGCCCTGACCACCGACATCATCGTCGGCTTCCCCGGCGAGACGGAGGCCGACTTCGAGCGCACGCTCGAGGTGGTCGAGCACGTGGGCTATGACGGCGCCTTCACGTTCATCTACTCCCCGCGCCGGGAAACGGAGGCGGCGACGATGCCCGGGCAGGTGGCCGACGACGTCAAGCGCGCGCGGATGGAGCGCCTCGTCGAGGCGGTCCAGCGCCGAGCGCGAGAGCGCGCCCAGCGCTTTGTGGGGCGCACCGTCGAGGTGCTCGCCGAGGGCCGCAGCCGCACCGACGCCGCGCGAATCCGCGGCCGCAGCCGCCACAACAAGACGGTCAACTTCGACGGCACCGCCGGCCCCGGCGAGCTGGTCGAGGTCGAGATCGAGGCCGCGACCTCCCAGACGCTCTCGGGGCACGAGCGCCTCCTCAGCCGCGCCGGCTGAGACCGGCCGGGATGCGAGTCCTGGCCATCTTCGGGCCGACCGCGGTCGGCAAGACCGGCGTCGCGATTGCGGTCGCCGCCCTCCTGCGCGAGCGCGGCGAGGACCCGGTCGCGGTCAGCTGCGACGCGATCCAGGTCTACGAGGGTCTCGATGTGCTGAGCGGCGCCCCGGACAGCGTCGAGCGGAGCCGGCTCGAGCATCGCCTGGTCGGCTTCGTCCCGATCGACGGCGAGTTCTCGGCCGGCCGCTTCGCGCACCTTGCGCACTCCGAGATCGACCAGCTGATCGCGGAGGCCCGGCGCCCGATCGTGGTCGGCGGCACCGGCCTCTACATGCGGGCCGCGCTCGCCGAGCTCGACCTGCGCCCGCCGGTGCCCTCGGAGGTGCGCGCCGCGGTCGAGGCGGACCTGGCCGCGCGCGGACCTGCGGCCCTGCACGCCGAGCTCTCGCCGGAGCTCGCCTCGGGCGTGCACCCGAACGACCGCAAGCGGATCGCCCGGCTGACCGAGCTCGGCAGGCTGGGAATCGCCGCGCCGGCGACCGGGGACGGCCTCTGGAGCAAGGACCTTCGGGTCCCGACGACCCTCGTTGGGCTGACCGTGGACCGCAACCTGCTGCGCACGCGCATCGAGGCGCGGGTCGACGCGATGCTGCGGCTGGGCGCCGAGGAGGAGGTTCGCAGCGCCCAGGCGGCCGGGGCATCGCGCACGGCCCGGGCGGCGATCGGCTTCGAGGAACTGCTGAGCGGCGACACGGACGCGATGAAGCGCGCGCAGTGGCGCTACGCCCGCCGCCAGCTGACCTGGATGCGGCGGATGGAGGACGTCACCCAGATCGACCGCGGCGGGCGCGACGACGCCGACGTCGCCGCGGAGATCGTCGCGTTGCTCGACGCCGACGGCCAATAGCCTGCGCTCGCATGCGGTTTGAGAAGTGGCAGGCGCTGGGCAACGACTACGTGATCGTCGAGCGCGACGCGCTTCCCTGGGAGCTCACGCCCGAGCGCGTGCGCCGGCTCTGCGAGCCGCATTTCGGGATCGGCTCCGACGGCATCCTGCTGCTCTCGGCGGCCACCGACGAGCGCCACGTCGCCGAGTTGCGGATCTTCAACCCCGACGGGTCCGAGGCGGAGCTGTCGGGCAACGGCGCCCGCGAGGCGGTCCTCTACCTGCGCGCGGCCGGCTGGACGGAGGAGGACGAGTTCACGATCATCACGCGCGCCGGTGAGGTCACGCCGACGATCACCGGTCCCAACGAGGTCTCGATGGCGCTCGGGCGGGCGTCGGTGACCTCGGCCGACTACCCGTCAGGGCCCGAGGACGGCACCGGGACGGTCACGTCCGCCGGCCGGGACTGGAGCTTTCGGCACGTGAACGTCGGCAACCCCCAATGCGTGATCGAGGTCGGTGACGAGCTCGAGGACCTCGACCTGGGCGCGATCGGGCCGGCGATCGAGTCGAACACGGACCTGTTCCCCAATCGCACGAACGTGTCGTTCATCCGCGTGGACGGCTCCGTGGTCCGGGCCCGGATCTTCGAGCGCGGTGTGGGGGAGACGCTCGCCTCCGGCACCGGGGCGAGCGGCGCGGCGGTGGCCGCCTTCCTCGCCGGCGCTCCGTCGCCCCTCACCGTCGAGCTCGACGGGGGCCGGCTCGAGGTCGAGCTCACCGACCAACTCGACCTGACGCTGACCGGCACCGCCTCGCGCGTGTACGCCGGCGAGCTCGACCGCGGGTTGATCGAGCGGCTCGGCTAGCGCGCGCTCCCGCCGCACCCCCATTTCGCCGACTCGTCGCTGAGGGCCGCATACGGTGCAAAAACGACGACTCGGCGCCGGAGCGCGGGAGGGAGGGCGCGTTGCGTGACGTTCTGCGCAGATCGAAGCGCACATTCACCGCCCGGTGGGCGGCAAACGTGCGCTTCGGCGAAGGGCTCAGGTGCGCCGGAGACCGAGGAAGCCGCGGGCGGCGTGCGGGCGCTTCGAGGAGGCCCGGACGGGGGGTCGATGGCCGGCGTGTTCCTGGTTCTGGGCGGTAATCAGTTGGACGAACGAACGCATCTGAGTGCTCCTTACGTGGTGTAGGAACAGGTTCTCAGCGCGCGGGCGCCACGGGTGTGGGCGCCGTCACTGACCGAGCGTGACGTTCGTCACCGGTCGCGAGCCGCCGTCCGCGCCGCCGCTGACGTCGATCAGCATCGCGACGATCAGGGCGAGCGCCGCCAGCAGGAGGGCAACGCCAACGGCGATGAAGACTCGCTCTCCGATTGACACATGCGTTACTTGGACGCCCCAGGCCCCTCTCCTGCCGCGGGAGCGATGTTGCGGTTCGACCGGAAGCGGTTCTCCGGGTCGTAGCGCGCCTTGAGCGCCGCGAGGCGTCCGAAATTGGCGCCGTAGGACTCGCGGATCCGACCCTCGCCCTCGTCGGCGCTTTGGAAGTTGATGTAGTTGCCCGTGGAGAACCGCCGGCAGCGCTCGCCGGCGTCGCGGACCCAGTCTCGAAACGCGTCCTCGTCGGGCTCGTCGGGGTCCCAGGCGCCGATCACGCCACAGGCGTACTGCGCGTCGCGGTTGCCGACGGCGCCGTCGTCGGCGGCGCGCTCGTTGAGCGCCCCGCCCAGGTGCAGGAGCCCGATCTGCGCCCGCGGGATCGGGCACTCGGCCGCGAGCTCGCGCACGGTCGCGAGGAGCTCGTCGTCGAGCGCGGCCACGAACTCCGTCCGCCAGTAGTAGTGGTCGCCCTTCGGCTCGCTTCCGTCGAGCACCGACTGCACCTCGGTGTACGGCTGTTCGGCCAGCAGGTCGAAGGCCGGCTCGCCGAGCGCCGTGATCGGCGCGAGGACGTCGTCGACCGCATCGAGGTCGCCGGTGTAACAGACGCTCATCGCGCAGACGAGCTCGCCGTGCCACGCCGCCGGGACGAAGGGGGCGGGCGGCGCGCGCAGGAGGATCATCCACGCGGCGAGGTCGCGCGGCGCCGACTCCGTCACCGCTCGGTAGACGCGCTGAATCTCATCGACGCGGGCAAAGGGCCACGCGATCAGCCCGCCGTAGACGCTCGGTCCGACCTCGTGCAGCCGGAACGCGAAACGAGGTCACGACGCCGAAGTTGGCGCCGGCGCCGCGCACAGCCCAGAACAGGTCCGAGTTCTCATCGCGGCTTGCCCGGCGCACGGCGCCGTCGGCGGTCACGACCTCCACCTCGAGCAGGTTGTCCACGGTCCACCCGAAGCGGCGCGTCAGATACCCGAGGCCGCCGCCAAGGGTGAGCCCCGCGACGCCGACCTCCGAGTAGAAGCCCAGCGGCGTCGCCAGGCCATGTAGCTGAGTCTCGCGGTCGACGTCGCCGAGCAGGCATCCCGGCTGGACCGTGGCCGTACGGGCTACCGGGTCGACGTGGATCCCGCGGAGTCGCGACATGTCGATCGTCATCCCGCCGTCCGCGAGCGCCGTGCCGGCGACGCTGTGCCCGCCGCCGCGCACCGAGAGGACGAGCCCGTGGTCGTGCGCATACTCGACCGCCGCGGCCACATCCGCGGCGCCCGTCGGCTGGGCGACGATCGCCGGCGACTTGCGGATCGCTCCGTTCCAGAGCTGTGTCGCCTCGGCAAATCCAGGGTCCCCCGGCAGCAGGGTCGCGCCGCGGATGCGGTCCCGCAGGGCGGGGGCGGTGGGCGTCGCCGTCATCGGGGCTCGCCTCCCTCCAGCGTCGCGTACAGCGCGTCGAGGAACGCCTCGGGGCGCTCGACGGGCGGGTCGTCGGCGCAGTCGTCGATCACCCGCAGCGGCCAGCCGTAGCGCGCGCTGGCGGCCTCGGCGACCGCCAGCGGCGTGGCGGCGTCATGGCGGCCCCAGATCAACCCGGTTCTGACGACGATTCGCTCGAGCTCGGCGGCCTCGATCGCGGGGAAGCCGAACTCCTGCATCAGGGCACCGAGCGCCGCCTGCACGCTCGGGGTCGTGATGCGGTCGAGGTTGTACGCCTCGAAGGGCTCCCAGCGAGCCCCCATCCGTCCCCGCAGCGAATCCAGATCGAGCGCGCAGTGTCGCCACAGCCCTTCGTGGGTGGCGGGGGACGGTTCGCCGAGGAAGGCGTTGAGCGCCGCCCCGAACTCGGGCAGTGGCTTGAACTCCGCGAGCCCGAGCGCATCGACGAGCACGACCGAGGCGACCTCGCGCGGCCGCTCGGCAGCGAACCGCGCGGCGATCGCGCCGCCGAGCGCGTAGCCGACCAGCACCGGTGCGGATGCGCAGGTGGTCTCGATCAGCTCGCCGAGCCAGTCGATGACCAAGTCCGAGTCGAGCTCGCCATCCGGGACGCTCGACGCGCCCTGTCCGGGGAGGTCGGGGGCCAGGATCCGGTGGGTCTCGATCAGCTCGGAGATCACCGAGCCCCAGTGGGTGCCGTTGCCCGCCGGCCCGTGGAGGAGCACCATTGGCCGGCCCTCGCCGCCATCGAGGAGGGCGGTTGAGACACCGGCCAGCTCGAGGCGCCGGTCGGTGACCGGCATCCCGGCCAGCGATCGCCGGCGCGGATCCCTGGCTGTTGCGGTCTTCGTGGTCATCGCGCAGTCCCTTCGTCGCCAACTTGCCGTCGGGTCGAACCTAGGCGCCGCGCGGCCGGTCCTCATCGCCTGAATTGACCAACTTGCGGACCGCCCGGGGTGGTCATTTCTGACCACCGGTGACCGCGTCAGACGAGATCGTGCTCGAAGGCGAACGCGCTCGCCGCGGTGCGCGTGGAGACGCCGAGCTTCGCGTAGATGTTCTGGAGGTGGCGCGCGACGGTGTGCTCGCTGATCACCAGCGCCGCGGCGATCTCCCGGTTGCTCTGCCCGGCGGCGACCAGGCGCAGCACCTCGAGCTCGCGGGCCGTAAGCCCGTGACCGGCGGCCTTCTGCGGGGATGGGTCGAGCCGGTCGACGCGCTCGAGATCCGGTCCGGCGCCCAGGTCCGCGAACGTGGCCCGCGCGGCGGCGAGCTCGAGCGCGGCGGTGTCGTGGTCGCCGACGCCGCGGCAGGCGAGGCCCACGAGGACCCGGGCGCGAGCGGCCTCGTACGGCACCTCGAGCTCCTGCCACAGCTCGAACGAGCGTCGGAGCGGGATCAGGGCCGCCGCGGCCTCGCCCCGTGCAAGCTCGACCGCCCCGCGGGCGCCGGCGCTGATCGCCTCGATCACGGGGCTTTGTTGTTGGCTCTCGCGAATCCGCTCGAGCTCGCGAGCCGCCGCATCCGCCGCATCGACCTCGCCGAGGGCGAGCGCGAGCTCAACCTGCGCCGGGAGCAGCCGCAGGCGCGCGAACCGCTCGGTCGTCTCGCCGAGCAGACGGCCAATCGCGCTGGCACCGCTCTCGCCCCGACCCTGCGCGAGCCGCAGCAGGGCGAGACCGGGCTGCGGCTCCCAGCCGTGGCGGCTGGCCTGCGCGTAGGCATCCTCGGCGCGATCGGCCTCGCCTCGCAGGCGATGCAGCTCGCCCTGCCTGTAGGCGGCGCGCCCCGCGTCGCGGGCGCTCGACGTTGTCACCACGAGACGCTCGAGCGCTCGCTGCGCCTCCTCCAACGCCGCGTCCCACGCTCCGGCGAGCTCCATGATCTCCGCCCTGTGCACGAGGCACGCGCCCGTGTGAGTGACCATCTCGGGCTGGTGCTCGCACCAACGCGACAGCGCGTCCGTCCACTCGCGCGCTCGCCCGAGCTCGTATGTGCTCTGACAGAAGTCGATCGTGTTGCAGTAGACGAGCCCGGTGACGATCGGCGACAGGCGCCCGGTCGTCACGGCGAGCATCGTCTCGTCGATCAGCCGGAGGCCCTCGTCGGTTCGGCCCAGCCTGATCAGCGCGTGCCCCTGCTCCTGCTCGGTGAGCGCGACCAGGTCCGGATCGCCGTGCCGCGCGCCGATGGCCGCGGCCGCGGCGGCCGTGTCGTGGGCGGCGCGGTCGTCGCGCTCGAGGACCTGCAGCAGGAGCGTCGGGATGAGCAGGTAGCCGCGCTCGGCGCAGTCAAGCGCGTCGCGGTCGAGCAGGCGCTGGGCGCGGCCGAACCAGCCGTTGGCGCGCGCCGGCTCGGAGCGCTGCAGGAGGTTCAGTCCGACCCAGAAGGCGCAGCGCGCCGCTCGTTGGGCGTCTCCGGAGCTCTCGAGACGATGGTAGGCACGCTCAAGCGCGCCGACGTATTCGTCCTCGCGGCCGAGCATGTAGGCGGCGGTCGCCAGCAGCTCGAGGTCGGGCGCTTCCAACGGACCCTTCAGGTCGGCGGACGAGAGCGATTCATAGGCACCCTGCCACGCGTGCGCCGCATAGAGCTCGCGGCCTCGCTCACGATCCTCGATCGTGTCCACGCCACAGAGTGTTAGCGCGCCGCCCGTGTGGACAGGGCCCCGCGCTAGCCTCTCGGCCTCCATGGCGCTCACCGATCCCTCGCAGCGGCTGGCGGCGATCCCGCCGTACATGTTCGCCGAGCTCCAGCGCAAGGTGGAGGCGAAGCGGGAGGCGGGGATCGACGTGATCAGCCTCGGGATCGGCGATCCCGACCGCCCGACCTACCCGCACATCGTCGAGGCGATGCAGGCGGCGGTGGGCGATCCCGGGACCCATCAGTACCCCTCGAACCGCGGTCGGCCCGAGTTCCGCGACGCCTTCTCGCGCTTCTACGACCGCCGCTTCGGGGTCGCGATCGACCCGGAGACCGAGGTGATCCCGGCGATCGGCGCCAAGGAGTGCATCTACAACCTGAGCTTCGCCTTCCTGGACCCGGGCGACGTGGCGCTGGCGTCGGACCCCGGCTACCCGGTCTACACCGGCGGGCCCCTGCTCGCCGGTGCCGAGGCGGTCGTGCTGCCCCTCGTGCCGGAGCTCGGCTTCGCGCCGGATCTCGACGCGATCGACGCCGAGCACCTGCGGCGCGCCCGCTTGATCTTCCTCAACTACCCGAACAACCCGACGGGCGCGGTCGTCCCCGACGGGCTGTTCGAGCGCGTGGTCGAGCTCGCCCGCGAGCACGAGATCCTCGTGGTCCACGACAACGCCTACTCGGAGACGACCTACGACGGCTACGTCGCGCCGAGCTTCCTCGCCACGCCCGGCGCGAAGGAGGTCGGCGTCGAGGTCTTCTCGCTCTCCAAGGGCTACAACATGACCGGGTGGCGCTGCGCGGCGATCCTGGGCAACGCCGAGGCCGTGAACAGCTACTGGCGGCTGAAGACGAACATCGACTCGGGCCTGTACGAGGCGGTGCAGCTGGCCGGCGTCGCGGCGCTCGACGGCCCGTCCGGGGCGCTGGCGGAGATGAACGAGGTCTACGCCCGCCGGCGCGACCTGGTGGTCGGGGCGCTGCGCGAGATCGGGGTCGAGGTCGAGGCACCGAAGGGCACGATCTACGTCTGGGCGCCCGTCCCGGAGGGCCACACGTCGACCTCGTTCGCCGAGCTCGTGCTCGAGGAGGCGGCGGTGGTGGTCTCACCCGGATCGATGTACGGGCCGAGCGGCGAGGGCTTCTTTCGGATCTCGCTCACGACCCCCGACGAGCGCCTCAGCGAGGCCGTCGAGAGGCTGCGCGAGCACCTGACCTGAGTAGCGATCGTCACGAGCCGGCGGCGGGGTTATGAAACCTTCTGGCCTCGAGTGTGTTAGCAATTACTCACAAGGGGACGGCTCGAAGTTTGGATTAGGGGCCAAGGGGGGAGATTCAAGCCGCTCCCTCCACTCACCGATTCTGTAGCTGATGACAACACTTGGCATAGGGCTGGCGCTCGCATGCGCCGCGATGGCGAACCTCTCGATGCTGTTCAAGCACCGGGGGGCCTGCGAGTCGCCGGAGATTCGCCTCAGGAGCCCGCTGCGGAGCCTCACGGCGCTGTTTCGCTCCCGCTGGTGGACCATCGGGTTCGCGGTCGCCGCGGTCGCCTGGGTCCTGCACGTCGCCGCGATGGCCGTCGCGCCGCTGTCGCTGGTGCAGGCGGTGATCGCCGGCGGGCTGGTGCTGATCGCGTTCCCCGCCCAGCGCTACTTCGGCCACCGGCTCAACCGCCGCGAGTGGCTCGGCCTCGGCCTCGCCGCGGCCGGACTCGCCTTCCTGGCCGTTCACGGTGCCCCACGCGCACGAGAACGAGGGCTATTCGATCGCCACCCTCGCCGCCTTCGAGGCGGTCACGGTCGGCGCCGGGTGCCTCCTGTTCGCGTCCGGCATCCTGCGCCGCGGGTCGATCTGCCACGGCGTCGTCCTCGGACTCGCCTCCGGGCTTCTGATCGGGGTCTCGAACGTGGCGATCAAGGCGCTCACCGAGGCGATCGACGCGGGCGGCGCGATCGCCGTTCGCCAGTCCCTGGACGGCGCTCGCGATCGTCGGCGGCATCGGCGCCTTCTTCGCCCTCGCCCGCGGGATGCAGCTCGGCGAGGCGATCCCGGTGATCGCCACGGCGTCCGTCGCCTCCAACTGCGCCGCCATCCTGGGCGGCGTGATCGTCTTCGGCGACCCGATCGGCTCGGGCGCGGTCGAGGGCATGGCTCGGGGACTGGCCTTCGCCGCGGTGATCGCGGCGGCGGTGTTGATGCCGTCGCCGGCGCCCGGCGACCCCGGGCGCGCCTGAGCGACGCGCCGCGCGCTGCCTAGAGCTTGCCCTCGGCGGCGAGCGTCTCGCGCAGCCCGGTCTCGAGCCCGCGGGGTGAGTAGCCCAGTTCGGCCATCGCCTTGTCGTGCTTGGCCCAGAAGGTGACGCCGTCGGCGGAGGAGATCAGCTCGCGCAGGTTCGGCCCCTGGCCCATGATCTTGCCGACCAGCGGGCCCACCGGCGTCAGGATCTTGAGCATCCCGGTGGGCATAGCCCCCCGCGGCGGCTTGCGGCCGCTGACCTCGGCGACGGTGCCGATCATCTCGCGCATCGTCGTGATCTGGCCACCGAGGTTGTAGGCCTGGCCCGCGACGCCCTTGTCCAGCGCCAGCAGGATGCCGTCGGCGACGTCGTCGACGTGGACCATGTTCATGCCCAGGTCCGGAAACGGGAGCAACGGCAGGCGCCCGGCGACGAAGTCGGAGATCGTCTTGCCGATCGCCGAGTGGTCGTCGGGACCGTAGACGCCGCCGGGCTGCACGATCACGCAGGGCAGGTCCTCCTCGGCGATCATCCGCTGCGCGACGCGGTGCGCCTCGTACTTGGTTTGCTCGTAGTAGGACGTGAACTCCTTGCCGGGATGCTCGTAGGTCTCGTCGACGACCTCGCCGTGGGTGTTGCCGTAGGCGCCGATCGTCGAGACGTAGACGACCTTGGGCGTCTTGGCCTCGAGCGCCGCGCGGAGCACGTTCTCGGTGCCGAGCACGTTCGACTCGTACATCGCCCGGTGCTCGGACTCCGGGATCCCGACCTCGTAGATGGCAGCCCCGTGGATCACCGCGTCGCAGCCCTCGAGCCCGGTGGCGATCGCCACGGTGTCCGACAGGTCGCCGATCACCGGCTCGCAGCCGAGCGCCACCAGGGGCTCGGCCTTGGCGCTCGACCGCACCAGCACGCGCACGTCGTCGCCGCGCTCGCGCAGCTTGCGGGCGACGTGGCCGCCGATGAACCCGGTGGCGCCGGTGAGGAAGACCTGCATGGGGTGGGCAGCCTAGCCTGACTCCTCAGCGGTTGCGCAGGACCGTGACGTTGCTTCCGTTCTGGTTGGCGATCGCGAGATCGGGGTCGCCATCGCCGTCGAGGTCGCCGGACACGATGCCCCTTGGATTCGGGCCCGTGGACTCCGGGCTGCTGGCCGGCTCGAAGAAGTTGAGCAGGCCGTCGTTGCGCAGGATCGTCACGGTCGAGTCGAGGTCGTTCCCCGTCGCGAGATCCTGGTCGGAGTCGCCGTCGAAGTCGGCCGCCGTCAGGCTCAGCGGGCGCCCGCCGACCGGCTCGGGGCTGGTGGCGGGCTGGACGAAGTTCGCGAGCCCGTTGTTGCGGAGGATCGTGACGTCTTCCGAGCTCGAGCCCTGGTTGACGACCGCCAGATCGGTCGCTGTGTCCCCGTCCAGCCGAGCGGCGACGATGTCCTGCGGGAAGCTGCCCGCGGTCTCCGGGCTCCCGGGCGCCTCGGTGAAGTTCGCCGAGCCGTTGTTGCGGAACACGGTGATGTTGTTGCCCTGCTGATTGGCGACCGCCAGGTCCACATCGCCGTCGCCATCGAGGTTGGCGGCGACGATGGACACCGGCTTGTTGCCGGCGTTCTCGGGGCTGGTCGACGCGGCGACGAAGTTGCCGGTGCCGCGGTTCAGGAGGATCGTGACGTCGTCCGGGGCGTTGCTCTCGATCGCATTGGCGATCGCGAGATCGATGTCGCCGTCACCGTCCAGGTCGGCGGGGGCGACCGAAACCGGGACGTCGCCGGCCGGCTCGGGGCTCGTCGCGGGCTCGACGAAGTTCGCGTTGCCCTTGTTCCTCAGGATGGTGAGGTCGTCGGACTCCTGATTGGAGACGATGAGATCCGCGTCGAGGTCGCCATCGATGTCCGCGCTGGCGATGTAGTCAGGAAAGCTGCCGGCGTCCTCGGGGCTGGAGGCGGGCTCGGCGAAGTTGGCATGCCCGTTGTTGCGGAGCACGGTGACGTTGCCTCCGCTGACGTTCGCGGTTGCGAGGTCACGGTCCCCGTCCCCGTCGAGGTCGGTCGCGACCACGCTGGTCGGGCCGACGCCGACCTGCTCCGGGCTCGTCGCGGGCTCGACGAAGTTGGTCGACGCGGCAAGCGCCGCTCCGGCGCTCGCCAGCAGCACCAACACCACCCCAACCACGATGCGTCCCGCCATCCTCGTCCCTCCTGAGTCGCTTTGAGGCCACCCTAACCGACGCCCGGCGACCCCGCCACCGCGCCCTTACACTGCTTCGGAGTGAATGCCGACGCCGAAAACGGAGCGCGGATGACCGAGATCGCGGGTCGCGAGGCAGGGGTGCGCAACCTCCGCGCGCGCCAGCGCGCGCTCGCGATCGGCGTCACCCCCCGGCCGGCCGCCGACGGGACCGATCCGCTCGCCGAGCTCAAGGAGCTCCTCCGCACGGCGGGAGTCGCGACCGCCGGCGAGCTGGTCCAGGTGCGGCCCGAACCCGACCCCGACCGCTACCTGGGCCGCGGCAAGCTCGACGAGTTGCGCGCGGAGATCAAGCGCTCCGGCGCCAACCTGGTCGCCGCCGACGACGAGCTCGCCCCGCGCCAGGAGCGCAACCTCGAGGCGGCGCTCGACGTGCCGGTCATCGACCGCACGGCGATCATCCTCGACATCTTCGCCGACCACGCGCACTCGGCCGAGGGCAAGCTCCAGGTCGAGCTCGCCCAGCTCGAGTACAACCTCGCGCGCATGCGGGGCCTCTGGACCCACCTCGAGCGCCTCGGCGCGGGCCGCATGGACGGCGGCATCGGGACCAGGGGTCCGGGCGAGTCCCAGATCGAGACCGACCGCCGCCTGGCCCGCGACCGGATCTCCGCCCTGCGCCGCCGGCTCGTCCGCGTTGGGCGCAACCGCGACGTGATGCGAGCCCGTCGCGAGTCGTCGGCCGTGCCCTCCGTGGCGCTCGCCGGCTACACCAACGCCGGCAAGTCGACGCTCCTCAACGCGCTCACGGGCGCCGGGGTCAGCGTGGGGGAGAGGCTGTTTCACACGCTCGACCCGACCACGCGCGCCTACGAGCACGACGGGCGGCGCTATCTGGTGACGGACACGGTGGGCTTCATCCGCAAGCTGCCTCACCAGCTGGTCGAGGCCTTCAAGGCGACCCTGGAGGAGACCCGGCTCGCCGACCTGCTGCTGCACGTGGTCGACGGCTCCGAGCCGGAGGAGTCGCGCCGGGAATCGATCGCCGCGGTGGACTCGGTGCTCGAGGAGATCGGCGCCGGCGAACAACCGCGGCTGTTGGTGTTCAACAAGCTCGACCTGCTCGACGCCGAGCAGCGGCGCGAGCTCCTGGTCGGCGAGCGCGAGGCGATCGGGGTCTCCGCGGCGACCGGCGAGGGCATCGACGAGCTGCGCGAGCGGATCGAGCGTGCGTTCGAGGAGACGCTCTCGGAGGTCGAGCTGCTGCTGCCCTACGAGGAGGGTGGCAGGCTCTCGGAGCTCTATGAGCTCGCGGGGACGGTCGAGCGCACAGAGCGCCCGGACGGCGTCCGGGTCTCGGCCCGGATCCCGACGGCGCTGGCGCACCGCTTCGCGGACTTTGCGGTGAGCTCGAACGGCTCCGGCGCCGACGGCGCCTAGGCTCGCGCGGTGGAGCTCGGCTTCGTCCGTCTGCGTCCCGACGCCCGGATGCCGACGCGCGCCCACGACGGCGACGCCGGCCTCGACCTCTGCGCGGTCGAGCCGGCGCTGCTCGGGCCCGGCGCGCGGGCGAGCGTCCCCACGGGAATCGCGGTCGAGATCCCTCTCGGCCACGCCGGCCTGGTGCTGCCCCGCTCGGGTCTCGCGCTGCGCCACGGGATCGCGCTGGTGAACTCACCGGGCCTGATCGACGCCGGCTATCGCGGCGAGCTGCGCGTCCTGCTGCTCAACACGGACCGCGAGTCGGAGTTTGAGATCACGCCGGGCGATCGAATCGCACAGTTGGTGGTCGTCGCCGTGCCCTCCGCCACGCCGGTCGAGGTCTCCGAGCTGACGACCAGCGAGCGCGCGGGTGGCGGCTTCGGCTCCTCTGGCCGCTGAGGTCGCGGCTACGGGTCCGGGAGGACCTCGATGTCGGAGGCGAACTTCGCCTGGCCGCCCAGCGTGTACTCGACGTCGACCACCTCATGCTTGCGATACACCCCGATCAGGCCGAGCAACAGCGTCCAGCGGCGCCAGCCGGTGATCTCGCCCTCCTTCATGATCGGCTCGCGAAAGCGGATCCCACCGGGCTCGAGGTCGTAGTCGACGCCGCGCTTCTGCTCGACGCCGTTGATGAACACGCGGATTGGCTCGGTCGCGCCATTGGGCAGGCGCGCGCGGCGCCCGATCGGCGTCCCACCCTTCTCTGTGACCGTGTGCCCGCGCCCGCTCGGCTCGCTCATCGACCTCAGTTAAGCGCGGCGGCGGCGAAGCGGGTCGGGTCCCAGCTGGCGAGCAGGTCCTCCGCTCGATCCGCGTCCAGGGGTTGCGCGAACAGGTAGCCGTCGTGCGCGGGCGCCGCCGATCCGCGACAGCGCCCGCGCGGGGTCATTGGCCCAGTCGACCTCGCACCGCGTTCGGTCCTGCTCGCCCAGGAGGTCGCGGACGAGGATGAAGTCGTCCTCGTCGTCCTCGACGAGTAGGACCCGGACCTGGTCACGCCCTTCCATTGCCGCCCGCGATCACCCGGGCCGGGAGCTCGACGATCTCGAACCAGTAACGCGAAAACCCCTGCATGACCTCGACGAGGCCGGCGAAGGTCACGGGCTTGGTGATGAACGAGTTGACGCCGAGCTCGTAGGAGCGCACGACGTCGGCCTCGGCGCTCGACGTGGTGAGCACCACCACCGGAATCTGGCGGAGGTTCGGGTCGGACTTGATCTCGGCAAGCGCCTCGCGCCCGTCCAGCTTCGGCATGTTGAGGTCGAGCAGGATGATCCCGGGGAGGGGGGCCGAGCTCGTGTCGGACGCGTAACGCCCCTCGTGGCGCAGGTAGTCCATCAGGTCCTCGCCGTCGACAACGAAGCGCAGGTCGTTGGTCAGGCGGGCGCCCGAGAGCGCCTCCTGGGTGAGGACCCGGTCCTCCTCATCGTCATCGGCGATGAGGATCGTTATCGCTTCGCCGTCAGACACCTACGACCTCCCGCTTGCGGTCATCACTGGACGCGGCCGGTTCGAGGTTCTGCTCGGGGGCTCGCTGCCGCGGAAGGGTAACCGTAAACACCGAGCCCTTTTCGGGCGTGCTGTCGACCGCGATCGAGCCGCCGTGGCGCTCCGCGATCTTGCGGCAGAGCGCGAGCCCGATCCCCGTCCCGGGGTACTCACCGCGGCCGTGCAGGCGCTCGAAGACGCGGAAGATCCGGGTCGCGTAGCGGGGATCGAAGCCGATCCCGTTGTCGCTGACGCTGATCTCGGCAAAGCGTCCCGTGACCTCACCGTCGATCCGGACCACCGGCGGTACGTCCCGGCGCCGGAACTTGATCGCGTTCGAGATCAGGTTCTGGAACAGCTGGCGGATCTGCGGTTCGTCGACGACCGCGGTCGGCAGCACGCCGACCTCCACCGTGCCGTCGGCGGCCTGGATCGTCGTCTCGAGGTCGGAGATCACCGCGGCCACGGTCTTGTTCAGATCCGTCTCCACGAAGGGGCGGCCCTGGGTCCCGACCCGGGAGAACATCAGCAGGTCCTCGATCAGCATCTGCATCCGGCTCGCGGCCTCGGTGTTGCGGCGCAGGTAGTCGCGGCCCTTGTCGGACAGGTTGTCGCCATCGACCTCCAGCGCCCGCTGGCTGAACATCTGGACCTTGCGCAGCGGCTCCTGGAGGTCGTGTGAGGCGATCGAGGCGAACTGCTCGAGCTCGGCGTTCGAGCGCTCGAGCTCCTTCGCGCGACGCTGGAGCACGCGGTTGCTGGCGTCCAGCTGTTCGTGCGCGACGGTGAGCTCGGTGGCGTTGCGCAGCACCCGGTACAGAAGCGCGAACGCGGCGATCAGGGCGAGCGCGAAGGCGCTGAACAGCAACCAGGGCACCCACTGGTGGAAGCCGTTGACGGAGGCGAAGACGTCGGCCTCGGGGGCGACCGTGACCACCTGCCAGGACGAGTTCGCGATCGGCGCCGCCGCGAAGTACTGATCGTCCGGCAGCGGCCCGACCATCCCGGACGCGAGCGCCTCGGTGAGCCCGGGCACCGGGACCGGCTGCGCCGGCTTGCCCGCCGGGTCGGAGCTCGCGACCACCGCGCCGTTGGAGTCCACGATGTAGGCCTGGCCGCCCACGATGTCGACCAGCGAGGTGAGGCTCGAGCTCAGGAACGCGTAGAGGTTCTGGGGTCCCAAGCCCGTGACCAGGAGCCGGGTCCCGGAGGCGGACTCGATCGGCTGCACGAAGGCCTGGGTGGCCTCGCCGCCGGGCCCGAGATCCAGATAGTCGGAGAGGGCCACCGGCTGGTGACCGTCGCGGACCGCCTGGACGTATTCCGGGTCGGAGGCGAGCTCGCCCTTGACGCCGGGCGGCGCGGCGCCGGAGAGTGCCAGCAACTCGCCCTGCGGGTCGAGCAGGGCGATGAAGACGTCGTCGCTGCGCTCGGCGGCGCGCGTGAGCGTGGCGTTCGAGACGCTCTTGCCGCCGTACAGCTCGGCCAGCCGCTTCTGTTGCTGCGGCGCGGTCGTGGTCGCCGAGAACAGGGCGCTGGTGAGGGTGGCCGAGATCGCGGGCCGCCTGGTGAACCGCTCGCTGACGTCGTCGCGGTCGCTGGCCTGGGAGTTGGCGATCACGATCGCGATGCCCGCGAGCACGGCGAACGTCAGCGCGGCTGCCATGCCGAAGATGAGCTTTGAGTGGCGGCTTGACATCTGACCCTCCTCCGGCGGCGGCAACCTGGATCTTCTCGGCTACATCGACGAGTGCGCTACGGACCCCCTTCTAGAAATCTTTGTCTAGGCGCGGACTCGTTTCTCGTCATCGGCAGCCAGGTGCCGAGACTAAAGGGTTAGCCGATACTCGCAACGGGGAACGCTCAGCGACGGACGTGCGCGGCGGCCAGAGCGCCCTGGTGGGCCGCGCGCTCGAACTCGTCTCCGAGCGGCTCGAGCTCCACTCGCGAGGCGGTGCGCCGGGCGAGCGCGAGCTCGATCAGGTGATCGGCGAGCGATGAGTTCTTCGGCAGCAGGGGACCGTGGAGGTAGGTGCCGATCATGTTGTGGCGGCGGACGCCCTCGAGCCCGTCGACGCCGTTGTTGCCGTGGCCGCTGAGCACCCGCCCGAACGGTGTGGCGTCCGGCCCGAGGCGCGTACGCCCGCCGTGGTTCTCAAACCCGGCGATCACCTGCGTCCCGCGCTCGCCGAGCTCGACCTCGATCGCGACGTTGCCGATCAGCCGCGCACCGGGCTCCCGCACGGTCTCGAGGTCGGCGAGCCCCAGGCCGGCGATCCGCTCGCTGCCGAGCTCGTAGCTGTGGCCGAGCAGCTGGTACCCGCCGCAGACGGCGAGCACCGCGGCGCCGTCGTCCAGCGCGGCCGCGAGCGCCTCGCGCTTGGTCTCGAGCATGTCCCCGGCGACGAGGCGCTGGTCGCGGTCCTGGCCGCCGCCGATGTAGATCAGGTCGTGGGCCGACGGGTCAAAGCGCTCGCCCGGCCCGGCGGACGCGAGCTCGAAGCCGATCCCGCGCCATTCGCAGCGCCGCCGCAGGAAGAGGATGTTCCCGCGGTCGGCGTAGATGTTCATCTGCTCCGGGTACAGCGCCAGCAGCCGCAGCTCCATCAGTCCACCTCGAGCACGGAGATCGTCGAGCCGACGTGGTCGGGCGTGGGGGGACGGCGATCCGCTCGCGGCGCCGAAACCCCGTCGCCTCGGCCTCGCGCTCGAAGGCATCGGCCGTCAGCCGGTCCAGGTGAACCGAGGCGAGGCGCTCGGTCAACTCGCCCCCGGGGCTCACGAGCTGGCGCAGGCGGCGAACCTCGATCCCGCCACCGGCCACCGCGACCTCCAGCGGCAGGCTCGAGCAGACCCAGCCGTCGAGCTCGCGCACGTCCGGAAGCACCGAGCCGCCCTCGCCGTCGGCGGCGGTCTCGTCGGCGAGCAGCGCGGCGGCGAACACACCGCCCGGGGCAGGTGGGCACGCGCAGCGGTCAGGGCCGCCGCGCGCCCGCCCGCGCCCCCGAGCAGGTGCATGAGCTGCATCGGGGCGATCACGGCCGCGACCTCGCGACCAAGCTCGAGTCGGCGAGCGTCGGCGCAGACGGCCTCGACCGCGAGCCCGGCCGCCTCGGCGCGGTGCGCGAGCTCACCGATCAGGTCGCTCGCGCTGTCGACGGCGACGACGTCGAACCCCGCCCGGGCCAGGTGCAGCGACACCCGCCCGGTTCCCGCGCCGAGCTCGAGCACCGGCCCGGCGGCACCGGCGGCGAGCTCCGCCCAGGCCGGGAGGTCGGCGGCGTAGGCGCCGCACTCCACGTCGTGCCAGACGACCTCCGAGTCGAGCCGCGGGGCGCTCATCGCCAGAACTCCCGAGCCAGCCCGCGCGCGGCCAGCAGTCGGCGGAGCTCGATCAGCGCCGTGTAGGTCGGCAGCGCGAACAGCGGGCCGTCGGCCGCGGCCACCGCGCGGTCGAGCGAGCGCTCGATCGAGGGCTCGATCTCGATCGCCGCCGGGTCGACGCCGGCGTACTTGAGGCGCACGGCCATCTCCGGCGCCCGGGTCCCGGCGCAGACGATCCGGCGGGCGACCCCCGTGATCAGCTCGAAGTCGGCGTCCCAGACCCAGGAGACGTCGCGGCCGTCGGCGATTCGGTCGTTGAGGGCGATCCACAGGTCGAGGCCCTCGGCGTGTTCCCGCGCGGCCTCGAGCCGCAACGTGCGCAGCACCTCGTTGGCCCCCGCGGGGTTCTTGATCAGCAGGATCGAGACGGGGGTGCCGGCGACCTCGATCGTCTCGACCCGGCCGAAAGCTGCCTGCACCGACGCCAGCGCCCCGACCGCGCGCTCGAGCGTGACGCCCAGGCGCAGCGCCGCCGCCAGCGCGGCCAGCGCGTTGTAGACGTTGTAGAGGCCGGGAAGCGGGAGCTCGAGCTCCGCCTCGCCCTCGGGGGTCCGCAGGCGCGCCCGCGACCCGGTCATGCCGCGGAGCTCGATCTCCGTGGCCGCGAGGTCGGGCTCGGGGCGGTCGGCCCCGCAGTTGGGGCAGCTGTAGTGGCCGAGGTGGCCCACGAAGGCCCGCTCGTACGCGTAGGGGTGGCCGCAGCGCCGGCAGTGCTTCGCGTCGTGCGCGTGCTGGAGCTCCGGCAGGGCCTGGGCCGGGTCCTCGATCCCGAAGTAGGTGACCCCCGGCCGGCGACGAAGCTCGCGGTCGCGGCCGAGGTCGGCGATCAGCGGGTCGTCGGCGTTGAGCACGAAGCCGCTGCGTCCGGCGCGCTGGTCGACCATCGCCGCCCACTCGTCCGCGAGCGTCTCGAGCTCGCCGTAGCGGTCGAGCTGGTCGCGGAAGAGGTTGCCGAGCACGATGAGGCCGGGGTCGAGCTCGGCCGCGATGCGCGGCAGCCACGCCTCGTCGACCTCGAACAGGCCCTCGGGGCCGCTCTGCTCCAGCAGCGCCGTCGCCACGCCCCAGCTCATGTTCGAGCCCGCGCGGTTGTGCACCGGATCGCGCCCCGCGGCGCGCAGCGCGGCGGCGAGCATGCCGGCCGTGGTCGTCTTGCCGTTGGTCGCGCTGACGATCGTCGATCCCTGCGTGAGCTCGGCGCCGAGGCGGGAGATCGCGTCGGGCGCGATGCGCAGCAGGAGTCGCCCGGGGAGGGTCGTGCCGCCGCCGCGGCCGCTGCGCCGGCTCAGCGCCCCGGTCGCCCGCGCGATCCCGACCTTGGCCCGAAAGGCGGCCGCGCTCATCCCGGCGGCGCCGGGGCGGGCACGATCACCCGCAGGGCGCGGGGCAGCAGGCTCACGACCGCCGGGAGGTCGGCGATGTGGTCGCCGTCCGCGTAGACGGCGAAGGGCCGGTCGGCCTCGATCCGGACCTCGGCCGCGCGCCGCACGCCGATCTCGGGCAGCTTCACGTGGCTGCCGTCGAAGACCTTGGGCAGCACGCCGGTGAGAAACCGCATCTTGCTCGTCTCACTCAGGGTGACGACGTCGATGAGGCCGTCGTCGAGCTCCGCGTCGGGGGCCGCGTACATGCCGCCTCCGTAGGCGCGGCTGTTGGCGGCCGCAACCCCGTAACCGCGATAGCTCGTGCGCTCGCCGTCGAGCGTGAGGGTGAAGGTCGCCTGCTTCCAGCCGACCAGCGCGCGCAGCGCCGCGTACGCGTACACGAGGCGGCCCTTGACCAGCCGGGCCTCGTTGGCGATCCGGTTCGCGTCCGAGTCGAACCCGCAGCTGGCGATCCCGAGGAAGCGATGGCCGTTGACCTCGCCGACGTCGATCTCCCGGGTCTCGCCGGCCGCGAGCAAGGCCACCGCCTCGCCGACGTCGTCGGGGACCCCGAGCACCCGCGCGAGGTCGTTGCCGCGCCCGCCGCAGATCAGGCCGATCGTCGCCCCGCGGCCGGCGAGCGCGCCGCCGACCTGGCCGATGAGCCCGTCACCGCTGACCACGACACAGATCTCGCCGTTCTCAGCCGCCGTGCGGGCCTCATCGCGGCCGTGCTCAAGCCCGGTGGTGAGCACCGCCCGATGCTGGAGCCCCGCGGCACCCATCGCAGCCTCGATCCGCGGCAGCAGCTCGCGCGCCCGGCCGCCGCCGGCCGCGGGGTTGAGCAGCAGCAGAAAACGGCGCGCCTCGCTCATCGCCGAGTCAGCCTAGCCGCGGGTCGCGCGGCCGACGAAGTACGTGCCGTCCGCGACAGCGCCGTCGGCAACGGGCTCGATGCCACGGCGGCGAAAGCCGCGGGCGAGCACCGATGTGGGGGTGAAGAACGGGGTCGCCGAGCCGATGCTGGCGACGACCACCACGTGACCTCCGGGCCGCAGGACACGGGCGATCTCGCCGAAGAAGGGGGGCAGGTTTACCTGGGTTATGAGGTCGAAGGAGTCGTCGTCGTAGGGGAGGGAGGAGGCGTCGGCGACCCTGAACGCAAGCCGCCCCTCGGGATCGAGCCCGACCTTGCCCTTGGCGATCTGGATCATCCGCTCGGACAGGTCGACGCCGCGGACGCTCGCACGGGGGAACTCGCGCGCGAGAAAGAGCGCCGCCTCGCCGGTGCCCGTGCCGAGGTCGAGGACGCGCTCAGGCACCGGCTTGATCTCCTGCGTGGCGACCGCCAGCGCCGCCAGGTGGTCCGGTGAGCCCGCGCCGGTGCGCGCGTCCCAGCCGTCGGCGATGCGGTCAAAGTAGCCCTGGACCGGTCCGCGGACTACGGGCCACAACCACGGCGCGTGCGCCGCGACCGCGTTCAGCGTGCGGCCGACGAGCCGCACGCGGGTTGGGATCTCGCCTCCGGGCTCGGCCATCTCGCGCCATGATCGCAAGCCGCCACCGGGCCGTGTGGCCGGTTTACTAGCCTCACCGCCGATGCAGAGTCGGCACCGCACCGCCCTGATCTTCGTGGTCGCGCTCCTGGTCGTCGCCGGCGTCGGCGTGTTCGTCGCCACGCGCGGCGGTGACGACGGCGAATCGAGCGCCACCGCGTCCGGTGACTGCGAGCAGGTCTCCCAGCCGCCGCCCAAGAAGGAGCAGTTCAAAAAGCCGCAACAGGTGCTCGCCAAGGGCCAGGACGCGACCGCCCAGGTCCAGACCAGCTGCGGCGAGTTCACGATCGACCTCGACACCGAGGGCTCCCCGAAGACCGCGAACTCGTTCGCGTTCCTCGCCGAGCAGGGCTTCTACGACGGCACGATCTTTCACCGGATCGCCCCCGGATTCGTGATCCAGGGCGGCGACCCGACCGGCACCGGCAGCGGCGGCCCCGGTTACACGGTGACCGAGCCGCCGCCGCAGGACACGACCTACGAGAAGGGCCTGGTGGCGATGGCGAAGACCAGCGTCGAGCCGCCCGGCGCCTCGGGGAGCCAGTTCTTCGTCGTCACGGCGCCCGCCGACGCCGGGCCTCCCACCGGACTACGCGGTCCTCGGGCGCGTCACGGACGGCATGGACGTGGTCGAGGCGATCGACAAGCTCGGCGACGCCCAGGAGAAGCCGACCCAGGTCGTGACGATCAACAAAGTCACGATCAGCTCCTGAGCGAGCGGTACGCTCGCCGCCGATGTCGAGAACCGAGATCGGCGATCGCGCACCAGACTTCGAGCTCGCGGGGACCGGGGGAGAGACGCATCGGCTTTCCGCCTTCCGCGGCCGCTGGGTGATCCTGGCCTTTTACCCGGGCGACTTCACGCCGGTGTGCACGCGCCAGTTCTGCTCGTATCGGGATGCCGCCGACCACCTCGACGCTCTCGACGCCGAGGTCCTGGGGATCTCGCCCCAGTCGGTCGCCTCGCACGAGCGCTTCGTCGCCGAGCACGGGCTCACGGTGACCCTGCTCTCGGACCCCGACCACGCCACCGCGCGCGCCTACGGCGTCGTCGGCCCGGGTGGCCTCGTGCGCCGCTCGATCTTCATGATCGACCCAGACGGCACGGTCCGCTACCGCCACGTCGCGCTGCTCGGGCTGCGCTACAAGGACGTCGAGCACCTCGCCGGCGCCCTGGCGCTTGCCCGCGACGCCGCCGAGGTCCGTTGAGCGACGACCCGGTCGCCTTCGAGGTCGAGCGCGACGGCGCCGCGCTGCGCGGTGAGGCGGCGGGGGAGGGCCACCCGATCGCGCTCCTGCACGGGCTCACCGCGACCCGGCGCTACGTGGTCCACGGCTCGCGCACGCTGGAGCGCTCGGGTTTTCGCACGCTCGCCTACGACGCTCGCGGACACGGGGAGTCCGACCCGGCCCCGGCCGGCTCGGGCTACGGCTTCGAGGCCCTCGCTGCCGATCTCGGCGCGCTGCTCGAGGCGCAGTCGAGCGGCCGCCCGTACGTGCTCGCCGGGCACTCGATGGGCGCGCACACGCTCACCGCCCACGCGCTCGCCGCCCCCGAGCGGGCGGCGGCGCTCGTGATCATCGGCCCCGTCTATCTGGGCGCCGCGGCGGAGGAGGGGACCCTGGAGTACTGGGACCGGCTCGCCGACGGGCTCGAACGCGGGGGGGTCGACGGCTTTCTGGCGGCGTACGACCACGATCTGGATCCGAGGTGGCGCGAGACGATCCTGCGGATCACGCGCGACCGACTCGAGCGCCACCGACATCCCGCGGCGGTCGCCGAGGCGCTGCGCGAGGTGCCGCGATCGCACCCCTTCGAAGACCTCAACGAGCTCGAGTTCCTCGACGTGCCGGCGCTGGTCGTCGCCAGCCACGACGAGGCCGATCCCGGCCACCCCTACGCGGTCGCCGAGGCCTGGGCCGCACGGCTTCCCCGCGCGACCCTCGTCAGCGAGGACCCCGGCGCCTCGCCGCTCGCCTGGCAGGGAGGGCGCCTGGCCCGCGAGATCGTGGCCTTCTGCGAGCGGCCCGAGGTCGCCGAGCGGCTCGCGGGCTGACCGACGTCAGCTCCGCGGGCGATCGCGCAGCCGGTGGACCAACCGCAGGCCGGACCAGGTCCCGTCGATCGCGCAGACCTTGTTGTCGACCAGGCCGAGCGCCAGGCCGAGCTCGCGCACGACGTCCTCGGTCAGGTCGGTGGCGACGCCGGAGGACCGCTTGGGCCAGGCGATCCAGAGCCCGCCGTCCGGAAAGATCGTCCGCGAGAGCGGCTGCAGGCGCGCATCGAGCTCCGAACGGTCGACGAAGAAGGCGACCAGGACGTCGAGGGGCGCCACCGCGCGGCCCTTGACCCGCACGTCCTCGGGCAGCTCCCCGAGCGCGGCCGCGAACTCCGGCGGCGCCGAGCGGAAGGCGACGACGGACCCGGGTTTGATCCCGAGCTTCTTCGGCAGCGGGGTCCCCGAGTAGCCGGCCACGGGCCGCAATCTAGGGCACGGCGTCCCGCTCGCCTATGATTTTCGCCGTGATTGACGACGGCGCCGCAATCCACTACTCGGCGGTCCCGCGTGGGACCCCGGTCTATGCCGTCGACGGCACCCCGGTCGGCGTCGTCGACCAGGTCGTCGATAACTACCGCGAGCACATCCTCGACGGGATCGTGATCGAGACCCCGGACCGCGTCCTGCGGTTCGCGGACGCCCCCGAGGTCGGCCGCACGGCTGAGCGCGGAGTGACGTTGACGATCGGAGCCGACGAGGTGGCGCAGCTGCCGCCGCCGGAGAGCGGCGCCGGGACATTTAGCGCGAACGTCAAGACCGGGCGTCTCAGCAAGCTGCTGGGTCGGGCCTGGAAGCGCGATTAGTAGACCGAAGCGGGGGGTACCAAACGGCCGTGCCAGACGAGTCCCGAGTGGAGTTCGCGCTGCCGGCGGAGGCGGCGAACGTTCCGCTGATCCGTCACGCGCTCGCGGGGCTCGCCGAGGCGCTGGAGATGGAGCCGACGGAGATCGCCGACCTGAAGACGGTGGTCACCGAGGCGTGCATGAACGTGGTGCTCCACGCCTACACCGCCGAGGAGACCGGGGTGCTCGAGGTCTACGCGTGGCCTGACGAGGACGCGCTCGTCGTCAGCGTGCGCGACTACGGCGCCGGGATCCGGCCGCTGGCCGACGTCGAGCGCACGAGCCTCCGCCTCGGCCTGCCGCTGATCGCGGCGCTCACCCGCAGCCTCGAGATCAGCGGGGCGACGGGGCGGGGCACTCGAGGTGCGGATGACGGTGCCGTTCGCCTCCAACGGCAAGCCGAAGATCGAGGTTCCCGCGGTGGCCGACGAGACCCGCATCGCCCTCCCGGCCGGCGAGCTGTTGGCGCCGATCCTCTCGCGGGTGATCTCAATGTTCGCGACGCGCGCCGACCTCTCGGTCGACGAGCTCTCCGACGCCGTGCTGCTCAGCGACGCGATCTCCGCCGGCGGGCCCGACGGGTTTCCCGGCGGCACGGCGCGGATCGCGGTCACCGAGGAGGACGGGTCGTTCGAGGTCCGGGTCGGACCGCTCGGAGCCGGCGGCGGCCAGCGCCTGCTCGACGGCATGCGCATCCCGTTGCTCGACGCCTCCCTCGAGACGCTCGCCGAGGAGGTCCGCGTCGACACGACGGACGACGGCGAGCTCCTGGCGATCCGGGTCGGGCGCTCGGAGTAGGGCCCGCTAGAGCGGGTCGTTGCCGCCGGCCGCCTCGCGCAACTTGCTGAGTGCACGGCGCAGGATCCGCGACACGTGCATCTGCGAGTAGCCGACCTCGTCGGCGATCTTCGACTGCGTCATGTCCTCGGCGAAGCGCAGCCGCAGCACCTCGCGCTCCGTGTCGTCGAGCGCATCGGTGCCCGCGTCGATCGCCTCCCGGTCGTCGACCAGCTCGTAGCCGGGATCCTCGGTGCCGATCCGCTCGGCCATCGGGGCCTCGTCGCCGGGCTCGGAGCCCGGGCCCGTGGTCGGCCGGTCGAGCGACACCGTGCGCCGCGCCGCGCTGCCCTCGAACGCCTCCAGCACGTCGGCCTCGCTGATATCAAGCAGGTCCGCGATCTCGGCCACCGTCGGGGAGCGCTCCAATTCGTGACTGAGCTTCGTGATCGCGCCCTCGACCGCCCGGATGCTCTCCTGCAGGCCGCGCGGCACGCGCAGCGTCCAGACTCGATCGCGGAAGTGCCGGCGCAGCTCGCCGAGGATCGTCGGCCCGGCGAAGGCCGCGAACGGGACCCCGCGGGCCGGGTCGTAGCGCTCCAGGGCCGAGACGAGCCCGAGGCTCGCGACCTGAAACAGGTCCTCGCTCGGCTCGACGCCACCGCTGTAACGCATCGCGAGGCTGCGCGCGAACGGCAGAAAGCGCCGCACCACCTCCTCGCGCGCGGCCTCGTCGCGGGTCCTGGCGTAGTTCTCGAGGAGCCGCTCCTCCGTCGCGAGGGCGTCGGTCGGGTCCGCCGGGGGCGGCAGGTCCCCGGGGCGTCGGCGGTGCGGTGGGTGGGCGCTCATCGTGGCTGGCGCAAGATAACCGCCGACGGGCCTCCCGCCCGCGATCCCCGGTCGGATTAAAGGTGAGGACCCGGGTGGGGGGCAACCCGGGCCCTCGATACCTTCGCCCGAGCACGAGGCCCGGGCAACGGGGAGATTACCCCGGCCTGTGTACTCCAAAACGCGTGACCCGGCACGGGATAACTCCAGCCCAGGTCTACATAACCTCCGTTATCGCGCGTAGGCCGCGCACGGGCGCCTCAGGCGATCGCCTCGGCGTGTTTTTCCTCCTCGACCCGGTCCAGGTCCCCGAAGGCCTTGAAGGCGACGGCGGCCACCACGATCCCCAGCAGCGTGCCCAGCGCCCGCTCGCCGGCCGCGTCCAGCGGCGCCGCCCCCAGCGAATCGGTCAGCAGCACCACGAACACGGTGATCGCCGTCGTGAACAGCGCGTACTCGATCGCCAGCAGCGCGTACGCGAGCGCTGAGGACAGCGTCAGGACGATCACCACCGGGATCAGGTCGTTCGTGAGCACCTCGCCGAGCGCCGTCGCCACGACAAGTCCCACCGCGGTCCCGGCGGCGCGCATCAGGATCCGCTCGGTCGTCTGGTCCGGATCGGGCTTGAGCACGAACAGGATCGTCAGCGGCACCCAGTAGCCGTGGTCGTCGAAGCCCGCGATCCGGTAGATCGCGACGCCGACCGCCATCGCGGTTCCGAAGCGCAGCCCGTGCCGCAGCGCCGGCTTGGCCATCCTGAAGTTCGTGCGAAGTCGCACAATCGTCTCCCTCCAGGCGGCCGCGTAGGAGAACTCCTCGCGCTCGCGGTCGGAGAACAGCCACGCGAGGCCCGCCACGGCCGCCTGCAGGAGCGATCCCCCGACGCCGTACGCGACCACCTCCAGCGTGTGGTCGACCGGGATGAAGAGCCCCTGCGTGATCAGCAGGGCCAGCACCGTCGTGAGCGCGCCGATCGCCATCCGCATGGAGACGGCGACCAGGTAGCCCGCGATCCCGGCGATGAGCGCCATCGCCGCCACGGCGAGCACGACCGAGGGAGTCGTGAGCACCCCCAGCCCGGCGGCCAGGCCAACGAACGGCGCGTTCAGGATGTGCCAGCGCACGCGCACCCGGGCCGGCGCGTCGAAGGCCACGAAGCCACAGATCATCGCCGAGGTCGAGAGCCCCGCGGCGAGCGTGTCAGACCACGCGAGCTCGCTGAGCAGCAGGACCCCGACCGGGGCCGCGACCAGCAGGCCGCGCCGGATCGCCGGGTACGGGTCCCCCCGCATCCCCCAGGCCTCCGGCACGCGTGCGGCGAGCGCGGACGCCGTCATCCCTCCCCACCGCGCTCGATCATCCGCCGCGCCGCCTCAGTTGAGGCTCGGGTCGTCAGGCATCCGCGAGAGCAGCGCGAACTGCCCGCCCTTGCGGGCGAGGACCGTGTGCCAGAGCAGCTCGGGGTCGTCGGCGAACAGCTCGGCCGGCAGCGGCGCCTCGATGATCCACGCCTCCTCCTCGATCTCCGCCTCGAGCTGGCCCGCGCCCCAGCCCGAGTAACCGGCGTAGACGCGGCCGCGACGGATGGCGCTGTCGAGGTCGTCGTAGCTCGTCTCGGCGCCGACGAAGCCGACGTCGGCGACCACGATCCAGGCGGCCGCCTCGATATCGCTGAACTCGGCCAGCACGACGAGCGCCTGCGGCTGCACCGGGCCGCCGATGAACACCGGCTCGGAGCCCGCGACGTCGCCGAGCTCGGTCGCGACCTCGGCGACCTCGGTCTCCGAGGGCCGGTTGAGGACCACCCCCATCGCCCCCTCGGGTCCGTGCTCGGTGATCAGGACCACCGAGCGGGCGAAGTTCGGGTCCACGAGGGCCGGTGAGGCGATCAGCAGCTGGCCGCGCAGCGAGCCGTCGACGTCCGGTTCAGCCATCGGGTTGATTGTGCCCGCTCGCTAACCTCGGCGCTAGCGTGATCAGCGACGTCAGCGAAGCGAATTTCATGGACCAGGTCGTCGAACGGTCCCGGGAGCTCCCGGTCGTCGTCGACTTCTGGGCCGAGTGGTGCGGGCCGTGCCGGCAGCTCGGCCCGGCGCTCGAGGCGGCGGTGCAGAAGCGCGGCGGGAAGGTCGCCCTGGCGAAGGTCGATACGGACGCCAACCAGGCGCTGGCCCAGAGCTTCGACATCCGCGGGATCCCCGCCGTAAAGGCGTTTCGTGACGGCCAGGTCGTGGCCGAGTTCACCGGCGCGATCCCGCCGGCGCAAATCGAGCGCTTCCTCGACGAGTTGGTGCCGTCGCCCGCCGACGAGCTCGCCGCCGCCGGGGACGAGGCCTCGCTGCGCCAGGCACTGGCGCTTGATCCCAGCCACCGGGGGGCGGCTGCGGGGCTCGGGCGGATCCTGCTCGGGCGCGGTGATACAGGGGAGGCGCTGGAGCTGCTGGAGCCGCTCCGGGGAGACTTTCTCGCCGAGGGACTCGCGGCGCGGGCGAAGCTCGCGAGCGACGGCGAGACCGAGCCGGGGCTGGCGGGAGCCTTCGACGCCTGGGACGCGGGCGACTACGAGACGGCCCTCGAGGGGCTCCAGGAGGCGATCGGTGAGGAGGCCGACGCCGATCGGCGCGATCTGATTCGCCAGGCCATGGTCGGCATCTTCGCCGAGCTCGGGGCCGATCACGAGCTCGCCCGCGAGCATCGGCGCCGTCTGGCCGCCGCGCTCAACTGACCGAGCGCCTCCGCGCGCGCTACAAACTCCGCATGGACCCCGTCAACGGAGCGGACGTTCCGGTCGCCTTCGCCGCCGGGCTGGTGTCCTTCCTCTCCCCCTGCGTGCTGCCGCTCGTCCCCGGCTACCTCTCGGTGATCACCGGCGTCCGCGTCGACGAGATCGAGGCGACCAGCTGGCGCCGCGTCCTGGTGCCGAGCCTCCTCTTCATCGCCTCGTTCTCGACCGTCTTCATCCTCCTCGGGCTCACCGCGACGGCGCTCGGCGAGCGCCTGCGCGACAACCAGGACCTGCTGACCAACATCGGGGCCGTGCTGCTGATCGTCATGGGCGTGCTGTTCATCGCCGCGACCTTCATCGACCGCCTGAACCGCGAGTGGCACCTCGAGGCGCTGCTGGCGCGCGCCGGCAAGGGCGGGCCGATCGTGGCCGGCGCGGCGTTCTCGATCGCCTGGACCCCGTGCACGGGGCCGGCGCTCGGCGGCATCCTGACGCTCGCCGGGATCCAAGGCGAGGCCGCGCACGGCGCCTTCCTGCTCGCCGTCTACTCGCTCGGGCTCGCCGTGCCGTTTCTGATCACGGCGCTCGCCTTCTCGCGCGCGACGACGGCGTTCAGCGTGATCAAGCGCCACTACCGCGCGATCGTCGGCGTCGGCGGCGGGATCCTGATCGCGATGGGCGTCCTCATCCTCAGCGGCGGCTTCACCGAGCTCAACATCTGGGCCCAGAAGGTCACGAGCGAGCTTGGGCTCAACCTCTGAACCAAATTTCGCGATTTCGCGACCCCCTTTAGCTACCTTTACGGGCGGACAGCGAAACTCCCCCCGGCTCGAAAACGTTGCTTCGAGTGGTATGGAGACCCGAGTCCCACCCACCCGGTGGGGCTACATGAAAGGAAGGGGGTCCAGTGAGCACACCGCACGCGGTCGCCGGGTCGAAGAGCCCACCGGGACCGGATGCCCGCTCATCGCCCCGATTGGGTTGCCGGCTCACCCCTGCTGATCCGCGCTTACGCCCTTGCCGCCGCCGCGTATGGCGACGAGCGCCGCCCGGACGACAACGTGCCCCTGCTCGAGCACGCGGTCGAGACCGCCGGCCTGCTCCGCGACGGCCGGCTGTGATCAGCCGCTCGTTGCGGCCGCACTGCTGCACGCCGGCGATCGAGGGCGGCACGCTCGACGAAAAGCGGATGCGCGCCGAGATTGGCGGCCAGGTCGCCGACCTCATCCCGGCGCTCGGTGACGACGCCGAGATCAGCTCCCTCGAGGATCGCAAGCGGGCGCTGCGGCGGCGCTTCGCCCCGTCCGGCTCCTAGACCGGCGGCCCCGTAGGCGGATCGCCGCCGACGCCGATCTCGGCCGGGACCTCCACCGGGCTCCCGATGGCCTCGACCTCCTCGATCTCCTCACCCGAGCCGTCGCGCGAGCAGACGATCCGAAAGCGCCCGGTGCCGATCGCGGGATCGGCGACGAGCGGCAGGCCGCGGATCTCCTCCCAGCCGAGCCGCTCGAGCTCGTAGGGGTTCATCCGCACCTCGGCCGCCGGCCAGGGGCAGGTCGAGTTGTGCTGGTCGATCGCCTTCGAGATCGCCTCGAGGTTCTTGGCCTCGGAGCCCAAGTCCCTTACGCCTCCTCGTCCTCTTCCTCGCTCGAACGCTCGTGGTCGGCCTCGCCGTATTCCCCTCCGGCGTACTCCTCGGGCTCGCCGGCGAGATTGCTGGGATCCGGGCCGGAGTCGCCGTGCGATGCGTGCTCGATCAGCTCCTGCTCCGCGAGCTCGAAGCCCTCGGCCTCGCCCCCGCCCGCCTCGCTGACGGCGCGCTGCTCCTCGCGGTGGCGCTCCTCCTCCGAGAGCGGCTCCTCTATTTCCTCCATCGCTTACCTCGCGTTTCTCGGTTATGTCCCTGCCCGCCGACTCTAGCGCCGGCGGGCGCAATCAAGGGGTCATTATGTGACGCCGCTCACGGAATTAATGGGTTTGCGATCATCAACGCAATGAGCTCCGATCGCCTGACCGGCCTCGATTCGTCGTTTCTGCACCTCGAGCGAGGCCCCGCCCACATGCACGTCGCCTCCACGACCCTGTTCGAGGGGCCTCCCCCCTCCTACGACGAGCTGTGCGACCACATCGACTCGCGCCTTCACCTGGTGCCGCGGTTCCGCCAGAAGCTGCGCATGGTCCCGCTCGGCCAGGGCCGGCCCAAGTGGGTCGACGACCCGCACTTCAACCTGCGCTACCACATCCGCCACACCGCGCTGCCCGCCCCGGGCAGCCTCGAGCAGCTGCGGATTCTGGCGGCGCGCGTGTTCTCGCAGCGACTCGACCGCTCGAAGCCGCTGTGGGAGATGTGGCTGATCGACAAGGTCGAGGGCGGGCGCTTCGCGCTCGTCACCAAGAGCCACCACGCGCTCGTCGACGGCGTCTCCGGGGTTGACATAACCACGGTCCTCTTCGACGCGGCCCGCGAGCCCGAGTCGGTCCCCGAGCCCCAGCCCTGGACCCCCCGGCCCGAGCCCAGCGACGCTCAGATGCTCGGCGAGGCGCTCGTGGAGCGCGCGACCAGCCCGGCCGAGATCGCGCGCGGCGTGCGCGCGGCGTTTCGCGCCCCGCGGCGCGTGGCGCGGGCGGCGGTCGATGCGGCCGAGGCAGCGGGCGCCTTCGCGCGCACGAGCTTCGCCGCTCCGAGCTCGCCGTTCAACGTCGAGATCGGGCCCTACAGGCGCTTCGCCACGGTGAGCGTCGAGCTCGCGGAGATCAAGCGCATCAAGAACTTCGCCGGCGGCACGGTCAACGACGTCGTCCTCGCGGCGGTCGGCGGAGCGCTCGGACGCTACATGCGAGCCCGGGGCTACTCGACCCTCGACCTCGAGCTGCGGGCGATGGTCCCGATCAGCGTCCGCGGCGACGACGAGCACGGGGCCCTGGGCAACCGGGTGTCCTCCTACATGGCGCCGCTTCCGGTCTGGTGCGACAACCCGCTCAAGCGGCTGCGGATGGTGAGCGACACGATGGGCGACCTCAAACAGTCCAAGCAGGCTGTGGGCGCGACGCTCATGACCGAGCTGGCGGACTTCGCGCCGCCCACGATCGCCGGCCAGGCGGCCCGCCTGCAGTCGCGCCAGCGGTTCTTCAACCTCGTCGTGACCAACATCCCGGGCCCGCAGTTCCCGCTCTATCTCCTGGGCCGCCAGCTCGAGGCGATCTATCCCATGGTCCCGCTCGCCAAGCGCCAGGCGGTCTGCTTCGGGATCATGAGCTACAACGGCCGCATCAACTTCGGGCTGATCGGCGACTACGACGCGCTCGATGACCTCGACGCGCTTGCCGGTGACCTCTCCGCCTCGCTCGACGAGCTCGGCGCTGCCGCGCCGGCCGAGCCCAAGCGACGCTCCTCCAAGGACTCCGCGGCCGCGGAGAAAGCCGCCGCGAGCGGGTGAAAACCGGCTGAATTTTAGGTTGGCGCGCCGCCTCGGCGTTATGGTGCGCCCGTAGCCACACTCTCGACCGCCGGAAGAGTGAGCCGGTACAGGGGAGCCCACTCACCTAGTTCCCACGGTCGAACGGACACGTCGCGGATGACGCGGCGAAGGAAGGATGTCCATGAAGAAAACGAAGACCCTGCGCGTGCTCATAGCGCTTGCCGCGCTCGGGGCACTCGCGTTGGTGCTGACCGGCGGTGGGCCCGCCGCGGCAAGCACCTCGGGCAAGAACGCCACCGTGATCAAGATGGAGCGCAAGGGCAAGGACCTGTTCTTCAGCGGTCCCGCGACCGTGGAGGCCGGCACCAACCTGAAGATCAAGAACAAGACCAACCCCGCGCAGGTCGGGCCACACACGTTCTCGCTCGTGGCCCCGAAGGTCCTGCCGACCAAGAAGAAGCAGATCAAGGCCTGCGAGAAGAAGCTCAAGGGCATCTGCGGTTCCGTGGTCAAGTGGCATGACGTCGACCTGCAGACCGGCCAGATCGGTGAGAACCCCGTCGAGGTCGGCAAGCAGGGTTGGGACCGTCAGGGCAACCTGAAGCGGAAGGGCGACTCCTGGGTCGCGGAGCGCAAGGGCGCGACGTTCAGCCGCAAGGTGACGGCGAAGCCGGGCAAGACGCTCCACTTCTTCTGCGCGGTCCACCCGTTCATGCAGGGCGAGATCGAGGTCGTCGACTAGCGACCGGCCACGAGCAGCGGTACCCATGGACGGGCGCCTTTCGCGTCGAGCGCTGCTCTCCGCCGCGGCCGCGGGCGGGCTGGCACTGGTGTTGCCGGTCCGCCTGCGACCCGGCGGTCTCGGCCTGCCCGCGATGGCCGCCGAGCAGGCCAAGCGCGGCTTTCAGGGCCCGGCTGCGGATCCCGCCGGTCCTCAGCGATCCGCAGATCCGGATCGAGATGCGCCAGGCGCGCATCGGGATCCTCCCGGGGCCGAAGACCAAGATGTGGACCTACGGGGGCTCCTTCCCGGGCCCGACCATCCGGCGCCCGTCGGGGCAGCCGACGGACGTCACGTTCGTGCACCGGCTGCCGCCGAAGGCCGGCGAGCTCAGCGTTCACCTCCACGGCGGCCACAACCGCTCCTCCGAGGACGGTCAGCCCGGCGGCCTCACGGCCCGCCAGCCGCGCGCGCTGTATTGCCGGATCTCGGATCGGCTCGCGCCCGCCGACTCGGGCAACGACCTGCTGATCGAGCCCGGCGGCGAGCGCACCTACCGCTACGACCTGATCGAGGACGGCGGTCCCGAGCGGGCCGCATTTCAGTGGTACCACGACCACCGACTCGAGCGCACGGCCCAAAACGTGTGGCGGGGGCTCGCCGGGATGATGATCATCGACGACGAGCTGGATTCATCGCTGCCCCTGCCGGCCGGCGAGCGCGACATCCCGCTGATGCTCGTCGACCGCTCCTTCGACAAGCACAACCAGCTCACCGACCCGTTCGCGAGCGGCGCCCACGCGCCCAACGACGGGGTCTTCGGCCGTCTGGCGCTCGTCAACGGCGTCGATCGTCCGTACCACAAGGTGCGGGCCGCCCGCTACCGCGTGCGGATCCTCAACGCGGCCAACTTCAGCCTCTTCAACCTCGAGCTCTCCGACGGCTCGAAGCTGACCCAGATCGCGACCGAGAGCGGCCTGATGCCGGGCCCGATCAAGCGGCGCCGGGCGCTGATCAGCCCCGGCGAGCGCGTCGAGCTGATCCTCGACTTTCGCCACCTCGCCGGCGAGCGCGTCCGGCTGCGAAGCCGCCGCCGGCCCCAGGACGGCGGGCTCGCGTCGCACACCTTCGACGGTGACCTGATGGAGTTCCGGGTCGGCCGCAAGGCCACGGACACCAGCCGGATCCCGGCGAGCCTGCGGCCGCTGCCCGACTGGGTCAACGACGCCTCCCCCACCCCCGACCGCAAGTGGAAGCTGACGATCAGCAAGGGCTTCACGCCGACCTGGCTGATCAACGGCAAGACATTCGACCCCTCGCAGTCGCAGGCCTTCCCGGTGCTGGGGACGACCGAGACCTGGGAGCTTCACAACCGCACGGCGGTCGCCCACGCCATGCACATGCACTCGACCGACTGGTACATGCTCGAGCGCAACGGGCATTCGCCCAAGCCCTGGGAGCGGTGCCTGAAGGAGACCTTCCTGCTCGAGCCGGGCGACCGCATCCGCGTCGCCGGCCACTTCAGCGACTTCACCGGCAAGTACGTGATCCACTGCCACATGCTCGACCACGAGGACCACGGCCTGATGTCGCAGTTCGAGGTCGTCGCGCGGCTCACGCCGCCGGGCCCGCTGCTCGGTGGATCACGAGGCTGACGTTTTGCACCTGGTGGGTGCAGAACGTCAGTCGGCTCGGATCGCGTGGGCTCAAGTCACGAAGTGGCCTCCATCGGCCACTTCGCTACCGCGCGTCCGCGCTCAGAGCAGGTCGCGCAGGAACTCTGGCTCGTGCCCCTCGATGTAGACGAAGAGGGGGTGCGGGACGTCCCGGTTGGTGGCGTGCTCGGCCGGGTCCGGCGGGGTTGACGGGTCCGGCGGCTCGAGCTCCTCGTCGGCGTCCTGCCAGAAGCGCTCGCCCTGGTTCCACCGGCGGCGCCTGACCTCGCCCTCGAGGCCCTCCTCGCCGAGGACCTCACCCACGACCCGCTCGGCCTCCTTCGCCGCATCGGCCGACTGGGTGTAGACGTACATCTTCTCCCCGTCGCGGGTGACGATCACGCGGTCGCCGAGGCGGTCCTTGACCTCGTCGTCGAGATCGAGAGAGCGCAGCTTCTCGGTGAGCCGGCCGTGGACCGACTCGTGGATGTCAACCTCGACCCGGAACTCGTCGCTGGCCATCGCGGCGCGAGGCTACCAGCCCGTCGCCTCCGTCCGGCCCGCGCCGTATGAAAGGGGCCGATGTCCGGGTCCTCCCTGCCGAGCGACGCACCGCTGCTGCAGCGCCACACGCACGGCGACGGGTTCGGGTACGGGTGGTTGCTGGTCCTGATCCTGGTCTCGATCACGTTCCAGCTCGCCGCGCCGGAGTCCGACGTCGCCCAGGTGATCACGATCGGGCTCCAGGGCCTGACGCTGATCGCCGCCCTGCACGTTTCCGGGGTGCGCACCTGGCTCATCCACGCCGCCGTCGCGATCGCCGTGATCGCGTTCCTGGCCGCGACCGGGATCCTGATCGGGTCGGGTGAGCTCGACGACGGCGCCGGGCGCCTGCTCGGGTTCCTGTTCGTGGTCCTGGCACCGGCGGCGATCATCCGCGGGATCGTCGTCCAGGCGCGCCGCGACCACGCGATCACGCTGCGGACGATGGCCGGTGTGCTCTGCGTCTACCTGCTGATCGGCAGCGGGTTCGCGTTCGCCTACGGGGTCATCTCCGCGGTCGAGGACGGCAGCTTCTTCGCCCAGCAGCATGGCGGCGGCATCTCGGACTTCCTGTACTTCAGCTTCGTCACCATGACCACGACCGGGTACGGCGACCTGACCGCCGCGCACGACCTGGGGCGCTCGCTGGCGATCACTGAGGCGCTGATCGGGCAGATCTACCTGGTCACCGTGGTGGCCCTGATCGTCACCAACATCGGCAGCACGCGGCTGCAGCGGCCCTGACCGGGGTCTAGCCGATCAGCCGCGCATGGAAGCGTGAGCCGTCCTTGCTGTAGACCCAGTCGCCCGCGGTGAACCCGCTCACGCGGGCGTCGGCGTTGACGATCACGCCGGTGATCCGCTCGTAGCGGTGGGGGCGCTCGAGCGTCACCGAGGTGCGCCCGCCCTGGTCGACGAACTTGAGCCGGCGCGTGACCGTGCCCGTGAGCGGGTCGCCCTTTCGCGCCACGAGCGCCACAGCCGACCGGACGCCGGACTCGGCAGTGAGCCGGAGGCTGATCTCGTCGTTTGAGCGCCCGGGCTCGACCGAGAACAGCCGGTACGCCGTGTGCTGAAGGTCGAACGACTCGCCGCTGCCCCGGTGCAGCCCGCGGTTGCGCTTCACGTCCGGGTACATGGCGTGGTCGGGGAAGTTGCCGAGCCCCGTGCGCCATTCCGCCGTCGCCGCGGCGAACGAGGCGAACTCGCGGCTGAAGCTGCGCCCGCCCGCCCGCGAGATCGACCGGTCATACGCGGCGAGCGAGAAGTCGTGCGGCTTGGCGACGTCGGAGACCTCCCAGGCGTGTCGAATCGCGCCGGCGCCGTAGCCCCCGCCGCCCGTGTCGAGCCAGTGGTTCCAGACGGCCGAGCCGTAGATCTTCAGCGACTTGCGCTTCTGCGGCGGGAACGCCGTCGTCATCGGCGCGCCCGGGAAGCTGGCGAACGCGTGGACGTAGTTGACGTAGTCGTTGATCTGCGGGTAGACCTTCTCCTCGGCCCACACCGCCGTCGACTCGAACATCCACAGGTCCTGAAAGCTGTCGTAGTTCTGTTGCAGCAGGTGGTTGAACTCGTGGGCGAAGGTGACGCTGGCGGGCACCGACGGGTTCGCGAACCCCGGGAACTCGTCCGGCGAGTAGTCGTCGTCGAGCACCAGGTAGCCGTACTGGCTGCGCTGCCGGCCCTGACCCGGATCGGGCGACTCGTAACCGAACAGCCCCTCGGTCCCGATCTCCTTCAGGTAGATGTCCGCCCGCAGGCTCGGGTCGGTGCCGCAGCCCTGCACGTCGGGCTTCGGGGGCGCCCAGCCGAGCGGTCCGGGAGCGACCTCGATCCCGTACGAGTACTCCGCGATCCCGAGGATCGACTCGACGTAGTCGGGCACGCCGTCGAGGTCGGAGTCGGCGAGGCGGGGCGCGTCGGCGTAGCCGGCGTCGGAGACCCAGAAGACGCAGAAGTGCGGGCTCTCCGCGCTCGCGACCGGGGCGCCGGCCGGGTAGCCGTCGCCGAAGCGGTCCGCGGCGCCGTCGGTTGGGCGGGCCAGCAGCCCGCGGGCCTCGCGACGCGCGCGGTCGCCCAGCTCGGGGTAGGCGGCGGCCAGGCCGTTGAGGGCCGCGCTCGCCTGCGGCGCCGCCTCGGTCACGGCCGCTCCGTCGGCCGGCGCGAGCGCCTGCTGCGCGGCCGTCAGCGCCTGCGAGGCGACGGCTACGGACGGAGCGGTCGCGGGCTGCTGCGCGAGCGCCGCCGCCGGCCCGGCGAGGGCGCCGACCGCGGCCATGAGCACGGTCACCGTCCCCACCTGGTTCCGGATGTCGATCAAGCGTCTGAACATACTGTGTGCCGATGAACCAACCCCCCAGTGGACTAACGGTTGCGTTGGCCCAGATCGACCCCACCGTCGGTGACATCGAGGGCAACGCCCGGCTGATCGCCGCGGCGATCGCCGACGCCCGCGAGGCGGGGGCGGAACTCGTCGTCCTGCCCGAGCTCTCACTCCCTGGTTACCCGGCTGAGGACCTCTATCTCAAGCACCACTTCGCCGAGGCAAACGTCGCCGCGCTCGAGCGGCTCGCGGGCGAGGCGCGGGGGATCACGGCGCTGGTCGGATTCGCCGAGCCCGCCGCCGGTGAGCGCTCCGACCGGCTGCCGGACGGCCCCGCGAGGCGCCCGGTCCACAACTCGCTCGCGGCCCTGCGGGACGGCGAGATCGAGGCCGTCTACCGCAAGAACCGGCTCCCCAACTACGGCGTCTTCGACGAGGTCCGCTACTTCGAGCCCGGTGGGGAGCCGCAGCTGATCGAGCTCGGCGGAACGCGCCTCGGGCTCACGATCTGCGAGGACCTCTGGGAGCCGGGGCCGCCCGGCTCGCTGGAGGCGCAGGCCGGGGCGCAACTCCTCCTGAACGCGTCGGGCTCGCCCTACCTGCGCGGCAAGGGCATCGAGCGCGAGGAGATGTTCGCGGAGCGGGCCCGCGCCTACGGCGTGCCGATCGCCTTCTGCAATCTGGTCGGCGGCCAGGACGAGCTCGTCTTCGACGGCCACAGCTTCGTCGTCGACGCCGCGGGCGAGACCGTGGCCAGGGCCCGGCAGTTCGCCCCCGACCTGCTGCTGTGGGAGCTCGGCGGGCCGCCGGGACGGCTGGAGGAGCCGCTCGATGACCTGGACGAGGTCTATGAGGCGCTCGTGCTCGGCGTGCACGACTACACCCGCAAGAACGGCTTCGAGCGCGCCATCGTGGGCCTGTCGGGAGGCATCGACTCGGCGCTGGTGGCGCTCGTCGCGGCCGATGCGCTCGGCGCCGAACGGCTCACCTGCGTGGTGATGCCCTCCCGATACTCGAGCGAGGGGACGCAGGCCGACGCCCGCGCGATCGCCGCGACCCTGGGCGCGGAGCTGATCGAGCTGCCGATCGACGCCGCGGCTCACGCCTACCACGAGACGCTCGCAGGGAGCTGGAGCGGCGAGGGGCTGGCGGCGGAGAACATCCAGGCTCGCATCAGGGGCAACCTGCTGATGGCCCTGTCCAACGACCGCGGCGCGCTCGTCCTCACCACGGGCAACAAGAGCGAGATGTCGGTCGGCTACGCGACGCTCTACGGGGACATGGCCGGCGGCCTCGCCGTGATCAAGGACGTGCCGAAGCAGCTCGTCTACGAGCTCGTCGACCATCGAAACGTGCGCGCCGGGCGCGACCTGGTGCCGCGCTCGGTGCTCGAACGCGCCCCCTCGGCCGAGCTTCGCGCCGATCAGCGCGACGAGGACTCGCTGCCGCCGTACGAGCTGCTCGACCGGGTGCTCGAGGGCTACGTCGAGCGCGACCTGTCGCGCGGGGAGCTGGTCGCCGAGGGGCTGCCGGCCGACGCCGTGGACGAGATCATCAGGCTGGTGGACCTGGCCGAGTACAAGCGCCGCCAAGCGCCGCCCGGGATTCGCATCACGAGCAAGGCGTTCGGCCGCGACCGGCGGCTGCCGATCACCAACAGGTTCGGCGGCTGACGTGGTCGCGGAGACCATGCGCGCGGTGCGCCTCACGGCGCCGGGCGGCCCCGAGCAGCTCGTGAACGAGCGGATCGCCACCCCGGTGCCCGGGCCTGGCGAGGCGCTGGTCCGGGTCGAGGCGGCGGCGATCACCCGGGACGAGCTGGAGTGGCCGCTCGACCGGTTGCCAGCGATCCCCTCCTACGAGCTCTGTGGCGTGGTCGCCGCCATCGCCGACGACGTCGCCGGGGTCGCCGTCGGCGATCGCGTCTACGCGCTCACCGGATGGGACCGCGACGGCGTCGCCGCCGACTACGCGACGGTTCCGGCCTCGCGGCTCGCGCCGAAGCCGGAGGCCACCGACGCGGTCGAGAGTGCGTCGATCCCGCTCGCGGGCCTCTCGGCCTGGCAGGGGCTGTTCGATCACGGAGGCCTGGAGGCGGGCGAGCGGGTGCTGATCCACGGCGCCGCGGGCGGGGTCGGCCAGTTCGCGACCCAGCTGGCCCGCCAGCGCGGCGCGCAGGTGATCGGGACCGCCTCGGCGGGGTCGGTCGAGCGCGCGCGGGCGCTCGGGGCCGACCAGGTGGTCGACTACGCCGCGGACAGCTTCACCGACGTCGTCGAGCCCGTCGACCTCGTCTTCGACACCGCCGGCGGCGAGCGGCTCGAGCGCTCGCCGACGGTGTTGCGGCCGGGCGGGAGGCTCGTCTCGATCGTCGAGGAGCCGCCCGCGACCGGCCCGGAGCTGCAGGTCCGCAGCGTCTACTTCACGGTCGAGCCGAGCCGCGCGCAGCTGATCGAGCTCGCGCGGCTTGTCGACGGCGGCGAGCTCCGTCCGGCGATCGACAGCGTCTTCGCGCTCGACGACTTCCGGGCGGCGTTCGAGCGGGCGATGGAGCCGGGGACGCGGGGCAAGGTAGTGCTCCGGGTGTCCGAGGACGACTAGGGCGCCGGGCGAACCGCGACCGTCATCCGAACGAGCGCGCAGAGACGGCCGTCGTCGTCGGTGATCTCCGTGTCCCAGACCCAGGTCGTGCGGCCGCGGTGCCGGGGGCGCGCCTCGGCGTGGACGCTCCCGGCGCTGATCGGCCGCATAAAGCTCGCCTGGTTGGATTGCCCGAGCGCGAGCATGCCGTCGTCCTTCACCGCCTCGTAGGTCGCCAGCGAGCACAGGGTCTCGGCCAGCGCGGCGAAGGTGCCGCCGTGGACGATCCCGAACGGCTGGCAGACGGAGGGGGTCACCTCGAGCCGGGCGCGGGCGGGGTCGGGCCCCGGATCGAGGATCTCGATCCCGAGCAGCTCCGCGAGGTGGGTCGAGGCCTGCATCGGCGCAGCCTATCCACCGGCGCCAGGCGGGCTGCGTGGCGGAGATCCCCCAATCCCTAGGCTTTCGCGCGATGGCGATGACTGCCGACCAGCGGGCGACGCTGCAGCTGCTGCTCGAGCGGGGCAAGAGCTACGACGACCTCGCGCAGCTGCTCGGACAGCCCGAGTCCGAGGTCCGCGCCCGCGCCCGCGCCGCGCTCACCGAGCTCGGCGGCGCCGACCCGGATCGCAACGTGGGGCTCACCGACTACCTGCTCGGCCAGGCGGACCCGATCGGGCGCGCCGACGCGTCCCGCCACCTGCGCGACGACCCCGCCGACTACGCGCTCGCCGCCGAGCTCTCCACTCGCCTCAGCGAGCTCTTCCCGGCGGCGGACCTGCCGCGCCTTCCCGGCCAGCCGCGCCCCGCCGGCGGCGTCCTGCGGCGGCGGACCCCTCCCCCGCCTCCCGCGACGTCCGCGGCCGAGTCCGAGCGCAAGCGCAGCGGCCTCTCCTCGGCGCAGACGCGGCTGATCGTGATCTGCGCCAGCGCCGCGGTGATCGTCGTCGCCGTCGTCCTCGGCGTGACCGGCGCCTTCGGTGGCGGCGACGAGGGCGCGGCGACCGCCGACGCCACCAGCACGACGACGACCGCCTCGCAGAGCGACGAACAGATCCAGCGGGTGGCGCTGCGCCCCGTCTCGGGCGGCAACGCGAGCGGGACCGCGATCTTCGGCCTCGCGACAGGTGACCAGCCCTACGTCGACGTCTCCGTCAAGGGCCTCGACCCGGCGCCCGCGGATCGCACCTATGTGATCTGGCTGATGCTCACGGGCGACAAGGGATACCCGCTGTCGCCGCTGGCGGTCTCTGAGAACGGCAGCTTCCAGGACCGCTACTCGATCCCGGCCGCGGTCCTGCCGATCGTCGCCCGGGTCCGCTACGTGGACGTCTCGGTCGCGCCGATCTCGGCGATCCGCAAGCTCGTGAGCAAGGCGATCAAGAGCACCGCCCTGGTGATCGACGAGCCCGGCGAGGTGGTCCTCCGCGGGCGGATCCCGAAGGCCGCGGCCCCGCAGGCCGGCAGCGGCTGATCGGCCCCGCCGGGCGTCTCAGCCCGGGAGCAGCTTGCCGGGGTTCATGATCCCGGCCGGATCCAACCGCGCCTTGAGCGCCCGCAGGGCCTCGATCCCGACGTCGCCGACCTCCGCTGCCATGTAGGGCGCGTGGTCGCGGCCGACCGCATGGTGGTGGGTGATCGTGCCGCCGGTGGCGACGATCGCCTCGCAGGCGGCGGACTTCACCGCCCGCCACTGCTCGATCTCCTCACCGCGCCGCCCGCGCGCGGCGAACGTGAAGTACAGCGAGGCGCCGTCGCGGTAGGCGTGCGAGAGGTGGCACATGACGATCCCCGGAGTTCCCTGCCCGCGCAGCGCGGCGTCCAGCGCTCCGCCGACGGCCCGGTAGAGCTCGCCGAGGCGCGACCAGGTGTGGGAGGTCTCCAGCGTCTCGATCAGGTAGCCGAGGTCGAGCAGCTCGTCGCGCAGGTACGGACCGTCGTAACGCCCGCGTTCCCAGGCCCGGCCCGGGCGCTCACCGAGCGCCGCGGCGCCGCCGCTGCGCAGCAGGCGGGCCGAGAGTGCCCGGCGACGGTCGACGGACTCGGGCTCGCCCTCCCAGCCGCAGATCATCAGGCAGCCGCCGCTGCGCCGGCGCAGCCGCAGGTACGCGTCGAGCAGCGACCGCTGGGCGCCCGATGTCGGCGCCATCCCCATGGTCACGCGGGTCTCGGACTCGTCGGAGAGCCTGGTGACGTCGGCGAGCGCGTCCTCCTGGGCCATCGTGCGCACCAGCTCGCACCCCGCGGCGAAGTCGGGGGCGATCCAGGCCTCGTACCGCCGCTTCTCCGGCGCCGGGCGGACGCGAACCGTGACCTCGGTGATCGCCCCGAGCACGCCCTCCGAGCCGAGCGCGACCTGGCGCAGCGAGGGGCCGGCGGCCGTGTGCGGGGTCGCGAGCGTGCGCAGCTCGCCGAGCGGGGTCGCCATCGCGAGCGAGGTCACGAGGTCGTCGAAGCGCCCGTACCCCGCCGAGGCCTGCCCGGCCGAGCGCGTCGCCGCGAACCCGCCGATCGTCGCGTACTCGAACGATTGCGGGAAGTGGCCGATCGTCAGCCCGTGGGCGCGCAGAGCCTCCTCGGCCTCGGGCCCCCGCAGACCGGGCCCGAGCGTCGCCGTCAGCGAGACCGGGTCGACCATCACCCCGCGGAGCCGCCGCAGGTCGAGCGCGATCACGCGGTCGTGCTCGCCGGCGAGCGGCTCGACCCCGCCGACGACGCTGGTGCCGCCGCCAAACGGCACCACGGCGACCCCCTCGGCGGCGCAGACCTCGAGCACCGCTGCAACCTCCTCCGGGCTGCCGGGCATCACCACCCCGTCCGGCCCGTTCGCGAGCGTGCCCGTCCGCAACCGGATCAGGTCCGGATAGCCGCTCCCCGCCGCGCGGCGGACGCGTTGCTCGTGGGCGGTGAGGACCCCGGCGGCCCCCACGGTCTCGCCGATCGCCGTCGGTAGCGCTCTCGGTGCCGCGAGGGCGACCTCGTCCAGTTCGACCCGCTGCGTGGGCTCGGCCTCGCCGAGTTCGGCCCGCAGCATCGCCAGCCCGCGCTCGGACAGCGGCGTGCGCTTCTGCGGGTCGCCCCAGCCCCACCACTTCGACCGTGCAGCCCCGTCCGGCGTCATGCCACCAGCACCCGCTCGATCCCAGTGAGGGCCTCGTCGAGCCGCCCGCGTGCGGCGCCCTTCATCATCGAGGACCCGAGGCGGGAGATCCCGCGCAGGGCCTCCTCGCTGGTCAGCGTGACCTCGGTCGCCTCCCCATCGGGCCGCATCCCGATCTCCAGCCTGGCGGCTCGCAGAACGCGCTCAAAGGGCGTGCCCTCGATCTGCTGCTCCCAGGCGTAGCGCTCGCGTTCGCTCGACTCGGTGCAGCGGAAGTCGGCGCGGACCCCGGTGCCGCGCTCGGTCTCGAGCACGCTCGTCCACTGGGCCTCACCGTCGACCTGGCGCACGTCCTCGACCCGGATCGCGCGCGGCCACCACCGGGGGAGGTTGTGCGGGTCCGAGACCAGGTCCCAGACGCGGTCCGACGGGGCCGCGATCAGCCGCATGCGCGAGACGCGCGGCATCGGCGGGGTCCTACTCCGCGGCCGACTTCAGCCGCCGCAGGTCCCGGACCAGGAGCAGGTGCTTGAGGTGGCCGCAGACCGCGGCGAGGCTCTCGAGGTTCTCGACCGCCTCCTTGCGCCGCGCCTGGCTGCGGGAGCGCAGCTGCGCGCTCAGGAGCTGCTCGAGCAGCGCGGCCTCGCGATCGGCCGAGGTCTTGAAGACCCGCAGGTTGCGGCCACCGACACCGAACCGGGACAGCTCGGCCGCGGCGCGAACGATCTCGAGGTCGGTCTCGTCGTAGGCCTCGCGGCCGTCACGGCGCTTGGCGGCGACGATCCCGAACTCCTGCAGCTCCCGCAGGAACTGGTCGCCGACGCCGGCCTCCGCCAGCAGCTCCTCGCGGCCGAAGCCGCGCACCGGCTCGCCGACCGACGCGGCGCGCCGCTTCTGGCTCTCGTCGCTTGGGCGGCGTCCTGTGAAGTCGCCGCTGGCGAGCTCCTGGCGGATCACCCGCAGGGGCAGGAACTCGTCGCGCTGCATCCGCAGGATGGCCCGCAGGCGCTCGACATCGGCCTGGCTATAGAGCCGGTAGCCCCCGGCTGTGCGCCGCGGGGCGAGCAGCTTCTGGTCCTCGAGGTACCGGATCTTGGAGATCGAGATGTCGTCGAACTCCTGGCCGAGGATCTTCGCGACGGCGCCGATCGTCAGCGCCTTGCGCGGCCTGGAGTCGCCGCCGCCGTCGCGGCTCGAGCGCGCGTCGCTGCCGCGCTCGTCGCTCGCCGGGCCCTTGCTGGTCACCACGGCCATCGCCTACTCCTCATCCCGCTCGAGGTAGCTGAGCTTGTACTTGCCGATCTGGATCTCGTCGCCGTCGTCGAGCCGGTGCGACTCGATCCGGCGCCGGTTCACGTAGGTGCCGTTGAGCGAGCCGAGGTCGTCGATGTAGTGCCCGTCCTGGCGATGGACGAGCAGGGCGTGATTTCGCGAAACGGTGACGTCGTCGAGGAAGACGGCGGCGTCGGGCGTGCGCCCGATGCTCATCCGCTCCTGGTCGACGGGAAAGCTCTCCCCCGCCCTGCCGCCGCCCGAGCGGATCACGAGCGCGGCGCCCGACTTGTCGACCTCCTCGTCGATGTCGATCGGCGTGTACTCGCCGGTCTCGTCGACCTTGTAGGTCATCGTCGACGGCTCGTCGCCCTCCTCGGGGCGACCGAGGAAGGCACCGCACTTCTGGCAGTAGTTGGCGCCTTCGGGGTTGACGAAGCCGCATTCAGGGCAGTGCAACGCCATCAGCGCCCCACGGCCTCCGTGCCGGGCCGGCTCATTACTCCTCCGGCGCCGGGACCTTGCCGAGCAGGATCTCCGTGAGCTGTTGGACGTCCGCTCCCGTGATCGTCGCGTCCCCCGACTCCCGCTTGATCTTGAGCCGGTTGACGAGCTCGGCGCGCAGGATGTCGATCCGGCCGTGCAGTACGCGGCGGCGGTACGAGACCTCGCGCTCCTCCTCGGTCAGCTCACCGATGAGCTCCTTGAGCTCCTCGTCGCTCATCGAGCCGATGTCCGGGGTGGTGTCGTCGTAGCTCATGGAGCGATTATAAGGCCGATCCGCAAACTTCAACTTGAGCTTGACGGTTGCACGCCCCCGTGCGGGCGACGGCCGAAGGCGGCGCGCACGTAAACGACCGTCGCGAGCACCGCGGCCGCGACCCCGGCCACGAACGCCGCGCGGATGATCCACCAGTCGAGCACCATCGCCCAGAAGATGCACGAGAAGACGAGGAACACGGCGATCCGCCCGATCCAGTTGATCTCGAGGTCGATGCCGCGGCGCAGGGCCATCTGGGCCAGGATCAGGGTGACCACCTCGCGTCCGGCGAGTACGAGGAGTGCCCAGCGTGGAAGCAGCTCGAAGTGCCAGCACACCGCGGCCCCGGCGAGCACCGTGAGCCGGTCGACGACCGGGTCGAGCAGCGCGCCCATGCGCGAGTACTGGCCCGTCGCCCGGGCCAGGAAGCCGTCGAGGTAGTCGCTCGCGGCGATCGCCAGGTAGAGCAGCGCCGCGGCCGGGTCGCGGCCGTCGTCGCTGGAGAAGGCGAGCACGCAGAAGACCGGGATCGCAGCCAGGCGCACGTAGCCGACGAGGTTCGGGATCGTCCACGGGCGCAGCGGCGCGCCGCGGCGGGTCACGCTCGGCGGCGGGCCGGAGCGGTCGATGCCGAACAGCCGGCGCTTCGACCGCGGGGAGGCCATCCTCAGGACAGCGTGGACAGGATCTCGCCCGCCCGGTGCGCGGCGTCGGCGACGTCCAGCCGGTGCTCGGCGCCGGTACGCCGCTCCTGCGCCTCCACCTGGCCCTCGGCCAGGGTCCGCTTGCCGACCACGATGCGCAGTGGGCAGCCCAGCAACTCGGCGTCGGTGAGCTTCTCCCCGGCACCGGCCGCGCGATCGTCGAGCAGCGCCTCGAGCCGGGAGGCGCGCAGCTCCTCGTACAGGCGCTCCGCGGCCTCCGCGGCCTCTTCGCCGGGCTTGCCGAGCGCGACCACGTGCACGTCCCAGGGCGCGAGAGCCCGTGGCCACACGATCCCCTTCTCGTCGGCGTTCTGCTCGATCGCGGCGGCGACGATGCGCGCGGGCCCGATCCCGTAGCAGCCCATGACGATCGCTCGTTCCTTGCCGTCGGGGTCGAGGTAGGTCGCGCCGAGCGGCTCGGAATAGCGGGTGCCGAGCTTGAAGATGTTGCCGACCTCGATCGCGTCCTCGATCACGATCGGGTCGCCTCCCGGCGACAGGTCCCCGGCCTCGACCGTGCGGAAGTCGAGCTCCTCGTAGGCGAAGTCGCGCCCCGGCTCGACCCCGATCAGGTGGGCGTCGGGCCGGTTGGCGCCGGCGAAATACCCCGCGCCCTGGATCGCGGCGTCCTTGACCACGGGCACCTGGGCGCCGACGGGGCCGATGAACCCCGGCGGCCCGATCTCGGCCTCGATCTCCTCCGGCGTCGCCTGGCGGAACTGAGCCCCGAGCGCGTTGGTGAGCTTGATCTCGTTCAGGCGATGGTCGCCGCGGACCAGCGCCATGACCATCCCGCGGCCCTCGACGATCACCGGCATCGCCTTCAGCGCGGCCCCGGAGACGACCCCGAGCGCGCCCGCGACCTCGTCGACCGTGGTCAGGCCCGGGGTGGGCACCTCGCGCGGCTCGTCGAGCGCTGGCGGCAGCTCCACGGACTGCGCCTGCGCCGAGGCGATCTCGACGTTCGCCGCGTAGCCGGGCGCGAGCGCGATCTGGTCCTCGCCCGCCGCCGACGGCGCCATGTACTCGTGAGCGGCGGAGCCGCCCATCATCCCGACGTCGGACTCGACCTCATACCAGCGCACCCCGCAGCGGTCGAGGATCCGCCCGTAGGCGCGCCGATGGAGCTCATAGCTCGCGTCCAGGCCCTCCTCGTCGCGGTCGAACGAGTAGCTGTCCTTCATCGTGAACTCGCGCGTGCGCAGCACGCCGGCGCGGGGCCGCGGCTCGTCGCGCTCCTTGACCTGGACGTGGTAGAGGATCTTGGGCAGCTCGCGATAGGAGCGCAGCTCGCGGGCGATGTGGAAGGTGATCGCCTCCTCGTGGGTCATCGCGAGCACGTACGGCGAGTCCTTGCGGTCGTTGAGCTTGAACAGCTCCTCGATGGCGTAGCGACCGGTCCGCTGCCAGAGCTCGGCGGGCTGCAGCACGGGGAGCAGCATCTCCTGGCCGCCGATCGCGTCGATCTCCTCGCGGATCACCCGCTCGGCCGTCGTCACGACGCGGTATCCGGCCGGCAGCCAGGTCCACAGCCCGGAGCCGAGCTGGCGCACGAGCCCGGCGCGAACCATCAGCCGGTGGCTCACGGACTCGGCGTCCGCAGGGTCGTCACGCAGGGTGGGCAGGAAGTATGTGGAGAGCCGGGTCACCGAGCGGCCAGACTACCGCCGTAGGGTCCCCGTACCGATGGACGCCCGACCCCGGATCCGCCCCGCCGAGCTGCCCGCAGATCGCGCCGGGATGCTCCGCGTGCTCGAGACGGCGAACATGCACCACGTGCCGTCGGCGGAGATGGACGACTTCGACGTCGGCAGCTGGTACGTGGCCGAGGCCGAGGGCGAGATCGTCGGGGTCGGCGGCTACCGCCTGCTCGATCGCGACGGCGAACTCGTTGGCAAGACCACGCTGCTCGCCGTCGACCCGGGGGCGCGTGAGCATGGAATCGGACGCGAGCTGCAGACCCTGCGCATGCGCCTCATGGCCGAGGCGGGCGCCAGGCGGGTGATCACCAACGCCGACCGGCCCGAGACGATCGCCTGGTACGAGCGCCATTTCGGCTATCGCAAGGTCGGCTCGGTGCGCAAGGTGCACGAGTTCGGGCTCCCGGACGTCGACTCGTGGACCACGCTCGAGGCGCCGCTGCCGCTCGCCGAGGAGACGACGCCGCCGGGGTGACCGGGTCCAGGGCGCGGGCTGCTGCGCCGCGACCTCCGCGAGGCCTACCATCGGCCTTGGCGTGAAGCTGATCATCCAGATTCCGTGCCTCGACGAGGAGCGGACGCTGCCGACGGTGCTCGCCGAGCTACCACGCGAGGTCGAGGGCTTCGACACGGTCGAGTGGCTGGTCATCGACGACGGATCGACCGACCGCACGGCCGAGGTCGCCCGGGCGGGCGGCGCCGACCACCTCGTGCGGCTCACGAACAACAAGGGTCTCGCCGCCGCCTTTCAGGCCGGCCTCGATGCGGCGCTGAAGCTGGGCGCCGACGTGATCGTCAACACGGACGCCGACAACCAGTACCGCGCGGAGGAGATCCCGCGGCTCGTCGCCCCGATCCTCGAGGGACGGGCCGACATGGTCGTCGGCGACCGCCAGGTGGAGCAGATCGAGCACTTCTCGGCGACCAAGAAGGCGCTGCAGCGGCTCGGGAGCTGGGTCGTCCGCCGCGCCTCGGATACGGACGTCCCGGACACGACCTCGGGCTTTCGCGCCTACAACCGCGAGGCGGCGCTGCAACTCGTGGTGGTCTCGAACTTCACCTACACGCTCGAGGCCCTGATCCAGGCGGGCAAGATGCTGGTCGCGGTCGAGCACGTGCCGATCAAGACCAACCCGACCGATCGCGAGTCACGTCTCTTCCCGAGCACCGGGACCTACGTGCGCCGCAACGCCCTCGCGATCTTTCGTGCCTACGTGCTCTACGAGCCGCTGCGCGTGTTCACGATCGCCGCCTGCGCGTTCGCGATCGCCGCCCTGCTCTCGTGGATGCCGTTCGTGCTCGACGTGATCCTCAACGGCGACTCGAGCGGCCACGTGCAGTCGCTGATCCTCGGGGCCGTGCTCGCGGTGATCGCGGTGCAGATGTTCGGCCTCGGGGTGATCGGCGACATGCTCGCGAGCCAGCGGGTGATCTCCCAGCGGATCTTCGAGCGCGTGCGCCGGCTGGAGCTAAAGGCTGGGATCGAGCCCTCTCACCTCGAGGGGCCGGGGGCCAGCGGCGGCGGGTCGCCCGCGGAGGCGGAGCGCGAGCGCGAGCGGCTGAAGACGATCTCCCTGTAGACGAAGTACTTGCCGAGCGCCGAGAGGCACACCGAGGCCCCGGTGGCGACCAGGTAGTTGATCCCGAGCCCCAGGTGGAAGCCGAGGAAGACGCCGTACTCCAGCGCCCGGAAGATCGCCGAGGTGATCGCGGTCTCGAGCAACTGGCGGCCGAGCGGCGCCTCCTGGCCCGGAAACACCCACAGCCGCAGGAGCGCGAAGTTGATCGCGAACGCGAGCACCAGAGCGACCGCCGGCGCCAGGGTCTCCGAGAGCCCGACGATCTCGTGCAGGGCCGCGGTGGCCGCGATGATGAAGACGAAGCTGAACGCCGAGGCCACCACGTAACGGGGTAGGTCGACGAGCCGACGCACCGGCGCGAGTGTAGATGGCGGTCCCGCCAACCGGGAGTGGGATGATTTCCGGCCGCATGGCCGCCGGTGGCAACGTCTACGACAAGTACGGGACCCAGAACCCGATCGAGCGCCGGCTCGTCGCCGGCTTCCTCGGGCACCTCTCCGAGCTCGCGGCGCGCTCGGGCGCCCGCGAGGCTCACGAGGTGGGCTGCGGCGAGGGCGAGCTCGCGATCCGGCTCGCCCGCGCCGGGCTCGCGGTGCGGGGCACCGACGCCTCGGCCGCCGTCGTCGCCGAGGCGCGGCGGCGGGCGCAGGCGGCCGGGCTCGAGATCGATTTCCGCGCCGCCCCGGTCCAGAGCCTCGATCCACGCTACGACGCCGCCGAGCTCATCGTCTGCTGCGAGGTCCTCGAGCACCTCACCGAGCCGGTCGCAGCGCTCGACCGCCTGGCGACCCTGGCGCGGCCGTGGCTGCTGGTGAGCGTGCCGCGCGAGCCGTTGTGGCGCGGCCTCAATCTCGCCCGCCTCAAGTACGTCGGCGAGCTCGGCAACACGCCCGGTCACCTCGGGCACTGGTCGAAGCGCCAGTTCGTCGATCTCCTCACGGAGCGGGTAGAGGTTGTGGAGGTGCGCAGCCCGCTGCCATGGACGATGGCCCTCTGCAGGGCGGACCGGCGATGAACGCCGCTCGGCGGCTCGCCGCATGGGCGCGCGCGCGGCCGGGGACCCTGGCGATCGTCTGCCTGGGGATCGCCTGGGGCGCCGTCATCCATACGACGGGCTGGGCCCAGCTCGCCCACTTCGCGGAGGTGAGGGCGCTGGCCAACGGCGAGCGGACCATCGACCGCTGGCACTGGGAGACGGGCGACGTCGCCTGGATCGACGGCCACTACTACTCGGTCAAGTCGCCCGGAATGGCGGCGTTCTCGACCCCGCTCTACCTGCTCATCGACGCCACCGGGGGACGCGAGGCCGCCGCCGACGCCGCGGCCGAGGCGGCGAAGGCCGACGAGCCGCGCTGGGTGCCCAACGACGGCGCCCCGTGGTCGTCGTTCGGCTACGACCCGGCGCGCGCGGAGCGGGTCCAGGAACGGGTTGAGGACGCGACTCCCGTTGTCTGGGTGCTGACCCTGTTCGCGGCGGTGATCCCGGCGACGCTGCTGTTGCTCATGGTGCGGCGGCTCGCCGACCGGCTCGAGCCCGGCTACGGCACCGCGGCCGCGATCACGCTGGGCATCTGCACGATCATGATGGTCTTCGCCGCCGAGTTCTTCTCGCACGCGATCTCGACCACGCTGGCGTTCGCGGCGTTCGCGGTGCTGATGCGCGAGCGCCACGGCCCGCCCCGACCCTGGCTCATAGCCGGCGCCGGCCTGCTCGCCGGCCTGGCGGTGACCTTCGAGTACCAGACCGGCCTCGTGGGCGCGGTGCTGTTCTTCTACGCCCTCGCGCGCGAGCGCTGGGCCCTGCGGGGCGCGGCGTACGCCGCCGGGGCGGTGGCGGGGACGCTGCCGATCCTCGCCTACAACGCCTGGACGCTCGGCTCGCCGTTCAAGCTCGCCTACAGCCATGCGGTCGCCGTGGTCGGGGTCAGCGGGCACGCCTCACTGGGCCTCAACAGCGACGGCTTCTTCGGGATCACGCTGCCGCGCTGGGACGCCGTTCGCGACCTGCTGTTCGCCGGGCGCGGCCTGCTGGTGCTGACCCCGGTGCTGGTCATGGCGGTGATCGGAGTCGTGCTCATGCGCCGCCGGGGCCATCGCGCGGAGGCGTGGACGATCGCCGCGGTTGCGATCGCATACTTCGTCTACAACATCGGCTACTGGCAGCCGTACGGCGGCGGGACGCCCGGGCCGCGGTTCTTGATCCCGGCTCTGCCCTTCGTCGCGCTCGGGCTGGCGTGCGCCTATCGGCGCTTCCCGGCGACGACCCTGGCGCTGGCGGTCCCTTCCGGAGTCTGGATGGTCGCCGCCGCGCTCACCTACCCCCTGCTCGGCATGCAGGGGACCAACGTGTGGGTCACCGACCTCGGCAGCGGGATCCTCGAGCACACCGTGTTCACGGTGCTCGGCGTGCACCCGAACTGGCTCGCCGTCCTCCCGGTGCTGCTCGCGATCGGCGCCGCGATCGCCTTCGCCGCCGCGGCGACCCCCCGCACCGCAACCGCGCACCCCCGGGACGCGCGCTACGCGCTCGGCGCGCTCGGCGCCTGGGTCGTGGTCTCGATCATCGGCCCGACCATCAGCAGCGATCCCGTGACGCCGCTCGACGGCGGCGGGAATTCGTTCGTCCTGATCGCGATCGGGGCCCTGGCGGCGCTCGCCGCCCTGCTTCAGCTCCGGTTTCGGCGCTCGCGCCCGGAGGAGGCGACCGGCTCGCCGCTGTCCCGCCTGGCGCTCGGCGACCGCACGTCGTAGACCTCGAGCGGCCCCTGCCGCGTCCGGGTGAGGCCGAGGCCCGCGATCGGCCGCCGGGAGGAGCCCTCCTGCGGCGTGCCGCGCACGCGATCGAGGTGCACGACGACCGAGTTCACTCCCACCCGTCGCAATCGGGCGACGGTGGCGCGGCTGGGGAAGTCGTCCATGCTCGCGATCAGGTCGGTGGTGAACTCGGGGATCGTGCTCGAGCGCCCGTTGATCATCTTCGGGAAGCCGTCGCTCGACCACAACAGGTAGCGGCGGTTGTCCTCCGGCCGCAGGGCCGGCAGGTTCAGCCGCGGCTCGGGGGCGCCGCTGGGCGCCGGCGGCGCGTCGGGCATCTCCGGCTGGGCCATCGTGTCGGTGGGGTCGAACGGCAGGCCGCGCCCCTCGATCGCGATCACCAGCGCGAGCCCGGCGACGACGGCCGTGGCAACCGCCGCACGGGCTTGGCGCGCCGCGAGCGCGACCAGCACGCGCTGGGCGCCGGCGGCCGCGAGCAGGGCGAGGGCCAGCGAGGAGAAGGTGACCAGCCTCCCCGGCGTCCGGATCCCGTGCCACCCGGGTAAGAGGTCGTAGAGGATCCGGTCGGGCCACAGGAGCCCGCCCTCGGGTTCGAACCCGATCGCCAGGACCGAGATCCCGATCACGGCGACGGCGAGCCCGATCCTCAGCCCCCGGGGCCAGCCGCGCCAGGTGGCCCCCGCGATCGCGAGGCAGATGACCAGCAGCCCGGGGAACAGCGTCTGCTCTGGGATCGACGAGAGGTCGTCGCGGAAGGTCGCGGTGATCGGGCCCCAGATCAGGTTCTCCTCGGACGCCGAGATGAATGCCTCCGGCTGCCCCGAGTATCCGGCCACCACCGCCGGCGAGCGGGTGGCCTGCGGGAAGCGGTCGGCGACCTCCTGGTAGGGGACGCTCAGCAGGCCCGTGCCGATCGCGAAGATGAGCCCGCCGACCGCCGCGCCCGCGAGCAGCCGCCGATCGACGGACGGGCGGCCGCGCCGCAGCCACACCACGATCGCGATCGCGATCAGCAGGAGCAGCAGATAACCGAACGGCAGCCCCAGGCTGAACCCCAGCGAGACCTGCCACAGGGCGACGAGCCAGCCCGCGAGCATGGCCCACGGGCTGCGCAGGCGTAAGGCGCGCACCCCGAGCGCGAGGGCGAGCGGGATGCCTCCGCTCGAGATCACCTGCAGGTGACCGTCCTGCTCGATTCGGGAGGGCGCAAAGGCGAACGCGACCCCGGCGACCAGCGCCGCCCCGCGGCCGAGGCCGAGCTCGCGGGCGAGCAGGTACGCGCCGAAGAACGCGAGCGCGTACGAGAACAGGAACAGCAGGTCGTAGCGCACCACGGCGTCGTAGGGCCCCGAGCCGATCAGGCCCGCCGGCGCGTAGCCGATCAGCGCGTCGGAGAAGGCGAGCGTCTGCGCGAACGGCCAGTACTGGTTCGCGTCGAAGAAGTGCAGCGGCTGGTGGGCGAGCGCGTGGCCTCCCCAGGCCACCTGCCAGGCCTGCGGCATCGGGTCCCCGAGGTCCAGCGGGATCGTGTCGCCGAGGTTGAGGATCAGCGGCCAGTTCATGACGATCGCGAACACGGCGGCGCCGAGGGCGACCAGCGCGACCTCGCGCCACCCCACCCGGGTCTCGTCAGCTGGCGTCACGGACGCGGAATCCTGCCAGCGCGCGCCTGCGGCCGTCAGCGCCGCGCGTAGACGAAGGCCTCGCACACGTATGCGAGCGCGACGACCCCGTCCGCCGGGCAGAGCTCAGCCACCCGTGCCAGCAGCTCTTCGCGCTGTGCCGGGTCCGCCGCGGCGACGAAGCTGATCGAGCCGACGCGGTCGCGCAGGCCCGCGCGGTCGAGCTCCTGGGCGAAGTCGAGCTCGAAGCCATCGCGCTGCTCGAAGGGCCCGGGCCGCTCGAACGCCTCGCGCCACGCCCCCGCGGCGTGGCGCGGTGCGTCGCCGCGCAGGGGCTCGAGCAGGTTCGTGATGCGCGTCTGCAGCTGGTCTGCGGGCGCTCGCCGATTCCAGATCAGCCCTAGGCGCCCGTCCGGACGCAGGCAGCGGGAGAACTCAGCCAGCGCGGACTCGTTGGCGAACCAATGAAACGCCTGCCCGGCGACGATCGCGTCGGCCCAGCCGTCGGCCGCGGGCAGCCGCTCGGCGACGCCGGCCAGCGCTCGGGCCGCGGGGGCGCGGGCGGCGATCCGTGCCCGCATCTCCTCGACCGGCTCGACCGCGAGCACGTCGGCGCCGCGCTCGGCGAGCGGCGCCGCGAGCTTCCCGGTACCGGCGCCGACGTCGATCACGCGAGCGCCGCGCTTGAGGCCCAACGCCGCCCAGAACCGGTCCGTCGCGGCGTCGGGATAGTCCGGCCGCGCGCGGTCGTACGCCGCGGCCGAGCGGGAGAACCCGACGCTCGCCGCCTCGTGGACCACCCGGGTCAGGCGCGGGTGAAGCGCCGTCCGGCGGTCGGCGACGCTTCCTCGTCCAGCGCCGGGCGCCGGCGCACGGGCTTCAGGAAAGGCTCCGCGGTGACGTCGTTGCCCTCGGCACGTGCCTTCTCGGCCTCGAGCTTGGCAATCCGCTCGGGGGTGAGCTCGTCGGCGTTCTCCTCCTCGATCCGCTGCAGCCACTCGGCTCCCTCCGCGGCCTCGCCGGCGTCGACCTCGACCGCGCCCCGATCGAGCGACTTGTCGATCTCGGCGAACAGGGTGTCGACGAGCTCCTCCTGCGGGACCTTCCGCAGCGGCTTGCCGCCGGCGAATATCAGCCCCTCGTTCTTGGCGCCGGTGATCCCGAAGTCGGCGTGCGAGGCCTCGCCGATCCCATTGACGGCGCAGCCGAGCACCGCGACCTCGATCGGCTCGGTGTAACCCTCGAGCCGCGTCTCGATCTCGGCGACGACGGAATCCATGTCGAACTGCAGCCGTCCGCAGGTCGGGCAGGCGATCAGGACGGGGCCGCGCTCGCGCAGCTGCAGCGCCTTGAGGATCTCCCAGGCGACCTTGACCTCCTCCTCCGCGTGGAAGGTCGAGAGCGAGATCCTGATCGTGTCGCCGATGCCGTCGGCGAGCAGCGTCCCGAGGCCGACCGCGGACTTCAGCGAGCCCGACCACTTGGTCCCGGCCTCGGTGATCCCGAGGTGGATCGGATACGGGACCCGCTCGGAGAGCAGGCGGTTGGCGGCGATCGTGTTCGGGACGTTGGTCGACTTGATCGAGATCTTGAAGTCCTCGAACTCGAGCGACTCCATCATCTCCACGAACTCGACCGCGGCCGTCACCAGCGCCTCGACCGGGTTGTCGCGCTCGAGCGCGTGCAGGTGCTTGGGCAGCGAGCCCGAGTTGACCCCGATCCGCATCGGCACGCCGGCCTCGGTGGCCTTGACGGCGACCTCGGCGACCTTCTCGCGGCCGCCGATGTTGCCCGGGTTCAGCCGGATGCAGTGGGCGCCGGCGTCGATCGCCTTCAGGGCCAGGGTGTAGTTGAAGTGGATGTCGGCGATCACGGGGATCGGCGAGCGCTCGACGATCGTCTTCAGCGCCACGGCGTCCTCGTCGCGGGGGACCGCGCAGCGCACCAGGTCCGCCCCAGCCTCGGCGACCTTGTGGATCTGGTCCATGGTCGCCTCGAGGTTGGCGGTCTCGGTCTTGGTCATCGTCTGCACCGCGACCGGGGCTCCACCGCCGATCGGCACGCCCCCGACGAAGATCTGGCGCTTCGATGCCATCCCGGACATTGTGACAGCGGGCTATGGGGTTGCCCCCCGGGCCCGGCGGACGGATACTGGACGACGATGTCGCGTGAGGATGCCGACAGGATCCGGCGGGCGTACGAGGTCTGGAATGAGTCTGGCCCCGCCGCGGTCACGGACGAGTTCTGGGCTGAGGACGCCGTGTACCGCGAGGGACCCGGATGGCCCAATGCAGGGGTCTACACAGGGCGGGCCGCCGCTTTAGAGCGCATGCGAAGCCTCATCGAGCTAGCGGGCGGAATAAAGGTACGCCTCGACGAACTGATCGACGCGGGTGATGGGTGCTTCGTTGCCTGCACGAGCATGATCGGGGAGGGTGCGCAGGGGCCCTACACCCAGTCCTTCGCCGTCGTGCACCGCCTGCGGGACGGCCTGATCGTCGAGGCCGACTACTTCCTGGACCGCGCTCAGGCGCTTCAGGCCGCCGGACTTCGGGAGTCCGAAGCCGGTTGACCGCCAGGCGTTAGTACGGTGCAGAGTCTCCGGACATCGGCACCGGCCAGGTCCCAAGGCGCATCTCGAGCGTGACCCGAATCGGCGAGGGCCGGTGGTGCGTCGTTGCACCCGGCATCGACCCCCTTGTGACGCCGGCCGTCGTGTCCGTCGACTGGAACACCACGAGCAGTCCCGAGGGCAATGCCTCGGCGATGGTTGCCCCGAACTCCGAGTGTGGCGGAGGCTTTGTCGTGTTCACCTATTTCGGACAAAACGTCGAGGTTTTCGACACCGCCGGCGATGTGAGGATCGTGCGTGGCCCGTCCACCTTCTCCGACAGCGTCGGCTTCACGATCGTGATCCCGTAGGCGCGAGATACTGCGCGGGCGATGTCGCAGGAGAACGTCGAACGCGTGCGCAGCAGCCTCGACGCCTACCGCCGCGGTGATTACGCCGCGGCATCGGCGTGCCTCGCGCCCGACGTCGTCTGGGAGGTCGGCCAGGAGGTGCCGGCGCACGGTCCGCAGGCGGTGCAGGACCTGTGGAGGCGGTGGGACAGCGAGTGGGAGGAGCTCGAGACGATTGCCGATGAGTTCCTCGACGCCGGGGACGACGTCGTCGTCGCCCTCCGCTACCGGGGCCGCGGACGAGGCAGCGGGGTCGAGGTCAGCGACCGGACGTTCGAGGTCCACACCTTCCGCGACGGCGAGTGCGTTCGCAAGGTCGACTTCACGGAGCGGTCCGAGGCGCTCCAAGCCGCCGGACTGTCGGAGTAGGCCCGTTCCGAGTCACTAGTGTCCGCCTCGCATTGGTGAACCCCGAGCGAGACCTCGACGTGGTCGTCTTCGGCGCGACCGGCGTCACCGGGCGCCAGGTCGGGCGCTATCTGACCGAGGTCGGCGCCAATTGGGGCGCCGCGGGGCGCGATCCGGCGAAGCTCGAGGCCACCCTGGCGGAGGTCGGCGCGGAGCCGGCCGCGACGATCGCCGCCGACGTCGGCGACCCCGCCTCGCTGGCCGCGATGGCCGCGCGCGCGAAGGTGGTGCTCAACCTCGTCGGCCCGTACACGACCCGCGGCCGGCCGGTGATCGAGGCCTGCGTGGGCGCCGGCACGCACTACGTCGACCTCACCGGCGAGATCCCCTTCGTGCGCGGGATCGTCGCGGACTTCGACGTCGCCGCCGCCGAGGCCGAGGTCAAGGTGGTGCAGGTGTGCGGGTTCGAGGCGCTGCCGCCCGACCTCGCCGTCCAGTTGGCCGCCGAGACCGCCCGCGAGCGGTGGGACGCCGAGCTCGAGCAGGTCGACGTGACGATCGCGATCACCGGTCAGCCGCCCGGGATGCCTCGCCCCTCGGACGCGATCTCAGGCGGCACGTTCCAGAGCATGGCCGAGGCGGTCGGCTGCGACGACCCGCGCACCCTCACGGACCCAGCGGCCCTGATCGCCGACCCGCGCGTGGCGACGGCGGTCCGCGAGCGCAGCCCGATCGAGCTCCGCCCGCGCCGGGGCGCGAACGGCGCGGCGATCGCGCCGATGAGCCCGGCGGCGTTCATCAACCCGGCCGTGATCCACCGCACCGCAGCCATTACGGCGTCCGAGCGCGGGGTCGCGGCCCGGCCCTTTCGCTATCGCGAGGGGATCTCGATCGGCGGTTCGGCGGCCACCCTGCCGCTGCGCATGGGCGCCGCGGCGATGCTCTGCGGGGCCCAGGTCGGCGTCCGCGCCGCCGCGAGCGCCACCCCGGCGGTCCGCGCGCGGGTCGCCGGCGGCCTGCGCCGGGTGCTCCCCTCCTCCGGCTTCGGCCCGGCCGCCGACCGGCTCGAGCCCTGGCGCTGGCGACTGGTCGCCGAGGCGACCGCGACCGGTGGCCGGTCCGTCTCCGTGCGGGTGGACGCCACGGGCCACCCGGGCTATCTGACGACCGCGCGGATGCTCGGCGAGGCCGGGTTGATGCTGGCCGAGCCCGGCGCCACGCCCGGCCGATACGGCTGCGTCACCCCGGCCCTGGCGCTCGGCACGGCCTCGCTCGACCGCTTCGAGCGCGCGGGGCTGAGCTTCTCCGTCGACTGATCTGCTCGCCGCGCAATCCCATCGCGCGTCTCGCCCGTATGAGCAGGCAGTGAGACGGAGGGTTATCTCAACGGCGCTGGCAGTGCTCGGCCTCGGACTGCTGGCGCCCTCAGCCCTAGCGAGCTTCCATCTCGACAAGGTCACCGAGGTGATGCCGGGAACCGCCGACGCCGGCGCCGAGTACGTCGAGGTCGGGATGCCGGCGGCCGGCGAGAACTTCTTCAGCGGGCACAAGCTCACCGTCTACGGGTCCGACGCCGCCGAGACCGGGAGCTGCGCGTTCACGGCGACGCTCCCCAACGGCCAGAGCCAGGTCTCGGCGCTGATCGCCACCCCGGCGGCCGTGGCCGCCTTCGGCGTCGCCGCGGACTGCACGCTGGCCCCGGGAGATCATCTGAGCCCGGCCGCCGGCGCCGCCTGCTGGGACATCGTCGACTGCGTGGCCTGGGGCCCGATCACGAACGCGTCCACGCTGCCGTCGCCGGTCGGCACCCCGGCGCCCGCGATCACCGCCGGGTCCTCGCTCACCCGTTCGATCGCCGCCGGCTGCTCCACCGCGCTCGAGGTCAGCGACGACACCGACAACAGCGCCACAGACTTCTCGCTCGCCCCGCCATCCCCCATGAACAACGCCTCGCCGCCCGCCGGGACAGCATGCGGGCAGGGTCCCGGCGGCGGCGGCGGTGGCCCCGGCGACAACAAGCCACCCAACACGAAGATCAAGAAGGCCCCGAAGGACAAGATCACGAAGAGCAAGGTGAAGATCACCTTCAAGTCCACCGAGCCCGGCTCGAAGTTCAAGTGCAAGCTCGACAAGGGCAAGTTCAAGTCCTGCCACTCGCCCTTCAAGGCCAAGGTCGACCCGGGCAAGCACAAGTTCCAGGTCATCTCGATCGACCCCGCCGGCAACCCGGACCCCACCGCGGCCAAGGTGAAGTTCAAGCGGATCTAGGCGCGACGACGAGCCGGCGGAGCTCCGCAATCAGCGGCGCCGTCGGAGTCTCGTCGCGGCCGCGAAGGGTGGTCCACCCCTGAGACCGGAGCGTCAACGTCGCGGGCGCGGTCGCGGATCCTGGCGGCCGTCGTGTCGTGGTACGGGCTATCGACTTCGAGAATTACCCGGGCGGCGGGCCAGTGGAGGTCGGCCTCATAGGACCGCTCGCCCTGGCCGCACGGGCCGGTTGACGAGCGGTCTCGGAAGGCCGGCGTCGACGCACAGGCAGTAGAAGCGCGCCTCGGTCTCGCTGCGGGCGCGAACGAGCTCTGGGTCGAAGACAGGAGATCGCCCGGCGCAGCCGCCCGGCGCCGCGTCGACGTCGATGTCGGCCGAGCAGGATCCCGACGGCGTTCAGGTCCAGCAGCCCGAGGCGCTCGCTCGTCTCGATGGCAGCGTCGAGTCCGCGCCCGCGGAGGACGCCCGCCAGATCGAGCAGCGTGCGACGCAACGGTCGTGCAGGGCACGACGTCTTCGACGGTCATCTCGTCCGGCCGCAGCCGCGCGCCGCAATGAATTCGCAGCCCGGCCCGCCCGCGACCGGTCCGGATGGGCGCGGTCACATCGATGACGGCTGCCGCGCTTTGCCTGATCCCCCAGTGAGCAGCAGCCGATCCGTGTGAGAGCACCGCCCCGTCTCCGCAAGCGAGCACCGCCGCGAGCCGGTGTCCTTCGGGCCGCAGCACCGCATGCCCGACGGCGTAGACGCCGGTGTACATGGGCACAAGCCGATCGCGGGCGACCCACGTGCGCACAGTTGCGGCCGCGATCCCCGACCGCCGCAGTTGCTCCAACCCAACCACCCCATGCTGGCGCGCGGCAAGCCCAGCGACCGCACTCCATCCCCGACTGGTGGAAACCGTTTCACTATGAGGCGAAATCCGCCAGTCGCGGGGCATGGGCCCACCCTCGCGCCGTGGGGCGCGCGGGTGTGTGCCGGGCTGTGACGGTTGTGTGGCGCGCGGCCTACCGCTTGCCGCGCACGTCCTTCAGCTGCACGAGGTCGCCGCGGAAGGTGACGACGTAGAGGTTGCGGCGGCCGAAGCCCTGCGGGCGGCCTCCCGGGCCGGCCGGCGCGGTGCCGAAGGCGAGCGAGCTCGGGCCGAGCGGCGGCAGGTGGGCGAGGACGCAGCCGGGGCCGCCCTCCTTGACGCGCCAGACCTCACCGGCGAGGTTGGCGGCGACGTAGAGGCGGTCGTGGGCGTCGCGCGTGAGCCCGTCGAGGATCGCCGAGGAGTCGGCGGCGGGCGCCGTGTACCAGGTCTCGACGTGGGCGGGATCGGCGAGCTCGACGCGGGAGATCGCCGACGGGACGAAGGTCTGCGCGACGTACAGCCACGTCCCGGTGCTGTCCACCACGAGTCCGTTCGACGACTCCACGGCGGCCCAGTTGAGCGTCACCTGGCCGTCGAGGACCCGGTCGACGCCGGGGCCGAAGTCATTCGACGCGTAGACCGCGCCGTCGGGCCCGCGCGCGACGCCGTTGGACATCGACAGGCCGCTCGCGTACGGCCGCTGCTCGCCGGTCTTCGGGTCGACGCGAAGCAGCCCGGCCTGCGGCGGATCGCTCCGCGCGGTCGCCGCCGCGTCGCCGTAGCCGACCAGCAGCGAGCCGTCCGGCAGGAACTCCAACCCGCCCGGCGCCGGGATCCCGGACACGAGCACCCGGGGCTCGGAGCCACGCTTGTCCATCCGCAGCAGCTCGCCGGCATCGGCGTCGGTGAAGAAAAGGTGCCCGCGATCGTCGACGATCACCGACTCGAGCTGCCCGCGCCCGCTGACCAGCACGCGCTGGCCCGGGACGCGCTGGCAGTCGTCCAGCGCGGCCGCGACGGACGGCAGCGCGAGCGCGACGCCGAGGAGCGCCGCGAACGTGGCCGAGAACCGCCGGCGCGGCGCGCGCAGCACCCGCTCAGCCCGCGTAGAGCGCCTCGATCTCGTCCCCGTACTTCTCGGCGATCGGCTTGCGCTTGAGCTTCATCGTGGGCGTCAGCTCGTCGCCGCCCGGCGCCCAGTCGGTGTCCAGCACCGTGAACTTCTTGATCTGCTCGACCCGGGCCATCTTCTCGTTCGCGGCGTCCACCCCGGCTTGGATCGCGGCGATGAGCTCGTCCTCGCCCGCGAGCTCGGCCATCGGCTTGTCCTCGTGTCCGTTCTGCTTTGCCCACACGGGCACGAAGTCCGGATCGAGGGTGATCAACGCGACGTTGTAGGGGCGCCGGTCACCGATCGCGATCGCCTGCCCGATCAGCGGGCTCGCCGCCTTCAGATGCGACTCGATGTTCGCCGGGGACATGTTCTTGCCCGCGGCGTTGATGATCAGCTCCTTCTTGCGGTCGACGATCTTCAGGTAGCCGTCCTCGTCGAGCTCGCCGATGTCGCCGGTGGCGAGCCAGCCCTCGGAGTCGATCGTCTCCGCGGTCTTCTCCGGCATGTTGCGGTAGCCGGCCATCGTCACCGGGCCCTTGACCAGCACCTCGCCGTCCTCGGCGAGCCTGAGCTCGACTCCCGGCACCGGCGGCCCGACCGTGCCGAGCTTGATCCGCGCCGGGGGGTTGATCGTCGCCGTGCCGCAGGTCTCGGACATCCCCCAGAGCTCGCCGATCGGGATCCCGATCGCATGGAAGAACTCGAGCACCTCGAGCGGCGTCGGCGCGGCGCCGACGTTGACGGCGACCACCTCGTCGAGCCCGAGCTGGTGGCGGAGCACCGAGAACATCGACTCGTCGGCCTTCGCGACCGCCGCGGCGAGCTCCTCCGGGACCTCCTCCCCGGCCTGCTCCATGCGCAGCGCGGTGAGCGCGGCTTCGAGCCCCGCCGTCGCCGCATCGGCCTGCTCGCTCGGCAGTGCCGCCAGGCTCGCCTCGAGCCCGGCCTTGAGCTTCTCCCAGATCCGCGGCACGGCGAAGAACCAGGTCGGCCGGACCTTCGGCAGGAACGCGACGATCTCCCGCGGATTCGGGCAGATGTAGACGGTGCACCCGCGGATCACCGGCAGGTAGTAGTGCGCCCCGCGTTCGGCGATGTGCGCCGCGGGCAGCCACGAGATCACCTTCGCGCCGCGCTCGGGAAAGTCGACGATGTCGTCGACGCTGGCGGTCAACGCCATCAGGTTGCGGTGGCTGAGCTGGACGCCCTTCGGCGGGCCGGTCGTCCCCGAGGTGTAGATCAGGGTCAGCAGATCGTCCGGCCCAACCGCCGCGACGGTCTCCGTGGTGTCGAACTCCGGGTCGAGCTGCTCGAGCTCGGCCAGCGTGTGGTCGCCTCCGTCGCCGTCGATCACGACCAGGGTCTCGATCCCGGGAAGCTGCTCGCGCGCCTTGCCGAAGACCTCGGCGAACGCGCTCTCGATGATCGCCACCTTCGCGCCCGCGTCGGCGACCACGTATTGGATCTGCTCGGGAGAGGAGGTCTGGTAGATCGAGAACGGGACCGCGCCCAGCGACACCGCGGCCATGTCCAGCGCGATGAACTCGGCCCGGTTGTTGAGCATCATCGCGACCGTGTCGCCCTTGCCGACGCCGAGCTTCGCCAGCCCGCCGGCGATCCGCTTCACCTGGTCGCGGAGCTCGCTCCAGGTGATCCGGACCTCGTCGTCGCCCTCACCGGTGATGATCGCCGGATCGTCGCCGAGCCGATCGACGGTGGACTCGAACGCAAACGCGAGGTTCTGCGAATGCAGATCCCGTGTCGGGCCGCCACTCGCGTAACGCTCCGCCGCCATCGCCTCCATCACGCTCTCCTCCTCGCTGCCGGGGATGCTGAGGAGAACCTATCGCGTGACGTTGAACCCGTCGCCCGCCAGGCGCCCGATGTCGTTTGTGAGCCCGATCGCGAACAACACCAGCACGAGCGCGAAGCCGACCACCGAGGCGCGTTCCATCGTGCGCAGGGAGACGCGGCGCCCCCGGACCTTCTCCACCAGGGCCCAGAAGATGTGCCCGCCGTCGAGCGGGAGGAACGGGAACATGTTGATCACCGCGAGCGAGAGGCTGATCAGCGCGAGCACGAGGAGCGCCTGGCGGGTGTCGAACTCAATCGACTCCCGCGTGACCTCGTAGCTGCCGACGACACCGGAGATCTGCTTGCGCTGCTCGGCGTCGAACAGCCGGCCGACGATCCCGACGGTCGCCGAGGTCACCTGCCACATGCGGTCGAGGGCGAAGCTGGTCGAGCTCGAGACGCTGCGCTCGGCGGGCACCAGGCCGCTGCCCACGAACGAGAAGCCGAAGCGGAAGCGGTCCTTGTCGGCGTCGTAGAACGGGCGCACGTTGAGGGTCACCCGCTTGCCGTCGCGCTCGACGACGATCGGCACCGCCTCGGTCGCGCGGCAGCCGTTGACCTGCGAGTCGCCGACGCAGTGCAGGCCGCCGAGCGCGCCGGTGAGCCGCTCCGCCTGCGCGTTCGGATCCCCGGCGCCGCTGGTCACGCCGTTGATGGAGACCACCTGGTCGTCGTTTTGGAGATGCGCCGCCGCCGGGGTCCCCGCCTCGATCTGGTCGACGGACACGCTGGTCGCCTTCTCGAGCGTGAACCCCAGCGCGAACAGGATCACGAAGGCGATCACGAGGTTCACGAACGGGCCCGCGGCGATCACCACGATCCGCTTCCACACGGGCTGGTTGCAGTAGGCGCGCGGGGCGACCTCGGGATCGAGCTCCTCCTCCGGGTTCATGCCCGTGATCCGCACGTAGCCGCCGAGCGGGATCGCGCCGACCCCGTACTCGGTCTCGCCGCGCTTGATGCTCCAGAGCTTCGGGGGGAAGAAGAGGAAGAAGCGCTCGACCCGCATCCCCACCGCCTTCGCGGCGGTGAAGTGACCGGCCTCGTGGAGGATGATCAGGACGGCGAAGCCGAGGAAGGCGAGGATCCAGCTCACGCGGTCACCCTGCCGGCGATCAGCTCGCGGGCGAGCTCACGGGCCCGCCGGTCGCACTCGAACAGCTGCTCGAAGTGGGCCAGCGGCTCGCTGCCCGTGCGCTCGAGGACCTCGCCGATCACGTCGGCGATTCCGGTGAACGGCAAGCGCTCGGAGAGAAAGGCCTCGACCGCAACCTCGTCGGCCGCGTTCAACGCGCACGGGGCGGTCCCGCCGGCGACCCCGGCGTCGCGCGCGAGCCGCAGGCAGGCGAAGAGCTCGAGGTCCGGGCGCTCGAACTCGAGGCGCCCCGCCTCGGCGAGGTCGAGCCGGGGCACGGTGACGTCGGCGCGCTCGGGGAAGTGCAGCGCGTAGGAGATCGGCACGCGCATGTCGGGCAGCCCCAGGTGAGCGAGCTGGGCGCCGTCGTTGAGCTCGATGAGCGAGTGGACGATCGACTGCGGGTGCACGACGACCTCGATGCGCTCGTAGCCGACGCCGAAGAGATGGTGGGCCTCGATCACCTCGAGCCCCTTGTTCATCAGGGTCGCCGAGTCGATCGTGATCCGCCCGCCCATGTCCCAGGTCGGGTGGGCGAGCGCCTCCGCCGTGGTCACGCCCTCGAGCTCGGTGCGCCCCCGGAAGGGCCCGCCGGAGGCGGTGAGCACCAGCCGGTCGACCGCGCCGGGACCCTCGGAGCGCAAGAGCTGGAACAGGGCCGAGTGCTCGGAGTCGACCGGCAGGATCATGGTCTCCGTCGCCTCCGCCAGCGCCGTGACCAGCTCGCCGCCGACGACGAGGCTCTCCTTGTTCGCCAGCGCCAGGTCGATGCCCTCGGTCAGGACGACGATCGTCGGCCCGAGCCCGGCGATGCCGACGATCGCATTGAGCACGAGGTCCGGCTCGGCGGCGAGCACCAGCTCGCGCACGCCCTCGGGCCCGGCGAGCACCCGGGTCCCGTCGAGCTCCGCCGCGGCACGCTCGGCGGCCTGCGGCTCGGAGAGCGCCGCCGCGGGGACGCCGTGCTCGCGCGCCTGGGCAACGAGTCGTTCCCAGTTCGTGGCCGCGGACAGCCCGACGACCTCGAGCTCGTCCGAGCCCGCGACAACGTCGAGCGCCTGCTCGCCGATCGACCCGGTCGAGCCGAGGATCAAGACACGCTTAGTGCTCACCGGAGTCAGCGTAGCGGTGCGATTTAGGCGCAGATGAACGATCCCGGGCGATCGGGGACGCCCGCCCTATGCTCCCGGCCGTGCCCAACCAGGTCCCAATGGGAGCGCACGTCGACCGCGTCGGCGTGCTCGAGGCCGCGGCCGAGCTCGGCGCGGACTGCATGCAGGTCTTCCTCTCCGATCCCGGCTCGTGGCGCAAGCCCCCTCCCCACCCCGAGGCCGAGCAGATCCAGGCCAGCGACGTGGACATCTACGTCCACGCCCCGTACCTGATCAACGTCTGCTCCCCGAAGCCGAACGTCCGCTACGGGTCGCGCAAGATCCTGCAGCAGACCTGCGACGCCGCTTCCGAGCTCGGCGCCAAGGCGGTCATCGTGCACGGGGGCCACGCCGAGGACGACATCGCCGAGGGGCCCGGCCGCTGGCTGCGGTCGCTCGAGATGCTCGAGACCGACGCCAACGTCCTGCTCGAGAACACCGCTGGCGGCGACAACGCCGTCGCGCGGCGCTTTGACGCCCTGGCGCGCCTCTGGGACCTGATCGGCGACGCCGACCACGGGATCGACCTCGGCTTTTGCTTCGACACCTGCCACGCGCACGCCGCCGGCGAGGACCTCGACACGGCCGTCGAGCGGGTGCTCGCGATCACCGGCCAGATCGACCTCCTGCACGCCAACGACTCCCGCGACCCGGCCGGCACCGGCGCCGATCGCCACGAGCGCCTCGGGGAGGGCCAGGTGGAGATCGAGGCCCTGCGCAAGATGATCCGCGAGGGCGCTGAGGCCGGCGCGGCGGTGATCGTCGAGACCCCGCGCGAGCCCGCCGGCCTGGCGGCGGACCTCGACTTCGTCCGCGCGGCGATCGCGGGCAAGTGACTCAGTAAAGGAACGCGACCGCCAGGTAGTAGCCGGCGACGATCGTGAACAGGACGGCGTCGAGGCGATCGAGCAACCCGCCGTGGGGGCCGAAGATCGTCCCGGAGTCCTTGATCCCGAGATCCCGCTTGATCATCGACTCGAACAGGTCGCCGACGGGCGCCAGCGCCGCCACGCAGGCGCCCATCACCAGCGCGTCCACTCCCGGCAGCCAGTCCTGGTAGAGCCCCGCGAACCAGAAGCCGAGGGTGCCGCCGACGAGCCCGAAGGCGAGCCCCTCGAGGGTCTTGTTGGGCGAGAGCGCGGGCGCCAGGCGGTGTTTGCCGAACAGCCGGCCGCCCGCGTAGGCGGCCGTATCGGCGACGAACGTGGCGACCAGCACATCGACGAGGAGCCCGGCGCCGTGTTCGGGCAGCTCGCGCAGGAGGACCGCGTGCGCAAACGGGACCGCGATCCAGACGATGCCGAAGATCGTCAGCGCGATCGAGACCGTGATCCCCTCTCGATCCGGGCGCATGACGGAGGCGAGGAAGATCGCCGCCACGCTCACCGTGAGCACGATCATCATCTGGAACTGGTCGCCGTAGAACGCGGCCGCCACCAGCGCCGCGCAGGCGGCGAAGGCGACCATCTCGAAGGGGCGCGCGTCGCGCACCATGCGGAAGAACTCGTAGATGCCGACGCAGCCGAAGCCGATCATCGCCGCCGCGAACAGCTCGCCGCCGACGATCGCGATCGTGACCACGACCGCGATCCAGGGGATCGCCCAGGCGATCCGGGCGAGAGTCTCCGAGCGATCGCGTTTCGGCCGCCGCCGCTTGCGTCGCCCGCGCAGCGGCGGCGGGTCGGATGGACGGTTGCGGCGCGGCTGGTCGAAGTCGAGCTCGGAGTCGAACGGGCGCGAGCCCTCCATCAGCGCCCTCCGAACCGCCGGCGGCGGGTCTCGTACTCGACCAGGGCCGCCTCGAACGCCTCGCGCGAGAAGTCGGGCCAGAGCGCGTCGCTGAAGACGAGCTCCGAGTAGGCGCACTGCCAGAGCAGGAAGTTCGAGATCCGGCGCTCGCCGCTCGTCCGGATCAGGAGGTCGGGGTCGTGCATCTCGGGCGCGTAGAGCAGGTCGCGGAAATCGTCCTCGCCTCCGCCCTCAAACCTTCGCGCCGCGTCGACGATCTCCGCCCGGCCGCCGTAGTTGAAGGCGACGAACAGCGTGATCCGCTCGTTGGCCGCGGTCTTCTCCTCCGCCCACCGCATCCGCTCACGCAGGCCCTCGCCGACCGACTCGCGGCGGCCGATGAAGCGCATGCGCACGCCCTCTGAGTCGAGCTCCGGCGTTTCGCGGTCGATCCGCTCGGCGAACATCGCCATCAGCCCATCCACCTCGTCGGCGGGCCGGGTCCAGTTCTCGGTGGAGAACGAGAACACGGTCAGCTCCTGGATCCCGAACTCGGCCGCGTCCCGCAGCCGAGCCTTGACCGCGTCGGCGCCCGCCTGATGTCCCTCGATCGCCGGCAGGCCCCGCTCGGCCGCCCACCTGCCGTTGCCATCCGTGATGATGGCTACGAATCTGGGGCCACCGGAATGCTCCGCTCCGCGTCCGCTTCCGGCGGGTTCGGTCAAACCTCGAGTATCTCTTCCTCTTTGGCCTTCAGCAGGCCGTCGATCTCCTTGGTCGCCTCGTCGGTTCGCTTCTGCAGCTCGGTCTCCGCACGCCGCTCGTCGTCCTCGCCGACCTCGCCCTCCTTCTTGAGCTCGCGCAGGTCGTGCATCACGTCGCGGCGGATGTTGCGGACCGCGACCCGTCCCTCCTCGGCCACCCCGTGGACGACCTTCACCAGCTCGCGGCGCCGCTCCTCGTTGAGCTCGGGGATCTGCAGCCGGATGACGTTGCCGTCGTTGCTCGGGGTCAGCCCGAGATCCGACTCCATGATCGCCTTCTCGATCATCGAGATCGAGCTCTTGTCGAACGGCGTCATGGTGAGCAGGCGGGCGTCGGTGGCCGAGACCTGGGCCAGCTGCTTGATCGGCGTCTCGGCGCCGTAGTAGTCCACGACCAGGCGATCGAGCAGGTGCGGCGATGCGCGGCCGGTGCGGACGGTGGCGAGCTCGTGGCGGCAGGACTCGACCGACTTTGTCATCCGCTCGCGGGCGTCGGCAATGAACTCGTCGGTGATCTCGGACAACGTCCTTCGGCCTTCCTCAGGCTGCCTTTGTGCGCACGATCGTTCCTACCCGCTCGCCGCGCAGGATCCTATCTATGTTCTCCTCGTCCGCCATGTTGAAGACGTGGATGGGCAGGCCGTTGTCCATGCACAGCGACAGGGCCGTCGAGTCCATCACCCGCAGGCCCCGTTCGATGGCCTCCATGTGGCTGATCTCCGGCAGGAACTTGGCGTCCGGGTGCTTCGCCGGGTCGGCGTCGTAGACCCCCTCAACCCCGTGCTTGGCCATGAGAATCGCCTCGGCGTGGATCTCCAGGGCGCGCAGCGCCGCGGCCGTATCGGTGGTGAAGAACGGGTTCCCGGTGCCCGCCGCAAAGATGACGACCCTGCCCTTCTCGAGGTGGCGCATCGCGCGGCGGCGGATGTACGGCTCGGCGACCTCGGTGACCGCGATCGCCGACATCACCCGCGTGTAGGTGCCGAGTCCCTCGAGCGCGTCCTGGAGCGTGAGCGCGTTGAGGACCGTCGCCAGCATGCCCATGTAGTCGGCGGTGGCACGGTCCATGCCCTTCGCCGCACCCTCGAGGCCGCGATAGATGTTGCCCGCCCCCACCACGAGGGCGATCTCGATCCCGCGATCGGAGACATCGTGCACCTGAGTCGCGATCGCCTGCACGCGATCGGGATCGGTGCCGTACTCGAGCGATCCCATCAGCGCCTCGCCCGACAGCTTCAGCAGCACTCGCTGGAATACCGCCTCGGTCATCGGCGGCAACCCTATCTGGGGCCTACTCCTGGCCGACGGCGAAGCGGGCGAAACGGGCGATTCGGATGTTCTCGCCGGTGTTGGAGGCGAGGTCCGCGCGGAGCTGCTCGATCGTCTTGCCGTCGTAGCGGTCGGTCCGCACGTGCTCCTGCTCCAGCAGGACGACGTCCTTGGCCCACTTGGAGAGCTGGCCCTCGACGATCCGCTCGATCACGTTGTCGGGCTTGCCCTCCTCGCGCGCCTTCTCCTCGAACACGCGTCGCTCGGCGTCGCGCGCGTCCGCGGGGATCTCGTCGGTCGAGACGTACTGCGGATTGAGCGCGGCGATGTGGATCGCGACCTCACGGGCGAACTCCTGAAAGTCGTCCGTGCGGGCGACGAAGTCCGTCTCGCACTGGACCTCGACCAGCACGCCGACCTTGCCGCCGGCGTGGATGTAGGAGCTCACGACGCCTTCGCTCGTCGCCTTGCCCGAGCGCTTCGCGGCAGAGGCCTGACCCTTGACGCGCAGCAGCTCGACCGCCTTGTCGGCGTCGCCATCGGCCTCCTCCAGCGCGGCCTTGCAGTCCATCATCGCCGCGCCCGTGCGATCGCGCAGGACCTTCACGTCCGTCGCCGAGACGGCCATCAGTTGGTGGTCTCCGGCGGGACGGCCTGCGGGTGGTCCGGAACCGCGGGTCGCTGGGGCTGCTGTGGCGGTTGCGGCTGCTGCGGCTGTTGGGGCTGCTCGGTGGGGGCAGCGGCGGCCGCCTCCTGGGCCTGCGCGGCCTGCGCCGCGGCGGCGGCCTCCTGGGCCTCCTTGCGGGCGCGCTCCTCCTCCTCGCGGCGTCGCTTCTCCTCCTCCTCGCGGCGTCGCTTCTCCTCCTCCTCGGCGCGGCGCTTGGCCTCGGCCTCGCGGTAGTTGTTCGCCGACTCGGACACCGCCTCGCCGACGGTTGAGATCACGAGCTCGCACGAGCGCATCGAGTCGTCGTTACCGGGGATTGGGAACGCAACGCCCATCGGGTCGACGTTCGAGTCGACGAGACCGAGGATCGGGATCCCCAGCCGCGTCGCCTCGGCGACCGCGATCGCCTCGGTCTTCAGATCGATGATCAGCGCCGCCTGCGGGAGGCGCTTCATGTCACGGACGCCGCCGAGGTTGTACTCGAGCTTCTCGAGCTCGGACTCCATCGACATCCGCTCCTTCGTGGGCAGCAGGTCGAGCCGGCCGTCGTCCTTGAGCTGCGTGAGCTCGTGCAGGCGGTCGATCCGCGCCGACATCGTCTGGAAGTTGGTCAGCAGGCCGCCGAGCCAGCGCTGGTTGACGTACGGCATCCCGCAGCGCTCGGCCCAGGCCTTCACCGAGTCGCGCGCCTGCTTTTTCGTCCCCACGAAGAGGACCGAGCCGCCCTTGCCGGCGACGTCGGCGGCAAAGCGGCGCGCCTCCGCCAGCAGGTGCTCGGTCTGCAGCAGGTCGATGATGTGGATCCCGTCGCGCTCGCCGTGGATGTAGCGGCGCATACGCGGGTTCCAGCGGCGCGTCTGGTGGCCGAAGTGCAGGCCGGCCTGCAGCAGCTCTCTGAGGCCTGGCTCGGCCGTCTGCGTCGTAAGTCCTTGCTCGGACATCGAGACTCCCTTGAATAGCTTGTGGTCTCCCTGGCCGCTCCCGGGGATCCGGCTTGTCGCGCCGGACAGGGGCCCCTTCGTCGTGCCAGGGGGTCGGTTAACTGGACGCGCGGGAGTGTAGAGCCTTACCCCTCTCGCGCCCGCTCGAGCGCCGCCGCGAGATCCGGCGGCAGCTCGGAGGAGAACGCGAGCCGCTCGCCGGTGAACGGGTGCTCGAAGCGGAGCTCGGCGCTGTGTAGGAACTGGCGCTCAAGCCCATGACGCCCGGGATGGCCGTAGCGCGGATCGCCGGCCACCGGGTGCGAGATCGCGGCGAAGTGGGCGCGGATCTGGTGCGTGCGGCCGGTCTCGAGGCGAGCCTCGACGAGGCTGTCGGCCGGCAGCGTCTCGAGCACGGTGAAGTGCGTGCGCGCCGGGCGAGAGCCGCGCCCACGCACGGCGCGGCGCTCGGGCGCCCGCGGGTCGCGGCCGAGCGGGGCGTCGATCGTGCCGGTGCGCGAGCGGGGTCGCCCCTCGATCAGCGCGCGGTAGGCCCGGTGGGGTTCGCGGCGCTTGATCATCGCGGCCAGGCGCCGGTGCGCCTCGGCGTCGCGGGCGACGATCAGCAGCCCGGAGGTGTCGCGGTCGAGCCGGTGCACGATGCCCGGGCGCTCGGGCTCGCCGCCGCCGAGCAGATCGCCGAGCGCATCGACCAAGGTGTCGCCGTGGTGCCCCGGCGCCGCGTGCACGACCAGGCCCGCGGGCTTGTCGACCACGGCGAGGTGCTCGTCGACGTGCACCAGCCTGGGCTCAGCGCTCATGGCGGCGATGCTCGGGCGGGCGCCGGGGCGAGCGCCGCGAGCGCGATCACCACCACCCCGACGGTGATCGCGATGTCGGCGACGTTGAACGCGGGCCACACCGGCGGATCGAGGAAGTCCGTTACCGCACCGTCGCGGATCCGGTCCGCGAGGTTGCCGAGCGCCCCGCCGCTGACGAGGCCGACGCCCAGCCACAGCCACGGCCGCTGGGTGTCGAAGGCAAACCAGCCGAGGATCAGCGCCAGGGCGACGGAGGTGAACGCCAGCACCAGCGCGTCGCGCCCCTCGTCGAAGAGCCCGAAGGCGATCCCGCTGTTGGTCACGCGGGTGAGCTGGAAGCCGAGCGCGAGGTCGGTGTGCTCCCCCGGGACCATCGAGGCGACGATCGCCGCCTTGACCGCCTGATCGGCGATCACAACGAGGCCGCAGACGGCGAGCATCCGCGCCCAGGCGCGAGCGCGTGGCGACGTCACCCGCGGATCAGGTTGACGGCGAGCCCGCCGACGATGGAGAGGGCGATGATCGCGATCACGGGGCTGATGTCCAGCGGCCCGAGCCGCGGCATCCAGGCCCTGAACAGGTTGAGGTACGGGTCCGTGCTCTCCTCGACGAAGCCGGTCACGGCGCGCAGCGTGAGGTTGTAAGGGATCGGCCGGAACTGCCCGACCCACGACAGCATCACGTTGATGAAGATCAGCACGGTGTAGACGAGCACGAGGGCGCCGACGTAGTCGGCGATGTCGCCGCGGGTCAGCGCGACGATGCTCAAGGGCGCATCCGCTCCATCGACGCCCGCACAGCGGCTTGGAAGGCATCGCCCGCACCCGCGTCGGCGAGCGCCTCGAGCCCCGCCTCGGTCGCACCGCCGCGGGAGGCGACGGATGCGCGGACCTCGATCGGGTCGTAACGCCGCAGGAGCTCGATCGTGCCGGCGAACGACTCGACGACGAGCTCGTAGGCAAGCTCCGGCTCCAGACCCTCGGCCGCACCGGCCTCGGCGAGGTTCTGCGCCACGACGGCCAAATACGCCGGCGAGCAGGCCACCACGGCGGTCGCCGCATCCATCAACGCGTCCGGGACCTCCAGGACGTGGCCGAGCTCGCCGAACAGGCTCAGCACCTTCGACCCGGCCGCTCCCTCCGTCGGCCCAAGCGGCGCATGGCAGATCACGCCGCTCTGGATCTCCGAGGCCACAGTGGGCATCACACGGACGATCGGCACCTCGCCAAACAGCTCCCGTAGCCGCGCGACCGGAGTCGCGGCGAGCACCGAGACGATCGCGTCGCCACGACCACCGAGTTGCTGCGCGGCGATCTCCAGGGAGCCGGGCTTCATCGCCAGGATCACGGCGTCGGAACGCTCGGCGAGCTCCGCGAGCGAGTCGACCGCCTCTCCCCGGGTCCGCTGGGCGAGCTCGGCCGCCCTGCCCGAGCCCGAGTCGGCGAACAGCATCGCGTCGGGACCGCCGTCACCATCGGCCCAACCGCGCGCCAACGCGGAGGCAATCTTCCCGGCGCCTGCGAAGCCGACCTTCATGCCCCCAAATCTACGCGAGGCGGCGCCCCGGGGACCCGCGCGCCGGAGCTCTAGCTCTGGTTGAAGAAGCCCTTTTCGACGAGGCGGGCCTTCTCCTCGGCCGACACCTCGACGTTGCGCGGGGTGAGCAGGAAGGTCTTCTCGGCGATCTTCTGCATCCCGCCGTCGAGCGCGTAGGTGAGGCCCGAGGCGAAGTCGATCAGGCGCTTGGCGAGCTCCCCGTCCGTCGCCTGCAGGTTGAGGATCACGGGGACCGTGTTCTTGAAGTGGTCGGCGACCTCCTGGGCGTCGTTGAAGCTGCCCGGGGTCACGAGGTGCACCTGCACGTTGGCGCCGCCGTTGCCGCCCACCGGGGCCAGCACCCGCCTGCGGGGCGGCGGCTCCTCGGCGAAGATGTCGTCGATCTCGTCCCGTGAGCGACGGCGCTCGGAGATCCGGCTCACGGTCGCCGACCGCGGTGCGGAGCCGCCCTCGTAGACGTCGCCGTGCGAGACCGTGTCCGGCTCGTAGACGTCGTGCTCGCGGTATTCCGGATCCTCGGCGAGGCCGAAATAGACAAGCGCGCGGTGCCATGTGTCTCGAAGTGCCATACGGCTGCGGTGTTCGCGTCCTGCGCCCTTATTCCTTTACCGGGATTATGGAGCATCGGGGCCCCGCGATGCACCAGTTGGACCGCTCAGCGGTACAGCGTGGTTCCCAGGCGGATGATCGTCGCGCCCTCGTCGACGGCGACCTCCCAGTCCTGGCTGGTCCCCATCGAGAGCCGCTCCAGCCCGTGCTCGGCGGCGAGCTCGGCAAGGCGCGCGAAATGCGGGCGCGATTGCTCGGGATCGGTGGTGAACGGCGGCATCGTCATCAGCCCGCTCACCCGAACCGGAGCGCGCTCGATGAACTCCCCCAGGGCCGCCGGGGCCACACCACCCTTCCCCTCCTCGCCGGCGATGTTGACCTCGACGAGGATCTCGGTCTCGGGGCCTCCGTGGCGTCCGAGCTGCTCGAGCGCCGAGTCCGTGGCCACGGAATGGATGAGCCGCACCAGGGGGACGATCCGCTTGATCTTGCGGCTCTGGAGGTTGCCGATGAAGTCCCAGGCGAAGCGGTCGCCGTAGAGCTCGCGCTTGGCCTCGAGGTCCTGAAGGCGGTTCTCGCCCACGAGCCCGACGCCGGCCTCCGCCAGCCGCCCGAGCTCCTCGACGAGGACGTACTTGGTCGCGGCGAGGATCTCGACCTCCGGCCCGCAGCGCTCGCGCACCCGCTCGAGGTTGCGGCGCACCGTTTCCGGGTCGATGTCGCGGATCGGCTCAGGCATCGGCATCGATCCACGCCAGCCCGGCCTGTCGGCCGGTCCGCCCCGCATCGCGCCGATGGGAGAAGAAGAGCTCTGGCTCGCAGCTGGTGCAGAGGTCGGTCGAGTCGACCGCCTCGATTCCCGCCCGGGCGAGGAGCCGCCGCGCGACCTCGGGCAGGTCGAGCAGCCGCCCGGTCGCGATCCCGCTTCCGAGGTCGCCGAACGCGTCCAGGACCTCCTCGCCGACCTCGTAGCAGCAGGGCCCGATCCCGGGGCCGACCGCCGCCGCGGTGGCGCCGACCTCCTGCGCCCCGCGGGCGACGATGCCGCCGGCCAGCCCGCGCCAGCCGCAATGCAGCATCGCCACGCCGCGCTCGCCGACGAGAGCGACCGGCAGGCAGTCCGCAACCTGTACCAGCGGCGTGAGCTCGCGGTTCGAGGTCACCTGACCGTCGCCGTCGGACGGCCGGTCACCCGCGGCCGACGCGTACGGGTTTGGCACCGGCGGGCGCTCGCGGCGCTCGATCTCCGCCCCGTGGACCTGAAAGCCAAACAACACCCCCTCCGGGTCGCGCCGGAGCGCAGCGGCGAGGCGCGCGCGGTTGGTGCGCACGGCCGCCTCGTCGTCGTCGGTGTAGAGGCCCAGGTTGAGCGACTCGAAGGCGCCCGTGGACGCCCCGCCGAGCCGGGTCGAGAACGCGGCCCGCGCTCCGGGGAGCTCCGCCTCGAGCCAGCGGACACCGTCTTGCTCGCGCCATTGCATGCCCGGAGGCTATTCAGGCGCCCCAGCGGCCTCGAGCGCGACCCGAAGCTCGGCCTCGCGGCCGCTCGCGTCGCCGTCGAGCTTCGCGCGCAGCGCCGCCGCCAGGCCGCGGCCGACCCCCGGGCCCTCGGGCACCCCGGCCGCGAGCAGATCGTCGCCGGAGATCGCCAGCCGCACGTCGCGCCAGCTCTCGACGTAGTCGTCGAGCCACCCGGCGCCCATGGCACGTGCCAGAGCGAGCTCCGGACCGCTGCGACCGCGGGCCGCGGCGACGGCGGCGGAGGGTGAATCCGGCGCCTCGCGAGCGAGGCGCTCGACGACCGGGCTCGGGCCGCGGACCGCCGCCAGCACCGCCTGCGGGCGCGCGACGGTCCCTGCCCACGGCGGGCGCTCGAGCAGGTCGACCACCGCGTCGATCAGCGCCCCGGACCCCGGCGCCAGCCGGACCAGGCCCCACGAGTCCAGGAGCTCGAACCCGGGGCGCGGCCGCGGCTCCGCGGCCAGCCGGGCGAGGTCGGCGGCGACGCGGTCGCGAGACACGGTCGCCAGATCCGCCTCGAGCAGGAGCTCCCGCGTGCGCGGCTCGAGCTCGAGTCGCCAGGCGGGCGCCGTAACGCGCCGCCCGCAGCGCCCGCGTCGGATCGTCAACGAACGAGCGCTCGTGCAGGACCCGCAGCAGCCCCGCGCGCAGGTCGTCGACCCCCCCATGGAGGTCGAGCAGCGTCGCCGGATCGGCCAGCGGGACGGCGAGCGCGTTGACCGTGAAGTCGCGCCGTCCGAGGTCCTCGGTCACGCCCGCAGGGCGCACCTCGGGCAGCGCTCCCGGGTGGGGATAGGTCTCCGCTCGCGCCCGGGCGACGTCCACCGCTCCCGCCGGGAGGCTGACGACGGCGGTCTCGAACCGGTCGTGGATCAGGGCATCGGCGCCCAGGGCCGCGATCAGCGGCCCCTGCTCACCGTCGACCACGAGGTCAAGGTTCGTCACGGGCTCCCCCAGCAGCCCATCGCGCACGGCCCCCCCGACGAGGTAGGCATCGGCCCCGGAGCGCTCCGCGGCGGCTCGCACCGCGCCGAATCCCGGCAGGGCGAGCAGCCTCTCGCCGAGGCGGTCGGGCTGGATCTCGCGCTGCGTCGCCACGTCTGCAAATTGGGGGTGGGCTCGGGCGGCTTCCCTACCATGACGCCCCTTGCGGATGCCCGATCTCCCCAAGATCCCAGCCGCTTGGCGCCAGCCGTGGCACATCGCGATCATCGCCGTGGTCAGCCTGGTCGTCATGGGCGGCGCCGCGGCCGCGTACCTGGTGCTCAAGCGAGACTCCGACCAGAGCTGTCCGCCGCCGTGCAACCTCGAGACCAGCAAGGGCGACAAGCCGCCGAGCCACCGCGAGGAGGTGAAGACGGTCGACTGGCCGCTCTATGGCTACGACGAACAGCGGACCCGGTACCTGCCGACCAAGCGCGTGCGCCCGCCCTTCGACGCCTCGGTCTGGAGCTTTCAGGCCGGCAAGCTGCTCGAGTTCTCGCCGATCGTCGCCAAGGGCACGCTGTACTTCCAGGACAAGGACGCCGAGCTCTATGCGCTCAGCGCCGACAAGGGCAAGGTCGAGTGGCGCAAGGAGGTCGGCGCCCTCGGGGCCGCCTCGCCGGCCTACTCGCATGGCGTGATCTACGTCGTCACGCTGCAAAAAGCGCCCGGCGTCGATCAGGGCGAGGCGCTGGCGCTGCGGGCAAAGGACGGCAAGCTGCTGTGGCGCTACGGGCTGCCCGGGCGCAGCGAGACCTCGCCGATCGTCATCGGCAGCCACGTGATCGTCGGCAGCGAGTCCGGCGACGTCTTCGCGCTCAACCGCAAGGACGGCAAGGTCGACTGGCGGGTGCACACCGACGGGGCGGTCAAGGGCGGCCTCGCCTACGACGGCGGCGTCCTCTACGGCGCCAACTACGCCGGCCAGGTGTTCGCGATCAAGGCCTCCAACGGCTCGTACGTCTGGCAGTCGAGCACCCAGGGCCTCAGCTTCGGCCGCGGCGGGCCGGTCTACTCGACCCTGGCCGTGGCCTACGGCCGCGTGTACCTGGGCTCGATCGACACCCGCGTCTACTCCTTCGATCAGGACACGGGCGAGCTGCTCTGGAGCCACTCGACCGGCGACTGGGTCTACGGGGCGCCGGCGGTCGCCGACACGCCGCGGACCGGCCCGACCGTCTACGTCGGCTCCAAGGACCAGAACTTCTACGCAATCGACGCAAAGACGGGCTCGGTGCGCTGGGAGAAGGACACGGGCGGGGTCATCCTCGGCGCCTCCACGGTGCTCGGCGAGGTCGTCTACGTCGCCGTCCTCGGCCCGAACGTGGGCACCTTCGGGTTCGACGTCAAGACCGGCAAGAAGGTGTTCGAGTCCGATCTCGGCGAGTACAACCCGGTGATCTCCGACGGCCACTACATGTACCTGACGGGGACCTCGGGGGTGCGGGCCTTCCAGCACGAGTCCGCGGCGGAGCAGCGCCGCACGGCGCACCGTCGCCAGGCCCAGCGACAGCGCCAGGAGGCCGCGCACCGGGAGAAGCGAAAGCGCCAGGAGCGCGCGCGCCAGGCCAAGCGCCAGCGCCAGCAGCACGGCTCGCAGGGCAAGCCCAAGAAGCAGCGCAACGGCTCCGGCTGAGCGGCTTGGCGCCCGCGGACCACGTTGATAGCGTCGGCGTGCGTGGAACGTGCTCGCCGCCTGAGCCTGCTCGCGGGACTGCTGGCCTTCGGGCTGTCGTTTAACGCGATCGCCGAGGCCGCGTTCTCGCCCCCGATCGACGTCTCACCCGACGGTCAGGACGCCGCGGCCCCCGCGGTGGCGATCAACGGCGGGGGCGACGGAATCGCGGCTTGGGTGCGCTTCGATGGCACCACCACCCGGGCCGAGGCGCGGACGATCTCGCACGCCGGCGCCCTCGGATCCGTGCACACGCTCTCGGCGGCCGGCGGCGCCGCCAACTCGACTCGGGTGGCGATCGACGCCGACGGTGACGCGGTCGTCGTCTGGACCCGGCTCGACGGCACCCACCCGCGGGTACAGGCGCGCCGGATCTCAGCCGCCGGCGCCCTGGGGCCGGTCCGGACCCTGTCCCTGGCCGGCCAGACCGCGACCAACCCGGAGCTCGCGGTCGACGGTGACGGCGATGCGTACATCGTCTGGTACCGCTCCGACGTCGGCGGCCTGCAGGTCTACGGCCGCGCGCTCTCCGCCGCGGGGGCGGTGGGCCCGCTCCAGCGCCTCTCGCGCCCGTCCGCGCAGGCGTCCAATCCGCGGGTCGCCGTCGACGAGACCGGCGACGGCTTTGCGGTCTGGGTCGGCTCGGACGGGATCAACTCCCGCGCCCAGGGGCGCTCCGTGTCGAGCACCGGGACGCTGGGCCCGATCAAGAGCCTTTCGGGGGCGGGCGCGAACGCCGGCTTCGCCCGGGTGGGCGTCGACCCGGTCGGCAACGCGTTCGCGGTGTGGACGCGCCAGGTGGGCAGCGACACCCGGGTTCAGGGCCGGCCCATCTCGGTCGCCGGCGTCGCCGGCGCGATCAAGACGCTCTCCGCGGGCGGCCAGAACGCTGCCCTGCCGCAGATCTCGATCAACGGCACGAACGGCGTCGCGGTGTGGACGCGCCTGGACGGCACCAGCGCGAGGGTCCAGGCCGCGGCCGTGTCGCCAACCGGCGGCGTCGGGGTCGCGCACACGCTGTCGGCGCCTGGGCGCAGCGCGACGTCGCCTCAGGTCGCCGCCGACGGCGACGGGGATGCGACCGTCGTCTGGCAGCGCTCCGACGGTTCGCACCTGCGGATCCAGGAGCGGCCGTTCTCGCCGTTCGCGAGCCCGCAGCCGATCGTCAACCTCTCGCCCGTCGGCAGCGACGCCGCCGCCCCGCAGGTAGCGCGCTCGGGCGGCGCCGGCGGCGAGGCGCTGGCCGTCTGGTCGCATCCCGACGACGTCAGCAGCCACCAGCGGATCCAGGCCTCGGTCGGCCCCTAGCTCACCGAACCGCGATCCCGGCCTCTCGCATGGCCGCTTTCGCCTCGGCGATCGTGTGCTTGCCGTAGTGGAAGATCGAGGCGGCGAGCACGGCGTCGGCGCCACCCTCGCGCACGCCGTCGACGAGGTGGCGCAGCTCGCCGACCCCGCCGGAGGCGATCACCGGCACTGCGACCGCGTCGGCGACGGCGCGGGTGAGGCCGAGGTCGTAGCCGTCGGTGGTGCCGTCGCGGTCCATGCTGGTCAGCAGCACCTCCCCCGCCCCGCGCTCGGTCGCCTCGCGCGCCCAGGAGACGGCCTCACGACCCTCGACCGGCGTGCGGCCGCCGTTGACGTAGACGTCATAGCTGTCGCCGCGCCGGCGGGCGTCGATCGCAATCACCACGCACTGGGAGCCGAAGACGACCGCGAGCTCGGAGATCAGATCGGGGCGCGCGAGCGCCGACGAGTTGACCGCGACCTTGTCGGCGCCCGCGTCGAGCACCGCCTGGGCGTCGGCGACCGAGCGGATGCCGCCGCCGATCACGAACGGGATGAAGACGTTGTCGGCCGTCCGCCGCGCCAGCGCGGTGATCGTCTCGCGCTTCTCGTGCGAGGCGGTGATGTCGAGGAAGACCAGCTCGTCCGCGCCCTCGCGGTCGTAGCGCTCGGCGAGCTCGACCGGGTCGCCCGCGTCGCGGAGATCGACGAAGTTGGTCCCCTTGACCACCCGGCCGCCGTCCACGTCGAGGCACGGGATCACCCGCTTCAGCGCCATCGCGGGTCGACCTAGAACTTGCGGCGCAGCTTGCCGCGGGCCGCGCCCCAGACGCCGTGGGCGAACGCCCCCGGCTCGAGCTTGCCGACGAGGCGCAGCATCTCCTCGCGCTCGTTCGCCGACAGGTTCGTCTGCGGGCGGCCGTGGGACTTCGCAACCAGCTTCGTCAGCCGGGACCGCTCGTCGGACTCGAGCAGCGTCGCGTGGTGGCGCACCAACAGCGCCACCTGGGCGATCGCGAGCACCCGGAGCCAGAACATGCGTTCAGGCTAGCGCCGGCGTCAGCCGCCCGCCAGGGCCGCTGCGCCCTCCGCGACCGTGAACCGGCCCTCGTAGAGCGCCCGCCCGACGATCACGCCCTCGAGCGCGCCGAGGCCGAGCGCCGCGAGCTCGGCGAGGTGCTCGAGGCTGCCGACGCCGCCGGAGTACACGAGCGTCGCCGAGGCCTGCGCGGCGGCCTCGGCGGCGACGCGCAACGAGTCGATCGCCGGCCCGGCCAGCGTCCCGTCGACCTCCACGGGGGTGAAGGCGAAGCGGCCCACGCCGCGGCGGCCGAGATCGGCGATCACGTCCTCGGCGCCGACCTCCGTCGCGCGCTGCCAGCCCTCGACGGCCACCGCGCCCGAGCGGGCGTCGACCGCGACCATGATGCGCTCTCCGTGCTCGGCCGCCAGCACCTCGACCAGCGCGGGGTCGCTGAGCGCCGCGGTGCCCAGGATCGCGCGCTGCGCCCCCACGGCGAGCACCGCCTCGACGTCCTCCGCCTGGCGGAGGCCACCGCCGACCTGTACCTCGACGTCGACCGCCTCGCAGATCTCCTCGACGCGCTGGATGTTCAGAGGCGCGCCCTCGCGCGCGCCGTCGAGGTCGACGACGTGGAGCGCCCGCGCCCCCTGGTCGACCCAGCGCCGAGCGGCCTCGCTCGGGTCGTCGTCGAACGCGGTCTCGCGCTCGTAGTCGCCCTGGACCAGCCGCACCGCGCGCCCGTCGCGGATGTCGATCGCCGGGTAGAGGATCACACCGTGACCCGGCTGCAGACCGCCGCGAAGTTCGCGAGCAGGCGCAGGCCCGCGGCACTCGACTTCTCCGGATGGAACTGCACCCCGTACACGGGCGGGCGCTCGACCGCGCAGACGAAGCGTTCGCCGTGGACCGCCGTGGCGAGCACGTCCTCGTCGCGGGCGGCATGCGGGGCGAAGCTGTGGACGAAATAGAACGGCGTCGTCGGCTCGATCCCCTCGGTGAGCGCCGACGAGCGGGTCCACGACACGGGCTCCCAGCCGATGTGCGGCACCTTGAGCCCCGGCGCCTCGAGCCCCCGGACCTCGCCCTCGATCAGCCCCAGGCCGCGGGCGCCGCCCAGCTCCGTCGACGACTCGAACAGCAGCTGGAACCCGAGACAGATCCCGAGCACCGGTGTCCCCGCCTCGAGCCGCTCGTCGATCAGCGCGGCCAGCCCGAGCTCGTCGATGCGCTCCATCGCCTTCGCAAACGCGCCCACCCCGGGCAGGATCAGCCCGTCGGCACCGCGGACGGTCTCGGGATCGTGCGTAACGACCGCGTCGGCCCCGACCCGCTCCAAAGCCTTCTCCACGGAGCGGAGGTTGCCCATGCCGTAGTCGAGGACCGCGATCCGGGTCAATTCAGCGTCCCCTTCGTGCTCGGCACGCCGTCCTCATCCGGATCCACCGCGATCGCCTCGCGCAGGGCGCGGGCGAAGGCCTTGAAGCAGGCCTCGATCAGGTGGTGGGTGTTCGACCCGTAGCGGGTGGCGAGGTGCACCGTGAGCTTCGCGTTGGCGGCCACGGCCCGGAAGAACTCCTCGGTCAGCTCCGCCTCGAAGCCCGCGATCGTCACCGGCGGGATCTCGGCGTCGAAGCGACAGAACGGGCGCCCGGAGATATCGACGGCGCACTCGGCGAGCGTCTCGTCCATCGGCAGCACCGCGTGGCCGTAGCGACGGATCCCGGCGCGGTCGCCGAGCGCGGCGTCGAGTGCCTGGCCGAACGCGATGCCGACGTCCTCGACCGTGTGGTGACCGCCGGTCTCGAGGTCCCCGGTAGCCCGCACGACCAGCCCGATTCGGGCGTGGCGGCCGAGCAGCTCGAGCATGTGGTCGAAGAAGCCGATCCCGGTCGCGGGAGCGACCTCGCCGCCGCCGAGGTCGAGCTCGACCGCGATCTCGGTCTCGCGCGTTCGCCGCTCGATCGTCGCTGTTCTGCTCGTGCTCATCGCCTGGTCCTCGCGGTCGCGGACTCACCGTGCACCGGAAAGCCCTCGGCCCGGGCCAGCGCGTCGGCGTGGGGCGCCAATTCTCGCGCCGCCGCAGAGCCGATGGAGACGACCGACGTTCGGCGCATGAACGCGCCCGGCCCGAGCGGCGCGCCGAACCGGGCCGCGCCACCCGTTGGGAGCACGTGGTTGGAGCCGGCGGCGTAGTCGCCGAAGGCGGTGGCCCCGCCGGAGCCGACGAAAGCGGCGCCCGCGACCCGGTTGCGGGCACTGGCCTCGTCGGCCCCCTCGAACGCGAGCTGGAGATGCTCCGGCGCCAGCGCGTCGGCGAGCTCGAGCGCGCGTTGCAGGCCGGGCGCCGTGATCAGCGCCAGCGGCGCGTCCGCGACCGAGGGGCGCTCGGCGGCGATCCGGGTGACCCGCTCGGCCACGTCGTCGAGCAGAGACCGCATTGTGGGAGACCAGGGCCACGAGCGTGTCGTCGCCGTGTTCGGCCTGGGCGCAGAGGTCCAGCGCGATCGCCTGCGGCGGCGCGGTGCCATCGGCGACGATCAGGAGCTCGCTCGGGCCTGCGATCCCGTCGATCCCGACCGCACCCGAGACCGCGCGCTTCGCCTCGGTCACGTAGCGGTTGCCCGGGCCGACGACGACGTCGACGGCGTCGATCGTGTCGGTTCCGTAGGCGAGCGCGGCGATCGCCTGCGCCCCGCCGACCGCGTAGACCTCCTCGACCCGGCAGAGCGCGCAGGCGGCGAGCACCGCATCGCTCGGGCGCCCCTCGCCACCGGGCGGGGTGACGACGACGACCCGCGAGACGCCGGCGGCAAGGGCGGGTAGGCAGCACATCAACACCGACGACGGGTAGGCGCCGCGCCCGCCGGGCGCGTAGACCCCCGCGGAGGCGACCGGGGCCGAGATGACCTCGACCCGCTGTCCCTGCGGGAGCTCGGCCATCGCCGGCCGCTGCAGGCGCTCCAACTCGGCGCGGGCGACGGCGTAGATGTTGGCCGCGGCCGCCCGCATGCCGTCACGCAGCTCGGCGTCGAGCAGCCCGGGTGCCGACCTGATCCGCTGCGGGTCGACCCGCAGCCGTTCCGGCGGCGTCTCGCCAAAGGCGATCGCGAGCTCGCGCAGCGCGGTGTCGCCCTGGCGGCGAACGCGGGCGACGATCTCCCCCACCTCTGACGCGACTCCCTCCACGGGCGGCACGAGCTCACGGACCCTGACGGCGAGCGCCTCGGGTTCGACCCCGTCCCACTCGATTCGCTCGAGCCTCATACGGCAACCTCTCGCAGGCGCTCCACCAGGCCATCGATCTCGGCCGCGCGGAGCTTGTGCGCCACCCGGTTGGCCACCAGGCGCGCGGTGCAGGCGGCGATCTCCTCCCGGATCTCGAGCTCGTTCTCGGCCAGCGTCCGGCCGGTGTCGACGAGGTCGACGATCCCGTCGGCGAGGCCGACGAGCGGCGCCAGCTCGACGGACCCCTTGACCTCGATCACCTCCGCCTGGCGACCGGTGCGCTCGAAGTGGCGCTCGGCGGTGCGCGGGTACTTGGTCGCGATCCGCATCGCCCCCAGCCGCCGCTCGGCCTCGTCGAGCGACGGGTCGCCGCGGCGAGCCGCGAGCACCATGCGACAGGCGCCGTAGTTGAGGTCGAGGAGCTCGTACACGGCGCGGTCGGCCTGCTCGGCGAGCACGTCCTTGCCGGTGATCCCGAGGTCGGCGGCGCCGGCCTCGACGTAGGTCGGGACGTCCGAGGGCCGCATCGTGACCAGGCGCAGCTCGCCGGTTTCGAAGACGAGCGCGCGGGAGTCGCCGCGCAGGTCGGCGGTGTCCACACCGACCTGGTCGAGCAGATCCAGGGTGCCCGAGAACAGGGCACCGCGCGGCAGCGCGAGGCTCAGCCGCCCATCGGCGCTGGTGCGAATCGGTCGCGCGATCCCACTCATGACAGCAGGCGCCTCAACGGCGGCGCGGCTCGGCTCGCCCTGTCGGGCTCCGCCTCACAGCTCCTCCTCCTCGGCCTGGGCGACGTGCAACCGCTCCATGTGCAGGGCGAAGCCGGCGGCGGGCAACGGGCGGCCAAAGCGGCCCATGAGCTCGTCGTAGCGCCCGCCGCCGCCGAGGATGTGCCCGAGCGCCGGGTCGTAGACCTCGAGGATCGCCCCGGTGTAGTAGCCGAGGTCGCGCAGCAGGCCGAGGTCGACGTTGACCCGGTCGGCCACCCCCCGCTCGCGCAGCGCGGCATACGTCTCGCTGAGCCGGCGAGTCGCCCGCTCGGTCGCGTCGCCACCGAGCCCGCGGGCCAGGTCGAGGACCTCCGGCCCGCCGCGCAACGTGGGCAGCCGGATGAGGGTCTCGCGCTCGGTCTCGCCGATGTCGAGCGCTGCGACCTCGGCCTCGAGCCCGACATGGTCGTGCGTGGCCAGGCAGTCGAGGATCCGCGCCCGAGGCTCGCCCTCGATCGCGAGCTCGGCCAGGAGCTGGCGGTAGAGGTCGGCGTCGCCGAGGCCGATCACGGCCCGGCGCAGGCCGGCCGCGTCCAGCGCGGCGGCCAGCACCTCGATCACCTCCACCGTGCCCGCGGGCGCCGGCAGGCCGACCAGCTCCACGCCGGCCTGGGTGAACTCGCGCATCTGACCGCGCTGCGGCCGGATCGCGCGATAGGCGCGCGCCAGGTAGCAGAGCCGGAACGGGGGCTCGGAGCGGGCGTAGCGGTTGGCGACCAGGCGGGCGATCGGCACGGTCATGTCCGAGCGCATCGCGAGCAGCTCCCCGGACTCGTCGAAGAAGCGATAGGCGACCGGAGCGCCGCGCTCGTCACCGCGGGCGAGCACCTCCTCGTACTCGATCGTCGGGGTGGCCACCTCGCCGTAGCCGAAGCTCTCGAAGCTCTCGACGAGCGCGAGGTGCAGGGCACGCAGCTCGCGCATCTCGTCGGGCAGGATGTCCCGCGTCCCTGGAGGAATCGGATGGGTGGTCATGGCTTAGGGGCGGTGCCTCGGGGCACCCACAGCTTGACTAAGCCGGGACCGGCTCGACCGCCACGCGCTCGATCCTGGCTCCCAGCTCCCGCAACCGCTCGTCGATCCGCTCGTAGCCGCGGTCGATCTGCACCACGTTGCCGATTTCCGAGACGCCGTCGGCGCACAGCGCCGCGATGAGCATTGCCATGCCGGCGCGGATGTCGGGGCTCTCGACGCGCTCACCGTGAAGACGGCTCGGACCGCTCACGATCGCCCGGTGGGGATCGCAGAGCGTGATCCGAGCGCCCATCGCGACGAGCTTGTCGACGAAGAAGAGGCGGTTCTCGAACATTTTCTCGAAGATCAGGATCGTGCCCCGCGCCTGCGTGGCGAGCGCGAGCGCGATCGAGGTCAGGTCCGCCGGGAACGCGGGCCAGGGGCCGTCGTCGATCTTCGGGATCGCGTCGCCGAGGTCGTCGCGGATCTCGAGCGCCTGCTCCGGCGGCACCAGGATGTCGTTGCCCTCCACCATCGACTGCAGGCCGAGGCGGCGGAACTGGCGGCGGATCGTGATCAGGTCCTCCGGCGCGGCGTTGCGTATACGCAGCTCGCCTTTGGTCGCGGCGGCGAGTGCCATGAAGCTGGCGACCTCGATGTGGTCGGGGCAGACGCGATGCTCAGCGCCCGCGAGCTTCTCGCGGCCGTGGACGGTCATCACGTTCGAGCCGATCCCGTCGATCTGCGCACCCATCTTCACCAGGAGCCGGGCGAGGTCCTGAACGTGCGGCTCCGAGGCCGCGTTGGCGATCGTCGTCGGACCCGGGGTCAGCGCGGCGGCCATCAGCGCGTTCTCGGTGCCCATCACCGACGGCTCATCCATGAAGATCGCGCAGGGCTTCAGGCCGCCGTCGGGCGCGCGGACCTCGATCTCGCGGTCGCGACCCTCCACCCGGGCGCCGAGGTCCTTGAACGCGTCGAGGTGCGGGTCGAGCCGGCGGCGGCCGATGAAGTCGCCGCCGGGCGGCGGCATGCGGGCCTCGCCGAAGCGGGCGAGCAGCGGGCCCGCGACCAGAAATGAGGCGCGGATCCGGGAGGAAAGCGCCTCGTCGGGGGCCGTATCCGTGACCCCCTCGGCGCGGAGGCGAAGCTCGTTGTGGCCGGACCAGAGCGCGCTCACGCCCAGGCCCTCGAGCACGGCGACCTGGGTCTCGGTGTCGCGAATCCGTGGCACGTTGGAGAGCACGAGCTCCTCGTCGGTGAGCAGGCAGGCGGCGAGAATCGGCAGCGCGGCGTTCTTGTTGCCGGCCGCGGTGATCTCCCCGGAGAGCGCCGGCCCCCCCTTGATCACGAACTTCTCCATCGGCGCGGAGGGTAACAATGCCCCTATGCCGCAACCGACGCGTGAACAAGCCTGGGAACTGGTCTGCGAATGGGTCGAATCCGAGTCGCTGCGCAAGCATCTGCTCGGCGTCGAGGCGGCCATGGTCGCCTACGCGCGGGAGCGCGGCGGCGACGAGGAGCTCTGGGCCGTGACCGGCCTCGTCCACGACCTCGACTACGAGCGCTTCCCCGATCTGGACGACGCCGAGAACGGCCATCCGCGCACCGCGCTGCGGCTGTTCGCCGAGCTCGACTGGCCGCAGGAGGTGACCGACGCCGTCGCCGGCCACGCCACCTTCCTCGGTGTCCCGCGGGAGACGGACATGGCCAAGACGCTGTTCGCCGTGGACGAGCTGTCGGGCTTCGTCGCCGCCTGCGCCCTGGTGCGGCCCACCGGGATCGAGGGGATGACACCGAAGTCGGTGAAGAAGAAGCTCAAGCAGCCTTCGTTCGCCGCCGGCGTCAACCGCGATGAGGTTCGCCAGGGAGCTGAGGAGCTCGGCGTCGACTTCGACGAGCACGTCGCCTTCGTGATCGCCGCAATGGCGGCGCGCGCCGACGAGCTCGGGCTCGCGCCTCGCGACGGGAACGGCGGTTGAGACGCACCTGGAAGATCCTCATCGGCCTCGTCGTCGCGCTGGTCGCACTGCTGGCCGTGAACACCCTCGTCGTCGACGGCGAGACCAAGGACGCGGCGGTGACGGTCGATGGTGGCCGCATCCTGAGCCTCCCCGGGGGTGACGTTCAGGTCACCGACACGGGCCCGCCCTCGTCGGGGCGCGCCGGGGCGCCGATCGTGCTCATCCACTGCTTCGGGTGCTCCCTGCACTGGTGGGACTCGATGGTCCCGTTGCTTTCACGCGATCACCGCGTGGTCCGGATCGACCTGCTCGGCCACGGCGGCTCCGCGAAGCCGAAGTCGGGCTACTCGATCACCGACCAGGGGGCGCTCGTCGCAGGGGCGCTCGACCGGCTCGGCGTGCAGGGCGCGGTGATCGTCGGCCACTCGCTCGGCGGCGATGTCGCGGTCTCGGTCGCCGAGCAGGCCAGCGAGCTCGTCGACCGCCTGGTGATCATCGACGAGGCCCCCGACCCGAGCTTCGGGGAGCTCGACTTCCTCGCCAAGGTCTCGATGGCGCCGGTGATCGGCGAGGCGCTGTGGCGGCTCAAGACCGACTCGCTGGTGAAGGCCGGCTACGACCAGGCCTTCGCCCCCGGCTACGACCAGGCAGACGGGTTTGAGGACCCCGACCAGACCGCCCGCGACAACGACGCGATGACCTTCACCTCCTACACCGAATCGCCCCAGGCCTCCGAGGACTACGAGAACGAGAGCCCGCTCGACGACCGCATGCGTACCACGGCGGTGCCGCTGATGGTGATCTTCGGGGCCGAGGACCAGATCTACGACGCCGACGAGTCGCTCGCCGCCTACGAGGACGTGCCCGGCGTGCGGACGGCGAAGGTCAAGGGCGCCGGGCACTCGCCCAACGTCGAGAAGCCCGCGCTGACCGCGCGCCTGATCAACGAGTTCGCCGCCGATGCGGGCGATGACTCGGTCGAGCACCCGCCGCGGAATGTGGGGCGCAAGCCCAGGGCGGCGGGAACACGCAGGGCGGCGCCAGGGCCGGGTAGGGCTGCGTTGGCGGCGCCGGGCCCGGCGTAGCGCCGGTTGACGGCGCCGAACGCGGCTGACGTTTTGCACCACTCGGTGCAAAACGTCAGGTCGGGCGATGCTGGCCCGGCCTCGACGGCCCTCCTTTCGGTGCCGGTTTTGGTCCAAAAAAAGCCGCTATTTGCGAACTTTTGTTGCCTTCAATGGGTCAGAGCTGCAACCACCGGGTATGTGAGCCTCGCGCACAAGGACGATTGCCGCAGGGAGAGTCAGTTGGCATCGGAGACCATTGACCAGCGAACGGCGAGGCGTTCCAAGCGCCTCCTCGTGGTTGTCGTGCTGGCGGTGCTCGGCAGCGTCTCGATGATCCTCTGCGCGAGCGCCGGGGCCCAGGTCCCCGCCGTCCCCGAAGCCGGCGACACCGTGACGGACGCGGCGACCGGAGCAACCGATACCGCCTCCGGAGCCATCGACACCGCGACCGACGCGACCCCTGACGCGGCACCCACCGATGTCGCCGACGCGCCAACCGACGCGACGTCGGGTGCGAGCGACGCGGCCTCCGGAGCGACGGACGCCGTGAGCGACGTCACCTCCGGAGCGACGGACGCGGCGAGCGACGCGACGTCGGGTGCGACCGACGCGGCGGCCGACACCGCCGACGCGACGACCGCCGCCGATGCGACGTCGGGTGCGAGCGACGCGGCGGCCGGAGCGACGGACGCCGTCGAGCGACGTCGACCTCGGGCGCGACGGACGCGGCGAGCGACGCGACCTCCGGTGCGAGCGACGCGACGCGGCGCGACCGACGCGGCGAGCGGCGCGACCGGCGCGGCGACCGACACCGCCGGCGACGCGACGTCGGGTGCGAGCGACGCGGCGGCCGGAGCGACGGACGCCGTGCAGCGACGCGACCTCGGGCGCGACCGACGCGGCCGAGCGACGGCCGACACCGCGAGCGCGACCGCACCGCCGGCGACGCGACCTCGGGCGTTACCGACACCGCCTCCGGAGCGACGGACGCGGCGAGCGACGGCACCTCCGGAGCGACGGACGCGGCGAGCGATGCGACGTCCGGTGCGACCGATGCGGCGGCCGACGCGACCGCGCCGTGACCGACGTCACCTCGGGGCGACGGACGCGGCGAGCGACGTCGACCTCGGGTGCGACCGAGACTGCCGGTGCGGCAACTGATGCGGTTAACGACGCGACCTCTGAAGCGACCGAGATCGCGACCGGATCGGGAGCCACCGACGCCGTCGGTGAGATCGCGTCCGGCGCGACCCAGGCCGTAACCGACATCGCCCCCGGCGCAACCGGCGCGACCGATGCGGCGGCCGAGACCGTCGGCTCGATCACCGAGCCGGTCACGGACACCGTCGGCACGATCCTCGACCCGGTCGCCGGACACCGTCGGCACGATCCTCGACCCGGTCGCCGGACACCGTCGGCACGATCCTCGACCCGGTCGCCGGCACGGTCGGCACGATCACTCGAGCCGGTGGCCGGGGCGCTCGAGCCGGTGCTCGACCCGGTCGCCGACACGGTCGGCACGATCCTCGACCCGGTCGCGGGCACCGTCGGCACGATCCTCGACCCGGTCGCGGGCACCGTCGGCACGATCCTCGACCCGGTCGCCGGGCACGGTCGGCACGATCCTCGAGCCGGTGGCCGGGGCGCTCGAGCCGGTCGCCGACACCGTCGGCACGATCCTCGACCCGGTCGCCGGCACCGTCGGCACGATCCTCGACCCGGTCGCCGGCACCGTCGGCACGATCCTCGACCCGGTCGCCGGACACCGTCGGCACGATCCTCGACCCGGTCGCGGGCACCGTCGGCACGATCCTCGACCCGGTCGCGGGCACCGTCGGCACGATCACTCGAGCCGGTCGGCCGAGGCGCTCGAGCCGGTGCTCGACCCGGTCGGCGACGTGCTCGATCCGCCGACCCGGCGACGGGCGCTCGCCCCGTCGGCGACACCGCCGGGTGATCCGACCGGCACCGACAACCCGGTCGCCGCGACGCTCGCGCCCCAGACGCCGGCGGCCATCGCGACGACCTCAGGCGAGGTGGCCGCCGGCTCGGCGCCGAGCGCCGCCGCCTCGGCGATCGCCCCGAGCCCGATTGCGGCCGCCACAACCGCGGCGGGCATCATCACCGGCCTCACCGCCCTCGTCGTCGCCATCAGCAGCGCCTTGATGGCTTCCGAGTCCAGCCGAGCGCCCCCGAGGCGCTTCGCGAGCGAGGCCTCGAGCGCCAACCAGCCGACGCTCCGTGAACTTACGCCTCTCCTCGATCCGAGCCTGAGCGCTACACCCAAACAGCTCGCCAGCGTCCCTGGCGAGCTTTCTACGTCCCGCTCCGGCGCCCGTGCCGCCCACCGGCTCCGGCGCCCAGGGCAGCCCCGCAGGCGCCGGCACGAGCGCCGGTGCTTCTCCGGGCCTTCTCTTCGACTTCGAACGTTCTCCGCGGGCCTTTATGGCTCGCCACGAGATCGCCCCGTCCGCTTGGCGGTCGGCGGCGATCGTCGCGCTTCTCGAGCGCCCCGGCTAGGGCCCCGGCCCAGCCGGCGTCGCCGCGCGCCCACGGGTGCTCGGCGGCGAACTACTTGAGAAGGAGAACACCATGCAAAAGAAGATCCATGCGCACCTGCCGGGTGCATGCTCACCGCCCTCATCGCGGCGCTCGTGCTGGCCGCAGGGCCGGCGACCGCCGAGGCGAAGGGCGGCGGGCAGTCCGCGCAGGCCGAGCCGGCGCTGATCGCTCCGGGGGCGGGCTATGCCGATCCCCAGGGCTCAGAACGCGTCCGAGACGCTCCAGCGGCGGCTGCGCCGCGCCGATGAGAGCCCGGGCGCCGTCGACGGGCGCTTTGGACCGCTGACCGAGGCCGCGGTGCGGCGGTTCCAAAGCCGCGAGGGACTGCTCGTCGACGGTCTGGTCGGACCCCTGACCAGGGCCGCGCTCAAGCGCGAGGCGGCGCTGATCGCTCCGGGGGCGGGCTATGCCGATCCCCAGGGCTCAGAGCGCGTCCGGGCGCTCCAGCGGCGGCTGCGCCGGGCCGATGAGAGCCCGGGCGCCGTCGACGGGCGCTTTGGACCGCTGACCGAGGCCGCGGTGCGGCGGTTCCAAAGCCGCGAGGGAATCACAGCCGACGGACTCGTCGGCCGCTCGACGCGGGTCGCGCTTGCGCGGAGCGCCGGACCGCTGTCGGACGAGCGCCGGACCGCGCGCCGCGCAGCCCGACGGACAACGGCCGCAGTCCGAGCGGACGGCGGCGCAGCGCAAGCCCGAAAGCGAGCCCGAGTCGGCGCGAAACGAAGCGGGAGCGCCAACCGCAGCTCGCGCGAACTCGGACGATCAGTCGTCGGGTTCGGGTTGGCAGCCGTATTGGCGGCGCTGGTGACGCTCGCCGCCGGTGCCCTGGCACTGGGGCTGTCGGGGCGGCGCCGGCGCGGGGGACCGGACGCCGAGCCGTCGGCGAGCCGGTCAGCGAGCCGTCGGGGCCGCAGGGCACCCGAGAACGGCGCCGCCGAGGCGGCGACGGCAAAGCCCGCCGTCGCCGGTAACGGTCACGGCGAGCTGCCGATGCTCGGCTATGCGGTGATCCCGGAGTCAGAGCCCGGCGTCGGGCGGGTCGAGCTCGGCCGTCAAGCCGATGCGATCGCCGGCGAGTGCCGACGACGCGGACTTCGCCTGCTCGAGCTCGTGCGCGATCGAGAGCCCCGCAACGGCAAGGGGCTTGACCGTCCCGGGCTCGGCTACGCGCTCAACCGAATCGAGGCGGGCGAGGCGCGGGGCCTGGTGGTCTCCGAGCTCAAGCAGCTCAGCGGCTCAGCGAGCGATCTGGGCGAGGTCCTCGATTGGTTCGCACGCTCCGACGCGCGGCTCGTGGCCGCGGCCCAGGAGCTCGACACCGGCCAGGAGGACGGGCGGATGGCCGCCCGCACATTGATCGAGGTCTCGGGCTGGGAGCGCGAGCGGCTGAGCGAGCGCACCCAGAAGGGGCTCGAGGCGGCACGGCTGGGAGGCCGCTTTCAACGCCGGGCCGTCGCCGACGACCCCGAGCTCCGCGACCGGATCGCCGCCATGCGCGCGGAGGGAATGACCCTGCAGGCGATCGCCGATCGGCTCAACGATGAGGGCGTGCCGACGGTCAGGGGCGGTGCCATGTGGCGCCCCTCGAGCGTGCAGGCGGCGGCCGGATACAAGCGCCCGCGACGGCCACGGCTGGCCTCGCTCCGGGACGCGAACGGACAGTCCGGAGAGGGGGCGGTAGCAAGGTAGAAAGACGCGAGAGCCGAAACCGGGGCCGGCCGAGCCCAAGAACTCAGGCGTCACATACGCAGGGGTCGGAAACGTAGGCCCGCGAAGGCCCCAAAGGTCCCCCAAATGAGGGTATGTATAGCCGTGGATGTAACTAGGCCAAGGGTCAAGGATGAACCGATTCAACAACGCAGGGCACCGGACAGTTCAACGGGACGGCGCGCGCTTATCGCGCGCGAAACGGCGATCGGCCCGAGCAGGGCCGCCCGCTGGTCGGCGAGCCTGAGGACGCGGGGCAGCGCACCGCAATCGCCGCCGCCAAGCGGGGCGAATGGGACGGCATCCATTACCTCTATGCCCGCCACGCCGACGACGTCTTCTCCCACGTACTGACCATCGTCCGCGACCGCCACGAGGCCGAGGACATCACCCAGAACATCTTCCTCCACCTGGGGTCCGAGATCACCGGATACGAGGAGCGCTCGATGCCGTTCGCAGCCTGGATCACGCGCGTCGCCGGCGACGCCACCCCTAGACCTGCCCCGCAGGACCAGCGATGACGCCGACGGCCCCGACGCTCGTGCCCCCCGCTGCCGTACGCGTGATCGATGTCGAGGCGCAACTCGGCGACCTCCGGCTGCCCTCAGGCCGCGACGGGGATTCGTACCGCTCGCTTCTGGCCGTGGCGCGACTCGGCGGTGATCCGCTCGGAACGGCGGTCGTCTCGGTCGACCCCCCCGGCGTCGTGCCGGGGGGCCGCCTCGAGCATGAACTCCACCGGCAACTGGACCGGGAGTTACAGGACGCGCGTGGCGACCGGGGAGCCCATGGTCGGCCACCACGGAGCGGGCCCGCTGTGACGGTGGTCGTAACGACCTGCCAACGCCCCGGAGCGCTCGCTCGCTGCCTACGATCGATCCTCGCCTGCGAGTACGAGGAGTTCGAGGTGATCGTGGTCGAGAATCGGCCCGGCTCCTCGACGACGTCGCGTCTGCTCGCGGAGGAGTTCCTGGATCACCCTCGGGTCCGCTACGTCGACGAGCCCTGGCCGGGAGTGTCTCGGGCGCGAAACGCCGGCCTGGCGCTGGCCGAGGGGGAGTTGGTGGCGTTCACGGACGACGACGTCCTCGTCGAGCCGGCCTGGCTGGGCCGCTGCGTGGCGGGGTTCGAGCGCTCGGAGGACGTCGCCTGCGTGACCGGTCTCATTCTTCCGCCCGGACTCGAGAGCGACGACGCGCTGCTCCTCGAGCGGTTCGCCGGCGTCGGCAAGGCCTTCCAGCGCCGGATCTACCGCCCAGGACCGACCGAGACCGGGTATCTATCTCTGCTCCTGGCACCGGGGGTGATCGGCTCCGGCGCGAACACGGTGCTGCGCACGGGCGTCGCCCGCGAGTTGGGCGGATTCGACGTCAGCCTCGGGGCGGGCACGCCGGCCGGCGGTGGCGAGGGGCTCGACCTCTACGTCCGCCTGCTGCGCGACGGTCGGGCCGTCGCCTACGAGCCGAGTGCCATCGTCTGGCACACCCACCCCGATGGCGAGTCGTCACTGCGGCGGCAGATCCGTCGCCACGGCGTCGGCCTCGGCGCCTTGCTGACGAAGCAGCTGATCACCGGCCCGGAACGCGGGGAGGCACTGCGAGCGGTACCGGCCAGCATTGGGTTCGGGCGGTACGGTCGCCATCCGGGGTCGCGCAAGACCGCCGGCCGTTTCCGACCCGTCGAGTGGCAGGAGCGGCTCGGGATGCTGATCGGGGCGCACGCCTACTCGGTCAACGCCCTCGGGACGACGCTCCGAGCTCGTCACGGGACCCAGCCCGCCGACGTGGGCGACGCGCAGAGGTCATATGTCGAGCGCCTCGTGCGGGCGGAGGGCGAAACGCTCGAGCTCGCCCCGCTGCCCCGGGCGGGCGCGCCGCCGCCTGCGCGTGTCCAGCCGCCCGCAAGCGTCCGGTCGACGAGCCCGGCGCTCCGCGCCATGGCCGCGATCGCTGTCGCCGCCTGCCTGCAAGCACCGCTGCTCGTCGCCGCCGGCGTGCAATCGGCGGTCGCCCTCCCCGCCCTCATCGCCCTCCTCTGCCTGGCGCCGGCCACCGCTCTCCTCACCCCCGCCCACGGGAGGCTGGAGGTGGGACTGATGCTGGGGGTCGGGCTGGCCGCGGGAGCCGTCGTCATCCAGGCGACGCTGGAGCTCGGCGGATGGTGGCCGAAGGCGCTGCTCTACGTGCTCGCGGCGGCCTGCCTGCCGGTGCTGCTGGGCCGCCTCACTGCCACCGCCCGCCCGCGGCCGCCCACAGCCGCATGTGCTCCACGGAGCAGAACCGGTCAGTGATCCGGTGGGCGCCGCGGTGGCGGACCAGCAGGACGTGCACGTCGCCCAGCTCGGCGTCGCAGTGCGCGCAGCGCGAGACGGCGGCGTCGACCTCGGGCGGCTCGGCGAGCGCGCCGGCGTCCCAATGCGGGCCCCTGATCGCCCAGGGGACGACGTGCTCGAGCCGGCAGAAGGTGGCCGTGCGCTCGCCGGCAGGCTCGTAGGCGCGGAAACCGTCGTCCGGCTCGACCGCGGCGCCGCACCACGAGCAAGTAGCTTCCGAGGCCATGGCGCCGCTGAGGATAGTTGCGCTCGAGGGCGACCAGACGGGCCAGGAGCTGCTCGACCAGGCGCTGCGGGTGCTGAGCCCCTCGGTGCTCGGGCTCGAGCTCGAGATCGTCTCCTACGACCTCTCGCTGGCGAACCGGCGGGCGACCCAGAACGCGATCTGCTTCGAGGCCGCGGAGGCGATCCTCGAGACGGGTCTGGGCCTGAAGGCGGCGACGATCACCCCGGAGGGGGCCGACGACGTCGGCAGCCCAAACCGGATCCTCCGCGAGGGGCTCGACGGCAAGGTCATCGTGCGCACCGGCCGGCGGATCCCCGGGGTGACGCCGGTGGCCGGCGTGCACCACCCGATCGCGGTCTGCCGGATGGCGGTGGGCGACGCCTACGGAGCCGAGCAGTGGCGCGAGCGCGACGGCGACGACGAACTCGCGCATCGCACCGAGACGATTCAGCGGTCCGTCTGCCAGGCGGTGGCCGAGTACTCCTTCCGCGAGGCGGAGCGGATCGGCGGACGTGTATACGGCGGGCCCAAGTGGACCGTCAGCCCGATCTACGAGGGGATGCTGAAGGAGGAGATGGACGCTGCCGCCGCGCGCCACCCGGACTGCCCCTACGAGCCGGTGCTGATCGACGCGACGCTCGCCGGGCTGGTCTCCGGCGCCGCCGACTCCGCCCTGGTGATCCCGTGCCTGAACCGTGACGGCGACCTGCTTTCCGACCTCGTGCTCCCGCTGTTCGGCTCGATCGCCGGCGCCGAGTCGGTCCTGCTGGCGCTCGACGACGAACTGCGACCCAGCGCCGCGATGGCGGAGGCGCCGCACGGGACCGCCCCGGCGCTCGAGGGCAAGGACGTCGCCAACCCGATGGCGATGCTCCTCGCCGGCGCCTCGCTGTTGCACCACGGGGGCCAGGACGCCGCCTCGCGCGCCGTCTACGCCGCGGTCATGGAGACGGTCGCCTCCGGGACCAGGACCTCGGATATCGGCGGGCACGCGACGACAACCGAGTTCACCGACGCGGTGATCGCGGGCATCGCGCGGCAACGCGAGGATTAGGAATGGTCCAACGGGGATAGGATCACCCCTGGATGGAGGCCGGAACGCTGACCGTCGGGGAGAGCGACTCCGCGACCGCGAGGGCCAAGGATTGGGCCGGGCGGCACCCCGCGGGCAGCGCGCTCATCATTTTGGCCATCCTCGTGGTGGCGATGATCGCCGCGAAGGGCCTGCACGAGGTCGCCGAGACCGCCCTCGCCGGCCTCTCCACCGGCGCCATCTACGCGCTCGGCGCGGTCGGCCTGACCCTCGTCTACGGGATCCTGAAGCTCGTCAACTTCGCCCACGGCGACTTCGTCACCTTCGGCGCCTACATGGCGTACCTGGCGAACGTCACCTGGGGCGTGCCGCTGGTGCTCGGGCTGATCTTCGCGATGGTCGTCACGGCGGGGCTCGGGGTCCTGTCGGAGAAGGTCATGTGGGCGCCGATGCGGCGCAAGCGAGCCGGGCTGCTGCAGCTGGTGCTGATGTCGATCGGGCTCGCCTTCCTGATCCGCTCGGCGATCCAGTTCGAGTGGGGAACGGACATCCTCAGCCTCGACGTCAACCAAACGGCGACGGTCGACTTCCTCGGCCTCTCGATCGGCCGCACGCAGCTGATCACGATCATCGTCGGGGTCATCGTGATCACGGCGACCGGGCTGATGCTGCGCTTCACCCTGCTCGGGAAGCGGATGCGCGCGCTCTCGGACGACCTCGACCTCGCCGAGACCGCCGGGATCAACACCGAGCGGATCATCCTCTACACCTGGCTCTTCGCCGGGGCGCTCGCCGGGCTCGCCGGGGTGCTCACCGCGACGACCCAGCCGCTGCAGCCGGAGCTCGGGTTCACCCTGCTGCTCGCCTTCTTCGCGGCCGTCGTCCTCGGCGGCATCGGCGACGCCTTCGGCGCCCTCGCCGGCGGCATGATCCTGGGCCTCGTGACCGAGTGGTCGACGATGTTCATCGACTCGCGCTGGAAGCTGGCGGTCGGCTTCGTCGTCCTGATCCTGGTGCTGATCATCAGGCCGCAGGGCATCTTCGGCAAGGCGAAAGCGGTGTAGGCGATGCTCGCCGGCCTCGATCCGACCTCCCTGCTGCCGCTCGCGGTCGACTGGAACTCGCTCACGAGCGGGCTGTTCTGGGTCAACGTCGGCGTGCTCGCCGGGATCTACGCGCTGCTCGCGCTCGGGCTGCAGCTCAACGTCGGCTTCACCGGGATCACCAACTTCGGGCAGGCCGGCTTCATGGCCATCGGCGGCTACGCGATGGCGATCCTCACCGTCGACACCGGGATCTCGTTCTGGCTCGCGCTGCCGCTGTCGATGCTGATCGCGATCGCCTTTGGGCTGCTGGTCGGGCTCCCGTCGCTGCGCCTGCGCGCCGACTACTTCGCGATCGCGACGATCGCCAGCTCCGAGCTGGTGCGGATCGTCGCCCAGAACGCGCAATCGCTGACCGGCGGCAACCAGGGCTTCTTCTGCAACGACGACCAGACGAAGTGCTTCGACGACACCTGGCTCGACGTCTCGGACACGATCGAGGGCTGGTTCCAGAACATCGGCTGGTCCGATCCGGAGTCGCTGGCGCCGCTGCTGCTCCTGGTGATCATCGCGGTGATCCTGGTGACCGTCGCCCTGCGCCTGACCCAGAACACGCCCTGGGGCCGGGTCCTGCGCGCCGTGCGCGAGGACCAGGACGCCGCCCGCGCGCTGGGCAAGAACGCGTTCGCCTACAAGCTGCAGTCGCTGGCGATCGCGGCCGCGATCGCCTCGGTCGCGGGCTGGTTCTTGGCCATCGACCTGGCGACGATCCACCCAACCGACTACGAACCGCTCGTCACCTTCTTCGCCTACTCGGTGCTGATCCTCGGCGGCCTGGCGAACTACTGGGGGGTGATCGCTGGATCGGTGATCCTCTGGACGCTGCTCGAAGGCACCAGATTCGTCGAGATCTTCCCGGACGAGTCCGACACGGCCGCGTTGCGGTTTGCGATCGTCGGCCTCGTGCTGATCTTGCTGATGGCGTTCCGTCCGCAGGGGATGTTCGGCAAGAAGGAGGAGATGGTCCTCGGTGAGTGACGCACCGGCCCCCGCCGCGCCCGCGCCGGCGAAGCCCAACGGCAAGGCGATCTTCGAGGCCGAGTCCGTGGTCAAGCGCTTCGGCGGGATCCGGGCCGTCAACGGCGCCACGATGCAGGTCCAGGAGGGGTCGATCACGGCGCTGATCGGGCCCAACGGCGCCGGCAAGACCACCTTCTTCAACGTGATCACGGGCTTCTACCGCGCCGACGGCGGCGGCGCGAGCTTCGGCGGGCGACCCGATCCTCGGCCGCCCGCCCTACGTGATCGCCCGGCGCGGCATGGTCCGCACCTTCCAGATCACCAAGGCGCTCGCCGCGATGCCCGTGATCGACAACATGACCCTCGCCGCACCCGATCAGCCCGGGGAGAAGCTGCGCAACCTGATCCTCCGCCCCGCCGCCTCGCGCCGCCGTGAGAAGGAGGTCCATGAGGAGGCGATGGAGCTGCTCGAGGTCTTCAACCTCACGAAGCTCGCCGACCAGTACGCGGGCACGCTCTCGGGCGGCCAGCGCAAGCTGCTCGAGCTCGCCCGGGCGCTGATGACCAAGCCCCGGTTTTTGCTCCTGGACGAGCCGATGGCCGGCATCAACCCCACGCTCGGGCGCCGGCTGCTCGACCACATGCAGCGCCTGCGCGCCGAGGATGGGGTGACCTTCCTGTTCATCGAGCACGACATGGACGTGGTCATGAACCACTCCGACCGCGTCGTCGTGATGGCCGAGGGCCGGGTGATCGCGGACGGCGAGCCGCACGAAGTCCGCGCCGATCAGGCGGTGATCGACGCCTACCTCGGCGGCAGCGTGGTCCCGGAGGAGCTGTGAGCGGCAACGGCGAGCAGCCGGAGATCCTGCGCACCGAGGATCTGATCGCGGGCTACGTGCCCGAGGCGGACGTCCTCAACGGCGTCTCGATCTCGGTCCGCGAGGGCGAGATCGTCACCATCGTCGGCCCCAACGGCGCCGGCAAGTCGACCCTGATCAAGACCATCTTCGGGCTCCTGCGCCCGCGCTCGGGGCGGATCGAGTTCCGCGGGGAGGAGCTCGCGGGCCGCAAGCCGCACGACATCACGCGCCTCGGCCTCAGCTACGTGCCGCAGCTCGACAACGTCTTTCAGAGCCTCACGGTCGAGGAGAACCTGGAGATGGGATCGCTGGACCGCTCGCGGACCGCGGAGCAGATCGAGCGCATGTACGAGCTCTTCCCGCGACTCGGCGAGCGCATGGCGCAGGCCGCGGGGACGATGTCGGGCGGTGAGCGCCAGATGGTTGCCATGGCCCGGGCGCTGATGCCGGATCCCCAGGTGCTGCTGCTCGACGAGCCCTCGGCCGGGCTCGCACCGGCCTTCGTCGACGCGATCTTTGAGAAGACCGAGGAGGTCAACCGCGAGGGCGTGACGATCGTGATGGTGGAGCAGAACGCCCGGCGGGCCCTGGCGATGTCCGATCGCGGCTACGTCCTCGACCTCGGGAAGGACCGCTTCGAGGGACCCGGCGAGCAGCTGCTCTCCGATCCCAAGGTGGCCGAGCTGTACCTCGGCGGCACCGCCCGCATCGACGCGGACGACGCCGAAGCGACCTCCTGAGCGGCCCCGGACGCAAAACGGCCGGGACCCGAAGGCCCCGGCCGTTCGCGTGAACCTCGTGGTCTCGGGCTACTGCTGGCCCTCGCCCTCCCCGGTGTTCACGGGCACCTCGCCGACCAGGTCGAGCGCCTCGCCCTTGTACTCGTAGATGTCATAGACGCCGGCGGTTGCGTCGCCGTTCTCGTCCATGTCGATCGCGCCGGACGCGCCCTGATAGTCGATGTCGTCCCCGTTCTGCAGGGCCTTGATCGCATCGGGCAGCTCCTCCCAGGTGAACGGGTCACCGGGCGGCGCGCTGATGTCGCGAACCGTCGCCGCCATGTCCGTCCCGTCGGTCGAGCCGGCTGCCACCGCTGCGAGGTAGCAGAGCACCACGGCGTCGAAGTTCTGGGCATCGAACGTCTGGCGGTCGACGTCCTTCGGGTCGGCGGCCTTGTAGGCCTCGTCGAAGGCTTGCGTGGTCGCGTCCTTGTCCGGCGTCCCCGGCGCGGTGCCGCGGAAGCCCGTCGGTCGCATCGGTGCCGACGTCCTTGGGCAGGCTCGAGGACGCGAGCCCATCCGTGCCCCAGGTTGTCGACGGGTCGTAGTTGCCCGTGCGCACCAGCGCCGGGCCGACCTTCGCGAACGTCTCCGGGAAATCGATGATCACCGTCGCATCGGGGTTACCCGAGGTGATCTTCGACGCCTCGGAGTCGTACGTCGCGGCCTCCGGGTCGTAGATGACCTCCTGGCCGATCGATCCGCCCTGGGCCTCCCAGGCGTCGCTGAACGTCTTGGCCAGGCCGGTTCCGTAGGAGTCGTTGCGGGCTCCGATGTTGACCGTCTTGCCGTCGGCGCTCCCGAGGTCCTCCGCGATCGCGTCGGCGAGCGTCGGGCCCTGGAACGAGTCGGGCGGGGCGGTCCGGTTGATCAGACCGTCGGGGTCGTCGAGCCCGGTGATCTCGTCGCTGGTCGAGGCGGGCGAGATCTCCAGCACGCCCTCCCGCAGCGACACCGAGCGCGCGACCGGGATCGTCACCGATGACGCCCACGAGCCGGCGATGCAGCTGGCGCCGTCGCTGACGAGCTTGCGCGCGGCCGAGACGCCGGCCTGGTCGGAGGTCTGATCGTCCTCGGTCACCAGGGTCACGGTGTGGTCCGCACCGGCCTCCTGGGCCGCCTCGTTGATCTTGTCCACCGCCAGGTTCGCAGCCTTGTCACCGGGCGGTCCGAAGTCCGACAGGTCGCCGGTAAGCGGGATCAGATCGCCGATCGTCAGATCGAGCGTCGCCTCTCCCCCACCTCCGCTGCTACTGCTGTCGCTTGAGTCGTCGCTGCCGCATGCGGCAACACCGAACGACAAGCCGGCCACCAATAGTGGCACCAGGATCGGCCTGATCCTTGACATCTGGTTTCTCCTCTCTCAGGACGAAAACGATGGGCACCCTCTGCCCATGGTCATTCCTATCAGTATCGGGGATCAGGCGGCGTTCGTGGCCGCGCTTTCACGATCTTTAGGTTGAGCTGCTCGGCGCCTGCGGACCGCCGATCCCGACCCGGCGCCACTCCTTGATCTTGCCGTCCCGGATCACAAAGGCCGTCTGCGCGACGTGGCCGGCGCCGTCCCCGCAGGTCCCTGGCCCGGGACGCTCGGTGAGCTTGAAGGTGGCGACCGTGAAGTCACCCTCTTCGGTGGCGCGGATCAGCCGCGCGCCGCACGGCAGCGAGGCGTTGAAGAGGCGGGCGTCGCCGCGGTCGGCGATCCGCACCAGCTGGGGTCCGTTCTCGGCCACGCTCGGGATCGCGAAGTAGCCGGCCGCTCCGTCGATGTCGCCGCGGCGCAGCGTCCGCGACCACTCGTCGATCACCCGCGCGGAGCCGGCGGCGGCGTTCCCCGGGATCGTCCGCGTCGCCCCGGTGGTCCCCGTGGTCGTCGTGGTCAGGTCGGCGATGTCGGGCTCTGACTTCTCGCCACAGGCCGAAAGCGCGATCGCCGCGAGGGCGACGAGGGTGGCGATCACGGCCGATCTGGCGAGGGCTGAGGGCATCCGCCGACCAATTCTGACGCCCGCGCATGTCCGGCTTGACATCCTCGCGTCCCTATACGAACATGTGTTCGATTCCGAGATGAACCTCATCGCCTGCGCCCTCATCCCCCGCCTGCAGCTTCGCAGCGCCCTGGGCGAGCGGCGGGAGCTGCTCGGACGGCCGGTGGCGCTGGCGCCCGAGCCGGGCGGCCCACAGGTGCTCGGTGAGACCTCGGGGGCGGCGGAGGCGTTTGGCGTCCGCACCGGGATGCGGCTCGCCGAGGGGCTCTCGCGCTGCCCGGCGCTGGTCCTGGTGCCGGCCGACCCCGTCCGCGCAGAGGCCGCCTGGGAGCGGTCGCTGCAGCAGCTGGAGGCGATCGGCGCCGCGGTCGAGCCCTCGCGGCCCGGCGAGGCGTTCTTCGCCACCGAGCCGCTGCGCCCCGTCTGCGGCGGACCCGAGGCGGTCCTCGCCCGGGCGCGGCGGGCGCTCGGTGCCCCCGCGCGGCTGGGCGCGGGCCCGAACCGGCTCAGCGCCAACGCAGCGGCGATGCGGATGCGCGCCCGCCGGCCGCCGTTCATCGTCTCCGAGCGCACCGCCCGCCATCTGGTTGCGCGCCTGCCGGTGAGCTCGCTGCACGGCCGCCTCACGGACCCGAGGCGGACGGGCCGCACCCGGGAGGACAAGTCTCGGGTGGAGGAGATCACCTGCGTGGACTCGCTCGAGCGGCTCGGGGTGCGGACGCTGGGCGAGCTCGCCGAGCTCCCCGCCGCCGCGGTCGCCGATCGCTTCGGCGAGCCGGGGTTGCGCGCGCTGCGGCTGGCGCGCGGGGTCGACGAGCCGCTTCGCCCCCGGCGCCCGCATGAGGAGATCGAGTGCGGGCTCGGCCTCCCGGAGGCGGCCTCGGGCCAGCAGCTCGCGCACGCGCTCGGGCTGCTGATCGAGCGCCTGCTCGCCCATCCGAGGCGCCGGGGACGGACGATCCGCCGGCTGCGGCTGGAGGCGAGGCTCGCCGGCGACGGCGGCTGGCGCTCGGAGGTCGCCCTGCGCAGCGCCGCCGTCGACCCCGAGCGGCTGCGGCTGGCGCTGGGCCCGCGACTGGCCGAGCTCCCCGGCCCCGCCGCCTGGCTCGGGCTGCGCGCGGTCGAGCTTGGACCCGAGCCCGGCGAGCAGCAGGCGCTGGCGCGCTCACCCGACTCCGAGCGCCGCTCCCGGCTCGCCGAGGCGGTGCGCCAGGCGCGCTCGGCCGGCGGCCGCGACGCCGTCCTGCGGGTGGTCGAGGTCGACCCCGGCTCCCGGGTCCCAGAGCGGCGGGCGATCCTGACCCCGTTCGGCGAGCGCGGCGATGACTGAGCCCCGCCCCCAGGTCTACTGGCCGCTGCCGGTGCAGGTGCGGGCGGACGCCGAGGGCGCGCCGCTCGCCGTCTCCGGCGTCGTGGTCGACGCGGTGCGTGAGAAATGGCTGGTCGAGGACCGCTGGTGGACCCCAAAACCCCTGCAAAGGTGCTATTTCGAGGTCGTGCTTGCCGACGGCCGCAACGTCGTCGTCTTTCGCGAGCCGGCGGAGCCGATCGAGGCCTCGCGCTGGTTCGAGCAGCGGGCGTAGCCCCGGTGTACGTAGAGCTCCACGCCCACTCCTCGTACTCGTTCTGCGACGGCGCCTCGCTGCCCGAGGAGCTCGCCACCCGCGCCGCCGAGTACGGCTATCCGGCCTTCGCGCTCACCGACCACGACAACGTCTGCGGGACGATGGAGTTCGTGCAGGCGTGCGCCGGGCTCGGGGTGCGGCCGATCGTCGGCTCCGAGCTCACCGTCACGGACGCCGAGGCGAACTTCCACCTGACGCTGCTGGTCGAAAGCGCGACCGGCTGGCACAGCCTCTGCCGGCTGCTGACCGAGGCGCACGCCGGGCCACATAGCGCCTCAACAGCGGCGCGGCCGGCAACGCCTCGCAGCGGACCCCCTCCCCCCTCGCTGGCGCTCGACTCGCTGCTCGAGCGCGGCGACGGGCTGGTCTGTCTCTCCGGCTGCGCGGGCTCCGGAGCGCTCGCGGGCGCCTGGGAGCGCGGCGACCTGCGACGGGCGGAGGAGCTCGCGCGGCGGCTCGCCGCCGGCTTCGGGGCCGAGCGCTTCCGGATCGAGCTGCAGCGGCCGCTGTGGCGCCACGACCGCGCGCGCAACCGCTGGCTGGCGGAGCTCGCCGAGCGCCTCGGCGTCGCCTGCGTGGCGACCGGCAACGTGCACTCGCACGACCGCCGCCGGGCCGAGCTCCAGGACGCGCTCGTCGCCGTGCGCACGCACTCGACGCTCGAGGGGTCCGAGCCCTGGCGCCGGGGCAACGCGAGCTCGGTGCTCGCGCCGCCGGCGGAGATGGCGGCGCGCTTTGCCGAGCACCCGGCCGCGGTCGCCGAGACCGAGCGGCTCGCGGAGCGGCTGCGCTTCGACCTCCGCTCAGAGCTCGGCTACCGCTATCCGGGCTCCGAGGACCCCGACGCCGACCGGGCGCTGGCCGAGATCTGCCGCGGGCGGCTCGAGCTCCGCTACGCCGGCACCAGCGAGCGCCCCGAGGCGACCAGGCGGCTCGAGGAGGAGCTGCGGGTGATCCGCGGGCTCGGGCTCTCGGGGTTCTTCTTGTTGCACTTCGACCTGCTCGAGCTCGCCCGCGAGGTCGCCGCCGAGGTTCGCGGACCCGACTCCGCCCGGCACCTGCTGCCCCCCGGGCGGGGCCGCGGCTCGAGCGTGAGCTCGGTCGTCTGCTACCTGACCGGGCTCTCCCACGTCGACCCCGTGCGCGCGGGCCTCTTCCTCGGTCGCTTCCTCAACGACGAGATCACCGAGATGCCCGACATCGACCTCGACTTCCCGCGCGACATCCGCGAGCAGCTGATCCCGCGCGTCCACGACCGCTACGGGCGCGAGCGCGCGGCGCTGGTCTCGGCCTTCGCCAGCTATCGCTCGCGCGGCGCCGTCCGCGACCTGGGCAAGGCGCTCGGGCTGCCGGCGTCGGAGATCGAGCGGGTCGCCGGGGTCGCCGACGTCTACTCCCGCGGCACGGAGATCGAGCGCGACGTCGCCGAGGCGATCGGCGCCGGGCGCGCGTCCTCGCCGCGCTGGCGCTGCCTGGCGCGGCTCGCCCGGGAGGCCTGGGGGCTGCCGCGGCACATCTCCCAGCACCCGGGCGGGATGGTGCTCTCGACCAGGCCGCTGATCGACATCTGCCCGGTGCAGCCGGCGGCGATGGAGGGCCGCCAGGTGGTCCAATGGGACAAGGACTCCTGCGCCGACGCGGGCTTTCTGAAGATCGACCTGCTCGGCCTCGGGATGCTGTCGGCGGTCGAGCGCTGCGTCGAGCAGATCGCCGAGGCGCGCAACGAGCACATCGACCTCACGCGGATCCCGCTCGACGACCCGCAGACCTTCGAGGCGATCAGGGCGGCGGAGACGACCGGCGTGTTCCAGATCGAGAGCCGGGCCCAGATGCAGATGCTGCCCCGCAGCCGCCCGGAGACGATCGACGACGTGATCGTCCAGGTGGCGCTCGTGCGGCCGGGACCGATCCAGGGTGGCGCCGTCCACCCCTACCTCGAGCGCCGCAAGCGGCTGCGCGAGGACCCGAGCTTCGAGATCCCCTACGAGCACCCGGACATGGAGCCGATCCTCGCCGACACGCTCGGGGCGATCGTCTTCCAGGATCAGGTGATCCAGGTGGCCATGACGCTCGCCGGCTTCGCCGCGGGCGAGGCCGAGGGGCTGCGGCGGGCGATGAGCCGCAAGCGCTCCGAGGAGGCGCTGAACGCCTACGGCGAGCGCTTCGTCGCCGGCGCGATGGGCCGCGGGGTCGACCGCGAGCTCGCCGAGCGGGTGTTCGAGCAGGTCCGCGGCTTCTCGGGGTTCGGCTTTCCGAAGTCCCACGCCGCCGCCTTCGGCCTGCTCGCCTACCAGTCGACGTGGCTCCGCGTCCACTACGGCCCTGAGCTCCTCTGCGCGCTCTTCAACGAGCAGCCGATGGGCTTCTACCCGCCGGACACGCTCACGCATGAGGCGCAAAGGCGCGGGATCGAGATTCAGGCCGCGGACGTGAATCGCAGCGACGTGGAGTGCACGGTCGAGCCGAAGTCGAGATCGAGAGCGACGAGCCTGCTGTCCGCATCGGCCTGGGCTACATCAAGGGCCTCGCGAAGGAGGAGGCGCAGGGGCTCGTGAGCGAGCGCAACGAGCGCGGCCCCTACCGCGACCTGGCCGACTTCGCCTCGCGTTCCGGGGTCAGCGGAGACGGGCTCGAGCGGCTCGCGTGGGCCGGTGCCTGCGCGCCACTCGGCCTCCCCCGCGGCCGGGCACCGCGCCGCGACGAGCTCTGGCGGCTGGGGGTGGCACGCGGCGGCGAGCGGATGCGCGGGCGCCCGCACGCCCAGCTGGCGTTGCCGCTGCCGCTGCCGGCGCCGCCGGACCTGCGCCCACTCGACTCGTGGGAGCGCATCGTCGCCGACTACTCGGCGACCGGGATCAGCCTCGGCGAGCACCCGGTCGAGGTGCTCCGGCCCCAACTCGACCGCAGCCTGACCCTGACCGCCGAGCTTGCCGCCACGCCAGACGGGGCGACGATCGACGTCGTGGGCCTGGTCGTCGCCCGCCAGCGCCCGGCGACCGCCAAGGGCGTCGTGTTCATGCTGCTCGAGGACGAGGGCGGGGTCCTGAACGTCATCGTGCCGCCGCCGGTCTACGAGCGCTGCCGCCTGGCCGTGCGCACCGCTGCCTTCGCCCTGATCGAGGGCCGGCTCGAGCGCCGCGAGGGGGTCATCAACCTGCTGGCGTCGACCGTCGAGCGGCTCAGCGCGCCCGCCGGCGTCGGCGCTGAGGTGCGCCAGATCGAGCCGCCGACCGAGCGCGAGCTCGGCAAGGAACCAGCGCCCGCAGGCGAGCTGGCGGCGGTCGCACCGCGTGCCCACAGCTTCGGGAGGCGCGGCTGATGCAAGACCCCTTGCAGAACATATGTTCTGTCCGAGGCCGTTCCTAATGTGCCGCCCGTGATGAACGCGATCAACCGCAAGAACTTCACCCGGCGCCTGCTCGACGGCGTCGACCTGGCGATCGACTTCGCCACCCTCGGCGAATACGGACTCGAGCCGCTCAGCGAAGCGGCACGGGGCGATGCGGACGAGCACTGTCGCGAGCGGCCCGGCCGGACGGCCGGATGGGAGGCGCTCGCCAGGGCTCGTTCGCGAGGTGTGTGCGCCGTCCGCACCCCGGAGCGATCGCGAGCCACCCGGCGGCGGCTCGCGTCGCACTAGAGCTTGCGCCTCGAGCTCTTCGCCGAGCGCCACCTCCCCGCCGTCGACGAGCTGGTCGGCGACCCGGATGTGTTGCACAACACCCGCATCCCCGGCCCCGGCAACTTCGCCGCGGAGTGGCTCGGCGCTACGACGCGCATCGACGGCGTGGCGAGGGCCGCGAGGTCGAGCTGGGCTACATCGTGGGCCCGGCCGCGCGGGGTCGGGGCGTCGCGACCGAGATCCTCAGCCGGCTGACCCGATGGGCGTTCGACGAGGCCGGCGCGCTGCGCGCGACGTTGCTGATCGACCTCGACAACCCCGCCTCGATCCGCGTCGCCGAGAAGGCCGGCTACGTGCGCGAGGGCGTGCTGCGCTCGCTGCACCTAAAGCAGGACCGCCGCGGCGACACGGCCCTGTACTCGCGGCTGCCGAGCGATCCCGAGCCCGCCGCCTAGCGAGCCGGAACGAAAAAGAGCCGCCCCGAGGGGCGGCTCAATAAGACACGGCGGCGACCTACTCTCCCAGGGACGCGAGTCCCAAGTACCATCGGCGCTGAGGGGCTTAACGGCTCTGTTCGGAATGGGAAGAGGTGTTTCCCCCTCGCTATAGCCACCGAAATTAAGCGAGACCCGACGGCTCCGAGGAGCCGCCGGACCCCGGCGGGCTTGAAAACTGCACTCAGGCTAATTGTGTCTGAGGATTCAAAAAATCCGTCAAGACCTCGACCCATTAGTACCGGTCTGCTCAGTGTGTCACCACGCTTACACAGCCGGCCTATCGACCTGGTGGTCTACCAGGGGTCTTACTCCCTCAAGGGGATGGGAGAGCTCATCTCGAGGTCGGCTTCCCGCTTAGATGCTTTCAGCGGTTATCCGATCCGCACGTAGCTAGTCTGCTATGCCCTTGGCAGGACAACAGATACACCAGAGGTGCGTTCATCCCGGTCCTCTCGTACTAAGGATGACTCCTCTCAACTCTCCAACGCGCACGGCAGATAGGGACCGAACTGTCTCACGACGTTCTGAACCCAGCTCGCGTGCCGCTTTAATGGGCGAACAGCCCAACCCTTGGGACCTACTCCAGCCCCAGGATGCGACGAGCCGACATCGAGGTGCCAAACCGCTTCGTCGATATGGACTCTTGGAAGCGATAAGCCTGTTATCCCCGGAGTACCTTTTATCCGTTGAGCGACGGCGCTTCCACTTGCAACCGCCGGATCACTAAGCCCAACTTTCGTTCCTGCTCGACCCGTCGGTCTCGCAGTCAAGCTCCCTTGTGCCTTTACACTCTGCGCACGATTTCCAACCGTGCTGAGGGAACCTTTGGGCGCCTCCGTTACTCTTTAGGAGGCGACCGCCCCAGTCAAACTGCCCACCTGACACTGTTCACAGCCCGGATTACGGCGCTGTGTTAGAAGCCCAGCACGCCAAGGGTGGTATCTCAAGGGCGGCTCCCCGACAGCCGAAGCCATCGGTTCGCAGCCTCCCACCTATCCTGAGCGAGGCGTACCGAACTCCAATATCAAGTTGCAGTAAAGGTTCACGGGGTCTTTCCGTCTTGCCGCGCGTACTCGGTATCTTCACCGAGACTCTAATTTCACCGAGCCCCTCGTTGAGACAGCGTCCAACTCGTTACGCCATTCGTGCAGGTCGGAACTTACCCGACAAGGAATTTCGCTACCTTAGGACCGTTATAGTTACGGCCGCCGTTTACCGGGGCTTAGCTTCGCTGCTTCGCTCCGAAGAGCTAACAACTCCGCGTAACCTTCCGGCACCGGGCAGGCGTCAGCCCCTATACGTCGTCTTTCGACTTAGCAGAGGCCTGTGTTTTTGGTAAACAGTCGGTTGGACCTATTCACTGCGGCCCCCTCGAGCTCCGTCAGCAAGTGACTTCACTCTACCGGGGCGTCCCTTCTCCCGAAGTTACGGGACGATTTTGCCGAGTTCCTTAACGAGGGTTATCTCGCTCACCTTAGTATTCTCTACCTGTCCACCTGTGTTGGTTCTCGGTACGGGCACGAGCGTCCTGCCTAGAGGTTTTTCTCGGAGGCATGGGTGCAGGGACTGGCCGGCGGTCAAGCCAGCTGGTATCGCGCCTCGCGTCAAAACGCCGCGGCGGATTTGCCAACCGCGACTAGCTACGCGCTTACCCCAGGACAACCATCGCCTGGGTTCCCTTTCCCTTCCTCGTCACCCCATCGGTCATAGCGGACGCGACGTGGTACGGGAATATCAACCCGTTGGCCATCGGCTACGCCTTTCGGCCTCGCCTTAGGTCCCGACTAACCCTGAGCAGACGAACTTTACTCAGGAAACCTTGGACAATCGGTGGGGAAGATTCTCACTTCCCTTGCGTTACTCATGCCGGCATTCTCACTTCCTGCCGCTCCACGACCGCTCACGCAATCGCTTCAAGCAACAGGAACGCTCTCCTACCGCTCAGGTGATCCGCAGATCGCCTGAACCCATGGCTTCGGAGGTTCGCTTGAGCCCCGTTGAATTATCCGCGCCCGAACACTTGACCAGTGAGCTGTTACGCACTCTTTCAAGGATGGCTGCTTCTAAGCCAACCTCTTGGTTGTCTGTGCATTCGAACATCGTTTCCCACTTAGCGAACACTTGGGGTCCTTAGCCGATGGTCTGGGGTGTTCCCCTCTCGCGTACGAAGTTTATCCCCCGCACACTGACTCCCGAGATACACGTAACGGTCTTCGGAGTTTGCCTGAAGTCGGTAACCTGGTAGGGCCCCTAGTCCAAGCAGTGCTCTACGGCCGAAACGCACTTACTCGAGGCTATACCTAAATATATTTCGGAGAGAACCAGATATCTCTGGGCTTGCTTAGCCTTTCACTCCTATCCACAGGTCATCCGCCCACTTTTCAACGTAGGTCGGTTCGGTCCTCCACGAGGTCTTACCCCCGCTTCAACCTGCC
>CAVUKZ010000009.1:0-412500 GCA_963742205.1 uncultured Solirubrobacterales bacterium | reverse complement strand
CTTCGGCTGGAATCACCCCGGCTGCGGCGAGAGCGGCGATCCGTGCGCCTCGGAGCTGCTGCCGTGGGAGGCCGCCCTGCTCGCGGGGATGATCTCCTCCCCCAGCGCCTACTCCCCGCGCGACTTCCCCGAGAACGCGCTCGCGCGTCGCAACCAGGTGCTTACAAACATGGTCCAGCAGGGCTACATCACCCAGGAGGAGTACGACCGCTACAGCCCCGACCAGGGTGAGACGGCGATCCCGACCGCGAAGGAGATCCAGCCGCCGGCCGAGAACTCCGCCGCGCCGTACTTCACGTCGTGGCTACGACAGCAACTGGTCGACCGCTACGGGGCCGGTGAGGCCTTCGGCGGCGGCCTGCAGATCAAGTCCACCCTGGACCTCGAGCTCCAGCGCCAGGCCGAGGGCATCGTCAGCTCGACGTTGAGCGGCGTTGGCCCGACGGCCTCCGTGGTCGTGCTCGACAACAAGACCGCCAACGTGCTCGCGATGGTCGGCGGGCCCAGCTACCAGGACGCCCCGTTCAACCTCGCGACCAACGGCCACCGCCAGCCCGGGTCCTCCTTCAAGCCGTTCACGCTGGTCACGGCGCTCGAGCAGGGGCACTCGCCGGACGAGGTCTTCACCTCGGCCCCACAGCAGATCCCGTTTCGGGCGAAGGTGAAAAAGAAGCACGGTAAGGGCGACAAGGTGGTGAACGAGCTCTTCAAGGTGAACAACTACGACGATTCCTACCTCGGCTCGGCGTCGATCACCTCGGCGACCACCTATTCCGACAACTCCGTGTACTCGCAGCTCGGGACCCAGGTGGGACCGCAGAACGTCGCCGCCACCGCGGCCAAGATGGGCGTGGAGACCGACCTCTCGACCAAGACCAAGTACTCCATCGCCGACGGCCCGTTTGAGCCCTATAACCCGGCGCTGATCCTCGGCGGGCTCGAGGTCGGGGTGACGCCGCTCGAGATGGCGCACGCGTACAACACGCTCGCCGCGGACGGCAACCGCCTCTCGGGCACCATGGCCGCCGACGACGGCGGCCCGGTCGGGATCATCGACGTCTACGACGGCGGCGACGACTGCGAGGGGAGCGACGAGTGCTACCAGCAGGGCGACGCGGTTCCCGACGAGACCGGGCGCGAGCGGCGTCAACAAGACGACCGCCAAGCAGGTGATCGACCCGGCCGTCGCCTCCGAGGCCAAGTCGATCCTCTCGACCGTGGTCTCGAGCGGCACCGGACACCTCGCCCAGACCGGCGACCCGACCTGGGGCAAGACCGGCACCACCGACGACAACGGCGACGCGTGGTTCTGCGGTGCCACGCCGAGGATCACCGCCTGCGTGTGGGTTGGGTTCCCGGACGCGGTGACCCCGATGGAGACCGAGTACGGCGGCGCGCCCGTCGACGGCGGGACCTACCCCGCCCTGATCTTCTCCCGCGTAGTCGCGGCCTACGACTCCGTGATGGCATCTCGCGACGACGGCAGCGAGGTCAAGGCCGACGCCAACCCGGTCGACTCGGCGGTCACCGAGGCGCCGACCGACACCTCGAGCGCGGCGAGCCCCACCGATTCCACCGCCGCCCCGCGCCGAGTCGTCCACGCCCGCCGCCCCCGAGGCCCCCGCGACCGCCACCGACGCCACGGGCACCCAGGCGCCCGCCGCCCCGGCCACCGGCACCGATTCCGCCGGCGGCGGCTCCACCGGCGGGGCTGCAGCCGGGAGCGCCGGCGGCGTCTCCCCCGGCTAGCTCGCGGCGGCCGCTGCCCGCGGCAGCGGCCGGGAGACGAACGCGCTGCCCGCGGCGCAGAAGCGCCACGGCAGCTCCGTGGCCTTCGTGATCCCGATCCGGGGGCCCGTTGAGATCTCGGGTCGCAGCCACGGATCCGCGCGCTCCAGGAGCTCGAACGGTGGTCGGTCCAGCCGCTCGTTGTTGAGGTCCAGGCCGATGCCGAGCGCCTCGGTGAGCTTGCCGGGACCGGAGCACAGCTCCCGCGCCTGCGCGCGCCCGCGCCGCCGGCGCATCGCGTCGAGGCCGCGGGTGGGTTCGAGCGCTCGGATGAGCACCGCCGCCGCGGTCCCGTCGGGCTCACAGACGGCGTTCAGCATGCTGTGAATCCCGTATGAGAGGTAGACGTAGGCGCGGCCGGGCGGACCGAAGATCGTGGCGGTGCGCTCCGTGAGCCCGACGTAGGCGTGGCACGCCGGATCGTCGCGCTCGTAGCTCTCGGTCTCGACGATCACGCCGCCGACCCCGTCGACGAGCAGCTCGCAGCCGATCAGGTCCCTGGCGACCTCGTGGACCGAGCGGTCGAAGAACTCGGCGGCGAGCGCGCTCACTCGCTCTCGGCCTCGAGCGCCTCCAGCGTCCGCCGCGCGCGCTCGAGCTGCTCGTCCAGGCGCACGGCGGCGGTGCCGCCGGCGGACAGCTTCGAGTCCAGCGCCGCCCCCTCGCGCAGGACCTCGTAGTACTCCTCATCGAGCAGCGCGGAGTGCTCGGCGAGCTGCTCGCGGTCGAGCTCCGACAGGGACCGTCCCGATTCGAGCGCGGTGCGCACCAGCCCGCCGACGACGCCGTGGGCCTCGCGAAACGGCATCCCCCTGCGGACCAGGAGGTCGGCGACGTCGGTGGCGGCGACCAGCTCGTCGGCGGCGGCGGCGGCGAGCCGCTCGCGGTCGAAGCGCAGCCCGGCGAGCATCCGCTCGGCGGCCTCGAGGCAGAGCTCGATCGTGTCGACGGCGTCGAAGAGTGCCTCCTTGTCCTCCTGCAGGTCCTTCGCGTACGCGAGCGGCAGCGCGTGCAGGACGCCGAGCAGGGTGGCGAGCGAAGCTCCCACGCGCGGCGACTTCGCCCGCAGCAGCTCGGCCGCGTCGGGGTTCTTCTTCTGCGGCATCAGGCTCGACCCGGAGGCGAAATCGTCGGCGGGCTCGCAGAAACCGAACTCGCTGCTGGACCAGATCACGAGCTCCGCCCCGAGGCGGGACAGATGGGTCGCGCAGACGGTGGCCGCGTACAGGTAGTCGAGCGCGAAGTCGCGGTTTGAGACGGCGTCGATCGAGTTCGGCGATGGCCGCGCGAAGCCGAGAGCGTCGGCGGTCGCCGAGCGGTCGAGGTCCCAGTTGAGGCCGGCGAGCGCCCCGGAGCCGAGCGGCATCGCCATCGTCGACCGACGGGCGAAGTCGAAGCGGATCGCGTCGCGCTCGAGCATCCAGAAGTAGGCGAGCAGGTGGTGGCCCAGATACACCGGCTGAGCCCGCTGCAGGTGCGTGTAGCCGGGCATCCGCCAGTCGCGGTGGGCCTCGCCCAGGGCCAGCAGGCGCGCCATCAGCGCCGCGAGCAGCTCCGACGCCCGGACCGCGTGCGCCCGCACGTAGAGCGCCATGTCCGTCGCCACCTGGTCGTTGCGCGAGCGCCCGGTGTGGAGCTTGCCCCCCACCGGGCCGGCGATCTCGGTGAGGCGCCGCTCGATCGCCATGTGGACGTCCTCGTCGTCGTCGCGGACCTCGAACTCGCCGCGCGCGAGCTCGCCGGCGACCGCGTCGAGCCCCGCGAGCAGCGCGTCGCGCTCGCCGTCGTCGACGACCCCGGCGCGGTGCAGCGCGCCCACGTGCGCGCGCGAGCCCTCGACGTCCTGGGGCCACAGCCGCAGGTCGAAGCCGATCGAGGAGTTGATGCGGGCGAAGAGCGGGTCCTGTGGCTGGTCGAAGCGGGCCATCGCGCCTACGTCCAGTCTCCCCGCAGCGCCTCGGCGAGCGCCTCGCAGACGCGATCGATCTGCCGCTCGTCGATCGCGGCGAAGAACGGCAGCGCCAGCAGCCGCGCGGAGGCGTCCTCGGCGACCGGGAACTGGCCCTCCCGAAAGCCGAAGCGCTCGCGGTAGAAGCCCATCAGGTGGATCGCGGGCATGTAGGCCTTGGCCTCGATTCCGCGCTGGGCGAGGTCGGCCAGCACGGCATCGCGATCGGCGCCGGCCGGCAGGCGCACGGCATAGACGAACCAGCTGCGGCGTTCCTGCCCGCGGTCGCGGCACGGGAGCACGAGCCCCGCCGGGTCGCCCTCTCCCGCCGGCGCCCCGTAGTCGAGCGCTGCGAGGCGCTCGGTGTACATGGAGGCGGCGCGCTCGCGCTCGGCCAGGCGGCGCTCGAGCTGCTCGAGCTGGGCGACGCCGAGCGCTGCCTGCACCTCGCTCAGCCGGTAGTTGAACCCGAGCCGGTCGTGGTCGACCCAGTCCATGTTCGGCGCCCGCCCCTGGTTGCGCTCGCTGCGCAGCCGCGCGGCGAGCTCGGAGTCACCGACGGCGAGCATCCCTCCCTCACCGGTCGTCAGCTGCTTGTTGGCATAGAAGGCGAAGGTCGCGAGCCAGCCGCGCGTGCCGACCGATCGCCCCTCGGAGTCGCGGGCGCCGAGCGCCTCGCAGGCGTCCTCGAGCAGGCCCAGCCCACGGTCGGCCGCGAGGCGCTCGAACTGCGGGATCGCGGCCGGGTAGCCCAGGATGTCGACGGGCAGCAGGCCCACGGTGCGCTCGCCGATCGCGGTCGCGGCGGCTTCCGGATCGAGGTTGAGCGTGATCGGGTCGACGTCGCCGAAGATCGGGGTCGCGCCCTCGTAGAGCAGGCAGTTCGCCGACGCGACGAACGAGAACGGCGAGGTGACGACCTCGTCGCCCTCGCCCCAGTCCAGCGCCCGGACGCCGAGGTGAAGCGCGGCGGTGCCAGACGAGACGGCGACCGCATCCGCGATCCCCAGGTGGTCGGCGAAGGCGCGCTCGAAGTCCTCCTGCATCGGGCCCAGCGAGAGCCGGCCGGAGCGCAGCACCTCGAGCACGAGCTCCTCCTCACGCTCCCCGAGCGAGGGCCTCGCGAGCGGAACCTTCTCGAGGGTCACGTGACCGGGGCGGCCTTTGGCTGGAAGGCGTACTCGAGTGAGTCGACGAGGGCTTCCCAGGAGGCCTCGATGATGTTCTCCGACACACCGATCGATCCCCACTGGTCCTCGCGATCGGTGGAGTCCAGCAGGACGCGAGTGATCGCATCCGTGCCGTGCGCGCCTTCGATCAGCCGGACCTTGAAGTTGGTCAGCTCGATCTTTGGCAGGTGCGGATGGTGAGCCTCGAGCGCCAGGCGGAGCGCCTTGTCGAGTGCGTTGACGGGGCCCCGCCCCTCGGCCGTGTGCAGGTGGCGGTTGCCGTCGACCCAGATCTTGATCGTGGCTTGCGTGTCGACGATGCCGGTCTCGTTCTTCTCCACGATGACCCGGTAACCCTCCAGACGGAACAGGGGGTGATAGGCGCCCGCCTCGCGCCGCAGGAGCAGCTCGAATGAGGCGTTCGCGGTCTCGTAGTGATAGCCGCGATGCTCTCGTTCCTTGACGTGTGCGAGCACGCGCTTGGCGGCGTCGGCGTCGAGGTCGATGCCGGCGTTCTCGGCGCGCGACAGCACCGATCCCTTGCCGGAGAGCTCGGAGATCAGCACGTCGCGGCTGTTGCCGACCAGCTTCGGGTCCAGGTGCTCAAACGTGCGCGCGTCGGCCTGCACGCCGGCGACGTGCATGCCGCCCTTGTGGGCGAAGGCGTTGCGACCCACGTACGGCTGGTCGGGATCGGGGGTCGTGTTGGTGAGCTCGTCGACGAAGTGGGCGGTCTCGCTCAGCAGCCGCATGCGATCCTCGGGCACGCATTCGTACCCGAGCTTGAGCTGCAGCGCGGGCAGGATCGAGATCAGATTCGCGTTCCCGCACCGTTCGCCGTAGCCGTTGACGGTGCCCTGGACCATGCGCGCGCCGGCCTCGACGGCGGCGAGCGAGTTGGCCACCCCGCACTCGGCGTCGTTGTGGGTGTGGATCCCGACCTGGACGCGGTCGCCGAGCGCGGCAACGACGGCCGCGGTCGCCTCGGCGACCTGGCCCGGCAGGCTGGAGCCGTTGGTGTCGCAAAGCGTGATGTTCTCGGCCCCCGCGGCGGTCGCGGCGCGCAGGCAGTCGAGCGCGTAGGCGCGGTCGTCGCGCCAGGCGTCGAAGAAGTGCTCGGCGTCGTAGATCACCCGCTTGCCCTCGGCGCGGGCGTAGTTGATCGAGTCCACGATCATCGCCAGGTTCTCCTCGGGTGAGACCCTGGTCACCTTCTCCAGATGCAGGGCCCACGTCTTGCCGACGAAGGTGATCACCGGCGCCGCGCAACCGACCAGGTCGCGCAGCGCGGGGTCGTCCTCGGCGGCGAGCCCGCGCCGGCGGGTCATGCCGAACGCGCATACCTGCGCCCGCTCCAGCTCGATCTCGTTCAGGAGACGAAAGAGCTCGGCCTCCTTGGGGTTGGAGCTCGGAAAGCCGGCCTCGACGAAGCCGACTCCGAGCCGGTCGAGCGCCTGGACGACGCGCACCTTCTCGGCCGCCGAGAGCGACATGCCTGAGCCCTGCATGCCGTCGCGAAGGGTCGTGTCGTATAGCTGTACCTGGGTCACGTGATGCCTTTCGATTCCGGGAGACGAGCGGTGTGAGCGCGGGCTTGGCCGCGCGGCCGCGGGCCGCTAAGCGGTCGCGGCCGTGCTAATTCGCTCGATGGCCCCGGTGGTCGGCATCGCTACCCCGTGACCTTACTGGGCTGTTCGATCAGGTCCAGCCACTCCGCGTACTCGGGGAGCCGGCCGTGCAGAGCGTCGTCGAACTTCGTCTGGACCTGCCGCGTCACCTCGCCCGGGTCGCCCAGCTCGTGGCCGTCGATCTCGCGCACCGGCACGAGCTCGGCGGCGGTGCCACAGAGGAAGATCTCGTCGGCGAGATAGAGCTCCGAGCGGGCCAGATCGCGCTCGACCACCTTGTAGCCGAGGTCCGTGGCGATCTGGATCACCGACTTGCGGCTGATCCCGTCGAGGATCGAGGACGTGTGACCGGGGGTCACCAGCTCACCCTCGCGGACCACGAACACGTTCTCGCCCGACCCCTCGCACACGAGGCCGCTCTCGTCGAGAAGGATCGCCTCGTCGTAGCCGGACTGGGCGGCGTCGGTCTTCGCCAGGATCGAGTTCAGGTACTGGCCCGAGGCCTTCGCGTGCGGGATCAGGCCGGCGGGCGAGATCCGGCGCCAGGACGAGACCTTGGCGCGGATGCCGCGGCGCTTGCCCTCCTCGCCCAGGTAGGCGCCCCAGGGCCAGACGGCGATGATCACGTCGACGGGGGCGCTTTGGGCGTAGAGCCCCATCTCGCCGTAGCCCCGGAAGGCGAGCGGGCGGATGTAGCAGCTGTCGAGCCCGTTGCGGCGGATGAGCTCGTGGGTGGCCGAGCGGAGCTCCTCGCGCTCGTAGCCCAGCGGCAGGTAGTACAGCGCGGCCGAGGCAGCGAGGCGGTCGAGGTGCTCGCGATGGCGGAAGATCGCCGGCCCACGATCGGTCTCGTAGCAACGGATGCCCTCGAAGACGCCCGTGCCGTAGTGGAGTCCGTGGCTCAAAACGTGGACGTTCGCGTCCTCCCAGGCCACGAACTCCCCGTTCATCCAGATCCACTCGCACTTTTCCACGTCTGCCTCCGCTCGGGTATCGGTCGCCGAGAAGTATGCCTCAGAGCGGAGGCCTGATCCAGCCGCCGAGGGCACGCGGATCAACCGAGCGCGGAAAGGACCGCCGCGGTCATGTCCTCGGTGCCGACGGCACTCGCGCCGCCCCCGAGGTCCGCGGTTCGCAGACCGCGCGCCAGCGCGGCCTCGACCGCGGCCTCCACCGCCTGAGCCTCAGCCTCCATCGCCAGCCCGTCGCGGAGCAGCATCGCAGCGGACAGGATCGTCGCGAGGGGGTTCGCGGCGCCCCTGCCGGCGATGTCGGGAGCCGAGCCGTGGACGGGCTCGAACACGCCAGGTCCGCCCGCGCCGAGGCTGGCCGAGGGCAGCATCCCGAGCGAGCCGGTGAGCATCGCCGACTCGTCGGAGAGGATGTCGCCGAACATGTTCTCGGTGAGGATCACGTCGAAGTGCGACGGGTCCGAGACCAGCTGCATCGCTGCGTTGTCGACCAGCAGGTGCTCGAGCTCGATCCCGGGCTCGGAGGCGGCGACCCGGGTCACCACCTCGCGCCACAGCCGCGAGGTCTCGATCACGTTCGCCTTGTCGACGGAGGTCACGCGCCCGCGCCGACGGGCGGCGGACTCGAAGCCGACCCGGGCGATGCGCTCGATCTCCGGCGCCGTGTAGACGCAGGTGTCGAAGGCGCGGTCGCCGTCCCGCCCGCGCTCGCCGAAGTAGATGCCGCCGGTCAGCTCGCGGACGACGAGCAGGTCGGTGCCGGCGATCACCTCCGGGCGTAGCGGGCTGGCCGCCACGAGCGCGGGGATCGGCTTCACGGGGCGCAGATTGGCGAACAGCCCGAGGCCCTTGCGCAGCCCGAGCAGGCCCTGCTCGGGGCGCGGGGCGTCGGGATCGGTGGTGTCCCACTTGGGCCCGCCGACGGCGCCGAGCAGCACCGCGTCCGCGGCGCGGCAGGCGTCGAGGACCTCGTCGGTGAGCGCGACGCCGTGCGCGTCGATCGAGGTCCCGCCGACCAGGTGCTCGTCGTAGTCGAACTTGCCGACCGCGTCCAGCACTCGGCGCGCCGACGCGACGATCTCGGGACCGATCCCGTCGCCCGGGAGCAGCGCGAGCTTCCGCGTCACGCGGCCGGCCTCCTCGCCGACACGTTGAGCCGCACGTAGTCCATGGCCAGGGGCCGTGCCATCGAGCCCAGGACGGCGTCGACGAACGCGTCATGCAGATCGTCCGGAAGCAGGGCGAGATGCTTGGCGAGCGCGACCGCGCGCACGTACGCCGCTGGGTCCGGCGGCTCGACTCGCCTGTCCTCAAGCCAGATCTTGGAGACCTCGAAGCCGGAGCGGATGAGCCGCGCCTGGGTGTCGCCCACGGAGGCGAAGTTGTGCACGTCCGGCATCCCGCGCAGGTAGGCGGAGAAGCGCTCGTCGCCCTCGGCGGACTCGACCGCGCGGGTCCACTCCGCGACGTTGCCCGTGCCCCCGAACTGCACTTCGAGCGCGCCGCCCGGGCGCAGAACCGCGATCAGGCGGTTGAACAGCAGCTGGTGGTTGAGGATCCAATGGAAGGTCGCGTTGGAGAAGATCGCGTCGACCTGTTGGTCGAGCTCGAGCTCGGTCAGGTCGGCGACGAGGAGCTCGACCCGGTCGCCGAACTCCGCCAGCTGCTCGCGGGCGACGGCGATCATCGACGGCGCGGCGTCGACCCCGATCACCTTGCCTTCGGGCAGGCGCTCGCAGATCAGCCGCGTCACCCTGCCGCTGCCGCAGCCGGCGTCGAGCACGGTCTCGTCGCCCTCCAGGTCGAGCCGGGCGAGCACCTCGCGCCCCCACTCCTCCTGCGGGTCGGCGACGCGGTCGTAGCTCCCCGCGTCCCAGTCGGGTGTGTCGCCCCCGCTCATAGCGCTGTGGTGACCGGGCCGCGATCGGCGCGTCCGGTGGCCTCGAACGCATCGATGGCCTCGGCGTTCTGGAGCGTGACGGCGATGTCGTCGAGACCGTGGAAGAGGCGGTGCTTTACCTGCTCGTCGATCTCGAACCGGACCACTCCAGCGGCCGAATCGACCGTCTGGTCGTCGAGGTCGATCCGCGCCGCGCCGGCCTCGGCGATCGCGCGGCAATCGGCCTCGTCGAGGATCACGGGGAGCAGCCCGTTCTTGGTGCAGTTGCCGTAGAAGATGTCCGCGAACGACGGCGCGATGATCGCGTCGAAGCCGAAGTCCTGGAGCGCCCACGGAGCATGCTCGCGTGACGAGCCGCTCCCGAAGTTGCGCCCGGTGACCAGGATCGGGTTCGGCTCGAGCTCGATCTCCCCGTCGCGGATCCAGTCGTAGAACAGGAACTCGCCGAAGCCCGTCCGCTCGACCCGCTTGAGGAACTGCTTGGGGATGATCTGGTCGGTATCGACGTCCTCGCGGTCGAGAACGCTGACCCTGCCCTCGATGACTTCAACTGCTTCCATGTTCAGCTCCACTCGCGGATGTCGACGAAACGGCCCTCGATCGCGGCCGCGGCCGCCATCCTGGGGCTTACCAGGTGCGTGCGCCCGCCCTTGCCCTGGCGGCCCTCGAAGTTGCGGTTCGAGGTCGAGGCGCAGCGCTCGCCCGGGCTGAGGATGTCGGGGTTCATCCCCAGGCACATCGAGCAGCCCGCGCTGCGCCAGTCGAACCCGGCGGCGCGGAAGATCTCGTCCAGGCCCTCCGCCTCGGCCTCCGCCTTCACCTGAGCCGAGCCGGGGACGACCATCGCGTCGACGCTGCTCGCCACCGTGCGGCCCTCGACGATCGACGCCGCCTCGCGCAGGTCGCCGATCCGCGAGTTGGTGCAGGAGCCGATGAACACCCGATCGAGCTCGATCTCCCGGATCGCCCGCCCGGGCTCCAGGTCCATGTAGCGCAGGGCGCGTTGCTCGGGCTCCGAGGAAGGCTCGGGCACCTCGCCGGTCACCTCGACCACCTGGCCGGGATTTGTCCCCCAGGTGACCATGGGCGACAGCGAGCCGGCATCGACCTCGACCTCGGTGTCGAACGAGGCGCCGTCCTCGGTCGGCAGGGCGCGCCACCGCTCCACCGCCGCCTCGAAGTCGTCCGGGGCGCCGGGCCGGCCCTCGACCCACTCGAAGGTGGTCTCGTCGGGGGCGATCATCCCCGCGCGGCCGCCGCCCTCGATGGTCATGTTGCAGATCGTCATCCGGTTCTCCATCGTGAGCCCGCGGACGGCCTCGCCCGCGTACTCGACCGCGTGGCCCACCATGCCGCCGACGCCGAGGCGGCCGATCGTCGCGAGGATCATGTCCTTGGCGGTGACCCCGTGCCCGAGCTCGCCCGAGTAGAGGATGCGCATCGTCTGCGGCCGCCGCTGGACGAGGCACTGGGTGGCGAGCACGTGCTCGACCTCGGAGGTGCCGATCCCGAACGCAAGCGCCCCGAACGCTCCGTGCGTCGAGGTGTGGCTGTCGCCGCAGACGATGGTCAGCCCCGGCTGGGTGAGCCCGAGCTCCGGCCCGATCACGTGCACGATGCCCTGACGCTCGGAGCCGATCGAGTAGATCGGGATCCCGAACTCCTCGCAGTTGCGCTCGAGCGTCTCGACCTGAACGCGCGAGAGCTCGTCGGCGATCAGGCGCGCCGCGGCCGTGCCGTCGGTGGGCACGTTGTGGTCGGCGGTCGCCACCGTCTTGTCGGGCCGGCGCAGCTTGCGCCCCTCCAGCCGCAACCCGTCGAAGGCCTGCGGCGAGGTGACCTCGTGGACGAGGTGCAGGTCGATGTAGATCAGGCCGTCGGCGACCTCGTGCGCCTCCCAGATCTTGTCGAACATCGTTTGCGGCATCGGTCGTTCAGCTCCTTCGCAGGCCTGCGGCGACCACGGCCAGGAACTCGGCCGGCGCGTCGCCGTCGTTGATGAAGTGATGTGGCAGGTCGGCGTCGAACGTGACGCTGTCGCCCGGCTCGAGATCGTGGCGCTCGTCGTCGATCATCAGCGCCGGCCGGCCCGCGAGGACCACCGCCGTCTCCCGCGCTCCCGGCTCGTGCAGCGGCGGATCGTCGGCGCGTCCCGTCGAGGCCGCCGGCTCGAGCACGTGCAGCGAGACGTCGGCGCGCTGGCCGGGCAGCGGCGGCGTCAGCTCCTCGGTTCGATGTCCGCCCCGGTCGCGGACGCGGCGCTGCGCGGCGCGGGTGACCACCACGTGCCCGCGCTCGTCGAGGCGCAGCAACTGCGACAGCGTGAGATCGAGGCCACCGGCGATCCGCTCGGCGATCGACAGGGTCGGGCTCGTCTCGCCGCGCTCGACCTGCGAGAGCATCGGCGCCGAGACGCCGCTGCGCTCGGCCAGATCACGCAGCGAGAGCCCCATGGCCTCGCGCAGCGCCCGTACCCGGGCGCCCACCGGAGCCGCATGTGAAGCCACCGCCGCCAAGACGAGCGTACGTTATCACGGACGGTCGTATGCTGGTCGTCGCGCGAGGCGAGCGCCCACTCAAGGGCCGAGTGACATCTCAGCCACCTCTGAGGTGGTTGTGATGACACTCGGCGGAGGAACGCCAGTCCTCCGCCAGCAGCCCCCAGAGCACCGAGTCGCTGAACCGGCCGCCGACCAGCCAGCGCTCGCGCAGGCGGCCCTCGCGGCGGAACCCGAGCCGCTCGAGCGAGCGCGTGGAGGCGGCGTTGTCGGGGTGCGTGTCGGCCTCCAGGCGGTGCAGGCCGAGGTCTTCGAACGCGTAGGCGACCGTGCGCCGCTGGGCCTCGGCGGCGTAGCCCTGGCCCCAGTGCTCGCGGCCGAGGATGTAGCCGAGCTCGGCCCGGGGCTGGCCCTGCTCGAGCATCAGCGTGATCGAGCCGATCACGCGCCCGTCGTCCTTGCGCTCGACCGCCCACTGCAGCACCTCCCCGCGCTCGACCTCGTCGATGATCGACCGCAGCGACTCCCGGGTGCGGTCCTCGTCGGCGTGCGCCACCGAGCTCCAGTACCGCATCACCTCCGGGTCGGAGTAGACGTCGAACAGGTCGGAGGCGTCCTCCACGCGCAGGCCGCGGAGGACCAGGCGCTCGGTCTCGAGGGTCGGGGCGGTCAGCGGGCCGACGACGCTGGGCGGACGAGGATCTCGTTGATGCTCACGTGCTCGGGCTGGCCCGCGGCGTAGACGATCGCGTTGGCGATGTCGGCGGCCTCCAGCACCTTGCCGGCGCTCTCGCGAACCTTCTCGAGCTGCTCGACGACGATCGGGTTCTTGTTGTGGCCCTGCAGCTCGGTCTCCACGAAGCCCGGCTCGACGACCGTGACGCGGATGCCGATGTGGACGCCCTCCTGCCGCAGCGACTCGGAGTAGCCGACCACACCCCACTTGGTCATGTTGTAGACGCCGGTCCCGAGCGAGGCGACGCGGCCCGCCACCGAGGAGAGGTTGATGACGTCCCCTCCCCCGCCATCGCGCATCAGCGGCAGCGCGTAGTGGGTGCAGTAGAGGAGCCCGAGGCAGTTGACCCCGATCATCGTCCGCCACTCGCTCGGGTCGGCGCCCTGGAGCGGGCCGAGCAGCATCACGCCGGCGTTGTTGACCAGGCAGTCGAGGCCGCCGAGCTCGGCGTGCGCGGTCTCGACCAGCGTCTTGGCCTGGTCCTCCTCGGAGATGTCGGCCTCGATCGCGACGGCCTTGCCGCCGTCGGCCTCGATCCGGCCGGCGAGGTCGTCGAGGCGGTCCTTGCGGCGCGCGCCCAGCGCGACCGCGGCCCCCTCGGCGACCATCGCCAGCGCCGTCGCCTCGCCGATGCCCGACGAGGCGCCGGTGATCAGCGCCTTGCGTCCCTCCAGCGAGCCGGCCATCGGCGCGAGTCTATTCGCCGGCCGGCCGGGTCACGGGCCGGGCGTCGCCGGCTCGGTCGCGGCCTCCGCCGTGACCCCCTCGGCCTCGCGCACCGCCGCGCCCTCGAGCGCGTTCGACATCGCGCGCACGTAGGCGCGCGCCGAGGCCTCGAGGATGTCGGTGGCGACGCCCTGGCCGCTTGCGAGGCGGCCGTGGGCGCGGACCATCGCGGTCACCTCGCCGAGCGCGTCCTCGCCCTCGGTGACGGCGGACACCGTGTACTGGCGGAGCTCGGACTCGATCTCGGTCGCCGCCCTGATGGCGCCGAAGATCGCGTCCACCGGGCCGTCACCGCCTGACTCGCCCACGGCCTCGCGGCCGTCGGGCATCGTCACGGCGACCTTGGCGACCGGGTCGCGCCGGCTCGAGGCCTCGACGTCGAACCAGGCGAGCTCGTAGCTGGCCTGGCCCTCGCGGACCTGGTCGGAGACGATCGCCTCGAGATCGAGCGCCGTGACCTGCTTCTTGCGGTCGGCGATCTCCTTGAAGCGCTTGAACGCCTGGTTCAGCGCCCCGCCCTCGACCTTGAAGCCCAGCTGCTCGAGCGCGTCACGCAGGGCGTGGCGCCCAGAGTGCTTGCCGAGCACGATCGAGTTCGACTCCAGGCCCACGTCACTCGGATCCATGATCTCGTAGGTGGTGCGCTCCTTGAGGACGCCGTCCTGGTGGATGCCGGACTCGTGGGCGAACGCGTTGCGCCCCACCACGGCCTTGTTGGGCTGCACCGGATAGCCGGTGAACCGGGTCACCATCCGCGAGGTGCGCGAGATCTCGCGCGTGTCGCAGCCGGTGTCCAGCCCGTGCTCGTCGCCGCGGGTGCGGAGCAGCATCACGATCTCCTCCAGCGAGCAGTTACCGGCGCGCTCGCCGATCCCGTTGACGGCGCACTCGACCTGCCGCGCTCCGGCGAGCAGGCCCGCATAGGAGTTGGCGACCGCGAGCCCCAGATCGTCGTGGCAATGGACCGAGAGCTCGACGTCGCTCAGGCCCGGCACCAGCTCGTAGAGGCGGGCGAGGTAGCGCCCGTACTCATCCGGCGTCGTATAGCCGACGGTGTCGGGGATGTTGATCACCGTCGCGCCCTCGGCGACCGCGACGGCGCAGACCTCGGCCGTGAACTCGTGGTCGGCTCGGGTGGCGTCCATCGGGGAGAACTCGACGTCGTCGCAGTAGGACTTCGCCATCACCACCGCCGCCTTCGCCTGGCCCTTGACGTCCTCGCGGGTGCTCTTGAGCTGGTGCTCGATGTGGATGTCAGAGGTCGAGATGAACGTGTGGATCCGCGGGCGTTCGGCGTCCTTGATCGCGTTCCAGGCCGCGTCGATGTCCGCCTTGTGGGTGCGCGCGAGGCCGCAGATCACGGGCCCCTGCACGTTGCGGGCGATCTCCTGGACCGCCTCGAAGTCGCCGGGCGAGGTGATCGGGAACCCGGCCTCGATCACGTCGACGCCAAGCCGCGCGAGCTGCTGGGCGATCTCGACCTTCTCCTGGGTGTTGAGCGAGATCCCGGGCGACTGCTCGCCGTCTCGCAACGTCGTGTCGAAGATGTGGACCTGTTCGGCCATGTGGCCTTCTCCTTCTGCTTAGTACCTGGTGAAACCTGTATCTCGCGGCTGTCGCGCCGCCCAGCGCTATTCCCCCCGAAGGGGGAGGAGAAGGAGAAGCGCGAGGCTGTCGAGCCGGAGGTTCACCGGTCGCGGAAGCCTACCGCACGGCTGCCGCCGGGAGCAGGTTTGGAGCGGCCGGTGCTGAATGAGGGCCGGAGGTAGGCGATGGACGTCATCGGCATTCAGTCCCGGACCGTGATCAAGGTGGTGGCGATCGTGATCGTCGCGATCGGCGTCGCCGTGCTGCTCAACCACGTGATCGTCGAGATCAAGACGACGATCCGCTGGCTCTGCGCGGCGATCTTCCTCGCCCTCGCGCTGAGCCCGCTCGTGGACCTCGTGTCGAAGGCGCGGGTCCGCGCGCGCTCGCTGCCCCGCTGGGCGGCGATCCTCGTCGCCTACGTCCTGTTCTTTGCGGTGCTCACGTTCCTGGTGATCGCGGTGATCCCGCCGATCATCCACGAGGTCAGCCAACTCGGATCCAAGCTCCCGACGTACGTCAAGGACTTCCAGCAGTGGGCCAAGGACAACGAGGAGTTTCGCCAGCTCAACCACAAGTTCCACATCACCAGCCTCCTCACCCAGGAGGCCCAGACGCTGCCCTCGAAGATCGGCGACGCGGCGGGGGCCCTGCAGGAGATCACCGTCGGGCTGCTCAACAACCTGATCGAGGCGATCGTCGTGCTCACGCTCGCCTTCTTCCTGCTCCTCGACGGCGTTTCGATGTTCGAGCGGATGACCTCACGGCTGGCCGAGACCTACCGCGTCCGCATCCGCCGCGTGGGCGAGAAGATCGCCCGCATCGTTCGCTCCTACGTCACCGTGAACCTCTTCCTCGCGGTCCTCGCGGGCATCTTCACCTGGCTCTCGCTGGAGCTCCTCGGTGTGGACCTGGCGGTCCCGCTCGGCGTACTCGTGGCGATGCTCGACCTGGTGCCGCTGATCGGCTTCACCGTCGGCGGCCTCTTGGTCGCGGTGGTCGCCGCCCTCCACGACTTCCCCACCGCCCTGATCATCTGGGCCGCCCTGTTCCTGGTCTACCAGCAGCTCCAGGACCGGGTGATCCAGCCGATCTTCTACAAGAGCGCGGTCCGCATCCAGCCCGCCGTCGCGGTGCTCGTCGTGCTCGCCGGGGCCCAGCTCGCGGGCATCCTCGGCGCCCTGCTCGCGATCCCGACCGCGGCCGCGCTCGGCGCGATCTTCGACGAGATCTGGCCCCGCAAGCCCGACGACGATCAGGGCGCCGACGAGGCCGAACCCGAGCCCGAGGGCGAGGGCTCCGGCTCGGGAGCGGGCGTCGCCGCGGGCGGCCCTGAAGCGGCCCCCGCGTCCGGATAGCGGTCGCGGCAGAGCCGGCGCCGGTCGTCCTTGTAGAAGAGCCGCGCCCAGAGCGAATGCGGCTTTGCCAGTCGGATCGCGGGCACCACGCCGACCGGCCAGAAGATCAGCGAGGCCAGCGCCCACCAGAGCTTCTGCTTGATCGCGTTGACCGCCGCGACGCCGAGCCCGACCAGCCCGAACGCGCCGACGCCGAAGAAGACCTTGTCCGCGACCGAGTCCGCGAGCGTCACCCAGGAGCTGAAGCCCACGAGCAGCACCCCGGCGGCGCAGCCGGCGATGATCATCGCGTCGATCGACTTGCGCCCGTCCTTCTCCCAGTAAACGTCCTTGAGCTCCACCCAGAGGGCGAACTCGTCCAGCGCCAGGCCCATGCCGATCGCGAAGAAGGCCGTGACGATCTCCCACCATGGCGAGCCGGGCTGGTGCACGACGCCGACGTACCCGAAGATCATCATCGCGCAGATGCCCCAGACGAGGTGATGGACGTGGGTGCCGCCGACCTCGACGTTCCCGGGCCACCAGCTGACCTGCTTGCGGATCATCCACGTGCTGAGGCGGATGAACCCGAAGGTTCCGAGCAGGAAGATGAAGAAGACGAACGCCGACAGCCGCCCGCTGTGGACGATCTCGCGATGGAACTCGCTGCCGACGCTGGCGAGGACGGTGAGCATCTCGGTCAAGGTATCGGCGGCCGGCGGACGCCTCTTCAGTTCCTAGGGGACGAGCACGACCTTGCCCACGTTGCGGCGCTCGGCGATGAACCGATGCGCCTCGCCGGCCCGGCCGAACTCGAAGGCCTCGGCCACCACCGGCTTGTACTCGCCGCTCGCCAGCCCGGCCGCCAGGGGCTCGAGCACCCGGTCGAGCCCCTCCTGGTCCCACCACTTGAGCATGTTGAGCCCGAAGACGCCCTTGTTCTCGTTCATCACCTGCAGGCTCCGCCACCAGGGCATCGTGGCCAGGGGCATGCGGGCCAGCGAGCGCACCACCGCTGCAATGTCGCGCTTGTCGCCCGTCTGCACCTCCGAGAGCCCGTACATCACGAGGCGCCCACCCGGCCGCAGGATCCGGTAATCGCGACGGAAGCTCGATGGCCCGACCGCGTCCATGATCAGGTCGAGGCCGACCCCGCCCGTGATCCGCATCGCCGCGTCGGCGAAGTCCTCGTTGCGGTAGTCGATCGGGTGATCGACCCCCTGGGCCTGGATGGCCTCGTGCTTCGCGGGCGACGCCGTGCCGAAGATCTCGGCGCCGATCCCCTTGGCCACCTGAGTAGCGGCGATCCCGACGCCTCCCGCCGCGGCGTGGATCAGCAGTCGCTCGCCGGGCTTGAGGCCGCCCATGATCACCAGCGCCGCGTACGCGGTCCCGTAGTTGACGGGGAAGGCAGCGCCCTGCTCGAAGCTGAGTTCGTCGGGAAGCGGCAGCACCTGGCCGACCGGGACGCTGACCAGCTCCGCGTAGCCGCCGAACCGAGTCCCGGCGAGCACCCGGTCGCCCACCGAGTAGCCCTCGACGCCCTCCCCCACGCCCTCGACCTCACCGGCGACCTCGTAGCCGACCACGCACGGCGGTGACGGGGCGTCGGGGTAGACGCCCGCCCGCGCCATCAGGTCGGCGAAGTTGATCCCCGCGGCGCGCACCGTGATCCGCACCTCACCCGGGCCGAGCGGCGGATCCGGACGCTGTTCGACCTGGAGCGCGTCGTAGGCGCCGTGGCGGGTGATGACGACGGCCCTCACGCCGCCAGCCTACTCAGCCGTTGCCGTGCGCCTGGAAGTTGATCCGCAGGTTGGCGTGTGAGAGGTCGAAGAACGGGGCGCCGAGCGCCTCCACCTTGATCCGCGCGCGGCGGGCCGCCACGTTCGGCAGCGTCACCGTCTCGGTGCCGTCGTTCGCGGTCGATCCCGCGAGCACGACCGGGAACGTCTTGCCGTTGTCGAGCGAGAGGCGGATCGCGACCTGCGCGACGTTGAGCGGCGGCGCCGTCGTGCCCGCGATGTCCCAGGTCACGGGGAGGTCGCTGCCACCCGCGGCCGCGCCGGGCGCGGTCTGCGACGTGACCCGGAACGGACCGGCGGTCGGCACGATGCGCACCGCCGTGTCGCCGTGGGCCACGCCACCGGCGACCGCGTTGCCGTCGCGCGCGGTGAGCCTGAAGTGCATCGTGCGGTCGCCGTCGATCCCGACCCAGTCCGGCGTCGGCAGGTACTCCGAGTAGCAGTCGACGGTCGCCTGCGGGAACGGCCCGATGCCCGCGGCGCGGGGACACTGGCCGGTCTCGGCGTTCGTGTGCCCGGCGACGATCTGCGCCAGGTCCGGGAAGACGCGGGTCGGGTCGGGGCCGGCGGCGTTCTCGCCCGGCGACGGCGACATCAGCGTGCCCTCGTCGGTGACGTGCGCCGCGGTTCCGAACTGGCGGAACAGAGGCCCGCTCGTCTTGCGGTTGCTGTTCAGCGGGGTACCGCCCCCCGTCCCGTCGTCGTTCTGCTCCCACGTGTAGGTCAGCGGGTCGTTGTCGGGATCCGTGCCGTTGCCGGTGAGGCTGAACGGCGTCCGCGATCGGGATGTCGATAGAGCGCCGGCGTCGTCACGACCGGCGGGTGGTTGCCGGTGTTCACGATGCTCGAGCCGCCGTTCAGAGGCGGCCCGCCGCGCACGATCTCGCCGACGAAGCCGCTCGCTCCCGAGGCGTCGGTGACCTGCAGGAGCGCGGTCGCCTTGCCCGCCTGGGTACCGCCGAAAGTGACCTGGAAGCCCTCGTCGTTCAGCGGGTTGCGCCGGCCGCCGAACGCGACCACCGTCTCCGTCCCACCCGCGATGGACTCGATCGCTGCCTTGATCCCGGCCGGGGTGTAGTTCGTGCCCCGGACGATCGGCTCCGACGTCGCGCCGTTGTAGGTGAGGGTGAACGAGTCGCCGTCGGTGTCGAAGTTCCGCAGGGCGACGCTCTGAACCTCGTTGAGGACGGGCCGGTGAGCGCTGACGTAGTTGCCGATCTGCTCGATGCTGCGCTCGGAGAAGTACGGGATCGCTGTGGGGCTGCAGGTCGTCCGAGCGGCAGATCCCGGCGTAGGCCATGATCGTCGAGCCGCTGCCGGGCTCGACCGACGTGCTCGGGTTGCGGTTGCCGAAGCCGCAGCTCCAGCGATTGCCGTTGAAGGTGTGCTCGCCGGCGAACTGGTGGCCCATCTCGTGCGCGACGTAGTCGATCGCGTAGAGGTCTCCCTCCGGCGTCGGCACGCCCGTGCAGCCCTCGGCCTTCGAGTCGCCGCCGACGACGCCGACGAGCGGCGATGCCGCCGCCGTTCACGCCCAGCGCGATGTGCCCGATGTCGTAGTTGCCGGCGCCGATGATCTGCCCGATCACCGTGTCGCTGCGGACCAGCGTCGCGCCGGAGCAGAACGCGACCTGAGCCGGCTTGTAGCAACGAGCCGTGCCGCATGGACCGTCGTGGCCGGTCATCTCCGCCTTGGTCTCGAAGTTGAGCTTGTCGTTGTCGGCGACCAGCACCATGTGGATCGCGAGGTCGTTCTCGTAGACCTGGTTGACCCGGTTCATCAGCGCGACCTTGGCCGCGGTGACGTTCGCCGTCGCCGAAGTAGCGGGCGTACGAGGGATCGCTCGACGAGGGCCAGCCGGTAGGTCCGGAGCTGCACCGTCGACGGCGCGGCCTGCGGCTCGGGGCTGAAGTCCGAGAGCGGATCGAGCTCGTCTGGCCCGTCGCGTTCGACGAAGTCCCCGTGCTGGTTGCGCGTCAGGTCGCGCCCGAAGTAGCTGACGTACGACGCTCTGTTCGCCGCGGTAGTACGGGTCGATGTACCAGGCGCCCTCAGGACCGAGCACTGAGGCGTGCAGGCCTAGCGGGCTGAGATCGAGATGAACGGTCGAACCGGGGACGTCGATCCCGGTCCCGCTGTAGGTCGAGATCTCCGGGTGCCGCGCCGCGAGCCCGGGCTCCATCACCTGACGAGCGCTGGATCGCGAAGCGGTCGAAGCCGCCGTCGGGCGCGGGAAACGAGAGCGTCAAGCGCTCCGTCGCCGCGGTGCCGGCGGCCGCTGGGCTCGGCGCCATCGCGAGCACCCGCTCGAGCGTCGCGCCGATCGAGGCTCAGGCCCCGGAAGCGCATCCGGTCGAACCGCGGGCCTCGCGCCCGCCGTGGCCTACGCGGACGGGCCACATCGGCGTCCCTGCCACGCGTCCGCCGAGCGCCCGGCCGCTGTCTCCGAACGCCTCCGCGCCCGGGACGATTACCGAGTCCTGCCAGAACCAAGGCGACGATGAAGCACACGCTCCGACGCACGCCGGCGATCCTACAGCCGCGCCCGCCTCGGCGGGTGTACGGTTGGCCCGTGCTCGCCGGGTGCTCGCCTTGAGCGTGATCAGGGCCGCCCTCGGCCGCGGCCATCCGGAGCGGGTCGCGGTCGTCGCCGCGGAGCTCGCCCGCCGGCGCCCGGCCCACTACCTGGAGATCGGCGTCGGCTCGGGGGTCGTGTTCCTGCACGTGCGTGCGGAGCGCAAGGTCGGCGTCGACCCGGCCCCGCGGATCCCACGCTGGAAGTGGGTGCTGCATCCCAACGCGCTGATCCGCGGCAGCTTCTTTCGCACCTCCAGCGAGCGCTTCTTCGACGCGCTCGAGCCCGAGCGCACCTTCGACGTGATCTTCATCGACGGCGACCACTCCTTCGCGCAGTCCCACCGCGACGTCGAGCGCGCCCTCGAGCATCTCGCCCCCGACGGAGTGATCCTCGTCCACGACTGCAATCCGCCGACCCCCGCGTCGGCGAGCCCCGACTCCGCCGACTCGGGCGGCGGGCCATGGTGCGGCGAGGTCTACAAGACGATCATCGAGCTGCGCGCGACCCGCCCGGACCTCGCCGTCGAGACGATCGCCGTGGACTTCGGGATCGGCGTCGTGCGGCGCGGCAGCGCCGCGACGATCGACCTGCAACCGGAGTGGGTCGCTCAGATGACCTGGGCCGACCTCGACCGCGATCGCGAGCGGTTGCTCGGCCTGCGCGACCCGGGAGCCTGAGAACGGATCAGAGGTCGACGCTGCGGCCGTCGAAGAAGCCGCTGTCGGAGGCGATCGCGTCGATCACCTCGGGCGCGACGGGAGCGTCCGTGGTGAGCGCCATCACCGCCTCCTCCCCGTCGGCGCCGGCGCCGACGGCCGCGGAGACGATGTTCACCCCGTGCTCGCCGAAGGCCGTGCCGACGCGGCCGATCATCCCGGGCCGGTCCGTGTAGCGGAACATCGCGAGGTGGTCGGCGAACGGCATGTAGAAGCTCTGCCCCCAGGCGCCCACCAGGTACGGGACGTTGCGTGGCCCGACGCCGGTCCCGGCCACCTCGACGCCGCCGAGGCGGACGCGGATCAGCTCGGTGAAGTCCTCCGACGCCGCCTCCTTGACCTCGGTGAGCTCGATCCCGCGATCCTCGGCCATCGCGGGGGCGTTGACGAGGTTCACCGGCTCCTCCGTGTGCCCGGAGAGGATCCCGACCAGGACCGCGATCCCGAGCAGCCTGGTGTCGTGCTCGGCGATCCGGCCGTGGAAGTCGACCTCGACCCGGTCGATGGACCCGTCGCCGAGCCCCTGCGCCAGGCGTGCCGAGCCGCTCGCAGAGGGGCACGAACGGCGCCAGCGCCTCCATGGCCTCGGGGCGCACCGCGGCGATGTTCACGGCGTTGGTGACCACGCCTCCGGTGAGCGCCGCCTTGACCTGCTCGGCGGTGACGATCCCCGCCCTGTCCTGCGCCTCGGCGGTCGAAGCGCCCAGATGGGGCGTCACGACCACGTCACCGCGCTCGAAGAGGGCATGCTCGGTGAACGGCTCCGACGGGAAGACGTCCAGGGCGGCGCCGCCGACCTTGCCGGACTCCAGCCCGTCGAGCAGCGCGTCGAGGTCGATCAGCTCGCCGCGGGCGCAGTTGATGATCCGCACGCCGTCGCGCATCCGCGAGATCGCCTCGGCGTTGATCCATCCCATCGTCTCCGGTGTCTTCGGCAGGTGGATCGTGATCAGGTCGGCCCGCCGGTAGAGCTCCTCGCTCGAGTCGACCCCGTCGACTCCGAGCTCGCGAAACCGCTCTGGGGCGACGAACTTGTCGAAGGCGACCACCTCCATGTCGAACGCCTGCGCGCGCTGGGCGACCAGCTGTCCGATGCGCCCGAAGCCGATCACGCCAAGCGTCTTGCCGTAGAGCTCGTTGCCCCCGTAGCGCGAGCGCGCCCACTCGCCATCGACCAGCGACGCGTGCGCCTGCGGCACGTTCCGGCAGAGCGCGAGAGCGAGCGCCAGGGTGTGCTCGGCCGCGGCCACGGAATTCGACTCCGGCGCGTTGGCGACGATGATCCCGCGGGCCGTCGCCGCGGACATGTCGACGTTGTCCACGCCCGTGCCCGCACGCCCGATCACCTTCAACTGCTCGGCGAGAGCGATCAGCTCCGGGGTCATCTTGGTCGCCGAGCGGATCAGGATCGCGTCGAACTCGCCGATCCGCCGTTCGAGCTCTGCCTGGTCCCAGTCGAGCCCGAGCTCGACGTCGAACTCCGCACGCAGCAGGTCGACGCCGGCGTCGGCGATCTTCTCCTTGACCAGGACCCGCGGAACGGTGTCGGTCAGCGTCCGATCGCCGCTCACAACAGCCGCCTCAACAGCGGCGGGGCTCCGCTTCGTCCTATCGGACTCCGCGTCACAGCCGCACCTCGGGCACGTTCTCGACGATCCAGTCGATGCTCGCCGTGAGCGCCTCGAGATCGGCGGTCTCGATCGCCGGGAACATCCCGATCCGCAGCTGGTTGCGCCCGAGCTTGCGGTAGGGCTCGGTGTCGACGATGCCGTTCGCCCGCAGGGTGGCGGCGATCACCGCGGCGTCGACGCCCTCATCGAAGTCGATCGTGCCGACCACGCTCGACCGCTTCGCCGGGTCGGCGACGAACGGCGTCGCGAACTCGGAGGCCTCGGCCCAGGCGTATAGGTGGCCCGAGTTCGCGCGACAGCGGGCCACGCACCACTCGAGCCCGCCGGAGGCGAGCATCCACTCGATCTGGTCGACGAGCAGCAGCAGGGTCACGACGGCCGGCGTGTTGTAGGTCTGGTCCTTGCGGGCGTTGTCCAGCGCGCTGGCGAGCGAGAGGAACGGGGGCTGCCAGCGACCCTCCGCCCCGTCGAGCTCGGCGATGCGAGCGATCGCGGCCGGGCTCAGCAGCGCCAGCCACAGCCCGCCCTCGGAGCCGAAGCCCTTCTGCGGGGCGAAGTAGTAGGCGTCCGCCTGACTCGGGTCGAGCGGCAGGCCGCCCGCCGCCGAGGTGCCGTCGACCAGCACCAGCGCGTCGCCGGCGCCGTCCGGACGCTTCACCGGGACCATGACCCCGGTGGAGGTCTCGTTGTGCGCCCAGGCGATGACGTCCGCGGCCGGGTCGGCCCGCGGCTCGGGCGCGTCCCCGGGCTCGGCCTCGATCACGATCGGATCGGCCAGGAAGGGTGCCGCAGCGGTCGTGGTCGCGAACTTCCTCGAGAACTCGCCGTAGCTGAGGTGCAACGGGCGCTCGCGCACGAGCCACGCCGTGGCCGCGTCCCAGAACGCCGCGGCGCCGCCGTTGCCGAGCGCCACCTCGTAACCGTCCGGCAGGGCGAAGAGCTCCGCGAGGCCGCCGCGGACCCTCCCGACCAGGTCCTTCACCGGCCGCTGGCGATGTGAGGTGCCGATCACCAGCGTCGTGTCGGCGAGCGCCGCCAGGGCCTCGGGCCGAACCTTCGAGGGCCCGCAACCGAACCGCCCGTCAGCGGGTCGCAGCTCGTCGGGGAGGTTTGCAGGGGAGGCTTTGGTCATCGGCAATCGCAGCAGATAGTGTGCTCGGGGTGAACCTGGAAGAGGCGAAGGAACCCGTCGAAGGCGCCGGCTACACGGTCGCCAGCCTCGACGGCCTCGGGGAAGGTTACGGGTTCCGGAAGATGCGTCGGGACCTAGGTGTCACCGAGTTTGGCATCAACGCGATCGTCCTCCCCGCCGGGTGGGAGACGGGCGGCCACTACCACGATCGCCAGCAGGAGCTGTACTTCCTGCACAGCGGCCGGATCGAGATCGAGTTCGGCGACGGGAGCTCGTACGAGCTCGGCCCTGGCGGCTGCGCGCGGGTCGACGCCGCCACCGTGCGCATGATCCGCAACCGCGGCCCCGAGGACGCCGTGTACGTCGTCGTCGGCGCCGAGGGCGGCTACGTCGGCCGCGACGGTCAGGTGCCCGAGGGCGAGGACAACCGCGCTCGGCCGATCCCGGACGAGTGAAGGCCCACACCGCCTATCTGACCTTCGAGACCGACGAGCGGCGCGAGTTCGTCCGCATCACGGACGAAGTTCAGGCCGCTGTCGACGAGGCGCAGATCGCGGAGGGCATGGTGCTGGTCTCGGCGATGCACATCACCGCCGGCGTCTGGATCAACGACGACGAGCCCGGGATCCAGGCGGACACGCTCGAGTGGCTCGACAAGATCGCACCGCCGTCGTGGAAGCCGCCCGCCAACGACGTCGCCCGCGAACTCTCCCCCGACCCTGGCGACTACCGCCACCACCGAGGCGGCGAGGACAACGGCGACGCGCACCTAAAGAACCTGCTCGTCCACCACCAGGTGATCGTGCCGGTGACCAACGGCGGCCTCGATCTCGGCCCCTGGCAGGCGATCTTCTACGTCGAGTTCGACGGCCGCCGTCGCAAGCGGCTCGTGATCAAGGTCCTGGGCGAGTAAGCCCCGGGTTCACTCTTCCCAGGCGAACGGCGGGTACTGGTCGACCATCCAGTAGGCGTACGCGTGGCCGCGCAGCTGCCACCGCAGCGGGATGGCGATCAGGTTGAACATGCCCTCCGGCAGGTCCTTCGTGAACAGGATCACGAAGATGCCGATGAACGAGACGATCCCGGCCACCCAGACGAGCACGCCGGCGACGATCAGGTACGGGATCGCGAGCAGCCAGTGCACCAGCGGGCGCCAGTTGTCGATGTGCTCGGGGTAGTCGATGCGGATCTGGACCGGGTAGTCGGGCTCCTCGGCGAGCGAGAACGGCGGGTACTCGTCGGTGAGCAGGAAGACGTAGGCGGTGACCCGGTAACTCCAGCGCAGGGTCCCGGCGATGAAGTCGAACAGTCCGCGGGGCCAGCGCCCCGTGAACAGCACGGCGAAGAAGGCGCCGATCAGCGCGAAGAGAGCGCCGATGCCGACGAAGATCAGGACGAAGTAGTGCGGGATCGCCAGCAACCACTTGACCAGCGGCAGGAACCGGTGGTACTCGGGCTGGCGCGCGACCTGGAAGTCGATCGCGTAACCGCCGGCCGCGGCGGGCGGTCCGGGAGGCTCGGGGGTTGACGGCGGCGGTGGCGGGGGCGGAGGAGTGGTGGATTCCATGGACCAACCCTAACCCGGACGTGGGACGACGCGGACGTCTGTACGGGGTGCGGGGTCCTAGAACTCCTGGTCGATCCAGGGCATCATCGAGCGCAGGTCCTTGCCGACGCTCTCGATCTGGTGCCCGGCGGCCTCCTCGCGCAAGTGGTTGAAGTTCTCCGCTCCGGCGCGGTTCTCCGCGATCCACTCCCGGGCGAAGTCGCCCGACTGGATGTCGGCCAGCACCCGCTGCATCGCCTCGCGGACCTCGGGGCCGATCACCTTGGGACCGCGGGTCATGTCGCCGTACTCGGCGGTGTTGGAGATCGAGTAACGCATCCCCTGAATGCCCTTCTCGTACATCAGATCGACGATCAGCTTCAGCTCGTGAAGAGTCTCGAAGTAGGCGAGGCGCGGGTCGTAGCCGGCCTCCACCAGCGTCTCGAACCCGGCCCGTACGAGCTCGGTGGCGCCGCCGCACAGCACCGACTGCTCGCCGAACAGGTCGGTCTCCGTCTCGTCCTTGAACGTGGTCTCGATGATCCCGGCGCGGCCGCCGCCGATCCCGCTCGCGTAGGCGAGGATCAGCTCGCGCGCGTTGCCGCTGGCGTCCTCGTGCACCGCCATCAGGCAGGGGACGCCCTTGCCCTCCTCGTACTGGCGGCGGACGAGGTGGCCCGGCCCCTTGGGGGCGATCATCCCGACGTCGACGCCCGGGGGCGGCTCGATCTCGCCGAAGTGGATCGAGAAGCCGTGGCCGAAGAGCAGCAGGTTGCCCTCCGCGATCCCGTCGCGGATCTCGCTGTTCCAGACCTCGCCCTGCTTCTCGTCCGGGAGCAGGACCATGACGATCTCCCCGCGGCTCGCGGCGTCGGCCGTGTCGAGCACCTCGAGCCCGGCCTCCTCCGCCTTCGCACGACTCGCCGAGTCGGCTCGCAGGCCGACGACTACGTCGTACCCCGAGTCGCGAAGGTTGAGCGCGTGGGCGTGGCCCTGGGAGCCGTAGCCGAGGATCGCGATCGTCTTGCCCTTCAGGGCGTCGGGGTTTGCGTCAGCGTCGTAGAAGATTCCGTCGTCAGGCATGGCGGGGCATCCTAGAGAGGCCGCGCCATGAACCACTCCGTGAACTCCCGGCAGCGGCCCTCGGAGTCGAAGCGAATCAGCCAGCAGTTGTCGTACGTGGCCGGCGGATCCGTGTAGGAGCTGACGCCGACGACGACCGCCAGATCGCCGTCGATCGCCACCGGGCGGTACGAGGCGTCGTAGGTGCCCTCCCGGTCCTGGCTCGGCGCCGTCTCCCCCGCGCCGAACCACGATTCGACGATCGCGTCACGGCCGCGGATCGGCTCGTCGTAGGGGTGATAGCGGCACTCGGCGTCCTCGGCATAGAGCGCCGCGATGGCCTCGCGGTCATACGACTTCCACGCCTCGACGTACGCGTCGAGCCACCGATCGACGCCGGCCGCGTCCATGGCGCTCAGGAAGCCGCCAGGGCCTCGAGGTTCTCGTACAGACGGGGCTCGCCGAGCTCCTCGCGGGCCCGAAGCGCAGCGGGGCCTACGCGACTCCAGATGCCGTCGAACCACAGCCAGTCGCGAACCAGCTCGCGGTCGAGCAGGCCGTTGCCGACCAGGGTGCCGACGGTCTCGCCGAAGGCGAGCACCGTGCGCACCGGCTCGTCGCCCATCGCCGCCGTGTCGGGGTCGAACCCATCGTCGAAAAGCGCGCCCATCGAGGGCCCGAAGTCGATCATCGCACCCCATTTGGCGAGCTCGATGATCATCTTCGCGTCGTCCTTCGTACCTGCCATTCGTGCCTCCTCTCTCGATCCGGTCGGCGAGTCTAATCGCCGCGAAGCTCGCGGCGAAGGAGCTTGCCCGAGGCTGTCCGCGGCAGTTCGGAGACGAACTCGAACCGCTTCGGCACCTTGTGGCCGGCGAGCGCCGACGCGCAATGCGCCCGCAGATCGGCTGCGCTCGGCTCGTGGTCGCCCCGCGGCACGACGACGGCGGTAACCGCCTCCTGCCACTCGCGGTCCGCGCGACCCACCACGGCCGCGTCGGCGACCTCCGGATGGCGCCGCAGCACGTCCTCGACCTCCCCCGGCAGCACGTTCTCGCCTCCGGAGACGATCACGTCGCCGAGCCGACCCGTGACGTAGAGGAACCCGTGCTCGTCGATGGTCCCCAGGTCGCCGGTGTGCAACCAGCCGTCCTCGTCGGCGACCCCGGGCGCCACCGTCGGCCCCTGGACCAGGATCTCGCCGTCCTGGATCCGCAGGTGCGTGGTCAACAGCGGCCGCCCGGCCGACCCCAGCCGCGGGCGGGCGTCGGCCGGCGACAGGGTCGTCACCTGCGACGCCGTCTCGGTGAGCCCGTAGGTCTGGACCACCGTGGCGCCGCGGCCCAGTGCCTCGGAGAGCACCTCCTCCGGCACCGGCCCGCCGCCGACCAGCACCGCCCGCAGCGGCAGCAGGTCGATGTCGGCCTCGAGCAGGCGGATCAGCTGCGTGGCGACCACCGAGATCAGGGTCACGCCGTCGCCCTCGAGCGACTCCGCGACCCGGTCGACGTCGAAGCCATCGTGGATAACCGCCGCGGTCCCGTAGATCACGCTCCGCATGACGATCGAGAGCCCGCCCACGTGAAACAGCGGCAGGCAGCAGAGCCAGCGATCGGTGGGCTCGACCCCGAGGTTGAACGCCGAGCCGACGGCGCTCCAGAGATGGTTGCCGTACGTGAGCCCGACCGGGCGCGGGCCGCCGGTGGTCCCGCTCGTGAGGATCTGGCAGTGCGGGGCGTCGAGGTCGTGCTCGCCCAGGAGCGGCAGGTCGGCTTCGGTGAGGCCGAGGTCGGGCGAGGCGTTGACGGTCAGCGCGGGCTGCGCCCGCTCCAGCTCGGCCTCGAGCTCACCCGCCGCCAGCCGCGTGTTCACCGGGTAGGCCACGGCGCCGAGCTTCATCAGCGCGTGCAGGAGCACGACGTACTCGATCCCCGGCTCCAGCATCAGGGCGACCGTGGCGTCCCGGCGCACTCCCCGCGCCGCCAGCCGCCGAGCGGCGGCGGTCGCCTCTCGCTCCAGCTCGGCATAGCTGAGCGCGTTCCCGTCGGCGATCACCGCGTAGCGATCGGGGCAGGTCTGGGCGCGCTGAGCAAGCCAATTGTCGAGGAGCATCTGGGCGTCGCGAACGTTACGAGAAGGTGCCCCCCTGTGGCATTGTTGCGAGCCGTGCCCAGATCGCACAAGGACGCGCCGCCACGCGAGCAGCTCTACGCCCCGATCGAGTGGGAGGCGGCGGCCGAGTACCAGGACGTCGTCTACGAGCGCGCCGAGGCGATCGCGCGGATCACGATCAACCGCCCGGAGGTCCGCAACGCGTTTCGGCCGCAGACGCTGGCGGAGCTGCGCGATGCCTTCCGCCGGGCCCGCGACGACACCGGCGTGGGCGCGATCATCTTCACCGGTGCCGGCGACGACGCGTTCTGCTCGGGCGGTGACCAGCGGATCCGCGGCGACGACGGCTACATGGGCGACGACGAGGTCGCGCAGCAGGGCGTCGGCCGGCTCGACGTCGGCGACCTCCATGTGCAGATCCGGCGCCTGCCCAAGCCCGTGCTCGCCGCCGTCGCCGGTTACGCGGTCGGCGGCGGCCAGATCCTGCATCTGGTGTGCGACCTCTCGATCGCCGCCGAGAACGCCGTCTTCGGCCAGACCGGCCCCCGGGTCGGCAGCTTCGACGGCGGCTTTGGGGCGGGGCTGCTCGCTCGCGCCGTCGGCGTACGCAAGGCGAAGGAGATCTGGTTTCTCTGCCGCCTCTACGAGGCCGACGAGGCGCTCGAGATGGGGCTGGTGAACGCGGTCGTGCCGACCCCGGACCTCCAGTCGGAGGCGGTCGCCTGGTGCCGGGAGATGACCACGCTCTCGCCGCTCTCGCTGCGACTGCTCAAGGCGAGCTTCAACGCCGCCGAGGACGGGCTCACCGGCCTGCAGCAGCTCTCCCACGACGCGACGCTGCTCTTCTACATGACCGAGGAGGGCCAGGAGGGCCGCGACTCCTACAAGGAGCACCGCCGCCCGGACTTCTCGAAGTTCCCGAAGCGGACGCGGAGTCCGAAGGACGAAGCCGAGCCCCGCCGCTGTTGAGGCGGCTGATTTGAATCCGCGCATCTGGTTGATGGCGGCGCGCCCGCGAACGCTGCCCGCGGCGATCGCGCCCGTGCTCGTGGGCTCGGCCGCGGCGTGGTGGGAGGCGAACGAGTTCCGCTGGGGCGCCTTCGTCGCCGCGCTGATCGGCTCGATCTTCATCCAGATCGGGACCAACCTCGCCAACGACTACTCCGACGCAAAGCGCGGCGCCGACACGGCCGACCGGCTCGGGCCGGTGCGGGTGACGTCGTCGGGGCTGGTCGCGCCGCGCCGGGTGCTGTACGCGACCTGGCTCGCCTTCGGCGTGGCCACCGTCGCCGGCATCTACCTCGCCACCGTCGCCGGCTGGGTGATCATCCTGGTCGGGCTCGCCTCGATCGCCGCCGGGGTCCTCTACACGGGCGGCCCGCGACCGTACGGCTACGCCGGCATGGGCGAGCTGTTCGTGTTCGTCTTCTTCGGGCTCGTCGCCGTCAACGGCTCCTACTACGTGCAGCTCGAGCGGCTCGACTGGCTGCCCTTCTGGCTCTCGATCTCCGTCGGCCTGCTCTCGACCGCGATCCTCGTCGTCAACAACGTCCGCGACATCGACACGGACCGGCGCGCCGACAAGCGCACGCTCGCCGTTCGCCTCGGGCGCGAGCGGACCCGGCTGCTGTACGAGGTCTGCGTCGGCGGGGCCTTCGTGGTCCTGGCCGTGGGCGTGGTGGCCGCCGACGGCCCGCTGGCGGCGCTGCTGGGGCTGCTCGCCGCGCCGCTCGCGATCAAGCCACTGCGGGCCGTGCTCGAGCGCACCGACGGCCCGGCGCTCAACGGGGCTCTCGCGGGAACCGGGGCGCTGCTGGCCGCCTTCAGCGTGCTCGTCGCGCTCGGCCTCCTGATCGCGGCATAGCCTTCGGGCGATGCGGCTCACCGAGGTCGAGGTCGTTCCGTACGCGCTGCCCTTCGAGCGCCCCTACGCGACCGCGCGGGGCACGCTCGAGCGGCGGGAGATGCTCCTCGCCCGCCTGATCACCGACGGCGGCCTCGTCGGCCTCGGCGAGGCCGTGCCCCTGTCGCTGCGCGGCGGCGCCGACCTCTCGGCCGTCGGGCGTGCGATCCGCAAGGGGACCCGGCGCCTGCGACGCGCCGACCTCTCCGACTTCAGCGGCGATGAGCCACTGCTCGCCGCCGTGGACGCCTACATCCACACGGTCGCCGGCCGGCGACTCCCGGCGCCGGCCAAGGCCGCGATCGAGATGGCGGTCCTCGACCTCGCCGGCAAGGCCTCCGGCCGGCCCGTGTGGTCGCTGCTCGGCGCCGACTCGGCGCAGCCCGTGCGCTGCAACGCGACCCTGGTCGGCGGGGAGCCCAACGCGGTGGCCGACGACGCCGAGCGCTGGGCGGCGCTCGGCTTCGACACCTTCAAGCTCAAGCTCGGTGACGGCGACGACGTCGCGGTCGTGCGCGCCGTGCGCGAGCGCCTGGGGGCCGACGCGCGCCTCCGTGTCGACGCCAACGGCGCCTGGAGCCTGGACGAGGCCCTCGGGGTGCTGCGGATGATCGAGCCGCTCGGGATCGAGCTCGCCGAGCAGCCGGTGGCATCCGAGGCCGAGATGGTCTCGATCACCGAGGCCCTGACACTGCTGATCGCCGCCGACGAGACGGTCGCCGGCGGCAAGGACGCCGAGCGGGCGCGGCGGCGCCGGGCCTGCGACCTGACGACCGTGAAGCTGGCCAAGGTCGGCGGGATCGGGGAGGCGAACGCGGTCGCCAAGGCACTTCCCATTTACCTGTCGAGCGCTCTGGACGGGCCGCTGGGCATCGCCGCGGCAGCGCACGCAGCGCAGGCGCTGCCGTTCGCCGGCCCGGCCGCCGGGCTGGCGCACGGGCTCGCCACCCAGCTGCTCTTCAAGAGCACCGTGGCCGCGACCGGACCAACGCTCGACGGGCCGCTGTTGAGCGTGCCCGACGGCCCGGGGCTCGGGGTCGAGATCGACGACGACGCGCTCGCCGCGCACCGGATCTAGCGTTCGCCTGGAGATGGACCCGACCAACCGCAACACGGCGCTCGCCTCAGCGATGGTCGAGGAGCTGGCCAGATGCGGCGTGCGCGACGCGGTGATCAGCCCCGGATCGCGCTCGACCCCGCTGGCGGTGGCGCTGTGGCGCGAGCCTCAGATCCGGGCCCGGGTGATCGTCGACGAGCGCTCGGCGTCATTCTTCGCCCTCGGCGCGGCGCAGGCCACCGGGCGCCCTACGGCCATCCTCTGCACCTCGGGGACCGCGGCGGCGAACTTTCACCCGGCCGTCTGCGAGGCCGACGAGTCGGCGGTCCCGCTGATCGTCCTCACCGCCGACCGCCCGCCTGAGCTCCGCGGAATCGGCGCCGGGCAGACGATCGACCAGCTCAAGCTCTACGGCGCGGCCGTGCGCTGGTTCTGCGAGGTCGGCACCCACGCGGCCGACGACGACGGCCTCCTGCACTTCCGCTCCGTGGCCTGCCGCGCGTTCTGGACCGCCGCGGGCGACCCGCGCCCGGGGCCGGTCCACCTCAACGTGCCGTGGCGCGACCCCCTCGGGCCCGAGCCGCGCCAGGGCGACGTGACGGCGTCGCGGGCGCTGGCGCTCGAGGGGCGCGAAGGCGGCCGGCCGCTGACGACCGTCCCACCGGCGCCGACGCCGCCGGCCGAGCCGCTGATCGAGGCCGTGGCCGAGCGGCTCCGCGGGTCGCGCCGGGCCGTGATCGTCGCGGGGCGGCTGCGCGACGCCGAGGCCGTCGGTGCGATCGGCGCCCTGGCGACGACCGCGGGGCTGCCGATCCTCGCGGAGCCGACCTCCCAGCTGCGCTTCGGGCCCCATGACCGCGCGAACGTGGTCGGCGCCTACGAGGCGGTCGCCCGCGCGCGACCGCGCCAGCTCGCGCCCGACCTCGTGCTGCGCTTCGGCGAGCTGCCGACCTGCAAACCGCTGCGCCAGTGGCTGGCCGAGCTCGACGGCGTGCCACAGCTCGTAGTCGACGCTGCCCACGGCTGGAACGAGCCAACTCGGACGGCCGGAGCGATCGTTCGGGCGCGCCCGGGGGCGCTCGCAGCCGCCGTCGCGGAGCGGCTCGACGGCGCGATCGGCGAGCAGGGCTGGGCTCGCGCCTGGACCGACGCCGACGCCCGGGTGCGCGCCGCGATCGGGGCCGAGCTCGAGCGGCTTGACGAACCGACCGAGCCCGGCCTGCAGGCAGCGCTCGGCGGGCTGTACGCGGACGGCGAGCTCGTCTACACGGCGTCCAGCATGCCGATCCGCGACCAGGAGGCGTTCCTGGACGGCTCTGATGCCGAGTTGCTCTTTCTCGCCAACCGTGGCGCCAACGGGATCGACGGGCTCGTCTCGTCTGGGATCGGCGCCGCGGCGGCTAGCGGGCGGCCCACGGTGATCGTCACCGGCGACCTCGGCCTCCTCCACGACCTCGGCGGGCTCGCGGCCCTGGCCGACGTCGACACCCCGGTGCGGATCGTCGTCGTCGCCAACGGCGGCGGCGGGATCTTCGATTTCCTCCCCCAGGCCTCGCAGCTCGACCCCGGCGAGTTCGAGGCCCTGTTGGGCACGCCGCGCGAGCTCGACCTCGGGCGCGCCGCCGCGCTCTTCGGCCTCCCGCACCGGCGGATCGAGGCGCTCGCCGACCTCGGCGAGGCGCTCGCGGCCGGCACCGGGGTGATCGAGGTCCCGGTCGACCGCGCGACCAACGTGGCGCTGCACCGCAGGCTCAGCGCCGCCGCGGAGGCGGCGCTGAGCAGCGGGCTCGAGGCCTAGCCCCCGCTCAGAGGGCTACGGGGTGCTCGCCTCGAGCTGTCCCCGTATCGCGCCGTTCGGGAACGCCATGTTGTGGATGTTGCAGTAGAACCCGGCGGGGTTCATCTTCACCGCCCTGACGTCAGCCGGATCGGCGGTCACGCACCGCGGCCCACCGTTCAAGGCCGGCGTGAGGTTGATCAGGATCGGCCCACCGACGCCCGCGGCACCGGTGTGGATGTGCATGAGCTGCACCGGGTTGGCGATCGCCTGGTAGCGCTCGTCGACGCACACCTGGCCGGCCGCCGGCTTGAGGTCGATGAACACCGACCCCCGCCCGTCGGCATCGCCCGGCCCGGGTCGCTCCTGGGCCCCGTCCATGCGGCCGAAGAGTCGCGTGGGACCCGCGGTCGTCGGCATCGAGCTCCCGACCATGCTCGAGTCGAGCTGGCCGCGGATCGCGCCGTTGGAGAACGCCCCGGTGTGGATGTTGAGGTAATAGCCGTTCGGGTTGCGGTCGATCCGCCGCACCGTGGTCATGTTCGCGGTCACGCACGCCGAGCCCGTCAGGGTCGGGGTGAGGTCGACGAGGATCGGCCCGGCGACGCCCGCCGCCCCACGGTGGATGTGCATTGCGATCGGCGCGTCGATGTTGCTGTGCCGCTGGGCGACGCACACCTGGCCGCTGGCCGGGCGCAGCGTGAGCATCGCGGCGGCGCTGCCGTCCGGGTCAGCGGGCGCGGGCACCTCCTGCGCGCCCGTCAAATTCGCGAACTTCATCCCGGCCGATGCGGACGGGACACCGAAGGCAACCAACCAGACGCTCGCCACTGCCACCAGCAACGGCAATCGACTCAGCCTCATTCTGTCCTCCCAGATTGTCCGACGAGACTCGCTGTGATCGTCGCACGCCGCCGAGCGGCGGACGTCCGGACGAACCACTCATGCCTCTATACGGACACGGGACGCGGATGGATTGCTGGGGGTCCCCTACGGCCACCGGCGCCGTGGCCGTCCGAGTGCCACGGCGCCGGAGACCGCTACCCCCAAGTCAAGAAGTCGTGGGATTCACTCCACTGCCGGCACCCTCTCATCACACCGTGAGATGGAGATGAGACGCACATGTGTATTGCTCTCATCAAACTCGAGCGCGCGGGACGTCAGTCGCTCGGCGAGAGCTGCCCTCGGATCGCGCCACCAGGGAAGGGCCCGGTGTGCATGTCCACGTAGAAGCGGCGCGGGCCGTCGAGGATCCGCTGCAGCAGCGGCTTGGGCGCGTCCACGCAGCGCATGCCGGCCAGCGCCGGGCCGACGTCGATCGCGATCGAACCCGCGCGACCGCGGACACCGCGATGGATGTGCATCTGGGTCGGAGCGTCCAAGCCGGCGTACCGCTCGTCCGCACAAGCGAGTCCAACGGCCGGCCGGACGTCGACGAACACGACCCCGCGCCCATCGAGGTCGCCCGGATCGGGGACCTCCAGTGCGCCGGACATCGACGCGAAGAGATGCCCCGGCCCCACGGTGCGCGGCGTCGTGCTCTCGTCCTGGCTGTGGTCGAGCTGACCGCGGAGCGCCCCGGCCGGAAGGGTCGCGGTCTCGACGTCGACGTAGAACCCGGTGGGGTCGTTGCGGATCTCGCGCAGGAGCTCGAACGGCACTGAGACGCAGGCCGGCCCGTCGCCGAGCGTCGGCGTGAGATCGACGACCACGGGCCCGGTGCTCCCCGGCGGCCCGCGGTGGACGTGCCACCCGGTCACGCCTTCGAGCCCGGTCGTCCGCAGGCCGCCGCACATCTGCTCAAAGGGCGGCTTGAGATCCACGAGCGCTGCTCCAGCGGCCCCCGCATCGCCGGGGCCGGGCGCCACCGCACCGGCCGTGAGCGGGGCGAAGTCGGTGATGTGGGCGTTCGCGCACGGCGCCGCGAGCGCCACCACCGCCGCGGTGAGCGCGGCCAGCCTGCGCCCCCGGCCCATCGCTCAGCCCGCGAGCAGTGGCATCAGGGCCTCGAGCTTGAGCTCCGTCTCGGCGAGCTCCGCCTCGGGATCCGAGTCGGCGACGATCCCGGCGCCGGCGTAGAGGTGCGCTGTGCGATCGCGCAGCAGCGCCGAGCGCAGGCCGACGCAGAACTCGCCGTCCTCGGCGGCATCCATCCATCCGATCGGCCCCGCGTACCAGCCGCGATCGAGATCCTCGAGCTCGTCGATGAGCTCGATCGCGACGGCTCCCGGGTCGCCACCGACCGCCGGCGTCGGGTGCATGAGCGCGGCGAGCTCCACCGCCGACAGCGGCTCGGCGAGCTGCGCGTGCACCGCCGTGGCCAGGTGCTGGATGTTCGCGACCTTGATCACGCTCGGCTCGCGCTCGGCCTCGACCCAGACCGATCGTGGCGCCAGCAGGCGCTCGATCCGCCGGGCCACGATCCGATGCTCGACGCGGTTCTTCGGACTGTGCAGCAGCTGCTCGCCCAGATGGTCGTCGACCGCAGGATCGGCGCTGCGCCGCGTTGACCCCGCGAGCGCCACCGTGGCGGCGCCCGCGCCGCGACGACGGACCAAGAGCTCCGGGCTGGCCCCGATGAACGCCCCCTGGGGCGAGCCGACACAGAAGCAAAAGCAGGAGCCAAACACCTCGCGCAGCGCGCCGAAGACGGCCGCGGGATCGTGCGCGGTGGGCGCGTCCACAGCAACCTCCCGCGCGAGCACGACCTTGTCGAGCGCGCCGTCGCGGATCCGCCCGGTCGCCTCGGCGACGATCTCCTCGTAATGCCGCGGCGGCGAGACGCTGCGGATGGTGGTCGCGCCCGCCGGGTTCGGATCGAGCATCGCAAGGGGCTCGGTGCGCAGCGACGCGAGCCGCCGCTCCAGCCGCGCGAGGACCGCCTCCTGATCGTCGGCGTCGGAGACGAGCGCGGTCAGCGTGAGCCAGGTGGTGGTGCCCAGCCGCAGGAGGGAGAGCTCCGGCAGCACGAGCATCGCGGGCGGAAACGACGACCACGGCGCGGTCGAGCCGCCCCCCGGTGCGAAGGCGAAACCGCCCGTCCACACCGGTCCGGCCCCGGCGGGGAGACCGGGAGGCTCCGTCGCGATCCGCTCGCGGGTGACGGCGGCGCAGTCGGCGATCAGGTCGGCAAATCGTCCCGGCCCACGGGAGATCGCCTCGTGCGCGGAGCCGAGCCCGGCGAGCGCGAAGCCGTCGCGATCGGGCTGCTCCCAGGCGAACCAGCGGTCCGCGGCGAGCCGGGAGGCGAAGACCGTCGCCACCGGATCATCGACCTCGGCCTCGACGGTGACGCTGACGAGCGTCCGCCCGCGGCGCGCACGAGCGATCGCCTCCCCGAGGCGCTCGAGGACGCTCGCGGTATCCACCATCGGACGGGCGCTCAGTGCTCGGGCCGCGACTTGGTGATCGCGACCTCGCCCGTGCGCGCCATCTCGATCAGCCCGTGGGGGCGGACCATGCGCTCGAAGGAGTCGATCTTGTCCTGGGTTCCGGTGACCTCGATCGTCAGCGAACGCCGCGAGACGTCGACGATCTTGCCCTCGTAGATGTCGGCGAACTGCATGATCTCGGCGCGACTCTCGACCGCGGCGTTGACCCGGAACAGAGCCATCTCACGGGCGACGGTGCCGTCGGGCTCCATGTCGCGGATCTTGATCACGTTCACGAGCTTGTGCAGCTGCTTGGTGACCTGGTCGATCGGGTGCACGGCGCCGTCGAGGGTGATCGTGATCCGCGAGGTGTCTGGGTCCTCGGTCGGCCCGACGGCGAGCGTGTCGATGTTGAAGCCGCGGCGGCTGAACAGGCCCGCGATCCGCGCGAGAACGCCCGGGCGGTTCTCGACCAGCAGCGAGAGGATGTGCTTGCGGCCCGTGAGCTGGCGCGAGGCCTCGAGGTCCTCGAGCCGCACGACGTCCTTGGTGCCGGGCTCGCCCATCAATACTCCCTTGCCAGGGGGGCAAACTTGCTTTCGCGCCTAGCGTCGCTCACCGGAATCACCCCACCATGTCCCGGGCGGCGTGGCCGGCCGGGATCATCGGGTAGCAGTTCTCGTCCTTGGTCACGTGGACGTCGAGCAGCACCGGACCGTCGGTCTCCAGGGCCGTGTGCATCTGCTCGCGCAGCTCGGACTTGTCGGTGCACTGCATGCCCGTCCAGCCGAACGCCTCGGCCAGCTTTGGCCACTCCGGGCTCGAGCCCATCTCGACCGACTGGTAACGCTCGTCCCAGAACAGCTCCTGCCACTGGCGGACCATGCCGAAGTGGCCGTTGTTCATGAGGAAGACCTTCACCGGCACGTCGTGCTGCGCGGCGGTCGCGAACTCCTGCACGTTCATGATCAGGCTGCCGTCGCCGGCGAGGCAGACGACGCTCTCGTCGGGGCAGCCGACCTTGGCGCCGATCGCCGCCGGGAGCCCGAAGCCCATGGTGCCCAGGCCGCCCGAGTTGAGCCACCGGCGGGGCCTGTTGAAGTGGTAGTACTGCGCCGCCCACATCTGGTGCTGGCCGACGTCGGAGGTGATGATCGCGTCGCCCTCGGTCGCCTCGTACATCGCCTCGATCATGAACTGGGGCTTGATCTCGGAGTCGCGCGAGTCCTCGTAGCGCAGTGGATAGGTCGTCTGCCACTCGCGGATCCGCTGCCACCACTCGTCGAGCCGCGAAGCGTCGGGGTTGAGCGCGCGGTATTCGCGGTTGAGCTTCGCGAGCACGTCCTTGGCGTCGCCGACGATCGGGATGTGCGCGGGGACGTTCTTTGAGATCTCCGCGGGGTCGATGTCGATGTGGACGAACTTCGCGCGCGGCGCGAACTCGGAGAGCTTGCCCGTGATCCGGTCGTCGAAGCGAGCGCCGACGGCGATGATCAGGTCGGCCTCGTCCATCGCGTAGTTGGCGGTGCGGGTCCCGTGCATGCCCAGCATCCCGAGCCACTGCTCGTGCGGCGCCGGGAAAGCCCCGAGGCCCATCACGGTCAGCGTCACGGGCAGCTTGTCGGAGGTCGCGAACTCGCGGAACTCCGCGGCGGCGTTGGCGTTGATGATGCCGCCGCCGCCGTAGATCACCGGTCGCCGGGCGTTGGCGAGCGCCTTGGCCGCGATCCGGATCTGCTTGATGTTGCCCTCGGTCGGCGGCTTGTAGCCGGGCAGGTTGGGGAGCCCCTCGGGCGGCGTGTAGTCGATCTCGGCCCGCGAGAGGTCCTGCGGGATGTCGACCAGCACCGGGCCCGGGCGGCCGGTGGAGGCGATGTGGAAGGCCGCGTGGATGTACTCGGGGATCTTGCGCGGATCCGTGACCAGCATCGAGTGCTTGACGACCGGCAGCGTGATGCCGGTGACGTCGGCCTCCTGGAAGCCGTCGGTACCGATCAGGTCGGTGCGCACCTGGCCGGTGATGAACACGGTCGGCACCGAGTCCATCATCGCGTCGGCGATCGCCGTCACCAGGTTGGTCGCCCCGGGTCCGGACGTAGCGAGCGCGACCCCGACCCGGCCCGAAGCCTTCGCGTAGCCCTCCGCCGCATGCCCGGCGCCCTGCTCGTGGCGCGCCTGGATGTGGGTCAGGTCGGCGTCGTGCAGCGCGTCGTAGGTGGGCAGGTTCGCGCCGCCGGGGATGCCGAACACGTGCTCGACCCCCTCGGCCTTGAGCGCCTGAAAAAGAGCGTCCGCCGCGCGCATGGGCGAGCGAGTGTACAGCCAGCGCTAGCCCGCCCTGGGCGTCGTTTCTCAGGAAGTTTGGGTCTCGAGCAGCAGCGCGAACAGCTGCTCCAGCCGCGCCTTCAGCCCCTCGAGGTCGCGGTCGTCCGCGATCCCGTCGGAGAGCTCGTGCACGAGGATGCCGTCGACCCCGGCGACGAGCAGCGGCGCCAGGCGCGCCGGCTCCCCCGCCCCCGCCAGCGTCAGCGACCACTCGGCGAGCGAGGTGAAGGCCCGCCGCCAATGGGCGGCCGTGGGCCGCAGACTGGGACGGCGAGCGGCCTCGAGGTAGACCTCGAACTGCGCCAAGAGCGCCCCGGCCGCATCGTCGCCGCTGAACAGCACGTCGGCGAGCGCGGCGGCGGAATCGGCCGGCGAGCGCAGGCCGACGCCGAGCTCGGCAGCCCGCCGTGACAGGCGGTCGATCTCGTCCTCGACCAGGATCGAGAGCGCCTCGGTGACGAGCTCATCCTTGGAGCTGAAGTAGTAGGTCGTCGCGGCCAGCGGCACGCCCGCCTCCTCGGCGACCCGGCGGTGGGTCACCGCCGCGAGCCCGCGGGAGCGCAGGATCCGCACCGTCGCGGCCAGGATCACCGCGCGGCGCTCCGCGCCCTGCGCGGCGCGCCCGGCGGCGGCCGGCGGCGCGGAGGAGCTCACGCTTTCGAGACCTCGGCGACCAGCTCGCCCGGCTTCCACCGCGTCCGCGGCAGGATCGCGCGCTCGATCACGCGGTCGCGATACCGCTCGATGATCCCGAGCATCGACGTCACGAGCTCCTCGCCGAGGAGGTGCGGTTCCAGGCCGAGATCGTGCAGCTTCGTGTTGGTGGCGTTGTAGTAGTGGCTCTCGGCCTCGATCCGCGGGTTCGGGAACCGCTTGATCGCGACGTCGATCCCCACCTCCGAGGCCGCGCGCTGGACGAGCTCGGCGAGCTCGGCCACCGAGAACTGCTCGGTGAACTGGTTGAAGACCCTGTACTCGCCGAGCTCGGCCGGGTTGTCGACCGCCAGCTCGACGCATTGCAGGGTGTCGCGGATGTTGAGAAAGCCGCGCGTCTGGCCGCCCTCGCCGTAGACGGTCAGCGGGTGGCCGACCACCGCCTGGACGCAGAACCGGTTCAGCACCGTGCCGAAGTACTCGTCGTAGTCGAAGCGGGTCACGAGCCGCTCGTCGCCGGCCGACTCGTCGGTCTCGACCCCGTAGACCACACCCTGGTTGAGGTCGGTGGAACGCAGGCCCCAGATCCGGCACGCGAAGTGGATGTTGTGCGAATCGTGGACCTTGGACAGGTGATACAGCGAGCCGGGGAGCTTGGGGAACGGCAGCGTGTCGGTGCGCCCGTTGTGGGTGATCTCGATGAACCCCTCCTCGATGTCGATATCGGGGGTTCCGTACTCGCCCATCGTTCCCAGCTTCACCAGGTGGCAGTCCGGGACCCGGTCGCGGATCGCGAACAGCAGGTTGAGGGTCCCGATCACGTTCGTGTACTGGGTCTCGACCGCGGTTTCGCGGGACTTCATCGAGTACGGCGCCGAGGGCTGCTCGCCGTAGTGGACGATCGCCTGCGGCAGGGTCTCGGCGATCACCGCGTCGAGGAAGCTGAAGTCCTCGATCGAGCCGACGAAGGGCTTGATGTCGCGCCCGGAGACCTCGCGCCAGGCCTCGATCCGGTCGGTGAGCGACCGGATGGGGGTCAGCGAGTCGGTCGAAAGCTCTGTGTGCCAGCGGCGCCGGGAGAAGTTGTCGACGATCGAGACGTCGTGTCCACGCGCGGAAAAGCGCATCGCGGTCGGCCAACCCAGGTACCCGTCACCGCCGAGGATCAGGATCCGCATAGCGCGCGAGAGTAGCGCTCCCGGCCGCGAGAACGCGCGACAACTTCGGTTTCCCGGCGCTTTGGGACGGGATGCCCACGCCACCGCGGCCCGTATCCTCGGCCGGCCCAAATGGCGCTGACGGCCGACATCCTGCCCCCCGAGCTGACCGCGATCCGCGCCGTCGGGATCGTCGTGGGGCTGCTGATCGGTGGCTATGCGATCTGGCGCCGGCGTCAGTTGCGCAACGCCGACGTCCTCATCCTGCTGCTGATCGCGGCCGGGATCCTGATCGTCGCGGCCACCGAGATCCCCGACTCCCTGCTGTCCGCCTTCTCGTTCGAGCGCACGAACGGCACCCGGATCGTGGGCGTCGCCGTGTTCGCGATCCTGATCCTCTTCCTGCTCGTGCTCCGGGCGCTGAGCCAGGGATCGCGAATCACGCGCGAGCTCTCCGGGGTGCTCGAGGGCCTCGCCTGGGAGCAGTTCCGCGTCGCCGGCCATCCGGACCACTTCCGCGACAAGGTGGGCGTCCTCGTCCCCGCCTACAACGAGGCCGACAACGTCGGCGCCGTCCTGGACCGCATCCCCACCGAGGTCTGCGGCCTTGTGACCGCGGTGCTGGTCGTGGACGACGGCTCACGCGACGGCACCGCCGACGTGGCCACCGCCCACGGGGCGGTCGTCGCGCGCCACGTCATCAACCGCGGCGGCGGCGCGGCTCTGCGGACCGGCTACCGCCTGCTCGCCGACTCCGACGCCTCGATCGTCGTCACCCTCGACGCCGACGGCCAGCACCTACCCGAGGAGATGTCGCGGCTGGTGCAGCCGGTGGCCGACGGGGAGGTCGCCGTCGCCCACGGCTCCCGGGTCCTGGGCGCCGCGGACCGCAACCATCCGGCACGCGAGGCCGGGATCGTGTTCTTCAACAAGGTCGTCTCGTTCATCACCCGCACCCACGTGACGGACTGCTCCAACGGCTACCGGGCGGTGCGCGCCGACGTGCTCCCGCAGCTCGTGCTGCGCCAGGAGCAGTTCCACACCTCGGAGTTCATGATCGAGGCGATCAAGCGGGGCGTGCCCGCCAAGGAGGTGCCCGTGACCGTGGTCAGCCGGCTCTCCGGCCACTCCAAGAAGCCCGCAGTGGTGCGCTACGGGATGGGATTCGCAAACGCGATCGTCCGGACCTGGCTGCGCTGAGCGCCGGGCTGGCCTAGCGGTACGCGGGGCCGGGCCGGACCTCCTCGGGGTCCGGCAGGTCCATGTCCAGCCCGCAGCGCGAGCACACCTGGACGTGGATCTTGTGCACCGCGCCGCATTGGGGACACCGGCGCTCGGGCTCGAGGTTCTCGTTGCGATACAGGACCACCGCGACCAGGCCGAGCAGCGGCACGAGCGTGCCGACGAGGAGCCAGATCCAAAAGGAGCTGCCCTTCGCGCGCCCGATGATCGCGGTCGCCAGCCCGAAGCTGACCGCGATCAGGACATACGCACCGCCCCCCATGCTCAGTCGAGGGGCCGGTGGGTGCCGCCGCGCGCGTAGACGTCGGCCGAGAGCGGGCGCGGATGCCCGATCGAACCGACCTCGGCCGTATCGCGGCCGAACGGCAGGCCGACGGTCCAGTCGACCACGGCGCGGATCTTGCGCGCCGTCCCCGGGATCTGGCTCATGTGGTAGGTGCGCGCCATCCACCAGGCGACGAAGCCACGGAACTTCAGCCGCCCGACCTTCCCGACCGCCTTGTAGCGGCCCAGGTTCACGAACGACTCGCGCCCGAGGTAGGTGAATCGCCGGGCGCGGGTCTCGACGCCGAGCTCCGCGGCAACGTTGCGCGCGACCGCGGGTCCCTGCCGGACGGCCATCGCCGCCGTCGGCGGGCACACGGGCCGCCCCTTGCCCGGATACGGCACCGCGGCGCAGTCACCGATCGCCCACACGCCGCGCATGCCCTCGACGCGCATCTCCTCGTCGACCCGCACGCGGCCGTCCTCGTCGAGCGGCAGCGAGAGCGAGGCGAGGCTCGGGTGCGGCTTCACCCCCGCGGTCCACACGAGCGTCTTGGTGGGGACCTCCTCACCGGTCGAGAGGCGTACCGAGTCGGCGCCGGCCTCGTCCAGCCGCGTACCGAGGCGGATGTCGATGCCGCGCCCGCGCAACTGGCGCAGCGCGTACTCGGCGAGGTCCGGTGGGACCTCTGGCAGCACACGGTCGGTCGCCTCGATCAGGATCCACCGCATCCCGTGCAGGCGGGCGCGCGGGTAACGGTCCATGGCGTCGGCGGCGAAGTCCTGAAGCTCGGCGAGCGCCTCGAGCCCGGAGTAGCCGCCGCCGACGAAGACGTAGGTGAGCAGCTCCTCGCGGCGCCGCGCGTCCTCGGCGGCGTTCGCCTGCTCGAGCGTCTCGATCACGTGATTGCGCAGCCAGATCGCATCGGCGAGGCTCTTGAACCCGATCGCATGTTGGTCGAGCCCCGGGATCGGCAGGGAGCGCGAGACCGAGCCCAGCGCCACGATGAACTGGTCGTAGCGGATCGTCTCGGTGCCGCCCCCCTGGGCCTGTAGCTCGACCGTCCGCGCCGCCGGGTCGTGCGCGGTGACCGCTCCGAGGCGCAGGTTGGTGCGCTTGAGGATGTCGCGCAGCGGCGTCACCACGTGGCGGGGCTCCAGCGTCCCTGCGGCCGCCTCGGGCAAAAACGGCGTGTAGAGCATGAAGTTGACGTCGTTGACCAGGATCAGCCGCGCGGACTGCCTCGGCAGGATCCGTTCGAGCTGCCGGGCAGCCGAGGAGCCGGCGAACCCACCTCCGGCGATGACGACGTTCCAGGCCACGGTCTGATTGTGGCGAAAGCCGAAGCGCCCCGGCGGACATCCCGCCGGGGCGCTCGGTCAGCGAGGCTGTGGCTCCGCTAGTCCTGATACTCGGTCGTCGCGGTGACCGTGCACTGACCGGTGGTTCCGGTCGTGGAGCTGTTGTAGCCCTCGATGCTCACGTGCGCACCGACCGTGTCGTTGCCGCTGCCGCGGGACATCTGAAAGTCCCAATAGGCGCTTGTGCCGACCGGGCCGGCGTGGCCGTTGGGGCCTTCGGCGATCAGCGGCGAGCCGCCGCCCGCGGAGAAGAACCCGGCCATCTGCTCGGTCTTCGTCCCATCGCCCGTGCCCTGCGGGTTGGCGCCGCCGATCACGGTGCCGGCCCCGAAGAACGGCTGGGCATCGTCGAAGCTCAGCAGGCGCACGCGGACGTCCGCGCCGCTGGCCGCGGTCTCGGGGAAGCAGGCGATGAGCTGCACGACGCCCATCGTCGGCACTTCGGCGAGCGTCACCGACTGCGGCAGAAAGCCCACCGCGTCCACGGTCGCGCTGGTCGTGCGCTGGCGGCCGTCGCCCTTGATCAGGCCCTGGAAGCTGGCCTCGTCGGCCTTCGCGCCGGTGACGGCGTCCGCTGCGAGCTTCGGCGTCGCCACCGACCCGTCGGCGAGCTTCTTCTCGGTCACCGCCTGCTTCGCGATGTCCTTGGTCTTGACGGCCTTGTTGTGGATGTCGCCCGAATCGACGGTGTTCTTCCCGGGCAGCGCGACCGCCGTGCCGCCGAGAACGATGAACAACGCCGTGAGGGCGACCAGGTTGCGCCGCAGATGCGATCCGACTCGACTGCGGAACTTCGTGTTGCTGGTCATGGCGTACCTCCCTGGGTACCGATTGGTTGCAACACGATCGTCGCCCGCACGCAGGGTCCGGACAACCCACCCGGGGGGTGAACATGCCAACACCCCGGGCCGGGGCGCTCGCTCAGTTAGCGCCGAGACGCTCGCGGATCAAGCGGGTGACCTCGCCCCCGTCCGCGCGGCCCTTGGTCTCGCGCATCACGGCGCCCACGAGTGGCCCGATCGCCTTGGCGTTGCCCTCGCGCACGCGCTCGGCGGCCTCCGGCTCGGCCGCGATCGCTCGCTCGACGATCGCGCCCAGCTCGTCGGCGTCCTCGATCCCTCCGAGGCCCTCCCGCTCGGCGATCGCGGCCGGGTCGCCACCCTCGGCGACCTGGATCCGCAGCACCTCCCTGGCCGCGCCGTGCGAGATCCCGCCCCCCTGGACGAGCCCGATCGTCGCGGCCATCGCATCGGGGTCCGGTCGCGTGCCGTCCTCGACCGCGTCCAGCGCGGCGGTTAGCTCACCACCCACCCAGTTCGCGACCACGAGCGGCTCGACCCCGGAGGCGGCCGCGGCGACGCGCTCGAAATAGGTCCCGAGCTCCGCGTCGAACGCGAACTCCGTCGCCCGGTCCTCGGGCAGCCCGAACTCGGCCAGGTAGCGCGCGCGGCGCTCGGCCGGGAGCTCCGGAAGCGCGGCCCGCGCCGCGTCGAGCATGTCCTCGGTCGGCACCAGGGGCACCAGGTCGGGCTCCGGGAAATAGCGGTAGTCGTGGGAGTACTCCTTCGACCGGAGCGGGGTCAGGTCGCCGCTGCGCGGATCGAAGTGCAGCGTCTCCTGCTCGAGCCGCCCACCGGCGTCGAGGACCTCGGCCTGGCGCTGGATCTCCGCCGCGATCCCGCGCTCGATGAACCGGAAGCTGTTCATGTTCTTGAGCTCGGTCTTCGTCCCCAGCTCGTCGCTGCCGGCAGGACGCAGCGAGACGTTGGCGTCGCAGCGCAGGCTGCCCTCCTCCATGTTCACGTCGGAGGCGCCGATCTGGCGGATCGTCGTCCGCAGCAGCGCGAGCCACTCGCGCGCCGTCGCGGGGTCGTGCAGATCGGGCTCGGTGACGATCTCGACCAGCGGCGTGCCGGCGCGGTTGAAGTCCACCAGCGACGTGCCGGAGCCGTGGATGCGCCCGGACTCCGAGTGATGCACGAGCTTGGCGGCGTCCTCCTCGAGGTGGACGCGGTGGATGCGGACGTCCCCGAGCCGCCCGCCGGTCGCCAGCGGATAGTCGTACTGACTGATCTGGTACGCCTTCGGGTTGTCGGGATAGAAGTAGTTCTTGCGGTGGAAGATCGACCGCGGGGCGATCTCGCAGCCCAGGGCGATCGCGATCTGCAGCGCGAGCTCGATCGCCCGCCGATTCGGGACCGGCAGGGTCCCCGGGTGGGCCAGGCAGATCGGGCACGTGTGGACGTTGGGCTCGTCGCCGAAGGACAGCTCGCAGCCGCAGAACATCTTCGTCCGCGTCTTCAGCTGCACGTGGATCTCGAGCCCGATGACCGGCTCGAAAACCTGGCGGCTCAACGGCGCCGCACCTCCGCCTCGCTTCGCTCCGCGATCGGAGTCACCCATAGCCCACCCCCCAGATCCGCTGCTCGTCCATGCCCAGGTGATGCCCGACCTCGTGCCAGACCGTCTTGCGGACCTCCTCGGCGCTCGGGTTCGCGGCGCGGAAGACGACGATCCGGCGCAGACCGCCGGCCGGGTCGTAGATCCCCATCAGGTCGTCCGGATGGGACTCCTCGACGATCACGGCGACCTCGCCGAGCTCCTCACGCACCCATCCGGGCAGCGCGTCGAGCGCGTCGATCGCCGCCTCGCGAACCTCGGCCTCGGTCATCCTCCGGGCCTCCCCTCGAATCGGATCGCCGCCTCGAGCGCGTGTGCCGCGTCGAGCAGGCGGTTCTCGGCGAACGCCGGCGCGGTGATCTGCAGGCCCACCGGCAGCTCGGCACCGCCGCTCGGCGGCGGCGCGAGCCCGGCCGGGATCGAGATCGCCGGAATCCCGGCCAGCGACATCGGCACCGTGAAGTAGTCGGACAGGTACATCGCCAACGGGTCGGCGGTGCGGGCGCCGAGCTCGAACGCGACCGTCGGCGACGTCGGGGTGACGATCAGGTCCACGGCCTCGAACGCGGTCGCGAAGTCCTCGACGATCTTCGTCCGCACCTTCTGTGCCCGCCCGTAGTAGGCCTCGTAGTAGCCCGAGGAGAGCGCGTAGGTGCCCAGCATCACCCGTCGCTTGACCTCGTCGCCGAACCCCTTAGCGCGGGTGCGCTCGTACATCTCGTCCAGGGTGTCCGAGTGCTCACGGGCGCCGTAGCGCACCCCGTCGTAGCGGGCGAGGTTGGCCGAGGCCTCCGCCGGGGCGATCACGTAGTAGGCGGAGATCCCATGCTCGGCGCTCGGCAGCGCGACCTCCTCGATCGCGCCGCCCAGCTGCTCGATCAGCCCCAGCGAACGCTCGAAAACCTCGGCGACCCCCGGCTCCACGCCCTCGGCGTGATGGGAGAAGTCGCGTGCGACGCCGATCCGAAGCCCGTCCAGTGACTCGAGGGACGGCGTCTCGACCCCGCCCTCGATCCCGACCGAGGTCGAGTCGCGAGGGTCGCGGCCCTCCATCGCGCGCAGGAGCAGCGCCGCGTCGGCGACCGTCCGGGTCAGCGGGCCGCACTGATCGAGCGACGAGGCGAAGGCGACCATCCCGAATCGCGAGATTGCCCCGTAGGTGGGCTTCAGGCCGACGATCCCGCACAGCGACGCGGGCTGGCGAATCGAGCCGCCGGTGTCGGTGCCGATCGCCCACGGCGCCAGGCGCCCGGCCACCGCCGCGGCCGAGCCGCCGGAGGAACCACCCGGAACCCGCCCGCGGTCCCACGGGTTGCGGACCGGCCCGTAGCCGGAGTTCTCGTTCGACGACCCCATCGCGAACTCGTCCATGTTGGTCTTGCCGAGCAGGCGGGCGCCGGAGTCGGCGAGCCTGCGAACCGCCGTGGCCGAGTACGGCGGCCGGTAGCCCTCGAGGATCCGCGAGCCCGCGGTCGTCTGGATGCCCTCGGTGCAGAACAGGTCCTTGACCGCCACCGGCAGGCCGCGCAACGGCTCGCCGCCGGCCCCGCGCGCGCCCGGCTCGGCGCACCACAGGTAGGCGTTGAGCTCGTCGCCCGCCGCCGCCTCGGCGTAGGCGTCGAAGAACTCGTCCGCGGCGAGCTCGCCGGAGTCGATCAGGCCGATCGCCTCGGCCGCGCTGTGCTCGAGCAGCTCGGGGGCCAAACCGGGGCTAGGCCTGGGGCGAGGGGACGCGGAAGAAGCCGTCGGCCGGGTCCGGCGCCGGCTCCAGCGCCACCTCGCGCGGGAGGCTCGGCTCGGGCTCGTCGTCGCGCAGCACGTTGGCGAGCTCGACCACGTGCGTGGTCGGCTCCACCTCGTCGAGGTCGAGCTGCGAGATCCGGTCGACGTGCTCGAGGATCCCCGAGAGCTCGCCTGCCATGCGCTCGATCTCCGGCTCGGAGAGCTCCAGCCGGGCCAGGCGGGCGACGTGCAGGACCTGCTCGCGATCGATCATGAGCCGGATTCTAGGTCTCAAGCGGGCGCCTCAACAGCGGCGCGGCTCGCTTCGCTTCGCTCCGCCCCGCTGACTAGGATGCCGCCGCGATGACCGGGCAAACCGCCGAGCGCTTCGTGGTGGTCAGCCTGCGTTTGCTGGCATTGACGTTTGCGGTCGTCGGCCTGCTCTTCCTGATCGCGCCCGACGGGACGCTCAGCGTCCTCGACGACTTCGGCGACTGGCTGCCGCTGGGCAGCTTCTCCGCCGCGCCCGAGACGACCGAGCAGCTGTGGCTCGCGCTCGGCTTCGCCTACATGACGGTGATCACCCTGATCTGCGTCGTCGTCTCCACCGACGTCGTCCGCTACCGGCCCCTGCTGCTGGTGCTGGCCGCCGGCAAGGCCGCCTCGTCGCTGACCGCGCTCGGCTTCTATCTCTTCGACGACGACGTCTTCGCCTATCTCCTCAACTTCCTCGTCGACGGCTTCCTGGTCGGCGTCTCGGTGTTCCTGTGGGCGCTCGCCGGCCGCGTCGGCGATCCGGCCGCCGCCACCTGAAGGCGCCCGCCGGGGCTGAGCACCGCCGAGCAGCGCACGCTGCGCGCGTTCGCCGAGGCGATGGCGCCGGGACTGGGCCCGCTCCCGCCCGCCGCGGGGCCTGAGCCGGCGCCGAACAGCGTCGACCCGGTCGCCCACCTCGAGCCGCTGCTCGCGACCCTGCCGCGCCGCGCGGTGCTCGGGCTGAAGCTCGGCCTGCGGGTGTTCGAGTGGATGCCCTTTCCGTGGCGCTTCTCGCGCGCGAGCCTCGCCTCGCGCCAGGACTTTCTCGCGCGCAGCGAGGACTCGGCCTCGGCCACCAAGCGCGACCTGATCCTGTTCCTGAAGGTCCTCACGGGCCTCGGCTACGGCAACGACGCCCGGGTGCAGGCGGCCGTCGGTTACCGGGCCGTGTGCGGAGTGGCGCCGGGAACGGCCGTGCCCCCCAGCGCCGACGGGCTCCTCGGAGACCTCGCCCCGACGGGAGCGGAGGAGGAGTGCGACGTGGTGATCGTCGGCTCCGGGGCCGGCGGCGCGGTTGCCGCGACGGTCCTCGCCGAGGCGGGGCTCGAGGTGGTCGTGCTCGAGGCCGGGCCCTACCTCAACCGCGACGACTACCCGGAGGAGCCGCTGGCGGCGCTGGTCGCGCTGTACCGCGACGGCGGGCTCACGGTCGCCCAGGGCCGGCCGGCGATCCCCACGCCCGTCGGGCGCGCGGTCGGCGGGACGACGGTGATCAACTCAGGGACCTGCTTTCGCACTCCCGAGCCGGTGCTCGACCGCTGGGTCGCCGACCACGGAATCGACTGGGCCGCGCACCTCGACGCCGACTACGCCGAGGCTGAGGAGATGCTGGCCGTGCAGGCCGTCGACCCGGAGGCGATGGGCCGCAACGGCCGGCTGCTGCTGGAGGGCGCCGAACGGCTCGGGGTGAGCCACGGACCGCTGCGCCGCAACGCCGGCGCCTGCGTGCAATGCAGCTCGTGCCCGCTCGGCTGCCGGTTGGACGCCAAGCGGGCCATGCACGTCACCTACCTGCCGCGCGCGGTGGCCGCCGGCGCCCGGATCCGGGCGGGAGTCGAGGCCCGCGAGCTGATCTTCGACGGCCGGCGCGCTCGCGGGGTCCGGTGTCGGGCGGGTACCGGCGTGCCCGGCGCGGCGACGAGGCCCTTCGAGGTGCGGGCCCGCAAGGCCGTGATCCTCGCCGGCGGCGCCTTCGGGACGCCGGAGCTGCTGCTGCGCTCGGGCTTTCGGTCGCCCGGCGGGGCGCTCGGCCGCAACCTCCGAATCCATCCGGCGTGCTGGGTGGGCGCCCGCTTCGAGGACGAGGTGCGGGGCTGGGAGGGCGTCATGCAGAGCTACGCCGTCGACGAGTGGGAGGACCGGGGGCTGCTGCTCGAGGCGACGTTCACGCCGCTCGCGTTCGGCGGCCAGTGGCTCCCCGGCACCGGCGCCGAGCATCAGCGACGCCTGCTCGAGTTCGGCAACCTCGCGTCGACCGGGGTCCACCTGTCGGACAAGTCCGCCGGACGCGTCGGCCTGGGCTCCGACGGCTCGCTGCGAATCGGCTACCAGCTCACCCGCGAGGACGCTGACCGGCTGGTGTTCGGCATCGCCCGCGCCGCGGAGCTCTTCTACGCCGCCGGGGCGACGGAGGTCTACCCCCAGATCTCCGGCGTTCAGACCCTGCCGCGAGGGCGGATCGCCGAGCTCGAAGCGTCGCCCCCGCGGCGGCGCGAGATGCGGCTCGAGGCCTTTCACCCGATGGGCACCGCGCGCATGGACGCCGATCCGCGCCGGGGCGTGACCGCGCCGGACGGGGCCGTCCACGGCGCTGAGGCGCTGTACGTCGCCGACGGCAGCCTGCTGCCGAGCTCGATCGGCGTGAACCCGATGATGACGATCATCGCGATGGCCTCGCGGGTGGCGCGACAGGCCGCCGAGCGCCTGGCCTAGCGCCCAGAAGCTCGTGGACGTCCGGATCGCCATCCACTACGACGCCTCGGGGAACTGCAGCGCCCAGGCATCGGTCCTCGCCCAGGAGACCTGAAAACAGCGGCGGCCGCCCGAGGGCGGCCGCCGTGTTCACCTCTCCTCCGAGCCTTGAGCTCGCGCTACGTTCAGGCGCCCGTGCCCCCCGAGGCCGGCGGGGGCGGCGGCGGGGTGCTGGTCCCCTCCGTGCTGGCCGGCGGTGCCGCCGGTGCCGCCGGTGCGGGCGGCGCACCGCCGCCGCTGCTGTCACCAAACCGGTCGGCCTGATCGGAGAACGACGTGCCCTCCTCGCGCATCGCCATCCAGCCGCCGTACGCGATGCCGATGGTGAGCACGAGGCCCACGAACAGCCAAAGCTTGCGGTCGAGGTCCACCGGGCCCTCCGACGGCGTGTTGATGATGCTCCAGCCGACGAAGATGAAGCTCAGGATGCCGAGCCCCGCCGTCAGGGCGCTGACGGCGACCGGCATGGCCACGTCTCGCGCCATCAGGGTCGCGATCGCGCCGCCGACCGCGACCACGATCGTCACCAGGAGCAGCAGGTCCGTGAAGTCGTACGACTGCCAGGCGTTGAACGTCGTGTCGATGCCCGCGGCCTCCGCGAACCCGACGCCTGTCGGCACTCCGTTGATCTCCTCGGGGACCCCAAACCAGCCGAGGAACATGACGATGAAGAGGAGCGCGGCGCTGACGCCGGCGATCGCCTCCCCCCTACCTAGCCTTCCTGCATCCATATCGCTCCCAGTTTGGAGTGGATTGTCGGCGGGCAGCCTAGCGCGCTACCGCGGACGTTCGGTCGCAGCGCGAAGCGTGTTGGAGAGCAGCATTGCGATCGTCATCGGCCCCACGCCACCGGGCACCGGCGTGATCGCGCCGGCCACCTCGGACACCGGATCGAAGTCGACGTCGCCCACCAAGCCGTCGTCGGTGCGGTTGGTGCCGACGTCGATCACGGTCGCGCCCGGCTTCACCATCTCGGCGGTCACCAGGCGGGGCGAGCCGACCGCGGCGACGAGGATGTCGGCGCGCGAGCACACGGCCGCGAGGTCGCGGGTGCGCGAGTGGCACGTGGTGACGGTCGCGTTCTCACCCAGGAGAAGCGCGGCCAGTGGTCGTCCGACCAGAATCGAGCGGCCGACGATGACCGCCTCGGCGCCCTCGAGCTCGGTGCCCGCGCTGCGGATCAGCTCGACCACCCCCTGCGGGGTGCACGGGATCAGCCCGGGGCGGCCCTGGGCCAGCAGCCCGGCGCTCGTGGCGGTGAGCCCGTCGACGTCCTTGGTCGCGTCGATCGTCGCGATCACCGCGTCCTGGTCGATCTGCTCGGGCAGGGGCAGCTGCACCAGGATCCCGTCGACGCTGTCGTCGTCGTTGAGCGACGCGATCAGGTCGAGCAGCTCGTCCTCGGGCGTCTCGGCCCCCAGCTGCTCGTGAATCGACCGCATCCCGACCGCCTCGGTCTGCTTGCGCTTGTTGCCGACGTAGATGTGCGACGCGGGGTCGTCGCCGACGAGCACCGTCGCGAGCCCCGGCACCTCTCCCCCGCGCGCCTCGGCGTACTCGCGCACGCCGGCCGCGACGCGGTCGCGCACACCCGCGGCGACCGCCTTGCCGTCGATCACGCGAGCGCTCACGCGACCCGCTTCAGCGGCGCGTAGTCGGCCATCAGCTTGCGCTCCTCGCCGTCGCCCGCGAAGCGCACCACGACCACCGCACCCGCCTCGACCGCGGTCACCACCCCCTCGCCGAAGCTGGCGTGAACGACGTCGTCGCCCACCGTGTACGGGACCGGAGGCGGGCTCGCCTGCTTGGGCGGCGGGAGTCCGACCGCGTCGCCGCCCCCGCGCCGGCGCTCGCCGAAACCGGTCGCTCGCTGGCGTGCGTCACCGCCGCCGAGCGAACCCCAGCCGGTGCTGGTGGTCGCCACGTGGCGCTCGACCAGGCTCTCGGGGAGTTCGGAGAGAAACCGCGAGGGCAGGTTCCAAGCCGCGCCGCCGTGCAGCGCCCGCCGGCGGGCGTAGGTGAGCCAGAGACGCTCGCGAGCGCGCGTGACCCCGACGTAGGCGAGGCGACGCTCCTCCTCGACGTTGCCCTCCTCGAGCGAGCGCGAGTGCGGGAAGACGCCCTCCTCGCAGCCGATGACGAACACGGCGTCGTACTCGAGGCCCTTGGCGTTGTGCAGCGACATGAGCGTCGCCAGGCTCTCCTCCTCGCGGATCGTGTCCTGCTCGGCGACCAGTGAGATCTGGGCCAGGAACTCCTCCAGGGGACTCATCTCCTGGTCGCCCTCGGCCTCCCGGTTGGCGTCGAACTCGCCCGCGACGCCCACCAGCTCCTCGAGGTTCTCGATCCGGCCCTCGGCCTCCACCGTGCGCTCGGCCTCCAGCGCCTCCAGGTACCCCGACTCGTGCAGCGTGGCCTCGAGCAGCTCGGCGACCGGTCCGCCGCGCTCAGCTCGCTGGCGCAGGGCGGCGATCGTGTCCGCGAACCTGGTCACGGCGCGGAGCGCGGCGGGTCCGAGGGCGGGGATCTGCGACGGGTGGGCGAGGACGTCGAGCACGTCGACGCCGAGCGTGTTCGCGTGCGAGAGGATCCGGGCCTGGGTCTGCTGGCCGATCCCCCTCCGCGGCGAGTTGACGATGCGGCCGAAGGAGATCTCGTCGGCCGGGTTCGCCAGCAGCTGCAGGTAGGCGACGGCGTCCTTGATCTCGGCGCGCTCGTAGAACTTGGTCCCACCGATCACCTGGTAGGGGATCTCGAAGCGCACCAGCGTGTCCTCGAGCACCCGGCTCTGCGCGTTCATCCGGTAGAAGACCGCGATCGAGTCGCGCGAGTAGCCCTCCTCGACCAGCCGGTTGATCTCGGAGGCGACGTAGCGGGCCTCGGCGTGCTCGTCGTCGAACTCGCCGATCACGATCGGCTCCCCGCGCTTGCCGTCGGTCCAGAGGTGCTTCTCCTTTTGGCTCTCGTTGTGGGCGATGAGCCCGTTGGCGGCGTCGAGGACGGTCTGGGTCGAGCGGTAGTTCTGCTCGAGCAGCACCGTGGTCGCGTCGCCGAAGTCGCGCTCGAACTCGAGGATGTTGCGGATGTCGGCGCCCCTGAACGAATAGACGCTCTGGAAATCGTCACCAACCACGGTCAAATTCCGGTGCTCTTCGGTGAGCAGCTGCAGCATCCGGTACTGGGCGCGATTGGTGTCCTGGTACTCGTCGACGAGCACCCAGCGAAAGATGCGGCGGTACTTCTCGCGCACGTCGGCGAACAGCTCGAGCAGGTTGACCGTGCGCACGAGCAGGTCGTCGAAGTCCATCGCGCTCGCCTCGACCATGCGCCGCTCGTAGAGGTTGTAGACGTCGGCGATCGCCTGCTCGCGATCGGTGGCCGCCGTGGTCGCGTAGTCCGCGGCGTCGGTGAGCTGGTTCTTGGCGGCCGAGATCGCCGCCTTCATCGAGCGCGGCGGGTAGCGCTTGGGGTCGAGCTCGAGCTCCTCGAGACAGCGCTTGACCATCCGCACCGAGTCGGCTTCGTCGTAGATCGTGAACGCGCGCTTGTAGCCCAGCCGCGGCGCCTCGGCCCGCAGGATCCGCGCGCACGCCGAGTGAAAGGTCATCACCCACATCGCGCGCGAGATCCCGCCGACGAGCGCTGAGACCCGCTCGCGCATCTCGTTCGCGGCCTTGTTGGTGAAGGTGATCGCCAGGATCTCCATCGGCCGCGCCCGGCCCGTCGCCAGCAGCCAGGCGATCCGGTGGGTGAGCACGCGCGTCTTTCCCGACCCCGCCCCGGCGAGCACGAGCAGCGGTCCCTCGCCGTGGGTGACCGCCTCGCGCTGGGGCGGATTGAGGTCGGCGAGCAGCCGTTCGACCGGATCGGCGCCGGGCGAAACGGGTGCGCCGTGCGTGGCTTCCGCGCTCATCGGAGCGAGGATAGTCCCGCTCGCGGCGCCGCCTGGCGCCTCGTTCAGCCGCCCGCGGAGGTCGGGCCCTGGCGCCGGCGGAGCTCCGTGACCTCGGCGTTGGCCGGCCGGCCATCGACCTCGGCGAGGCGCGATTCGACCGCCGCGAGCCGGTCGGACAGCGCCTTGATCGCGTCGGCGATCGGGTCGGGCAGATGGATCCAGTCGGCGTCCGGGCCCTCGGGGCGGCGACCCTCGACCCGGACCGGGTGTCCGGGGTTGCCGACGACGGTCGAGTTCGCCGGCACGTCCTCGATCACGACCGTGTTGGCGCCGACCTTCGCCCCGGAGCCCACCGTTACCGGGCCGAGCAGCTTCGCCCCGGAGCCGATCGTCACGTCGTCGCCGACGGTCGGGTGCCGCTTACCGCGCGCGAACCCCGTCCCGCCGAGCGTGACGCCCTGGTAGAGGGTCACCCGATCGCCGATCTCGGCCGTCTCGCCGATCACGACCCCGGAGCCGTGGTCGATGAAGAAGTCGTCACCGATCTCCGCGGCCGGGTGGATCTCCACGCCCGTCACCGCCCGGCTCGTGAAGGCGATCGTCCGCGGCGCGAGCGGCACCCCGGCGTCGTAGAGGGCGTGGGCGAGCCGGTGCGCGAGCAGCGCCTGGACGCCGGCCCAGCTCGAGAGGATCTCGCCCGTGCCGACGCCGCGGGCGGCGGGGTCGCGGTCGCGAGCCGACGCGACGTCGCGTCCGATCTCGCCGACGACCCGTCGCAGTGTCCCGACGCCGAGCATCAGTCGGCGACGAAGAAGGGCAGCGACATGTAGCGCTCGCCGCCGTCGCAGGCGATGGTCACGATCCGCTTGCCGCTCATCTCCGGACGGGCGGCGACCTCGAGCGCGGCACAGAAGGCGGCGCCGGCCGAGATCCCGACCAGGAGGCCCTCACGCTCGGCGGCAGCGCGGGCGCCGGCCAGTGCGGTCTCGTCGTCGACCGTGATCACCTCGTCGATCAGGTCGCGATCGAGCACGGCGGGGACGAAACCGGCGCCGATCCCCTGGATCTTGTGCGGGCCCGGGGCGAGCCCGGAGAGCACCGCGGACGTGGCCGGCTCGACCGCGATCACCCGAAAGCCCGGGCGCCGCGACTTGAGCACTTCGCCGACGCCCGTGATCGTCCCGCCGGTGCCGACGCCGGTGACGAGCGCGTCCACCTCGCCGTCGAGGTCGCGCCAGATCTCCTCGGCGGTGGTCTGGCGGTGGATCTCGGGGTTGGCGGGGTTTGAGAACTGCTGCGGCATGAACGCGCCGCGCTCGGCGACGATGTCCTCCGCGAGCCTGATCGCCTCGGCCATGCCACCCAAGGATGGCGTCTCGTGCACCTCGGCCCCGTACGCGCGCAGGAGCTTGGCCCGCTCGCGGCTCATCCCCTCCGGCAGGGTGAGCACCAGGTCGTAGCCACGCGCGGCGCACACCATCGCCAGCGCGATGCCGGTGTTGCCGCTCGTCGGTTCCACGATCGTCCCGCCCGGCTCCAGGAGGCCGTCGCGTTCGGCCGCCTCGATCATCGCGACCCCGATCCGGTCCTTCACCGACCCGCCGGGATTGAGGTTCTCGAGCTTCGCGACCACCTCCGCGCCGAGGCCCTCGCCGAGCCGGCGGAGCTCGACCACCGGCGTGTTGCCGATCACGGCCGAGGCCTCGGCGGCGACCCCCGAGATCGGCCCGGATGCACGCGAAACGCTCACCCCGGCCACGCTACCGAGTGTGCCTGCCGATCGCGGCCGGACGATGTTCTACGCTGCGGCCCGCCCTTCGACCGCGAGCCTAGGCGGCGCTTCCGCCAGGGGAGGAACACTCAGATGCCCGATCGTCGTACGTCCACCTGGATTCGCGCGCTCCTGCTCGCCGCATGCTGCGCCGCACTCCTCGGCCTCGCCGCGTGTGGCGGCGACGATGGGGACAGCACCTCGACCGAGGCCGCGTCGACCACCACGACGACGACGAGCACGGAGGACAGCGGTACGACGACGTCGATCCCCGACGACGCGATCGACGCAGCCGCGCTGCGTGACGAGTTCAACAAGCAGCTGCTGACGGTGCTCACGACCCAGCAGAACCTCACCGATTCGCAGGCCCAATGCGCGATCGACAAGCTCGAGCAGACGGTTTCGGACGAAGACCTGAAGAGCGCGATCATCGAGGCCGCCCAGAGCGGGCAGCCGCCACAGGACCTGATCGACGCGGGCTTCAACGCCGGCAAGGAGTGCGCCGGCCAGTAGGCGCGGGTCGCCACCCAGACGCCGTTCGCGATTCTCGACCGGGCCGCGGTCAGCGCCAGCGGCGTCGCCGCGACCCGCGTCGATCCGGCGACGGGCCGCTGCTTCATCACCGTGCACGCCGTCGGCTGAGGCGCCGCTGACGAAATAAACGCCCGGTGGGGCTCGGACCTCCCACCGGGCGCAAAGTGGGGAAAAAGGCGGTGACGACATCACCGCGGTTCATCTCCCCACCCGTGATTGTACGGGGCACCTGCGCTGCGTTTCTTTCTGACCTCGATCGGGTAGGGGGATGTGTCGGCGTGCTTGCCGACGTCGCGCGAGGGCTGATCCGAGAGAACCGCTTAGAGAGCATGGGGGCCATACGTGGACGTTGAGGTGCGCGAGACGCTCGAGCCGCTTCGTCGGATCGTCTCGATTCGCGGCGAGCTCGATTTGCAAAGCGGCCAGGCCGCCCGTCGGGTCCTCGAGACGGCGGCGCCCGACGACCGTGCGCTCGTCATCGACCTCACCGAATGCACGTTCATCGATTCCAGCGGCCTTGCCTCGCTGATCGAGACCTCGCGCGTTCGCGGGCCTGAGCGCGCTCCGGTAGTCGTCTGCGAACCCGGCGGCGCTGTCGCTCAGCTCATCGCGCTCACCGGTGTCGACCGAGTCTTTCGGATCGTCGGATCGCTGGCCGACGCCGGCTCGGCACAGACTTCGGAGACGTAGACGCAATCCGCCGTCGTCGAGTGATCCCGGCGGACGGGCAGCCGGCTCTTGGAGATATAAAGTCGGCGGACGCGAGACTGGCTCGCACTTCAGCGGCGTAGCCGGGACCGACATGTGTCCCATGAGGGATTGGCTATGACTGCTGGCGATGAACGCATCGAAGCTGGACCACTCACGGTCCACGTTGGCGCCGACGGCGACGCGATCCAGATCACAGCGTCGGGGGAACTCGACCAGGCCACGGCCGGCGTCCTTGACCGCGAGCTGAAGAAGGCCGAGGCCACCAGCGCGCGCCAGATCATCCTCGACCTCAGCGGCGTCGAGTTCATCGACTCGGCCGGCCTCAAGACCCTCGTGATCGCGGCCCGTCGCTCCCAGGCCGACTCCAATCGCTTCGCCGTCGCGCCGGGCGCCGGCCAGGTGGCGAAGATGCTGCGCCTGACCGGGATCGAACAGATCCTGACGCTGATCTAGATGTAGGCGCCTCGATTGGGGTCAGCATGGGAAGCGCAACTTTCAGCATCGCTCCAACCCCACGCGAGATACTGGCCTTCGATGTCCCAGGCGAACATCGACTTCCTGCGGGATGGGTACGCGCGCTTCAATGCCGGCGAGAAGACGGCTGAGCTCTGGTTCTGGCACCCCGAGGCCGAGTACCACGCGGCGCGCGAGGATCCGGATGCCGCCGTCCACCGAGGCATCGACGCGATTCGCAAGCAGTTCTCCAGTTGGGTCGATGCCTACCCCGATCTGAGGATCGAGATCCTCGAGGCGAAGGACGCCGGCGACCAGGTGTTTCTGTGGGTCCGCTTCGTTGGACATGGGGCCGCGAGCGGAGCCCCGCTTGAGATGGAGCTGGCGCACGTCTACACGGTCCGCGACGGCAAAGCCACTCGGGTTGTCGAGTACATGAACCGCCAGGAGGCCATCGAAGCCGCCGGGCTGTCTGTGTAGGCCATGGCGACTGAGAACGTCGAGATCCTGCGGCGAGCGAACGCGGCCTTCAACCGAGGCGACGTCGACGCTCTCCTCGAACTCCTCGCCCCCGACGCCGAGTTTCAGGACTTGGCGAACGCCCCGGATCAATCCCCCGTCGTCAAGGGCGGCGCTGACATCCGTGAGGTATGGACCCTTTGGAGGGCAGTCTTCGATGAACTCCGCACCGATATCGACGAATACATCGACAGGGGCGACGCCGTGATCTGCGCCGCTCATTGGCAGGGGGAGGGCAAGGCCAGCGGAATCTCGATTGATGTCCACCAGTTCGACCTCTACGAGTTCTGCGACGGAAGCCTCGTCCGGATGATTCTCGGCTTCAGATCGAAGGACGAAGCTCTCGAAGCCGCCGGCCTGTCGGAGTAGGCGATCTGGCCTCCGACCGAGGATGTGAGGTCAGCGGACTTGATCCACCGGTCGCTCGGTCGTGAGCGAGCCTCGGCGCGTGGCGATGACGCGAGAGGTTGACGGCGACGCGTGGCTCGGCATAGGCTCGCCACCACGGTGCTAGCGAAGGTCAAGTGGAACCCGGCGCTGCTCCTCTGTCCCCTGGCAGCCGCGGCTGTGTTCGCATTTGCGGCCGATAATGCCCACGCCCGCGCCCTGAAATGCGGGGATACCGTGAAGGCGGACGTCAAGCTGAAGGCCGACCTCGCTCACTGTGCTGACAACGGACTGGTCGTGGGCGCCGACCGCGTCGAGATCGACCTCAACGGGCACACGATCAGCGGCGATTCCAAGGAGCAGCAGCACTGCCCGAGCGGGATCTGCGACTTCGGCGTCGCGATCGCGGGGCACTCGGGCGTGACCGTGGCCCGCGGGCGCCTGACCGGGTTCGCTCTCGGCGTCGGGGCGCTCAACGCGCGGGACGTTGCGGTTCGCCGCGTGCAGGCAAACCGCAACGCGTTCAGCGGGATCGTCTTCTTCCAGGTCGCCGGCGGCGCGGTCCGCGCGAGCACGGCCAACCGCGACGGCCTCGACACCGACCAGGCCGGGATGAGCATGCTGCAGTCACACGACGTTCGCATCGCGCGCAACACCTTCGCGCACAACGGCGACATCGGCCTGTACACGGAGAGCAACGCCGACGTTCGCATCGCCGGCAACCGGATCACGGACAACCCCGAGGCGGGGATGTTCGCAGTCGGCGGCAGCAAGCGGGTCGAGATCCGCAACAACCGGATCTCCCACGCGGGCGACGGAATCATCGTCGACGCCGCCCACAGCCGCGTTGCGCGCAATCGGATCTCGCGACTAGAGGAGCCACCCGGTTGCCCGAAGGGGGCCTGTGCGACCGGGATTGCGATCGAGGGGGCGCGGGACAACCGCGTCGTGCGCAACCGAGTCTCGCGTGCGGACGGCCCTGGAATCAGACTGGGGTTGAAGCAGCGATTCGTCCGCTCGAACTTCCGCACCCGCGACAACGTCGTCCGCGCCAATCTCCTGGTCCGAGACGGCGACGGCATCCTGGTGGAGCCGAACGCCGTCGACTCGTTGCTGCTCGACAATCGCGCCCGCCGATCGCACGACGACGGCATCGACGTCCGCCGTCCGGCCACGACGTTGATCGGCAATCGTGCCAACCGCAACCGCCACCTTGGGTTCGACGCCGTGGCCAACGTTCGCGACGGCGGCGGCAACCGAGCGCGCGACAACGGGAATCCGTTGCAGTGCGTCGGTCTGCTCTGTAGCTAGCGCTCAGCCCTCAGGCAGGTGGGAGACGGGTTAGTCGTACGCCGTCAGGAGAACATCGAACGGATTGACCCCCCGGCGGCCGCGGGGTAGGGTCGGCTCACCTCCACCACTCGGAAAGCGAGGGCGCACATGCGCAAGGTCATCCTGGCCGCAACTCTCGCGGCGCTCGGCTCCGCCGCGCTCGCCGTTCCGGCCTCCGGCTCGTTCGATCACCACTTCACGGTTTTCGAAAAGGCGCGTTTCCACGTGCTGCAGAACCAAGAGGTGTTCACGATCAGGGGCGGGCTCTACGATCCACGGAATCACGACGACCGGGTCGGCAGTGACCACGCTCGGTGCAAGATTCGGCCACACGAGACCCTGAGGTGCCGGGGAGTCATTCACCTCAACGGTGAGATCGGTGGTGGCTCTGGCGACATCAAGTACCGGGGCAACGTTCGGCCCGGCGACTCCAGGCTCAACGTCACCGGCGGCTCCGGCGACTTCAACGGGGTCGCCGGAAAGTGGGTGTTCGAAAACGTGAACGAGTCCGGAACGAAGTCGCTGGATAGGTTCTCCCTCATCCGCTGACGAAGGGGGATACAGGCCGAGCGACGGGAACTCTCACGCCGTGAGAGTTTCGGGCGGCATCGTCGGCGCGGTCGATCTGAGCGGCCACGCAGGTGTCGAGCAGCGCCGCGGCCTCGCCCTCGATCAGCCTCCTCTTCACCTGAGCGCGAAGCCGCTCGATCTGGCGCTGCTGGCGCTCTAGCTTCTGGGTCAACTGCTCGACGCTGTCGGCGAGCGCCGTAGTCGAGGCTGCGGCTGCTGGCGCGGTCCCGAGTTGCCCGAAGCCGTTGACGACGACCGGCTGGGCGGTTCCGTTGACCGTCTTGCCGCTGATCCCGGCGATGAAGGTGCGGGTCTGGTCGCCCCTGGTCCCGATCCGCATCACCTTTGACTCGCCCGCCTTGCCCTCGTTGGCGATGTCGACGTTCTGGGAGCCGGTGGTGAGGTTATCTCCCGCTTTCGTCCCGAGCGCCAGGTTCGAGTCGCCGGAGGTGTTCAGGGAGAGGGCGAAGCCGCCGGAGGCGACGTTGTCGTTTCCGGAGGTGTTGTTGAGGAGCGATGCGGTGCCGCTCGCGATGTTGTCGGTCCCGTCGACGTTTGTGAAGAGGGCGAGGTCGCCGTCGGCCGCGTTGTCGTGGCCGGTCGTGTTGTTGAAGAGCGCCGAGGAACCTGTGGCCTCGTTTTGGAAGCCAGTGGTATTGGCCTCGAGCGCATGGAAGCCAGTGGCGGTGTTGTCAGCACCCGTCGTGTTTGAGAAGAGCGCCTGGCTCCCGATGGCGATGTTGTCGCTGGCGGTGGTGCTCGTAAAGAGCGCCTGGTCGCCGGTCGCGGTGTTGTCGTCGCCGGTGGTATTCGAATTCGAGCGCATCGCGCCCGGTCGCGACGTTGCCGGAGCCGGTCGTCGTGTTGACCAGCGGATTGAGACCGACCGCGACGTTGTTGTTGCCAGTGGTCAAGTTATCGAGGACTTGATAACCCAGGCCGGTGTTGAGGTGGCCGGTGAAGCTTCCATTGAAGAGCGTGTGGCCTGCCGCAGCGTTGCCGTTTGCGTCGACGTAGACGCTGCCGGTGGCGGCGAGGGCTGAGCTCGCCCCCAACGCGAGGACGGCGGTCAAAGCCGCGAGGGCGGGGAAGAGGGAACGGCGGAACCTGGGCTTGGCAGCCATGCTGACCTCCTGGGGTCTCGCGGGCGAGGCCAAACCCTTCCCTGGTCGCCGACGAGCACGTCGGGCGACCGCAGGTCCCGTCCGGTTGGAACAGGGCGAGCCTATCTGCTGGTGGGCGGTTGCTCCAAGCTCGCTTACGCGTCACCCGTCCCGAAATGTCGGAGTGAAGTCGCGCAAGACGACGCGGCTGGGCGTGTGTCCAGCGTGCTGGCGTCGAGGCACCGCCTCCGTGCAGTCGCCAGCCTATCGCCAGCCTATGCCCGAGCGACCGAGGCTCCAAAGGCCGACTGTGCTTGCCGACGGCGTCGGTGCGGACCAGCTAGCTCGGCCGCAAGAATCGAGTTCGCCTGCACGTTTGCCACTCGTGAACGCGATGGCCTGTCAACGCTGCGCCGCTCCGGTCGAGCCGGAGAGCTTCGACCTGCAGCGCTGGGTGGTACTCGACGCCCGCGAGGACGGCTGGGCGCTCTACCTGTGCCCGGACTGCCAGACGGCTGCCGAGCGGGAGCGGCTGCTGTTGCTCGACCGCGGGACACGCGTCCGCGCCCCGGGTCGTAACCGCCAGGGGCAACGAGCCGATGCGCTGCGCCCCGCCACGCTTGTGCGGGGCCGCCCCTTACCCGGTCGACTGCTGCGAACCCCTCGGCCCGCCTAGCGTGCGCGTTTTGCATGGGGTGTAAGTCGGGTCGATAGCGTCCCTTGGTCGGATACCTCGAGGGGGAGTCGCCATGGGTTCTAAGTTCTTCGTCCACCTGCGACGCCAGTGGATGGAGGCGCTCGCCCTGTTCCTGGTCCTGACCGGCGGAGTCGCCTACGCGGCCAACACCGTCTTTAGTTCCGACATCGTCAACGGCGAGGTCAAGTCGGTCGACATCGGCACGGGCCAGGTCCAGACGGCCGATGTCAAGAACGAGTCGCTGACCGGCCACGACATCCAGGACAACACCATCGGCGGCGCCGACGTCAACGAGGCGTTGCTCGACTCCGGGGTGGTCAAGGGCCGGGGCGAGTTGCTTTCGAATCGGATCGTGCGCGTGCCGGGCGATCCCGCTGAGACCCTGCTGGAAATCCCGGGCCTCGGCGAGCTGCGCGCCTTTTGTCGGCCCGGCTTCTTTGGCGAGATCAGCTGGCGCAACGCGACCGGCGCGCCCGTGGACCTCTGGGTCGAGACCGCGGACGGCGTGTTCGACACCGTCGCGCCGTCGGACCCGGGCCATTTCTATGACGTGGCGAAATCGGTGAGCGTGTCCCACGCCTCGCTGGGCCTCGGCCGCGGGAACGACCCTGGCCCGCGGCGGGTCGCGACCGTAGACGTGTTCACGTACCAGGGCAGCCCGGACGCCCCGTGCGGCTTCCAGGCCCAGGGGACGCTGTGGACGAGTGAGTAGCGACTTGTATTGCAATCCGGAACCCGGCGCGAGAGGCTCGGCCCGCAGCCAACTCAGGGAGGAGTCCTCATGCGTAAGCACCTCACGTACGCCAATGTCATGGCGACACTGGCCGTTGTGCTCGTCGTGGCCGGCGGCACCGCCTATGCCGCGAACACGGTCTTCTCGACCGACATCGTCAACGGCGAGGTCAAGTCGGTGGACATCGGCACGGGCCAGGTCCAGTCCCCCGACGTCAAGAACGAGGGTCTGACCGGGGCGGACATCGCCAATCAGAGCGGCGTCGACACGTGCGTTTCGACCGCCCGACTCGGCTCGCTTTGCGCCCGGGCGGAGAACTTTGCTCGCACGTGGAGGAGGCGCGGGGGCACTGCGCGAACCTCGATCTGCGCGTGCCGACCCTGGGTGAGGCGCAACAGCTCGCGCAGACCCATGACATTCCGAATGTCGATCAGACCGAGTTCTTCTGGACCGATGAGTTCAGCACCATTCCCGACGACGCCGGGGCAGTTCCGGCCTCGCCTTTGTCGTGAACGACGCGGGGGTTCGGCCCTTGGCCCCACGGACTCGGGCGACAAGTTCGAGACCGTCTGCGTGACGACCCCGACGAACTGAACCCAACCCGACTGGGCGCGGGCGAGGTGCTCGCGCCGGTCGGGCGCTAGCCGCCCAGTCGCGGCCTCGTAGCCATCGGGAGGCGCGCCCTGAGCGTTGGTCCAGTACGACCGTGCTCCGGTGCCGAGGTTGGACGCAAAGGAGGCGTCGACGACTGCTCGAGCTTGTCGAGGATCTCGCCGCCGCGATCGTCGAGCGGGGTGAACGTCACCGTAGTCGACACGCCGGGCAGGCTATGACCCGCGGCGGCGGCGGCGAGTAGGGTCGGATGGTGCCCTGGTACACGGAGCGGCTCCACGAACTGCGCAGGTCTCCTACAGCTGCGCGAGTGGGCGCGGCTACACCCGGTTCGGGCGTGGATCTGCGTAATCCTCATCGTCCTGCTGCTGCTGATGATCGTCGGCTTCGCCGTCGGCCCCACCGAGGTCCGTGCGGCCGCACAGACAGGCCCGCGTTAGGTGCCGTCTAGCCGGTCAGCGCTGCAGGGCGGCGCGGGCATCGGAAGCTGACCCTGGTCGGCCTGCAAATTTTCACCCGCGGGTGTAGCGCCTTACCCGGCGGTTAGCGCGGGCCACGCCTGACGCAGGAAGACCCTCCCCCGGCGGGTCGTTGTCCGGCGAAACGTCGTTGGTAGCGCCCCCGTCAATCAGCCTCCCTTCACCTGAGCACGCAGCCGCTTGACCTGGTGCTGCAGCCGCTCGACGGTCTCCGTGAGCGATGCCGTGGACGCCGAGGAGCCGGTCGCGGTGCCGAGCTGGCCGTTGGCGTTCACGACCACCGTCCGGTCGGGACCGGGCAGGGTGTTGCCGCTGATCCCGGCGATGAAGGTGGCGGTCTGGTCGTCGCCGCCGATTCGGATCGTCCGCGACTCCCCGGCCCTGCCGGCGTTGGCGATGTCGACGTTGTCGGAGCCGGTGGTCAGGTTTCTGCCGGCGCTGTCGCCGAGGGCGGTGTTACGGTCGCCGCTTGTGTTGGAGTGCAGCGCGCCGGCGCCGGCGGCGGAGTTCCGGTTGCCGGTCGTGTTGGAGTACAGCGCCTCGTCGCCGGCGGCGAGGTTGGCGTCGCCGGTCGTGTTGGCCTGCAGCGCGCGGGCGCCGGCGGCGGAGTTGACCTTGCCGGTCGTGTTGGAGAACAGCGCACGGTTGCCGGCGGCGAGGTTCTGGTTGCCGATCGTGTTGCGGTACAGCGCCTCGATGCCGGTGGCGACGTTTTCGTTGCCGCCCGTATTGAAGGTCAGCGCCCGGTAGCCGCTCGCGACGTTGGAGGCGCCGCGTGTGTTGGAGAACAGCGCGCCGATGCCGGTAGCGGTGTTGAAGCTGCCGTTGGTGAGGCTGGGCATCACCGGGCGGCCCAGGCCGACGTTGTTGTTGCCGGTAAAGGTTCCGTTGAAGAGGAAGTTGCCGCCGCCGGCGGCGACGTTGAATTTGGCGTCGAAGTAGACCTGGCCGGTGTCGGCCTGGCTCGCCGGGACGCCGAGAGCGGCGCCGATCGCAAGTGCGACGGCGGTCGCGAGCGCGAGCAACCGAGTGCGCCCGCGAGCGGTCGGCTGGCAGGGACTGAGACTGAGCTTGGTGGTCATGTGACCTCTCCGTTTGATCGGTTGGGCGGAGGCCAGGCGGCGCGTCTCGGTGGTGCCGAGCGGGTTTGCCGTCGAGGCGTCCCTGCCCGTGGACATGTCGACCGTATCCCGGTGGCGGGCTTGGCACAAGGAAACGGGTCATCGGCCCCGGCCTAGCGTCTCCTGGCGGGTCTCCCTCGAGTGACAGGGCTTGCACAGGGCCTCCAACCCGTCGAGCGCGTACGGGTCGCCACCGGCCGCAAGCGGGGTGCGGTGGTGGACTTCCTGGGCCAGCGCGCCGCACTTCTCGCACAGCGGGTCGCGGGAGAGCTTCTTCCGCCGCACCAGCGCCCAGCGCTTGCTCGCGTAGAAGCTGGGGGCGGAACTATAGGAGCGGGGGCCGATACCACGGGCGCGGCGGCGGTCGCGGTCCTTTGCCTTGGGGTGGCGATCACAGCGCCCGCGCTTGGTCGGCGGCTCGGGGCAGCCCGGCTCGGCGCAGACGCCGCGTATGCCCATCAGTTCATCGCCGCCTTTGCGTCGGCCAGCGGGATCCCGAGCTCCAGGGCGTGCGCGCCACGGGCGCTTAACGACCACGTCAGCTGTCCGCCGATCAGCTTCCGATCGAGCCAGCCGCGCTCGAACAGTCGATGACAGTCGGCGAGGTATTGGGGCTGGCAGGGGAAGCCGGGGTGACGGATCGCGGTCGCGATCAGGCCCTGCTCGTCCTCGGTCAGCGGTTCACGTTCCATGTCCGGGCCGCGTCGAATCGTGGATCGCCTGGACCCGCTGGCGCTCGTCCTTGGTCAGTGGTCGGCCCTCGGCGTCGGCGGCGTCCCAGATCTCCTGGGCGTGCCGCAGCTGGGCGCGTGCGTTTCGATAGTTAGGCATCGAAGCCCTCCGTTCCTCGGTGGCTTTTCGTTTCGATGCCGACTCTCTGCGGCGAGCTTGGCCCGGACTGGCCGGTCGGGGCTCCTCGGGCGCCGCGCCTCATCTCGGAGGTCTTGCCGGGGCTCTTGCCGCTGGCCTTGGCCTGTGAAGGCTCCTCGTCCCGTTGCGGTCCTCGAGCGCCGGTCCTCGACTCGTCTCGATTTCGGACGGTCGGCTTATTCAGTTGGGATTTACGGTTTGCCCTTGCGATTTCTACGCCCGCAGGCAGGTGCCTTTCCTCATGCGGGCGGACCCACCGCCGAGGCGGTAGCCGCGCCTGGCCTAGTCATTGATCGCGTCCCAGACCCCGAGCAGGACGACGACCGTGAGCACGATGAAGTAGGCAGTGCCGCCGACGTCGTCGTGGGTGATCCCGAGGTAGAGGCCGAATATGGCTACAGGCAGGAGCAGCATCAGGCGATTTGATCTTTCTCGCGTTCTGCGGGCATCTGCGCGGCGGGCAAAAAGAGCCTGGCCGCCGGAAGGTCTCCAAACCCCGAAGCGACCAGGCTCGCACCAAAGGACAACGCCGCGCAGGCTCGGACCTTTCCGCGTAACCGCGTAAGCCGCTGCGCGCCAGTTGCGCGCCAGTTGTACGTCGTTTAGGCGACCCCAGTCGACCCGAGGCGACCACGTTTCCGCTTGAACAAGCGACATGCCGTTTGGTCATGCGGTGCCTTTCAGATGTAGTACATGCCGGCGCCGACCTCGTCGGCCTCCCGACGGGCGATGTCGGCGATCGTCGTCCGGCTGAAGACCTCACGCAGCGACTCGACGCCCTCCTTCCAGATCCCACCGGCCTCGTCGGCCTCCGCGCCGACCTTGCCGTCGAGCGCCTGGACGACCTCGATCACGGTGATCTGCTCCGGCGGGCGGGCGAGCGTGTAGCCGCCCTTGACCCCGCGCTGGCTCAGCAGGAGGCCGTCCCGGCGGAGGGTCGAGAACAACTGCTCGAGGAACTGCACGGGCATGTCGCGGCGCTCGGCGATCGTCGCGATCGGCACCGGCCGGTCGCCCGATCGCGCGAGCTCGGCCATCGCGACGACGGCATAGCGCGACTTCGAGGTCACCGAGATCACCGTCGCCACCCGTCGTCGATCGCCATCTCACGAGGGTTGTAGCGGATGGCGGCCAAAAACCTCGCTCCTACCGAAGCGGGCTGACGCATCCTCATGGCGCGCCTGGCTAGGATGGCTGCGCGGCCCGATGGCTGCCGTTTGTTGTCGTCGGCAGCCGGTCAAAGCGTCTTCCGGGGTGCTCGGCCCCGGGTCGGGGCAATACGTATGAACGAGGAGCGACGCTGCCTGGTAATCGATGAGCAGCCTGCCGTGAGGCTGGGGGTCCGCGGCCTGCTCTCGGATCGCTACGCGGTGGAGGAGGCGGCCGACGGCCAGGACGCGCTGCACATGATCAGCTCGGTCGGCGACTTCGACGTCGCGATCGTGGAGCTGGTGCTCGCGGCCAACGGCGCTTCGCGATCCCTCCTCGGGATCCCGGCAATCCGCGCGCTGCACCGCGCCCGGCCGGGGCTTGGGATCGTCGCTCACGGGGCGAGGCCGGAGCGCCACGCGGCGAGCGAGGCGATCGATGCCGGGGCCATGGCCTACGTCGCCAAGAGCTCGCCCACCACCGCGCTCGCCCGGGCCGTCGACGCGGCCGCCGAGGCGGAGCAGTTCGTCGACCCCGCAGCCCACAGCGCCGGCCGCCGCGAGCTCACCCGCCGCCAGCGCCAGATCCTTCAGCTCTACGCCGACGGGCACTCCACCGATGTCGCCGCGCGCGAGCTCGGCCTGAGCACGGAGACCGTCCGGACCCACACGAAGGCCCTCCTGGCCCGCCTCGAGGCCCGCGACCGCACCCACGCGGTCGCCATCGGCCTCAGATCCGCACTGATCGAGTAGCGCAACGGCCCAAGGATCACCGCGCACGCCCGGACGCGGAAGCACAAAAAAATGTCCGCGGCGTAGCCGCGGACAATAGATTCGAGCGAGAGCGGAGGACGTGGCGCGAGTTATTCAAAGTCCCGCGCAACGCTCGCCTGAGCAACGCACGGTCCGGGCGTGCGCGGTGGTGCCCGGCCGTTGGTTACAGCCAGCCCCGATCCCTCGCAATGAGCACGGCCTGGGCCCGATCCACCGCGCCGATCTTGCGGTAGACGTTGTGGAGGTGGGTGCGCACGGTGCTCACCGAGAGGGTGAGCTCCTGGGCGATCTGCTTGTAGACCTTGCCCTCGGCCAGCCCGCGTAGGGCATCCATCTCGCGCATCGAGAGAGGGCACGGCTCGGCCGCCCGGCGTCGCTTCTCGCTCGCGTGCGGGAACTCGAACAGGAGCGTGTTGAGGGCTGCGTCGTCGAGTTCGAGCGCCGCCGCCGCCTCGCGCATCGACTCGACCTGAACCGGGTCGCCCGCCGCGTGGTGGACGATCATGTCCGCGAGCCTGATCGCGCCCGCGTGACCGGTCGCGTCCGGAGCGTGGTGGCGTTCGACCGCGCCGGCGATGATCTTCGGCATCCCCCAGCGGCGCACCAGCACGGCGCCGACCAGAGCGTGGTCGATGCCGAACTCGCGCCGCTCCTGGCGAGCGCGCTCGTCGGGTGAGACGTCGCGCGCGTCGGACTCGGGCCCGTCGCCGTAAAGCTGCTCGAGCACCAGCTTGCCGACGTCGTGGACGAGCGCGGCCACCGCGAGCTCGTCGCGCTGCGGCAGCCGCGCGACCTCCCCGATGCGCTCCGCGCCGATCCGCACGGCGACCGCGTGGCGCCGGAAACGCTCACTGCGCTCCGAGGTGGCCCCCGGGGTCCCGAGCACGTCGTAGGTCTCCATCGACTCAGCCAGCGAGCGCACGCGCTCGACTTCGAGCGCCTCGACCGCCTCGCGCACGCCGCCCGTGCGGCCGGACGGCCCGGAGCCGTTGTTCGCCGCCCGCATGATCACGATCGCGAGCGCCGAATCGGCCTCGATCGCGTCGGCGACCTCGCTCGGGGTCGATCCCGAGCGGTCGCAGAGCCCGAGCAGACGGCGCCGGGCCTCGAAGAGGGCGGGCAGGCCGCTGACCGCGTCGAACGCGTCGGCCAGCCGCCGGCCGCCGACGCCGCCGCGGCGTTCCGATGGGGTCGCCTTCGTCGCCTGGGTCATGGGTGACCGTTGGATCGCTGCCGTGCCTCGTACATGAGTCCAATCCCTTGATCGGCAGCAGCCCGCCGCTGGTTTAGCCCGGATTCAGCCCAGGCGGGCGATCGCGGCCGCAATCCGCTCGCAGGACGCGTCGCGACCGAGAGCCGCGAGCGAGTCGAAAATCCCCGGCGAGACCGTGGTTCCGGTGATTGCGACCCTGATCGGCTGGTACAGGTCGCGCGGCTTGATCTGCAGGCGCTCCACCACGGCGCCGAGCTCGCGCTCGAGCGTGGGCGGGTCAAACGGCTCGGCCTCGCGCAGCACCTCGAGCGCCGCGCTCAGCGCGTCGCCCACGTCGTCGCGCTCCATCACCTTCGACCACGCCTTCGGATCCTCGACCGGTGGTTCGAACAGGAACGCGATCAAGGGCCACACCTCGCCCAGCGTCTGGGCCTTGTCCTGGGCGATCGCGCACGCCGCCCCGAGCCGCTCTCGGTCCGCCGCCGCCTCGGGGTGGCCGGAGCGCTCGAGCTCGGCGGCGACCGCCTCGACGTAGCGGTCCGCGGGCAGCTCGCGCATATACCGGCCGTTGAGCCAGCGCAGCTTGCGCTCGTCGAAGACAGCCGACGAGCGCCCGACGCGCTCGATCGAGAACTGCTCGACGAGCTGCTCGGTGGAGAGGATCGTCTGGTCGTCGTCGGCGCCCCAGCCGAGCAGCGCGAGGTAGTTGCGGACCGCGGCGGGCAGGTACCCGCCGGCGCGGAGCTCCTGCACCGAGGCGGCCCCGTGGCGCTTCGAGAGCTTCTTGCCATCAGGGCCGTGAAGCAGCGGCAGATGCGCGTAGCGCGGGGCGTCGCCACCCAGCGCCTCGAGCACGAGCAGCTGCTTCGGCGTGTTGGAGAGGTGGTCGTCGCCGCGGATCACGTCGGTGATCTGTAGTTCGAGGTCGTCGACGGCGACGGCGAAGTTGTAGAGCGGTGTGCCGTCGCCGCGCGCGATCACCAGATCGTCCTGGAGGCGATTCTCGAAGCTCACGGGGCCGCGGATCAGATCCTCGACCACGGTGGCGCCCTCGTCGGGCACGCGGAGGCGGATCGCGGCCCCCTCGCCCGGGCGCGGCTCGCCCCGATAGCCGGCGTTGTCGTGGGCCTGCTTGTAGGCGCGCACGTCGTCGGAGGTCGCGGTGTCCGGGTAGGCCCGGCCGGCTTCGACCAGCTCGGCGATCCGCTCGCGGTGGCGCTCGAAGCGCTCGGCCTGGCTGACCGGGCCCTCGTCCCAGTCGAGCTCGAGCCAGCGCAGGGCGTCGAGGATCTGCTCGACGTTCTCGGGCGTCGAGCGCTCGCGGTCGGTGTCCTCGATCCGGAGCACCAGGGTGCCCTCGCGGCCGCGCGCGAAGAGCCAGTTGTAGAGGGCCGTCCGCGCGCCCCCGATGTGCAGGGCGCCGGTCGGCGAGGGGGCGAATCGGACTCTCGGGGGTTGGTCGTTCACGGGCGGCTCGGCGCGCATGTTTCCACAGGGTGCTTGCATGCCCGGCGTGCGCAAGGTGCCAGGCCGTTCCGGCGGCGAGCCGACCCGCTCCATCGACGCCGCGACCTGGTGCCTGATCGCGCTGGTGATCGCGGGCGTCGCGCTGCGCGTCGTCACGGAGGTCGGCTGGTGGCCAGCCGCGACGACGCTCGCCGACTCCAGCGCGTACGCCCGCTTCGCCGAGTCGAACCCGTTCGCGGATCCGCAGCACCCGGCGGGCTATGCGCTGATCCTGGCGGCGATCGGCTCCGTGACCCGCGAGGTGGCGGTCCCGGTGGTGCTTCAGCACCTCGCGGGCATCGCCTCCGCCCTGCTCCTGTACGCGGCCACGCGGCGCGTCACCGGATCGACGTGGGCCGGCCTGCTGCCTGCGGCCATCGTCTTGCTGAACCCCGACGAGATCCTGCTGGAGCACGCGATCATGGCCGAGAGCTGGGCGATCCTGGCGACCGCGGGCGGTCTCTACGCGACCGTTCGCGCGTTCGACGAGCCGGTTCCGCTCTGGCGCTGGCCGCTGCTCGCCGGCGTGCTGCTCGCCGTCTCGGTGACCATTCGCACGGCCGGCCTGGCGACGATCGCGGTGGTCCTGCTCGGCCTCCTGCTCGTCGGGGGCGGCCGCTGGCGTGACCGCGCGCGGTGGGCGACGCCGCTGGCGGCCGGCGGCGGAGCCGTGGCCATCCTGGTCGCCTTCGCGATCGGCAACGCGGCGTTCGGCCCGCGGCTCGGGATCGGGCCGTCACCCGGGTGGTACCTCTACGCCCGGGCCGCCCAGTTCGCCGACTGCGAGCGGTTCACCCCGCCGCCGGGCACGGAGGCCCTCTGCGAGCAGACCCCGCCCGACGAGCGCCGTGGCGCCCGCTACTACGTCTTCGATCCCACGGCGCCGGCGCCGCGGCTGTTCGGCGCCTTCCCCGATCAGACCGACAGCGAGGCCGACAAGCTCCTCGGCAGCTGGGCCAAGCGCGCCGTGCTGGCGCAGCCGTTCGACTACGTCGAGTCCGTGTGGGAGAACCTCCGCGCCTACTGGGTGCCCAGCCTGATGCCGGTGCAGGCGGGCGAGGGCGAGGGCCTTGACCCGCTGCTCGACTACCGCCTCGGAGCGGACGAGGGGTTCTTCGGCCAGGTCCAGCTCAACGTCGCCGCCGACATGGAGGCCTTCTTTAACCCGTTCACCCTGGATCGCCACGAGGCTCCGCTCGCGGCGATCAGCGACTGGCAGCAGATCAGCCGGTTCGGGGGGACGATGCTCTCGATCGCGACCGTGCTGGTGCTGATCGGGTTGTTCGTGGGGACGCGCCGCGAGCGCCTCGGGGTGCTCGTCCTCGGGGTCGGCGGCCTCGCGATGATCGTGGCCCCCGCGCTCACCGGCAACTACACCGGCCGCTACACGGTCCCCATGGCCGGGCCGATGCTCGCGGGCGCGGCGATCGCGATCGTCGCGATCGCGCGGCGGGTCAGGGCCCGGCGGCGCGGCGCCGGAGACCCGATAGCTTCCGCGCCGTGCTGATCGGAGCCCATGTCTCCAACGCCGGCGGGCTCACGAACGCCGTCGAGCGCGGCGTCGCGAGCGACTCGGCGGCGATCCAGATCTTCAACCAGAGCCCGCGCATGTGGCGCCCCACCAAGTACTCGGAGGACGACTTCGCGGACTACCGCGAAGCGATCGCCGAGACCGACATCAAGGCGACGACGATCCACGCCGTCTACCTGATCAACTGCGCCAGCAAGGACCGCGAGATCCGCGAGAAATCGATCGCCTCGCTCACCCACGCGCTACGGGTCGGCGATGGAATCCGCGCCCATGGCGTCGTCCTGCACGCCGGGGCGCGCAAGGGCGAGCCACACCGCGCGTCCATGAAGCGGGCCGCCAAGGGGATCGCGAGGGCCCTCGCCGCCTCCGAGCACTGCCCGGTGCTGCTCGAGAACACGGCCGGGACCCAGGGACCGCTGGGGCGAAACTTCGACGAGCTCGCCGAACTGCTCGATCTCCTCGACGGCGACCGGAGGGTCGGGATCTGCCTCGACTCGTGTCACCTGCTGGCCTCGGGATTCGAGATCCGCACCCCGGAGGCGCTGGGGGCGGTGGTCGAGGAGTTCGACGCCAAGGTCGGCCTCGACCGCCTCACCTGTCTCCATCTCAACGACTCGAAGACGCCGCTCGGTGGCAACCGCGACCGGCACGCCAACCTCGGCGAGGGCGAAATCGGCGAACGTGGCCTGGGCGTCTTCCTCTCGGAGCCCCGGTTCGACGACCTGCCCACCCTGATCGAGACCGGTGGCGAGGACGGCGCCCCCGGGCTCGCGGACGTCGAGCTCGCGCGGAAGCTCCGTAAACGCGGAATCGCCGCCCGCAAACGGAGCGGGCGGCGATCTAAGCGCGCCGGATGAACTTTGTCGGTATCCGGGGCTTAGGCGTTAAGCAGCCAGGTCGTCGCTGGTGTCGCGCGACACTGCACGCTGCAGGGCGAGTCCGAGACCGGTGACCGCGAGCGCAACCGCCGCCATGGCGATTACGTCGAAGCCGGTGAACGGGAGCGGGCCAACGTTGCCGCTCAGGCCCGTACCACCCGGCGAGGCCGCGGGCGCACTGCCCGAGCTCGGCGTGCCGGAGGTCGGCGTGTTGCCGTTCCCACCAGTGTTGATCTGCGAGAGCTGATCCCCATACTGGCTGGCCGTCGGATCGACCTGCTGGGCGCCTGCGAGCGCCGGCACGGCCAGCGACGCGCAGAGCGCGACAACCAACAGTCCGGCAAGCTTGGTCTTCAGCAGAGTGGTGATTCGCAAGGTACGCGTCTCCTTCGAGAGATGGGGAGATGAACAGGAGCGAGACTAAACCGACCGGGTGAGACTAACGTGAGCCGCGGATGAGAACGGCTCTCATGCTCGTTGCTTAACTAGCGTCTACTAATGCCCCTCTCATCCGTGTCTCATAACCCTCTCATGCCGAGCCGCAAGGCTTGCGGACGGATGCGCATCCTCTCCGTAACGGGCGCGTGCGGATGACCAGCCGCCCGCGAATCATCGCCTTGCAGGCCGCCGTTGTCGGCGTCCTGCTCGTCGTCGTGTACTTCACGATCCTGCGCCCGAACGACAACGGCGACGTCTCGGGCGTCAACGCTCCCGGGGCGCCGCCGACCGAGGTGGCGACCCAGCCCACCAAGCCCACCCACCACCGGACCAAGCCGCGACAGCCGCAAAACCGCCCTCGGCACGCCGGCCCTTCGCGTCCCGTCCGCGTGGCCGCACCCGCCGGTCCGGCGGCCCCGGCTCCGAGCCTGGCGCCCGCCCCGGGACCGACGCCGGTGGGCGGGCCGGCCCCGAACGGAGGGTCGGGCGACGAATCGCCTACGGGCGACCAGTACGGGGACACGCTCGCAAGGCTGCGAGCGGCGCTGCGCTGACCTGCGTACGCCCGGCCGGTTCCCGGTTACATTCTCGGCGTGTTAATCGAGTCTCGGGCCCGTAGCTCTGCGGCCGAGGGCGCAGAGGCGGGTGAGCGCAAGTCGCTCCTGGCGGGCGTCCGCACCCGAGTGCTGGTCTCGTTTCTCGCCCTGCTGCTCGTCTCCACCGCGGCCTCGGTGCTGGTTTTGCGCCAGCTCCTGCTGTCGCGGATCGGCGACCAGGTGGAGCGCGAGCTCGCCCTCGACGTGAACGCTCTCCGCGACCTCTCCGCCCGCGGGGAGCCCGGCACCGGCAAGCCGTTCACAGAGGTCCAGGCGCTCTTCGATGCCTACCTCGAGCAGACCTCGGCGCCCTCCGACGGCGCCCTGGCCACGTTCGTCGAGGGCAAGCGCTACGCGTCGGAGGTCGCCAACCCGAGCGACAACGCCTTACAGACCTCGTTCGGGAGCCTCGCGCGAACCCGGGCCCCAGGCGGGGGCGACCTCGAGACGCCCATCGGCGAGACGCGCTACCTCGCGGTCCCCGTGAGCATCGGCAAGAGCCAGGGGGTGCTGGTGGTCGCGTCGCTCACGGCCGCGGCGCGGGACGAGGTCGAGAGCGCGGTCCGCGTGGCGGTCGGCGTCTCCCTGGTGGTCCTGCTCCTGGCGTCGCTGTTCATCTGGCTCGCCGCCGGCCGTGCAATCGCCCCGCTGCAGGCGCTCTCACGCACCGCCAAGACGATCTCCGAAACGGATCTCTCGGGTCGGATCCCGGTGCGCGGGGGCGACGAGATCGCCGACCTCGGCCGCACGTTCAACGGGATGCTGGACCGATTGGAGATCGCGTTCGCCGACCAAAAGGACTTCCTCACCGACGTCAGCCACGAGCTCCGGACCCCGATCACCGTGATCAGGGGGCACCTCGAGACGCTCAGCGACTCGCCGCGCGAGCGCGAGGAGGCGACCGCGGTGATCCAGGACGAGCTCGACCGGATGAGCCGCTACGTCGACGATCTCCTGCTGCTGGCGAAGGCTCCCCGCCCGGACTTCCTGCGGCTCGGGCCGATCGACCTCGACCTGTTCACGCACGACCTGTTCACCAAGGCGCGCAGCCTCGGCGACCGCGACTGGCGCATCGACGGCACGGGGGTCGGCATCGTCGTGGCCGACGCGCAGCGGATCACGCAGGCGGTCATGAACCTGGCCGACAACGCCGTTCGTCACACGCGCGACGGCGACCCGATCTGGCTCGGCAGCTCGATGGTGGGCGATCAGGCGCGGCTCTGGGTCCGCGACGAGGGCCCCGGCGTCGACCCCGCCGATCGCGAGCGGATCTTCGGCCGCTACGCGCGGGCGAACAGCTCCGGACCGGCCGAGGGGGCGGGCCTCGGGCTCTCGATCGTCCGCGCGATCGCCGACGCCCATCAGGGGCGCGTGGAGCTCGACTCACAGCTCGGGCTCGGCTCGACGTTCACGATCGTCCTCCCCGCGACCCCGGTGCCGTGAGCCGGATCCTGATCGCCGAGGACGAGGCCCGCCTGGCGTCGTTCCTCGAGAAGGGCCTGCGGGCGAGCGGTTTTACGATCACGATCGTCAGCGACGGTCCGACCGTGAACGCGGTCGCCAACGACGACGACTTCGACCTGCTCATCCTCGACCTCGGCCTGCCCGGGAAGGACGGCCTCGACGTGCTCCGCGACCTCCGGCGCGAGGGCTACCGGCTGCCGGTGATCGTGCTCACCGCGCGCGGCGACCCCTACGACCGCATCGCCGGGCTGGACACGGGCGCCGACGACTACCTGCCCAAGCCGTTTCATTTCGAGGAGCTGGTGGCACGGATCAGGGCGCGGCTGCGCGACGAAGGATCGGCGGACGAGCAGACCCAGCTCCGGGTCGGCGGCGTGAGCCTCGACCTGCGCACTCGATGGGCGAGCGTCAACGGTGAACGGGTCGAGCTCAGCGCGCGCGAGTTCGAGCTCCTGCGGACCTTCCTCGAGCACCCCGACCAGGTGCTCAGCCGCGAGCAGCTGCTCGCCCGCGTCTGGGGCTACGACTACGACCCGGGGTCGAACGTCGTCGACGTCTACGTCGGCTACCTGCGCCGCAAGCTCGGCCAGGACCGGTTCGAAACCGTGCGCGGCGTCGGCTACCGCTTCAAGACGGATTAGGCACGGCGCGCCACGCGCCCGAGTCCGGGGCGTCGAGTGCGACGCGAGCCGGGATTGGCTGGGTAGGCCAGGAGTTGGCGAGGGCGCGGGCGAATGTGCCTGAGTCCATGCGCCGTGCGGCGCGTGCGCAACGGGATCGAGACGTGCGCGACCTCGCCGCGCCGAGTGTCATCTGAACCACCTCTGAGGTGGTTGCGATGACACTCGGCGCGGGTGGTCGACCGGAGCGCGCGGAAGGCGCACGAACGTCACGCAGGGCGCACGCCTCCACCCCTACCTGCGAAATCACCGTCCGCGTCGCCATGGCCAGCCGGCGTCGGGCGCTCATCTCGTCACCGAACAACGCAGGACGGCCGTCTCACCCTCCTGCGCCGAGGAGATCGCCCCGAGCCTCACCGCCTCGCTCCCGGAGCGCTCGAAAAGGCGGACGCCCTCGCCGACGAGGACCGGAGCGACGTGGACGATGATCTCGTCCAGGAGCCCCGCCTCGAGACACTGCCGGGCGATGTTCGCCCCGAGCACGACCACGTCGCCGCCTTCGGCCGCCTCCTTGGCGACGCTTACGGCCTCCTCGATGCCGAGGTCCAGGAACTGGCCCGTGACCCCCTTGACGACCGGGGGCTCGGCGGGGGGATCGTGCCGGAGCACGAAGAACGGGCCGCGATAGGCGCCGCCGTAGAACCCGGGCTGAAGCCGGTCCTCGACGTCCTGCGTCCGCCTGCCGACGAGCAACGCTCCGGTCGATCGCAGGACCTCGTCGACCGTCTCGCCCGCTCCGCCGTCGACCCCGGACATCCATTGCATGTCGTCGTCGCGACCTGCGATGAAGCCGTCGAGGCTCATCATCGTGTGCCAGCGCAGCTTGCCCATCTCGATCCACCTCTCTACGTCGTCGGCCTTGACCTGTGCTCGACCGCACCCCCGCCCGCGCTCGGCGGGGCTGGCACGTTGGGCCGCGGGTCAGTCCAGGATCTTGCGGAGGTCGAAGGCCCGGATCCCCTCCGGGCCCTCGTCGGTGCAGTCGAAGAAGCGCGGGTTGACGCACGAGTAGGCCGGGCCGGCGCCCTCGTAGGCAGGCTCGACCCGGAACTGGCATTGCGGCAGTGGGTCGCCGGTCATCTTGATCCCGCCGAAGCCGCCCGCCGCCTCGGCGAGCTCGAACATGTCGACGTCGATCTCGGCGCGAAAGACCTTGCGCAGGCAGCCCATGAACTGCGCCCCGGTGAGCTGGTCCTCGTAGCTGTAGAGGAAGCGGCAACCCAGCTCGATGCACCCACGGGGCTCGATCAGCTTGTCGCAGAAAGAGCGGCAGCGGCGACACTCACTCGCCTGGGTCCCGGATCGCTGGACGGTTGCCACGGAGAAAGTTTAGGTGCTCACGCAGCCAGGGAGGCTGGGCCGAGCAATTGATCTAATTCCGCCCGCAGCGCCGCCGAGGGGGCGACGCGGTAGTCGGTGCCGAAGCGCAGCCGGCGCACGCCGTCGCGCGTGCGCATCTCGAGCAGAACCTCGTTTTCTCCGGGGAAGTCGCCGAAGACCGCCTTGAGCTCGTCGATCAGCCCGGCGCCGAAGGCGGCGGCGTCGATCTTCAGCAGAAGCGGCTCGGCGGCGCGCTCGCGGATCGCCTTCGCGGCCGCGAGCTCCGAGGCGCCGGGCTCGAACGGCTCCGCCTCCTGGACGTTGAGGCTGAGCTTGCCCTCCTCCCCCTTCTCGATCCGGCCCCGGACGACGACCACCCGGTCGAGCTCCAGCACCTCAGCGGGCTCGGACGCGGCGTCGCGGACGAACAGGTCGAGCCTGCCCTCGAGGTCGTCGAGGCCCGCGAACATCACGTAGCCGCCGCGGCGGGTGCGGACCTTCTTGGCCTCGGCGACGATCCCGCCGACCGTCACCCAGGCGCCGTCGGCCAGCCCCGAGACCGTCGACAGCGGCCGCTCGACCCGCGCGCGCAGCGCGTCGCCGACCTCGCCCAGCGGGTGGGCGGAGACGAACGTCCCCAGCGTCTCCTTCTCGAGCCGCAGCTTCTCGCGCTGGTCGAACTCCTCGGCGGGGACCGGCGGGTGCTGCGGGCCGGCGAACGCCGCCGTGGCCGGCGAGTCCGAGCCGCCGCCGTCGTCGAGATCGAAGATCGAGCCCTGGCCGCGGCGCGAATCCTCCTGCGCCTTCTGCCCCGCGGATTGCGCCTGGGCCAGGACCTCGAGCATCCCGCGGCGCGGGTCGCCGGTCGAGTCCAGCGCTCCGCACTTGACCAGGCACTCGATCGCCCGTTTGTTGACCGCCCGGGCGTCGACGCGCTCGCAGAAGTCCCAGATCGACTCGAAGGGGCCCTCGCCCTCGCGCGAGGCGATGATCGTCTCGACGACCGCGTGGCCGACGTTCTTGACCGCGTCGAGCCCGAAGCGGATCGAGTTGCCCGAGACCACGAACCCGTGGTCGGAGGAGTTGACGTCGGGCGGCAACACCTCGATCTCCATCGCGTTGCACTTGTTGACGAAGAACGGGACCTTGTCCTTGGTCGACATCACCGAGGAGATCACGGCCGCCATGTACTCGGCCGGGTAGTTCGCCTTGAGGTAGGCGGTCCGGTACGAGATCAGGGCGTAGCACGCCGCGTGGGACTTGTTGAACGAGTAGTCGGCGGCGGCGGTCATCAGCGACCACAGGTCCTTCGCCACCCGCCCCTCGGTGCCGGACGCTGAGCAGCCCTGGAGGAACTTGCCCTCCATCGTCGCCATCAGGTCGCGCTTCTTCTTCCCGACGGCCTTGCGGAGGTCGTCCGCCTCGGCCGGCGTGAAGCCGGCCACCTGCTTCGAGATCTCCATCAGCTGCTCCTGGTAGATGCAGCAGCCGTAGGTCTCCTCGGTGATCGGGCGCAGGCGCTGGTCCTGGTAGGTGATCGAGGACGGGTTGCGCTTGCCGCGCGCGTAGTCCGGGATGAACCGCATCGCGCCGGGCCGGTACAGGGCACCGATCGCGATGATGTCGTTGAACTCGGTCGGCCGGATCTGCCTGAGCGCCTCCTGCATGCCCTCGGACTCGAGCTGGAACACGCCGACGGAGTCGCCGCGCGCGAGCATGTCGTAGGTCTTCGCGTCGTCGAGCGGGATCGACTCCATCTCGATCTCCACGCCGCGCGAGCGGCGGATGATGTCGACCGCGTCCTCGATCACGTCGAGGTTGCGCAGCCCGAGGAAGTCCATCTTCAGCAGGCCGATCTCCTCGATCGGCCCCATCGAGTACTGGGTGACGATCTTGTACTGGCGCTCGGGCTTGCCGTTCGTGCCCTGGGCCGCCGGCGCACCGCGGTCCTCCGCGAGCTGCAGCGGGACGATCTCGTCCAGCGGCCGGTCCGCGATTACGACCGCGGCGGCGTGGATCGAGTTGTTGCGGACGATCCCCTCCAGCCCCTTCGCCACCTCGACGATCCGCTTCGTGTCGCGGTCGGCGTCGACCGCCTTGCGCAGGTCCTGCCCGGGCTTCAGGCAATCGGCGAAGCTCGGGCTGCGCCCCATGATCGGCTCCGGGATCAGCTTCGCGGTCCGGTCGCCGGTGGCGTAGTCGTAGCCGAGCACCCGCGCCGCATCACGGGTCGCCGCCCGCGGCGCCATCTTGCCGAAGGTGATGATCTGAGCGACCGACTCGCGCCCGTACTTGTCCTGGACGTAGCGGATCACCCGCTCGCGTCCGCGGACTGAGAAGTCGATGTCGATGTCGGGCATCGACTTGCGCGCCGGGTTGAGGAAGCGCTCGAACAGCAGGTCGTTGGCCAGCGGGTCGAGGTCGGTGATGTTGAGGGCGTAGGCGACGATCGAGCCGGCCGCCGAGCCACGCCCAGGACCGACGGCGACCCCGTTTTGCTTCGCGTAGTTGACGAAGTCCCACACGATCAGGAAGTAGGACTCGAAGCCCATCTCGGCGATCACCCCGAGCTCGAAGTCGGCTCGCTCGCGCGCTGCGGCCGGGATCGGGTCGCCGTAGCGGCGCCGCAGCCCCTCGTCGAGCAGCCGCCGCAGCATCTGGCCCGGCTCCTCGCCGTTCGGCGTCGGGAACTTCGGCAGGAGCAGCTTGCCGAGCTCGATCTCGACGTTGCAGCGCTCCGCGATCTCCAGCGTCGTCGGCACCGCCTCCGGCCAGGCCGTAAACGACTCCGCCATCTCCGCCGGGCTCTTGAGGAAGAACTCGTTGGTGTCGAAGGTCAGCTTCGGCTGCTCGAGGGTCGACTTCGTCTGCACGCAGAGCAGAGCGGCGTGGTTGTCGTAGTCCTCGCGCCGCAGGTAGTGAACGTCGGCCGTCGCCACGAGCGGCCGGCCGAGCTCGCGCGCGTAGCGCTCGATCCCCTCGTTCGCCTTCGCCTGCTCGGGGATGCCGTTCTCCTGGACCTCGAAGTAGACGTCCTCAGGCCCGAAGACCTGGACGAGGTCATCGAGGTGGGCGCGGGCGTCGGCCGGGCGCTCCTCGACCAGACGCCGGCAGAAGCGCGACTGCAGGCAGCCGGTGAGCGCGATCACGCCCTCCGCGTGGCGGCCGAGCAGTTCCATGTCGACGTTCGCCTTGCCGCGCTTGAAGCCCTCGAGGAAGCCGCCCGACGTCAGCTTGACGAGGTTGCGAAAGCCCGTGTCGTCGGCGGCGAGCAGGGTCAGGTGGTTGCGCTCCACGCGCCCCTCGGCCTTGCGGTCGTCCACCAGGTAGGCCTCGAGGCCGAGAATCGGCTTGACATCGTGCTTGCGGCAGGCCTTGTAGTGCTCGACCGCGCCGTTCATCACCCCGTGGTCCGTGAGCCCGAGCGCCGGCATGTCGAGCTCGGCGGCCCGTGCCGCCATCGCCTCGATCTTGCAGGCGCCGTCGAGCAGCGAATACTCGCTGTGGACATGCAGGTGGGCCGCGGTCCCGCTCACCCGCCGATCATCGCAATCCGATCGGTCGCCATCGACCCTCCAACTCGCTAACTGCGACGATCCGCCGACCGTGATCTGGCTCCTGCGCCACGGTGACGCCACCAACGACGCCCCCGACGACGCGTCGCGCCCGCTGACCGAGAACGGCGAGCGCCAGGCGCGCGCTGCTGGGGCCGCGCTCGCCGCGCTCGGCGAGAGCATCGACGTGTGTCTGACCAGCCCCAAACTGCGAGCCCTGCAGACGGCGCACCTCGCCTGCGCGGCCCTCGGCCTCGAGCCGGAGGTGGACGAGTCCCTGCGCGGCGGCGACTTCGACCCCGCAGCGGTCGCCGCCGGGCGCGGCGACGTCCTCCTCGTCGGCCACGAGCCCGATCTCTCACGCGCGATCCAGGTCGCGACCGGGGGGCACGTGGAGATGAAGAAGGGCGGCCTGGCGGCGATCGAGGGGTCCACCCTGCTCGCCCTCCTGCACCCGAAGCAGATCGACCTGCTCGCGGGCGCCCCGCAGCGGCCCTAATCGCGCCCGTCCGCGGCCTCGGGCTCGACGACGTCGGGGACGGCCTCGAGGTGCCCCAGCGCGCGCCTCGTGCGCTCGTCCGAGGCGCGCAGGCGTTGATCGGTCGCCCGCAGGCGCGCCAGCGCGCCCTCGAGCCGCTCCTGGGCGTCGGCGACGCTCGCCTCCTGGGCGATCACGCGTGCGATCTCGGCCGCGGTCGCCCGCAGCTCCCGCCCGGCCTCGGCGCTCGCGGCGTGAGCTCGGGCGAGCAACATCGACTCCGCGACCCGGCCGGTCTGCGAGACCCGCTCCTCCGCCTGTGCGGCGAGCGTGCGGATGTCGTCCCGGATCTGGTCGAGCTCGGCCCGGGCGTGCGTGAGGATCGCCTCGCCGCGCGCCTCGACCCGCCGCTCCGCCGCCCGGATCCGGCGCTCGCGCTCCTGGCGCGCCAGCTTCAGCTCCTGCCGGCGAGCCTTGCGCGAAAGGGTGCGATTCGCGTACTCGTCGATCTGCGCGCGCGCCCCGGCCGTGTGCGCCTCGACCTCCGCCAGCTGGCTCGCCGACGCCCGACGCAGGCGCTCCTCGGCCGCCGCAGCGGCGGCCTCGGCCGCGACAACCCCTGCGGACTCAGCGTCGCGCGCGTGCTCGCGAGTGGCCGTGGCGATCGCGGCCTCGCCCTCGGTCCGCAGCCGGGCCAGCTCTGCCTCGGCGCGCTCGAGCTCCCCGCGCACCGCCTCACGGGTGGCCTCGAGCTCGCGGTCGCGCCGCTCGTCAAGCCGCGAGCCGAGCTCGTCGATCGCCTCCGCCAGGCGCTCGTCGAGGCCACGCGCCAAGCGCCGCTTGGCCTTCCGGACCCGCTTGGCGACATCGGCGTGAAGCTCCTCGCGGATCGCGGCAACGGCCTGCTTGCGCCGGCGCTTCGTCTCCTTGCGCTCGGCCTTGGCCCGCTTGTCGAGCCGTTTCGCAACGCGTTTGACCCGGCGCCGGATCTCGGCGTCGAGCTCCGCTCGGCTCACCTCCGGCGCGCGGCCGCTCTCGCCGTCTCCATCCATCGCCGATCCCCACGGTAACTCCCGCGGCGCCGCCGCGCGCATTACGGTGCGTTCGTGTCCGACGCCCCACCCTCGCCCGCAGGCGCCGGCGCGCCCGATAACGAGCCGCGTTCGAGGCTCAGCCTCGCGGGCGGGATCGGCCTCCTGCTTCTCGGCGTCACCTGGGCCTGGTGGGCGTGGCAGGACGGCGCCTACTTCGCCGTCGTCCTGCTGCCCGGCACGGTCCTGCTCTGTGCGGGCGCGGTTCTGCTGATCGGCTTCGCGCCCCTGAGGCTCGACCTCAGGCTCTCGAAGTCGGTGATCGTCGCCCTCGTGGCGCTCGTCCTGCTCGCGCTTTGGTCGCTCGCCTCGGCGCTGTGGAGCCCGGCGCCGGACACCGCCGTCGGCGACGCCCAGCGGATCGGCGTCTACGCGCTCGCGTTCGGGCTCGGGATCGTGGTCTGCAACCTGCTCGGCCCGCGGATGAAGCTCTCGCTGCTGCCGCTCGCCTTCGCCGGGGCGTTCGCCGGCGTGGCGACGATCATCGCGCTGCACGGCGCCGACCGCGCGCTCGACGTGCTCGAGACCGACGGCACGCTTGACTACCCGCTCGGCTATCGCAACGCGAACGCGGCGTTCTTCGCCATCGCCATGTTCCCCGCGCTCGGGCTCGCCTCAGACCGGGACCTCGACTGGCGGCTGCGCGCGGTCTCGCTGGGCTCGGCGACACTCTGCATCGACCTCCTGCTGCTCTCGCAGAGCCGCGCCTCGATCCCGGCGATGCTCGTTGCGCTGTTCGTCTACCTCGTCGCGTCGCCGTACCGCGTGCGGGCGCTGTGCTGGCTGGCGCTGGCGGTGCTGCCCGCCCTCGGGATCCTGCCGGCGCTGACGTCGCTCTACCACGCGGCGGGCGAGGCCGGCGACCGGCTGCCGGGGCTCACGGACGAGATGCAACACGCGGCCGCGATGAGCGCCCTGACCTCGATCATCGCGATCGCCCTCGGGGGCGCGGCGGCGGCGTTCGAGCGCCGCCTCCCTGGCCTCGGCAGCACAACCCCACGGGGCAACCGGGCCATCGCCGTCGGGCTCGCAGGGCTGGTGGTCGCCGGGGCGATCGGCTTCGTCGTCGCGGTCGGCAACCCGGTCCAGTGGACCTCCGATCGGATCGACGAGTTCCAGCACAGCGGCACGCCCGACCTCTCGCAGAACTCAAGCCGCTTCGTCGTCAACCTCGGCTCGAACCGCTACGACGCCTGGCGGGTGGCGCTCAGCGACGCCGGCGACGACCTGCTGCGCGGCGACGGCGGCGGCGGCTATCAGTACTCCTATCTGGAGAAGCGGCGCGCGCCGTCGCAGAACCTGCGCGACGCCCACAGCGTCGAGATGGAGATCCTCTCCGAGCTCGGGATCGTCGGCCTCGGGCTCTTCGTCGTCGCGATCGTGGCGGCCGTGCTCGGGGTGCTGCGCGCGCGACGGCTCGGGCCGTCGGCGGCCGCCCTCGCGGCGGTCGCGCTCGCCAGCGCCGCCTATTGGTTAGTCCACACCTCGGTCGACTGGTTCTGGCCCTATCCGGCGGTCACCGCGCCGACCCTTGGTTTGCTTGGTTGCGCCTGCGCGCCCGCGGTGCGCGCACAGGTGCGATCGCGCGGGCGCTCGCCGCTGCGCATCGGCATCGTCGTCGCCCTCGTCCTGCTCGCGGTGAGCGCCGTGCCCCCGTTCCTCTCCCAGCGCTACGTCGACGACGCCTACGCCGAGTGGCGCACCGACCTGCCGCGGGCCTATGAGGACCTCGATCACGCCGCCTCGCTGAACCGGCTCAGCGACCGTCCGTTGCTCGCCGAGGGCTCGATCGCCCAGGCGAGCGGCGACCGCGAGCGCGCGCTCGCCGCCTTCCGGGAGGCGGAGGCGAAGCGACCCGAGGAATGGGCGACCCACTACCTGCTGGCGGAGCTGCTGATGCGCTCCGACCGCGCGGCGGCCCGCGAGCAGATCCGCCAAGCGCTCGAACTCAATCCGCTCGACGTGCAGATCCAGGCGCTCGCCAAGCGGCTCCAGGTGCCCGTCGCGCCGGCCTAGCTCAGGACGCGCCGATCAGCCCGCGCTGCAGGGCCATCGCCACGGCCTGCGCCCTGGTCCGGGCCCCGAGCTTTGCCTTGGCGTTGCGGACGTGGGTCTGGACCGTCGCGGGCGAGAGCTCCAGCCGCTCGGCGATCTGGCCGTCGGTCGCCCCCTCGGCGAGCAGCGCGAGGATCTCGCGCTCGCGAGCGGAGGGCTCGCGCACCGCGCGCAGCCCCACGCGGGGCCCTGCGCCCTGCCGCTCGCTGCCGCCCGCGGGCTCGAAGGCCACCAGGTGACGTGACGGCAGGATCCGCGCGGTCACCATGAGCCCGACCTCGACCACGCTCGCCGGGGCCTCGAGCGCGAACGGCCCGGAGCCGGCGCTGCCGCCGGCCCTCAGGGCCGGCCATGCGGCGGCGAACCGCTCGCTCGAGTCCGGTTCGAACAGCGACTCGATCCGGCGGCCGACGATGTCGGACCGGGAGACCCCGAGCAGCCTGCACGCGCCGAGGCTCGCCTCGATCAGGGCGCCGTCGTCGTCGACCACCAGCACCGCCTGTGAGCTCCCCGCGATCCGGCCGGAGACGGGTGAGGCGGCGGCGTTCTCAGCCACTGGGTTCCTGGCCGAGCAGGAAGCGCTCACCGGGCGCGCGTAGCGCGCGGTGAGCGTCCCGGAAGACCTCGACGCCGGTCTCGGCCAGGATCAGCACGTCCGCGAGCATCGAGCGCCGCTTGATGTAGAAGAGGTCGTGGCAGAGCTTCCACGCGGTGCCGATGTCGGACCCGGAGTAGCCGCACCGCAGCGCCGCCCAGCCGGCGATACCCGGCTGGATCAGATGCCGCCGGGTGTAGTGCGGGAAGCGCCGCTCCAGCTCGGCGACCATCTCGGGACGCTCGGGCCGGGGGCCGACGAGCGTCATGTCACCGCGCAGCACGTTCCAGAGCTGCGGCAGCTCGTCGACGTGAGTCCGGCGAAGGACCTTGCCCACCCGCGTGACCCGGGTGTCGCCGGCGACCGACCACCGCGGCCCGTCCGCCTCGGCGTCGACTCCCATCGTCCGCAGCTTCAGGATGTCGAACTCCTCCCCGAACTCCCCGAGCCGCCGCTGGCGGTAGAGGATCGGGCCGCGGTCCTCGAGCTTGATCGCGATCGCCGCGATCAGGACGAACGGTAGGAAGAGGACGCCCATGATCGTGCCGAGCACGAGGTCGAAGGCGCGCTTCGAGTACGGGCCGGCGGCCCGGAAGCGCGGGTGCATGATGTAGCGATACCAGGCCGCGTCGATCATCCCGACGGGCACGTGGCCGAAGGTCTCCTCGTAGAGCTGGTTGGCGGCGATGAGGCGCACGGGCAGGTCGAGGCAATCGTCCGCGACCCGCGCGCACATGCTCTCCAGCCGCGCGCCCTCCGCGTCGCCGACGCCGGGAGCGCAGACGATCAGGTCGATGTGCTCCGTGATCACCGCGCTACGCACGTCCTCGAGCGTCCCGAGCCAGCGCATGCGGCGGTATTCCGCCGGGCCCTCGGAGCTGATCCAGCCGACGACGTCGTAGGTACGGACGCCGGCCGCGTCGAGCTCGGCGACGAAATCCGCCGCGAACTCGCGCGGGCCGACGACCGCAATCCGGGCCTCGAGGCCATCCTCGAGCCGCACCTTGATCCATGCCCCAAGTGCTGTCACGAGCCAGGCGCCGAGGACGACCGCCTCGAACTCGGACGCCGGGAACGAGCTGCCCGCCGCGAGCGCGATGAGCCACGCCGCCGTCGCGCCGGCCACCGGCGCGAAGAGCCCGAGCAGGAACCTGCTGGCGGGCATCAGGTGCAGCGGCAGCTGCGAGCGCTCGATGGCCTGCGTGGCGACGAGCATGCAGACGAGCACGATCACCGCCGGGCCGAACTCGTGCATGTGCAGGTACGCGATCGCTCCGGCTGCGGCCGAAGGGCCGAGCCGGAGCGTGAACCAGTCGATCAGCCGCTGCGCCTCAAGCGCGCGGACCCCCGAGTGCATACCGCGATGCACCGCACCCTGGTGGGCGCTGTTGAGTTCGACCGAGTTCATTAGGAGCGGTCGGACGCCTCTCTCGCCTGACGGCGGAGCATGAAGCCCGCGAGGGCGAGTCCGCCGGCGACGGCGGCCAGCAGGCCGACGTCAAGCCCCGTGAAGGGCAGCGAACCGCCACCGCTGGACTCGGTCGCGCTGGGCGCGCCGGCCGCCGGCGGGGTCGAGTTGGTCGCGGTGGTCCCGGGCGCGCCGCCACTTGGCGTCGAGTTGCCCGAGGAGCCCGCGGAGAGCGTTTGCAGTTGCGAGCCGTACTGGTCCGCAGTCGGGTCGGCAGCGAGCGCCGCAGCAGGCAGCGCGATCACCGCGACCGCGACCGCAGCGACGGCAACCCCTGCGAGCCGTCGGAGTGGCTTGTGGCCACGGGTTCGGTTTAGCGTTGAGATATGAATCACCCTAATCCCCGGTTTGTTCGGATTGGACCCGCCCCATCGGCGTCCGGCCTGGAGGCGAGAGCAGTCACTGGCGACTACCTTGGCGCCGAGGTAATGAGTACCTGATACCACGGCTCCAAAACCAGAAGTAAAGGCTCGGCAGAGAAATACCGAGAAAAGCAGGTGTCATTACCTCAAATCGGGGACCAGGCCTAGTCGCATCGTCGGCCGCAACTAAACTGCCGATGTCCCCCCGCCGAGACGATCAGATCAGCACCGCCAACGACACCAACCGGACCCCCTCCGCAGCGGGCGGCGGACGGCCGCCGCTGACGCGCCGCGAGCGCGAGATCCTCAGTCAGCTCGCCGAAGGCCTCAGCGGCGCCCAGATCGCGGAGAAGCTCGTGCTCTCGCCCGAGACCGTCCGCACCCACGTCCGCAACGCGATGGCGAAGCTCGGCGCCTCGACCCGCTCGCAGGCCGTCGCCCTGGCGCTGCAGCAGCGGCAGATCACCTCCGACGGCGACACGCCGCCCGCCCCGGCCACTCAGGCGGCGGGCCAACCGGCGGCGGCCGCCGAGCCGACCGCGGCGCTGGAGCGGATGCTCGATGGGCTCGTGGGCCTCTACGACGTCGATGGCGGCGCGATCTACCTCGCCGACGAGGACGGGCTCTCGCTGCGCCGGCTCGCGGCCGAGGCCGGGGCCTCTGACGAGCTCCCGGACAACGTCGCGCTCGGCGACGGCCCCCTCGGCCGCGCCGCGCTCGAGCGCCGGGCACAGCTGCTCCAGGGCAGCGGTGGCTCGGGGCGCGGAGCGGTGATCGCGGCCCCGATGATCGGCCGCGGACGACTGCTTGGCGTAATCGCCCTCGTCGCCAGGATCAGCCGCCCGGTCGGGCGCAGCGAGCTGCTCCTCCTGCAGGCGTTCGCGAGCCGCGTGGGCGAGATCCTGGTGGGCGGCGGCGACGTCGACCAGCGCCTCGACCGGGCGATGGAGCGCTTCCGCGCCTCCTGGTCGACGGCCCCTCGGCTCGGCTGAGCCGCTCTAGAGGCTGAACGGCTCTAAATCTCGGTTTCGGCGAGCGCGCGCAGCGAGGCGTCGAGCTCCGGGTCCATCGGCGCCACGGCGTCCACGGCGCAGAGCTCGAGCACCCGGCGCATGGGCGAGTTCTCCGGGACCACCAGGCGCAGCGCCTGACGGCGCGCCGCCAGTCGGCGCCCGAGCTCGAACAGGAGGTGGATGCCGGAGCTGTCCAGATAGGTGACTCCCGAGAGGTCGAGCACGAGGGCGCTGGAGGCGCTCGGGAGGCGCTCGGACAGGGCGAGCCGGAACTCGGCGGCGTTCGAGCTGTCGATCTCGCCGTCGACCGACGCGATCAGCACCCCGTCGCGCTGCTCGACCTCGAAGCCTGCGATCCGGTCCCTCACGCCGTCACCCCTGGCGCATCGGCGACGCCGATCTTGCGTCGCATCCGGACGGTGGTCCCGGTCGAGCCCCGCTCGATCTCGACCTCGTCCATGAGCTCGTCGATCAGGCTCAGGCCACGGCCCTGCGAGCCGGAGCGCGGCGCGCGCCAGCTCCCGAAGTCGCGCACCCGCAGCTCCACCTCGCCGTCGTGGCTGCGGCCCTCGACCACGTAGGAGGCCTCACCGGGCGGGTACGCGTGGGCGATCGCGTTCGCGCACGCCTCGCCGCACGCGACCAGCGCCTCGTAGGTCTCGGAGTCGGTCGCGCCCGCGGCTCGCAGCCAGCGCCCGACGCCGCGGCGCACCTGCGCCAGCGACTCGGGCTCGGCCCGCAGCGTGAGGTCGATGCGCTCGACCGACACCGGCTCGAGCCGGACGGCGAGCAGGGCGACGTCGTCGCGCGGGGCGGCGTCGCGGAAGCGCGTCTGCAGCAGTGCGCCGCAGAGCTCGTCGGGGTGGGCGGGGACGCCGGCCGCCAGCCCGCGCAACCACTCGAGCCCCTCGTCGAGCGGCGATTCGGGGCGCTCGACCAGGCCGTCGGTGTACAGGAGCACCGTGGAGCCGGGCTCGAGCGGGATCGTCGACTCCTCGTAGGTCGGGAAACGGGATCACGCCGAGCGGGCTGCCCGCCGGGCCCTCGGCGAAGTAGGCGTCGCCGGCGGGGCCGATGACGAGCACGGGCGGGTGGCCCGCCGTGGCCAGGCGCAGGCGCCCCTCCTCCGGGTCGATGACGCCGTAGAGGACGGTCGCCATCGGGCCTCCGGTGACCTCGCGCGCGAAGCCGTTCATCCGCTCGAGCACGAGCGACGGGCGCAGGCCCTCGAGCGCGTAAGCCCGCAGCGCGTTCTGCAGCCGCGCCATCCGGGCCGCGGCGTCGAGGCCGTGGCCGACGACGTCGCCGATCGCGATCCCGGCGTGGCCGTCGCGGAGCGCGATCACGTCGTACCAGTCGCCGCCAACCTGGGCGTCCGCGCTGCCGGCCACGTAACGGGCCGACATCGTCAGCCCGGAGAGCTCCGGCAAACGCTCGGGCAGCAGGCTGCGCTGCAGCGTCTCGGCGACGGCGGCGACGTGTTCGACCTCCTCGGCGGCGCGACGCAGGCCCTCGAGGGTCGCGCCAATGATGTGGTCGCCACCGCCCGGCGGGGCCGCGCCCCCCTCGCCGCCTGCTGTTTCGTCCGCCGCCAAGGCCTGGCCGAGTCTAGTGGGCGCGAGGGGCAGCGACTACCGCCTCGTTGCGCTTGCAGACGCCGTGTCAAGCCGGTTCGTGACGACCGGTCCTGTCTCTACCGTGAGGGCGCGTGGACGCTGCCGATCCCGGTCAGATCCCGCGCTCGCAGAGAGGAGCGAGAGCAGCTCGCCAAGGAGTGGCTCTTGCGGATGATCGAGCGCACGCCGCTCCCCGAGGTGGGCGAGCTGTCCGTGCCGTGGGTCGTCGACGAGGCGCCACCGCTGATCGCGGCGATCCTCAGCGCGCTCAGCGACCCGGAGGCCGCACCGGGCGCCGAGCTCGAGCCCGAGCAGCTGCGTCGCGCCGAGACGCTGGCCGCGCTGCGCGCCGGGCCCAGCGCGCCGTCGCAGATCCCGCGCGACCTCGCCGCGCTGCAGAACCTGGTGATCGAGGCGGTGCGCCGCGAGGTCCCCGAGAAGGAGCCGGGGGCGTTCGCGCGCGCGGTCGGCCGCCTGATCGACCTCTTCGGCTCAATCCAGGGCGAGGTCACCCGCTCGCTGGTCGAGAGCCGCGGGGGCGGCGCCGCCCACGACCCGGTCACCGGCCTGCCGGGCCCGGTACAGCTCGACGAGTGGTTGCACATCCTGCTCGCCGAGCAACGGCGCTACGGGCACACCTTCGCCCTCGCGCTCGTCGACGTCGACGGGCTCGGGCGCATCAACGAGGCCCACGGTCGCCCGACCGGCGACCGGATGCTGACCGCGGTCGCCGGCGTGCTCCGGCGCCAGCTGCGTGACGTCGACCAGGCGTTCCGGCTCGAGGAGGACGAATTCGCGGTCCTCGCCCCACACACCGAGGCCACCGGCCTGGTGCCGATGGCGACGCGCATCGCGGAGCTCGTCGCGAGCTCGCAGTCCGAGGAGGGGCCCCGGATCGCGATCGCCTCCGGGGTCGTCACGTGCCCCGAGGACGGGACCAGCGCCGAGCGCCTGCTCGAGAGCGCCGCCGAGGCGACGTACGCCGCGAAGGCGGCGGGGATCCCGGTCGGGCGCAGCAGCGGCGCCGGTTCCGAGAGCCCCGTGCAAGACAGCTGACAATCGCCCGCAAAGCTTGTAGAAGCTGCGAGAACCTGCTGTGATCCTTCGCCGCGGAGGGACCTATGAGCGGAATCAGGATCAATGCAGCGGCGGAGATGCTCGGCGTCAGCACGAGCACGCTGCGCAGCTGGGAGCGACGGCTCGGATACCCGTCGCCGGCGCGCACCCCCGGCAACCACCGCCTCTACGAGCTCGACGAGGTCGAGGCGCTGCGCGCGGCGCTGCGCGAGACCCACAACATCTCGAGCGCGGTCGAGGTGGCGCGCCTGCGAGGCCGAGGCCCCGCCTCCTCGGCGAGCCTTGTCGTCGCCTTCGACCGCTTCGACGAGGCGGCCGCCGATCGCGAGCTCGAGCAGAGCCTCGCCGTCCGCTCGGTGGAGCGCACGGTCTCCGAGCTGCTGCTGCCCGGGCTGGAGCTCGCCGCTCGACGGCCCCACGGAGAGGCCGAGCTCGAGCACGCCTGCCGCTGGGCGACCGGCTGGCTGCACGGCGCCCGCCGCCTGGCCGCCAGCTCGACCCGCGAGGAGGGCGTGCTGCTGCTCGACTCCGGCTCGCCCCTGGGCGTCGAGGCCGTCCACACGCAGGCCCTGGAGCTCTTCCTGCGCCGAGCCGGGCTGCGCGTCCTGCTGCTCTCCGCCGGGCTCGCCGAGGGTCGCTTTCGCAGCGCGCTGCGGGCCCTGACCCCGCGGGCGGTCGTGATCTGCGGCTCCGAGGCCCGGCTCGACGTGCTTGCCGGGCCGCTGCGGACGCTTCGCACCGGCGGCGAGCGCACTCGCCTGTACGGCTATCGCGCCGCCCGCCTGGTCGCCGGCCGGGACGGCGTCCCCTCGCTGGGCTCCGAGCCGAGCGAGGCGACCGAGCTCCTCCTGGGCCAACTCTGAGCCCGCTCGCTCGGCCCAGCCGAGCGACAACGGCACACTACGGAGTTGCAACTTCGATCTCAGTTTGCGTAGGTTGCGCACGCAGTTACAGGTTCTACGCGAATGAACTTGCGCATTACTTACGCAATGCGGCGCGCTTCGTTGCCACCGATGCCAGACCCGGCTACCAACCCACCTAACGCGCAAGTTTTCGCCGATTTGCGGCGGATCTGTGAGCCGGGAAGGGGTCATGGAAGCAGGCCAGAGGTTTTTGAACGTCAGCGAGGCAGCCGATTTTCTCGGTGTGAGTGCCGCATCGCTGCGCAAGTGGTCCGATCAGGGAATCGTTCAGGTGTACAGGACCCCGGGCGGGCAGCGGCGCTATTCGCCGGAGGACCTGGAACAGTTCCTCGCCTCGATGCGCCAGCCGGCGCTCGGCGGTTCGGCAGTGCCGCGATACGGACGCAGACCCGACTCGATCAGCAACTGAGCCACCCCCGGACCACCGCCCCGCCCGAGCCAACGAGATGACCGAGCGCCCGACTCGCCTTGCGATCGTGATCCAGTTGATCGCCCTGGGGGTCGTCGTCGTGGTCGCGGTGCTGCGCGCCGGCGACGGCGATTGGAACCTGCCCCTGCTGGGGACGCTGCTCGTGCTCGGCGTCGCCAGCGACCTGCTCCGGGTCGAGGTGCGCGCCTACCGGATCTTCGTCTCCGCGAGCTTCTTGGCGATCGTTCTCGCGGCGGTCCTCTCGGGCGTCACCCAGGCGATCCTGATCGGCCTGCTGACGATTCTCGCCAGCTGGGCGCGGGAGCGCTACCAGCGCGACTACCTGCTGATCAACCTGGTCACCTACGCGGTCTTCCCGCTGGTCGCCGGGCTCGTATTCGAGGCCGTCTCGAACGCGAACTCGATCGAGCGCGGCTCCGACGGCTTCTACCTCCTCGTCTTCGCGATCTTCGTCATCTCGCTCGCGATCGACTTCGTCTTGATCGCCGGCTACTCGTGCTACGTCGAGCGCTCGCGCTTCTCGACCAAGGTCCGCCGCGCGCTCGTCCCGCTGCTTCCCTCGGAGCTCGCCTCGGCGCTGCTCACCGTGGCGGTTGCGCTCGCCTACGTCGAGCTCGGGATCGCGGCGATGGCCCTGTTCGCGGCCGTGATCCTGATCTTCCAGTACCTCGTCGGAGCGCTCCTCGTCTCGCAGGAGCGTGCCGACGAGCTCGAGCTCCGCGCCCGACAGCTCGCCGGGTTCCAGGTTGCGCTGCTCTCGGCGCTGTTGCGCACGCTCGACCTGCGCGACCGGATGACCGCGCGCCACAGCGCCGCCGTCGCCCGCTACTCGCGCGAGATCGCGGCCAAGGCCGGCCTCCCGGCCACCGACCAGGAGCTCGTGCACTCGGCCGGCCTGCTCCACGACATCGGCAAGTTCGTGCTCCCGGACAGCATCCTGAAGTCCGGGCGGCGCCGGCTCACGGACGTCGAGTGGGACGCGATCAAGACCCATCCCACCGAGGGCGCCCGGATCGTCTCGGAGATCGACGGCTATCAGCCGATCGGCGAGGTGATCCTCGCCCACCACGAGCGACTCGACGGCCGCGGGTATCCGCGCGGCCTCCAGGGCGACGAGATCCCCGAGCTGGCGCGGATCGTCGCCGTCGCCGACACCTATGACGTGATGACGGCCCGCGACACCTATCGCGAACCGGTGAGTTCATATGAGGCCGTCATCGAGCTGCGCCGGATCTCCGGCACGCAGCTCGATGGCCGATTCGTCGAGGCCCTGATCGAAGTGCTCGAGGGCAAGGACCTCGCGTACCGGCATGGGGAAGACGCGGACCTGGAAGCCGAGCTTGCGCTCGACCGCAGGATCCACGCCTATGTGCAGTCGGCCCCTGAGGGCGATCCGCGCCTCTCCCCCGGGCCCTGACCAACGCGGCCAGCTAGCGGGTTCCAGACGCAAGCGAACGCCCGCGTCTCGACGCGGGCGCACACCGCCCTCAACCGTAAATCCTTTGGTGCTTAGCCCTTGCGGTAGCCCATTTTCGGTTCCCTCCTTAGGCGGTGTTCTCCCGTTTGGATCTTGCAATCCCTTTCAGGAAGTTACAAGAAGCTCCGGCATCTTACAAAACTTGCGCGAACTTGTACAGCGGACCCTGATCTTGCAACGGATCTGCGAGCGCAGGAAGGAGTAAGTTCGCCCCCGCATGGCAGCCGCACTTCGCCCCCTGCGACTACCGGGCTTCGCAAACCTCGGCTTCGCCTATCTCGTCAACGAGCTCGGCAACTGGCTGGGCGAGATCGCCCTCGCCGTGCTCGTCTTCGATCAGACCGGCAGCCCGATGGCGACCGCGGCGCTGTTCTGCGGCATGCACTTCGCGCCGGCGCTGCTCGGACCGCCCCTGGTGAGCGCGCTCGAGGCGCTGCCGGTGCGCGTCTCGCTGCCGCTCCTGTACGCCGCCGAGGCCGTCGCCTTCGCCGTCCTCGCGCTGTTCGTCGACGACTTCGTGCTGATCGCCGTCCTGGCTCTGGCGACGATCGACGGCTCGCTGGCCTCGGCATCGCGGGCCCTCACCCGGGCCGCCGCCGCGGCCACCCTGGCGCCAGCCGGCCAGCTGCGCGAGGGCAATGCGCTGCTCAACGTCGCGTTCACGGTCGGCGCGGCGGGCGGGCCCGCGATCGCCGGCGTCGTCGTCGCCGGCGCGGGGATCGAGGCGGCGCTGCTCGCCGACGCGGCCTCGTTTCTGATCGTCGCCGCCACGTTGTCGGTCGCACGCGGACTGCGGCTGCCCGAGGAGCGCGAAGGGCCCACCGGCTGGGTCCCGCGGCTGCGCCGAGGGCTCAGCTATGTGCGCGAGCGGCCGGCGCTGCGGCGCCTGCTTGGTGCCCAGGCACTGGCCTTCGTCTTCTTCGCCCTCGTGATCCCGATCGAGGTCGTCTTCGCCAAGGAGACCCTGGACGCCGGGGACGCCGGCTACGGCGCCCTGCTGGCGAGCTGGGGCGTGGGCATGGTCGTGGGCAGCCTGCTGTTCGCGGCGCTGCGACGGATCCCCCTCCGGGGCCTGCTGCTGGTCTCCACCCTCGCGATCGGGGTCGCCTACCTCGCCACGGCGGTCTCCCCCACGCTCGCGGTCGCGTGCGCCGCCTCGGTGATCGGAGGGCTCGGCAACGGCGTGCAGTGGATCGCGCTCGTGACGGCCGTCCAGGAGCTCACCCGGGCCGCATACCAGGCGCGGGTGCTGGCGCTGCTCGAGGCCCTGGCGAGCGCGATGCCCGGGGCCGGCTTCCTGCTCGGAGGCGCGATCGCGGCGCTGTTCGAGCCGCGGCTGAGCTACGCCGTCGCCGGCGTGGGCGTGATCGCGGTCCTCGCCATCGCGGCGATTACGCTGCGGCGCACCGAGTGGGCGCCGCAGCTCGAACAAGGGGCGGCCAACGGCAATGCAAGTTCCGTTGCAGACGCGGACCCCTCCAGCACGGTGCTCACGGGCCCCTAACGCTGCGCTAGTCTCCCGCACTCGCCGAGTTCCCTGCAAATCGGGCCCTTCCGGGGCCGGAGTGACGGGAATCGGGGGACCCGAGGGCGGCGTTGCTCTTCGCCGCCAGGGGCGAATCGCGGCATGCCGTGTAGCGCCAGCCCATGGCGCGAGCCCGTCAGCTAACCCCGTAGGCAAGTGGTCGGATGGGCAACCTAGATCGAGACAGCAAAACCGCCCCCACACGCAGGCTGACCGCCAGGCTCACCGCCTGCGCCGGCGCCGTGGCAGCTGCCGTCGTCCTCGCGGTGTGCGCGGGCCCGTCGTTCGCCTCGCAGTCGATCGACGAGCTCAACTCGCGGATCGCCGGCGCCCGGTCGCAGGCGCAGTCGCTGGGCGCCCAGATCGACGCCACCTCGGCCGAGCTCGCCAACGCCCAGCAGGAGGCGATCGTCGCCGCCCAGCGCGAGGCCCAGCTCTCGGCGGTGCTCGCCGCCGGCGAGGAGCGCGAGCGGCGCCTCGAGGGCGAGGTCACGGTCGCCCGCGGCCAGCTGGCGGCCGCGCGCGATCAACTGCGCCGCTCCCTCAACACGCTCTCCGGGCGACTCGTCGACATCTACCGCAGCGGGATGCCCGACACCGCCACCCTCCTGCTGTCCGCGGACGGGCTGGACGACCTTCAGACCCGCGCCGAGTACCTGAAGCGGATCGAGGAGGCCGACGCGTCGCTGGTCTCCAACGTACGGTCGCTCCGCAACCAGGTATCGGACCGGCTTGCGGCGGTCGAGGAGGCCGAGCAACGCGCCCAGGAGTTCAACGAGCAGATCGCCGCCGCGCGCGACCGCATCTCCGCCGTCCGCGCCCAGGCCGAGTCTCGCGCCTCCGAGCTGCAGGCCCTGCGGGCCCAACGGCAGGCGCAGGTCGAGAGCCTGCAGTCTCAGGTCTCCGGGTGGACCGACCGCGTCCAGCACCTGCAGCAGGTCTCCACCCAGCAGGCGCAGACCGAGGTCAACCAGTGGTTCGGCGACTGGGCGATCCCCGAGTCCATCGTCCAGTGCGAGTCAGGCGGCAATTTCGGCGCCGTCAACCCGAGCTCGGGCGCCGGTGGCGCCTACCAGATCCTCCCCTCGACCTGGGACCTATACGGAGGCCAGGGCCAGCCCCAGGAAGCCTCGCCCCAGCAGCAGAGCAACATCGCGGCCCAGATCTGGGCCGACTCCGGTGCCGCGGCCTGGGAGTGCGCTCAGTAGGAGGGCGTCAGCCCTCGGGGGGCGTGCGCCGGGCGAGCACCAGCCCGCCGAGCACGGTCAACGCCGGCCGCGACGGCCCCGGCGATCTTGATCTGGCCGCTGTAGCGAAACCAGACCAGCGGACGATGAAGCGGCCGATGAGCTCGTAGAGAGCCTGATTCCATTGGCTCGATGCTACCCGCCGTCGCGCCCGCGAATCCGGTGCGCCATCCGGCTCTGAAGCGTGAACAGCTCGATGAACCCCGGGCTCGCGGCCTGGTTGAAGTCGCCCCCGGACTCGCCGAACGAGGCCAGCGCCCGGTCATACAGCGCGTAGGGCGACTCGCGCGCGACGACCGTCGCCAACCCCTTGTAGAGCTTGACCGTGACCTGGCCCGTCACGTAGCGATTCGCCGACTCCATGTAGGCGTCGAGGTCCTCGCGCAGCGGCTCGTGCCAGAGGCCGGCGTAGCAGAGGTAGGCCCATTTGTCCTCGAGGGCGCGCTTGAAGTTGTTTTGGTGGATCGTCGAGACGAGCTTCTCGAGCTCCCGATGGGCCGGGATGATGATCGCCGCCGCCGGGACCTCGTAGAGGTCGCGGACCTTCAGTCCCACGATCCGGTCCTCGACGTGGTCGACGATCCCGGCGCCGTGGCGAGCGCCGACCTCGGCCGCGCGCTCGAGCAGCTCGACGAGCTCGAGCCGCTCGCCGTCGATCGAGACGGGCTCGCCGGCCTCGAAGCCGACCGTCACCAGTTCGGGCTCGTCCGGCGCCTCCTCGGGCAGAGTCACGAGGCGGAACACGTCGTCGGGAGCGGGCGCCGAGAGGTCCTCGATCGTGCGGCCCTCCGACGAGCGGCCCCAGAGGTTGTCGTCGATCGAGTACGGGGCCGCCGCTTCGTTGGCGCCCTTGATCGGGATCCCGTGCTGGCGGGCGTAGGCGATCTCCTCCTCGCGGCCCATCTCCCACTCGCGGACGGGCGCCAGCACCCGGAGCTCCGGCCCGAGGGCCGAGATCGTGCCGTCGATCCGCACCTGGTCGTTGCCCTTGCCGGTGCAGCCGTGGGCGATCGTGTCGCACCCCGCGCGCCGGGCCGTCTCCACGGCCAGCTTCGCGATCAGAGGGCGAGCGAGCGCCGTGAACAGCGGATAGCCGCCGCCGTAGAGCGCGTTGGCCTTGATCGACGGGAGGACGTAGTCGCGCGCGAACTCCTCCCGCGCGTCGGCGCGGATCGCGTCGACCGCGCCGAGGTGAAGCGCCTTGTCGACGATCACGTCCCAATCCTCTCCCGGCTGGCCGAGGTCGACCGTGAGCGTGACGATCTCGGCGTCGTAGCGCTCACCGATCCAGCGCAGCATCACCGAGGTGTCGAGGCCGCCCGAGTAGAGCAGGAGCACGCGCCCGATCTGCTCGGGATCCGCTTGATAGGACGCGACCCTGGCTGCCGAGATCTCGCTCATCGGCGCGAGAGTCTGGCAGGTCGGCGGCGAGGCTCCGGCGCTGCTCAGCTCGCCCGGCGGCGCCTCGTCCGCGCCCGCGCCTCGGTGGGCCTGGCCCGGGGAAACTCGAACGCCTCCGTCCCGCCGTCCGAGCGCGTCGGCGTGGGACCGGCGGGCCGCGCCTCCTCAACCCTGCCGCTGGCGGCGAGCTTTGATCGTTGGACCTCGCTCGCGGCGGCGCGCAGCTCGGCGGCGACGGCCTCGAATTGATCCCGGATCAGCGCCATCGCGGCTCCCATGCGCTCGATCGCCAGCTCGGTGCGGCGCACGGCATCGGCCGCCGCGTCCTCGCGCGCGACCATCCGCCGCTCGAGCGCCTGCTCGCGCTCCACCGCGCGGCGGTCGGCGAGCTCCATCCGCTCGCTCGCCACGCGCTCGGCCTCGCGCCGGCTGCGCTGCATCAGGTCGTCGGCCTCGGCTGCGGCCCTGGCCCGCGTCTCGGCCGCCGAGCGCTCCGCCGCTGCGGTGATCGCCTCGATCCGCTGGGTGACGCCCGAGAGCGCCTCCTGAACGCGGGCCTCATGCTGCGCTCTGGGCGCAGCGCTGTCCTGGGGACTTCCTCGCTCTGCTGCCATGGCTACCTGGCGGGTCCGTACGTTAGAGCCGCGCGCGGCGGCCCGAATCGTGGATCATTGCGTGCCCGTGCGCCGCGCGCTCTACATCATCTCGGTGGCCCTGATCACCGCCGGAATCGTGATCGCCGCCGACGTGGCGATGACGCTCGCCTGGCGCGAGCCGCTGTCGACGCTCTACGGGTCGATCCAGCAGAGCAAGGCCGCGGACTCGCTCGACAAGCTCAAGCTCGAGTTCCCCGAGCCCGCCGCGGTACACGACACCACGGACCGCTCGCGGCAGATCACCGACCGCGCCAGCAAGCTCGCTGACGACTTCGCCGGCAAGGTCGAGACCGGCAACGGCATCGGGCGGATCAAGATCCCGTCGATCGGGGTGGACATCGTCGTGGTCCAGGGCACCGACACGGCGAGCCTGCAGAAGGGCCCGGGCCACTATCCGGACACCGGGTTCCCCGGGCAGGGCAAGACGATCGGGATCGCGGGCCACCGGACGACCTACCTGGCCCCATTCCGGAAGATCAACGAAATCGCCGATGGCGACGAGATCACGCTCGAGATGCCGTACGGGACCTTTGTCTACACGGTTCAAAAGCATGAGATCGTCGATCCGAGCCAGGTTGAGATCGTCGACAACGTCGGCTACGAGCGCCTGGTGCTCACCGCGTGTCACCCGCTCTACAGCGCCGCTGAGCGGTGGGCGGTGTTCGCGAAGCTGGAACGGATCGACAGCCTCTCGAACAGCGGCGGCCCGAGCGGCTAGTCCTCGCGGCGCCCGAGCGCCTCGTCGACGATCGACTCCGGGTCCGTGACCTGGTACTCGTCGCGAAGGACGTCGCCGATCTCGTCGCGCGAGGCACCGGCCATCGCCATCTGCACGGCGCGCACCAGGGGACGCGCCTGCGCGCCCTCAGCGCGGGCGCCGGTGGCCACGGGCTGCGGCGGGGCCTCCGTCTCGTCGGTGGGCTCCTCCTCGTCGGCGGGCGGACCGTCCTGTTCGGACTCGGGGGCTTCCGCGCCTCGGCGTCGCTGCCAGCTGCAGCATCCGGCTCGGTCGCGGCCTCGGGCGCGCCGCCGTTCACCGCGGCGGCTTCCTCGCTCTCCTCGGCTTCGACCGCTCGCTCGGCCTCGGGGTGCTCCGCCGCCGGCTCTGCTTCCTCGCCGTCGATCGCAGCGGTCGCCGAGCGCAACTGCTCGCTGACCTGGTCGAGTCGCTCGCGCAATCCCGCAACGGCCTCGCTCACCTGGTCGACGACCGTTCGCGTGTGTCCCACGGCGATGGCCGCGGCCTCCTCGCGCTCCTGCGCGCGGCGATCGGCCTCAGCCTCGCGTTCGGCAGCGACGCGCTCAGCCTGCGCGCGGCTGTCGGTGACCAGGCGCTCGGCCTCGGTGCGACTCTCGTTCATGAGCCGCTCGGCCTCGGCGCGGGTCTCGTTGGTGTAGTCGCTCCGCCGCCTCCCGGCTCTCGGTCGTGACCCGATCGGCCTCGGCGCGGCTCTCGCTGAGCAGCCTGTCGGCCTCAGCGTGGCTCTCATCCAGCAGGCGCTTGGACTCGGTCCGGCTCTCCTCGCGGGTCCGCTCGGCGTCGGCCTCGGCCTCGGCGCGGATCTCGGCGCCGGCGCGCTCGGCCGACGCGGTGATCTCCTCGATCTGCTGGGTGACGCCCGAGAGGGCCTCGTGAACGTCGATTGGGCCGGCCTCCTGAGTGGCGATGCTCGCCAGCTCCGCCTCAGCCTCCGGACTGTCCTTATCGCGACGAATACGTACCAAGACCCGACCTCCGATTCGTTTGCCCACCTGGGTAGCGGCGGGTGCCGATCGTAACCCGTCAGCCGCTGTCGGCGCCGCAGTCACCCGCTAGGCGCCGCGCAGGAACTCGGCCACCAGGCCCGTCTCGGCCTCGGCCGTATGCGCGCGGGCATAGCGGTTCGCCGGCGGCGCGCAGCCGCTCTCGCAGCTCGGGGTCGTCGACCACGTTGCGCACGGCGTCCGCGGCGGCCTCCGCGTCGCCCGCGGGAATCAGGAGCGCCGCGTCCCCGACCGCGTCGCGCACGCCACCGACGTCGGTCGCGACGACGGGGGTCGCGGCGGCGAAACCCTCGAGCAGGATCTGCGGCAGGCCCTCGGTCCACGAGACGTGCAGCAGCACCTGGCTCGAGCGGTAGACCCGGTCGAGCTGCTCGCCGAACGGCACGTAGCCGAGCAGCTCGGCGCGCTCGCCGACGCCGAGCTCGGCGAGCTTCGCCTCGAGCTCGCCCTCGAGGTGCCCCTCGCCGCAGATCCGCAGCCTCCAATCGCGCCCGTCGCTCGCCAGTAGGGCGAGCACCTCGGCCAACATGAGCGGGTTCTTCTCCGTCTCCAGGCGACCGACGCTCAGGACGCGCAGCTCGCCGTCGTAGGTCCGCTCGTCGGCGCTCGGATCCACGACCTCGGCCTCGCCGACCAGCGAGACGTTGATCTCCAGGAGCCGCCGCGCGTGGCGATAATGCCGCGCGAGCTCCGGGCCGACGACGACGGTGTCGCAGAAGCGAGCGAGGATCCGGAAGCTCCCCTCGAGCGCAAGGGCGGCCAGCTTCCAGACCGGTCGCCCCGGGTGCCGGTTGCCGATGTACTCCATGAATTCCTGGCGCACCCCGAGCACGAGCCGGCGCCTGCGCAAGGCGGCGATGCACCGCGAAGGGAACGACGAAGGGATGGGGGCCGAGCAACCAGACGCAGTCGACGTCGTCGAGCGCCCGCCAGAACTGCCGCACCGCCCCCGTCAACGCGCGTAGCGCGACGCCCGGCCCGAGGCGCTCGTAGTACGGCAGGGCGACGAACTCGACCTCGGGCGGGAGCTCGTATGGCGCCGCCTCCGAGCTGGGGCCATAGCGGCCGACCAGCACCAGGCGGTCGAGAAGCGTCCCGAGCCGGGCGAGGAAGAGGGCGAAGGCGCGCTCGGCGTACAGTCGGCCGTCGCGCTGCCGATAGACATAGTCAGTGAAGACGGCCACCCGCACGGGCGCGCAGACTAGTCCTCCGTTCCTCGTGGACCGGCCTCCCGGGGCCGTGAGCACGAGGAATGGCCGCTTGCGTGGGCTCGACGACGACCTGCGACGCGGCGATGTGCTGTCACAATCCGCGCCCGGGCCCAACCTCACACCTAGATGAGCGACGACACCTCCAGAGGCTCCGCCGACGCCCCGTGGCTGCATCCGCGTGCTGAAGACCGGGGTCTGGGCGGCTATCTACGGACGCTGCGCGAGCGCCGCTGGCTCGTCCTCCTCGCCGTCGTGCTCTGCACCGGCGCGGCGATCGCCTACGTGCTCAGGGCAGACAAGGTCTACGAGAGCGAGGCAGCGATCCTCGTCACACCCGTGCCGGACACGTCCGAGATCCTGGTCAGCGTCGGGCTGATCTCAACCTCGGTTGACCCGCTGCGCGCGGTCGAGACCGTCGCGGCGCTGATCGACACCCATGAGGTCGCCAGCCGCGCCCAGCAGGACCTCGAGGGGATCCCGGAGGCCGACGGCTCGCCGGACGATCTGCTCGAGCACGTCTCGGTGACCCCAGTCGCCGAGAGCAACATCGTCTCGATCACGGCAGACGCCTCCACCCCCGAGGATGCGGCCGCAATCGCGAACGCGATCGCCGACGCGACGATCGCCGAGCGCACGGACGAGTTGCAGGCGAACGTCCAGGCGCAGATCACGCAGCTGGAGAACAGCGGCGGAGGCCAGAACGACATCAAGCAGCTCGAGCTGATCGCCTCGGCGCCGGACCCGACTCTCCGCGAGGCGACGAAAGCGACCCCGCAGGCCGATCCGGTCGAGCCGCAGCCGCTGATCAGCATCGCCGCCGGGCTGATCGCGGGGCTGATCATCGGCATCGGCGGCGCCTTCGCCTTCCAGGCTCTGGATCCGCGCCTGCGGCGCGAGGAGCAGCTGCGGGCGACGTTTCGGCTGCCGATTCTCGCCCGGGTGCCAAAGGAGTCGGGCACCCGCGGCAAGCGCCCGCTCTCACCCCGACAGCTCTCGCCGGGCGCGGTGGAGGCGTATCGCGCCCTGCGCGCGACGCTCGTCGCGAGCCGCCCGGAGTCGGAGAACTCGCGCTCCGTCCTCGTCACCAGCGCGTCCGCCTCCGAGGGCAAGACGACGACCGCGATCAACCTTGCCGAGTCGCTTGCGCTCGCCGGCTCCAAGGTGATCCTGATCGAGTGCGACCTGCGCAAGCCCGAGCTCGGCTCGACGCTCGGACTGAGCAGCGACGTCGGCGTGATCGGCGTTCTGCTGGGCGACGTCGAACTCGAGGACGCGCTCGTGGAGTCGCCGCTGTTTGGCTCCGACCTCCGGCTGCTGCTCGCCGAACAGGCGGCCCCGTTCGCGTCCGAGATCCTCTCCCTGGGAACCTCGCGCAAGATGATCGAGAAGGCGAGCGAACTCGCCGACTTCGTGGTCATCGACTCCGCCCCGCTGAGTGAGGTCGTCGACTCCCTGCCGCTCGCGGCCACGGTCGACCAGGTCCTGCTTGTGGTCCTGCTGGGGCGCACCCGCGGCAAGCAGCTGACCGAGCTCGGTGAGTTGCTGGCGGAAAACGGGGTCACCCCCGCCGGGATCGCGCTCCTCGGGACCCAGCACGGCGGTCGCGGCTACTACTACGAGCAGCCCCGGCGGCTGGTTCGGGACCATCCCGCCGCCGCCAACCGCGGATCCAGCTGAGTGCGCCCCGAGCCCCGACCAGCGGGTGCGTCGATCGGTCCACCGGCTCCGGTCCGGTTCCCGTCGGACGTCCTCCAGCGGTTGCGCGAGGACGGCTCCGGCCCGGCGCTCGGCGTGGCGACCGTCGCCACGGTGGCGCTGGCCGTGGGGGTGCTGGCCGGGATCCAGCCCGAGATCGCGATCGGCGCCACGATGGGGCTCGCGTTCGCCCTCGTCTCCTTCCTCAACCTCCCGGTGGGGCTGGTCGCGTTCACGTTCCTCGCCTTCCTGGAGTTCGCGCTCCCGACGGGCGCCGCGGTCAGCTTCAGCAAGGGGGCTGGACTGATCCTCGCAACCGCGTGGCTCGCGCGGATCTTCACCCGTCGCGACGAGGAGACGTTCTTCTCGGCCCATGCGGGGGCCACGTACCTGATGCTCGCCTACCTCGGCTGGGGCGCGCTGAGCCTCACCTGGACCGAGAGCACGAGCGAGACGCTGACCGATCTGTCGCGCTACCTCCTGAACTTCACCCTGCTGGTCATCGTCTACACCGCGGTTCGCGACCGACGGATCGTCATGGCCGTGTTCGCTGCGTGGATCGCCGGCACGGCCGTGACCGCGCTCTACGGCCTGATCCAGAGCCCGACGGCCGGCGCCGAGGCGGTCCGCCTCGAGAGCTCGGTCGGTAACGCGAATGTCCTCGCGACGATCCTGGTCGCCGGGATCGTTCTATCCGTCGCCGTCGCCGTCGCTTCCAAGTCACCCATGCTGAAGTTCGCCGCCACGGCAAGCGCCGGCCTTGCCCTGTTCAGCTTCGTCTTCACAGGATCGCGCAGCGGCGTGATCGCGCTCGTGGTCGTCGTGCTGACGGCGATCCTGGTCGCCGGGCGCAAGTGGCGCGGGCGCGCCATCCTCGCCTCGGTAATCCTGATGCTGAGCGCGGTGGTCTTCTTCGCCGCCTTCGCTCCGGCGGCGATCCGCGACCGAATCGCCGAGACGGTTCCAGGGCAGGTGCCGGACACCGAAGGCCGCTCCACACTCTGGGAGGTCGGGTGGCGGATGGTCGAGGCTCAACCGGTCCGGGGCGTCGGGCTTGGGAGCTTCGAGCCGTCGTCGATCCACTACATCCTCGAGCCGGGCGGGTTGAACCGCAGCGATCAGATCGTCGATACGCCGAAGGTCGCGCACAACATCTACCTCCAGGCGCTGGCCGAACAAGGCGTGATCGGGCTCGTCATGTTCTGCGGCATCCTGATCTTCCCGATCGCGTGCGCGCTACGAGCGGCGCGCAATTTCGCCCGTTCCCACGACGTGCAGATGGAGATCCTGGCCCGCGCGCTGGTGGTCGCCCTCGCCGGCATCCTCGCAGCCGACTTCTTCGCCTCCGAGCAGTTCAACAAGCTGCTCTGGCTGCTCCTGGGGATGGGCCCCGCGATGCTTGCGATGTCGCTCGTCAAGCGAGACGACTCCGCGCCCGACGAGCCCTCGACTGCCTAGCGCTTCGACTCGGCGTACAGGCGCTCGTAGAGCTCGCCGAAGCGCTGCGCCGCGACCTCGATCTCGAACTCGGTCCGCCGCCGCTCGCGACCCCGACGTCCCATCTCGCCTCGCCGCTCCGGGTCGGCCAGCAGCTCCTCGATCGCGCCGGCGAGCGCCGCCGGGTCGCGAGGCGGGACCAGCAGCCCGTGGACGCCGTCCTCGATCAGGTCAGGTGTGCCGCCGACCCCGGTGGCGACGATCGGCACCGCGGCCCCCATCGACTCCATCAGCGCAAGTGGCGTCCCTTCGAAGTCCGATGAGGACACCGAGATATCGAGCGCGGCGAGCACATCCGGCACGTCGGTCCGGCGGCCGAGGAAGATCACGGTCTCACCGAGGTTGAGCGACGCAGCCAGCGCCTCCAGCCGCTCGCGCTCGTCCCCGTCTCCGGCCAGCAGCACGCGCAGCTCGGGAAACCGCTCGCGCGCGCGCGCCGTTGCCTCGAGCAGAACGTCGAGGGCCTTTTGCGGCCGCAGGACCGCCACAGCGCCGATCAGCGGCGCGTCCGGAGGGATCCCGAGCTCGGCGCGCACATCGTGCCCGGCGCGGGGCGTGTCGGAGGGGACCGCGTTCGGGATGAACAGCACCTTCTCGGCGTCGATCCCCTCCAGCTCGATCATCCGTCGCCGGTCCTCGCTGGAGACCGCAACGAAGGCGTCGGCGCGGCGGGCGATCAGCTCCCGGTCGAGGAAGCGGCGAACGGGGCGGCCCTCAAACGACCACGTCTGCTCGTGCGCCACGAACACGGGCGTGCGCGAAACGGTCGCGACGAGGGCACCCCAGACGTTTGACCCAAACTTGTGCGAGTGCAGGATGTCCACGGGCCGCTCGCGCAGCATGCGCAGCAGCGGCCACCAGGCGCGCAGTCCGACAGTCGATCGTCGCTCGAGGCGGACGAAGCGCACGCCTGACTCCTCGAGCTCCTCGATCGCCAGCGCAGCCGCCGGGTCCGCGACCTCCTCCGCGGTCCAGCGGGACGCGCAGTAGATGCGGTCGAAGCGATCCGGATCGAGGTGCAGCGTGAGTTGGCGAGCGAAGCGCTCGCCGCCTCCCGCCACCCCGAGGCCGTCGACGAGCGCCAGGACCCGCAGGGGGCCCTCGTGTCTAGGACTTCTCCGGCTCGACAAGGGCCCAAGCGCGCGTCGCCCGCAGCCTGCGCACCGAGGGCGAGACCTTGGCTCGGAAACGGTGCAAGTCGTCGGCGTGATAGACGCCAACCCGCGGCCACCGCAAGGGCTCGGGTCGGTGCAGCCGCGCGCTGAGCGTCGCCGCTGCCGTGTAGCCGGCGACGTTCGCGGCGCTGACCACGCGGTCGTCGTAGTCGCCATACGGAAACGCGAGGGAGGTGCACTCGTGGCCCATGTGCTCGGCGCAGATCTCGCGCGAGCGTCCGAGCTCGTCAGCGAGCTCGTCGTCGCCGATCGTCGTCAGCCGCGGGTGGGTCACGGTGTGGGAGCCGACCTCCCAGCCCGAGGTCGCGAGCTCGCCGAGCTCGTCCCACGACATCGGCGCCAGCTCGGGCTCGTACGGCCCATCGAGCCAGCCGTCGATCCCGGGCCACGTCATCGGCCCGTCGAACCCGGCGAAGCTGGTCACCGTGAACACGGTCCCAGGGATCCCGTACTCCGCGAGGATCGGATGCGCCCGGTTGATGACCGATCGGTAGGCGTCGTCGAACGTGACCACGAGCGTCTTCTCGGCCGGAGGACGCTGGACCGCCTCGGTGAATGTCGCCCCCCGGTAGCCGCGCTCGACCAACAACCGAATCTGCGACGCGAAGGCCTCCGGGGTCACCGAGAGCGCCGCCGGCCAGCGTTCGGCGACGGCGTGGTAGCAAAGGGTCAGCACGTCGCCTATGTCGCCGCCCTCCGCGGCCCGAACGGCATCCTGTGGGCAAGCAGGTTGTTGCGCGGGACGACGAGCCGGAAGGCGACCTTGCGCGCGAACGCGTCGGCGCGGTGCAGCCGGGAGCTCGCGTACTCGTCGAAGCGGTCCGCGGTCCCCTCGAACTCGGCCCGCGGGGCGATCAGTTGCATCGCCCGCAGCTGGGTCGTGTGCAGCAGGTGATACGCCGAGCTGGCGATGTTCGGCGCCGGATGCGGGTAGAGGTCGTACAGCGACCAGCGGCCGGTGTCCCAGCGCCACAGGTTCGTCGCCAGGGTCTCCACCCCGAGCTCGAATTGCTCCGCCGCGTGGTCGTCGGCCAGGGCGACGGCGGCGTCGTAGTAGCCCCAGAGGGCGAAGATGCCGCCGTTCAGGACGAACGATGCGGGCTCGGTCGGGTACTCCTCGAGGAAGAAACCGTCACCGAGGGCCGCGCGCACGCCACCTTCGCCAGTCGCCAGATCGAGGATCCGCAGCGCCCGGCGAGCGGCCTCCGCGTAGCGCTCGTTCCCGGTGCGCTGATGAACGCGGATCAGCAGGCTCGCGCCCTCCCCCTGCGCCATCGCCGACAGCCACGGCGCGTCCAGGCTGTACGTGTGCGGCATCGCGGTGCCGTGCTGCCAGGCACCGTCGAACGGCCCGCCGTTCTGCTGTTGCTCGAGCAGGTGGTCGGCGGCGGCTGTTGCACCCGCGAACCACTCGTCTCCCTCGCCCTTCAGGAAGCGCTCGTAGCAGCCAAGTCCCCACTGCGCCTCGGCGACGTGGATCTGCTTTTCCGGGGGCTCGAGCCATGGCGGTGGCCAGGTCGGGTCGTCCGGCTTCGCGCTGAAGTCGATGTAGTACCCGCCGACGACCCCCGGGAGGACGAAAGAGCCGACCGGAGGAGCGAACGAGCGGGCCGAGCTGAACCGGCCCGGGTCGCCGAGGTCGCGCCGGCTGGGCGGGCGCGATTCGGTCGATGTCCCTGCTTGGCTACCTGGCTCGTGCATCTCGTCGTCCCACGCGGTGCTGCGCGGGTGCCAAGCCTAGAGCTTCATTTAGCCTGCGCCGGGTTCGCATGCGGGTACTGCTCTTCACTCAATACTTCACTCCAGAGGTCACGGCGGCACGTGCACGCCTGCAGGCGTTCGCCGAGGGCCTGGCCGCCCGGGGTCACGAGGTCGAGGTCATCTGCGAGGTTCCCAACCACCCGGAGGGGATCGTGCGCGAGGGCTTCCGCGGCCGGGCGCTGGTGCGCGGGCGGCTGGACGGCTACCGGGTCAACTACGTCTGGGTACGCGCGCGGCCGGAGAAGAACTTCATCAACCGGGTGCTCTTCTACGGGACGTACGCGGCCTCGGCGACCGCCGCCGGCTTGATCCAAGGAAGCCCCGATGTCGTGCTCGCCTCCTCCCCGCCCCTTCCCGCCGGCGCCGCCGCCGCGGCGGTCGCCGCGGGGCGCCGGGCGCCCTTTGTGCTCGACGTCCGCGACCTGTGGCCGGAGGCGGCGGTGATCCTCGGCGAGCTCAGCGACCCGCGCGTGATCCGGATGGCGGAGCGCCTCGAGCTGGCCCTGTACAAGCGGGCCGCAGCGATCACCACGGTTACCGATCCGTTCGCGCGTGAGATCGCCGCCCGGGTCGCCGACCCGTCGAAGATCGACCTGATCCCCAACGGCACGACCCGCACCTGGCTGGCGGCCGGTCAGGTGGAGGTCAACCGCGCCGAGGTGGACTTGCCCGAGGACCGCTTCGTGTGGCTCTACGCCGGCAACCTGGGCATCGCCCAGGGCCTCGAGGCGGCGGTCGATGCGGCGGCCGCACTCGGCGAGGAGTTCCAACTCGTTTTGGTCGGCGACGGTCCGGAGCGCGCGGCGCTGGAGGCTCGTGCCGCGGAGCGGGCCCCGGGCTCGGTCGCTCTTCACGGGCCTGGTCGAGCCTGAGCGCGCCGCCCGCTACATGCGCGCCGCTGACGCCCTCCTGGTGTCGCTCGACTCCCAGCCCGCCCTGGAGAAGTTCGTGCCGTCGAAGCTCTTCGACTCCTGCGCGGTCGGGCGCCCCGTGGTCCTCGCCGCCGCGGGAGAGGCGCCGCGCCTGGCGACGGCCGCCGACGCCGCACTGGTGGTCGCTCCGGGCGACTCCGAGGAGCTCGCCGGGGCAATCCGGCGGCTCCGTCACGAGCCAGAGCTGACCGCGGAACTCGAGCGGGCCGGCCGCGCCTTCGCCGCCGAGTACCTGCGCGAGGACCAGATCGCGAAGCTCGAGGCGATCCTGGAGCGCGCCGCCGGGCGTGACCACTGAGCCCGCACGGAAGTGACCACACCAAACGCCGCCCGGAGGGCCGGACTAAGTTCGGACTAGAGTCTGGCCGATAGACAGCTGAGTGCGTAGGTGCAGATGCCAATCAGAGTGGGAATCGACTTGACTTCGGTGACCGGTGTGCAGGACTCGATCAGCACGCATGCCGAGCGCTACCTCGAACGCGTGTACACCGACGGTGAGCTGGCCGAGTGCCAGACGCCGGCGGGGCTCGACGTGGAGCGGCTCGCTGCCCGCTTCGCGGTCAAGGAGGCGGCGATGAAGGTGCTGCGACCGAGCGAGCACGACGCGGTCCCGTGGACCGAGATCGAGGTGCGCCACGCCGACGCCTCCGACGCGGTCGAGGTGGAGTTCCGCGGCCGCGCAGCCGAGCTGGCGACGCAGTCCGGCGTCGGCGAGCTCAGCGCCAGCCTCACGCACGAGGCCGAGTATGCCGCGGCGGTTGTGGTGGCGGAGATGACCGCGCCGGCGGAGCGCGCGGATGGTTGACGAGATCCGTCGGATCGTGAAGGAGCACGGGCGGCTCCCCGTCGACGTCGACGAGCTTGCGGTCGACGCGGACCTCTACCAGGCCGGGATGACCTCGCACGCAAGCGTCAACGTGATGCTGGCCCTCGAGGACGCGTTCGACCTCGAATTCCCCGACCGGATGCTGCGCCGCGACGTCTTTGAGAGCATCGCCGCGATCGACGCGGCGCTGACCGAGCTTCGAGCAGAGGAGGAGGCCGCATGAGCATCGCCGTCGATCGAGACCAGGCGTTCCTGGACGCCGTGACCCGCATCGCAGCCGACGTCGCGGCCCCCAACGCCGACGACGTCGACCGCCAGGCGCGGTTCCCGAGCGAGTCGATCGATGCCCTGCGCGCCGAGGGAGCGCTCGGGGCCTTCATCGACGAGGAGCTCGGCGGCGGCGGGGTGTCATTCGAGGCGCTCGCCGAGGCGTGCTTCCAGCTCGGCCGCCACTGCGGCGCCAGCGCCATGGTCTTCGCGATGCACCAGATTCAGGTGGTCACGATCGCGCGCCATCTCGAGCCGGGCGACTGGTTCGAGGGATACCTGCGCGAGGTCGCCGCCGACCAGCGCCTCGTCGCTTCGGTCACCTCCGAGGTCGGGACGGGCGGCGACATGGGCCGCTCGATCGCCGGGGTGACGCCGGCCGACGACGGCCTCGCCACGTTCGAAAAGCAAGCGCCCACCGTGAGCTACGGCGAGTACGCCGACGACCTGCTGACCACGCTGCGTCGCAACCCCGACGCCGAGCCCGGCGACCAGGTGATGGCGCTGACCCGCAAGGGCCAGCACACCCTCGAGCAGACGGGCACCTGGGATCCGCTCGGGATGCGGGGCACCTGCTCCCCCGGGTACGTCGTCCGGGCCGAGTTCCCCGCCGAGCAGGTGCTCGCGGTCCCGTTCTCGCGCGTCGCCGCCGAGTCCATGGTCCCGGTCTCGCACATCCTCTGGTCGCACCTCTGGCTGGGGATCGCCACCGACGCCTTCGACCGCGCTCGCGCGTTCGTGCAGGCCGCGGCAAAGCGCAAGCCCGGCGAGACGCCGTCGTCCGCCCACCGCCTCTCGGAGCTGATGAGCGAGCTCACGCCGCTGCGAGCGGAGGTCGGGCTGGCGCTACGCGAGTTCTGCGAGTACTCCGCCGAGCCGGGTCGCGAGCGGCTCTCGACCATGGCCTCCGCGCTGCGCTTCAACAACCTCAAGATCGCTGCCTCCGAGCAGGCCCCGCGGGTCTGTCAGGGGGCGCTCGGCGTCTGCGGGATCATGGGCTTCAAGAACGACACCCCGTTCAGCGTCGGCCGGCACCTGCGCGACACGATGTCCGCCTGCCTGATGGTCGCCAACGAGCGCATCCACCAGACCAACGCCAGCCTGCTGCTGATCGCCAAGGAGGTCTAACCGGGGTGGCAGAGTTCCGGGCCGCCACCGACGAGCAGCGGGCCTTTCTCGCCGACCTGCTCGCAGCCGGGCTGCTGATCGAGAGCGGCGTCCCGGGCGTCTACGGGCGCTCGAGCGGGTTCGAGGACGTGCGCAACGCGTTCGACGGCCTGGTCACGCGCCTCGGCGAGGGCGACGGAGCCGAGCGGCTGCGCTTCCCGCCGATCGTTCCCCGCGGCCAGTTCGAAAACAGCGGCTATCTGAAGTCCTTCCCGCACCTGGCCGGGACGATCTTCGACTTCGACGGCAGCGAGGCGCAGGCGCAGGAGCAGGCCGAACGCGCCGAGCGCCACGAGGACTGGGGTGAGTTCCAGACGATGAGCGATCTGGTCCTCGTCCCCGCGGCGTGCTACCCGGTGTACCCGGCGATCGCGGCCCGCGGGCCGCTCGCGCCCGGCGGCGTGATCGTCGACGCCGGCGGCTCGTACGTGTTCCGAAGCGAGCCCTCGGGGGATCCCGCGCGGCTGCAGATGTTCCACCAGCGCGAGATCGTCCGCATCGGCGAGCCCGAGGCGGTCGCCGAGTGGCGCGAGATGTGGCGCGACAGGGCGGTGACGCTGCTCCGCGGACTCGGTCTCGACGCCGACTTCGACGTCGCCAGCGATCCGTTCTTCGGCCGCAGCGGCCGGATGATGGCCGCAAGCCAGCGCCAACAGGCGCTCAAGTTCGAGATCGAGGTGACGATCGGCGGGCCCGAACCGACCGCGGTCGCCTCGTTCAACTACCACCAGACCCACTTCGCCGACGCCTTCGGGATCGAGCTCGCCGACGGCGGCGTCGCGCACACCGCCTGCCTCGGGTTCGGGCTCGAGCGGGTCACGATGGCGTTGCTGCGGGCCCACGGGCTCGAGCCCGAGACGCTGGCCCGATGACGTGCGCTCGGAGCTCTGGCCCCGATGAGTACGACGACCACCGGCACGGTGAGCCTTTTTGGCCTCGACCCGGCCACCTACGTGCCGCACGCCATCCACACGCCGGGCGACCGCACCTACACCGAGACCAACTGCTACAGCGACATCCTGATCGAGCTCATCCACGCCCGCGGCGACGAGCCGCTCGCGGTGATGGGCTTCACGGTGCGGATGGACTTCGAGGGCGACCAGTGGACGTTCTTCAAGCCACCGCCCGAGGACCTGGAGCGGCTGTTCGGGATCGACATCCACGAGATGCAGCCGTACCGCCCGCTGCCGGCGCAGATCGCCGAGCAGATCACGGCCGGGCGAACGATCATCGTCGAGCTCGACTCCTGGTACCTGCCGGACACCGCCTCGACGAGCTACCGGGCCGAGCACGTCAAGACCTCGGTGATCGCCGAGGCGATCGACCACGACGCCGAGCGGCTCGTCTACTTCCACAACACGAGCCTGCACCAGCTCGAGGGTGAGGACTACCGCGGGGTCTTCCGGCTCGGGCGCGAGTTCTCGCCGGACGTCCTCCCCCCCTACAGCGAGCTCGTGCGCTTCGACGACGGGCCACAGCTGCGCGGCGAGGAGCTACGCGAGGCCGCCCGTGAGCTGCTGCGCGCGCACCTGCGCCGGCGCCCGGAAACGAACCCGTTCGAGCGCTTCGGCGCCCAGCTCACCGCCGACCTGCCCGACCTGCTCGCGGGGGACGCGCAGCGCTACCACGACTACGCCTTCGCCACGGTGCGCATGTACGGCTCGGCGTTCGAGATCACCGCCTCGCACGTCGACTGGTTGCTCGGCGAGGAAGGCGCCGCGGCCTCCGAGGCACTCACCCGGATCGTCGAGGGCTCGAAGGTCCTCTCGCTGCGGCTCGCCCGCCGTCGGGAGTTCGACCCGCAGCCGCTGGTCGCCACGGCGGCGGAGGCGTGGGACGAGGCGATGACGGCCCTCGAAGCGGCCGTCGGCTGAGCGGTGAACCCGGCGCCCGGGAGGCGCGCTCGAGTCACCGGGCACGCGGCGATCGAGCTGACCGAGGGCTGGGAAGCCGCCGCCGGAAGCGCCCCTGGCCCCGAGCCACCGGCGGTCGACTGGCTGCCCGCGCGCGTGCCGGGGACGGCTGCGGCGGCCCTCGTGGCGGCGGGCATCGCCGCTGAAGACCGCGACCTCGACGCCGAGGAGTGGTGGTTTCGAACGACGTTCGACGCCGATCCCGCCGCCGAGGGCGAGGAGATCGCGCTCCGCCTGGACGGGATCGCGACGGTGGCCGACGTGTTCCTCAACGGAGAGCCGCTGCTGGAGACCGGCTCCATGTTCGCCCGCCGCGAGGCCGACGTCGGTGGCCGCCTCCAGGACTCCAACGAGCTCACGATCCGGTGCCGCGCCCTCGCACCGCTGCTCGCCGAGCGCCGTCGTCCGCGCGCCCGCTGGCGCACGCGGGTGGTGGCCCAGCAGAACCTGCGCTTCTTTCGGACCGCGATCCTCGGGCGCGCGCCGGGCTTCGCGCCGAGTCCAGCGCCGGTCGGCCCATGGCGGCCCGTCGTGCTCGAGCGCCGGAGAGGGCTGGTGGCCGACGAGCTTCGCCTGCGCCCGCGACTCGATGGCGATAGCGGCAAGCTCGCGATCGACGTACGCCTCAGGGCGCTCGACGGCCGGAAGCCGACGGCGATCGAGGTCGAGCTGAGCGGCCCCTCCGGGACCGCTCGCGGCCCGCTGGAGCTGGTGGGAGACGGCGAGGCGGTCCGGGGCGCGGGTGAGCTCGAGATCCCCGGGGTTGCCCCCTGGTGGCCGCACACGCATGGCGAGCCGTCGCTGTACGCCGTACGCCTGGTGGTCTCGCGCGACTCCGAGGAGGTCGCAATCGACGCCGGACGAGTCGGCTTCCGAGCGCTGGCCCCAGGGGCCGGCGATCATGACCCGGCGGAGGAGGGGCTCGACCTCCGAGTCAACGGCGTCTCGGTGTTCGCCCGCGGAGCGATCTGGACGCCCGTCGATCCGGTCGGCCTGGCGCCCGCCGAGGCGGACCTTCGCGACGCCCTGGAGACGGCCCGCGCCGGCGGCCTCAACATGGTGCGTCTGGCGGGCACCGGCGTCTACGAGAGCGACACCTTCCACGACCTCTGCGACGAGCTCGGGGTGCTGGTATGGCAGGACTTCATGTTCGCCAACCTCGACTACCCGCTCGCCGACGACGGCTTCCGGGAGACGGTCGAGCGCGAGGCGGCCGACGTCGTCGGCCGGCTGGCGGGCCGCCCGAGCGTCGCCGTGCTCTGCGGCAACAGCGAGGTCGAACAGCAGGCCGCCATGCTCGGCCTCGACCCGGCGCTCGGGCGCGGCGAGCTGTTCGGCGAGCTGCTGCCGGCCGCCGCCGAGGCGGGCGGGTCCGACGCCGTCTACCTGCCCTCGGCCCCCTGCGGCGGCGAGCTTCCGTTCCGCACGGATCGCGGCGTCGCGAACTACTTCGGCGTCGGCGCCTATCTGCGCCCGCTGACCGACGCCCGCCGCGCGGCGGTGCGCTTCGCATCCGAGTGTCTGGCGTTCGCGAACGTCCCGGACTCCGACGGCCCCGCGGTCGGCGGGTCGCTGTGGAAACGCGGCGTCCCGCGCGACGTGGGTAGCGGCTGGGACTTCGACGACGTCCGCGACCACTACCTCGGGCTGCTGTTTGGCCTCGACCCGGTCGAGCTGCGCAGCGTCGATCCCCAGCGCTACCTGGAGCTCTCGCGCGAGGTCAGCGGCGAGGTGATGGCCGAGGTCTTCGGCGAGTGGCGGCGCGAGGACTCGGGCTGCGGCGGTGGGATCGTCCTCTGGCTGCGCGACCTGGTGGCCGGCGCCGGATGGGGCCTGGTCGACAGCCGCGGGGTCCCCAAGGTCGCCTACCACCACCTGCGCCGGGCGCTGGCGCCGATCGCCGTGTGGACCGTCGACGAGGGGCTCGGCGGCGTCGCCATCCACGTGGCGAACGATCGCCCCGAGCCGCTTCGGGCTCGGTTGCGCTTGGCGCTGTACCGGGGTGGCGAGCAGCGGCTCGACGAGGCCGAGGAGGAGCTGGAACTCGCCCCGCACGGAGGCTGCGCGCGCACCGTCGAGGGCATGCTCGGCCGCTTCGTCGACGCCACGTGGGCGTATCGCTTCGGACCCCCGGCTCAGGACCTGATCGTCGTCAGCCTGGAGCGCGACGGCCGGCTCGCCTCGCAGGCGATCCGCTTTCCGGCCGGCCGGCCGCTCGAGCGTGAGCCGGCGACGACGCTGGGGCTCGAGGGGACCGCCGAGCCCGGCGACGACGGCGCCGTGCGGCTGCGCGTCGCGAGCGACCGGTTCGCCTACGGGGTCAGGGTGCAGGCCGCCGGGTTCGCCCCCGACGACGACGCCTTCTCGGTCGAGCCGGGGGGCGCGCGCGATCTCGTCCTGCGGCCGCTCGAGCCGGGCGCGAGCTTTGAGGGCGCCGTGCTGACCGCGCTGAACCTCGACGGCCGGGTGAAGGTCGCGGCGTGACGGCCTCACCACCGGAGCGAGCGCTGTATCTGCCGACGGCGCCCGACCCGACCTTCGGCTTCCTGCACCCGGCGGCCGGAGAGCAGAGGGAGGTCGCCGTGCTGCTCTGCCCGCCCTTCGGCTGGGAGGACTTCTGTTCCTACCGCAGCCGCAAGGACTGGGCCGAGTCGCTGGCCGCCGACGGCTACCCGGCGCTCCGCATCGACCTCCCGGCCACCGGCGACAGCGGCGGCGAGCCCGAGCAGCCGGGCCGGATGGCGGCCTGGACGACTGCCATCGCCGACGCCGCGGCGTGGCTGCGCGACTCGACCGGGGCCACCCGAATCGCGGCGATCGGCATCGGCCTCGGCGGGCTGCTCGCCTGTGCGGCGCTCGCCGACGGCGTCGCGATCGACGACATCGTGCTCTGGGCCGTGCCACGGCGCGGACGGACCCTGTTGCGTGAGCTGCGCGCGTTCGCCCGCCTCAACGCCACGGAGGTCGACGCCGAGGACGCGATCGCCCGGCCGGCGGTGCCCGAGCCGCCGCCGCTGCCCGACGGCTCGCTCGAGGTCGGCGGGTTCATGCTCACGGGCGAGACCGTCGAGGCGCTCGAGGCGCTGGATCTCACCAAGCTTCGGATCCCCGGCGACGGCAGACGCGCGCTGATGCTCGAACGCGACGGGATCGAGGTCGACCGCCGCCTGCGCGAGCACCTCGAGGCCGCCGGGATGCAGGTCACGGTCGCTCCCGGGCCGGGCTACGGGCAGATGATGGCCCACCCGCAGCAGGCCCGACCGCCGCGCGGGGAGTTCGCCACCGTGTCGGCCTGGCTCGCCGAGGCGCCGAGCGGGGGTCTCTCCCCCGCCCCGGCCGGTGGCGAGGCGCTCGAGACGGTGGAACTCACCCACCGCGAGCACGTCATCCGCGAGACGCCCTTGGCGATCGAGCGCCCCTGCGGGCGTCTCTGGGGCGTGCTGTGCGAGCCGGTCTCCGAGCCGCGGAGCGACTTCACCGCGATCCTGCTGAACGCGGGCGCCCTGCGACGGATCGGCCCCGGTCGGATGTGGGTGGAGATCGCCCGCGACTGGGCCGCGCGCGGCGTGCCGGTGCTCCGGATCGATCTCGAGGGGCTGGGCGACTCCGACGGCGACTCATCCCCCTACACGGACACCGGAGCGCTGTACACGCTGTCGCTGGTCGACCACGTCATCGCGGCGATGGACGAGCTCGTCCAGCGCGGGCTGCCCGCCAGGTTCCTGCTCTCCGGCCTCTGCGCGGGCGCCTACTGGTCGTTTCACGCAGCTCTGCGTGACCCGAGGGTGATCGCGGTCTTCGCGCTCAACCCGCGAGCGCTGATCTGGGACGAGTCGCTCGACGAGGAGCGCGACGCGCGCAAGATCGGCGGCGTGGTCAAGGGGTCGTCCTGGCGACAGGTGCTGCGCGGCGAGGTCTCGCCGGCGCGGATGCGGGCGATCACGGGCGCGGCCCTGGTCGCCCCGTTTCGGGCTCGCAAGGCGGCCGCGATCCGCCGCACGCGCCGGCGCGAGCTCGACGACGCGCTGACCCGCATGCGCCAGACGGGCAAGCGCCTGCTGCTCGTCTTCGGCGGCAAGGAGCCCCTGCACGAGGAGCTCGAGCGCGAGGGACGGCTATCGCAGCTGGAGGAGTGGCCGAACATGCAACTCGAGCTGCTCCCGGGCAACGACCACAGCTTTCGCCCGATCCGTTCGCAGCAGTACGTGCACGCGGTGCTCGAGCGGGCGCTCGATCGTGAGCTCGAGGCCTCCGAGACGGTCGCGAGCGGCGCCGACCCAAACCCCTGAGCGGGCACCCTCGTACTCTTAGAGGACATGGATCACGCCACCCGTTCGGACGAGGCCGGGGGCGAACTGAGCATCAGGTTCTGGTCCCGGGCCGATCTTGCCGGCGCCTACGGCGACGCGGCGCTCCGACCCGTCGAGGCGGACATCCTCGATCGCCATCGCGCCGCACTCTCGGGGCGCGTGCTCGAGCTCGGCGTCGGCGCGGGCCGCGTGACGCGGCACCTGTGCGCGATCGCCACCGAGGTCCACGGAATCGACGTCTCCCCGGCGATGGTCGATGCCACGCGCGAGGTGTGCCCGGCCGCGATCGTGGTCCGCGGAGACCTGCGGGACCTGAGCGCCTACGAGGACGGCTCCTTCGACGCGCTGGTCGCCCCGTTCAACGTCATCGATGTCCTGGACCACGATGACCGCCGCCGAGCTCTGGCTGGGTTCGGTCGGGTCCTCACACCCGGCGGGCTCCTCATCATGTCCTCGCACAACCGCGCCTCCGCGTCATCGGTCGTCGGTCCGGGGCGCCAGCTCCTCGACCACCTGCGCGCGCGGCGCGCGCGCAGCGTGGCCGGAGGGATCGTCCGCATGCCGAGACGAGTCGCAAACCGCCGCCGGCTGCGCCCGCTGGAGCGTGGACAGCCCGGCTACGCCATCGTCAACGACTCCGCCCACGACTACTCGATCCTGCACTACTACATCTCGCGCGACGCTCAGGCCCGGCAGCTCACCGAGCATGGCTTCGACCTGGTCGAGGCGCTCGACCTCGAGGCTCGGCCCGTGGAGCCCGGCGAGGACGCCCCGGACTCCTCCGAGCTCCACTACGTCGCGCGCACCGCGTCCGGCTCGCGCTAGTCGGAACCCGGTGCCGCGGGCTCCGCGGTCCTGGCCGCGCTGCGCAGCGTCGCGGCGAGACTCGCGAGCTCCTCGCGGGAGGTCTCGCCGGTGAGCATCAGGGCACCGACGAAGGCCACCGTTCCGGCGAGCGCCCCGCCGATCCACTCGAGCGCGTTGAGGTCGGACGTGCCGAACGCCAGCAGGGCGCCCGCGAGCGCCGCGGCGGCGACCAGCGCGTGCAGCGTCGTGCGCGCGAGTGGTCGCGGGGAGAAGCCCAGCAGCTCGGCGCAAATCCGGAGGTGTGCCCCGACGTAGATCGCGTACGCAACGTCGACGCTGATCGCGGCTCCGACGATCCCGATCCAGGGCACCAGGATCAGGATCCCGATCACGTTTACGACGAGGCTCCCGATCGCGATGGGGACCCGTCGGCGTGCCTCGCCGAGGTAGTTGACGCTGGTCGAGACCAGCGGCCCGAGACCGGAGAGGAAGACGAACGGACCGAGGGCACGCAGTACGTCGGCCGATTCGCCGTACCCAGGCCCGAGGACGAGGTCGACGATCGGCCTCGCCCAGACGACGAGCGCCGTCGCAATCGCCGCCTGCAGGATCACGAGCAAGCGCAGCCCGGTGACCAGAGCCGCGGTGTCGGGCTCGTGCACGTCGTGGCGCGAGATGCGCGGCGATACCGCGTTGGCGATCGCGAGCCCTGGGTAGTGCAGGAGGGCGGTCAGCTTCAGCGGGGCGCCATAGATGCCGGCGGCCGTGGTGCTGACCAGTGCTCCCACAAGCAGCAGGTCGATCTGGCTGAAGATCGCGTAGGCGCTGTCGACGACAAGCAGCGCCCCGGCGTATCCGGCGAGCCTGCGGATCGGGGGCCCGCCTCGGCGCTCGGACCACGATCCCGGCGCCAGAAGCCGCAGCAGGAGCAGCACCCCGACGATGGCGCCCACCGAATATCCGATCGCCCGGCCAAACGCGGCGGCGGTGGCGCCACCGGCGATCAGGACGAGCACGATCGTCGCCGAGGCCTCGGTGATCGCCTCCGAGCACGTGAGGATGAAATCGCGCGAGTTTCGGCCCAGAGCGATGAACGCGTTCGAGAACAGAAACACGAAGCTCTGCCCGAAGAGCGCGATCGCGACCGCGCGCAGCGGCCAGGCGAGGTCGGGTGCGGAGTACAGCGAGGCGATCGGTTCGGCGAGCACCGCGAGCAGAACCGCCATCGCGAGCGTCAGGACGAGTTTGAGCTTGGTGGCCGAGGCGAACACGTCGGCGACGGCGGAATCGTCGCCGCGGCGCTCGGCGATGAACCGGGCGGCGGCCGGGGAGATGCCGAAGTCGGCCGGCAGGACCATCAGCCCAGCGAATCCGAGCGCGAGCGCAAAGATCCCGTAGCCCGCCGGATCGAGTTCACGGACCAGGAAGACCGTGATGACGGCGGTGAAGGCCGCGGTCGCGACCTTCGAGGCGAAGGCGAAGCCGGCGTTTCGTGCGATCGAGGCGGATCGCCCGCCTGGACCGCTTGACCCAGAGCGGCTCACTTGGGCGCGGAGCCTAACGGCAGCCGCGGGGGGATCCGCGGCCTGCCGCCGTCGCCCTCAGGGACCGACGACCTGCACGTTGTCCACGTCGACGGAGCAGCCGCTCGGGGGCGGGCACGGGATCGAAGTGTCGTGGTAGAGCCCCAAGCGCAGGTGGTTCGGGATCGGGTCACCGGGGCGGAAGCCGTCCGCCGTGCCCATCGGTCCGTCGGTCTCGGCGAGCTGGGTGGCGACGTGCAGGCGCCGGGACTGTTCGCCGGTGTCGAGCGCGTCCCCGTCGCCGTTCAGGTCCACGTAAGCCTTGACCGACCCCACCGTTGGGTCCGGGGAGTAGGTGACGTCGAGGGCGTAGCGGATCCAGGTGTCGGGTCGCGGCGCCCTGGTCGTCCACGCCCGCTGCCAGCTGTTCTGCAGCCGCAGACGGTTGGCGTAGAGCTGCAGCTCGAGCACCGGGCCGTCACCCTGGTTGTCGGCCGGCTGGGTCTGCTTGATCTGTGCGACGGTCTGCCACAGGCTCGTCGACTCGGAGAAGTTCGCTGGATAACGCTCCGAGAAGAACGTGATCCGCTGCTCGCCGCCCCGGTAGAGCGCGAACGTCCCGGTGCGCTTCGTGCCGTGGTTCTCGCCGTAGCTGTTCGTGTTGCGCCCGAGCTCGCACCGTTCGCCCCAGAAGTCGTCGCCGTCGAGGATGCTCAGCCGGCGGAACGCCGCGTTTCCCTGCTGCGTGCCGTCCGCCGTCGGGGCTGGGTCGCCGCCCGAGGTCGAATACGCGTGCCGCGAGTCCGACGCGCACTCGATGCTGCCCCAGAGGCCGGGTTCCGGGTCCGCGGCCGCCGCGGTGTCGTTGCGGAGCACCGTGCACCCGCTGGCCGTCATCGTCCTCGGGTCGACGGCGCACCCGGCCGGCTGCGCCTCGCCGTGCGCGAGGGCGAGCATCAGGCGGCCGTCGTGCGTTTCGGGCCGCTTTGCGATCGCCACTGGCCGCTGCGAGCGGGCCGCCTCCTCAACCTGCGATACGGCGACGGCGCGCTCGGTGGCCTCGCCGCCCGCAGCGCTCTTCGGGATCCTCAGCCAGGCGTCCACGAGGTCCTCGTTGGCGCGCATCGCCGGGCGGAAGATGAACCGCTCGGGGCCCGTAGCCACAGGGTCGTAGCCGCGAGTCGACACCAGGAAGTCCGTGGGGCTCGCGCTGGCGGCGCCGATCAGCACGGCGACCACCACGACGGTCGCGACCACGAACGACCGCTCGCTACCGAGCCGACGCAACGACGGCACTCCTTCTCCTTTCGCGACCGGGGCTAACCCGGTCCCGACTCATCCTTGGTCCCGCCTGCGTGGCGGAGATTTCGGCGTCAGCCGCGGATGGTACGTCCCGCGGAGCGGGAGGGGATCGTCAGCCGACGACTTGGACGTTGTCGACGTCGACCGAGCAGCCCCCCGGGGGCGGGCAGGAGATCGAGGGGTTGTGATAGATGCCCAGCCGCAGGTGGTCCGGGATCGCATCCCCGGGCGCGAGGCCGTCGCTCAGCCCGTTGGGGCCGTCCGTCTCCACCAGCTCCGTCTGCAGACTCAGGCGCGGGGACCGCTCGCCCGCGTCCAGCGCGTCGCCATCCCCGTTGAGGTCGACGTAGACCTGCACCGAGCCGACGGCCGGGTCGGGGGAATAGACGACGTCGAGGGCGTAGCGGATCCAGGTGTCCCGCCGGGGCGCGTCCGTGCTCCACGCCTGCTGCCAGCTGTTCTGGAGTCGGAGCTGATCGCCGAACAGCTGCAGCTCGAGCACCGGACCGCGGCCGGGATTGTCGGCCGGCTGTGCCTGCTTCATCTGGGCCACGGTCTGCCAGGCCTGGACGTCCATCGGAAAGCTCGCCGGGTAGCGCTGCGAGAAGAAGGTGATCCGGTGCTCGCCGGCGCCGTAGAGCGCGAAGGTCCCGGAGTCCTGCGCCGCCGAGTTCTCGCCGTAGCGAGCGGTGTTGCGGCCCAACTCGCACCGCTCGCCCCAGAAGTCGTCACCGTCGAGCACGGTCAGCCGCCGGTAGGCGTCGTTGCGCTGCGGGAGCCCAGCGGCGGTGGGGCTCTGGTCGCCCCCTGCGCCCTCGTAGGCGTGCCGCGAGTCCGAGGCGCACTCGATGCTGCCCCAGAGGCCGTCCTCGGGGTCGGCCACTCCAGCGGTGTCGTCGCGGAGGACGGAGCAGTCGACGGCCGTGATCGTCGCGGCATCCACGGCGCAACTGCCGTCACCGAGCTGGTCGTTGCGCGAGATCGCGATCACGAGCCTGCCCTCCCGCGCGTCCGCGCGCTTGCGAACGACGAGCCCGTTGTCGCGGCGAGCCGCGAGCCGGATTCTGCGCAGGGCGACCGGACGCTGCACGACAGTCGGTCGGGCGCCGGTCGGCGCGATCCGCACCCACGCGTCGACCAGGGACTCGTCGCGGCGAATCGAGGGCCGAAAGACAAACGTCCTCGGCGTCTGCCTGACCGGCTCGTATGCCCGGGTCCCGGTCGCGGCGTCCGCCGTGGTTGCCATCGCCATCCCGAGGACGACGGCGACGAGCGCAGCGAGGCCGAGCCTGCCCATCCAACCGCCCGCCCCCTGCGGCGATGCCACCCCATTCATAGCCGAGGTATCGCGCGGCGGGGCGGCGGCGCTTAGCCACGGCACGCCATCTGGACTGATGTTGACCGCGCGCTAGTCGTCAGCGCGGCGCTCGCGCACGACCCTCGCCGGGACGCCGGCGACGATGACGTCGGGAGAGACGTCACGGGTGACGACCGCGTTCGCGCCGATGATCGCCCGGTCTCCCACGACGACGCCGCCGAGGACCTTGGCCCCGGCGCCGACGCGGACTCCGTCGCCCAGCCTCGGGACCCCGGTACCGCTGCTGCCCGGCCCGCCTCGGCCGCCCCCGAGGGTCACACCCTGGCTGATCAGGCAGTCGCTTCCGATCACGGAGTCGTGGTGGATGACGACCGCCATACCCCCGTAGCCGAACTGGCTACGGGGACCGATCGTCGCCGCCGCCGGGACCCAGCAGCCGAAGACGATTCGCATCGCATAGGTGATCAGCTTCGGAACGAGCGGCACGCCCCGGGCGTGCAGCCAGTTCGCGACGCGGTAGCAGTAGTAAGCGGACCTCATCTCGACGGTGGCCGAGGATGCTATTCGCAGGCCCGCCAGGGGCCCGGGCTCAGCCGACGACCTGGACGTTGTCGACGTCGACCGAGCAGCCGCCCGGGGGCGGGCAGGCGATCTCGGGGCTGTGGTAGAGGCCCAGTCGCAAATGGTCCGGGATCGCGTCGCCCGCAGCCAGGCCGTCGCTGGCACCGTTCGGGCCGGAGGACTCGACCAACTGGGTGGCCATGTTCAACTTGGGCGACTGCTCGCCCTCGTCCGCCGCGTCGCCGTCGCCGTTGAGGTCGACGTAGACCTGCACCGAGCCGACGGCCGGATCGGGCGAGTAGACGACGTCGAGCGCGTACCGGATCCAGGTGCCCTCCGCCGGCGCTGACGTGCTCCAAGCCTCCCGCCAGCTGTTCTGCAACTCCAGGCGCCCGTTGTAGAGCTGCAGCTCGAGCACCGGGCCGCGGCCCGCGTTGTCGGCCGGCTGGGCCTGCTTCATCTGCATCACGGTCTGCCACAGGTTGCCGCTGGAGAAGTTCTCGGGATAGCGCTGGGAGAAGAACGTGATCCGGCGCTCGCCGTGCTGGTAGAGCGCGAACGTGCCGGAGGTAGCCGAGCCCTTGTTCTCCCCATAGCGGGACGTGTTGCGGCCGAGCTCGCAGCGCTCGCCCCAGAAGTCGTCGCCGTCGATCACAGTCAGCCGCCGGTAGGCGTCGTTGCCCTGAGCCGTCCCACTCGCGGTCGAGCTCACGTCGCCGCCCGCGGTCATGTAGGCGTGACGGGAATCCGCGGCGCATTCGATGTTGCCCCAGAGCCCTGCCACGGGATCGGCGACGCTCGCGCTGTCATCGCGGAGCACGTTGCAACCGGGGGCCGTCAGCGTCGCCGCGTCCACGCCGGCGCAGTTCGACGCCGCGGCCGCCGGATCCTGGGGCTCGACCAGCTTCAACTTCAGCTTCCCGCCGCCCACGAACCGCGGGGTCGACACACGCAGGAGCCCGCGCCTGCTGGCCACGGAGCGGACCCGGCTGGTGCTCACGCGGCGCTCGAGCCGATGGCCGCGCCCGTGGAGCTTGGCGCGGGCCTCGACCACGCGGTTGGGCTCGACGCCGCGCAGCCGGAAGACCAAGGCGTGGTCGGTCTTCTTCACGGGCCCGAACGACTCGGTGCGGTCTGAGGCGCCTGCCGTGCCCGTCGAGGAAATCGCCGCGATCCCGGCGATTCCGACGGTCGCACAGCACCGGCGAAGGCGGCGGTTGCGGGTCGAGCTTGTAGCGATACGCGGGCGCATCTCCGATCATTCCGAGAATCGGAGGGCGCGAGGCACGGCGGGAGCCCAAGGCCAAGGCCTCGTACAAGCGTCCAGGCAGCCGGGCGTGGGGCCGAGGTACCGGCCCCGGCGAGATCAGGTGGACCTAAGGGGCCTCGGTCCCGCCGCTGCCCTCGGTGATCGTCCCGAGGTCAGTGGTGGTCGTTGTCGGCACCGAGGTCGTCGACGTCGGTTCGGTCGTGGACGTAGTCGTCGTCGGTGTGGTCGTGCTTGTCGTCGGGGCCGTCGTGGTGCGTCGACGCGGTCGTGCTCGTCGTCGACGAGCTCGTCGTGCTCGAGGTCGAGGTCGTCGAGTCGTCGTCGCTGGCGCTGACGACCGCGAGCGCGACGCCCAGGCCGATCACGGCCGCCACGAGGAGCACGATCACCGCCTTCAACCCGGAGCTCATGCCCTGGCGGGGCGGCTCGCCGCCCCCGCGCCCGTCGTCGGGCGGCGGAACGTCCATGCGACGGGTCGGGTCCTCGTGCACGGGCGGGGAGTGTAAACGCCGGACCAGCGGGGTCCGATCAGCAACAATGTTCCGATGCCTAGGGGGCGACGGGTGCTTTGGCTGGTTCTGCCGGCCGCGATGCTGATTGCGATCGGGCTGGTCGTTGGGCTGGGATCAAGCCTGGGCGCCGAGGGCGATGGCGGCAAGCCGGCACCCGATCTGACCGCCAAGGGCTGGCCGCGCGTCGGTACCACCGACTTCCTCGACGTGGGTGCGGGCGGTTCCGCGCAGCTCTGGGGCAGCGTGGACTGCGCCTCGCCGGTGCGGGTCAAGCGGCGAGGCAGCGGCGGCGACCCGCAGCCGCGCGCGGATCTGCGGGCCCAGGGCGCCGACGGCTTCCGCCGGCTCCGCGTCGCCGACGGCGACGACTACTACGGCGAGCGCTGTGAGCTCGGCTGGAACGACTGGCCCTCCAGCCCCGTCGCTCTCTACCACGAGGGGGAGCGCCGGCTCACGTTTCTCTCCTACAGGCTGCCGAAGAACTTCCCCCTCGACCGCGCCCGGTGGCAGGTCGTGATGCAGATGAAGCAGACCGAGCCGACGGACGGGGGCGGGTTCTCCACTCCCGTCCTGGCGCTCCATGCCTTCGATCACCGGTGGCGGCTCTACCACACAGGGGCGGGCAACCGAGGGCGCAACGGCAGTCGCGAGGACCAGGAGGTCTGGTCGGCCCCGGCTCGTACCGGAAGGTGGATCCGCTTCGCCTTCGACGTGAATTACTCGGTCGATCCCGGCGTCGGCACGGTCCGCGTCTACGTCGACGAGAACGGCGACGGCGACGCGCTCGACACGGGTGAGCGCAGCCACCTCATGCACCTCCAGACGCTCGCTCGCGAACAGCCGGGGACGGACGCCGACGGGCTCGCGGAGGGCGCCTCGATCCCCTCACACCTCCGGGTCGGGATCTACCACGATCCCGCCTACCACTGCGTCCGCAACCGATGCTCGCTGTCGGTCGACAACGTCGGCGTGTACGAGCCGCCGCCCTGAGTCAGCTGAGCGCGTCCGCCAGCATCAAAAGCGCCTGATTCACGTCGCCCTCGTCGATCACGAGCGGCGGCAGCAGGCGCAGCATCCGCTCGCCGGGCACGTTCAGCACCAGGCCCTCCTCGAGCAGGTAGGCCGCGATCGCGGCCGCGTCCTTGCCCTCGGCGAGCGTGAGGCCCACCATCAGCCCGCGGCCGCGGACCTCGTCGATGCCGTCGGTCGCCTCGAGCCCGGTCCGCAGGCGCTCGCCCAGGCTCCGGACCCGCTCGAGCAGTTCCGGGTCATCGATCACGTCGAGCGCGGCGAGGGCGGCGGCGGCCGTGATCGGCGCGCCGGCGAAGGTCGAGCCGTGGTCGCCGCGCGTGAGGACCTCGGCCAGTTCGGGCGAGGTGACGATGGCGCCGACGGGCAGGCCGCCGCCGAGCGCCTTGGCCGCCGTGAGCACGTCCGGGCGTACCGGCAGCTGCTCGTACGCCCACAGGGTCCCGGTCCTCCCCATCCCGCACTGGACCTCGTCGAAGACCAGCGCCGCGCCGACCGCGTCGCACGCCTCGCGGGCGGCGACGAGGACCTCGTCGGCGATCGGGAAGATGCCCGCCTCGCCCTGGATCGGCTCGATCATCACCGCCGCGGTGCGCTCGTTAACCGCGGCGCGCAGGGCGGCCGGATCGTCGCGCGGGACCGAGACGAAGCCGCGCGGCAGGGGACCGAAGAGGTCATCGCGGGCGAGCCGCGGTGTGGCGGCGAGCGCCCCGAGCGTGCGCCCGTGGAAGGCGCCGTCGAGGGTGACGATCTCGGGCGCCTCGATCCCGCGGGCGTGGGCGCGCTTGCGGACCAGCTTGATCGCGCCCTCGCTCGCCTCGGCGCCGGAGTTGCACAGGAACACGCGCCCGCCGAGGCTCGACTCGGCCAGCCGTTCGCTGAGCCGCATCGCGGGCCCGGTGTAGAAGAGGTTGGAGCTGCCGGCAAAGCGCGCCGCCTGCTCGGTGATCGCCGCGACGATCCGCGGGTGGCAGTGGCCGGCGTTATGGACGCTGAGCCCGGCGAAGAAGTCCAGGTACTCGCGGCCCTCCGCGTCCCAGAGCCGCGCACCCTCACCGCGCACGAACTCGACCGGCGCGCGCGCGTAGGTGTCCATGGCGTAGCGCCCCTCCAGGGCCTTGAGATCCTCAACGCTCATGGCGTGACCATCGTCCCTATGCCCGCATCCGTGAACAGCTCCAGCAGCAGCGAGTGCGGGCGCCGGCCGTCGACGATGTGCGCCGAGCCGACCCCGGACCGCACCGCCTCGGCGCAGGCGCCCAGCTTCGGGCGCATGCCACCGGTGACCGAGCCGAGGGCGGTCTCGACCTCGCCGACGGACACTCGCGAGCGCAGCGTCGACTCGTCCGGGGGGTCGGCGAGCCAGCCCGCGACGTCGGTGAGGAAGATCGCCTTGAATGCGCCAAGGGCCCCGGCCACCTTGCCGGCGGCCGTGTCGGCGTTGATGTTGTAGGAGCGTCCCTCGGCGTCGACCCCGGCCGAGGCGATCACCGGGATGTAATCGGCCGCGATGTGGTTGAGCACGTCGACGTCCACGTGCTCGATCTCGCCCACGAAGCCGACCTCCTCGGCGCGCTCGTGGGGCTCGATCGCGAACAGGGCCCCGTCCTCGCCCGAGAGGCCGACGGCGGGCTGCCCGTGGCGGTTGAGGCGCATGACGATGTCCGCGTTGACCTTGCCGAGGAGGACCATCTTCGCCACCTCGACGGTCTCGGCGTCGGAGACGCGCATGCCCTCGACGAAGCGCACCTCCATGCCGAGGCGCTCCATGTAGCGGGTGATCTCCGGACCGCCGCCGTGGACGATCACCGGGTTGAGTCCCACGTACTTGAGCAACACCACGTCGGTGGCAAAGCCGTCGCGCAGCGCCTCGTCGGTCATCGCCGCGCCCCCGTACTTGATCACCAGCGTCTTGCCGTGGAAGTCGCGGATGTACGGCAGCGCCTCCAACAGGGTCTCCACCGAGGCCGTCATGACGTCCACCCGGCACGCCCGGACGCGGGAGCAGCATCAGATGTCCGCGGCGAAGCCGCGGACCATGGATTCAATGCGGGAGCGGAGGACGTGGCCGGCATTTCTATGTCGTGTATTCCGCGTTGATCCGGACGTATTCGTGGTTGAGGTCGGAGAAGTACATGTGGGCGCGCGCGGTCCCGCGGCCGAGCCTGATCGCGATCTCGGCCTCCGCCTCCTCGCCGCCCAGCTCGGCGGCGTCGATCGCCCGGGGCCCGAGTTCCTCGAGCTCCTCACCCGCCAGCGCCATGCCCGCCGCCTGGGCGATCCGGCCCCAGTTCGGGTCGCGCCCGTACAGCGCCGTCTGCACCAGCGGCGAGTTCGCGATCGCGCGCGCCACCCGATCGGCCTCGGCCGCGTCGGCGGCCTCGCTGACCTCGACCCTCCCGACGCGGGTCGCGCCCTCGCCGTCGGCCACGATCTCGAGCGCGAGCTGCAGCAGGACCGCGTCGAGCACGCCGTCCGGGAGCGGCGCGCCGGCCGCGCCGGTGGCCTGCAGCAGGACGGTGTCGTTGGTCGACATCTGTCCGTCCACCGAGATGCGCTCGAACGAGCCCGCGACGGCGCGGCGCAGCTCGGCCTCCGGCGCGGCGATCTCGGCGTCCGTCTGTACGAAGCACAGCATCGTGGCGAACCCGGGCTGCATCATCCCCGCGCCCTTCGCCTGGGCCGAGACGGTCACGCCGCCGGCCCGCACGGTGCACGCCTTCGGCGTCCGGTCGGTGGTCATGATCGCCTCCGCGAACGACCCGCCGCCGTCGACGGCCAGCCGCTCCGCCGCCCGCTCGATCCCGCCGAGCACGTCGTCGATCGCCAGCGGGACGCCGATCACGCCGGTCTCGGCAACCGCTACCGCCCGCCGGTCGGCGCCAACGGCCGCCGCCGCGGCGGCCTGCATCGCGAGCGCGTCGGCGTAGCCCTGCTCGCCGGTCGCCGCGTTCGCGTTTCCCGAGTTGACCACCGCCGCGCGCACGACGGCCGCATCGCAGTCGTCGCGACAGACGCGCACCGGCGCCGCGGCGGCCGCGTTGCGCGTCAGCAGGACCGCCGAGGCAACCTCGGGCGAGTCGCAGGCCAAGAGGCCGACGTCGGTCTCACCCCCGCCCTTCAGCCCGCAGGCGACCCCCGCGGCCCGAAACCCGGGCGCCAACACCGCCGGGTCGAGCTCCTCGACCCCGGGCGGCGGGCTCACCCACCGCGAGCGAAAAAAACCCGAGTGGCGAGTGGCGAGTGGCGAATGACCCTCGGCGCTCACCGCAGCCCTTCCCCCTCGTCAAACCCAAGCATCAGGTTGAGGTTCTGGATCGCCTGCCCGGCGGCGCCCTTCCACAGGTTGTCGATCGCGGCGAACACCACCGCGCGGCGCTCGCCCAGGCTCACGGCGTGCAGGCGGCACTGGTTGGTGTCGCGGACCTCCCGCACGCCCGGGGGCTCGTCGACCACCTCGACGAAGGCCTCGCCGGCGTAACGCTCGGCGTACAGCGCCGGGATGTCCTCGACCGGCTCGGACAGCTCGACGTAGCAGCTGGCGAGCAGCCCCTGGTCGATCGGCAGCAGGTGCGGGATGAACGTCACCGGCGCGTCGGCACCCAGCCGGCGCAGCTCCTGCTCGATCTCCGGCAGGTGGCGGTGGCCCTCGGCCGCGTACGGCAGGACGTTCTCGGTCAGGTTGGGCAGCGAGAGCCTCTCCCCCGCCCCGCGGCCGGCGCCCGAGGCCCCGGACTTTGCGTCGATGGTCACCGCGGCGATCACCCCGCGCTCCGCCAGGGGCGCGAGCGCCAGCAGCGCCGCCGTCGGATAGCAGCCCGGGTTGGCGACCAGGTCGGCGGTCCTGATCGGCTCGCGCCCGAGCTCGGTGAGCCCGTAGACGGCGTTGTCCAGGAGCTCGGGCTCGCCGTGCGGCGCGTACCAGCGCTCGTAGATCGCCGCGTCCACCAGCCGGAAGTCGGCCGACAGATCCACGACCTGGATGCCGAGCCCGCGCATCTCGGCGACCACCGACGCCGCGGCCCCGTGCGGGTAGGCGACGAACGCGGCGTCGCCCGCCTCGAGCATGGCGAGGTCGAGCTCGGTGAGCTCGATCGGCGCCCGGTAGCGGGGGTAGAGGCGGTCGAGCCGCTGACCGGCCTCGCTGCGCGAGGTAGCGGCCACCAGCTCCAGGCGTGGGTGGCGCCAGCAAAGCTCGGCCGTCAGCGCGCCGGCGTAGCCGGACGCGCCGGCGACGATCACCCGGGTCCGGTCATCAGCCACGCAGCGCCCCCCCGATCTCGGCGAGGGCGGCTGTGATCCGCTCGCGAACCTGCGCGACCTCGGCGTCGGTGAGCGTGCGCGCCGGGTCACGGAACTCCAGCCGCAGGGCGAGGCTCTTCCTGCCCGCCTCGAGCTGCTCGCCGCGGTAGAGGTCGAAGATCTCGATCGAGCGCAGCAGCTTGCCCCCGGCCTCGGCGACGACGGCCCGGACCCGCGCCGCCGTGACGTCGTCGTCCACGACGACCGCGATGTCCTGGTCGACGGCGGGGTAGGTGATCACGTCCTCGTACTGCTCGGCGCCCACCGGCGACGCCTCGACGAGTGGGCCGAGGTCGAGCTCGAAGCCGGCGGCCGCTTCGAGGTCCCAGGCCCGGCAGACGAGTGGGTGCAGTTCGCCGATCCAACCGATCGGTGCCCCATCGAGCACCACGCGCCCGGCGCGCCCGGGGCTCAGGAACGGCTCCTCGGCCGCCTCGACCTCAACCTCGCAGCCGAGCCCCGTGGTGAGGCCCTCGAGCGCACCCTTGAGCGCGTAGAAGTCGGGCTCGAGCTCATCGCCCCTCCACCCGCCACCCGGCCCGCTGCCGCTCGCCAGGCAGGCGATGCGCCACGGTTCGAAGGCGGGCGCCGGGCGCAGGCCGGGGAAGGAGCCGCCCAGCGTGCCCCCGCCGACGGGTTCACCCTCGCGCAGGTAGGCGCGCCCGGACTCGTAGAGGGCCACCCGGGGAGCGCCGTGGGAGAGGTTGTAACGGGCGACGTCCAGCAGGCCGCCGAGCAGCGTCGTGCGCATCACCGAGTGCTCGCCGGAGAGCGGGTTCGAGATCGCGATCGTCCGCGCGCGGGGATCGTCCGCCGGGATGCGCAGCCGCTGCGGCTGCCCGGGGTCGGTGAGGCTCAGGGTGACGATCCCGTCGAACCCGAGGTCGCGGGCGAGATCCTCCGCGCGCCGGCGCAGCTGCTGCTCGCGGCTCAGCCCCCCGCCCTCAGGGCTCGCCGGGGGCAGGGTCGGCGGCAGGTGCTCGGCGTAGCCGTGGATCCGGCCCACCTCCTCGACCAGGTCGATCTCCCGCGTGACGTCGTAGTGGCGGTGAAACGGGACCGTGGCGTCGAGGTCGGCGCCGTCCTCGGCCACGTCGAACTCGAGCCGGCGCAGGTATTCCGCCTGACTCGCGAACGGGATCTCCAGGCCGAGGACGCGCTCGGCCCGCCCCCCGCGCAGGCGCAGCCGGTGCGCCTCGGGGATCTCGCCGGTCACGTCGATCGTCCCCGGGACCAGGCGGGCGCCGCACAGCTCGACCAGCAACTGAGACGCAACGCGCTGGCCGCGCAGCGCGAGGTCGGGGTGCAGCTGCTTCTCGTTGCGGTTCGAGGCGTCCGAGCGCAACCCGAGCTTCCGCGAGGTGCGCAGGATGTTGACCCCGTTCCACGTGGCCGCCTCGAGCAGGACCCGCGTGGTCGTGTCGCTGACCTCCGAGACCTGGCCGCCCATGATCCCCGCGATCCCGGTCGGTCCGTCGCGGTCGCAGACGAGCACGGCGTCGGTGTCGAGCTGCCGCTCGACGCCGTCGAGCGTGGTCATGCGCTCGCCCTCGCGCGCCGTGCGGATGATGAGCTCGCCGCCGGGCACCTTGTCGAGGTCGAACGCGTGGAGGGGCTGTGAGGTCAGCAGCATCACGTAATTGGTGATGTCGACCACGTTGTTGATCGGTCGCATCCCGGCCCCCGTCAGCCTCGCCTTCAACCACGGGGGCGACGGGCCGATCTCGACGTCGGTGAACACCCGGGCCGAGAACCGCGGGCAAAGCTCGGGCACCTCGACGGCGACCGAGGCGTAGTCGCCGACGACGCCGTCGCCGGTCGCCTCCGCGTCCTCCGCCCACGGCGGCGGCGCCAGCTCCGCGCCGGTGACCGCGTGCAGCTCGCGCGCGACCCCGTAGACCCCGAAGCAGTCGACCCGGTTCGACGTCGGCTCGAGCTCGATGATCGGCTCGGCGACCGGCAGCACCTCGGTGAGCGGCGTCCCCGGAGCCGCGTCGGTGTCGAGCACCATGATGCCGTCGTGGTCCTCCCCGATCTCGAGCTCGCGCTCCGAGAGGATCATCCCGTCGGACTCGACGCCCCGCAGCTTTGCCTTCTTCAGCTTCTCGCCCCCGGGCATGCGGGCGCCCGGGGTGACGACGGCCACCGTCTGGCCGGCGGCCACGTTGGGCGCCCCGCAGACGATCGTCCGGGTGCCGTTGCCATCGTCGACCTCGCACACCCGCAGGCGGTCGGCGTTGGGGTGCGGCTCGGCGCTGATCACGCGGCCGACCACGAAGCCCTCGGCGCTCGGCGCCCCGAGGTGGGAGATCCGCTCGAGCTCGATCGAGTGCATCGACAGGGCATCGCCGATCTGCTCCGCCGAGAGCCCGGGATCGCAGTACGCGGTCAGCCAGCTGTACGGCGCCTTCATCGGAACTGCCTCAGCACGCGCACGTCGTTCTCGAAGTACTTGCGCAGGTCGGGCACCGCGTGCTTGAGCTGCGCGATCCGCTCCACCCCCATCCCGAACGCGAAGCCCTGGACCCGCTCGGGGTCGTAGCCCAGTTCGGCCACGAAGCCGAGCACGTTCGGGTCGACCATGCCGGAGCCGAGGATCTCGATCCAGCCGACGCCCTTGCAGATCGGGTCGCGCGATCCGTCCGGAAGCATCCCGGACCCGCCGCAGCGAAAGCACGACACGTCGACCTCCACGCTCGGCTCGGTGAACGGGAAGAAGCCCGGCCGAAAGCGGGTCTCGCGCTCGGGGCCGAAGATGGCACGCGCGAACGCGTCGAGCGTGCCCTTGAGGTCGGCGAGCGTGATCGCCTCGCCGATCGCCAGCCCCTCGACCTGGTGGAACACCGGGCTGTGGGTGGCGTCGAAGGGGTCGGAGCGATAACAGCGGCCCGGGCAGACGATCCGGATCGGCGGCGGCTGCGCCTCCATCGAGCGCACCTGCATCGGCGACGTGTGCGTGCGCAGCACGACGTCCTCGGGCCCCGGGGGCGCGCCGTCGATCTCGAGCCGTGCGGCGAGCGTCGCCGGGTCGACGTAGAACGTGTCCTGGGCCATCCGGGCTGGATGGCCCGGCGGGTGGTTGAGCGCGGTGAAGTTGTAGTAGTCGAGCTCGATCTCCGGCCCCTCCATCACGCGGTAGCCGAGGCCAACGAACACGTCCTCGATCTCGCGCTGGGTGCGCACGAGCAGGTTCTGCGCCGCGCTCGGCGCCGGCGGGGCGCCGGGCATCGTGACGTCGATCGCCCCGGCGGCCAGCGAGCGCTCGAGCTCGGTCGCCTCGAGCTCGCCCTCCCGCGCGTCGAGCTCCGCCTCGAGCGCCTTGCGCGCCGCGTTGGCTCCGGAGCCGACCGCCCCGCGCTCGGCGGCCGGCAGGTCGGCGATCCCGCGCAGGATCGAGGTGAGCTCCGACTTGCGGCCGAGGTAGCGGACCCGGAGCTCCTCGAGCTCGCCCGTGTCCGCCGCCGCGGCGATCGCCGCCGAGGCCTCCGAGCGCAGGCTTTCGATCCGCTCCACCATCAGGCGGCCGCCGACGATATCCGTCCGAGGGCCACGGCCACGGCGGCCGCGACGTTCAGCGACTCCACCCCGTCGCGAAGCGGGATCGTCCACAGCCGGTCGCACTGGGCCGCCAGCTCCGCCGGCAGCCCCTCGCGTTCCGCACCGACCATCAGCGCCCCGACCGGCCCGTCGTCCGGCGCCACGCCTCCGTGGGCCACGAGACCGACGACGGGCGGCTCGAGATCAGCCGGGCCGCCGCGCGCGATCGGCATGCGAAAGATCGAGCCCATGCTGGCCCGGACGGCCTTCGGTCCGTACGGGTCCGCGCAGCCCGCGCCCATCACGATCGAGCCGCCAACCAGCGCGTCGGCCGTGCGGACGATCGCGCCGACGTTGCCCGGGTCGCCGACCTCGTGCAGATACAGCTGCGGGCCCTCCGTCGCGTCCGGGGACGGCGGGCGGTAGACGCCGATCACGCGCGTCCCCGAGCCCAGGGTCGAGACCGCGTCGAGCAGCTCGGGCTCCACATCCTCGCCGGCGCGGAGCACGAACTCGGTCGGGGCGCCGGCGGCAGCTGCCGCGGCGACGAGGTCCTCGCCCTCGGCGGCGAACAGGCCCTCGCGCTCGCGGTGCTTGCGCTCCGCAAGCTTGCGGATCAGCTTCAGCTTCTCGTTGTCCTTGCTCGTGATCATCGGTCCTCGCCAACAAAAAGGGCGCCTCTTGGGGCGCCCGGTGAAGTCAGATGCGGCGGTGGTTCAGGCCGCCGTGGCCTCCCGGGCTTGCTCGGCAAATCGGCGAAACGCCTCGGGGTCGCGCACGGCGACGTCGGCCAGCATCTTGCGGTTGACCTCGACGCCGGCCTGGTCGAGGCCGTGGATCAGCTGCGAATAGCTCATCCCCTCGCGGCGGGCGGCGGCGTTGATGCGCACGATCCAGAGTCGCCGCATGTCGCGCTTGCGACGCCGCCGGTCGCGGTAGGCGTAGTTGCCCGACCGCATGACCTGCTCGTTCGCGAACCGGTAGCTGGAGTGCTTGCGGCCCCAATAGCCCTTGGCCTGCTTGAGGACCTTCTTCTTGCGCCGCTTGCGCGCGACGGCGTTCGTCGCCCGGCTCATCGGCCCGCCTTTCCGGGCAGCAGCCGCTCGACCTTCTTCTTGTCCTGCTCGGCGATGTCGACCGGCTTGCGGAAGTTGCGCTTGCGCTTCGGCGACTTCTTTTCGAGGATGTGGGTCGAGTAGGCGCGCCGCCCACGGAGCTTGCCCGTGGCGGTCTTGCGGAAGCGCTTCTTGGCGCCCGAATGGGTCTTCATCTTCGGCATCGGGCCGACTATTGAAGCAGACGCAGGGGGCTGCGAGTCGCCGTCAGGCGGCGGCTGCCGGCTCGCCGCCCGAGTCGGACTCGGAGGCGGCCGCCTGGCCCTCTTCGCGAGCCTGCGCGGAGGCCTGCCGCGACGGGGCGAGCAGCATGTGCATGTTGCGGCCCTCCTGCTGCGGGTGCTGCTCGATCGTCGCCAGCTCGCCGATGTCCTCGAACAGTCGCTCCAGCAGTGCCCGACCGCGCTCCGGGTGTGCCTGCTCGCGGCCGCGGAACATGATCGTCACCTTGACCTTGTCCTGGTGGCGCAGGAAGCGCTCCACGTGACCCTTCTTGGTCTCGTAGTCGTGGTCGGCGATCTTCGGCCGCAGCTTGATCTCGCGGATGTTGACCTGCTGCTGGTGCTTGCGGGCGGCCTTCGCCTTCTGCTCCTGCTCGTACTTGTACTTCGAGTAATCGAGCAGGCGAGCAACCGGCGGCCTCGAGTCCGGAGCGACCTCGACCAGGTCGAGGTCGCGATCGGCCGCCATCGCCAGGGCCTGGTCGGTCTTGACCACGCCGATCTGGCTGCCGTCCTCGTCGACGAGGCGCACCTCAGCGACGCGGATCCTCTCGTTGATCCGCGTCTGGTCGCGCTCCGGGGGCTGCCGGTCGAACCGCCTCGGGACCGGCACTAGTGATTCGGGCTGGCGAGAAGCGTCAAGCTACTGCGGTAGTGAGCGACGGATGAACGATGGGAAGGGCGGGGGCGCAACGGGTGCTATCGCCGTGGCCGGTTCTGGACGCCTTCCATTGGGGCGCAGTATAGAGGCACGCATGTAGTGTGGGAGCTGGCCACGGGCCCGACCGTGCAATGGGTCCCGAGGTCGCAGACATGGAGGTCGACAGGGGAGCTCCGCAGCTCGGCCGTCACCCCAGGTCCTGCTGCGTCTCCCCTTGCGCGATCAGCGCCGGGATCTCGTCGACGGCCACCGTGCCCAGCTCACCGCGTTCGTGCGAGCGCACGGCACCGCTGGAATCGGCCTCCTCGCGCTCGCCCACGACGATCATGAACGGCGACTTCGCCAGCTCTGCGTCGCGGATCTTGCGGCCCACCGACTCCGAGCGCTCGTCCACGCGCACCCGCACCCCGGCCTCCGCCAACCGGCCCGCGACTTCGCGCGCGTATTCGACATAGCCATCGGACACCGGGAGGATCGCGGCCTGGACCGGGGCGAGCCAGGCCGGGAACCGGCCGCCGTAGTGCTCGATGAGGATCCCCGCGAACCGCTCCATCGAGCCGAGGAGAGCGCGATGGATCATCACGGGGGTGTGCTCCGCGTTGTCCTCGCCCTGGTAGGTGAGCTCAAAGCGCTCCGGCATCTGGAAGTCGAGCTGGCAGGTGCCGAGCTGCCACGAGCGCCCGAGCGCGTCGGTGACGTGAAAGTCGATCTTCGGCCCGTAGAAGGTCCCCTCCCCCGGGCTGATCTCGTAGTCGCGGCCCTGGCGGTCGAGGGCCTCGCGCAGGCCGGACGTCGCTCGCTCCCACTGCTCATCGGTGCCGATCGACTTCTCGGGCCGAGTCGAGAGCTCGACCCGGACGTCGTCGAAGCCGAAGCGCGCGTACAGCTCGTCGATCGCGGCGCAGATCGAGTCGACCTCGTCGGGGACCTGATCGAGGGTGCAGTAGACGTGACCGTCGTCCTGGGTGAACGCACGGACGCGCAGCAGCCCGTGCAGCACGCCCTCGCGCTCGTAGCGCGAGACGTCGCCGAACTCGGCGAGGCGCAGCGGCAGCTCGCGATACGAGTGGCGCACCGAGCCGAACACCAGGCAGGCGCCCGGACAGTTCATCGGCTTCAGCGCGTAGCGGCGCTGGTCGCCCTCGCGCTGCGAGGGTTCGACGAAGTACATGTTCTCGCGGTAGTTGTCCCAATGGCCGGAGCGGTGCCAGAGCTCCTCATCGAGCACCCTCGGCGTCCGGATCTCCTCGTAGCCGCCCTTGGTCAGCTGCTCGCGGACCTCGCGCTCGATCAGCCGCAGCAGCACGGTCCCGTTCGGGAGCCAGAACGGCATCCCCGGCGACTCCTCGCGCAGGCGAAACAGGTCGAGCTCGGGGCCGAGCCGGCGGTGGTCGTTCTCGCGCGCAAGCTCGAGCCGCTTGAGGTGCTCGTCGAGGTCCTTCTGGGAGTGAAAGGCGGTGCCGTAGATCCGGGTCAGCATCTGCCGGGCCTCGTCCCCGCGCCAGTAGGCGCCCGCGATCGAGTTCAGCTTGAAGGCCTTGATCCGCCCGGTGGAGGGCGCATGCGGCCCGCGGCAAAGATCCGTGAAGGGGCCGTTGCGATACAGCGACACCGTCTCGACCCCCTGGTCGCGGACCAGGTCCTCGATCAGCTCGACCTTGTAGGGCTGGTCCTCCGCCCGGAAGCGCTCGATCGCCTCGGCCGCCGAGACGTCCGTGCGCTCGAACGGCTCGTCGGCGCCGATGTGCTCGCGCATCGCCGCCTCGATCCGCTCCAGGTCGTCCTCGCTCGGGCGCTGGCCGTCCGGGAACTCGAAGTCGTAGTAGAAGCCGCCATCGATCGGTGGACCGATCGACACCTTGGTCCCGGGCCAGAGCTCCGTGACCGCCGTCGCCATCACGTGAGCGGCGTCGTGACGCACGAGCCAGAGGGCCGCCTCCGCGTCCTCACCCTCGCTGCGGGCGGTGACGATCCGGATCTCGGCCCCGTCATGAAGCGGGGCACTCAGGTCGCGCAGCTCACCGTCGACCTGGATCCCAAGCGCATCCTGCGCCAGGCGGGGCCCGATCGCCGCCGCGGCGTCGGCGCCGCTAGCCCCCTCGTCGAGCTCGAGGGGGCTCCCATCCGGAAGCGCTACGGTGATCGTGGCCAAGGCGGCCATGCTACGACCAAGGGAGGTAGGGAATGCGAAAGCAAACACTCACCCTCGTGCTCGGTCTGCTCGCGTTGGGCGCGCTGGCGCTGCCGGCGCTGTCGCTCGCCGGGCGCAACACCACCGAGCTCGAGGCGAAGATGAAGGGCAAGAACGAGGTCCCGGGCCCCGGGGCATCGAAGGGCAAGGGCGAGATCCACGTCTTCGTCAAGCCGACCCAGAAAAAGCTCTGTTACGACTTCGAGGTCAAGGGCCTCGACCCGCTGATCGAGGGCCATATCCACAAGGGCGCCCCCGACGTCGCCGGGCCGGTGAAGGTGCCCCTGTTCCAGGACACCCAGGGCCTGAACGGCACGGGCAGCTACGAGGGCTGCGTCAAGAACGTCACCAAGAAGCTGCTGAAGAAGATCGCCGCGAAGCCGGAGAAGTACTACGCCAACATCCACACCAAGGCGTATCCGGACGGCGCGGTGCGCGGCCAGCTCGCGTTCAGCAACAGCCAGTAGACGCTCAGGATCCGGTCAGCCGCCCGCGCTCGGATCGGCGCGGGCGGCGTCCGGGATCAGTGGGCACGGGCCGGGGCCCGCGCCCGCCTCGGAGCGCTCCGGCGCGTATGGCACCACCGCGCCGTCGTCCAGGTAGACCCTGAGCGTGACGCTCGTCCCCGGCAGAGGCGGCTGGCCCTCCTCGACCACGCAGATCCGATTGCCGCGCAGCTCCCACGCGATCCAATCGGCGCCGTGCTGGTCGGCGAGCAGCTCCCGGGGCGCGACGACCATGGTCGAGCCCGGCGGGAGCTCCGTCCGCAGCTCGGTGAGCTCGGACGAGTAGCCGCTCGGCCCGACCGGCCCGTTGACGAGCGCGAGGCCGCTCGAGATCCCGGCGCCGAGGAGGAAGGCCACCGTCGCGACGCCCCCCGCGAGGCGCAGCTTCGCCACCCGGGCGCGGCCGGGAAACGCGTAGGCGATCGCCCTGCGCCCCAGGATCCGTCGCGCCTCGGCAACGGTCGGCGCCCGTTCGAGCAGCGCCCGCACCGCGATCAGCATCGCCAGCGGCGCGATCAGCACCAGCGCCTTCGCCTCCTGGTAGGGGGTCCCCGCGACCAGCGCATAGAGCCAGAGCAGGGCGGCGGCTCCCAGCGCCGCCGGGACGGCGCGCTCGCGCTCGCGCCACCACCACCGCAGCCCGAAGGCCAGGGCGCCGGCGGCGAGCGCGGCGCCGAGGTAGAACACGACCGCCGGGATGGCCCCGTCGCCCGGCTCGACCCGGAAATCGCCGGACGGCCAGATCCCGAGCGCCTCGAGCGGCGAGAGCCGGTTGAAGAGGTTGCCCAGCCCCGACCCCGCGGGGTTGAAGGTCTCGAAGCTCCCGAAGTCGAGCATCCGCCCGATCTCGGGCGCGGCGACGACGGCGAGCACCGCGATCGCGACCAGCGTCGCCGGGGCGGCCTGCCGCACGCCGGAGCGGACCCGGGCGAGGCCGCCGGCCCGCGCGGCGAGCGCCAGCTCGACGACCGCCCAGACACCGAGCGCTCCCGCCAGCCAGACGAGCCCGGGGAAGCTGTAGGCGTACAGGGCGCCGATACCCAGCACGGCGAGCGGCACGGCGCGCAACGCGCGCGGGCCCGCGCGACGGGTGAGCGGCCAGTCGGCGGCGAGCTCGCCCAGCCCAACCGCGAAGGCGATCAGTAACAGCGCCTCCAGCGCCTCCTTGAACGACCCCTGGACGTACGTGGAGGCGAGCAGGTACGCGAAGCCCACGAGCAACGCCCCCGCGATCCGCCGCGACGCCGTCAGGTGCTCGAGAGCCCCGAGCCCGACGAGACAGGTGGCGACGGCGATCGCGATCTGCAGCCCGTTGAACGCCTGGACCAGGTTCGGCCCGAGCGCCGAGACGGCGACCGCGATCGAGTGCGGGCCGAGCGGATAGCCGGCGTCGATCAACCGCTCCGTGCCGCCGGACGCGAGCTGGCTCGCCGCGAGGAGGTGCTGCGACATGTCGGGGTTGAGCCCTGTGCCGAGGATCCCGAAGCGCTGCTCGACGATGAACGGCAGCGAGGCGGCGACCACCGCGGCGAGCTCCAGCGGCAGCCCGTTGCGCAGCGCCCCGCGCAGCCCCTCGACCCGCGGGAGCACGTACAGCGCCGAACCGGCGGCGACCACGGCGATCGCGATGATCGCCGTCGTGCCGTGGCCACCGAGCTGGACGGTTCCCCAGGCGATGGGGCACAACGCCGCGAGGCCGACGGCCGGCGCCAGGCGCGACCAGCGGCGTCGCCCGCACGCCATGAGGATCGCCGACCCGGCGAGCGCCGCGGCCCCGAGGCAGACCACGAAGGCGACGTAGGTGCCGAGAGGCCCGGACATGCGCGGCGAGCATAGATGCGCCGGTAGCGGCGCAACTCCGAACGCGCGGGTATGTTCTGTGGCTGAGAGTCCGGGTCAGGGACGGCCTGGGGGCGCGACTACAAGGAGGCGGTCCGATGCGGCGTACGGCGGCGATGGTGGGTGCGGTCATCGGGCTGGCACTGCCCGCCCAGGCGGCGGCGCAGACCGACTATGCGTCGACGGCCCTCAACATCATCCCCTCGGGTCAGTGGGGCGGGCTGCCGATTCCCGCCGGGGCCTCCACTCAGGCGGAGATGTACGACGGGCTGACGCCTCTCTTCGACGACGTCACCAAGGGCGACCTGACGACGTACTTCAAGTCGGAGAAGTTTGGGGTCGACACCGCGACTCCGAGCAAGATCGAGGCCGTGCCGCGGCCGGGCGTCACGATCGAGCGCGACTCCTACAACGTCCCCCACGTCACCGGCGCGACGCACGACGACGGCGTCTGGGCCGCGGGCTGGATCGCGGCCGAGGACCGCGGGTCTGCTGCTCGAGCAGGCGCGTTACAACGCCCGCGTGGCGGCGATCGACGCGCCGGGACTCGACGCGCTGAGCCTGATCAGCGGCCTCCAGAACTTCGTCCCCAGCGCCCAGACCGAGGCCGAGGTCGCCAAGCAGACCGACGTGCTCGCGGCCGCGGGGCCCGAGGGCCAGGCGGTCCTGCACGACATCGACGTCTTCGTCACCGGGATCAACGACTACCGCGCGTCGCAGGGGTCGACGATCACGCCATGGGCGCGCAACGACGTGTACGCCCTCAACGCCCTCAAGGGCCAGTTCGTGGGCCAGGGCGGCGGCGACGAGGCCCGGCGGTCGGAGTTCCTCTCCGGCCTGCAGCAGCGCCTCGGCCGCAAGAAGGGCCTCAGCGTCTTCAACGACCTGCGCCAGTTCAAGAACCGCGAGCTCGCGACCTCGGTCGACGGGCGCTTTCCGTACGGGACGATCCCGAAGGAGCCGAAGGGGAGCGTGATCCTCGACCACAGCAGCTTCACGCCGACCCCGGCCGTGGCTGACGCCAAGCTCGCGGCGAAGGCGCCGGCGGCTCCGACGCACGCCTCGAACACGCTGATGATCACGGCCGACCACTCGAAGACCGGCGAGCCGCTGATGGTCGGCGGGCCGCAGATCGGCTACTTCTATCCCGGCCTCACCTACGAGATCGACATGCACGCGGGCGACCTCCAGTGGCGCGGCGCGACGTCGGCGCCGTTCCCCGGCTACGCGCTGATCGGGCGCGGCGAGGACTTCGCCCACACCCTGACCTCGGCGTCCGGCGACATCATCGACCAGTTCGTCGAGAAGCTCTGCAACGGCAGCGACACGATGTACGAGTACAAGGGCCAGTGCCTGCCGATGGGCGACTTCGACGCCGGCACCCTCGACGGCCAGCCCGTCGCCTTCCACACGACCGTCCACGGACCGGTGGTCGGCTACGCCACGGTCGGCGGCGAGAAGGTGGCGATCTCGTCGAAGCGCTCCTCCTACGGCAAGGATTCCCTCGACCTGCTCTACAACCGCCGGCTCTCCAACGGCCAGGTGCACAGCGCGAAGTCGTTCCTGAAGGCCGCGTCGCTGACCCCGCAGACGTTCAACTCGTTCTACATCGACGACAAGAACATCGCGATGTACACGGCGGGCCTGCTCCCGATCCGCAACAAGAACGTGGACCCGGGCCTGCCGACGCTCGGCACCGGCAAGTACGAGTGGACCGGGTTCGTGGGCAAGAAGGACCACCCGCAGGGGATCGACCCGGAGGACGGCACGATCACCAACTGGAACCAGACCACCGCGAAGGGGTTCGCAGCGGCCGACAACGAGTACGGCCACAACGGCTCGGTTGGGCGGATCGACCTGCTGAACAAGAACCTCGACCGGCTCGCGTCCAAGAAGGGCAAGTGGAATCTCCCGGCGGTGACCTCGGCGATGAACGCCGCGGCGACCCAGGACGTGCGCGCGATCGACACGGTGCCGCTGCTGAAGCGGCTGCTCAAGGGCACCACGGCCCCGACGCCGCAGGCGCAGCAGATGCTGGACCTGATGATCACGTGGAAGCAGCGCGGTGGCAGCCGCCTCGACCGCGACCTCGACGGCTTCATCGACGACCCCGGCGCCGCGTCGATGGACGGCTCCTGGAACAACGTCGCCGACGCGTTCATGGCGCCGAAGCTCGGCGATCAGCTGGATGAGCTGAACAGCCTGTTCTCGCGCTTCAACCTGCCGCCCGGCGGTCAGTACGACGGCTGGTATCAGTACTTCGACCGCGATATCCGCGACCTCCTCGGGATGAAGACGAAGGCGCCGTTCGCGAACAGCTACTGCGGCAACGGCAAGCTCAAGGCCTGCCAGACGGCGATCTGGAACGCGATCGCGGCCTCCGGCTCGGAGCTCCAGGCGAAGTACGGGACCCCGGACCCCTCGCTCTGGCGCTCGGACGCCAACCGCGAGCGGATCTCGTTCGCGCCAGGCCTGCTCGACACGACGATGCGCTACGCCAATCGCCCGAGCGGGATCCAGCAGGTGATCACGTTCGACGGTCACCGCTGAGCCGATGAGCGGCGAGCCCGAGCGCTCCGGCGAGCACCACGGACTGCACCACACGCCGACGCACTCGCTGCCGCACGAGCGCAAGCTCGAGCGGCAGCGCCGCCATCTGCAGATCCTCACCGCCGTCTGCGTGCTCGTGCTGGCGGCGCTGGTCTACGCGGCCGCCTTCGACCTCAACAGCGTCGCCGAGTGGATCGTGTTCGCGATGATCATCGTCACCGTGATCGGCGCGATGATCGCCGTGCACGGGCCCAGCAACGACTAGGTGAGCAGGATGATCAGCAGGATGATGATGATCAGCGTCCCGATGCCGATGTACATGTCTCGTCCTCCTTTCGGGCCTCAGCGAAGCCTCGGACGGACCATTTACCCCGGCTGTTAGCCGCGAAACGACGCTCAGCCGGGCGTCGGCGGGCCGCTGCGCGTCTCCCAGAACTCCTCGTGCAGCTCCCGCGCTCGACTGCGGATCAGCGGCGCGTAGCGGTCGGAGACGCTGCGGGGAATGGGCGCGAACAGCACGCGCTCCAAGAGGGCCTGGCGGTCGTCGCTGGCGATCGCCCCATGGCAGCGCTCGCACGCCGCCCACGAGCGCTCGCCGGCCGGGTAGCGCCAGCGCACGCGCGGACTGCGGCAGAAATCGCACGGCACGTCGCGAGCATATCGAACGTGTGTTCGCCTGGCGGCTACTCCACGTCCCAGCCGAAGTAGACCTCGGCACGGGCCAGCCGGTCGTCGCCGGTGAACGTCAGGACCTCCGTGTTGCGAAAGCGCCGCCCGTCGGATTTCGTGCTCTCGTAGGTGACGATCACCTCATCCCCGTTCTCGACCAGCCGCACGAAGTCAAACGCCTTCAGGGTCTCGGAGTTCGGCCAGCAACGCTCCCAGTAGGCCTCGCGGTCGATGCCCGGGTCCGGCGGGCTGTAGAAGACGAAGTCGTCGGCGATCAGCTCCTCCAGCGCGGCGCGATCGCCGGAAACGTAGGCGCCGTAGACGTCGCGCGCCAGCTGCAGGCGGTCTCGGGCGGGCATGGCTGCCTCCTCTGCTCGGGTTCGTGATTACGACCCGGCGAGCGCCGCCAATTCATCGCCACTCCCCGCCGCGGGCGCAAACCGTCCTCCCCGAGGACGAAAGCGCCCATCGGCCGGCGGGAGGCGCGCACCTCGACGCCGAGCGTCGACTTAGTCGCTCTGAGGGCACCAAACTCGACACTCGTGGGGTGCCTGCCTTCCTGACCGCCGCCACCACCGGCCGCACCTCGCTGCCAGACCCTCCCAATCGCACCGCGGTCGCCCACCCCCGGTCATGGGCGCAAACCGTCCTCTCAGGGGACGAATAGCGCCCATCGGTCGACGCGGTCAGGTGGTCTTGACGACCAGGACCGAGCAGCCGGCTCGGTGCGTGACCGTGTTCGGAACGCTCCCGAGTACCCGTCGCTGCATCCCCTTGTTGCCGATCACCAGCAGCTCGGCGCCGGCCTCCTCGGCGAGGCGCACCAGGGTCTCGGCGGGATCGCCCTCCTCCGCCCGCGTCTCGACCTCGAGCCCATCCTCGCCGAGCTCGTGCGCGAGCTGCTCGAGGAGCGCCGTGACCCGGGCCGCGGAGTTGGTCGCCCACTGGAGCTCCGGATCCCCGTCCGGCGGGGCGCCGGGGCCCTCGGTCGCGCTCAGGAGAACGAGCTTTGCGTCGAAGCGTCGGGCGATCTCGGCCGCCTTCTCGACCGCTTCGCCTGCCGTTGCCGATCCGTCGGTACCGACGGCCACTGTGGAGAACATGCGCGCGAGTATCTTCGACCGGCGAGGGCCAGGTCAAGTGGTGCGGTGCGAATCCCGTCCCCGCGTCCGGTGTCGCGCTGTCGCCGAAAGCGCGGCGCGGCGCTCGACGTTAATGCCACAGCGAGAGGGCTTGCCCCCCTCGCGATGAAACACCTACCGCGTACGGCGCCTCGCTGAGATCGGCGGGGCGCCGCCTGTTGGCCGGCTCGCGCGTGCCCGCCCCATGTCAAGGCCCGGCGCCCGCCGCGAGATACTGCGGGGGCGATGTCGCAGGAGAACGTGGAGATCGCGACGCGCTGGTACGAGCCGGCCACGGGCAAGAACACGCTGCTGGCCGCGATGCCCAGAACGATGGCGTTGTGCCATCCCGACGTCGAGTGGAGCGCACCCGAGGACGGCACGACCTATCGGGGCCGTGAGGGAGTCAGGCAGCGGCTCGAGGAGTGGCTCGAGAGCTTCGCCGACTACCGATTTGACGTCCAGCAGGTCATCGACTGCGGAGGCGATGAGGTTCTCGTCAAGGGCACCGAGGTGGGGCGCGGCGCGGCGAGTGGCGCCGAGGTCCGCTCGACCGACTACGAGTTGCTCACGATCCGGGACGGTCTGATCGTGCGCATTCGCGAGTTCTACGACGAAGCTAATGCCCTCGAAGCCGCCGGGCTGTCGGATTAGGCGCTGTCGAAGGCCGGGTGATGGGCGCTACTGGGCTCATACCAGTGTCTATCCCGATCCGGATCGCTCGGCCAACGCCCGATCAATCGCGTCAATGATTCGCTCTGCCTCCACGATGATCGCCTGGAGCTCAATCCGACTCCTCCCAGAAGGTCAGCTTGGAGGTCTTGGGGTCAAACTGACCAAACGGGTCGGCGGGAGGTTCGCCGTCAATCTTGACGGAGTCCGGCGCGCCAATGTTGCGGCCGACGTACATGTTTGCGGACCCCTTCTGGCCGAACCACTTCGTGATCCGTTGGTCGATGTGCTCGAAGCTATTGCGCACACGGCGGTCGTTGAGCGGTGAGTCGTCGTCGACCTGCACCGACTCGCGTAATGACGCCCGCGCGGCTTTCACTTTGGCATTGGTGCCCCAAAGCACCTTCGACGCATTCGAAGCTGAGATCAGGATCCCCTGGAGCGCGAACCAGACTCCGTCGACATCCATCTCCTTCAGCCCGGCATTCACCTGGACCGCGCCCCGAACGACAAAGCTGCATTGGATTCGCAGCTCTCGCTGGAAGATCTCGATCAGCGACTCGTCCATGGAGCGCACACGGTCCCATACGATCCGGGTGGAGCCGCGCCAGGGCAAGGTAGGACTGCCCGCGCGTGCAAGAGCGGCACCGGACCATCTGCTTGCTCGCGGGCCCGGGGCCGTGTGTCCCGTCTCGTCCCGGAGGGACAAGTTGCGTCTACTCCGTGGGAAGGGCGCAAATCCGCTGCCCATGGCCCACCGAGTCCGTTCAGCCGGGGCGCGAGGCCGGATCGTTCCCGTAGCTATCGCGCTCGCCGATCGATCCGTCGCGCTTGTGGATCAGGTGCTCGACCTTGCGTCGAATTGCCATCTCTCGTCCTTGCCTCTGGGCTTTCCCGATAATGAGGACGACCTACCCCCGAGGCTCCGCGTTTACCCGGCGTCCCTGGCGCCGCTTTCGTACATCCCAAAAAGCACGGCGTTTACCGACAGGGGGCCCGGGAAGACCCAAGATTAGGCTCCCGCGTCCGGCTGTCCCCCCCTTCAGCCGGAGCGGGCCATATAGCGAGCAGGGGATGGGACTGGCTGCGAGGCCCAGACCATCCCCCTGTTCGCGCATCAACCAAACAGGATCCCGCGGCGCTCTTCTCTATACGAGGTCCTCGACCGGCTCGCGGCCTGCTCGCCGCCTGCGGTGAGGATCCGGCCTACATCGTGGCGCAGCTCGGTCACGCGGACCCCGCGGTTCAGCCTCCGCGTCTACACGCACCTGATGAGCCGTCGCGATGGTGAGCGAGAGCGGCCGCGAGCGCTCGTACAGGGTGCTGATTGGGCGGAACCGGGCAGAATCGAGGCGCCGGCGCCCGAGAGCCTCCTCCCCGAACTCCCGAGAACGAGAAAACCCCGCTGTAGAGCGGGGTCTTCGAGGTGGGCGCTACTGGGCTCGAACCAGTGACCTCCAGCTTGTCGAGCTGGCGCTCTCCCAACTGAGCTAAGCGCCCGGGAGCGGCGAGTCTAGCCGCTTGACAGCAGGGGTTTCGGCGCCCCGGAGATCCGCTTGGTTTGCCTGCTCTGCCAGCTGATTTGTGGCGCTAGTGCCCAGCAGCGCCCGATCGAGTGCCCGAGTGCAGGGGAGTAGCGGTTCCCCGACGGGTCGGCTTGCGCCCCCTCGAGCTGAGGGTTTGCTCCGCTTTGCATGGAATGCGGCGCTTTCCGCGAGATACTGCGTAGCGGTGTCGTCGAAGGACTACCTGCTGGCCGACCAACCCTCCGAGTTGGAGCGCCTGCAGCTTCAGTCGCGCGTGTGGGAGCCCGCCGGTCGGCGGCTCCTCTCGAAGGTCAACGGCGGATCCGGGAGCCGCACCCTTGACGTGGGCTGCGGAGCACTGGGCTGGCTTCGGATCCTGAGCGAGTGGGTCGGCCCGTCCGGCCGGGTAGTCGGCGGCGATGTAGACCAGAACCTGCTCAATGCCGCTCGTTCATTTCTGGAGACAGAGGGGATCTCCAACGTGGAGCTCGTCGTCGATGACCTGTTCGAGACCAAGCTGGAGCCCGAATCTTTCGATCTCGTCCACGCCCGCTACGTGATCGCTCCGCTCGGACGTGAGCGTGAGCAGGTGGCTGCGCACCGGCGGTTGGTCAAGCCCAGTGGCGTGCTGGTGCTGGAGGAGTGGGACCTCGGCTCGTGGCACTTCAATCCGACTGCCCCCGCGGCCGAGAGGCTGATCGGATTGCTCTCCGAGATCTTTGCCGGCCTGGGTGGCGAAGCCGGTCGCGGACTTCCCGAACTCCTCTGTGAAATCGGCATCGAGGAGCCGGCGATCGACGCGCATGTAATCGCGCTCAAGCCGGGCCATCCCTATTTGCGTCTGCCGCTTCAGTTCAGCGTCGCGCTCGAATCTCGTCTGCTTCAGAACCTGAGCGAGGACGAGCTCGCCTCGCTGCGCCACGAGGCCGAGGCCGAGTTGGCTGAGCCCGGCAGATGGGGCACCACCTTCACCCTGATTCAGACTTGGGGCAGCGTCGAAGGCCAGGCATAGCTGCTCGCTTCGCGTGTAAAGCGGATGTAGCGGCTTTGGACGAAAGCGGAGCGTCGCTTCGCATGGGAAGCGACCTTCCGCGAGATACTGCGCGGACGATGACGCAAGAAAGCGCCGAGATCGTCCGCGCTTGGTTCGTACGACTCAATGCCGGTGACCCCGCTCCGGACATGTGCGACTCCGGCATCGAGATCAGAAACTGGGCGGAGTCGCCGGTCCCCGGCCCTTATCGCGGTCATGACGGCCTTCGCGAGTGGTGGGGAGATATCCACGACCCCGATATGGGGCTGGAGATGGAGTTCTTCCACCTCGAGGAGGTCCACAAGATTGACGAAGACCGCGTCGTCACGATTCAGCGAGCCAGGGGGCGCGGTCGAGCGAGCGGGATCGAAGTTGACCAGCAGTGGGGATCGATCATCTCGGTGCGCAACGGCAAGATCAGCTCGGCTCACGGCTTTCCGTCTCGCGATCAAGCGCTGGAGGCGGCCGGACTCGCGGAGTAGCGACGACCATCGCGACCTTGTCCGCGGCTCAGGGTTAAACGCCGTCGCGACGGGAACTCCCCTGGAGGCAGGGGGTGCCGGGCGGCACCTCGTAGACACGGCACGGAAGGGACTCCGACCATGGGGATCTACGCGGCACCACCGGATCGCCAACCGCGGTCTCGGCCAGGCGCGACGACGCTTGCCTGGGTGGCCGTGGCCCTGGCCATCGCCTCGATCGTCACCTTCGGGCTCGTCGGCGGGGCCGGGCTCGACGGCGATTGGCTGGCGGTCGCCCTGGCGGAGGCGCTGCTGGCGTTCGTGCTGCTGATCCGTTCGCGGTGACCCACCCGTACAACGTCTGGGAGCGCCGTTGTACGAGAAGGAAAAGCCCCGCAAACGTGCGTGATCCGGGTTCGGAGGGGAACCGTAACCCTGGCCGAAAATCAGTGTTAGGGTGGGTAACGCGCGGTCGTTAGGACTTCAAAGCTGAAGGACCGACGAGCCAGCGGCGGGATTCGCTGGCGGTACGTCCTTTCGGACCAAAGGGCCCCTTAACGGGGCCCTTTTCCGTTCCCCGTCGCGAACGCCCGGCGGATCCGGTCGGGATAGCGAAAGAGCGAGTCGTAGGTGACCTTTGGGACCTCGTAGCCAAGGCGCTCGAGCAGGCCCGACGTCTCCAGCGACACCAGGTCGTGCTGCTTCGGGCGTTCGGCGCTGCCGTCGACCGAGCACGGGGTCGCGGCGATCGCCGCCGGGTCCGGCAGCTCCGGCGGGTCGAACTTGTGGCCGCTGAAGTCGAAGCTGCGGCCGACGTTGGACGCGTAGCGGTGGCGCTTGGTCAGCGTTCCGAGGCCGTAGCGGTAGCTGATCAGCTTCAGGATCGACTCGTGCGTGCAGGTCATGTGGCTCACCCGCCCGCCCTTGCGCCCGGCGCGGGTGTAGGGGGAGATCGCGACGGCGGGGATGCGGAACCCGGTCAACGACCAGTCGTTGGCGAGATCGGCCGGGTTGGTGCGGTCGTCGGGCACGTGATGGGGCTTGACATGGTCAAAGAAGCCGCCCCATTCGTCGTAGTTGATGAACATCGCTCCGCGCCGGTACTGCGGGGAGGCGATGAACGCGTGCGCGACGTCGGACATGAACGCCTGACCGAGGCGGACGTCGCCGTGTGGGTGCTCGTCGGCCGAGATCCCGTCTCCCCCGCCCCCGTCCTTGAACGGCGGGTCGACGAACGTGATCGGGGGTAGCGTGCCCGCGGCCGCGTCCGTGTAGAACTGCGAGATCGGGCGCACCCACTGCAGCCCGCGCGTTCCGTAGAGCGCCGGGACCGGCAGGTCGGAGACGTAGTAGCCGACCCGCAGCCCGCGTGAGAGCGCCCGGTCGAAGATCGTCTCCCATGGCATCCCGCCGGTCCCCGACGGCAGCTCATTGGACTTCTGCCCGCCGTTTTGGGCCGCCAGCTGGTAGTGGCGGTTGGGGTAGGTCGAGGCCATGATCGAGCAGAACCAGCGGTCGTAGAGCTGGTAGGCGTCGGCCACGTGCGGGATGAAGCCGAGGTCGGACTTGAGGTAGTAGCCGAGCGCGTACTCGTCGCTGCCCGTGCCCTCCGCGTTGCCGCTGTAGAAGCCGTCGAGACGGCCGCCGTTGTACTGGAAGCGCCCGCCGTCCCAGCCGTGGTTGGGGTCGCGGAAGGCGCAGCCCTGGAAGTCGGGCGTGAGCCGATGGGTGGGAAAGAGCTGCGAGCCGTCGAGGTTCGGGTACTCGAGCCCGGCGTTCTTGCCGTCGGCCTTGTGGTGCCAACCGAAGTAGTGGTCGAAGGACCGGTTCTCCATCATCAGCACGACGAAGGTGTCGATCGGCAGGTCGCGGGGCTTTGGGAACGGCTTGCGCGTCGCGTGCTTGGCCGCCTGGGCAACGAGCGTCTCCGCCGGGAGCACGCTCGCCATTCCCGCGAGCCCGGCGAGCGCGGCGGTGCGGCCGAGGAAGTCGCGCCGCCGCAGCAGGGAGTCGCGGTCGGCGCGCTCGAGCCGCTCGACGGCCTCGGGATCGGCGAGCTCGCCGCGAGCCAGCCTCGAGCTGTGGTCCTGCGGGGGGCCGATCATGGCGCCGGCTCCCGGACGACCTCGCAGTCGTACACGCCGTCCTCCGTCGCGTCGACGATCGCCACGTCGTAACCGTCGCCGCAGTTGATCTCGTCGTTGCCGCCGTCGCGGGCCTCGATCGTGTCGTTGCCGCGAGCGGCGAGCTGGACGCCGTCGCGCATGTTGAAGCCGTCGCGCCCCGGTCCGCCCTTGAGCTCGTCGGGCCCGCGGCCGCCGATCAGCACGTCGGACCCGCGCCCTCCGATCAGCACGTCGTGCCCGCGCAAGCCCTTGAGCTCGTCCCCGGCCTTCGTCCCCACCAACCGGTCCGCGTGCTTCGAACCCTGCTCTGCCCCGGCGAGCGTGGCCGTGGCCAGAGAGGCGGCGGCGACCGCCACGACCCAGAGCACGATCCCCGGCCTGCCCATGCTGGCGCGAGATTACTCCCGCGGGCGGCCGCAGTGTTGCGGTCGGGTTACTACCCCGAGTCGGGCTCGACCTCGAGGGTCAGCCCGTCGATCCCGGTGACCCGCACGGTGTCGGCGCCGGCGATCGCCCCGCGTGCGCTCCAGATCTCGCCTCGCAGGCGAACCCGCCCGGGCCCGATCACCTCCGCGCGCTCGCCGATCATCGCCTCGGCCCCGGTCTGCACCCGGTAACGGCGAAGGAAGTGGATCCAGAACCAGACCTCGAAGACCTCGATCAGCGCCGCGACGACGACGACGATCACCCGCCACGGGTCGGGGAGCACGAACAGCCCGGCGATCGCGAGCGCGAGGAGCATCTCGTCAATAGGATGGCGTGTCGAATGGACTGGCGGCTCGAACTCGTCGCGATCCCGGTCTCCGACGTCGACCGGGCCAAGCGCTTTTACACCGAGCAGGTGGGCTTCGTGGCCGACCACGATCATCAGGTCAGCGACGAGCTGCGCTTCGTCCAGCTCACCCCGCCGGGCTCCGCCTGCTCGATCACGATCGGCACCGGGGTGACCGACGCCGAACCCGGCTCGGTCCGCGGCATGCAGATGGTCGTGGACGACATCGAGGCCGCTCGCGCCGAGCTGGTCGAGCGGGGCGTCGACGTGGGCGAGGTCCAGAACTTCCCCTGGGGCGATTTCGTCTTTTTCAGCGACCCGGACGGGAACGCCTGGGCCGTGCAGGCGATCCCCGACCGCTCCTAGGCGGCCGCGCGTGCCGGTGCAGCGGCTGCGGGCGCTGCTCCCGCGCGAGAACCTTGCGGCGACGCTCTACGGCACGGTGCTCGCGACCTCGGTGATCGCCACCCTGCCGGGCGCCGAACGACCGGCGATCGTGATCGCCGCCCTCCTGGTGACCGCGATCATCTTTGCCCTCGCGCACGCCTGGGCGCACGTGCTCGCCCGCAGCGCGAAGGACCGTGTGCCGGTGACCCGCGACGCGGTGGCGGCCGGGGTCAAGCACGAATGGCCGATGGTGGAGGCCGCGCTGCCGGCCTCAGCCGTCGTGGCCCTGGCCCTCGTGGACGTCTACACGATCCAGACGGCGCTCTGGATCGCGACCGGGGTCAACGTCGCGCTGCTGTTCGTGTGGGGCGCCGTCGTGCGCAGGGTCGCGGGCGGCACGACGTGGATCGCGCTGCGCGCCGGCCTGGTCGCGGGCAGCCTCGGCCTGGCGCTCGCGGCGCTCAAGTGGCTGATTCACTGACGGCGGGCTGGCCCACCCCGGCCACTCCCAGGGCGTGGAAGCCGCCGTCGGCGTGCACGATCTCGCCGCTGATCGCCCGCCCGAGGTCCGAGAGCAGGAAGAGCGCCACGTCGGCGACCGCGCCCGCATCCGAGCTGTCCCAACCCAGCGGCGCACCGTCGGACCACGCGCCGGCGAGGGTTTCGAACCCGGGGATTCCCGATGCCGCCGGGGTCGAGATCGGCCCGGCAGAAACCAGGTTCACCCGCACGCCGGACGGCCCCAGGTCGCGCGCCAGATAGCGAGAGACCGACTCAAGCGCGGCCTTGGCGACGCCCATCCAGTCGTAGGCCGGCCAGGCGACGGAGGCGTCGAAATCGAGCCCGACGACGCTGGCGCCCTTGCCGGCGCCGTTCTGGGCGACCATGAGCGGCGCGAGCGAACTGGCGAGCGCCTTCAGGGAGTAGGCGCTGGTCTCGAACGCCATGCGGGCGCTCTCGCGGGGCGCGGAGAGGAACTCACCGCCGAGCGCGTCGGGCGGCGCGTGCGCGATCGCGTGCACGACCCCGTCGACGCGCTCCCAGTGGGACGGGAGCGCCTGCGGCAGCGCCGCCAGGTCCTCGTCGCTGTTGACGTCGAGCTCCAGCACCTCGACCGGCTCAGGCAGCTTCTTCGCCGCGCGCTCGGTCATCCGTCGCACGCGGCCGAAGCTGGTCAGGACCACCTCGGCGCCCTGGCGCTGGGCGCGCTCGGCGATCGCGTACGCGATCGAGTGCCGGTTGACGACGCCCGTGACGACGATCTTCTTGCCCTCGAGGATCACAGCAGCACCCGCTCGCGATCGACGATCTGGTCCTCCGCGTCGCCGTTGAGCTCCGCGGGCGGCGTCTCCGCGGAGCGCCACAGCGCCTCCACGCGGGCCCGGACGACCGTCCGGCCGTCCTGGTTGATCACCTGCCAGCCGAGGGTGACCAGCGAGTGCTCGGCGTCGAGCTCGCGCACCCGTTCGACCGTCGAGTGCAGCCGGATCGTGTCGCCGATCCGGACCGGCCGCTTGAAGGTCACCGAGTCGAGGCCGCGGAGGGCGACCACGCGCTCGGGATCGAACGGCATCAGCCCGAGGGCGTAGGAGAGCACCAGCATCCCGTGCGCGACGCGCTCGCCGAAGCGGCCGTTGGCCGCCCACTCGGCGTCGGCGTGCTGGGGATGCCAGTCGCCCGTCAGCGACGAGAACGAGACCAGGTCGGTCTCAGTGATCGTCCGCCCGCGCGTGGTCAGCTCGGCGCCTAGCTCGGGGCGCAGCTCGTTCATGTCTGTCCTCCTTCGATCGAAACCGGAATTCGGCAGCGGTCGCGAACCAGCTCGCCGAAGCCGCGCGCCGCGCGCCGGTGGCCGAGCGGCGAGGGATGCAGGCCGTCGGCGCTGAAGTTCTCCGCCTCGCAGAGCCCCGGATGACCGGCGACCTCGAGGTAGGGAACGCGGTAGGCGTCGGCGACGACCCGCGTGGCACGGTTGACGCGGCGGATGCCGCCCTCCACCCGCGCCCTCGTGCGCGGCCCGAGCTCGAGGAAGTCCCAGCGCTCGGGCGAGGTCGCGGTGACGACGCGCACCGCCGGGTTCGCGCGCTGCAGGCGCCCGAAGATCGCCCCCAGGCGGCGGGCGTAGGCGCCGGCATCGGGACGGGTGGACGTGAGCACGTCATTGGCCCCGCACACGACCGTCACCAGGTCGGGCTCCAGCTCGATCGCCTCCGGGAGCTGGTCGAGCACCTGAGCGCTGGTCGCTCCCTCCACCGCGAGGTTGCGGAAGGCGATCGACGGATTGTGTGCGCGCAGCCCGGCGGCGAGGCGCTCGGGCCAGGCCTCGCCGGGGTTGGACCCGGTGCCGGCCGTGAAGCTGTCGCCGAGCGCCACGTAGAGGGACAGGCGGCGGCGCGGAATGGGGCGGCGTTCCGACATCGTGCGGGCGATGAGCGCGAAGGGGTCCTCGATGGTCATCGGCCCTCCAGCGAGCGCAGGGCCCACGCGAGCCGGTCGCGGGTGGTCTCCGGCTCGATCACCTCGTCCACGAACCCCGCGGCCGCGGCTGCATCAGCGTTGAGATGCTCGTCGGCATAGGCCTCCTCGAGCTCCCCGAGCAGCTCGCCCGCGTCGCCGTTGGCGTCCGCGAGCCGCCGCCGGTGAACGATCCCGACCGCCTGGCGGGCGGCCATGATCCCGACCTCAGCCGACGGCCAGGCGAAGACCATGTCGGCACCGAGGTCGCGCGAGTTCATCGTGATCACAGCGCCGCCGTAGGCCTTGCGCAGGACGACGGTCACCTTCGGCACCCGCGCGCCGGCGAACGCGCGCAGCAGCGAGGCACCATGGCGGATCACCCCGGCGCGCTCCTGACCGGAGCCGGGCATGAAGCCCGGCGTGTCGACCAGCACCACGAGCGGAATCCCGAAGCGATCGCAGGAGTTGATGAAGAGCGCGGCCTTCTCGGCGGCGGCGCTGTCGATGACGCCGCCGAACCGCCGCGGCTGGTTGGCGACGAAGGCGACCGGGCGGCCTTCGATCCGCGCCAGGGCCGTGACCATGTTCCGCGCCCAGTCGGCGTTGAGCTCCAGCAGGTGACCCTGGTCGGCAAGCGCGGCCGCGACGTCGCGCACGTCGTAGACCTTGCGCGCCTCCGTCGGCACGGCCGCATCCGGGTCGTCCGCGCCCGGGCCGGCCGAGGGCGCGATCGGCGGCTGGCCGCCGAAGCTCGAGGGCAGCAGCGCCAGGAGCTCACGGGCCAGACCGGCGGCGGCGCGGTCGTCCGGCGCCACGAGCTGGCAGACGCCGTTGTGCGAGTGCACGCCCGGGCCGCCGAGGTCCTCCATCGAGACCTGCTCGCCCAGCGCCGCCTCGACCACCTTCGGGCCGGTGAGGAACATGCGCGCGGACTCGGTCATGACCACGAAGTCCGTGAGCGCGGGCGAGTAGGCGCCGCCTCCGGCCGCGACGCCGCCGACGACGGTGATCTGCGGGACGCGCTCCGAGAGCGCGACGCTCGCCCTGAAGATCCGCCCGTAGCCGGCGAGGGCGGCGTGGCCCTCCTGCAGCCGGGCGCCGCCGGACTCGACGAAGCCGACGACCGGGACGCCGGACTGGCCGGCGAGCTCGAGCACGCGGACGATCGAGTCGGCGTGCGCCTGGCCCAGCGAGCCGCCCATGAAGGCGGAATCCTGGGCGTAGCAGAACACCGGCCGGCCGCCGACCCGCCCGGCCCCGGCGACGACGCCGTCGCCGGGCCCCGAGCGGTCGCCGATTCGGGTCGAGCGCACAGCGGTGCGCACGGCGTTGAAGCTGCCCGGATCGCAGAGCGACTGCAGCCGCTCGACCGGGCGCAGGACCGCCTGACGTTCTTCGACGGCGATCGCGCTCATGTGGCCAGGCAGAGGACGGCGTTGTGGCCGCCGAACCCGAACGAGTTCGAGATCGCGACCAGGGGCTTGGGGCCGGCGCCGTTGGCTCTGCGCTCCAGCGCCCGGGCCTCCCCGGGGACGTAGTCGAGGTCGAGCTCGGGGTCGCGCTCGCTCCAGCCGACGGTCGGCGGTGCGACGTCGCGCCGCAGCGCCCCGACCGTGGCGATCGCTTCGACCGCCCCGGCGGCGCCGAGCAGATGCCCGATCGCCGACTTGGTCGAGGAGACCGGGATCTCCTTCGCCCGGTCGCCCAGGGCCAGCTTCAGCGCCTCGGTCTCGGTGCGGTCGTTGAGCGGGGTCGAGGTTCCGTGCGCGTTCACGTAATCGACGTCCTCAGGCCCAAGCTCGGCGTCGGACAGCGCGAGCTCGATCGCGCGGGCGGCGTCGCGGCCCGTGGGCTCGGGAGCCGTCAGGTGGTGGGCGTCGGAGCTCGCGGCGTAGCCGAGGATCTCGCCCAGGACCTCCGCCCCGCGCTCGGCCGCTCGGTCGGCGTCCTCAAGCACGAGCACGCCGGCGCCCTCGCCCATCACGAAGCCGTCGCGGCGGGCGTCGAACGGCAGCGAGCGGCCGGTCTTCGAGGTTGCGCCCATGGCGGCGAAGGCCGCGGTGGCGACATCTGTGAGCGCCGCCTCCGAACCTCCGGTGACCACGGCGTCAGCCTCGCCGCTGGCGATCATCCGCTGCGCCTGGCCGATCGCGTGCGCGCCGGCGGCACAGGCGGACATGACGCCAAAGGATCCGCCGTGGAAGCCGCTGCGCATCGCCACCGCGGCGGCGGCGGCGTTGCCCATCAGCATCGGCACGGCAAGCGGCGAGACCGCCTTCGCCCCGCGATCGCGAAGCACGTCCTGCTGCTGCTCGAGCGAGCCGAGGCCGCCGATCCCGGTGCCGATCACACAGCCGATGCGACCCGCGTCGTACGGGAGCTCATCCGCCCAGCCTGCGGCGTCGATCGCCTCGTCGGCCGCGCTCACGGCGAGCTGGGTGAACCGGTCCGCGCGCCGGGCCTCCTTGCGCGTGAGGACGTCGGTGGGCTCGAACTCGTCGCAGCGCCCGAAGCCGTCGGCGATTCCGCACTCGCCGGCAGCCCAGCGCTCGACGAGCGTCGTCGCGCCGACGCCCAGCGGCGTCACCGCGCCGACACCCGTGATGACGACTCGGCGGGTCACGATGCCTTCGCCACCACCAGATCGATCACGTCGCCGACCGTCTTCACGTCCTTGACCGAGTCGCCGTCGAGCTCGACGCCGAACTCGTCCTCGACGATCTGAGCCAGCTCGACGAGGTCGAGGGAGTCGACGTCGAGATCCTCGAAGGTCGAGTCGCGAGCGATCTCGCCCTCGGCACCGATCTCCTTCAGGCCGTCGAAAATCACCTTCTCGACGGATTCGCTTGTTACTTGTGTGGGCATTTGCGTCTCCTTTCGGTTGCTGGGTTGCTGTCTGTCAGGCGCTAAGGCCGCCGTCGACGGTGAGGACCGAGCCGGTCACGTAGCCGGCCTCTTCGGAGGCGAGGAAGCGCACGCAAGCGGCGACCTCCTCCGGCGTCCCCGGGCGACGGGCCGGGATCTCGTCGGCAAAACCGTTGACGTCCTCGGTGAGCTTCGTCTCGACGAGGCCGGGAGCGACCGCGTTGACCGTGATCCCGCGGCGCGCGACCTCGACGGCGACCGTCTTCGTGAGCCCGATCAGGCCCGCCTTCGACGCCGCGTAGTTGGCCTGGCCCGCGTTCGCGCGGGGGCCGACGATCGAAGCGACGTTGACGATCCGCCCGAAGCGCGCGCGCAGCATCGGCCGCAGCGCCCGCCGCGTCGTGTGGAAGGCGGCGGAGAGGTTGATCTCGAGCACGCTGTCCCACTGCTCGGTCGCCAGCTGCGGGGCGAGCCCGTCAGCGCGCATGCCGGCGTTGTTGACGAGCACCAGGACCGGCCCGAGCTCCTCCTCGGCGCGCGCGAACAGGGTCTCGATCTGCTCGGGGTCGGTGACGTCGGCGCCGATCGCGATCGCGCGGCCGCCGTCGTCGCCGATCGAGGCCGCCAGGGCCTCGGCGCTCTCGGAGTCGGAGCGGTAGTTGACGACCACCGGCCACCCGTCGGCGGCGAGCGCGGTCGCGCTGGCAGCGCCGATCCCGCGGGCGGAGCCGGTGACGATCGCGCAGCCGTCAGCCACGGGCGCTCACCTCATCGGACGCCCACTCGATCAGGGTTGCGGCCCAGGTGAGCCCGCCGCCGAAGGCGGCGAGCAGCACCGTGGTGCCGGGGGTCAGGCGACCCGCATCGCGGGCTTCTGCAAGCGCCATCGGAATCGTCGCCGCCGAGGTGTTGCCGTAGCGGCCGATGCAGTCGATGACCCGCGACTCGGGCAGGCCGAGGCGCTCGCCGACCGCGGTCAGGATCCGGCCGTTGGCCTGGTGGAAGGCGAAGAGGTCGATCTCGTCCAGCGGGCGACCGGCGGCGGCGGCGGCATCGACCGTGGCCTCGGACAGGCGATCAACCGCCTGCCGGAAGGTGTCGTGGCCCCGCATGCGGACGATGCCCTCGTCGCGCGAGGCGGTGATCAGTTCCGAGCGCGAACCGTCGGAGCCAAGCACCGTCGGCCCGACGCCGCCGCGGGCGCCGGCGCTGACGACGACCGCCCCGGCGCCGTCGCCGAAGAGCGCCGCGGTGCTGCGGTCGTCGGGATCGATGATCTTGCTGATCAGGTCCGCGCCAACGACCACGGCGGTCCGCGCCCGGCCGGACTCGATCTGCCCGGCCGCGAGCGACAGCGCGCTGACGAAGCCGGAGCAGGCGGCGTTGATGTCGAGCGCGCCGGCGGCGGTCGCGCCGATGCGGTCGGCGACCTGCGCGGCAGCGCTCGGGGTCAGCTGTTCGTGGCTCATCGTCGCCACCAGGACCAGGTCGACGAGCACCGGCTCGACCCCGGCGGCGGCGAGGCTGGCGCGGGCGGCTTCGGCGGCGTAGTCGGCGACCGTCTCGTCGGCGGCGGCGTGGCGACGCTCGTGGACGCCGGTGCGCCCGACGATCCAGTTCTCGGTGACGCCGAGCCGTGCGGCGATCCCCTCGTTGCCCACCACGGTCGGGGGCAGGGCGGTGGCGACGCCGGAGACCACGGCCCCGCGGGTGTTGGCGGCCTCGTCCGGCGCGGCGATCGGTCGGGTCGCGAGCTCAGGCACGGGCGGCCTCCCGCTCGGCGAGCACGCTCGTCTCGGCGTCGTCGAAGGCGCGGCGGATCATCCGCGCCAGCGTCTTGCCGGGTCCGGCGTCCACGAACTCGCGGACGCCGATCGCGTGCAGAGCCTCCACCGTCTCGCGCCAACGGACGGGGCGCACGAGCGCCGCCGCGAGCTGGTCGCGAATCCGGTCGGCCGTGGCGCCGAAGAGGTCGGCGAAGACGCTCGAATACACGGGCGCCTCCGGCTGTGAGACCTCGATCTCGCCGAGCGCCTCACGGAAGGGTTCCACCGCCTGCTTCATCGCCGGCGTGTGGAAGGCGCCGCGGACCGAGAGCTCGATCGTGCGCAGCCCGTCGGCCTTCGCCGCCGCCTCGGTGGCGGCCAGGGCGTCGGGCGAGCCCGCGACCACGAGCTGGGTGGGGCCGTTGTCGTTGGCGACCACCGTGTCGCCCGCCGTGGCGGCGGCGCGGGCGCGGTCGGCGTCGCCGAGCAGCGCCAGCATCCCGCCGGGGTGCGCCTCCGCGGCGTCCTGCATCAGGCGGCCGCGAAGCACCGCCATGCGGACGGCGTCGACGGAGGCAATCGAGCCTGCGGCGGCCAGGGCGCTGAGCTCGCCGAGGGAGTGGCCGGCGAAGAACGCCGCCGAGGGACGGCCGGCGGCGGTCCAGCCGGCGAGGCTGGCGCAGAGGATCGCCGGCTGCGCGTAGGCGGTGCCCTCGTCGACGAGGGCGAAGGGGTCCTCGCCGACCTCGGCCAGCGCCAGCGCGGCCAGCTCGGGCTCGTGGCGCTCGACGAGGTCGCGCATGTCTGGGGCCTGGCTGCCTTGTCCGGGAAAGAGAATCGCTGCGGGCATGTCTCGATCATTCCCCGCAGAGGCCGTTTGGTTAAGCCGATCCGGGCTCTAACCCCCCGACCGGGGGGTGATCGGTCGAGGCTTGGGGGGTGCGTGGCGGGGGCGGCCCTAGCCGGTGAGCCCGAGGCGCTCCGCGCGGCGCGCCGCCTCGGCGCGATTCTTGACCCCGAGCTTCCGATAAAGCGAGCTCGCGTGCTCCTTCACCGTGTGCGGCGACAGGTAGAGGCGTTCGGCGATCTCCCGGTTCGTCGCCCCCGAGGCGATCAGCACCAACACCTCGCGCTCGCGCGCCGAAAGCGGTGTGCGCGGGCCCTCCTCCTGGCGTCCGAACACGGTCATCCCCCGCCCGACCATGCGCACGGCCATCGCCACGTCGTCGGCGCTCCAGTCCTTCGACACGAATCCCGAGGCGCCGGCCGTCCGCGCCGCCTGCGGCGAGATCCACCCGATGCCCGAGATCAGCAGCATCCGGGTGTCCGGCGACACGCCGCGAATCGCCTCGCAAAGCTCGGCCCCGGAGCGTTCGCCCAGGAAGAGGTCGACGAGAGCGACGTCGGGCTGCAGGCGTTTGGCGGCCTCGACGCCCTCCTCGGGATTGGAGGCGACGACGCACCGGTCGACCCAGCGCTGGCTGCCCAGCAAGACCTTGAACCCCCATTGGACGACGGCGTGGTCATCGACGATCAGCACCCGCAGCGGTGCCTCGGGCACCTCAGGACCCTTCGTCGCGAGCGCCGTTGACGCCGTTCACCGGCAGCACCAGGCGGACCCGCCAGCCGTCGCCCTCGCGCCCGAACTCGAGCACCCCGCCCCGCTGCAGCGTCTCGTAGGCGGCGAGCCGCAGCCCGAGGCCAGAGCTGGCACCGGGCTGGGCCCGGATCCCGTCGTTGCGGACCTCGAGCGCAAAGGCGCCGTCCACGCGGGTGATCGCGATTCGCACCTCGGTCGGCTCGGCGTGCTTTTCGGCATTGCGGAGCGCCTCGCCGAGCACCGACACCGCGAGCGGCTCGAGGCCCTCGGGCACCTCCGCCCCATCCTCCCACCAGACGCTCAGCGGCAGCGCCTTGTACTGGCGCCCAAGCCGCTGCAATTCGCCTCGAAGCGTTGTCCGCGACGGCTCCGAGGTCGGCTGCAACGAGCGGTCGAGCGCATCGCGGAGCTCCGCCAGGGCGGCCTCGAGCTCCTCCGCGGTCCGCTTCGCGTCCGCACCGCTCAGCTCGCGGCCCGAGCCGAGAACCATGGAAACGCCAAAGAGCCGCTGCATGACGCTCTCGTGCACCTCGCGAGCGAGGTCGATTCGCTCCAGGAGCAGCGCGTCGCGCTCGTGCTGCGCGGCCGCCTGGCGCACCGTCGTCGCCAGCGCGGCTGTGCGCCCGAGGGCGCGCATGGTGCGCCGTTCGTCGAGATCGAGGTCCAGCGGGTCACCGTTGCGATCGGCGAACATCACCCCCAGCCAGCGCCCGCCCGCCGACACGGGCGTGCAGGAGATCCCAGCGAGCGTCGGCAGGTCCGAGTAGCGCTCGGGGACGTTGCCGGCGAGCCGGTCCGCGACGACCACTTCATCGGAGAGGAGCGCCTCGCGGGCGATCGGCGTCTCCTCGATCGCGCCGTAGGTGTGAGCGAGAATCTCGGGCGCGACCCCGTGGCTGCCGGCCGGGAGCACGAGGCGCCGCTCGGGGTCGTAGAGAAAGAGAACGGCGCGCTCGAGCGACGTCAGCTCGCAGACGGCCTCGCAGATCCGATCGTGAAAGGGCGTGGAGTCGGCCGCGGCGTCGCCGAGCTCGAACAGCAGGCGCACGACGAAGTCGAGCGCGTCGGCCCGCAGGGCCTCGCGGTCGGGGGTCACCAACCCGCTATCCCCGCCGACGCCCCGTAGTTACGGAGATCGTCCAAGATCCCGCCGATCGATGGGTCGCCCGCGCCATCCGATCGGACGTGGCGGATCGCGCGTCAGTCGTCGCGCAGGCGGGCGAGCATCATCGTGTCCCGACGCACGCCGCGCTCGAAGTTGCGCTCGCGCATGACGCCCTCCTGGCGAAACCCGAGCCGCTTCGCGAGCGCCAGCACCGGAGCTGCAGCGCCGGGAGCGTGACCATCAGCCCGGTCGTCGAAGCCCCAGGCGACCATGAGCCCGACGCCTTCGGCTGCGGCACCCTGCCCGCGAGCGCCGGGCGTCAGCCAGAAGCCGATCTCGGCGCGCTCGGCGATATTGTCGCGAGCCGATCGCCCGGGCGCCGATAGCCTGAGCCGCGCCCGTTTCCGACGAGAGTGAGGCTTCGATGAAACTCAGCGCCCGTAACCGCGTGCCCGCGAAGGTGGTCGCCATCACCCAGGGCGAGGCGATCGCCAACGTCGAGCTCGACGCCAACGGCCAGCGGATCGTCTCCTCGATCACGGTCGAGGCCGTGCGCGAGCTCGGGCTGTCCGAGGGCAGCGAGGTCGTCGCCGTGGTCAAGGCCTCGGACGTGATGATCGCGATCGACGAGTAGGCGCGAGGCGCCTGGCGGCCCGCTCTGAGGCCGCCGCATCCGAGCTGTTACGATATATCGCGTTACCTCACCGATATAGGGAGCGATATGCACGGAAAACGATCAAGACACGAGATGCACTCGCATCTGCGCGAGCACTTCAGCCGCCACCGACACTCGTACGGTCGCGGCGGTTCGAGGGCTCGCAAGGGCGACGTGCGAGCGGCGATCCTCGGCCTGCTCGACGAGCGCCCGATGCACGGCTACGAGATGATCAAGCAGCTCGAGGAGCGCACCGACGGCGCCTGGGTGCCGAGCGCGGGCTCGATCTACCCCACCCTCCAGCTGCTCGAGGACGAGGGGCTGATCGCGGGCGAGGAGATCGACGGCAAGCGCCGCTTCACGCTCACGGACGCCGGCCGGAAGGCCGTCGCCGAGCGCGAGGGACCGACGCCCTGGGACGAGGTGAAGACGAGCGCCGACCCCGAGGTCGTGCTGCTCAAGCGGTCCCTGGTCCAGCTCAACCATGCGATCGGCCAGGTGTTCACCGCCGGCGATGACGAGCAGCGTGGCAAGGTCACCGAGCTCCTCGACGACACGAGGCGCAAGGTCTACGAGGTGCTTGCCGCCTAGCGACGACGCGGCTTTGCCAAGATCACGCGTCTTGGCCGACGCCTTCGTCATCGATGCCGTCCGCACGCCGTTCGGCCGCTACGGGGGAGCGCTCTCCCGGACGCGGCCGGACGACCTCGCGGCGACGGTGATCCGGGCGGCGCTCGAGCGCTCCCCCGGGCTCGACCCGGAGCGCATCGACGACGTCATCTTCGGCAACTCCAACGGCGCCGGCGAGGACAACCGCGACGTCGCTCGGATGGCGTCGCTGCTCGCCGGGCTGCCGACGACGGTGCCCGGCACGACCGTCAACCGCCTCTGCGGCTCCAGCCTGGACGCCGCCATGCACGCCAGCCGCTCGATCGAGTCCGGCGACGCCGAGCTCGTGCTCACCGGCGGGGTCGAGTCGATGAGCCGGGCCCCATGGGTCGTGCCCAAGCCAGAGCGCGGGTTTGAGCGCTCGCCCCAGACGATGCACTCGACCACGCTCGGCTGGCGGATGGTCAATCCGCGGATGCCGGAGCGCTGGACGATCTCAAACGGTGAGAGCGCCGAGCTGCTGGCCGAGCGCTACGACATCGACCGGGAACGCCAGGACGCTTTCGCCCTGGCGAGCCACCGGCGGGCGGCCGCCGCGTGGGAGGCGGGCTTCTACGGCGACTGGGTACCGCCGCTCGACGGGGTCGAGCTCGAGCGCGACGAGAACATCCGCGCGGAGCTGACGCCCGAACAGCTCGCCGAGCGCCCCCCGGCGTTCGCCGAGGACGGCACCGTGACCGCCGGCAACTCCTCGCCCCTCAACGACGGCGCCGCGGCGGTTCTGATCGGCAGCGAGGCCGCGGCGGACGCGATCGGCAGGACGCCCCTGGCGCGAATCGCCGGCCGCGGCATGCACGGCGTCGACCCCGACGTGTTCGGGATCGCGCCGATCGAGGCCGCCAACCAGGCCCTCGAGCGGGCCGGGATCGACTGGGGTGAGGTCGAGGTGGTGGAGCTCAACGAGGCCTTCGCCTCCCAGTCGCTGGCCTGCATCGCGGGGTGGCCGGAGCTGGACCCCGACCGGGTCAACCCCAACGGGGGAGCGATCGCCATCGGCCACCCGCTCGGCGCCTCGGGCGCCAGGGTGCTCGGCGGCCTGGCGCACGAGCTTCGTCGCCGCGGCGGTGGCTGGGGCGTGGCGACGCTCTGCATCGGCGTCGGGCAGGGACTCGCCGTCGTGCTGGAGGCCTGACCGTGGCGATGTTCCTCGTCGTCCTCCGTCGTTCCGGCCCCGAGTGGAACCGCGAGGAGCCGCTCGAGGGCCAGTCGGGCTGGGACGAGCACGCCGCGTTCATGGACGCGCTCGTCGATGACGGGTTCATCGTCCTCGGTGGCCCGCTCGCGGACGAGGACCGCGTTGCGCACGCGGTCGAGGCACCGTCCGAGGCGGCGATCCGGGAGCGCCTGGCCGCCGATCCCTGGAGCGGCTCGCATCTGGTGGTCGACACGATCGACCCGTGGACGATCCGCCTCGACGGCCGGCTTCCGTAGGACCTACTTCCGCTTGCGCTTCTTCTGCTTGCAGGGCTGGACGTCGCTTGCCGTGGCATCGGGCGCGTCCGAGAACGAGAAGGTCGCCTTGTAGTCGATCTTCTTGTCCTTGCAGCGCGCCTGCACGTACTTCTTCGCCCCCACCGAGGTGCTGAACAGCGAGCTGGAGCCGACTCCGCCGCCGATCGGCGGCACGGTGACGGTCAGCTTCGAGCCGCCGGTGAGCACCGCGGTCAACAGGGTCGTGGTGCCGAGCTGATCGACGCGCGAGTGGAGCAGGATGCCGTTGGTATCCGAGCGGTTGAACGCTGTGACCACGGCCTCGAAGTCCTGGCGCGTGCCGCCGGGCCCGAACGGCAGATTCGCGATCGCCTGTCCGGTGCCCACCTGGGCGTCGCCGCAGACCTCCTTGGCCTGCTCGGTCGTCACGCTGGAGATCTGTGACGGATCGCAGCCGGGCACGGCCTTGTGATCGAACTTGACGTCCTTCGTGTCGAAGTCCACGACCGTCTGGACGACCTTCGGCGGGATCGCCGATGGGTTCGCCGAGTCGGCGGTGGTCGTGTCGATGTCGATCGTCGTCGGCTTGAACTTCTTGCGGTCGAACTTCGGCTTCTCCTTGCCGCCGACATGGCCGTCGATCGTGATCGTCGCGGTCGCCGCCAACGCGACACCGCTCAGCGCGAGGCCGCCGACGAGGGCCGCCGCCGCGATCGCCCAACGAATCCTGCCCATCTCTCCTCCTTGGTCCGGGCGCCGACCGCCCCGACGCCGCCGAACCGACCCTATCCCGTAGCGTGCGGGGCGTGAGCGCGAAGCGCGGACTGTACGTGGCGCCGTTCGACGAGCTGGTCGAGCCTCGGCTCCTCGTCGAGCTCGCCGTCGCCGCGGAGGCGAACGGTTGGGACGGCCTGTTCCTCTGGGACCACGTCGCCTATCGCGAGCCGGTGCGAGCGGTCGCCGACCCGTGGATCTCCCTGAGCGCGATCGCCACCGCCACCGAGCGCCTGCGCCTCGGGGCGATGATCACGCCCCTGTCCCGGCGCCGGGTGCAGAAGGTCGCCCGGGAGACCGTCACGCTGGACCGGCTGAGCGAGGGCCGACTCGTGTTCGGCGTCGGCCTCGGCAGCGACCGCAACGGTGAGCTCGAGCCCTTCGGCGAGGTGGTCGACCCGCGCGAGCGCGCCAGGTTGCTGGACGAGCGCCTGGATCGGCTCAGCGCCCTGTGGGCCGGCGAGTTCGAGCCGCCACCCGTGCAACGGCCGCGAATCCCGATCTGGGTTGCCGCGGTGTGGCCCAACCGCCGCCCGCTGCGCCGCGCCGCGCGCTGGGATGGCCTCTTCCCGGTCGACGTGCCCGACCCCGAGGCGCTCGCCGCGTTCGGGCGCGAGGTCGAGGAGCTCCGAGGGGCCGACGCCGGCCCGTTCGACCTCGTCGCGGAGATCGAGGAGCCCGGCGCGGACCCCGGCCCGTGGGCCGAGGCCGGCGCGACGTGGGTGCTCACCGCGTTCGGTCTGCAGCCGCGCGCCGACGCCGTCCGCGAGGCGATCGAGGCCGGCCCGGGCTAGTCCGCGATCACGGTCTCCGCCTCCACCGCGCTCATAGCCGCTTCTCGAACCAGTGCAGGGCCCCGGGCTGGACGTTGTAGGCCTCGATCTCGTCGTAGCCGGCCGAGCGGTATAGCGCCAGCGCCGCGAGCTGGCGGTCGCCCGTGTCGAGCCGCACCAGCTCGCAGCCGAGCTCCGCGGCCGCGCGCTCGAGCTCGGCGAGCAGGCGGCGCCCGACGCCTCGCCCTCGCCACTCGGATGCCACGAACATGCGCTTGATCTCGGCCGTCCGCGGATCGAGCAGGCGCACCGCTCCGCACGCGATCGGCCGCTCCGTGGCGTAGGCGACCAGCACGGTTCCGCCGCGATCGGCGAGCAGCCGCTCGAGGCTTGGCGCGTAGGTGAGATCGAGGTCGGCGTACATGCGGGTGACCTCGTCGGTCGCCGCGCGGGCGAGCGCGACCGCGTCCGCATGGGTCGGCGCCACCGCCTCGAACCGAAGCGGCGCATCGTCCCGGGGGCGTTGCATCAGCGCATGACACCATGCGCCCGCGCCATGCGCTACCGACGGATGCCGATCGAGATCGAGTCGCCCGAGCAGCTCGGCTACGACGCGATCGCCAACAATCTCTCCGAGAGCTCGTTCTCGGACATGCGCCTCGCCGACTACGGCATCGACGGCGACGTCTCGGGACTCGTCCTCCAGTACGGCGACCACCTCGGGCTGCCGCGGCTGCGCGAGCAGATCGCCGTCGGCGCCTCACCCCTTTCGCCCGACGATGTCATCGTCACCGCCGGTGCGGCGCCGGCACTGTTCGCGATCGCCACGGCCCTGTTGAGCGCCGGCGACCACGTCCTGATCGAGCGCCCGAACTACGCGACCAACCTCGAGACGCCGCGGACGCTCGGGGCGGACATCGAAGGTCTGGACCTGCGTTTCGAGGACGACTGGGAGCTGGACCTCGAGCGGCTCGAGGCGAAGCTGCGCCCCGACACCCGGCTCGTGAGCGTCACCTATCCCCACAACCCGACCGGCGCGATGATCGACCGCGATGCGCTCGAGCGGCTGGTCGAGATCATCGAGCGCCACGGCGAGGCGCGCCTGCTGGTTGACGAGACCTATCGGGACCTGGCCTACGGCGAGCCCCTGCCCGTCGCGGCCTCGCTCTCGGCGCGGGCGCTGAGCGTCTCCTCGATGTCGAAGACCTACGGGCTCCCGGGGCTGCGCATCGGCTGGATCGCCTGTCGCGACCCGGAGCTCGCCGAGACCCTGCTCGCGGCCAAGGAGCAGATCCTGATCTGCGGCTCCGCTCTCGACGAGGAGATGGCCGCCCGCGTGCTCGAGGCCCGGGACCGCATCCTGCCGGACATCCGGGCCAGGGTCGCCGAGCACCTGGCGATCGTGAGCGAGTGGTTCGGAGCCCAGAAGACGTTCGAGTGGGTCGAGCCGCAGGCGGGCGTCGTGTGCATGCCGCGCTTTCGCGCCGACGTCGAGGTCGACGTCGATCGCTTCTACGCGGACCTGCTGGCCGAGCACGGCACCTACGTCGGCCCCGGACACTGGTTCGAGCAGCCCCGGCGCTCCTTCCGGGTCGGGTTCGCCTGGCCCGAGACCGACGAGCTGCGGCGCGGGCTGGCGGGATTGCTGGCGGCCGCCGAAGCCCTCTGAGACGATCGGCTAGGCGCTCGGCGGACCCTCCACGGCGCCGAGCTGGGTGAGCAGGCCGAGGCGGTCGATCTCCGCCCAGCCCTGGACCCGGACGCCGTCGCGCATGACGTCGATCGCGATCCCGTCGACGGCGACGTCCCGGCCGGTCGGGGCGATGCCCATGAACTCGCCCCGATGCGTGCCGCGCATGGTGAATCGAGTCACGACCTTCTCCCCCGCCCCGAACATGTCCTCGACCTCGAGGTGGAAGTCCGCGAACGCGGCCCGGAAGCCGAGCACCGTCGCCTTGAAGCGCTCGCGCCCGCCGGGGCCGCCGAAGTCGGGCGCCAGGTGCTCCTCGAAGGCCGCCTCGTCGCCGGCGTTCCACGCCCGTTCGACGAAGTCCCGAACGGCGGCGACGTTGTCGTCGGCGGACATCGCCCGGGCCTCAGGTAAGCCCTGAGATCGCGTCGCCCGCGAGCTTCGCCGCGATCAGCAGGCAGAGCACGGACATGATCGCCGCGCCCCACGGGCTAGCCGATCCTCCGTGACCGTTCCATGGTCGGCGAACCTATCTGCTGTTGCCGCGGTGAGACCCCGCGGCCCGGGGGCGCGGCCTAGGATCCCCGGATCGACCACCTGCGGACCCTTCACCCCGCCCCCGGCGTGCTCGCGTTCTACGACGGGCGGGTCGAGGGGTATCGCTGGGCGCCGGAGGAGAACTGGGTCGACGAGGGGGCGCTCGAGCTCGGGCTCGCGAGCTACGCGATCGTCGACGGCGATCACGCGCTCGTCTATGACACGAGCGTCTCGGTCGAGCACGCGCAGCGGATCCGCGACGAGCTCGCGGCCCGTGGCTGCGAGCGGTTCACCGTCGTGCTCAGCCACTGGCACCTCGACCACATCGCCGGCACCGAGGCCTTCGCCGACTCGGAGGTGATCGCCAACGAGCGGACGGCGGAGCTGCTCGCCGAGCACCGCGAGGCGATCGAGGCCGGGACGAAGTCCGGCCCGCCCGCGATCGATCCGCTCGTCCTACCCACGCGGACCTTCAGCGGCCGCGAGACCCTCCAGCTCGGCGCGACCGAGATCGAGCTGATCCAGGCCGACATCCACAGCGATGACGCGACCGTCCTCTGGCGGGCGAGCGACAGGCTGCTGTTCGCGGGCGACACGATGGAGGACACCGTCACCTACGTGACCGAGCCGCAGAAGCTCGCTACCCACCGAGTCGAGCTCGACCGCCTCCGCGAGCTCGCCCCCGAGCGGATCCTGCCCAACCACGGCGATCCCGACGTGATCGCCAACGGCGGCTACGGGCCTGGGCTGATCGACGCCACGCAGGAGTACATCGACGTCATGCTGCGCCTGCGCGCGGAGCCCGAGCTGGAGCGGGTCGCGCTCGAGGAGCTGATCGCCGACTCTCTCGGCGACGGCTCGATCACCTGGTTCGCGCCCTATGAGGCGGTGCACCGGGAGAACGTCGACATCGTCCTCGGGCGCGCCGACCCGCTCTAGCGTCGCTCAGCCGGCGGACCGCTCCAGCTTGACCTCGCAGAGGTCGATCGAGGCGCGGTCGCCGGGGGTCTCCGAGGCGTCCATCTGCTCGAAGACCGCGTTCGCGGCGCGCAACTTCTCCTCGTTCTCGAAGTAGCCGACGAAGATCGCGGTGCCCTGGTCCGAGTCCACCAGCAACTGCATCCCGACGGCATCGACCCCCTCGGGCGGACCGCCCTGCTCCTCGACGCGGCTGACGATTTCGGCGACGCGCTCCGGGCTCACTCCCGTGAACCTGACGACACGTGCGTGCATGTCATCCCCTTTCGTTTGCCTTCCCACCCACCCTAACCGCGGAGGGCGGCCGTCAGAAACCGTCTGGGTCAGGTCTCGATGTTGCGCGGCCACTGGAAGCGCTGCGGCAGCTCCGGCTGGTAGTCGCCGATGAACCTCGCGAGCCCCTTGCGGAGCTCCACCAGCGCGCGGTTGCGCGGATCGCTCCGCCCCCCCGGGAAGAACAGCTCCTCGCCGACACCGCCAAGTGGGATGAACGGCTCATACGGGGTCGAGAACGCGAAGGTGAAGTAGAAGGTGACGGCCTCGCCGATCGTGGCGGTGTTGGGCAGGTAGCTGAGCAGCTTGCGCGTCCCGATCCTGGCGCTCGGCTTGGGGATGTCGGTGCGCTGCAGGCAGTGCGGGAAGTTGGGGACGAACGTGAGCGCGGGGTTGGAGGTCTTGTTCAGGCGCGAGACGCCGTGGATCGTGATCCGGTAGACGAGGCTCGTGAGCACGCGCTCGAGCGACTTGCGGCCGTCCATCGCGGGCAAGCCGCTGACGTTCCCGCCGGTGCGCGCGTCGGCGGACCCCGCGGTCGCGATCCAGTTGGAGAGCTCGGCGTCGGCCGCGACCGCCGCGTCGGACGGGTACGTGGCGCGGACGAACGCCTCGACGTAGGTCTCGACCAAATCCCACATCTCCAGCTGTCGCTGCACGACGGGGTACCGGTCCCATGCCTCGTTGACCGAGAAGTCGCGCTTGCGCAGCCCGAGCTGCTTCAGCGTCGTCTTCGGGTCGTCGTCGAAGTAGTGCCGCCCGGTCGCGTAGTCCTCCACCAGCGCGAGGAAGCCGTTCGCGGTAGTGATCGAGGTCGGAGGCGCGATCTGCGACCACAGCGCGAGCAGGACGTTGTCGAACGGGATCGCGAACTTCGACTGTGGAGCGAGCAGCTGGCGGACCGGGTGTGTGGCCGACAGGCTGTTGAGCATCGTCATCTGCATCGCCGCGGTGACGATGTGCCAGTGATACACGTGGCCGAGCCAGACCCCGTGGACCGTGATCGACGCCTTCGCCGCCTGCAGCGCGTACAGCCACGCGCCGGTGGTCGCCTTGGCCCTGGAATAGACCTGACGGTCGCGGCCCTGAAACCCGGCGACGGAGATCGCGACCGGGGTCAGCCTCTTGCGCCGCGGATCCCGGGTCAGGAGGGTGATCGTGCTCGGCGTAAATCTCACCGAGCCGTTGACGGTCTGCGGCTCGAGGGCCTCGAACCGGCTCATGTCGATCGCGTACAGGTCCCCCGACCCCAGCGCCGCGCGCACCTCCCGCGTCCAGGCCGCGCCGAACTCCTTCCGCAGCGCCTTTGCGTTGGCGCCCTTCACGAGCTCCGGAATGATCAGGTTGTAGCCGAGGCCGTGGCTCGCGATCATCGGCCAGAACTGCTTTGTGGCGGCGTCGGCGTCAGTGAGCGAGGACGCCCATTCGCGAAGCCGCGGGAGGCCGGTGTCGTAGACGTCGCTGAAGTTCGTCCACGCGATCGAGAACTGCTTCGGGCGCTCGAGCGAGTAGCTGCCAGACGACGGCTGCTCCAGACCGACGTCCGGCACCTCCTCGCGTCGGTCGAGGCGACCGCGGAGGTAGGCCGAAGCCCGCTCCGAGTCGCCGGGAAGCGATGCGGCGAGCGACCGCCGGGCCGCGGCCTGCGCGGCGTTGGTGCCGGCGTCGTACAGGAACGCGTACGCGCGGCGCGTGACGCCCTTGAGCGTGAACTTCTGCGTCAGCCCCTGCTTCGCCTGCAGCAGCTGCTGCGCGCGGATCTGCAGGCGTCCGAGCGTGTCGAGCGTGCCCGCGGCGTCGACCGGGATCGCCGGGACGTTTGGGTACACATCGCGCAGGGGTAACTGCGGGATAGCGCCCGTCGCACCCGCGGACGGCGCGCTCGCCTCGCCCGTCGCGGCCGCCCGCGACTTGGCTGCGGCGACGCCCGTCGACGGGACGAGGGCCGCTCCGGCAGCGGCGAGCCCCCCGCCGAGAAAGCGGCGCCGCCCGATGCGTGCTGGCTCGGCCACCGCGCTGCATCCTGACCGCGCCTTCGGACGGCCGAGTGGGCGGTGCCGTCAGGCCGAGATTTCGGCCCGCAGCGCCTTGAGCGCCCCGACGTAGATCTCCGAGAAGGTCGGAAAGGGCTGGATCGTGTCGGTCAGGACGTCCAGCGGGACGCGTGCTCGGATCGCGAGCGTGGCCTGCTGCAGCCACTCCCCCGCCTCCGGGCCGAGCGCGTAGGCGCCGGTGAGCCGCTCGCCGTCGCTGAGCAGGGTCATAAAGCCATTGCTCTCCGCGTAGGCGCGCGTGTAGGTCTCGGTCTTGGGGAGCTCGGAGAGCGCGGCGGTCCCGCTGAACTTGCCCTCCGTGTCGCCGGCCGAGGCGGCCTGCGGGTCGGTGAAGACGGTCCGGGGAACCGCGTCGTAGTTGGCCTCCCGTGGCTCGCCGAGGAGGTTCGAGGCGACCACCTCGCCCTCGTACTTGCCGATGTGGGTCAGCGGCCAGATGCCGTTGACGTCGCCGATCGCCCAGACGCCGTCAGCGACGCGGCAGCTCCCGTCGACCGGAACACCTCGGGGGTTGGCCTCGACATCGATCGTCTCGAGGCCGATCGAGTCGACCCTCGGACCGCCGGCCGGTTGCCACCAGGATGCGATCGCCGCGAAGCTCGCTCCCGTCCTCCAGCTCCAAGACGTAGTCGTCGCCGTCCTTGCGCGCGGCCGCCGCGTGCTCGCCGAGCACGAGCTCGATGCCCTCGCGGCCGAGTACCTCGCCGAGCGCCTCGCCCAGCGGAGCCGGCTCGCGCGGCAGGAGGTGCTCCGCGCCCTCGATCAGCACCGTCTCGCCGCCGAGACGGCGAACCGCCTGGGCCATCTCGACGCCGACCGGGCCGCCGCCCAGGATCAGCAGGCGCTTCGGCACGGCCTTCATCCCGGTCACCTCGCGGTTCGTCCACACCCCGTCGAGCTCTTGCAGGCCGGGGACGGGCGGGATGAACGGGTCGGCGCCGTTGGCGAGGACGATGTGGTCGGCGGTGTACCGCGCGCCGTCCACCTCGACCGCCCCCGGGCCAGCCAGCTTTCCGGTGCCGCGCAGCAGGTCGATCCCCGCGCTCTTGAGCCAGCGCTCCTGGCCGGCGTCGGAGTAATTCGAGACCATGAAGTCGCGCCACGCGAGCGCCTCGGCGACGTCGACCTCCGCGGTCGCGGCGGCCTCGCGCGCGCCGTGCACGGCCTCGCCGGGGCGCAGCAGGGTCTTCGACGGGATGCAGGCGTAGTAGGAGCATTCGCCGCCGACCAGCTCCCGCTCGACCAGCGCGACCCGCAGGCCGCCCTCCGCGATCGCGCCCGCGCAGTGCTCGCCCGGCGAACCCCCGCCGATCACGATCGCGTCGTAGTCGCCGCTCATCAGCGGCCGGGGAGGCGCTCGGTGATCTCCTGAAGCACCCAGGTGTTGCCGTCCGGGTCGCTGAAGGACGCGTAGGTGCCGTATGTGGTCCGGTCCGGGTCCGGTCCGCTGACAACCTCGCCGTCCTCGCGGTGGAACGGCTCGCTCACGTCCGCGCCACGCGCGATGAGCGCGGCGCGCGCCTTCTCGATGTCGTCGACGATCAGGAAGATGTTCTGAGCGGACCCCGGGGCCGCGGGGGTGGTCCCCTTGCCGATGTGGATCGAGCAGGCCGATCCCGGTGGCGTGAACTGGACCACGCGGAAGTTCTCGCTGACGTCGAGGTCGATGTCGAACCGCCACCCGAGGCCCGCGTAGAACGCCTTGGCGCGGTCGACGTCCGACACCGGGAATGACGACGACCTCGAGCTTCATGTCCACGGTGTCGGCCGCCTCGGCACTGCCCATAGCTACCTCCTCGCTGACTGGTGAGTTCGGCACCAACCCTATGCGACGGCGGCTAGCGCACCACCTCGTAGTAGAGGTGCGTGACGCCCTTGCCCTGCGACCACCTTTCGCTGCTCGAGCTTCACCGGCGCCGTCTCCAGCCCGGAGAAGTACGCGACGCCCTCGCCGATCAGGTACGGGGCGAGGCTCACCCGGAAGGCGTCGAGGACCCCGGCGTCGAAGCGCGGCAGCCTGCCAGTGACCACCGTCGAGGGGTACCCCTTTGAAGGATGCGAAAGTCACCCACCCGCACGGGTTGCGTAGGGTTTGCGCACGGATGAAGCTGCCGTTTCGAAGCAAGCCGGTGACGTGCGAGACCTGTCGCACGCGCCCCGCCACGGCCGTGCGCCGGTCGACCGGGCGCCGCGGCGGCTGGCATCCCATCTGCGATCAGTGCGCGACCCGCTTTCGGCCGCACCTGATCGAGCGCTTCGACGAGGACTGATCCGCCCGAAACCGCTCGTGGACCTGTCCCTGGAGCGAATCGATGCGGCCCGCGACCAGGATCCATCCCGCGTTCGTCGATACGCCCCAGTTCATCGACGAGCGTCTGTCGGCGGAGCTCGGGCGTGAGGTCGTAGTCAAGGTCGAGACGCTCAACCCGATCGGGAGCTTCAAGGGCCGCGGGACCTGGCTGGTCGCCGAGGATCTGGACCCCGAGCGCACCTGGGTTTGCGCGACGGCGGGCAACTTCGGCCAGGGCCTGGCCTACGCCGCCCGTGCGCGTGGCGCGCACGTCCACGTGTTCGCCGCCGCCGGTGCGCCGCCGTACAAGGTGGAGCGGATGCGGGCGCTTGGCGCCCGGGTCGACGTCTCCGACCACGCCGAGGCCGCTGCGCGTGCCTACGCGGACGCCGACCCCGAGCAGCGCGTGTTCTCGTCAAGGACGGCCTCGCTCCCGCGATCGCCGAGGGAGCCGGAACCATCGGAGCCGAGCTCGAAGCCGCGGGTCCGCTCGATGCGGCGGTGGTGCAGATCGGGGACGGCGCGTTGATTTCGGGGGTCGCGCGCTGGTTGAAATCTCGACTGCCAGGGATCCGAATCATCGGGGTCTGTGCGAGCGGCGCTCCCGCGATGGCCCGGAGCTTCGAGGCGGGGCGCGCCATGGCGGTGCAGGGAGACGGGCACGATCGCCGCCGCGCTTTCGATCACCGATCCCGTGCCCGAATCCGTCGAGCGCGTCAGAGCGCTCGTCGACGAGATCGTGCTGGTCGACGACGAGGACCTGCGGTCCGTCAATGGACCTGATCGCCGAGGCCGTCGGCGTGCTCGTCGAGCCCGCCGGAGCGGCCGGCGTCGCCGCGCTCTACCGCTACCGGCGGCAGATCGAGGGCCGGCGCGTCGCCGTGCTGCTCACGGGCGCCGGCACCGGCGGCTGAGCGGAAGCGAGGGTCCGCCGCCGCCCTCCGCGGCGGCGTCCCTCGATCGCGACGGAGCGACTACTTGTTCTTGAACGTGAGCTGGGTCCCCTCGGCCTTGCAGGTGAATTTCGAGGTCTTGTTGACCTTGCAGGAGGACTCGTTCGTGGTGCTGTACGTCTCGATCGTGAAGTAGACGTTGTTGTCCGGGTCGTTGTCGCCCTGGATCTTGTACCAGAGGTTTGCCGCGTACTGAACGCCACCGAGCAGGCTGAAGCCGTACTTCAGCTCGAATCTCTGGCTCCGGTTCGGGTCCACCACGGACCCGTTGCTGGGCTTCCCTTCGAAGTCCATCGGATGATGGGTCGGGACGCACCTGGTGGGGTCGGCGCAGACGAAGGTGGGAACTCGCTGCACCTCAATCAGCTTGAGGCTGTTGCTGCTCTTGTTCTCGAGCTGGAACCCGCGGCTGGCTGCGTTCGCCGGCCCGCCGCTTCCGAGGGCGATCACGAGCGCCCTCGCTAGCCCGCACGCCAGTATAGCCGCCGGACTCCCCGGTCTGACGCGACGCGAGCGCTGAGGCATCCCGCTCCGCTCGGCGTCGTTCGTCGACGCCGATCTCTATCAGGCGGTCCAGCTTCGGGACTTGGCCCGTTACGCGCTGCCTCGTCGCGCGAACGGGGCCAGCAACCCGATCAACGCTCCAGCGACTACGGATCACGACGAGACGCGCACGGACTTCGGCACCGAGCGCGGCATCCTCACGCGCCGGTCACCGATCGGCGGCATCACGTTCTCCACGCAGGCGCACCCTGGAGTCCGTCACGCGACTCTCGACGCCCCGGAGCCCCCGAGATGCTGGCTCGGCCCTTCAGCACGGCCGCTCGGTCATCCCGAAGTCCACCAAGCCCAGCCGCATCGCCGAGAACATCGATGTCTTCGACTTCGAGCTGTCGCCCGACGAGATGTCCGCGATCGACGACTTGGACACCGGTCGTCGCGGCGGGCCTGAGCCCGACGCGATCACCTTGGAGGCGTTCGGCCGCGAGATTCCCGAGGCCTGAAAGCTCCGCGAGTCAGGGTGAGACGGCGGCGCCGAGCGAGTCGGCAGCGACGAACTTAGGCGCGCCATCCTCGTAGAACACGTCGAGCTCGACGATCTCGAAGCCGGCGTCGCGCAGCCGGTCGGGGATCTCGCGCGTCAGGTGACAGCCTCCGAAGACCCGCTTCTGCACGGGCTCGAGGCGATGCTGCCAGCGGCGCACCCCCTCGTCAGGCGCTAGCCCATGCTCGACGAAGCGCACCGTGCCGCCGGGCTTGAGCACGCGCCGAATCTCGCTCAGCGCCTGCTCGAGATCGGGGATGGTGCACATCGTCCAGGTCGAGAGCGCGGTGTCGAAGCTGTCGTCCTCGAACGGCAGCGACTGCCCGTCGAGGCCCGACCGTTCGACCGGAACGCTCGCTGCCCGCAGGCGTTTGGCGGCTAGCTTCCAGCCGAGGTCGGCCGGCTCCACCGCCGCGACCCGCGTCACCGAGTCCGGATAGAACGGGACGTTGAGGCCCGAGCCGAATCCGATCTCGACGACCTCGCCCTCGAGCCCGTCGCAGACGCGCTCTCGCAGAGGGGCGGCTGCCTTCATCCCGCAGGCGACGTTGATGATCCGAGGCAGGACCTGATCGCCGTAGAAACCCATTGCGCCGCAGTCTCGCCGATCCGGCTGCCGTTACACGGCCAGCGACAAAACCGAGCAGGGGCGGCGGGCTCAGGCTAACGAGCCATCCCTGGCCCGGCTCGCGCCCGAGCCGTCATCTCCATGCCGCCGCCCCTTACAAGTCCAACGGGCGAGCCCGCCCTCCCTTCCGCGCCCTCCACCAAAGCTCGTCCCCCCGATTCTGGAGTCATGCGCCACTCCATGCCGGCGTTACACGCGAGGTAATGGACGCGCGGCCGTTCTTCGGGGACCGTTCACGGCGAAGCAACCCAATGGAGGTTCCAATGAACGGCAATGATCCAAACGAGCTCGCCGAGCGCTACACGGCGGTCTGGATGGAGCCGGATGGCGATCGCCGCCGCAGGGCGATCGCCGATGTCTGGAGCGAGGATGCGATTCACGTCCTCCAGCCCACGCAGGAGGTCTACGAGGCCGCCGCTGAGCGCGCCGTCAACCCGACCTGGCAGGTGCGCGGCCACGCCGAGCTCGAAGCCAGGGTGACCTCGGCCTACGAGGATTTCGTGGCGACCGGCCAGATGGTCTTTCGGACGCGGGACGGCGCGAAGCGCCTCGGGGATGTGGTGACCTGGCGATGGGAAGGGGTCTCACCGGACGGCGAGGTGCTCGGCGCCGGCCTCGAGTTCGTGATCCTCGCCGCCGACGGCCGGATCGCGACCGACTACCAGTTCGTCGAGTGAGTGCGATGACGACGGTTGATGCAAACGGCGTCACGCTCGGGGTCGAGAATTTCGGCGACGCGGCGGCGCCGCTCGTTCTGCTCGCGGGCGGCCCGACCATGCTCTCCTGGCCCGACGCGCTCTGCGAGGCGCTCGCGCGCGGCGGGCGCCACGTCGTGCGGTACGACCTGCGCGATTCCGGCGCGTCGACCACCGTCGATCCCAACGCGCCGTCGTACACGCTGCGTGATCTCGCAGCCGACGCCGCGGCGCTCGCTCGCGAGCTCGACCACCGCCCGGCGCACCTGGCGGGCATCGGCGTGGGCGGGATGGTCGCTCAGGTCGCTGCGCTTGACCACCCGGATGCGTTCTCGGCGCTCACCCTCGCCGGTACGCGCCCCGTCGCTCCAGGCCGAGTCGACAAGGACCTGCCCGACCATGACGCGGCGACGATGGACCGGCTGTTCTCGCGCTCGAGGCCCGACTGGTCCGACCGCGCCGCGGTGGCGGAGTTCGCCGCCGGCGGGGCGGAGATCCTCGGCGACGACCCTGCCGCCGCGCGCGCGACCGCCGAGCGCATCTGGGACCGCACGCCGGGGACGGAGCCCGCGGTGCAGATGGCCAACCAGATGGGCATGGTGTTCGCCAAGCTCAACTGCAAGCCGCGCTGGCGCGAGCGCCTGTCCGAGCTCGCGATCCCGGCGCTCGTGGTCCACGGTCGCCGCGATCCGTTCTTCCCCGTCGGCAACGGCGAAGCGCTGGCGCGCGAAATCCCCGGTGCGCGGCTGCTCGTCCTCGAACGTGCCGCGAGGGCGATCCCCGATGCGGCCGCGAGTGAGGTCGCGACGGCGATGCTCGCGCTCTAGGCGCTCACAGATCCGCGCGCACCGCTGCACAAAGGGCTCTAGCAAGCCCGCTTCGCTTGCTTGAGCCGAAGGCGCCTGCCGGAATCGAACCGGCGTAAACGGCTTTGCAGGCCGAACGTGGCGTTGTGCCTGGTTGGCTTCAGCCCTGCTCAGGCACGTCTTCTCGCTCCGAGTGGCGCTGAGTTGTGTTCAGTTGGTACCCGATTGGTAACCAGGCTCGAACGCCTCGGCCAGCTTGGCGGCGAGGGTGTTACTCGCGCTCCCTGCGGTGGGCTACCTCGTAGATCTCGACACTCGAGCGGCTCTGGCCGGCGTCGACGGCTGGCGACATCGCGTTGAGCGCCTGATCGCCGCGACGCAGGTCCTCCTCGTTCTCAAAGAGGGTTATGCCGAGCCCCCTGGCGTTCTCGCGGTCGACCAGCATCCATACGGCCTTTGAACCCTCCAAACCCTCGGGCGGCGAGTCGAAGTTCGAGTCGATCATCTCGCGGGCGCCGGCAATCACATCATCCATTTGCGACGTGTCGCCACCCTCAAACCGTGCGATCCGGGCATACATGGGGGCCTCCTCCGTCGTGATTCAACAACGCCCGAGGCTACTCCTGTGGCTCTGCTTGATCGAGCGCTTCCCTTGGGTCGTTGGCTTCGGGTTCCCTAAGCGCCTCAGCCAACTTCGCGACGTCGTCGCGTCTCGGCTTGTGGTGCACGGGGCGCGGCATCGGGGCGCGCGGGCCGTTTGGCGCCCCCAGCCCACGGCAAATGCGTATTTGCTCGCGGCGCGCGCCGTTCCCGCCTTGGCCCTCCCCCTCCGTGCGCCACGGATGCGCGCCAGCAAGTAGCTCGCGGTCCACCGACCGAGCGCTTCATGGTCGTATCAGGACTCTCGTCGTAGGTGCGGGCAGGGCGGGAGCGGCGGCAGCATCAGCGTCGCCTCCGCTCAGTACGAGCGGCCCACTCCGCCAGCCCGGCGGCTTCGAGGGCTTCGGACGCTAACGCCGCTTGATGCCGAACGGCGGACGCCCCGGTCATTGCGGCCGGCGCGCCCGCGCAGCCCGCTCAGCTGGCTACGTCAGCCTCGCGGTTGGAGCAGATCACTTCCGTGAGGGTTCCCACCGGCAGATCAACGTTTCGCGGTCGACGTGGATCAGTCGGGTACATAGCTCGACCTTGCGCTCCTCGGTGACTCGCTGACCGAACTCATCGGTCGCCGTGAACTTGATCTTGATCTCGGGGTTCGTCGGCTCCTTCTTGAGCGGCTTTACGTGCTTGAGCCTGGCCTTGATCTTGGGGCTGCGCGCAAGGTCGGCCTCGCCACCGACCTTGAACCGCTCCGTGGTCTTCTTGACGTCGCCTCCGAGCACGAGCGTGGCGTCGTAGTCCGGGCACCCGAGAACGTGACAGTGGCCGATTTCCATCCGGGCCCTACTGGATCTCGACTGGCCCTCCGAGACCGTCGCCCGGTCGCAGCTCGGCGTCCTGGTCCGACGCCCTTGCTCGGAGGCCGCGGACGTGGTCAGCCAGTGGGGGCGCTAGCCAGGTTCAGCGAACGAGCCCCCGGGGTCATCTCGACCTAGGCCCTCCTCGACAGTGGGCTCGACAGCGGCCCCTCGCAGGAGGGGCCGTTGGTCGTTGCGTGCCGGATCAGTCAGGAAGGTTTTGCTTCCTCGTCCAAATTGGAACCTTCGTGAGCCGCGCCGTGGACGCTCACCCACAGGCGCAGTAGCGTGCGCGGCGAAATGACTAAATTCGTCGTCGACTGCGGCGTGGTCCTCGACCTGGCGAGCGAGAATTTCGAGCTCCCGGCCGAGCACGAGCTCCTGGCGCCAACGCTCCTGCGCTCGCAGACGCTTTCAGCTCTCCACGAGGCCGTCCACAGCGGCGAGATCTCAGTCGATGACGGTCTTGAGCGGCTCGACCGCATCAAAGCGATCCCGATCCGGCTCCTCGGCGATGCCGTGCTGCGTCGCGTGGCTTGGAGGGTGGCCGAGCAGCTTGGCTGGGCGGAGACATACGAGGCCGAGTACGTCGCGCTCACTCAGTTGCAGGCGGACGCCTTCGTCACCCTCGACCCTGAATTGGCGCGCCGGGTTCAGGGGGTCGTCCCCACGGCCAGCATCGACGCGCTGCGGGCAGTCTGAGGCTTTCCGCCGCTAGCGGTCGGAGCTGGGCTGAGGCCGGGCGTTTATCCGTAGCGATCACCTTCGAGGTTAAGGTCGGGTCTGAGCCGTGGCAGAGCTTCCCGACCCGGGACGAGGCAATTGCTGGTGCCGAAGCCGCGCGTGATTGCGGTCCCAAGGATGACGGGACGCCGCGTCCGTTGAACCCCGACCAGCAAAACGGCCCCTGCATTCGCACAGTGGCGGGAAGATCGACGGAAGCGCCGTAGCGACAGGCGAGCGCGGAAGGTCGAGAGGCTGGCAGCCAAAAGCACCGATAAGCCGAGCAATGAGTACGCGGGCTCGAACCGCCGCATCGACGCCACTGGCGATCCCAGAGTCTGAACGACGTTTACTGCGGGCCGACCAGGGGGCTGTCGATCACCGCCCGGATTGCTTGCTGTGGCGGGCGACACCCGGTCGATGGCTGCGACGCGGCTCGAGCCGCCTAAGTGGGGGCCGAGGCCCGTAACGGGCCTCGGCTGATCCTTCTTGGCGACTCGGGCAGGTCGTCGCGCGCGGTCAGCGGACGACGACCGTCTCCTCCATCCACGGGTGGATCGCGCAGATGAACAGGTGCGTGCCTGTCGTCGGCGTGATCGTCTCCGCGCCGCCAGCCGGAATGAAGGTGACGTCCGACGGATCGAAGAACAGCGGTGGGTTCGGCGTGCCGAACAGGATCTCGTTCAGCGGGGCAATGATGCCTCCGCCCCCGAACTGCGACACCTCGGTAAACGTATGCGTCTCGCCGCCACGATTCTTAACGGCCAGCGAATCGCCCGCATCGACCCTCACGTGGGGTGCCGAGAAGTGCCAGGCGCCCGCGAACCCGTTCTGCTCCAGTTGCTGGAGGAAGACCTCGACCGGCGTTCCGCCATTCCGGTTGCAGATCGTCGGGTCCATGAACAGGACGTTGAACGACGGACTACATGCATCGCTCGCCAAGACCTTGGCCGGCTTCGCCGCCGCGACTGGCACGACCGCCAAGGCGGCCGCCGCTATCACGGCCCCAACGCCGGTTACCTGAAATAGCCTTCGCATCGATACCCCTTTCGTTGGTCCTTCGACTCTCCTCCAGCTGCCGTTCGGAGTCAACCGCCCGCGAGAGCGTGCTGCCTGAGCTGTCAACAAGATCATGCAAAAGCAGCACCTGGGACCTCGTAGCTCCTAAGCAGGCGCACTCCCGGGCGCGGCCAAAGGTGGCGCGGGCACCGGGCGCCGGTCCAGGTCAGCTTCGAGTGCCCGCGATGCGGCGGGCCGCACCCGCTCGACCGCTGCGACGCGGATCGAACCGCCTAGCGCCCGTCAATCAGCCTCCCTTCACCTGCTTGCGAAGCCGGTCGACCTGGCGCTACAGCCGCTCGACGGTCGCCGTAAGCGATGCCGTGGACGCCTTGGAGTCGGGTGCGGTACCGAGCCGATTTTCACCCATGCAAGGGCTATTGCTGAGCCCGGAATCCGCCACCTGGTGTCGAAGCTGATCTGCAATGGAGTCCGGGCCGACGACCTACGCGGGTCGACGGAGAGTAGCCAGCGCATCGGAGAACAGGTCTGAGCCGAAGCAGGAGCCGATCGGCTCCTGCCGGGGGGGCGGTCAGCGGGCGCCGACGCGGGTGCCATTCCGTCCGTCCCAGCCCTCCCGTCCCAAACGCGCGGACTGGGACCCCGATCGACTATTGCGCTGGATTCTGGCGGCGGTGGTCCTGATCGGGATCGGGTCGGCCTGCGCGGTGATCATCGCGCTGGTGATCAGCTTCGACTGATCCCGAGCGACCGGCGCCGCGAGATTTCTTGGCGGGCGCGAGCGGCCACGGACCTCGCAAGCGGCGGCCACCGCATCCAGCGTGGCCCCATCTCCGCGTGGCCCCATCTTGCGCCCAAAGGGCCCTCGGGCATCCGCTGTAATCGCGGTCGGCCCTAGGCCGGGCTGTCGCGAGCCTCGGCGCGCTCTCGGCCGCGTCATGATGGCGACGGACAACGAACCGGGAGAGTCGGTGAATGAGTGAGGAAAACCGAGACAGCTCTGGGGAGAGAGTCAAAAAAATGCCGTTCGGGGAGGTCGTCGGTAGGGTCGGCCTCACTCAGGCCCTGAAGATCCTGTCCGAGGAAGAACGGAGAGATCTTCAAGAACGGGTGAACGGGATGGCGTTCGGGGAGGTCGTCTATAGGGTCGGCCTGGCGGAGGCCCTGAAGCTCCTGTCGAAGAAGAGCCCAGCGTTTGAGGCCGATTCGACCGTACTGGCCGAAGGCGAATTCCTGAAAGAGCAGCTCACCGGAGTCGAAGGCATTGAAACCCCTCGACCAATGTTCAAGGGAGCGCCGGTCGTAGCGGCGGGGGTCGTCGGTTTCGGCGTCGGATGCGTCGTCGGGCGGGGCACCCGCAGCCAGCCCGACTCCACCTTGACCGTGATTCGGCAAGGGGTGAGGGACTTGTTGGCGAAGAGCCCTGCGTTCAAACGCCTTTGTTGAGCGCGCCGGGGTAGCGGCGCTTTTGCGGAGCGCCGAACGCAAGGTGGGCGCGAGGCCGACCTCTAAGAAATCGGCGCCTCGATCCGGAGCCTGCGCCGCCGACCTCAGAGCGTGCATCGCGGCCCCCCGCTGGTCGCGGAGCCAGACCGGCCGAGCGCACCGGGTTAGGCAGAGGCAGGCGCTGGAGGTTCGCCCGGCGGCTGTGACGCGCGGTCGGACGCCCCTGCGGATTGCGGCGTTGCTTCTCTTTCCTGTCGCCCGTTGCCGGGCGTCATTCGCCATGTCGTCGAGCCGTTGGGCGATGTTCCTCGCGGTCGCCGCCATCTTGTCGAGGGCGTCCGGCGCTTGCCGCTCGACTTGCCCCCGTGCTTCGTCCATCAAGCCCTCCAGCCGCTGCTTGTATTCCTGAAACCTCTGCTCGGCCATATAGAGGTTCTACCCGTTGCCAACACTGCTATGCCAGCGGATCGTGCTCGACGCGAGCGAGGACGCGGCTCACCAGGCCGGGTCACCGACGCAGCCGATGAAATCGCTCGACCGGGGACTAGGGGGCCGCCCTAGCGGCCCCCCTCTAGTTCGGCAAGGCGCGCGGCATGGTCGTCGTCGTCGGGCATCGGCTCGTGGGCCTCGAACGTCCGCCAGCCGACCGGCCCGCCGAATCGGGGCGGTCGTGCTCCTCCATGATCCGGTCGCGGTGGCCCCGCCATCCCGCCTCGAGCTCGGCCAACATCGCGATTTGGATGGAGAGCGAGCATCCTCGCCTTGCTCGAGCGAAAGGTTGCGGTCGTCCTCGCCGGGTACGAGCGGGTGCAATGAAGAGAACGGTGATCGTTGGCGTGGTCGGGATTGCCGGTGGTGCCATCGCCGCCGACCAGCTCAGGCGGCGACGCGAGCGCCTCCAACGCATCCGTGAGGCGGAGAGCGGGAGACGGCTCCGAGCAGCTAGGAGCAACAGGAACACGGTCAGGAATGCGCGGACGGCTGCGCTCAGGAAGGCGATGGTCACGAAGATGGCTAAGCGGGAGAAGGTCGGCAAGGTGGCCGATAGGGCCAAGAAGGCGGTTTAGCCGGTAGACGTGCCTCCCCGGGCTGGCGGGTAGGTTGGCCGGGCGCGTACCCTCGCCATCGAGGAGACATACGGTGCCCAACGCTAGGACCCGCAACCACACAGAACGGGCGCGACGGATGCTCGGCGACGCCCGCGCTCGCGTCGGTCGCAGTGTTCAGCGCGCGCGTGAAATGGTCAGCCGAGCCCGCAGGCGCGTGGGTCGCCAGCGCGAAAGTCGCCGTGAGTCCGAGCGGGATCCGAGCTAACGCCCCGCGACGGGAACTAGGCGCTCGAAGGCACGCGGGGAGCCGCCTGTTCCTAGACGAGCGTCAAGAACTCTTCGATTCCGGTCAGCTTCAACATCTTCGCCACCTGCCCTGTTCCCGGCATGACCGCAAGGCGATTGGAGTCGCTGTTGGATCGGCGGGCCGCGTACACGAGAACCTTGAGGCCGCTTGAGTCGATGAATTCGACGCCGCTCAGATCGAGGATGATCCGTCGCGCATCGGAGGCCTCGGCCTTCACCAACTCTCGGTCCACAATGTCGGCTGTCGCCAAGTCCATTTCACCGCGAGCCGCGAGCTTCACCGCATCGCCATCTGCTTCTACGGAAACCGAGAGCAACCCCTCCCGGATGAGATCGTTAGTAGCCATCGCTCTAGCCATTCCCCTGTGTCGAAAATCGCTGGAACCCGGTCCCGACTTGACCCTGATCGTGCCCGCCGGTCTCGCTCGCGAAAATCCTAGCTCGCCACCCGCCGCCTGACTAGCTGGCACGGGACTCTGCTTGTGGATCGCGCGTGGGACTCCGGCGTGGGTGGCGGGGCGGTATGTATTTGCTCGCACACCGCGCCGTTCCCGCCGTACCCTCCCCATCCGGCGCGGGCCAGTGCGCGGGCCAGTCAGACCCGTTGACCCCCGGTTTCCTGCGGTCTACTGCGGTGCTGGGGCGGGCACCAAAAGCGCATAGCAAAGCCTGAATGGCTTGGCCAAGCCGAAGGCGCCTGCCGGAATCGAACCGGCGTAAACGGCTTTGCAGGCCGCTGCGTAACCACTCCGCCAAGGCGCCAGAGTCGCTTATCTAAGCCAAAATGTGCGGCCACCCGGCCAGACGCGCGGCGGACAGCTTAGCCCTCCGCTTGCCTTCTTCCTCACTCCGACAGCCCGGCGGCATCGAGGGCGTCGGCCCACGTGGCAAAGGCCCTGATGTTCCCCATCGTCCCGCCACGAAAATCGGAAATGACGAAGCCCACAGACTGGCTGACCGACGACCCAGAGCCCCTGATTCGTCCAACCATGTCGGTCAGCGCCACGACCCGATCTTGCGCGTCGCGGATGTCGCGGACCTCGAAGCGCCAGTCATCGAAGTTCTCGGCGAAAGCCGCGTCCAGTTCGCGGATGCCATCGTGCCCGCGGTAGGCGGAACCGTCGAGCCAACGGTCGGTCGTGTACCAGACGCATTCGGGCGCGAAGAAGGACAACGAGGCCTCGACTCCTTCAGCCGCCAACACCTGAAACGCGCCGCGGACAAGCTCCACGTTCTCCTGCGACATCGCCGTCGCGCAGTATGTCGCGAGGGGCCGATTAGGGTGGACGGATGAGCGAGGTCGAGGTCAGACGAAGCGGCGGCATCGCCTATCGCGAGGTCGCGCCGGCGTCCGAGACGGGCGCGCCGGTGGTCTGCCTGCACGGCTACCCGGAGAGCTCGCGGATGTGGACGGCCGTGATGGAGGCGCTCGCCGCCGGCGGGCGCCGCGCGATCGCCCCCGACCTCTACGGGCTCGGCGACTCGCGCTCCGACGGCCCGCAGACGTTTGAGGCCAACCTCGAGGCGTTCACCCGTTTCGCCGATGACATCGGGCTCGGGCGGGCCGCGATCTGCGTACACGACTGGGGCGGCTTCGTCGGGCTCGCCTGGGCGTGCGACCACCCCGCAGCGGTCGAGGCGCTGGTGATCTCGGACACGGGCTTTTTCGCCGACGGCCGCTGGCACGGGATGGCCGAAGCGGTGCGCTCGGAGCAGGGTGAGGAGCTCGTCGCAGCGATCGACCGTGACGGCTTCGCCGGCCTCCTGCGCTCCTCGGGCGAAGATGCGTTCAGCGACGAGGACATCGACGCCTACTGGCAACCGTTTGCGGACGGTCGCGGGCAGCGCACGACGCTCGACTTCTACCGCTCGATGGACTTCGCGAAGCTCGAGCCCTGGCAGGGCAAGCTCGCGCAGCTCGGCGTACCGGCGCTCATCCTCTGGGGAGGCGACGACCAGTTCGCCCCGGTCAGCGGCGCGCGGCGGTTCGAACGCGAGCTCCCGGACTCGAGGCTCGTCGTGCTCGAGGGCGCCGGGCATTTCGTGATCGAGGAGCGGCGCCAGCGCTGCGCCGAGGAGATCGCCTCCTTTCTGACCGCCTGAGCCGCGACTACTGAAGCAGCGCCAGCGCGTCGAGCTCGATCCGACCCGCGGTGTCCTTGACCGCCACTCGATAGGTGTGGCTCGGGTCCAGGCCGTGCTCCTCGTAGACGAGCTTGCGCACGCCGGTTCCGGTCGCCGGACTGAGGTCGATCGTCCGGCAGGCGGCCGCCGTGCCTGCGGTGAGATCGGTGAGGCAGATCTGAGCTGACCCGAGGTTGTCGGCGCGTGGCATCACCACGCCCACCGCACGCCCGCTGAAGCGGCTGTTGACCGACGCGTTGACCGTCGCGGTCGGCCGCAGGAAGCCGCCGTAAGCCGTCGCACGCGCCGCGCGCGCCAGCCATCCGGCGCCGTAGGTGAGCGAGGCCGCGTTCTCCTGGCGCACGGCCGTGCTGAACTCGGGTCCGGTAGCGGGACGACTCGCGTTGCCCGCCTCGTCACGGGCCTGGACCCGGAACCGGTAGTCGTGGCCCGGCGCCAGTTGGAGGTCCGCCGTGCGCGCCGCGCGGAAGCCGGTGACGTTCGTGTACGCGCCACCGTCGGTCCGCCGCTGGAGCCGATAGAGCAGGTCGTCCGCGGCGCTGGTGTCGTCGCTGCCGCGCGCCCAGGCCAGGTGCACGGGTAGCGACTCGCCCGTGGTGTCCGCGCCCAGGGCCGACCCCTCACGCAGCTGCGTCGCGGGCGGCTTCGCTCGCGGGCGGGTCGTGTCGGCGGCCGCCACCCCATAGACCTTCAGCTCGGACATGTCCATCCAGTCGGCGCCGTCGCCGGCGCTGCTCTGGGTGCCGAGCATCGTGAACCGCACATAGCGGACGTTCGCCGTCCCCGCGCCCGGGATCAGCGTGGTGAGGTGGTGGTTGCTGCCGGCCGTGAAGGCGCCCGAGTTGGTCTGGGTGAAGGCCGTCCCGTCGGGGGATGTCTCGATCTTGTACGACCCGACCGACGCGTTGTCGTCGTCGCCGCAGGTGGCGCCCGGATCGACCGCGTACTGGCTCAGGGTGATCGGCTCCGGGAGCCGGATCGTGATCTGCTTCGCACCACCGGGCCCCTGGCTGCTGGTGGGCGAGGTGCTGCCCCACCCGGTCTTCTGCGAGCCGTCGATCGCTCCCCCGGGCCCGCAGCCGTTGGCAGTGAGATTGGGCGGCGAGAACGTCTGCACCGCGCCGCCGCCCGCGGCGGCGGCCCAGTTGCGGCGCGCGGCAAAATTCCTCGTGGTCGCGCCGCTCACGGTCACGTTGCTGACCAACGTCCGGTCGTACCCCTGCCCGCCGACGAACACGTACGGGTACGTGCCGTTGGGGACGTTCGGGATCGTGTAGGCACCCGATGCGTTGGTGGTCGCGGCGAAGTCGCTCGCGAACCCGGAGTTGTGGCCGCCGATCTCGACCCGCACGCCGGCTGCCGGCCCGCCGCCGTCCTGGAGCGCCACCGTCCCGTGCAGGTTGCCCTTCGGCGCGCCGGGGGCGGGCGGCTGCGTTGAAGTTCGCGATCGGGTTCGACGTCGTCCCCGTCGAGGGTGCCGGCGAAGTAGCCGAGGCCGCGACCGGCGAACGTCTGCCAGAGCACGTCGTCGTCGTCAGTGCCGGCGAACGGGCCGCCACCGGCGGTGGCAACCGTCTCGGCCTGAAGGATCGCGTTTCGCATGTCGACGAACGATGGGTCGGGCGGCGAGAGCTCCATCGCTCGAGTGATGTACGTCTCGGCGCGCTGGCGCCCGGCGACCGCGCCGTACTTGGCGATCAGCCGCTGGCGCAGCTCCCACAGCGTCTGCGCCCAGATCTCGCCGTCGGCGTGCGGATCGGGGGTGCCCACAACGCTGCCGTAGTCGTCGTAGCCGTAGCCACCGTCACCGGCGCCGTTGAAGTTCGTGCAGTCAGTGTCGCTGGAGCCGACCGGGCAATCCAGCGGCTGCGTGCGCAAGCCCACGCCGCCGGCGATGTAAAAGCCGACGTTGACGTCGCCGATCTCGGCGTTGTCGGCGTCAAAGCCCTGGGCCGTGAGAAAGTCCATCGCGTACCAGTCGCTCCACCCCTCGGCCATGGCGTCCGATTGGCTCGTGTTGAGCGCCGGGTTACCGTCGTTGTCGGTGACCAGCCGCGAGGACAGGCCGTGGGTGAGCTCGTGGTAGACGATCGAGGCGTCGTCGCCGTTGTTGACGTCGCCCCCGTTCGGCGCCTGGCCGGTGCCGAGATCTACCTGCAACCTGGGCGGCGTCCCGTCAGGGCCGGTGGACATGCTCGCGGTGTTGAAATGGCCGGCGTCGGGGAAGCCACTGTCGGTGTTGGCGCCGTCGAGCGCCTGGGCCTGCACGGCGTCGCCGCCGACGCCCTGGCCGCTCGAATTTGTGACCTGGAAGTTGCCGGCGGCCTCGGTGAAGGAGATCGGGTTCTGGGCCAGCCAGTCGTGCCAGCGGTTGACGAAGTAGAAGAGCTGCGTCCCGTTCTGCTTCATGTTCGTCTGCCAGCTGTTGGCCACACCCGAGTCCCACGAGCAGGGGAAGTTGATCGAGCAGTTGACGAAGAAGCTGTCGTCGTTGAACCGGCTCAGCGAGTAGTTCCAATTGCTGCCGCTGCTCGGCGGCACCTCGTCGCCGGCGGCTGGGGTGTTGTCGTCGAGCAGGTCGAAGTACGTGTGGGCGTTGTTGCCGGAGAGGGTCGTCGCGTTCGACGCCAGCCATCCCGGGGCGGTGAAGTCGCGGCTCGTCGCCGTGCCCGAGTTGTTGAAGGGAATTGGCCCAGGGAAGTAGTCCCAGGCTTGCCCGGTGGCGAACTCGACCGTGTTGTCGCGGCTGAGCACGGCGCCCGTGCGCGCGTCGATCACGTAGTCGTAGATCTGGGTTGACGACCTCTTCGCTCGCACCCGCCACGCGAGCCGTGGGCCATGGGCGCCGGTGAAGATCGCCAGCTGCGCCGAGTTGTCACCGGCGAAGTCCGTCGTGCGTCGGGCGCCGCCGCCAACCGCGCGAACCGCGGGCGCAGCGCCGCGGGCGCCGGCGTCGCCTCGCGCCGCGGCCAACGCCTCGCTCGCGTCGAGCTTTGGCACAGTCGACCGCAGCGCGAGGTCGCGAACCGGAGAGCCCTGGACGTTGATCAGCCGTCCGCGCTCGCTCACCGCCGCGCGCAGGCCGCTGTCCATGGTCGGGACCCCGCCGGCGACCTGCGCCCACGCGAGGTGGGTCGTGCCGAGGGCGTCGCGGTATCGATTACTGAGGCGCAGGCCGGCGAGATCGTCGGGGTCGAGTCCGAAGACGGCCTCGTGCGCGCTCACATAGCCGAGCGCGATCGACTCGGGTGAGCGCTCGCTGGGACCGGTGAGGAAGCCGTCCACGCGGGCGACGTTGCGGGGCGTGCCGGTGGCAGGGTCGAGGTCGACGGTCCCAAGCGGACCGAGGCTCCGCGCCAGCTCCGCGGTCGCCCGCTCGCCTGCGTTCGCTGATGCTGGAATCAGCCCCGCGACGACAACACAGGCGACGCACATGAGCAGCGCCATCCACCGCGTCATCGGCTGGCCTACCTCGTGCCCCCACTTGGCTTCCATGCACCCCTCCGGTTCGCTCCCTGCGTCCGAGGAGTATGGCAGGCGGTTAATTCAGGTCAATGCGGAAACGCACCGTACTGCCGTCCTCATCCGAGTGCACATCGAGCGCATCGGCGATCTGGGCGACAATCCACAGTCCACGACCGTTCAGCTGCTCGGGGCTCGGCCGGCGCCTGCCGACCATCGGGTCGGCGATCACGCCGCTGTCGACGACCTCGCAGACAAAGGCGCCGGGCTCGGGCCACACGCGCGCCTCGCCGGTGCCACCGCCGTGGACGACGCTGTTCGCGGCCAGCTCGCTCGCGGCCAGGACAATGTCGCCACGTCGCGCCCTGTCGACCCCCGCCTCGGCGGCCGCGGCGTCGACGAAGCGGCGCACGGCGCTGAGTTGGAACCGGTCAAAGGGGAAGCTCTCGACTACACCGCGCGGCTCCCGGAGGCTTGCGGCAAAGGGCAGCTGCCGATGCTCACCCCGACCGCCGCCGAAAGAGTCCGGCTCATCACCGTAAAAGAGCGCATCTGATCCCAGTCCCGCCGCCATGTTTGCGTAGGTACCCGTTCGATCCCAGGGTGAAAACGCAAGGCGGCTATGTGTGTGCATGCTCACCATCGAAAGCGGGCCCGCCCCCGACCTGAGGGCGAGCCCGCACACCGCGGCGCTAGGCCTTCGGTTCGATGTTCTGGTTGATGTGGAGGCGGTTCTCCGGGTCGTACTTCGTCTTGATCTCGGCGAGCCGGTCGTAGTTGTCGCCGTAGCTCGCCCGGACCCGGTCGCGCCCCTCGTCCATGATCATGTTGAGGTAGGCGCCCCCGGCCGAGTAGGGGTGCAGCGCCTCCTGGTAGTCGACGCTCCATTTGCGGATCGCGGGCACGTTCGCGGGGTCGGGATCGACGCCGGCGAAGACCGAGCCCCAGTTCGCGTCGCGGTATGCCCACGGCGTGTCGGCTGGCCCCGGATCGTGCGCCGCCCCATCGATCGGGTACATGTGCATGGTCGACTTCCAGGTCGGCATCTCGGCCCCGTACTTGGCGTGCAACTCGACCGCTTCGTCGGGGATCTCCTTGACGAAGTCGGCCCGCCAGTACCACTGGTCACCCTTCGGGTAGACGCCGTCGAAGGCGCCCTGGAGCGCCGGGTGCGGCATCGGCTGCACGCCGTGCAGCAGCGGCTCCGGCACCTGCTCGAGCAGCGGCGCCATCTCCTTGGCGGCCGCTTCCTCGTCGTCGCCCGCGTAGCACCAGACGATCCCGCTGACCTGGCGGAGGTGCAGCTCCTCGGGGAACGGATCGCCCGGCGGCACCGAGCCGTAGAGGAAGAAGCCGTTTAGCTCCCGCGGAGCCTGGAGGATGAAGTCGCGGTAGGCAGAGAGCACCTCGGCACCGTCCTCCAGCGACCAGAACGTCGGCCCGGCGACGACCGTGTTGACCTCGTGCAGGTTGAACGTGAACTCGGTGACGACGCCGAAGTTGCCGCCGCCGCCGCGAATCGCCCAGTAGAGGTCGGGGTTTTCGTCCGCGCTTGCCCGAGCGCGCTCGCCGTCGGCTAGCACCATCTCGGCGGCGACCAGGTTGTCGATCGCCAACCCGCACTTGCGGGTGAGGTGGCCGAGCCCGCCGACGAGCGTCAGGCCGCCGACGCCGGTGGTCGAGATGATCCCGCTTGGGGTCGCGAGGCCGTGCTCGTTGGTCTGGGCGTCGACCTCGCCCCAGGTCGCACCACCCTCGACGGTGACGGTGCGCGCACCCGGGTCGACGCCGATGCCCCGCATTGGCGAGAGGTCGACGACCACGCCGTCATCGACAGTGCCGAGGCCGCCGCCGTTGTGGCCGCCGCCGCGGATCGCGAGCGGCAGGTCGTGCTCGCCGGCGAAGCGCACGACCATGGCGACGTCGTCGGCGGTCGTGCAGCGCGCGATGACGGCGGGACGCTTGTCGATCATGCCGTTGTAGACGGCCCGCGCCTCGTCATAGGCGGCGTCGTCTGGTCCGATGATCTCGCCGCCGAAACCGGATAGTTCCCGGCGGGCGGCCTCTGAGGGTGAAGTGACGGTGCTCACGCTTCCTCCTTGATGGCTATGGGAGTCTCGATTCCAACCTAAGCCCCATGCAGCCGCCTGTCATGACCCGAGTTGATCCATTTGCACCCGTGCGTGAGCGCGTAAATGCCCGGCACCGATGGTCAGATCTGACTATGGTCCCAGGCGGCGCGGTTATGGATGACCTTCCCGGTTCGCTCGGCCTCTCGCCGACGCTTCCGTTCGTCGGTCGCGCCGCCGAACTGCAAACCCTCCGGGCGCTGGTCGGTGGCGCGACGAACGCCGGGCGCCGCACGGTGCTCGTGGGGGGCGAGCCCGGCTCGGGCAAGAGCCGCCTGGTGCGCGAGATCTCCTCCGAGGCGGCCGACGCGGGCCTCCTCGTCCTCTTCGGTGCCTGCGACGCGGTCGTGCGCACGCCCTACGGCCCGTTCGTCGAGGCGCTCGAGCAGCTGGCGCGCACGACCGACGCCGAGGAGCTGCGGGCCGCGGTCGGGACCGGCGGCGGGGAGCTCACGCGCCTCGTGCCCGGCCTCCCGGCCCGGATCGGCGAGCTACCGGCGCCCGTGGCGGCCGATCCGGACACGGAGCGCCACCGGCTGCACACCGCGGTCACCGACCTCCTGGTGGCGATCGCGGCCGAGCGACCGCTGCTGCTCGTGGTCGAGGACGGGCACTGGGCGGACGCCCCCACCCTGCTCCTCCTCCGCCATCTCGCCCGTGCTCGGGCCGCGCGCGACGGACGGATCCTGATCGTCGCCACCTTCCGCGACACCGAAGCCGACGTTCCGGGCACCCTCGCCGAGATCCTGGCCGACCTGCGGCAGTCCGAGGACGTGATCCGCATGGGACTCGCCGGCCTCTCCGACGAGGAGGTCTCGGAGTTCGTGCGCCGCGCCGCCGGGGGCGAGCTCGGAGCCGGCCCACCGGAGCTCGCGAGCACGATCGGCGACCTCACCGAGGGCAACGCCTTCCTGGTCAGCGAGCTGTGGCGCGCTCTGGTCGAGACGGACGGGGTGGCGGTGGCCGAGGGCCGGCTCGTCCTGGTGCGCTCGCCGGCCGAGCTCGGCACGCCGGAGAGCGTCCGCGAGGTGGTCAGCCAGCGGCTCTCGCGGCTCGCGCCTGCGACCAGCGATCTGCTGGAGCTGGCGGCGGTGGCTGGGGGCGAGTTTGAGCTGACGACCCTCCGCAACGCCAACCCGACCGCCGCGGGAGAGCTGCCCGGGGCGCTCGAGGAGGCCGTGCGCAGCGGGATGCTCGAGGAGCTGCCCGGGCCCGGCCTCTCCTACCGCTTCACGCACGAGCTCGTTCGCCGCGCGCTTTACGACCGGCTGAGCGCGATCCGCCGGGCCGAGCTCCACCTGCGCGTGGCCGAGGCGCTCGAGCGGGCCGACGGGCGTGGCGGCCGCGCCCTCGCCGACCTCGCCCACCACTTCGCCGCCACCGCCCCACTGGGCGAGACCGAGCGGGCCATCAGGTACAACCTGCTCGCTGCCAGGGCGGCGGCCGCGGCCCTGGCCTTCGACGAAGCGGCCGCGCGACTGCACACCGCGCTCGACCTGCGGATCGCTGACCCGCGCGAGCGCGCGGAGATCTACCTCGAGCTCGGCACCGCCAGCCATCGCGCCGGCAAGGCGGGCGACGCGCTCTGGGCTTTCGTCGCGGCGAGCGAGATCGCGCGGGAGCTCGGCGATGGCGAGCTGCTCACACGGGCGGCGGTCGGCTACGAGGAGGCCTGCTGGCGCCCGGGGATCGCCGACGAGGGCGCCGTGGAGCTGCTCGAGGAGGCGGCGACGGCGCTCGGCGACGGCACCTCGGAGCTCCGCGTCGTCCTGCTCGGTGGCCTCGCGCGGGCGCTGGACTTTCGCGGCGAGCACGAGCGGGCCGCCATCGTCCGCGCGGGCGCGATCGACATGGCGCGCGCGCTGGACGACCGCAGAGGGCTGGCGACGGTGCTCATGCGCTCGTACTGGTCCCGGGGGCTGAGCTCGCTCGACGAGATCCTCGAGAACCTCACCGAGGCGCGAGACATCGCCGCGGACCTCGGCAACACCGAGATCCGGGCCGAGGCCATGGCCTGGCTGGTGCCCGCCTACGTTGCCATCGGCGACCTCGACTCGGCGCGGACGCAGGTCGAGGCCGTCCGCGCGATCGCCGAGCAGACCGCGCAGCCGTTCTTGATGCACGTCGCCGAGCACCACCGCTCGGCGATCGCGCTCGGCGACGGCAGGCTCGAGGAGGCGGAGGAGGCGCAGCGACGTTCGCACGAGTGGAGCCGCGTCCTGACCGGCCGCGACGCCACGGGTGTGCACGGGATCCAGATGTTCAGCATCGTGCGCGAGCAGGGCCGGCTCGAGGCGCTCGCCCCGGTGATCAGGATCCTCGCCGGCGATCAGCACCAACACGGGCCATGGAGACCCGGGCTCGTGTCGCTGCTGGTCGAGCTCGGGATGGAGGACGAGGCGCGCGCGGAACTGTCGCGGATCGTCGAGGAGGGCCTCGATCAGTTCCGCGAATCGCTCTGGCTCGCCTCCCTCACCTACCTCACCGACGCCTGCGCGGCGCTCGGGCACCGCGAGATGGCCGCGATGGTCTACCCCGAGCTCGAACCGCTCTCGGGCGCGAACGTGATGATCGGCCACCTGGTGGGCTACTACGGGTCCGCCGATCGCTACCTCGGCATGCTCGCGGCGACCCTCGGGGAGCATGCGACCGCCGTCGAGCATTTCGAACGGGCGCTCGAGCTCAACCGGCGGATGGGTGCGGGGACCTGGCTCGCCCACACGGCCTATGAGTACGCGCGGTTGCTCCTCGGGCCCGACTCATCCGACCGCGAGCGCGGGATGCTGCTGCTCGCCGAGGCCACGGAGCTCGCCGAACGGATCGGCATGGCGACGCTGCTGAGCCGAGCCCAGGCTCTCGGCTCCGCGATGCCGGCGCCCGAGCTTCCCGACGGCCTCTCGGCCCGCGAGGTCGAGATCCTGAGCCTGGTCGCGCGCGGCCTGAGCAACCGCGAGATCGGCGCCGAACTGTTCATCAGCGAGCACACCGCCGCCAACCACATCCGCAACATCCTGCGCAAGACCGAGTCCGCGAACCGCACCGAGGCGGCCTCCTACGCCCATCGGCATGGCCTCGCCGAGGGCCCGGCGGCGACTGGGCGGTAGGATCGGGCCATGCCGCTCTTCATGATCGAGCGGGCCTTCGCCGAGCAGCTTGAGCTCACCGACGACGACGTCAACCTGATCGAGGAGATCAACGCCGAGGAGGGGGTCCGCTGGCTCTTCTCCTTCCTGAGCGCCGACCGGCGCCGGACCTACTGCTTGTACGAGGCGCCCTCCCCGGACGAGATCCTCGCGGCGGCACGGCGGGCCAACATCCCGGCCGACGCGGTGGTCGAGGTCGGCCCGGCGACGATGCAGCACTCCCCGCGGCTGCGCGAATGGGCCGCGGCGCAGACCCAGTAGCAGTGACGCTTCCCCGCTAGGGGATGAAGTACATCGGGTTCGGCAGCTTGAACGCGCGTCGCGCGTGGCCGCCGGCGAGGTCGGAGTCCTGGTCGCCGACGTTGACCAGGATCGTGAAGCCCTGCTCCTCCTCGATCCGCGCCCGCTCGCCGCTCTTGTACTCGATCGTGGGTGGCGCTCCGGAGGGCTTGGTGGTCAGCGAGTAGCCCTGGTCGAACCCGGCCGCCTGCAGGTTCGACTCCGTGGGGGTTCGCACGGCATCCGGGCGCCCGGTGATGAAGAACGCCTCGACGCCCTTGCTGCGGGCGAAGCGGTACAGCGCGAGCGTCGGCGCGATCACCGGGTCGTTGCCGGCCACCGCGCCGGAGACCAGGCCCGCCTGGCTGAAGTTCGTGGCGTTGAGGCCCTCGTAGTTGGAGAGCGAGGTCTCGTCGATGTCGAGCACGATCGCCGGCTTCACGGCGTGGCACTTGCGGCCCTTGCGGTTGCACTCCGAGTACTTGCTCGGTCCCGGCGCTTCGCGCAGCTTGCGCAGCTGCTTCTTGAGCGAGGACTTCGCCTTCGAATCCACGGCCGCGAGGTCCTGCGCGTAGGCGCCGGAGTCGTGGTAGGTGCGGATCGTGTTCGGGAGCTCGGCGACCCCGTAGGTCGAAGTGCCCCCGAGGTCGGGGAGCCCGCCGCCCGTGAGCTTGATCGAGGTCACCTCGGTGTCGCCGCCCGTCATGTAGCGGGCGGCGACCGCGCCTCCGACCGTCAGCGCCCCGATCGCGAAGCCGATCGCGAGCAGCAACAGCGCGTGGACGGGACGGCCTCGAAAGCGCAGCACGGGGCCGGGATTCTCTCAGATCAGCGGACGCGCACGACCTTGGTCACCGAGCGCCCGCGGCTGTACGGGTACGCGCGCTGGTTGGGGACCTTGGCGTAGATCCGAAGCTTGCCGGCCTTCTCGGTCTTGTAGCCAACGCGCGCCCGGCCCCCGGTGCCCGTCTCGTCGCAGGCGAACTTGTCGCGGCCGGGCCGCGACGCGTAGAAGCAAATCCGCCGGTTGGCCTTGTACTTGCCGCGCAGCACGGCCACGGCCCTGACGGTGTCGCCCTTTTCGACCTTGCCCGTCTTGCGAATTCCCAAGCGAATCGCGGGCGAGACGTTGAGGCGGATGCGCTTGGTGATCACCTGCTCGGGACCGGCGAAGTACGTCGCGCGCACAAACCGGCTGCTCTGGCCGCGGACCTTGACGCCCGCCGTGCCGTCGGCGCCGGTGACCGCCGCCCCGGCAAGAACCCGCTCGGCGCCGGTGTGGTCCGTCGGGATCCCACGCGAGAAGCACACCGAGCCGCCAGCGAGAGGCGTCCGGCCGCCGCTGAACAGGTTCGCCACGGCCATGCGCGCTCGGCCCTGGCGCGAGCGGACGACGCCGCGCTTGCCGTGCCAGCCGAGCGTCATCGTCCCCGCCGCGGCCGCGTTCATCGCGCAGCCGTTCAGCGCGAGGACGCGCGACCGCTGCGTGCAGCTCTGGCTGCCCGCCGAGGCGTCCTCGACGCAGACGCGGATCGAGTTACGCCCGTTGCGCCACGGCTTCGAGGCCGTGTCGAGCTTGATCGAGCCCGACTTCGACGCCGGACAGGGACGGAACGACAGGGCGACGTTGCCGTCGAGCCTGCAGTCGCTGCTCGCCGCGCCGGCGGGCTTTCCGTTGACCTCCACCACGACGCGTCGCACTCCCGAGCCCGCGTCGCCGGCGTCGAAGCTGAGCGCCTGCGAGCCCGTCTGCACCGCGCCCTCGAGCAGGGTGCCGCCGGTGATCGAGACCGCGGGGGCCGTCGGGTCGGTGAGGCTGTAGGTGACGTCCTTGAGCCCCGCCGACGGCGGGGAGCTCGGGTCCGCTCCGCAGCCGCTCTTGCCCGTCTGGCAGATGAGCTGGATGCCGAACCGGCGCAGGTCGCCGGTCACCCTGTAGTCCTTGAACGAACCGTCGAGCTTCTGGTCGCCATTGACGATTCCGATGCCATCGCCCGCGGTCGTCCCGACGACCTGCGGGAAGTACCCACCCGCGCGCTCGCCGCGCGCCCGGTAGGCGATCGACTGCACGGTGAGCCCATCGGGGCGCTCGGCGAGGAAGCGGCCGACGGCGCCCTCGGTTGCCGGCGTGCCGCCGTTGTGGCTCACTCGGAGCCCGTTGACGTTGCCGCATCCGTCCGCAAGCGTGAACACGGACTCGTTGCCGAAGCGCTCGAACGGCCCGCGATCGCCGCTCCCAGCGCCCTCGCTGCAGAACCGCGCGGAGTACGTCCCCGCCGTCGCCTGGGCGGCGAACCCGCCCACGATTGCCACCGCGATCCCGGTCATCAGACCCACGACCATCACCGACCGCAACCCACGAGCGCGAAGCTGGATCATCAGCACTCCCTTGTCTTTCGACTGGCGGTGGCCCAAGGGCCACCGCTCCGATGCCGCCGGCCAAGGTAGTCGGACGACGCCATCCCCCCGCTGCCTCGGATCTGGCTCTGCAGGCGAGCGTTCACCGCCGGTGGGGCCTGCGCCGCTAGTCGCCCAGCCCCCTCAGGGCGCGGTGAAGCGCGCTCTGGAGCTTCAGCGGGCTCGCGGCCCTGTAGAGCGGCGAGGTGCCGTCGAGGAGAAGCAGCCTCGCCCGCGCCACCCCTCGCGGCTTCACCGGGCCGTCGGCGTCAAGGCGCGCGGCGAGCGCCAGCAGCTCGTCGGCGTACATCTGCACGCTCACGCGAGCCACCGGTACGGCTGCGTCGTACGCACGCCGGCGGTTCGCCCGCGCGAGTGCCCTCGCGGAGCCCATCGGCGACGACATGGCGAAGCGTGGGTTGCACCAACTGTTCGGCGCGACAGCCGAGCAGCTCGTCAGCCCGCGGGTCGGCCCCAGCCGCGAGCCGGCGATCGAGCCGCCAAGCCGCGAGCCTGGCGTGCAGCCGGCGGATCGGGTCCGGCCTCGGAGGTGCCTCCGAATGGGCTTCCACACCATTAGGAGTTCCCCAAATCGCGGCCGCGACGCATGTCTTTTCAGACGATCGCGCTAGGCGCGGTGCCCGCCGCGGTCGGCGAGCGCGACGCGCTCCTTGAGCATGCTCTCGCCGCGGCGGATCAGTTCCTCGTTGCGGCTCGTGAGCCAGGCGTCGACGCCGGAGGCCCGGCGGCGGATCGCCTCCACTGCGCGCACCCCGGCGATCCCGGGCGGCAGCAGCCAGCGGGCCTGCGTCGGCTCGATCCCGAGCGCCTCGGGATAGCCGGACGGCAGCGAGTCGATCGCGATCGCGCGGTCGATGGCGCGCATGAGGCGGCCCGCGCCGCGCTGCAGCGCCGTTCCATCAGGCTGCAGGTTGCCGTCCAGCAGCGCGCGGACCAACTCGCGCGAGTCGGAATCCGGCGGCCCGGCGGTGAGCTCGCGCAGCTCGAGCATCCTGCCCGCCTCGAGCGGGTCAGCGGGGTTGAGGTCGGCCGGGACGCCGATCAGGTGCCCGACCCAACGCCAGAGGGCGTAGACGCCCGCGACCTCGCGGTCGGTGTAGGTGAAGCCGAGCCGGCGCAGCAGGCGCAGCGGCATCCACGAGAACTCGAGCAGGGTGAAGGCCGAGTCGGCGACGTTCAGCGGCGCGCCCCACGCCGCCTCGTCCCAGCGCCCGGACCGCCGCAGGCCCGCCCGTACCCGCGCGTGCAAGAGGCGCACGCGGATCGTGGCCCGCCAACCCTCGGCATGCGGGCGCACGGCACCTGGCCGGATCACCGCCTGCAGCCATTCGCCGGTCTCGACCAGGCGTCCGAGCGAAGCCTCGGCCGTGCGCATCTCCCCGGTCCAGGCCAGGGGTTTGACCGCGGCGCCGTTGCTGTAGCCCCAGAAGAGCGACTGCCGCGTGGCCGCCGCGTAGCCGAAGCCGTGGCGCACGATCGCCCGCGAGCCGAGCTCGATCAGCTCCTGGTCGACGGCGAACGCCGGCGATTCGATCTCCTCGAACAGGCGGCGCAGAGCCTCGGGGGCGTCGGCGAGCGCCGCCGAGCCGTCGGCGAGCGCGCGCTCGAGCAGCTCGATGCCGTCGGCGCCGAGCTCGTCGAGGACCCCCAGCGCCGCGGCGCCCGCGAGATCCTCCTGATCGAGGCCGTCGGCGTAGCGCCGGGCGAGGTCACCGAAGCGGATCTCGGCGGCCTCGGCGTTCAGATAGCAGCGCGGCGGCACCCGGCGAGCCTATGCAATAGCGTCGGCCTCGATGCCGCCGCCGGGCGGGAGCGCCGTCACCCAGATCAGCCAGGCCTACCCGGACCGGGTCGAGGTCCGTGGCCGCGACCTCTGCGGCGAGCTGATGGGAAACCTCAGCTTCACCGAGTACTTCCACCTGCTGCTGACCGGCCGCACACCGACCGACGATGAGCGGTACTTCCTCGACCTGCTGCTCGTCGCGATCGCCGAGCACGGGATGATGCCCACCAACGTCGCCGCCCGGATGACCCTGGCGGCCGACCCGAACTCGCTCCACGGCGCCGTCGCGGCCGGGATCTGCGGCGCCGGCCCCGTGATCCTCGGGACGGCCGAGGCGTGCGCCGAGCTGCTCGAGGCGGCGCAGGCCCGGGTCGTCACCGGCGAGGACCCCGCGGCCGTCGCGGCCGAGATGGCGGCTGCGGTCCGCGACGCGGGCGAGCGGCTGCCCGGCTTTGGACATCCCGTGCACGCGCCGCTTGACCCGCGCGCCGAGCGCATCCTCGAGCTCGCCGACGAGCGCAACGTCAGCGGCGCGCACGTGCGCTTGGCGCGCGCGTTTCGCGACGCTGCCGCCGCCACCTGGGGGCGGCCGCTGACCATGAACGTCTCGATGCCGATCGCGGCGGTGATGCTCGACCTCGGCTTCGCGCCGGCCGCGGTGAAGTCGGTGCCGATCCTCGCGCGGACCGCCGGCCTGCTGGCCCACCTGGCCGAGGAACGCGAGCGGCCGATCGGCTTCCCGATGGCCGCGGCCGCCGAGGAGGCCGTGACCTACGAGCCGCCGGGGACGCCGGACGGCTGATGCTCGAGCCCGAGGTCGAGACCCGGCCGTGGGCGGAGCAGCTCGCGATCGACGACCGCAGCTACCGCGCTCAGCTCGCGTACCTGTTCGAGCGCTCGCCGTTCTACGGCCCCAAGCTTGCCGCGGCGGGGTTCGGCGATGCCGAGGCGGCCGGAGGGCTCGCCGAGATCGGCGCGCTGCCCCTGACCACCAAGCAGGAGCTGCGCGAGACGGTCACCGCCGACAACCCGATCGGCGCCCACCTCTGCGCGGCCCGCGACGAGATCGTCCGCATCTACTCGACCAGCGGGACCACCGGCACGCCGAGCTACATCCCCCTGACCGACCACGACCTCGCGAACTGGGTCGCCGGCTCGGCGCGCAGCTACGCCGCCTCGGGCGTCACCGCGGGCCAGCGCCTCGTGTGCAGCTACAACGCCGGGCCGTTCGTGGCCGGGGCGGCCCTCGGCGCGTTCGACCGCATCGGCCTCAGCCAGATTCCAGTCGGCACGGGCAACACCGAGCGGTTGATGAAGGCGGTTGAACTGCTCCGCCCGGAGGCCGCGGCGCTGACGCCCTCCTACGCCGCACACCTGGTCGAGTGGGCCGCCGACCGTGGCATCGACCTCGCCGCCTCCAGCGTCGAGACGGGTCATGGTCGCCGGCGAGCCCGGTGGCGGCGAGCCCGCCTTTCGCGCCCAGCTCGAGGACGGCTGGGGAGCGCGCGTGACCGAGGCGATGGGAATCGGCGACATCGGGGTCTCGCTCTGGGGCGAGTGCGAGCAGCAGCGGGGCATGCATCTCGGCGCCCGCGGCCTGGTCCATGCCGAGCTCATCGACCCCGAGTCCGGTGCGGCGATCGAGGTCGACGACGGCGGCCCGGGGCGAGCTGGTGCTCACGCATCTCGACCACCGGGCCGCGCCGCTGCTGCGCTTCCGCACCCGCGACCACGTCGAGTTCCGCACCGGGACCTGCGCCTGCGGGCGCACGAGTCCGCGCGTGCGGTGCATCGGGCGCACCGACGACATGCTGATCGTCCGCGGCGTCAACGTCTTTCCCTCTGCGGTGCGCGAGGTGGTGAGCTCGTTCGCGCCCCGCGTCAGCGGCCAGATCCTGGTTCGCCCCCGGGCGCCGGGAACCAAACAGGAGCCGCCGCTGCCGGTCGCCGTCGAGCTCGGCCCGGAGGCAGCGACCGACGCGACGCTGGCCGAGGAGATCGGGCGCCGGCTGCGGGAGACGCTCGTGGTCCAGGCCGAGGTCGAGCTCGTCCCGTGGAAGAGTCTGCAGCGCAGCGAGTACAAGTCGAAGCTCGTCGATCGTTGAGCGAAGGAGGAAGAGTGCGAAAGCTCCAGAGCCAGGGTGTCCACCACATCACGATCGTCGGCGCCGGCCGTCAGACGTCGATCGACTTCTGGGAGGGGGTGCTGGGGATGCCCTTCGTGTTCGAGCAGCCGAACCTCGACAACGAGTCCGAGAGCCACCTGTACTTCGACCCCGGCGACGGGCGGCTGATCACGATCTTCACCAACGAGGATCGCGAGGCCGACCCCGAGCGAACGCCGACCGACCCCGGCTGCGTGCACCACCTCGCGTTCGCGCTGTCCCAGGCGACCTTCCGCCAGGCCGTCGAGCGGCTGGACGAACGCGGGATCAAGCACAGCGGGGTCAAGGACCGCGGCTTCATGGACTCGATCTACTTCGAGGATCCGCTCGGCCTGCTGATCGAGCTCGCCTCGTATCGCTTCGAGCCCCCGCACGGCTTCACCCACGCGGAGGTGCTGCTGGAGGCGCACAAGCTCCGGGTCGAGCGCGACGATTACAACATCGCGCCGATCCACCTCGCGGACGCGATCGAGCGTCTCACCGAGCGCTCGCGCGAGTCGCTCTCCGCCGACCGCTCACCCAAGGATCCCTACAGCCAGGAGAACTAGATGGCCGCCAACACCCTCAACGTCCTGATGCCGAGCGTGAACAACCTGAGCGCGCGGGTATTCGTCCGCGCCGCCGGACTGGAGTTCGAGGAGGTCGACGTCTGGGGCCAGACGACGACCCCGGAGTTCCTCGCCAAGGACCCGGCGCACCTGACCCCGCTGCTCGAGGAGGGCGACCTCCCGCGCGGGTCGCTGTGGGAGAGCTGCGCGATCATGCAGTACCTCTGCAACAAGCACGGGCTCGACCGCCTCTACCCGACCGATCCGGGCGAGCGGGCGATGAACGACAGCGCGATGTTCTATTTGATCGGCACCTTCTATCCGCTGGTCGCGCGCGCCACGTATCCGACGCTCGGCTTTCCCCAGTACGCGGGCGAGGTCGCGACGTCCGAGGCAAGCGACGAGCTGAAGGCGCAGGCGCAGCGCGATGCCCAGACCGCGCTGGCCGAGCCGCTCGAGGCGTTTCGCGCGCATTTCCTCGACGACCGCAGGTTCATCGGCGGCGATTCGCCGACGATCGCCGACATCCGACTGGCGGCGACGCTGGAGTTCCTGCGCGCGATCGACTACGAGTTCCCGGCCTGGGCCGAGGAGTACATGGGCGCGGTCGAGGAGGCGCTCGGCGACGCGTACTCCGAGCCGGCCGGTGACGTCCGCGCCTTCGTCGCCTCAGCCAAATCCGGCGGCTGACCGCCAGCCGCGCAAGCGGCGCTAGAAGTGGACGGCCTCCCCGGGCACCCACCAGCTCTCGATCTCGCGGTCTCCGCGCGCGCCGCGCTGCGCCGCCCTAGCGGTCGCGATCTCGGCGCCGCCGCCGACCTCGGCGAGAGCGGCGAGGGCGAGCTCGTGGGCCTCGGCCTTGCCGGCGCCCTGCTCGCGCAGCGCGCGCAGGACGCGGTTCGACCGGACCGCGAACCGCTCCTGCGGCCCCGTCGCTCCCAAACGGGTCACGTTCGCCGGCTCCGTCACGAGCTTCACTGCGTCCTCCAGCTCAGGCACGCCCCAGAGCCTAGCCTCCGACTAGGCGCGCCGGTCCGCGGCCACGTCGTCGCGGGCGCGCTCCTCCTCGGTCGACTCCGCCTGGCGGTCGGCGTCGGGGTCGACGCGCTGCGCGTGCTCCTCGTGGGCCGTCGCCGTCTCGCGCTCACGCTCCGCTGCCTGGCCGCGCTCCTCGGCCTCGGCGGCCTCGCGCCGGGCGCGGGCGGCCTGTTCGTCGGCCGCGGCGGCCTCCTTCTCGGCGGTCAGGCGGCGCGCGGACGCCTCCTCGCGGTGCGCGCTCGCCACCTGACGGCGGTCGTCGAGCTGGCGCTCGCGGCGCCGGCGCGAGGCGAGGGCGATCAGGGCGAGTACGACCAGGACGGCGATGACGATCAGGACGATCGCAACCGTGCTCATCTTCGATTCCTTTCGTTGCTGGCAGAAGCCGTGCTGATGCCCCCTACCCGCCCGCTCCCCGGCCAAGCGCCAGGTGGAGGGTCCGCGTAGGCGCAAGCGGTGGCCGGCCTCAGCCGGCCACCAGCCCGAGGATCATCAGGCCGCCTGCGACCACCCCGGCCGCCGAGCGCACGTGGTTGGCGACCGCCCACCGCTGCCGGTAGCGCAGCCAGGAGGCCTCCGCCTCGTATGCATCAGGGTCGACCCGCTCGAGCGCGTCGTTGAGCGGCACGTTGTAGGCCCGCGTCAGGACGAAGACCCCGACGAGATAGGTGAGCGCGCCGGCGACCAGGTACCCCGTCGGCGCGTCGGCGGCCGCGAACCCGACGACGATCAGCGCCACGCATAGCGCCGCCGTCCCGACGAACGCGGTCATGAACGCCGGGGTGATCGCGACCACGTTGATCGACTGCATCGCCCTGATGCCCTCGGCGGGAGCCAGACGGCCGAGCGCCGGGAGCACGAACGACGAGAACCCGAAGAGAACGCCGCCGTTGAGCGCGCAACCGATCGCCGCGGCGATCGTCAGCGCCGTCGCCCCGCTAGACACGACCGGCTCCCACCGCGACCTGCGCGCCCGAGGCCGCGGCCGGCCGGGCGCCGCGACGCAGACGGCGGGCGGCGAACACGAGCGGCGCGAGCAGGAACCGCTGCAGGCGCCGGCCGAGGAACGGCGCGTGCGCCTCCTCGTCGTAGGTGCGGGCGAGCAGGGCGAGGTCGAGCAGGTTGCGCGGCATGCCCCGCCGGGTCATCCGCCCGGCCTCGGCCATGGCGATCACCTCGGCGAACATCTCCTCCATCGCCAGCGCCGGGCGAACCTCCACGCGGACCCGCGCGTAGCCCTCACCGGGGTTGGCGAACCCGTGCCGAACGCCGGGCTCGACCTCGACCACCGCGCCCGGGCCGGCGTCGACCGTGCGCCCGCCGACGCGGAACCGCATCTCGCCCTCGACGACCTCGAAGCGCTCCGTCTGGATCGGATGCACGTGCTGCATCGGCACTCCGCCGCCGGCTCGCAGGCCGAGCTCGAACGCGAGCAGCTCGCCGCCGGTGGTCGCCGCGGTCTCGATGAACTCGAAGCGCTCGCCCGTCACCGGGTTCTCGAGCGTCTGTCCTGGTGCGATCATGGTGCTCTCCTTGGACGTGGTCATTACCTGACGTCCAGTTTCCGCGGTCACACCACGACTGTCTATGGTCCAGAAACCGTGATTTATGCTCAATCGTCCGAGTCAGGTGGACTTTTGGGCATTCCAGGTCGTATAGTCACCGCCGATGGAACCCGCGCTCCCCCAACCGGCGCCCGACCCCCTCGGCGAGGCCCTGCAGAGCCTGCGGATGAGCGGCGCCTTCTACTGTCATTCCGAGCTCACCGAGCCGTGGGGCCTGGAGCTTCCGCCTCTCCCGGGCTACCTGTGGTTCCACGTCGTCGCCGCCGGCGGGTTTGAGCTCGAGCTGCCCGACGGGGACCGTGCCACGCTCCAGGCGGGCGACTGCGCCCTGGTCACCCGCGGGACCGGCCACACGCTGCGCAGCGGTCCAGACGCCCAGGCCCCCGGGATCCTGGAACTTGATCGCGAGCAGGTCTCCGAGCGCTACGAGGTCCTGCGTCACGGTGGCGGCGGAGCACCGACGCGCCTCATGTGCGGTGCCGTCCGCTTTGACCACCCGGCCGCGCACAACCTGGTGGCCGTGCTCCCGGACGTGATCCGGGTCGACGCCGGCTCCGGGCCCGAGGCCGAGGCCATGCAGGGGACGCTGCGTCTGCTCGCCGCCGAGGCTCGCGTGCCGCGGCCAGGCGGAGCCGCGGTCATCACGCGGCTGGCCGACATCCTCGTGATCCAGATCCTCCGCGCCTGGATCGAGACCGCGCCCGGGGCCGAGGCGGGCTGGCTGGGAGCGCTTCGCGATCCCCAGATCGGCGAGGCGCTGCGACTGATGCATGCGGAGCCGGACCGAGATTGGACGGTGGCCTCGCTCGCCCGCGAGCTTGCGATGTCACGCTCGTCGTTCGCCGCCCGATTCACGGACCTGGTCGGCGAGCCGGCGGTCGCCTACCTGACCCGATGGCGCATGCAGGTCGCGGCCACCGCCCTGCGTGAGGACGGCGCCGGCGTCGCCGAACTGGCGGGCGCGCTCGGCTACCGGTCCGAGGCCGCGTTCGCGCGCGCCTTCAAGCGGGTGGTCGGGGTGCCTCCCGGAGCCGTCCGTCGCTCAGGCGGCAGCGCCGAAGAGCTCGAGCGCGTTCTGGCGCTCGACGCGGGCTAGCTCGGCCGCTGTCAGCGCGAGACGAGCGTCGCCTGGACGTTGACGAGCTCGGGGCTGAGCGTGCCGAGCGGGAAGGGGGTCCCGGCGCCCACGGTGGTGACCGGTCCCGACGGTCCGCCCCCCACCGTCTTCACCGTGCTGTTGCTGGTGCTCGGGTACGCGGAGGCGAGGCCGCTGATCGTCGCCAGGCCGAGCACATCACCCTTCTGGACGTTCAGGTTGGTGGTGAACTTCGGATGCGCGTCGGGGGGCACCACCTGGAAGCGTGACTGCTTGACGAGCTTGTACTGCCCCGCGGTCGCGGTCGGCCGATAGACGCGTAGCCGCGCCCGGCCCGTCGCCGAGCCCCCGCCCTGGGCGCTCCACGAGCTGATCGTCCACTGCCCGGTCGGACCGGCCGGAACGGCGTACCTGGGCGTGTTGGGGGCGGTCCTGGACTGGAACACGTCGCAGTTCCCGCAGCCGCCCATGTTCGGAGGCGCCACGGCGCCGAGCGAGAGCGCGTTGGCGCTCGCCGCCACTGCGAGCGCGAGCTCGCCTCCGAGCGCGAGCGACGAGCGCCATTTGCCTGCCGAGCCGCCGCATAGGCGCCCACCCTATACGCGGTTTTCCTGAACGCAAGTGGGGCGTCAGCGCCCTGCCGGAACGATGATCGCGTCGCCCGGCGCGACCTCGTCGATCGGCACGATGTCGCGCCCGAACGGTGTGAGCGAGACCGGGATGAGCTTGAAGTTGGCGATCCCGAGGGGGATGCCGATGATCGTGATGCACAGCGCCACGCCGGTGATCAGGTGGCCGATCGCCAACCACCAGCCGGCGAGCAGGAACCAGATCACGTTGCCGATCGCCGACGGCGCGCCGGCGTCGGGGCGCTTGACGAGGGTGCGGCCGAAGGGCCAGAACGCGAAGTTCGCCATCTTCAGCGCCTGGAGCGCGAACGGGATCGTGATGATCAGGATGAACATGATCACCGCCGCGAGCAGATAGCCGAGGGCCATCCAGAAGCCGCAGAGGACCAGCCAGATGACGTTGAGGATCAGGCGCATTCGAGCGGGAGCATAGGCCGAGCCGCCGCCCCGTCACGCCTCCCCTCTAACAGTCCTCCTCGGTGTACCGGCAGGCGACGATCGCCGGACGCTCGATCGGTTCGCCGGCGTCGATCGACCAGGCGAGCCGGATGAACCGTGGGACGGGCGGGCGCCGACCGGGACCGGCGGCGCGGAGTTCGGCGAGGGCACGCGCTCGGCGACACCCTCGGCTGGACCGTGCACGTGCGCTCCGCGTCTGATGTGATGGGCAGGACGTGACGATCGCCACGAGCATCCGGCTGCGGGCGCTTCGGCGTGGATTCGGAGTGGCCCTGCTCTACGCCGCCGCCGTGTGCGGCCCCGCCGACGCCCGGCCCGGCGACATCGACCGCAGCTTCGGCTTCGGGGGTTTGGTGGCCAGCGACTTCGGGGGCGATGAGGCCGCCAGTGACGTCGCCGTTCAAACGGATGGCAAGATCGTCGCGGTTGGCTTCTTCTCCGATGACTTCACGGTCGCCCGCTACAACGCCGACGGCTCGCCGGACGCGGGGTTCGGCGGCGGGGACGGGCAGGTCGAGACCGGGTTCGGGGCCGACGAGAGCGCGACCTCGGTGGCCATCCGGCCCGACGGTCGGATCGTCGTTGGCGGGTTCACCCAGGCCGGCCCGAGCCCGCCCAACTTCGCCCTCGCCCGCTACCGACCCGACGGCACGCTGGACCTGAGCTTCGACGGCGACGGACTTACGTTCACCGACTTCGGCGGCGAGGAGGCGGCGTCCGACGTCGAGCTGATGCCCGACGGCAGGGTCGTCGCCGCCGGCCAGTCGAGCACCGGGCTGGGCGGCAACGACTTCGCCGTCGCCCGCTATCTGGCCAACGGCAGCCCCGACAACTCGTTTTCCGGCGACGGACTGCAGATGGTGGACTTCGGCGCGCTCGACGTGGCAACCGACATGGAGCTGCAGGGCGACGGCGCCGTGGTTGCCGCGGGCGCCTCGGGGACCGGAGGGTCCTACGACGTCGCGGTCGCGCGCCTCAGCGCCGCCGGAGCGCTTGACCCGAGCTTCAGCGGCGATGGGCGTCAGACGACGGCACTCGGCGAGGTCACGATCGCCAACGCGGTCGCGCTGCAGCCTGACGGGCGCATCCTGGTTTCCGGCGACACGGCGTCCGGGGGCAGCGGCGACTTCGCGATCTTCCGCTACGACGCCGGCGGAACGCTGGACCCGAGCTTCGGGACCGGCGGGGTGCTGACGCGGGATCTCGGGGACTCCGAGGGTTCGAGCGACGTGGAGGTGCAGCCTGACGGCAAGATCGTCGCCCAGGCGGGTGACGGGTTTGGCCTCGCCCGCTTCGATGCCGGCGGCACGCCGGACCCGGGCTTCGGCAGCGGCGGGTTCGCGCCGGTTGCCTTCGACGCAGGGTTGGCCGCGACCGCGATCGCTCTGCAGCCCGACGGGCGCATCGTCGCCGCCGGAATCACGGACGCCGGGCAGAACCCGGACAACTTCGGGCTGGTCCGAGTGCTCGGCGGCGAACCCGAGTCATCCGCGCCGCCGCCTACATGCAGCGGGCGCCCGGCGACGATCCTGGCCGCGCCAGGCAAGCGGACCAAGGGGACGGAGGGTGACGACGTGATCATCGGCACCTCGAAGCGCGATCGCGTGAAGGCAGGCCCGGGCAACGACACGGTCTGCACCCTCGCCGGACGCTCACGCGTGAAGGCAGGCCCGGGCAACGACGTGGTGATCGGTGGCGGCCGTAAGGACGTGCTCAGCGGACAGGGCGGGCGCGACCGGCTGCGGGGCAAGGGCGGCAACGACCGCTTGCGCGGCGGCCCGGGAGCGGATCGTCTCGTCGGGGGCAAGGGACGCCGGGACCGCTGCGCCGGCGGCCCGGGCCGCGACCGGTCGCGAGGTTGCTGAACCTCGCCGCGGGACGCGAACGCGCGTCAGTGGCCGGGCGCCGGAGGCGGCTGGCCGCGGAGGCCCTGCACCAGGCCCCAGGCCGAGATCGCAGCCCAGACCGCCTCGAGCAGGAGAAATCCGGCCTGGCGCTCGTGGAGCGCGAGCACAGCGAGGACCGCGGAGCCGACGAGGTTGAGGAGCAGATAGGGCCGAGAGTCCGTCGCGAGCCGCCCGCGCTGCGCGGCGCCGAAGGCGGCGAGGATCAGCAGCGAGCCGATTACCTGAATGACCTGGTCCATCGGAAGACCTCCCTTTCACGCCGTCGTCAGGCCGGGTACGGCGCGAGCTCTCGTCCGGGCGGGCCAACCCATTCGGCCGCGCGACCAGTCTACGAGCGGCCCAGTGCGCCCGGGATCGACCTGGACCCCGTACCCCGCCCGCAGCGCGGCGACCGTCGACGGGGGCGTGATCACCGTCGCCGTCCCTCGGCGGGGGCGCCGCAACCCGCCGCGGTAGCCCCCGCGCGTCCACGGCGCCAGCCGGTCGCCCACCACCACCGCCGGGGCCTCGTCGGCGAGCACGAAGGTGCCGTCGGGGAGCTCGTCCCACGCAAGCTCGTGCAACCGCCGGCGGTGCGTCCCCCGGAAGAGGCGCTCGCCGTGCAGGCGCCGGTTGATCTCCTTCGCCGACGGGGGCGCGACTCCCAGTCCATCGGCCCACGCGTCGCGGTACGCGTTGTAGCTCGCCCGTCGGCATTCGGCGCACGGCCGATGCCCGGCCGCAAGCGAGACCGCCTCGTCGAAGAAGTACAGCCACGTGAAGTGGTGCGGGCGCCACTGCTCGGCCCAGCGGCCGCGGAACTCGAGCGCGCAGGTGATCCACAGGTCGCTCGCGTGAAAGCGGACGATCTCCCGTCCTCGATGGAGGATCCCCCGGTTCCCGGTCCAGGCGCCGCGCAAGGCGAACGCCTCGATCTCCCCCATCGGCGTGACGCGGTTGCGGGCCGGCATGCTCATCAAACGGGGCGAGGAGGTGCGGTGTGAGCGGTTAGGCCTCCGCGAGCACTCCGTTGACGCGCTCGAGCAGCCACTCGAGCTCGTCGTCGGTGGTTGTCAGGGGCGGCGCGAAGCGGATCGTGCGCTCCTGAGTCTCCTTCGCCAGCACCCCGGCGGCCATCAGCCGCTCGCACGCGCCGCGGGCGGTCGCCGCACCGTCGTCGAGGTCGACCCCGATCCAGAGTCCGCGCTGGCGGATCTCGGTGACCGCGGGGTGGTTGGCGGCGGCGAGGGAGGCGCCGAAGCTCGAGCCCAGCTCGGCGGCCCGGCGGGGTAGCGAGCCGTCGGCGAGCAGTTCCAGCACGGCGAGGGCGATGGCACAGGCGAGCGGGTTGCCGCCGAACGTGCTCCCGTGCTCACCCGGCCGGAACAGCCCCAGCACCTCGTCCGAGCCGACGACCGCGGAGATCGGCACGATCCCGCCGCCGAGCGCCTTGCCGAGCAGCATCAGGTCCGGCGTCACCCCCTCGCGCTCGCAGGCGAACGTCGTCCCGGTGCGCCCGAGTCCCGACTGGATCTCGTCGGCGATCAGCAGGACGTTCGCGCGCTCGCACAGGTCACGAGCACCGGCGAGGTATCCGTCCGGCGGGATGATCACCCCGGCCTCGCCTTGGATCGGCTCGACCAGGAAGGCAACCGTGTCGTCGCCGATCGCCGCCGCGAGCGCCCCCAGGTCGCCGAACGGAACGCTGTCGAACCCGGGCGTATAGGGGCCGAAGCCCGAGCGGGCCACCGGGTCGTCCGAGAAGGAGACGATCGTCGTCGTGCGGCCATGGAAATTGCCGCGGCAGACGACGATCTTCGCCCGGCCCTCCCCCACCCCCTTGACCTCGTAACCCCACTTGCGCGCGGCCTTGATCGCGGTCTCCACGGCCTCGGCGCCGGTGTTCATCGGCAGCACCCGCTGCAGCGAGCATGCCTCCGCCAGGGCCTGGCACAGCTCACCGAGCCGATCGTTGCGAAAGGCGCGGCTGGTCAGCGTCAGGCGGTCGAGCTGCTCGCGAGCCGCCTCGACCAGTCGCGGGTGGCGGTGGCCGAAGTTCAGCGCCGAGTAGGCGGACAGCGCGTCGAAATAACGTTGTCCCTCCGTGTCCTCGACCCAGCAACCCTCGCCGCGGGTGATGACCACGGGCAGCGGGTGGTAGTTGCGGACTCCGTATTCGTCCTCGAGCCGCGCCGGGTCGATCGCGGAGACGCTCACCGCCTGTCACTCATCTAGTCGACGAAGCAGTACGAGTCGCTCGACGCATCGCCGGCCTGCAGCCGGGTCTGATGCACGCGCAGACCCCGGAAGTCGTCGCCGTTCGGGAAGAACCGCGGGTCGACGCTCATCCCGCCCGTGTCGGTGTCGGCGTCGATCCGGGTCATCCAGGCGCCGACGCCGTCCGGGTAGAAGACGGCGTCCCAGGACGCGTAGAGCGAGTTCGTGGCGTACACCCGCTTGCCGTCACGGCTGATCTCGACCATCTGCGGGCCGCCGGCCAGCGCCAGCTCCGGCTGCGCCGGGTGCGGGGTGCGGCCGACGACGCCACCGAGGCGGATCGAGCCGGTCTCCTTCGGCTTGCTCGGGTCCGAGACGTCGTACTGCTTCAGCTCCCCGGTCCCCCAGCAGGAGACGTAGAGCCAGCGGTCGTCGACCGATAGATCGATGTCGGTCACGAGCGGCGGTACGGCACCGAATGGCTGTAGCGCCGGCGGCAGCTGATCGGCGTCGGCCGGCTCAGCCGGGATCGTGATCACCTTCTCGGCCTTCCATTCTTCGCCGTCGCGGTGCCACATCCACACCGACGCCGAGAGGTCCTCGACGCTGATCACGACGCCGGCGAAGCCCCAGGTCTGGCGCGGGTCGTGCGCGGGCCGCAACTCGAGCACCATCTGGTGCTCGTCGCCGAGGTCGACCCGCTGCTGGAGCTTGCCCTCGGAGAGGCTCCAGAAGTCGAGATGGTGGCCGAAGCGCTTGCCGAGCAGGTCCTCGGGGTTGAGGCCGGGCTCGATCATCGCGGGGGTCGCCCACTCCGAGGTGACGGCGACGTCCTGGTTGAGGTGCCACCAGACGTCGTAGGCGAAGTACTGGTCGCCGCGGTCGGTCTCCCAGGCGCCCGTGACCTCGAACGTGTCGTGGTCGATCAGCGCCACGCCGCCGGGTCCCTCGTCGCCGTCGGCGGCCCCGAGGTTGGACATGAAGATGCCCCCGGGTCCGCAGTGCACGGTGTGGGGGCGCGAGTAACCTGCCTTCTGGGCGAGCTCCTCGGGCTCGATCGTCCGCGCCACCGTCGGCTGCTTCGGATCGGGCTGCGTGTCGAGGATGTACGTCCTCGACGAGCGGAGCCCCGGCACGATCAGATAGCGGCGCTCGAGGGCGCCGTTGTGACCCTCGTGGCAGAGGGCGCTCGAGCACGCGTTCCAGCCGAAGTGGTGGAGCTCGTTGCCCGCGTGCGGCAGCTCGGTCCAGCCGACCACCTGCCCATAGGTGGCCGAGTCGGCGTCGCAGTCGATCACGGTCATCGCGTCGCGTTGCTCGCCGGCGGGGTCGAACGCCGCGACGTAGGCGAGGCTCTCGGGCGGCGCCGCGATCGCGGCGGAGGGGGAGCGATAGAACGTGGGGTCGGCGGTATCAGGCATTGGGACCTCCCTGTCGCCGGGCTAGTGGGGCTTGCGCCGCAACCTACACCAGGCCGCGACTCCGGACGAGCGTGAGCCCGAAGACGCCGGCGGCCGCCCCGGGGGCGGCCGCCGGACGACGCGATGGTCGGTGGCCTAGCGCCAGCCGTCGACCGCGATGTAGGCCGCGGCGTTGCCGTTCGGATGCACCAGGATCACCGGCGCGAGGCAGGTGTCCGGCACGTCGAACGTCCGGTCGCGGATGCGCGCGTCGCCATCCGGCGTCAGCCGCGCCTGACGACTCGTCTCCGCCGCCACGGTGTCGCTGTCGGCACCGCAGTACAGCGAGGCGGTGATCGTCATCACCGGTCCGGCCGTGCCGTCGCCGACCGGCTTCGGGATCACGAGGCCCTCGACCCGCAGGTCGAGCTCGTCATCCGAGCTCAGCCGCACCGAGCCCCGGTCGAGCACCCACGGTGCACCGCCCGGGTTGACGCCGTGAAACGGAGGGTCGCCCGGCATCGACGGCGCGAGGGTCTGGTTGAGCAGCGATTCGTCGCCGGATCCCGAGCCGGAGCCGCCGTTGGCGCTGGCGCCGACGGCGACCGACAGGAGCAGAGCCGCAATCCCGGCCGCAAGCGCGGCGGCCAGGGCCCGCATGGAGGTCCGCATGGTTGCGCTCCCTTCGTAGGGGTTGTCGCCCCTTCAACCCGAACGGCGCGAAAGGCTCACGGTCGGCGGCGCTAGGCCGCCTTGTCGTCCGCCTCGAGCGGGACCTTCGAGTAGGCCTCGTAGCCGCCCGCGCGCTCCCAGACCGAGAGCAGCAGGCGCTCGAGCTCGGCGCGGTCGCCGGCGTCGAGGTCGGCCAAGAGCTCGTCCTCCACCCCGTCCATCGTCGTACCGACCTTGTCGATCACCGCGAGGCCCTTCTTCGAGACCTCGACGCGGTGGCGGCGCCGATCCTCGGGGTCGCGGCGCCGGGTCGCATAGCCCTTGTCCTCGAGCTCGTTGAGAATCTCGACCAGGTTCGTGGGGTCGACGTGCAGGCGACCACAGAGCGACTGCTGTGACAGCTCGCCGTGGTCGCGGAGCTCGATCAGGGCGGCGAGATGGCGCGGGCGCAGTCCGTACGGGGCGAGCGCCTCGGTGAAGCGGTGCATCGTGATCCGGCCCAATTTGATCATCAGCAGGGTCGGCCATCGCTGGGTGATTCCGGCGGGTGCCTCAGCCGTCTTCGTCTCGCTTGCCATGCGTCAAAAGTTACCAGATATGAATACTTTGTTCTTACCAACGATCTGTTAGGATCAGCGAATCGTGGTCACCGAACAGAAGTCCAACGCCCGTGTGATCCTGGCCGTGCTGTCGCTCGGCGGGATCGCGTACTCCCTCCTCCAGTCCCTGGTCGTGCCGGCCCTGCCGCAGATCCAGGATTCCCTGCACACGTCCGAGGGCTCGGTCGGCTGGGTGCTGACCGCGTTCCTGCTCAGCGCCTCGGTGACGACGCCGATCGTCGGCCGCCTCGGCGACATGTACGGCAAGGAGCGCCTGCTGCTGGTCGTGCTCATCCTGCTCGGCGTCGGCACCTTGATCTCCGCCGTCGCCTCGTCGCTGGCGGTGATGCTCGTCGGCCGCGTGATCCAGGGGATCGGCGGCGGCATCTTCCCGCTCGCGTTCTCGATCATCCGCGACGAGCTACCGCGCGAGCGGGTGCCCGGCGGGATCGGGCTCGTCTCCTCCCTGCTCGGGATCGGCGGCGGACTGGGCGTCGTCCTCGCCGGGGTCGTGACCGAGAACCTCTCCTATCACTGGCTGTTCTGGTTCCCGCTCGGGATGATCGCGATCACGGCGCTGCTCACAAGGCGCTACATCCCGGAGTCGCCCGTCAAGACGCCGGCCCAGGTCAACTACCGCGCCGCGGCCCTGATGACCGTCGGGATCTCGGCGACGCTGCTGGCGATCACCGAGACCAGCACCTGGGGCTGGGGCTCGCCGAAGACCCTTGGGCTGCTCCTGGGTGGCCTGCTCGTGATCGGCGCCTGGATCCGCGAGGAGCTGCGCTCCCGCGAGCCGCTCGTCGACATGCGGATGATGGCGATCCGCGGTGTGTGGACCACGAACACCGTCGCCTTCCTCATCGGCGTCGGGATGTACTCCTCCTTCATCCTCATCCCCGAGTTCGTCCAGGAGCCCGGCAGCACCGGCTACGGCTTCGGTGCCTCGGCGACGGCCGCCGGCCTGTTCCTGCTCCCGGCGACGATTGCGATCACGGTCGTCGGCCAGATGGCCGGGGTGCTCGAGCGCCGGATCGGCTCGCGCGGCGCGCTGATCGGCGGGACCGTGTTCGCGCTCGCGGCCTACGCGCTGCTGGTCCTCGGCCGCGGCGCCGAGGTCGACGTGTACGTCGCAGCCGGCCTGCTCGGCATCGGGATCGGGCTTGCGTTCTCGGCGATGGCGAACCTGATCGTCGAGAACGTCCGTCAGGAGCAGACCGGGGTCGCGACCGGGATGAACGCGGTCACGCGGACGCTCGGCGGGGCCTTCGGCGGGCAGCTGGCGGCCACCCTGCTCGCCGGCAACATCGCGGCGGGTGGGCTCCCGACCGACCACGGGTTCCAGCTCGCGTTCGTGATGTGCCTGGTGGCGCTGGTCGCGGGCCTCGGGTTCGCGATCGCCGTCCCGCGCCGGCGCCGTGCCCCGCGCCTCGCGCCGGCGACGCACCCTCCGGAGCCGGTGCCGGACCTCGAGCGGGTGGCCGCCTGATGGCGCCGACCGCCACGCAGGACCTGCTCGTCGTCGACGCGTACATCGCCGACCTGCGGCGCGACGCCGGCTGGGTGACAGCCGCGCGTCCCGCGCCTCCGCAGCCGCGCCCGAACCCGCGTCCTCACATCCGCCCGCGGCGGATCGCCGACCCGGACCCGCGGCGCCGCGCCGGGAGGTCCGCTAGCCCGGCGCTCGCGCGCTGACGGCCCAGGTCGACGCCGGGGCGACCACGGCGCCGCCGTCGACGACGAAGTCCGCGAGCGCCGAGCGCAGGTCGGCGGCGATCTTGGGCCTGATCTCGTCCACCCGGCTCCCCCACATCCGCAGCACCTCCGCGGCCGGCCCGAGGGACATGTTGAAGGCCACGGCGTGCTCGAGGTCGTCGCCGATCCGGATCGGCAGGTCCTGGCGAGCGAGCCCGATCGACTCGAACCCCGCGTGCACCAGCACGTCGGTGACGGTGTCGGCGTTCGCCATCGAGAACGGTCCCGGACCGCAGCGCGGAGCGTCGGACTCCTCGGGCTCGTCGAGGTACTCGGCGACCACCTCTTCGGCGCGGTGCAGGAACTCGTTGTCGAGCTTGCGCCGCCAGACCACCATGTTCAGCTGCCCGCCGGGGGCCAGCGCCTCGCGGACGTGGCGGAGGGCAATGACGGGATTCGCGAAGAACATCGTGCCCATGCGCGAAAACGCGTAGTCGAACTCGCGCGAGAAGGTCGTCGTCTCCACGTCGCAGGCCTCGAAGCTGACGTTCTCGACTCCGGCCTCGGCCGCCTCGGCGATCGCGCTTTCGATCATGCGCTCGGCAACGTCCACCCCGTGCGCGTGCCCGGCCTCGCCGACGAGCCCAGCCAGGCGAACCGTCGTGTCGCCGAGACCGCATCCGATGTCGAGGACGCGGTCCCCGGTCTGGGGCGGGGTCCGCGCGAGCGCGGCCTCGCCGTGGTCGCCAAGGCCGTGGACAACGAGGTCGCGGTACTCGATCCAGATGTCGTACAGGGGCCCGTTCCAGGCCTCGGTGGCCTCGACGTTGTCCTCGACCTCACGGATCGCATCGGTCATCGCCGCTAAGTCTAGGAACGGCGCTGAGCGTTTCAGCGCGAGTAGTCGCTCACCGACTGGGCGAGCGGGTGCGCGCGGCGCAGCTCGTGCGGCTGGCCCGACAGGACGAGTTGCCCGGGGACCGGGCCGACAGCCGCCGTGCCCTCGAGGCGGAAGCGGTCGATCTCGAACGGGAGGCTGTTGGAGGAGAGCGGGTTGCGTCCGTCGGTGATCGCGAAATGCAGATGTGGTCCCGAGGTGTTGCCGCTGTTGCCGAGCAGGCCGAGGCGCTCTCCCGTGCGCACGCGCTCCCCGACCCCGACGTCGACCGATCCGGGCTGCAGGTGGGAGTACTGGGCGAAGACCCCGGGCCTGATCTTGACCATGACGGTGTTACCCCCGAACTGCGACGGCGCGCCCACGGTGGGATTGGGCTGGATGAACGGCGGAATGTCCGGGCGGTCGTCGATGGCCGTCACCACCTTGCCGGGCGTGACGGCGCGGATCGGCGCCCCGAAGCCGAACCACTCGGCGTTCTCGGTCGCCGCGCCCTCGTAGAACCGACCGCCGGAGAGGCGGATGTAGTCGACGGCGAACATCTCGGCGGTTACGAACGTGCCGTTCGACGGGAAGATGAACGATCGGTGCTCGAGCAGGGGGTCGCAGCACGCGTTGGCGGAGAGCCAGCCGGCGCCGCGAAGCGGGGGCGCGATCTCGATCGGCGCGGGTGGCGGCACGCGCAGCTTCGGCGCGCGGACGGTGGTGCTGCCGACGATCGGCGCGGAGGTCCCCGGAGGCAGCGCAAAGCTGATGCGGTTCGCGAGACGCCTCGGCACGCTCCGCCCGGCCGCGCGCGGCATCGCGACGTCCACGAGCATCGCGACGGTCGACGACGCCGGGATCGTGCCCGTCGGGCCGCCACCGCCGAGGAATTGAGTCGCGTTGTGAAGCGCGTCGCCGTTGAGCTCGAGCAGGGTTCGCCCGCCGCCGCGGACGACGAGCGAGGTGGGCACGACGTCCGTGTTGAAGCTGTTGGTGACCACCAGGTCGTACTCGACGTGCTCGCGCCCGTCGGTGCCGTGAACGCTCTGCGGCGCGCCGGAGGTGGACACCGCGAGCACCGCCGGCCTCGACAGCGAGGGCGAAGCCGCGACCAGTGAGGCCGCGACGACCGCGGCAAGCACCAGCGCCGCGTGAGCACAGCGGATCACTCGCCCACCCTATAGCCGCCGAGGATCGCTCACGAATATGCCCGCCGCCGCTTCAGCACCCACCCCACGACGAGGCCGAACGCCAGGTGGTCGGCCACCTGAGGCAGCGGGCGCAGGGCGCGGATGCGGGGGAACCTGCGGCCGATCACGCCGAGGTCCAGCCCCGCGATCGCGAGGCCGGCCGCCGCGCCGAACGGAACCTCGCGACCGCGAGGAGCTACGAACGCGATCCCGCACGCCCAGCCAACCGAGAGCGCCAGGTGCACCGGAACGGCCGCAAGAAGCAGCCGTCCGCGCCGCGTCTCCCCCGGGAGGACGATCGAACCGGCGGCCGCGGACGCTTCCAGCGGGTCGGCGCGACGCAGCAACGCGTCCGCCGTCGAGGGGGCTCCGCTGAGGACGGCCGCCCACGCCCCGGCGGCAGTCCCGTCGCGGAGAGCCCCGCGTAGGTCGTTCACGCCGTTTCCAGCTCCGGCGCCCGCAGCAGGTCGATGAGCCTGTAGCGGCCGGGCTCCGCGCTCGGCAACGTGGGCCGCCAGTCCGGCCGGACGGCGCGAAAGCCTTCCGGGTCGGCGTCGATGATCCCGACGAGCACCTCGCCGACGATCCGTCCGCCCACGTCGCCGAGGCGGTCGCCGTCATGGCGGACGCTGGCCTCGCGCAGGATGTAGAACCAGAGCGGCGTCTCGCGGTCCCAGCCATGCTCGCCGAGCCCGCACTCGGTGGGCGACAGCGGCTCGACGCCCAACTCGCGGGCGACCGCCTCGCCCGAGGGCAGTCCGGTGGCCTGGCCGCGCTGGAGATCGCGCGCGGCGAGCGACCGGTAGGCATCGTCGTCCACGTCGCCGGAGATCGCGTGCGGCAGGCTGATCAGCGACGCGGGCAGGCGCCCGTCGATGCGTTTCGCCCTCTGCGCCGCGGGGTGCCCGGGGACGTCGAAGAGCAGCGACCAGTCGACCGCCATCTCGGGCCCCACCGGCGCAAACCCGATCAGGTCCGGGAACAGCGGCAGGTCGGGCTGGCGATCGTTGATTCGGTAGCGGTGGCGGATCTGCGAGTGCCCGTACCGGTACGCGGCGTCGGCGAACTCGAACGGGATGAACGGCTCGCCGTCGACCCGATAGCGCTCGCCGCCGCGATCGATCAACCGTGCGGCGAGCTCGGCTCCGACCAGGGTTGGGAGGAAGTCGTGCAGGATCACCCACTGGTAGTGCCAGGTGAGCGAAAGCCGCGCCTCGTCGAACACCGACGACTCGGCCTCACCGGCGGCGCGCAGCCGATCGACGAGCAAGTTGTGGGCGCGCAGGAAGGCGACCTGCAGCTGGTTCATGAACAGATGGCTGTCGTTGCGGGCGTCGCCGATCAGCGCCACGCCCTCGGCGTTGCGGGGGACGTCGACGCCGCCCTCGCCGAGCAGCAGCCGGGCGGGGTCGTCGCGCTCGTAGAGATAGGGCGACCCGACGGGCCCACCGCCGTACACGGATTCCAGGTTCGCCCGCGGCGTGCGGTAGTTGCGCAGCGCATCGGGATCGGCCCGATCGACGAGCGGGGAGCGATCGGCCGTGATGTCATGGGCGACGAACTGGCCAAGAAACGGCCATCCGGCCTCGACCGAGGCGTCATCGCCGCCGTCGGCCTCGAACGGGCCGCCGTCGCAAGGCCCGCCCACAACCCCCAGCCCGTGCAGGCTGGCCTCCTCGGCCTCGAGCGGCGCCAGGGTCTCGAACAGGTGGCGATAGCGGCCGCCGGAGGCCGGGCCGCCGGCCGCGCGACCGGGCGCCAGGCAGTGGTCGCGAACCGCCGGGTGGCTGGCGGAGTTACTCACGGCTGGGGAGAGGCTAGAAGTGCTGGGGCGGCTTGGCGGCGATCGCTTCGACCAGCCCGCCGGTCTCACCCTCCGGAGCGTGCGTGGCGACGTCGGCCTCGGTGATGATGCCGCTCAGCCGCTTGTCGTCGTCCATGACGCACAGGCGCTTGACGGCGTGCTCGCGCATGATGCCGAGCGCCTCGTCGAGCGACGCGTCGGCGGCGATCCAGTGCACCGTGCCCTGGGCGAACTCGCCGGTCGTGGCTGGTGGCAGGGTCGCGGCCCTGAGCGAGCGCCTTCACGACGATGTCGCGGTCCGTGAGCATGCCCTTCAGGCGATCGTCATCGCCGCAGATGGGCAACACCCCGACGTCGAGCTCCGCCATCCGCTTCGCGGCGTCGAGCAACGTCTGGCTCTCCCCGATGCACTCGCAGCCCTCGTGCATGGCCTCACGGACTGTCGTCGCGGGGCTAGCCGCCATTGCGTTACCTCCTTGCTCGCTGTCGATCCGATCCTACGCGACCGGTGTCGCGAGGGTCGGCGTCCCACGAAAGGGGTTCAGCATGGCCGCACTTCCGAACATCGTCCTGGTTCACGGAGCCTGGGCCGACGGCTCTTGCTGGAGCGAAGTCATCCAGCGGCTGCAGGCGGACGGCTACGAGGTCCACGCCCCTCAGCTTCCGGAGACCTCGCTCGCGGATGACGTCGCGAGGGTCCGCAGCGTGCTCAACCGCCAAAGCGGCCCGACCGTGCTCGCGGCCCACTCGTACGGAGGGCAGGTGATCACCTCCCTTGGCACCGACGTACCGAACGTCGTCGCCCTCGTCTACATCGCGGGCTTCGCGCTCGACGAGGGCGAGTCGATCGGCGCGCTCCTGCAGCAGGGTCCTCCGACCCCGGGGGTGGCGAACGTCGACGTCGACTCGGACGGCCTCGGCTGGATCCCCGAGGACGACTTCCTCGGTCACTTCGCCGCCGATATCGACCCGGTCAAGGCGAAGGTCATGTACGCCGTGCAGCAGCCCCTGAGCCTGTCCACATTCGACGACGTGATGGGCACTCCCGCGTGGAAATCACTGCCTTGTTGGTATCTGGTCGCCCAGAACGACGAGGTGATCCCACCCGATGCCGAGCGGCAGTTCGCACAGCGGATGGGCGCCGACACGATCGAGGTCGTGAGCGGACACTGCGCGATGGTCTCCCACCCAGACGAGACTTACGAGCGGATCGTGAGCGCGGCGAAGGCCGTCGCCGCGGCTGAATAGAGGACGGCATGGACAAGCCGCGCATCTTCCTCGGCTCCTCAGGCAAGCAGGAGAAGCTCCTGAACGCGCTGACGCGCGGCCTGGAAGCCGTCGCGCATGTGGAGCCCTGGACGACTTCGTTCAATCCCGGCACGACGACGCTGCAGCGGCTGATCGACCTCTCGCACGAGGTCGATTTCGCGGCGTTTGTGTTCGCACGCGACGACTGGACCGCCGACGACGCTCCCACCCCCGACGCGCCCGAACCCGGCCAGGCTTCCCCCCGCGACAACGTCGTCTTCGAGGCCGGTCTCTTCGGCAGCGCCCTCGGGATGCGCCGGACGTTCATCCTCCACGCGAACGGCGCGAAGCTTCCCAGCGACCTCCTCGGCCTCACCTCCGTCCGCTACGACCCGGCGACGACCGCCGCTGAGATGAGAAGCGTCAATCAGAAGCTGCGGACGGCGATCGAGAGCGAGGGCCGGATCTCGCGGATCGAGGGCATCTGGTGGCAATTCTCGGTGACGGAGCGCAGCGCCGAGGAGCCCTCGGCCGTGAGCCTCCTGCGGATCTCGCGCGGCCGCGACGGCGCCCTGGAGGTGACCGGCCGAGGATGGCAGGAGGACGGCACGATCTCGGTGCGGTACCGGAGCGAGGCGACCAAGGAGAGGTCAGACCCGTCGGGCGTCTTCTACTACTGGAACGGAGAACGGCCTCGGGACCCCAGCGCAGCGCGGCTCGACGGAACGGGCGAGATCCTCATCGAGGCGACGGACCGCGCGGCCGGGTATTGGACGACTCGATCGGACAAGTCGCCCGAGCTCAACGCCCGGACCTCCGGGGTCTACGTGCGCGCCGATCCCGAGGACCTGGCCATCCTCGACGGGGACGACGATCGGCGGCGCGTCGAGCTCATCGCGGAACGGCTCGAGCGCTGGAAATCCGTCGCGAGCTCCTGACCGGCTCGCGGATTACCGACCTCAGTCGGCAGCGGCCGGGACGCCGCCAAGCTCCTCGCTGAGCGCCGACGACGACATCACGGTCGAGAACATCGGGTAGTCGAACTGGATCGCGTTCGCGTGCTCCTCGGGCGAGGTCGCGGCGACGCAATCGGCGAGCGTGATCACCGCGTAGCCCTTCTCGTAGCCGGTGCGCATCGTCGACTCGACGCAGCAGTTGGTGAGGAACCCGCCGAGGGCGATCGTGTCGATCCCGCGCGCGCGGAGGATGAAATCGAGGTTCGTGGTCGCGAAGGTGTCGAGCCCGCGCTTGCCCTCGACCACCACGTCGCCCTCCTGCGGCGCCAGCGAGTCGACGATCTCGGCCCCCCACTCACCCTTGACGAACGCGGTCGAGTCGACGACGCCCTTGAGGATGCCGTAGGGCTCCTGCGCGATCTCGCCGTACCCGGGCGCGAAGGTGATCGGGGCGTGGACGATGGTCGCTCCGGCGGCTCGGGCCGCGTCGACCAGCGAGCGGGTGTTCTCGAGCATCCCGGTGTCGTCCATCACCGGCTGGACCGCCTCGTGCAGAGCCCCGCCCTCGGACGTGAAGTCGTTCTGGAACTCGATCAGGACCACGGCGGTGCGCTTCGGATCGATCGGCACGGGATGCTCCTTCCGCAGCTTGGGACGTCTTCGGCGACTGTAGCGGGCACGGAGCTCGGTCCATCGCGACGGTGAGAGGTTGCTTAGCTACCGGCCCAGCGATGACACTGCTCGCCGATGTAGTCAGAGCCTCGGGCGATGTGGCCGACACGAGCTCGCGCTCGGAGAAGGTCCGCGTTCTCGCGGAGCTCCTGGGGCGGCTCGATCCGAGTGAGGTCGCCGTCGCCGTCGGTCTGCTCTCCGGCGTGCCGCGGCAGGGCCGTGTTGGCATCGGCTACTCGACGATCTACGGCATCGAGCCCGCGCCGGCCCGGGAGCCGTCCCTCACCATCGCCGATCTCGATCGCGCGATCTCCGATGTCCAGGCGACGACCGGGAGCGGATCGGCGGCGCGGCGCAAGCAACTGCTGGGCGACTCCTCGGCCGGGCGACCGAGGAAGAGGCCGACTTCATCAAGCGGCTGTTCACCGGGGGCTGCGGCAAGGCGCGCTCGCCGGGTTGATGGTCGACGCGATCGCGAAGGCGGCGGGTGTCCGCGGCCCGCTCGCCCGCCGAGCACTGATGCTCTCCGGCGACCTGTCGCTGACCGCCGAGGTCGCGTTGAGCCAGGGCGAGGAGGGGCTTCAGGCCGTGGGGCTCGAGGTCTTCCGACCCGATCCTGCCGATGCTCGCCTCAACCGCCGCGACCGTGGCCGACGCCGTCACGAGCTTCGAGCGGTCGTCCGTGGAGTGGAAGCTGGACGGGATCCGGATCCAGATCCATCGCCGCGGCGAGGAGATCCGCATCTACACCCGCAACCTCAACGAGATCACGGACTCGCTGCCGGGGATCGTGGCCGCGGTGCGGCTGCTGCCCGTGACGCAGGCCGTGTTCGACGGCGAGGCGCTGTGGATGAGCGAGCGGGGCCCGGCCTCCTTTCAGGAGACCGTCTCGCAGATCGACGGCGAGGCGCCGCCAGAGGGCGTCGTGACCTTCCTCTTCGACGTCCTCCATCTCGAAGGCGATGACCTGCTCGACACCCCGCTGGAGGAACGCTCCGCGCGGCTCGAAGCGATCGCACCGCAGCTCAAGGTCCCGAGCGTGATCACATCCGACCCCGAGACCGCGCAGCGCGTCCTCGACGAGTCCCTGCGCGCCGGGCACGAGGGCGTCGTCGTCAAGGACGCCGCCTCGCTCTACTCGGCGGGGCGTCGCGGCAAGGCCTGGCGCAAGGTCAAGCCGGTGCGAACCTACGACCTGGTCGTGCTCGGAGCCGAGTGGGGCCACGGACGGCGCCGGGGCTGGCTCTCGAACCTTCACCTCGGGGCCCGCGACCCGAGCACGGGCGACTTCGTGATGGTGGGAAAGTGCTTCAAGGGGCTGACGGACAAGCTCCTCGAGTGGCAGACGCAGGAGCTGCTCGCCCGCGAAACCGGCCGGCAGGGGATCGCGGTGCTCGTGCGCCCTGAGCTGGTGATCGAGATCGCCCTGGACGGTGTGCAGTCGTCGACCCGCTATGCGGGCGGCGTGGCGCTGCGCTTCGCGCGGGTCAAGCGCTACCGCCCGGACAAGAGCGCCGCAGAGGCGGACACGATCGACGACCTCCGCGCGCTCCTCGCCCCAAGCCCGTCTTAGTCGAGGACGCCGCCGAGGGCGAGATTAGACTCGCCGCGATGCTCCGGGCGCTGCTCGTCGCGCTGCTCGCGTTCCTCTTGCCGACAGCGCAGTCCGCGGCGAGCACGAGCAGTTATCTCGATCGGGTCCGCGATTCTCCGCTCGCGCTCGAGGGCGTCTCCCGGACCGACCTGACCGAGCAGTACCTGATCGCGACCCGTGAGTACGACCTCCCCTATCGGGAGCTGAAGCGCATCTCGCGCGACTCGTTGCGGTACGGCTTCCTCCAGCCCGCCGCCAAGCGCGAGGCGAAGCGAGGTCTGCAGGCGGACTTCAGGGCCTTCGAGCGCCGCTATCACTGACCGGACCTGATCCCGTTGCGCTCAGGCGGGTGGGCGAATAGGCTCGCCTGTGCGTGATTCGGCGATCGATCCTCGGCGTGGTCGTGGGCTTTCCCGTGGTCCTCATCTTGGCGTTCGCGCCGCCGGCCCAGGCGCGCAGCTCAGCGAAGTTCAAGCTGCTCTCGGTCAGCGGCAGCATGACCGGCTCCCGCGATGTGGTCTACGACCCATCGCCATTCACGTCCTGTTCGTTCAGCCAGACGCAGACGATCAGCTTCCACGGCACGAAGCCGATCACCGCCTACGCCTTTTCCAGCAAGGCGCACGGCAACCCGCGGGTCGCCTGGTCGCCCAAGCCGAGATTTTCCGGCAACCTCGTGGAGCTCGAAGTGCCTGGCGAGGTGACCGTGTCTCGCTCCGCGACCTACCAGCAGACCAACTACACCGACCCGGAGTCCTCAGAGACGGACTTCGGGTGCAGCCACGAGGCCCACCTCGACGGATCGCCGGCGAGCGACTGCAAGTTTGAGAAGACGTTCGACGTGACCCTGAGGCTCGGGGGCACGGGCTTGAGCGAAGCGACCACCTACGTGTACCCGGACATCCAGCCGCGCGATCTACAGGCCCTCGACGCCGCGTGCGAGGTTGGGTTCTCCACGGCCGTGGACGCCCCGGGCCTGTTCGCAAAGGCCGACCTCTTCAACAAGAAGCGCAAACGGCTCAGCGACACCGAGCGCAAGGAGGAAGACCTCTCCGGCCGCGGCTTCGGCGATCAGACGGTCACCGGGACGGTGGTCGACGAGCTCCAGGGTGAGCTGAAGCGGAAGAAGAGCCGCTGATCTACGCCGGCTAGTGCAGGGTGGGCCGGTAGATCAGCTCCTGGATGTCGCCGTCGAGCGTTCGGGTCTCGAGTAGCTCGAGGTCGAAGTCGGCCGCGTCCTGAAAGATCGGCTCCGCGCCGTTCTCACCGGTGATCACGGGGAAGAGCGTCACCTGGACGCGGTCGACCAGACCGGCCGCCATCAGCGCCCGATTCACCGACAGGCTGCCGTGCGAGCGCAGCGGCACCTCGGACTCCTCCTTGAGCTTGGCGACGACGTCGACGGCGTCCCCGCTCGCGACGGTCGCGTCCGGCCAGTCGACGGGCTCCTCGAGCGTGGTCGACACCACCGTCGCCGGCAGGTTCCTCATCGCGGGTGACCCATGGGTCACGCACCTCGGACTCCTCGGTGCTCTCGGCCAGCATGCGCACGAACGCCCGGAACGTGTTGGCCCCGAAGACCATCCGCTGGTCCCCGCCGTAGAGGTCGAGGCGGTGGTCGAGCAGCTCAGGGCCTTGCTTGCCCCAGTAGCCGCCCCAGTCGCCGCCGCTCACGGAGCCGAAACCGTCGAGGCTGGAAAAGACGTCGAAGGTGTAGGTGGCGGGCATGTTGGTTCTCCTCGAGCTGGGCTGGCTGGGTCTGTGGATACAGACTGACAACCGCGCCGAGACTCATCGTGGATGAGCGCAGACCGTTTAGGCTCCGAGCACATGAAGGCGCTCGCGCTGATGCTGGTCCTTGCGTTCTTGACCCTCGCGGCGGGCTGCGGCGACGACGAGACCTCAACCTCGTCGACCGGCGCAGGCTCAGGGGGCGACGAGGCGCTGAACGCGGCGGCGCAGACCGCGGCGCGCAAGGCGCAGACCGCGATCGAGTCTTACGCCGACAAGAACGGGTCCTACGCAGGCGCAAACGCGCAGGCGTTGTCCGCGATCGACCCGAGCGTCTCCGCCGGTGATCTGGAGGTGGTCTCGACCGACAACTCGTACACGATCACGGTCGCGGCGGCATCCGGGACGACGTTCTCGATCGACGGCGAGCAGGGCGGCGCGACCGAGCGCACGTGCGATCCGCCGGGCGACCCGGGCTGCAGCGAGAACGGCGACTGGGGCTGAGCGCCCGGCCGATGCAAGTCATCGCCTTGTCGTGGACAGCTGGCGTCGGCATCTTCGTCGTGGTGGTGGCGGTCTGCGTGGTCATCGCCCTGCTGGTCAGCCGCCGTGCGGTCAAGGAGGACACCGCGGAGCGGGGAGCGGTGGCTGAATCGGACGTGATCTGTCCGACCTGCGGCGAGCGCTTCGTCTCGGAAGCTGAGCTTGGACGCCACGTCGCCCAATATCACCCCTCCAGTTAGTACTCCTCGTTGACCTCCACGTTGTTGGCTTGCCGCCGCTCGGCATCTCGGGCAGCGTCCAGATCGGCCATGGTCCGCTTAGCGGCCTGCTCCCGCTCGGCGGCCTGCTCCTCTGATCCGCCAACCGACGCGTCGCTACGGCGCTTTCGTCGACCTTCCCGCCACTGTGCGAACGCTTGGCGTGCACCCATTTGAGGGCCCTTCTCGTTGTTGGCCGTTCGACCGTATCGGGTGCCGTCCGGGGGGTCAACGGACGATGCCGTGGTAGCCGGGTGGACCCTCAAGCCCGCCGCGCGCCATGCCGATAGGGACGGGTGCACCGGCTGCCCGCTCGAGAACTGGAAGGTCTATGACACGCCGACGACCAGCAAGGGCAACAAGATCCTCTTCAACGAGATCTCCGACTATCTCAAGGTCGCCTACGACGGCGGCGGCATCTATTCGCTCGGCCAGCAGGGCACCTCCCTCCACAACGGGGAGCTCATCGCCGGCAACGTCGTCTTTGGCAAGGCGGCGAGCCACGGTGGCAACGCCCTGTACACCGATGGCGGCAGCCGCTACATCACGCTGCGCGGCAACGCTGCGTTCGACAACCCTCTCGGCCAGGATGGTCCCGGCGGTCGGCCCTAACTGGTGGCAGTACCCGGCCGAGAGCTACGACTGCTATCCGCCCTACCCGCCGGTCAACGTCTCGTTCCAGGACAACACCGTGATCGGGAGCCGCGCCGGGGTGCCCCCCGCCGTCCTGGCTCGCGCGGGCGCTCGCTGACCGCAGCCCAAGGGCGAATCGCTGTCAGCGTCCGCTTCGCCTACGAAAGAGCCCGACGCGGTCTGACGTGACCTGACGGGGACGCTCATCACGGCGGCTGTTGTGTTGAAAATCCCGCCATGTGCTCGGCGTAGCCGTAAGCGACAATCGCGGGCATGACCGAGCTCGATCGGGGCCGAGAGGCGTACGCGGGCCTTCGGTGGCCGGACGCCCACGAGAGCCTGTCGGCAGCCGATGGCGAATCCCGGCTGGGAGCCGACGACCTGAGGCTGCTGGCAACTGCGGCCTACATGCTCGGCGACGAGGACGAGTACTTCGCCACGATGGAGCGCCAGCACCAGGCGCACCTGGCCGAGGGCGATCCTGTGCTCGCCGCTCGCTGCGCGATCTGGATCGGCCTCAACCGCGCCCGTCGCGGCGAGATGGGCGCCGCGAGCGGCTGGCTTGGCCGCGGGCAGCGCCTGATCGAGGACCAGCCGCCCGACTCGATCGAGAACGGCTACCTGATGATTCCCTTCGCCTTCCAGGAAATGGGCGAGGGCGATTTCGAGGCCGCGGCCGAAACTCTCGGCCGAGTCGCGGATATCGGCGCGAAACACCGCCACATGGATCTGTTCGCCCTCGCCACCCATGAGCGCGGTCACATGCTCGTGATGGCCGGACGTAGCCCCGAGGGCCTGCGCCTCCTCGACGAGGCGATGGTCCCCGCGACAACGAACGAGCTCTCGCCGATCGTCACCGGGATCGTCTACTGCGGGACGATCGAGGGCTGCCAGGAGGCGTTCGAGCTCGGCCGGGCGCAGGAGTGGACCAGGGCGCTGAGCGATTGGTGCGACGCCCAGCCCGAGATGGTGAGCTTCAGCGGCCAGTGCCTCGTGCATCGCGCCGAGATCCTCCAGCTCCGCGGCGACTGGGAGGGTGCGGTGGCGGAGGCGCTCCGCGCCCACGAACGCTGCCTCGCCGGGGGCAACGCCCGGGCAGCGGCGAAGGCCCTCTACAGGCGCGGCGACGTGCACCGGCTTCGCGGCGAGCTCGCCGCGGCCGAGGCAGCCTACGTCGACGCCGGCCGTGGCGGCTACGAGCCCCAGCCGGGGATGGCGCTCCTACGCCTGGCACAGGGCGAGCGCGAGACGGCAGCGGCCGCGATCAGACGGGTGCTGAGCGAGACGAGCGAGCGCCCTAGGCGCGCTGCCCTCCTCCCCGCCTGCGTGGAGATCATGCTCGCGGTCGGCTCCGACGCGGAGGCGGGCGATGCTGCCGCCGAGCTCAACGAGATCGCGGCCGGTGAGGATGAGCGGATGCTCGGCGCGATGGCCGCGGGCGCCCGCGGCTCGCTCGCCCTGGCGCAGGGGGACGCGCCGACCGCGCTATCGGCGCTACGCCGGGCCGCGCAGGTATGGCAGGAGCTCGGCGCTCCGTACGAGGCCGCCCGGGCGCGGGTACTGCTCGGCGAGGCGTGCCGCAAGCTCGATGACGAGGACGCTGCGGCAATAGAGCTCGATGCTGCCCGCGCCGCGTTCGCGAAGCTCGCGGCCCGCCTCGACCTGGCCCGGGTCGAGGCGCTGATCAGCGGCGACGCGCCTCGGGACGCGCACGCGCTCACACCTCGGGAGCAGGAGGTGCTGCGTCTAGTGGCCGCGGGGGACACCAACCGGACGATCGCGGCCGCGCTCGTCGTCAGCGAGCGGACCGTCGACCGGCACGTCAGCAACATCTTCGCCAAGCTCGGCGTCTCCTCCCGGGCGGCGGCGACGGCGTTCGCGTACCAACACCACCTCCTCTGACGCCGGATGATCGGGGTCACTCACCTCCTGGGTGGGACTACCCACCAACCTGCCGCGCGACATTGGGTGATTCAGCCGATGCGGGGCGCTCGCCGCGTTCGTAGGGTCGCCGAAACACGATCGAGGAGGAACCATGAGCAGCCAGACGCAGACCAGCGACCGCCCCACCAACGCGCACGGCGGCACGGAGCGGATCGAGACCGTGATCATCGGCGCCGGCCAGACGGGCCTAGCGCTCGGCTACCACCTCGCCAAGCAGGATCGGCCGTTCGTGATCCTCGAGGCCAACGAGCGGGTCGGCGACGTCTGGCGCAAGCGCTTCGACTCGCTTCGCCTCTACAGCCCCGCGCGCTACGACGGTCTCCCTGGGATGGCGTTCCCGGCGGACCAGTGGCATTTTCCCACCAAGGATGAGGTCGGGGACTACCTCGAGGCGTACGCCGGGACGTTCGACCTCCCTGTGGTCACCGGAACGTCAGTCCAGAACCTCGCTAAGGACGGCGACCGCTACCTGATTGAGTGCGACGGTCGCCAGCTGGAGGCTCGGAACGTCGTCGTGGCCTCCGGTGGCTTCAGTACCCCGATCGTCCCCGAGCTCGCCGCCGAGCTGGATCCGTCGGTGACGCAACTGCACTCCAACGACTACCGCAACTCCTCGCAGCTCCAGGACGGCCCGGTGCTGGTGGTGGGAGCGGCTCACTCAGGCTCGGACATCGCGCTCGAGGTTTCACGTGACCACCAGACGACGCTCGCCGGGCCGGTCCGCGGAGAGGTCCCCTTCGACATCGAGGGCCGCCCCTTCCGCGTCATCGTGCGAGGCCTCTGGTTCGTCGCCAACCACGTGCTGACGATGCGAACTCCGCTCGGCCGCAAGATGCGCGGCCACGTGCGTGGTGAGGGCGGGCCGCTGCTCCGCGTGAAGCGCTCCCACCTCGACGAGGCGGGCGTCCACCGCACCGAAGAGAAGGTGACCGACGTCAAGGACGGGAAGCCGGTACTCGGTGACGGCCGGGCCCTGAACGTCGCCAACGTCATCTGGTGCACCGGATTCAACAAGGATGTCTCCTGGATCCAGATCCCGGTCACCGGCGAGGACGGCTGGCCCGAGCAGGAGCGCGGCGTCGTCCCCTCCTCCCCGGGCCTCTACTTCCTCGGGCTCCCGTTGCAGTACGCGTTCGCATCGATGCTGGTCGGCGGCGCCGGGCGCGACGCGAAGTACGTCGCCAATCACATCGGAGCTGCCATGCGGGCCGCGGCTGGGAGGGCTACTGGCACAGGACTGCGGGCCGCCCCGGTCATTGGGTAAGTAGCGACGAAGGAGCCCCCGGGAATTCTTTGAGACTCACGCCCGGGAAGCTCAGCCCAGACGGACCCCCGCCACTCAGCCGAGGAACCCAATCAATCCTTCAGCTTGACCGTCTTGCTGGCGGTGGCCCGATTGTCGGCGGCGTCGGTGAACGTGACCGAGATCTTGGCCTTCTGCTTCTTGCCGTCGCCGATCTTCTGCTTGATCTTCTTCAGCGCCTTCTTCTTGAACTTGAACTTCAGCTTGGCTGTGCCGTTGGCGGGAATCTTGGCGGTCGCGGTCTTCGACGTCGCGGGCTTCTTGCCGCCCGACACGCTCACCGAGGCCTGACCGCTGGCCGTTGCGTCCTCGTTGGAGCCGGCGGTCAGCTTCAGCTTGTCGACGTCCTGCTTGCCCTTGCCGGCGAGGGTGCCCGCGGGCGGCGTCTTGTCGCCTCCTCCGCCTCCTCCGCCTCCGGGCGGGGCAGCCACGGTGACCACCACAGTGCCGCGGTCGCTTCCGAATCCGAACTCGTCGAAACTGCCGATCTCGAAGGTGTCGACGCCAACGAAGTTGGCGTTCGGCGTGTAGATGACGGGATCGCCTGCAAACTCCTGGTCCGCCGTCCCGTTTTGCGGCTCCTCGGTGATGAACTCACGCACGTCGCTGCGCTCGTATTCCGGCCCGGTGTCGTCGCAGGCGACGGTGATGGTGACGGCCTGCCCGCTCGTCGTGGCAGCAGTGCTGTTGGGGCATTCAGGCCGCCCGTCGGGCGCCCAGTCGGCGTTCGTCTGGATGTCAGCCCCGGTCGCGAGCGGAATCTCGAAGCCACTCGAGCCATCCGCGCGCACCATCACCAGGTCCCCCGCGGAGCCGGCGCCCGCCGTGTAGGCGACCATCGTGTTGTCGGGCGACCAAGTGCAGTAGTAGGCGGTCGTACTCATCGAGACCTTTGAGCCACTGGCCGGCGTGCCCGTGAGCGCCGCAACCTTGATGTCGGTAGTGAGCGAGCCGGGGTAACCGGTCCCGTAACAGATCTTGTCGCCGTCCGGAGAGATCGCGGGCTGGATCTCGGGATGATTGGCGTCGTCCGCCACGGCGAGCGACTCCGCTCCCACCGTGGGGGTCCCACCGGACAAGGAGATCGACCGCTTGACGATGTCCGTGTTGACGGCCGGGTTCTGTGCGTTCCCCTTCTCGTAGTAGATCGTCGTCGAGGTCGGGTCCCACGCCGGCTTGCCCTCGATGGCGCCAACCGTGCTCGTGATGTTGGTCTGGCCGCCGCCGTTGGGAAGCGAAACGACGATGTCCCGGTCGGCGGGGACACCGCTGTCCCGCTCAAACGCGATGTGCGTGCCGTCGGGGGACCACGCAGGCCGGTCGTCGTTCGAGCCGGGCGACTGCGTGATGTTGACCGGATTTCCGGCGCCCACGGGCTGCGTCAGGTCCTGCACAAAGATGTCGTAGGTGTTCGCCGCCGAGACCCCGCGTGAGTAGGCGATCTTGGTTCGATCCGGCGACCACGTCGGGTGGCGGTGACGCTCGGTGGCGGACGTGGCGATCGGCGGGCTGAGGGTGCCCCCGCCGGTCGAGAACGGGACCGGGAGCAGAAACAGCTCCGCCCGCGCCTGACCGAGGTTCTGGTAGCTCGTGAGGACGATGCGGCCATTCTCTCCGGCGAGCGGCGTGGCGCCGGCCGGTGCCGCGAGCGCGAGAGCCGCGAGCGCCGAAAGCACGACGGCAGCCCCAGTGGTCTTGGTCTTCACAGAGATCCCCCCAGTTCGAATCGACGCGCCGCATGCTAACCGACGCGCACGTAAGTTCCAAAGGTCCTACCGCCCCCGGGCCTGCGCCAGGTTCGACCCGTGGATGCCGGCGACCCAGTCCGCATCCAGACGCGCGTCGACCGGTTCCTCTCCCCGCCGGAGCGCATCGATGTAGGCATGATCGGCGGCGAGGCGGGCCGCCACCTCGGGACCTTCGGCAACGGCGCCGTGGCCGGGGACCACGACGTCGACGTGCCCGGCGGCCTCATCAAGCCGGTCGAGTGCCCTCTCGTAAGCGCCCACCTGATCGTCCTGGCGAGGGTCGAAGATCGGGATCAGGATGTCGGAGAGCATGTCGCCGGCGAGCAGGACGGCACGGTCCGCGAGGAGGACCGCTGCATGCCCGACGGCGTGCGCCTGATGCTCGATGATCTCGCCCGGCACCGGTCCGCCGTCCGCGGGCAGCGGGGTGACGAGCGCGATCAGGTCGAGAGGGACGCCGGACGCGCCGTCCTCCCCCGGCCCCTCCTGCTGCTGCGCTCGGGTCTCATTGGCGAAGTTCACGCCTGCGGCGGTGGCGTAGCGCGGCACGTCGCCGAACCGGTTATGCCAGAGCAGGTGGTCCCAGTGGGGATGGGTGGAGAACCCGGCGACGACCGGAATGTCGAGCCGGTCCACGTCATCCGCGAGCTGGTTCAGCTCGGCACCATGGATGCCGGGGTCGATCAGGATCAAGCCATCCTTACCGCGCACGACGATGGAATTGGTCCAGACCCACTCGCTCTGCCGGACCCAGACGCCGTCGGCCACCTGATTCAGCTCGCCCATCTCCGCTCCAATCGGTTGGTCATGGTGCTGAGACCCCGATCCGCAGCGAAATTCATCGCTTTTAGCTGGCGTCAGCGTGGCAGCGCCGCGCACGTGGCCAGCCGGAAGGCCTTACGCAGCTGCTCGAAGACCTCCGGCTTGGCGTCCTCCGCAAGCTGTTCGCTCGCGAAAACGACGGTGGAGCGGCGGCCGTTCGGAGTGGCGGCGATCAACGAGGTGTAGCCGGGGAAGTTGCCGGCGTGCCCGAGCACCGTGCCGCAGCTGGTCTCGTATTTGTACAGCGCCAGACCAGCCGAGTTCTGTCCCGGTCCTGGAGGCTCACCGCCATGGCCCGGGATGAAGCTGCGCTGCTGGAGCTTGGTGCTCTTCTCGATCAACCGGCCGCTGGCGTACGCGCGGATGAAGCGGTTCAGCTCTGTCTGCGTGGAGACCATTCCCCCGGCCGCCCAAAACAGTGCCGGGTTTAGCGCCTCGGAGATGTCGTCCGGTGGGGCGGGCGGCGCGATGTCGTATCCGTGCACGAAGGGCCGCGGCATCTCCACCACGCTTGGCAGGCTCGTCTGCTTCAGCTTCAACGGCGAGTAGACGAGTTCTTGCAGCAGCTCGGCGTATGACCGGCCGGTGACGGCCTCGGCCATCAGGCCAATGATGAGGTTGTCCGAGTTCGAGTACTTGTACGTGGAACCGGGCGTGAACAGGAGGGGCTCGTTGGCGACGAAGCCGAGCGTGAACTGCGGCGTCACCGACGCTCCGGGGTTCATCCGCACGAAGTCCTGCCAGGCCTCGCTTGTCGGGAAGCTCGGGACCCCGCTCGTGTGCTGGAGGAGCTGGCGCAGCGTGACCGCGCCCCATGCGGCGGGCTGATCCGGCAGGACCGCCGCGATCGTGCTGTCGAGCGACAGGCTCCCGTCGTCGACGAGCTGGAGCGCGACGGCGCCGCTGAACGCCTTCCCGTTACTGGCGGTCCGCAGGTGATCGTTGCGGTGGATCGGTCGGCCGCTTTGGAGGTCGCCCACACCCGCCCGCAGGAAGTCGACCTTTCCCTTCCGTTGCACCAGCGCCGACGCTCCCGGCGGGCCCTCTCCGAGCTTCACCAGCGTGTGGAGTTGCCGATCCAGCTTGTCCAGACGCTTCCCGGCGTGGGCATTAGCCGTGAAGGCGCCGAGTGCGAGAACGACTAGGGAGAACAACAGAGGCACGCGCACGGAATCCGTCCTTAGAGCCGCTTTGGTGGTTGCCCGCGCGAGCCTAGCATCGCACCGGGGATCGGCAGCATTGTTTGGGCGACTAGTGGGCCAGAACAAACAGAGCCACCCGTGCGGGTGGCTCTGCGATGGGAAGCGGCTGGACAGCACTGCCGGGTCGGGCGCGATCACGCGATTGCGGTCGGGCGGGTGGATGGATGTAGGTTGAACCAGCATGGCTCGAGCCCTGCGGTCCCCCGTCGCCGGCGCCACGGTAGAAGCCTACGACCGACACGTCGGCCGTTACGGAGCCGAGCTCGCACGGGAAATGATCCGGGTAACCGGCGTCCGGGCGGGCCAGCGGGCGCTGGACGTGGGCTGCGGGACGGGCGCGCTGACGGTCATGCTGGCGGAGGTTCTCGGGGCGGGGAACGTGGCCGCGATCGATCCCTCCGAGCGCTTCGTCGCGGCTTGCCGCGCCCGTGCACCGGGCGCCGATCTGCGTGTGGGGATCGGGGAGGAGCTTCCCTGGAGCGACGCCGAGTTCGACGCCGTGCTCGCGCAGCTCGTCGTCTACGGCATGAACGACGCCCGCCGCGGTGTGGCGGAGATGCGGCGTGTCGCGCGGCCAGGCGGCGCAGTCTCGGCGTGCATCTGGGACTTCGAGGGGGACATGCCTCTCCTGCAGGCGGGCTGGGATTCCGCCCTCGACGTCGACGCGGAGCTCGCCCGTTCCTTCGGGGCCGGCAAGCCCGACCCGTTCTCGCGTCCGCATCAGCTCGAGGAGCTCTGGCGCACCACAGGGTTTGAGGGGGTCGAGCTCGGTCAGGTCGGAGCCGGCGCCGACTACTCCGACTTCGATGACCTCTGGTACCCGTTCGCGAACGGCGTGGGCAACCTCGGCCGGTTCCACGAGGCGCTCGATGAGGCGGGGCGCGAGCGCTTCAAGCACCGCGCGGCCGAGCGGCTCGGAGCGCCGTCCGGTCCATTCCGCCTAACGGCGACGGCCTGGTACGCGCGCGGTACCGTCCCGGCCGGATAGCGACGCCCGGCTGCTCCTCCGCAGGTCAGGCGAACTACCAGTTTCTGGCCCGTGGACTGCTACCGCGGCTGGTAGCACGTGGCCGTCCGGACGGTCGCCGCCAAAACGCCGGACCGGCCTACGTCTCCTCAGAGGTCATCGAGAGGGAGGGTCATCCAAAGTCAACGCCAGAATGAGGACGGTGAGCGTCGGCCCCGAGATCGAGCTGAGCGCGGTGGAGGCGCGGAGCGCCTCACTCGCTGCGCAGGGCATGGGCCGACAGCGGCCGAACGGCCGGATGGACGCCCGTCGCCTGCGGCGTGCGATCGACGACGTCGGCCTGCTGCAGCTGGACTCGGTCAACGTCCTCTGCCGCTCCCATTACATGCCGCTCTTCTCCCGGCTCGGCCCCTACCCGCGGGCCACCCTCGACCGCCTGGCCGCGCACGCTGACACCGCCGCCGGAGCCGCAACGCGGGCCGGGCGCGACCGGCCCCTGTTTGAGTACTGGGGGCACGAGGCTTCCCTGCTGCCAGTCGAGCTTCAGCCGCTGCTGCGCTGGCGGATGGCGCGGGCGGACAAGCTCACCTACAAACCACTACGCCTCCTGGCCGCGGAGAAGCCCGAGCTGCTCGAGTCGGTTCTGCGCACGGTGCGTGAGCGGGGACCGATCCGTGCCGCCGACGTCGCCACACCGGTGCGCAAGCCCAAAAACCCCTGGTTCAACTGGAGCGAGGGCAAGGTCGCGCTCGACTACCTGTTCTTCGCCGGCAGGATCTGCGCCGCCCATCGCGTCAGCTTCGAGCGTCGCTACGACCTGCCCGAACGGGTGTTACCCGATGCCGTCCTCGACGCCCCGACCCCAGCCGAGGACGAGGCGCAGCGCCAGCTGCTGCTGATCGCGGCAGCACGCCTCGGAGTCGCGACCGAGCCCGACCTCGGTGACTATTTCCGCCTGCCGCGGGCGGAGTCGAAGGCGCGCCTGGCCGAGCTGGTCGAGGCCGGCGCCGTCACCCCGACCCGAGTCGAGGGCTGGAGCACCCCCGCCTACGTCGCGGCGGCGGGGCCCCCAACGCCCGCGCGCGATGCGCGCGCCCTGCTGACGCCCTTCGACCCACTGGTCTGGTCGCGGCCGCGCGCCGAGCGGCTCTTCGGTTTCCGTTACCGGATCGAGATCTACACGCCGGCGGCGAAGCGGGTCCACGGTTACTACGTGCTCCCGTTCCTCCTCGGCGACCGCCTCGTGGCGCGGGTCGACGTCAAGAGCAACCGCCAGGCGGGGGTGTTGCGGGTGCTCGGCGCGTTCGCCGAGCCGGGGGCTGATCCCGGCGCGGTGGCCCCGGAGCTGGCGGACGAGCTGTGGCTGCTCGCCGGCTGGCTCGAGCTCGAACACGTCTCGGTGGCGAGGAACGGCGACCTCGCCCGCAACCTGGCGAAGGCGGTCGCCGCCGCCAAGAGTCGGCGCTAGAGGTGGGTGAAATCGCCTGTCGCGATCTGACGGAGGTCCAGAAAAAAGCGGCTGATCTGAGCGAAAAGCCCGACAGTCCGCTTAGGTAAGCGGACTGTCGGTGAGGCTGCTACCAGTCGTGCTACCAGTCTCGCCTAGTGGAACGTGACCACCCTGACCGGGAGGTCGCTGATCGCGGCCGAGGTCGCGCCGCTCAGGTTGCAGAGGGTCTGGCTCGATGAGCTTGCTGGGTCGCCGTCTACGTGGCGTCGGTAGCCGTCTTGTTCGGCCTCCTGGTGCTTGGGGCAAGCCGCGCGGTGCGCATGCTCCGCAGCGTCGCTCGTGGCGACACCGTGCTCAGCGAGGCCGAGCGCCTCGCCCTCGTGGCGACTGTCCTGGTTCTCGGCCTGCTGATCGCCGGTGCCGTGATCGGTCTCCTGGCGCTTGCCATCGGCTAGCGCCGCTCTCGCGTCGCAGCTCTCCCCACTCTCTCCGGACCGGGGCTTAAAGCGCAGCCTTCATCGACGTCGCACAGTCGTTGTCGAGCGCGGGTGTAGGTTGGGCCTGTGGTTGCCCTCTTGATCGTCGTGGTCGTGGTCGTGGTGATCGCGTGGCTGGTGATCCGCTCCGAGAAGCGCCAGCGCCAGCGACTCAAGGACCGCCAAGGCAAGCCGGGTGCGCCGCCGCCCCCCGCATCCGGTGGACCGCCGATCGGCGGACCGGGCGCGCCTGGGATGTAGCCCAGTCGTGCGTGGCGTTTTTGGCGGCGCGGAACGCGGGTGAACGGGCAGAGCCGCCTAAAAACCTAAGGCAGCTAGTGGCACTTCACGTGCACGCACTGGCGCCGATCCCCGTTCCCATTGGCCCGGTTGCCGCCGCCGTCCTTAGTGCCCTGCACGGCTTCGATGCCGAGGTCGCCGTTGTGTCGCGCCCGGTTCTTGGTCAGCTTCGTGGTGCGGCTCTGCACGTCGAAGCCGTCGTCTCCCGATCCCTTGGCTACGTTGCGCTTCAGGAGGCTGTGGTGGTCCTTCTTTACCACTACGAATCCATCCACACGGCTTTCTCTGACCACGTTCCCCCGAACAAGGTTGTTCTTGCCACCGCTGAGGGGGTCGCGGATTCCCAGCGTGATACCCGCCTGGCCAGCGTCGACGACGACGTTATCTGCGACCAGATTGCCCTGGCCGTCCTCGATCCGGATGCCGTCGCGGCCTCGCGAGAGGTGGTTGTGGGCGATCACGTTTTCGCTGCCGGGACCGAGCGTGATCCCCGCGCGGTTGTCAACGACGCGGTTGTGGTTGATCTGATTGCGCTCGCCGCCCTCCATGAGAAGGCCCTCGCCGTCGTTACCGGAGATGCGGTTTCCCTTGATCAAGTTGTGGTTCGAATCGACCGTGAGCACGCCGTGATCGCCGGCGTTATCTCGGAATGAACTGTCGAGGATCCGGACGCCGTGTGAGCTGAACAAGCCCAACCCGGTGCCGTCCTCATGCGTGGTGGAGCCGTTTCCAGAGCTGCGGCGGACCAGGCTTTGGGCCGATCGGGCGATCACGAAGCCGAAGAAGGCGTTCCTTGACGAGGAGATCCCGAGCACGCGGCTGTGACGGGCCTTCCCCACTAACGCGCCGACGCCGAACTCGCGCACAGAGCCGTCCCTCACGGTGACCCCGTCGTGGCCAGCGTTGAGCACCCCGATGTCGCAGAACTCCTCTTTGGGGCACGGTTTGAACTCCTTGCCGTCGCCGTCGATCCGGTGGCCGTTCAGATCGAGGGTGATGTCATCGGCGCCGATCACGATGCCGTTGTTGGGGCAGTCGACGAGGTCGCTGTCGAGCGTCGTGTCGACGGTGATCGTCTCGCCGCACTTGGGCTGTTTGTTCGCGGCCTCGGCCCCGCTCAACGTCAGTAGGCCGACCACCGTCAAGGCCAGTATCACCGCGAGCAAGACAAGCGTCGCCGGGGCCGCGTGGTAGCGAAGCTTGGCTGACATGGTGTCCTCCCCCTTGTTTGTGTCGCGCTCGGCGGGGTCGCGCTTCAAGGCGAACCTACCCCAGGCGTCCGGTGAGGGCAAGGCTTCCGACCTCCACAGCGACATCGCCCACGCAGCTCGGGTCGGCACCCGCGACCCGGCCGATCAGTTGTTCTTCGCCTGCTCGGCCGCCGCCGTCGCCACCGGGTCGTCGGCCAGCCCCACGAGGACGAAGCGGTTGTCCGGCTCGATCCGGTAGACGCCGATGAACGTCGTGTTCGGGATCGGCCCGGTGAGGTCGATCGCGCCGCTGTCGAGGCCGGTGAAGGTCGCGTGCGTCTCGATCATCACCACCGGCTCGCCCTCGTCGGTCTCCGCCCAGTCCCAGGGCTTGACCTCGGCGAGCGGCGGGAACAGTTCAAGGACGCGGTCGGTCAGCTCGTCGCGGGTCATCGTTCCTCCTCTAGGTCGTTGAGGTCACGGTGTAGGTCGTCGATCAGTCGGCGCAGGTCGAGGTCGATGCGGCGGTCATCGGCGAGCTGCGCGACATCGGTGGCGAACTCGGTCAGCCGCCGCATCTGGGCGGTGGCGCTGATCGGGACGGCGACCATCGTGGTCACGCTTACGAGTCTGGCCGTGGTGTCGGAGGTCGCGGCTCACTACCTCGCGGCTTTCCCTCTGACTCGGGATGGTGAATGGTGAGAGGGCGTACCACTCCCACCGAAGCAGGAGAGGCACGCCGCTCGGCCGCTCGGTATCGGTGCCACGGAGCCGAGGTATGCACCAGGTCAGGAGTCAAGCTCGGGAGGAGGTTCCCACCAGGACCGATCCTCCTGACCATCCCGGTCCAAACGACAGGGCCGGATGTTCACCCGACGGATTCGCATCGGGCTTCCCGCAGGGGTTACCGCCACGGGAATCCTCTTTCCCCGCCTGCGCTAGGCCGTCCGCCTAGCAGCTCGCGTCTCCGCGTCCATGTAGATGCAGCCGTCAAACCGGGGCGGGGTCCGGGAGGCGTTGGCGGATCAGGCCATTGCGCCTCCGGATGCGTTTGGGCCACTAGTGGGCCAGGACAGAAACAGAGCCACCCGCGAGGATGGCTCTGCAATGGGAAGCGGCTGATGGGATTCGAACCCACGACCTTCTGCATGGCAAGCAGACGCTCTAGCCAACTGAGCTACAGCCGCAGCGGCGCTTGAGTCTAGATTAGTGCGGGCCGTTAGTCTCGGCCGCCGGCCGCTGATGACCCAAACGATGCTCAACAAGACCCTGGCAGGGGCGCTCTGCGCCGTCGCCGCACTTGTGATCGCGGCCTGCGGCGGTGACGACGAGTCCAGCACCTCCGCGGACGCCACCACCGGCTCGCAGCCCAACACGGAGCGCTACTGCGCGCTGGTCGCAAAGCTCGACCAGATCTCCAGCGACCTGTTCAGCAAGCTCGACGACACGAGCCCGTCGAAGGCCGACCTGGCTGCGGCCCAGCTTCAGATCCTCAACGAGAACGCCGACCTGATCATTCAGATCGAGGCCGCGGTCCCGGACGAGATCCGCGACGACTTCATCCTCTCCGAGCAATCCGCCCGCGAGCGCGCGGAGGCGGGCGACGCCACCGTGCCGCCGAAGGACGTGGTGGCGGCGAACCTGCGCCTGCGCAAGTTCCGGGTGCAGAACTGCCCGCAGCCGGCCGGCGGCTGATCAGTCGTCGAGCTCGGCCAGCAGGCCGTGGACGTCCAGCGGCCGGGTGTACATGACGATGGAATCGGGGTCCGCCGGATCGTGCGGCCACTGCTCGCGGGGACGGTCCCAGTAGAGCTCGACCCCGTTCTGATCGGGGTCGCGTAGGTAGAGCGCCTCGCTGACGCCATGGTCGGACGCGCCGTCGAGCGCGATCCCGGCATCGCTCACCCGCCGCAACGCGTCGGCGAGCGCCCGCCGGGTCGGGTAGCGGATCGCCGCGTGGAACAGTCCGGTCGTCCCCGGCGCCGGCGGTGAGCCGCCCCTGGACTGCCAGGTGTTGAGCCCGATGTGGTGGTGGTAGCCGCCGGCGGAGATGAACGCGGCGTCCGGGCCCATGCGGGTGGTGAGCTCGAATCCCAGCACCCCGACGTAGAAATCGAGCGCCCGGTCGATGTCCGCCACCTTGAGGTGGACGTGCCCGATGTCGACGCCCGGATCGATCGGCTGTACGGGTTTGGCCTCCGCCATTCGGGGGAAGTGAAGCAGGCGCGTCGCCGCGCCCGTCAGCCGGCCGCCTCGTCCAGGGTCTCGTTGACGAGACGGTCGGCCGCCTCGTTGTGCTCGCGGCGCACGTGACGGATCGACCAGCGCTCGAAGCCCTCCAGCGCCTGGCGAACCTCCGCGTGCAGGGGGCGCAGACCCTGGTCCTTGACCCGGTACTCGCCCTTGACCTGCTTGACGACGAGCTCCGAGTCGCCGACCAGGTCGACCTCGCGCGCGCCGAGCGAGCGCGCGAGCTCGATCCCCAACAGCACCGCTCGGTACTCGGCGACGTTGTTGGTCGCCCGGCCGATCGACTCGCCGCGGCTCTGCACCACCTCGCCATCGGGCGTCGCGACCACGGCGGCGACCGCCGCCGGGCCCGGATTGCCGCGCGCGCCGCCGTCGACGTTGACGACGAGGCGCGGCGCCTCAGGAGTCACGGCTCAGGGTGCCGTCCTCGGCCGCGGTCGCGTTCCAGCCCCGGTCCTCGGCCGGGAGCTCGGAGATCTCGTTGCCCTTCGCCAGCTGCTTCACCGAGTTCTGTTGCACGCTCCAGCGATACCAGGAGAGGTCCCAGGCGACCACGATCAGCGTGCCCTCGCCGCGGCGGCCGCGGCGCACGCACACGCGCGGCTCGCCGAGCGACTTCATCAGCCCCGAGACCTTGCGGACCTCCGAGCTGGCGTTGAAGACATCGAGCGGGGTCGGAGGGGCGGGCGGAGGCGTCGGTTCGCGCGGCCCCTCGGCCGTGCTCGCGGTGTCGGTGACGGTCGCCACCGTGCGCGCGATCCGCTCGCGCAGAGCGGTCGCCCCGCGCCGTCGCGCCTGCGGTTGGGGTCGCAGCTGGGCGTAGGCCTCCGGCAACCATCCGGAGGCCTCCGCACGCGGCTTGCAGAGGGGGCACACCTCGGCCTTCTCACCCTCGTCGTCGATGTAGTCGTAGGCCCGCTCTCCGCGCAGGATCGTGCGTCCGCAGACGGCGCACTGGTCCCACTCGCCGTTCGCCCCAGTCATCGGCTCAACCTAGCAGCGGTACGCGATGCGCCGGGGGCGCCGGCTGTCAGTTGCGGGTGATCCGCCAGGTCCAGCGCGCGATGCTCGAGCCCAGGCCGGGGGCGCTGACCGCCCGGACCTTGAACCGATACAGCCCTGGGCGCAGGCCCGAATAATCCTGCGGGGACGAGCATGGGATGAGGTTCGGAGGCGGGTCGGCGTCGACGCGGACCAGGCGGCAGCGCAGCGAGGCGGTCGGGTCGTCGGACGAGAAGATGAATTCCGCGGTCCGCTCGGTCGTCGGATCGTGGGGCGCCGAGTCGATGACCACCGACGGGCGCAGCTTGACGGTCTCCTCCGCGTGGGCGCCCGGGTTGCCCGTGCAGTAGGCGGTCTGGCCGGTGAACACGAAGCGGCGCCCGCAGGCCTCGTTGTCGGAGACGTTTACCCGCGGGTGGTAGGCGCCCGCCCGGGCGTACGTGTGGGTGACCGAGGCTGCCGTCGTGCGCTCGTTGTCGCTTCCTCCGAAGCCCCAGCTGTAGTGGGTCACGGTGCCATCGGGGTCGGTTGACGCCTCGGCGTCGAACGTGAAGTCGAACGGCCCGGGGCCTGCGGTGGAGGTGAGGCTTGCCGTCGGGCTCTGGTCCGGGACGATCGCGATCCCCGCCGGGCCGCTGTGGCTGCCGATCGAGACGCCGGGGGTGTTCGTGGTCAGGTCGACCGCGAACACGTTGCCGCTCGACGGGTCGGAGACGAAGGCCGTCTTGCCGTCCGGGGTGATCGCGATGTCCGTTGGCAGGGTCCCGGCCGGGATCGCCGTGCCGGCGGTACCCGTCGCGATGTCGACGGGGGTCACGCCCGCGGCCGTGAGCACGTAGGCCGTGTCGCCCTTGGGGCTGATCGCGACCCCGCCCGCCGGGCCGGGGAGAGCGATCGCGGGCCCCGTGGTGTTGGTCGCCGTGTCGATCGGCACCAGGCTGCCCGTGCTGGTGCCGGCGGTCGAGGCGTAGGCGGTGGAGCCGTCGGGCGTGATCGCGATCTTGTTCGCGTCCGCCACCGCGATCGCGGTTCCGGCGGTGTTGGTGGCCGTGTCGATCGGGACCACCTCCCCCGTCTCCCCGCCGGTGACGTAGACGGTCGCGCCGTCGGGCGTGACGGCGACGTCGACCGCCTCGGCGTCCACCGGGATCTCAGGTCCAGCTGTGTTCGTCTGCGTGTCGACCGGGGTCACGCTGCCGGCCGCCGGCTGGGCGACGTACGCGGTCCGGCCGTCCGGTGAGATCGCGACCCCGGCACCCTGGTCGCCGATGTCGATCGGCGACCCCGCGCTGTTGGTCTGCGTGTCGACCGGCGTCAGCCTCCCGTCCCCGGCCGCGGTCTGCGTGCTCACGTAGGCCGCATCCCCGCCGGGGGTGATCGCGATGTCGATCGGTGCGGTCCCAACGGCGAACGCCGAGCCCTCGACGCGGCTCACGGTGTCGAACGGCGTCGCGGACGCGCCGCCCTGGTTGACCACGTATGCCGGTCGGTTCACCGGGATCGCGTTGATGTCGTCGACGCCGATCCACTCGTCGTTGTCGGTGGCGTTGATCGTCAGCACCCGCAGCTCCACGAACGGCTCGCCGGCGGCGTCGGTCGGCAGGATCACCGAAACCGGTGTCTGCTTCGTCGCGCTCGGGCCAGCCGATGCGTCGGCAACGAAGCCGCCCGGCACGTTCGCATACGGGCCCGAGTTCCCAACGCGGTACTGGAGCACGACGGGGGCGACCGAGTTGTCGGCCGAGGTGTCGATGTCGCGCAGCAGATAGGAGAATCGGACGAGACGCGCGCCGGTCGTGTCGAGGCTGATCGTCAGATGCGGTGCGTCCGCTGCGGCCGACGCCTGCAGCGCAACGGTCGGATTGGCGAGCGCGAACTCCGCAACCCCACCGACCAGTTGCGAGACGTTCGTCTGGTTGGCGATCACATCGATGGGCGTCCCGGCGCCATCGGCCAGGATCGTGCGGGGGTCGGTGTCGATCGCGGTCGTCAGATCGTCTCCGCGACGGCCCTCGATCCCCGGGACGCCGGACCAGTCGTCGTTGGTCGTGATCAGGCCGGCGTTCGACCAGTCCTGGGAGAGGGGCAACGGCTGCGCCGGCGTCGACGAGGCCGCTGCGCTCGTCGCGAGCGCGCCCCACGCGCACACCGCGATCAGAAGTCCGAGAAGGCGACCGATGCCCCGCATCCGGCGGGTGACACTATCGGGGGCCAGGGGAGACCGTCCTCCCTCCTAGCCGGATGTCCTAGGCGCGCACGCCCTCCTCGGCCTCGGCCTTCGCCTCGGCGACGATCTTCTGGGCGAGATGGCCGGGGACCTCCTCGTAGCGGAGGAAGTCCATCGTGTAGTCACCCCGACCGCCGGTGATCGCGCGGAGATCGGGCGCGTAATCGAGCACCTCGGCCATCGGCACCTCCGCCTTGATCTCGGTCGCGGTGCCCTTGGGCTCCATGCCGAGCGGACGGCCGCGCCGCGAGTTGAGGTCGCCGATCACGTCGCCCACGACGTCCTCGGGGACGGCAATCGTCATCTGCATGATCGGCTCCAGCAGGTAGGCGTCGGCCTCGGCCACCGCCTGCTTGAAGGCCATCGAGCCGGCGATCTTGAACGCCATCTCCGAGGAGTCGACCGAGTGGTGCTGCCCGTCGTAGAGGCGCACCTTGACGTCCTTCATCGGATACCCCGCAAGCACGCCGCCGGTCATCGCCTCGACGACGCCCTTCTCGACCGCCGGGATGAAGCCCCCGGGGATCACGCCGCCCTTGATCGCATTCTCGAACTCGAACCCCTCGCCGTGCACGTTCGGGGAGATCTCGATGTGGCAGTCGCCGAACTGCCCCCGGCCGCCGGTCTGCTTCTTGTAGCGGCCGTGCGCCTTGGCGGGCTTGCGGATTGTCTCGATGTAGGGCACCCGCGGTGGGTGCAGCTCGATCTCGGCTCCGAACCGGCTCTTGATCCGGTCGACGATGACCTCGACGTGAATCTGGGTGAGCCCGGCGATGATCTGCTCGCCGGTCTCGGGGTCGCGGTGCACGTCGAGTGTCGGATCCTCCTCGGAGAGCCGGCGGATCGCGGTTGCGGCCTTCTCCTCGTCGCCCTTCGACTTGGCCTCGTAGGCGAATGCCATCACCGGTGCCGGCAGGTCGAGCGGCGGGAAGGTCACGGCGGTGTCCTTGGCGGCGAGCACGTCGCCCGCGCGCGTCTCACGCAGCTTGGCCACGGCGCCGATGTCGCCCGGGCCGAGCTCGTCGATCGCGGTCATCTCCTTGCCCTCGGGCGCCGCGAGCTGCCCGATCCGCTCCTTCTGGCGCCGGGTCGCGTTCTGGACCTGCGAGTCCGACGAGAGCACGCCCGAGTAGACCCGGAGCATGTTGATGCGGCCGGTGTAGGGGTCGGCGGTGGTCTTGAAGACGAAGGCCAGCAGGTCCGCGTCCTCGTCGGGCTCGATCTCCATCGGCTCGCCTTCGGCGTCCGTGGCGGTGACCGCGCCGCGCAGCGCCGGCGAGGGCACGTCCTCCACCAGCGCCTCGAGCAGGCGATTGGTCCCGAGGTTGCGGGTGGCGACCCCGCAGGTGACCGGGAACAGGTGACCCTCGGTGACCCCCTGCTTGAGCGCCGCGACGATCTCCGCGTGGGAAATCTCCTCGCCCTCCAGGTAGCGCTCCATGAGCGCGTCCGAGTTCTCGGCCACCTCGTCCATCAGCTTCTCGCGGTACTCCTCCGCCTGCGCCTGAAGCTCCTCGGGGATCTCGATCTGCTTCGCGTTCCCGCGCCCATCGCCGGAGTACTCGAACGCGGTCATGTCGATCAGATCGATTACGCCCCGGACCTCGTGCTCGGAGCCGATCGGGATCTCGGTGGCGACCACGTGCTGGCCGAAGGCCGATTTCAGCGACTCCAGGCAGCGGAAGAAGTCGGCGCGCTCGCGGTCGAGCATGTTCACGAACACCAGCCGCGCGAGGCCCTCCTCGTCGGCGCGCCGCCAGAGGCGGTCGGTGTGGACCTCGACGCCCATGACCCCGTTGACGACGAAGACCGCGGCGTCGACGACCCGCAGGGCCGCGAGCGTGTCGGCGACGAAGCTCGGCTCACCGGGCGTGTCGATCATGTTCACCTTGCGCCCGTCGTGCTCGAACGAGGTCACGGCGGCGCCGATGGACATTCCGCGCTCGTGCTCGTCGGACTCGAAGTCGCACACGGTCGTTCCCTCGTCGACCTTGCCCAGGCGGTTGACGACCCCGGACTCGAACAGGATCGCCTCCGCAAGGCTCGTCTTCCCGCTGCCCCGGTGGCCGACGAGAGCGACGTTACGAATCCGGTCGGGCGGCTTGTGCGCCATGGCCGCGAACCCTATCGGGCGGCCGATATGGCGCGAAGTCGGCCGATCTGGCACCTGGCGAAGTGCCAGATTGGGCGCTACAGAGCGAACCTTGAGCGGAGGCCGATCACGGCCTTCGTGTGCAGCTGCGAGACGCGTGACTCGGTGACGCCCAGGATCTCGCCGATCTCGCGGAGCGTGAGGTTCTCGTAGTAGTAGAGGGCGATCACGAGGCGCTCGCGCTCGGGCAACCCCTCGATCGCGTCCGCGAGGCGGTCCTTGAGCTCGGAGGCCTGGGCCTCGGACTCCGGGTCGATCGCGCCCTGGTCCTGGATCGTGTCGAGGATCGAGATCTGGCTGCCGCCCTCAGGGTCGGCGAACGTCCACAGGTCGTCGAGGGCCAGCACCGAGGAGTTCGCGATCTGCAGCAGCACGTCCCGGAAGTCCTCGACGGACATCTCGAGCTTGTCGGCCATCTCCTCGTCGGTCGGGGCGCGCTGGAGCTTGGCCTCGAGCTTCTGGTGTGCCTGCTCGACCTCGCGGGCGCGGGCTCGAACCGAGCGGGGCACCCAGTCGAGCGAGCGCAGCTCGTCGATGATCGCGCCCTTGATCCGGGCGACGGCGAACGTCTCGAATTTGATCTCACGCTCGGTGTCGAAGCGCTCGATCGCGCCGATCAGGCCCAGGAGGCCGTAGGAGATCAGGTCGGACTCCTCCACGTGCGAAGGCAGGCCCGAAGCCATCCGGCCCGCGATGAATTTCACGAGCGGTGAGTAGGCGACCACGAGACGTTCGCGTGCCTTCTCGTCCCCCTCAGCCTTGTAGCGCCGCCACAGCTCGCGGAGCTCGACTGCCTTGACGTTGGTCTCCATACGTGTTTCTGGGATTTTCCCGGTGTTTTGAAGGCTAACGGCGTGTGGCTAAGCGCGCGGATGAGACTTTGCGTACTCCCGACGGAGGCGCGAAGGCTCGACTCGCGTGTAGATCTGCGTCGTTGACACACTGGAGTGTCCCAGGAGCTCCTGAATCGAGCGCAGGTCGGCCCCGCCCTCGAGCAAATGGGTGGCGAACGAGTGCCGGAGCGTGTGCGGCGACAGGCGGCCGGCCACCGCGGCCTCGCGGACCCACTTGTCCAGGCGGCGGCGCACGTCCGAGGGCGAGAGGCGGCGGCCGCGGCGCGACACGAACAGTGCCGTCTCGTCGCGGCCCGGCCCAAGGGCGCGCCGGGCCGACTCCAGGTAGCGCCGCAGCGCCCGCTGGGCGGGCTCACCGATCGGCACGACGCGCGTCTTGCGGCCCTTTCCCGTCGTGCGCACGGTCTCGGACTCGAACTCGATGTCCTCCAGGTCGAGCGAGACGAGCTCGTCGGCGCGCAAGCCGCATGAGTAGGCGAGCTCGAACAGAGCCCGGTCGCGGACCTCGAGCGGGTTGGTCGCCGGAATCCGCTCGAGCAGGCTCGCGACCTCGTCGCGGCCAAGCACTCGCGGCAAGGTCGAACCGCGCTTTTGCGACGGCAGCAGGTCGGCGGGGTTGTTGGTCAGCTCGCCGGTGGCGACCAGGTGCGCGTGCAGCCCCCGCACCGCCGCGAGCTTGCGGTTGATCGACGATTTCGCGAGCCGCCGCTCCGACAGCACCGCCGCGTACGAGCGCAGGTCGCGATAGGCAAGCTCGCGCGGTCCCGTGCCGCGCTCCGTCGCCCAGGCGGCGAGCTCGAGCAGGTCGCGACCGTAGGCGCGCAGGGTCGATGGCGAGGCGCCCCGAGTGGTGAGCTCGCGCGCGTACGAACCGAGCGCGGCCTCCCATTCGGGGCTCGCCCGAAGCTCAGACGCCGGCGGTGCCGGCAGCGCGCTGCTGGAGCCCATGCGGCGTAGCTTCTCCCTCTCCCCCGTCACGCCTGCCGGCGCAAGGAAGTGCGCAGCGGTCTCAGCCGATGTAAACCGGGGTCCCGACGTCGACCCGGTCGTAAAGGTCGATGACGTCCGGAACCGCCATCCGCACGCAGCCGTGCGAGGCCGCGGTGCCCAGCGAGCTGACCTCGTCGGTGCCGTGGAAGCCGGCGCCGTCGGTGATGCCCATCCACCGCGCCTTCAGGGGGTTCTCGGCGCTGCCGCCGGCAACGGTGCTGCCGCCCAGCTCACCCGCCCAGGGCGAGTTTGGGACGCTCCACACCGGATCGACCTGCTTGCTCTCGATCGCGTACAGGCCGGTCGGCGTCGGATAGGCGGGCTGGCCCACCGCGACCGTGTACTTCTTGGCCGGCTTCAGGTTCTGCCACAGCGTCGCGGTGAAGCTCGACTCGTCGACCGTGATGTAGGTCGGATACTGCTGGGCGAGGTCCTCCTTGGTCACATCCGGGTGCACCACGTCGACCGGTACGGCGACCCGGCGATGGTTGGGCTGCTGGACCACGGACTCGATCCGGCGCCGGAGGGCCGACTCGTCGACGGTGATCCCGTCGTGGCCGGCGACGCCCTGGAGCGAGACGGTGGTCGGCTGGATCGTCGCGTTCACCGGGTCGGTGTTGACCTCGGTCGCGACCTTGCCGACGAACTCGTCGATCGCGTCGCTCGAGTAGCTCACCTGAGGCGAGATCGCGACGTCTACCTCGCCGCCGGTGGCGTAGCGCCAGACGCGGCCGGGAATCCCGCCCTCCTGGCTCTTCTCGAGCGCCCGCTCGACCATCCCGTCGACGTCGGCGTCGACCTTGAGCTTGTCGGGGCTGAGCTGATAGCGGACGCCGTCGTAGGTCGCGGTGATCTTCTTGCGCAGCGGCTTGACGAGTCGGTTCTTGACCGCGACGGTCGCCTCGTCCGCGTTCATGCCGCTGACGTCGACGCCGCCGATGGTCACCCCGTCGGCGATCTCGCCCGAGCGTGAGGAGTCCCACGCGTAGGCGCCGACCGCCACCATGAGCAGAATCGCGACCAGGAAAACGACTGCTATTTGAAGCTTCCGTGCCAAGGCGACGTAAGAGTGTAGGGCGCGCGTCGGAAAATTCTCCGTAGTTTCCTACGGTGCAATCTGAACTTCAGATTGCGTGGCGTCAGATTCCGAGTGGCTCCCGGTCGGCGCCCGCGCCCTCGCCGGGGCGATCGCGCTTCACGTGGGGGCTCCAGCGCAGAAACTCCTCCACCTCGCGCTCGTACACATACCCCTCCTCGCGGGCACGCCCGCGCAGGATCGGCTCCAGCCGCAGGTGCTCGCCAAAGCGGCTCACCGCCTCGCGCGAGGTGAATCCGTAGACGAACCCGGTCGCCTTGTAGAGGCGGTTGTCGACCCCGCGGCCGAACCGCAGCAGGTTCGCCATCTCGTCGGGAATCCGGAGGCCCAGGCGGCGCAGGGGCGCCGCCAGCAACGACGCGCCGATCGGCGGCAGGAGCGGCAGCGGCCGGCGGCCGACGAGCGAGATCGCCTCCGACAGCGCCAGCACCCCGTCGGCGGCGACGTTGTAGGTCCCGGGGACGCGGTTGAGGACGGCGTGCTCGAGCGCGTGCACGACATCGTCCTCATGCACGAACTGCAGCCGCGGGTCGAAGCCGAGCACCATCGGCACCAGCGGCAGAGAGAGCATGCGGGTGAAGCCGGTCTCGACGTCGGGGCCGAGCACGTTCGCGCAGCGCAGCAGGGTCACCGTGACCTCGGGGCGCCGCGCCGCGAACTCCGCGACCGCCTGCTCAGCCTCGACCAGGTCGCGTTCGATGAGCGTCGTCGGCGCGTGTGGGCGCCGCATGGACTCGGCGAAGAACGCCGGATCGTCCTGCTCGGACCCGTAGTAGTGGGTCGAGCTCTTGAACACCACCTTCCGCACCGGGGAGTCCGATCCGCTGCATGCGGCCAGGATGTTCATCGTCCCGATCACGTTGTTCTCATGGGCCACACGCACCGGGGCGGCGAGGGAGTTGACGATCATCCGTGCGTCGACCACCGTGTCGATCTCGGCGGCGCGCACGATCCGCTGGAGCAACGAGTGCTGGTTGGAGACCTTCACGAACTCGGTGCGCTCGAGCTCGAGCGTCGGATCGCGCGAGTCGACCCCGATGATCGTCTCGACCTGCTCGAAGCCCTCCAGCGCCTGCGCGAGCCGCCCGCCCCAGTAGGTCGAGAGGCCCGTCACGAGCACGCGGCTCGGCGCCGCCGACTCGATGAGGTCGGTGCTCATCCGAACCACACGCTCTTGCGCTTCGCGAGCATCTGGTCGAGGTTCTCCTGGATCCGAGCCCGGATCTCCTGCGAGACCGTCTGCACGAGCGCCTTGTCGTGCACCGCCTCGGCCCCGCCGAGCTCGACGGTGTCGATCGGCTCCAGGAACCGGAGCTTGAACTTGGCCGGCAGGTAGCCGAGCATTCCCAGCGGCCCGAGCCAGGGGAAGGTCGGCGTGAGCGGGAAGTAGATCAGGCCGGTGAGCCGCTGCAACGCGGACACGTGGGCGAAGATCGGCGCCGCCTCCTCGGCCCCGACGACGCAGACCGGGACGATCTTTGCCTCGGCCTTCATCGCCGCCTCGACGAAGCCTCCGCGGCCAAAGCGGCGCAGGCGGTAGCGATCCTTGTAGAGCTTCTCGGTCCCCTTGCGGCCCTCGGGAAAGACCAGCACCAACTGGCGCTCGTCGAACAGCAGCCGGTGCACGTTCGCCGGGTGGGCGGCGACGCAGCCGATCTTTGGGATCAGCATCGAGAAGCCCGGGTAGCCCTTGAAGAAGTGCTCGACCGTGATGTAGAGCTGCCGCGGGTTCGGGTGCTCCTCGCGGATCGCCTTGCCGATCATCGCGGCGTCGGGCGGCAGGGCGCCCGAGTGGTTGGAGACCAGCAGCGCGCCGCCATCGGCGGGGACGTTCTCGATGCCCTCGATCTCCGCCCGGAACCAGTAGCGGTAGAAGAACTCCACCAGCGTGCGGTCGAACGCACCCTCGACGCGTTCGGAGCGGCCCCAGTCGTTGAGGCGGCGCTCCGGCTCGATGGCCGGGAGCAATTCCCGCATGCGCTCGGCCTCGCGCCGCTCCGGCAGGCGCTCCTCGGCCGTGCGTCGCGCCTCCTCGGCGAGTTCTTCGGCCGGGTGCGAGAGGGATGTCCGCTGGGGTGACAAGCCGGAAATAGTATGCGCCTCGATGCGGTCCAAGGACCAGGCGAGGCGGGCGGTGTGGAAGGCGATGGACCGCGAGGGAGTCTCGCGGTTCCCGGGTGCCGAGGGAAGGATTCCCAACTTCGCCGGGGCCAAACTAGCGGCCCAGAAGCTCGCCGGCCACCGAACCTGGAAGCGAGCCCGCGTGATCAAGGCCAACCCGGACTCGCCGCAGACGCCTGCCCGGCGACGGGCGCTGGAGGAGGGCAAGACGATCGTCGCGGCGGTCCCACGCCTGCGCGACCAGCACCCGTTCCGGTTGCTGGACCCGCGCGAACTCACCGAGGCGCAGATGAAGGAGGCGGCGACGATCAAGGGGATGCTGCGCTACGGCCGGGTGGTGGCCGACGACGAGCTCCCCGACATCGACCTGGTGCTCTGCGGCTCGGTCGCCGTCAACCTCAAGGGGGCGCGGATCGGCAAGGGCGGCGGCTTCTCGGACATCGAGTACGGGCTGCTGATCGAGGCGGGCAAGATCGACGACCACACGGTGGTCGCGACGACCTGCCATCCGATTCAGATCCTCCGCGAGAACCTGCCGGTGATCGCCCACGACCTGCCGGTCGACCTGATCGCAACCCCGCGCGCGGTGGTCGAGGTCGAGCGCGCCTACGAGCGCCCGCGCGGGATCCTCTGGAACCACCTCCAGCCTCCCCAGATCCACGAGATCCCGATCCTCGAGCGGATGGGCTACGCCTAACGGCTTGCTTCGTTCTGCTTTGCATGGCGGATTCAAACCACCGCCGCACCACCGAAGAGAGTCAGCCACCAGCTGACGAACGAAGGAGGTGCGGCGATGCCAAAGGGCTACGCCCTGAGCGAGGCAACGAAGGAAGCGATCTGGGAGCTGCGAGCACAGGGGTTCAGCGAGCGCGAGATCGGCCGACAGCTCGGACTCGGTCAGAACACGGTCGGCCTCTATCTGCGAGCGCTCGGGGGCATCCGCCCGCGTCGGCGCCGGCGAGCGCAGCGGTGCTTGACCGCCTCAGAGCGCGAGGAGATCTCGCGCGGGATCGCCCGCGGTCAGTCGGTGCGCCAGATCGCCCGGCAGCTGGGCCGCTCTCACACCACCATCGTTCGTGAGATCAACCGCTGCGGCGGGCGGGCGCGCTACCGCGCCCGTTCAGCAGACCGCGAGGCCTGGCGGCGGGCCCGACGGCCGCGGCCGACCAAGCTCGAGCTCTGCGATGAGCTTCGGCGGCTGGTCCAGCAGCGCCTTCGCAAGGCCCACTCCCCCGAGCAGATCGCCGGCTGGCTTCGGATCGCCTACCCCGACAATGAGTCGATGCAGGTCTCCCACGAGACGATCTATCGCGCCCTTTATGTCCAGGCGCGGGGAGGGCTAAAGCGAGAGCTCACCAAGCACCTGCGCAAGGGCCGTTCGCGGCGTTATGCCCGCTCGCAGTCGTCAAAGCGCTCCGGGCAAGGAAAGCTCACCGACATGGTGATGATCTCCGAGCGGCCGGCCGAGGTCGAAGACCGCGCGGTGCCCGGCCACTGGGAGGGCGACCTGCTGATGGGAAACCGCCAGAGTCCCGCGGCGATCGCCACCCTGGTCGAGCGCTCGACCCGTTACTGCCAGTTGGTCGCCTTGCCCGTCGGGACGGAGGCCGAGCGGGTCGCCGACGCCCTGGCACAGAGCATCACCACGCTGCCAGCCCAGCTGCGGCGCTCGCTGACCTGGGATCAGGGCTCGGAGATGTCGGAGCACCGGCGCTTCAGCGTTAAGACCGGCGTCGACGTCTACTTCTGCGACCCCCAAAGTCCCTGGCAGCGCGGCTCCAACGAGAACACCAACGGCCTGCTTCGCCAGTATTTCCCCAAGGGCGAGAGCCTCGCCGGGATCACCCAAGAGCGCCTCGACGAGGTCGCCGAGCTGCTCAACGCCCGGCCGCGAAAGACGCTCGGCTTCCGGACCCCGGCCGAGAAGCTCGCCGAGCTCATCGACGGCCCCGCCGAGCGCTGATCTCGCTACGGCCTACGGCCTTCACTCGACAGCGCTCGAAGCAGATGGGAGGATCCCAATCGTCGAGGGTGGTGCAGCGACCGGTTGAGGCCGCAATGGAATGCGCAACTTTCCCGCGAGATACTGCGCGGGCGATGTCGCAGGACAACCTCGAGCTGGTCCAGTCCTGGTTCAAGCGCTGGAACGCAGGCGACCGGGACTTTTCGACGGACGAGCTGCACCCGGACTTCCAGGTCGTCAGCCGCCTCCAGGCAGAGCCGTTTGAGGGGCGAGAGGGACTGCATCGATGGATGCAGGAGGTTGATGACCAGTTCGGGGAGTGGGAGCTCGTCGCGGACGAGTGGCGCGACTCGGGCGACCGTGTTGTTGTCCTCGGCCGGGTCCGACTTCGCGGGAAAGAGAGTGGCGTCGGGGTGGACCAACCACATGGATGGTTGATTGAGTTTCAGGACGGAATGGCGTTTCGGTTCCGCCACTTCGCCCGACCGCACGAGGCTCTCGAAGCCGCCGGGCTGTCGGAGTAGGCGATGTCACAGGAGAATGTGGAGATCGTGCGGAGGATTTACGCGGAGGTCAGCGCCCACCACTGGGAGGGATCGCCGGATCTCTTTGACCCGGAGTATGCGGTTGATCTGACAGATGCCTACCCGGACCTCGGGGTCATTCGGAGCGTGGGCGAGACGGAGTTGCGCGGATACTTCGAGACGTTCGAGGACTTCCGCGTCGAACTGACGGAGCTGATCCACGCCGACGATAAGCACGTGGTCACCGCTGTCCGCGACGGCGGACGGTTGAAAGGAAGCGACGCCGAGATGTGGAATCGCTTCTTTCACGTCTGGACCTTCCGCGACGGGAGGGTCATTCGCCGCTCTTCGCACAGAGAGAGAAGCCAAGCCCTCGAAGCCGCCGGGCTGTCGGAGTAACGCTTTGGACGAGAAGCGGCACTTTCTTAGGGCTGCCATCCGGTCGCCCTCGCACTGACCGGGCGCGCGCCAGCGCGAGATACTGCGTTGGATGCGCCGGCTCGCTTTTGCCCTGACGATCACTGCATTTGGCGTCGCGGCCTGCGGCGGTGACGACGGCAACGCGCCCGTAGCGACCACAAACGGAGGAGCGGGTGGCAATTCGATCCTCATCCATACGAAGGTGGAGATCGACATCCCCGAGGGCGGGCCGCAACCTGGAAAGCCAATCAGCGAGGGCAAGGTCCTCGGCGGGTCCTCCCGCGGCGACTCGCCCTTCTGCCCCGGCGGCACGTTCAGCGATCTGCACTCGGACGACCCCGACATCGGGTTGGTGGACAGGACCTTTGACTGCGCCGACGGCAGCCTGAGGATCGGCTTCACCCCGGGCGTGCCGCAGGGTCGGACGCAGAGTGGCGGATGGAAGGTCGTAAGCGGCAGCGGCGCCTTCGAGGGACTGCAGGGAGGCGGTCAGATGCAGGCGAAGTACGAGCGCGGCACCCAAGGCTCGAAAGGCCGTGAGACGTTCACCGGCTCGGTCACGCCGTAGGGGTGAAAGCCCTCAGATCCACGAGATCCCGATCCTCGAGCGACTGGGCTACGCGTAGCGGCTTGCCGATGGGCGCTCCGGACGGAGCCGGCGGTTGACGCGCGCCTGACATCCCGCGACGATTGGCGAACAGCCAACTCAGGCAGGCCAAACCCGTCGAAACCAGCCGACGGACCTCGCCGGCGGCGGGCCAGCAGGCGCGCGGCCAAGCCCGATCAGAGAGGAAGCAACCACGATGACCCCAACGCACCGCCTCAGCCCCTGCCAGCCGACCGCCCGCGGGCGGACCCGGATCCTCGCGCTGGCAAGCCTCGTCGCGCTCGCGATCAGCGGCATTGCTGCCACGACCAGCCGCGCCGACACCGGCAGCGTCTACTTCGACGCCAAATACAACGTCGCCGCCGGCGGCAACTTCCTCTTCAACGGAACCCTTACCGGCAACAACAACGTCGGCCTGGGCCGCCCGGTGATGTCCAACCTCACCAATGGCAGCTTCAACGTCGCTACCGGCATCGGCGCGCTGTTCTCCAACACACGCGGCGCCTCCAACGTCGCGAGCGGCTACCGGGCGCTGACCTTCAATACGGGCGGCAACGAAAACGTCGCCACCGGCGCCAGCGCGCTGTTTCTCAACACCACCGGCAACGGCAACGTCGCCACCGGCAACCGCGCGCTGCACTCCAACACGACCGGCGGGGACAACTCCGCCGCCGGCGCCCGCGCGCTGCACTCCAACACGACCGGCGACGCCAACCTCGCCGCCGGCGACGAGGCGCTGTTCTCCAACACGACCGGCAACCGGAACGTCGCCGCCGGCGCCGGCGCGCTGCACTCCAACACAAGCGGCGACCGTAACACCGCCCTCGGCGACAGCGCCGGCAGAAACCTGACCACCGGCTCCGACAACGTCGACATCGCCAACGCCGGCAGGGCCGGGGAGTCGCGGACGATCCGAATCGGCGGCGACGACCAGACCGCCACCTTCATCGCCGGGATCAGCGGCAACACCCTGCCCGGTCCCGACCGGACGGTGGTCGTGAACGCCAACGGCCAGCTCGGCACCGCGACCGGCTCCTCGGCGTCCACGGCGTCGCTCACCGAGACCGTCGAGCGGCTGCAGCGCCAGGTCAGGCGGCTTCGCGAACAGGTCAAGGGGGGCTGATCCACCGCGAGAATGGAAGCTCATTCCGGCTCACGCCTCGCACGAATCACTGGACCAGACGAGGGCTCTGAGGTAGCGTCGTCCCAACCCCTAAAGGGAGCTGAGCATGACCATCAGGATGGATCAGCCGAAGCGGTTTGACCTCGTTGGTAACCGGGTCATGATCGCCGGGATCGGGACCGGGTTCGAGGCCACGATCAACTACCGCGTTCACGAAGGGCATGACGAGGTCACGGGCTCGATCAACGTCGGCGGAGGCACCGGCGAGCACGGGCAGTTTCAGGTCAAGGCGAACGTCGCCAACGCGGCGTTCCAGCTCGACCGCCTCTTCGTCGAGGTTTTCGAGGCCAGTGCCCAAGACGGCAGCGAGCTCCACAAGGTCTCAAAGCCGGTTCTGCTCGGGTCGCGGATGGTTGCCGGCGACTACATCGGCTACCGCGAGCACGTCGTCCAGGCGGGCGACACCCTCTCGGCGATCGCGCAGGAGCACTACGGCACGCCGGACGTCGACCCCCTGATGCGCGCGAACGTGCACCAGATCGACGACCCCGACCTGATCTTCGTCGGTCAGGTCATCCGCATCCCGATCGGCACCGGCTGAGCCTTCGTTCCTCGCCTACGTAGTCGAGGGCCGTGGCGGGGTCATTTCGCGCGTTAGGGTGCTCGCCGTGCGGACAGAGCTCGACCCACCCCGCGACCGACCCCGCCTCGCGCCGGCGGCCCTTCCAGCCCTACGGGCCCCGGCCGCGGCCGACGCCCGCGGACAGCCCGGATCCGTATGGCAACCCGGACCCGGAGTGGCTGCGGATCAACTGGCGCGATCACCTTCATGACGTGGACGTCGGGGGAACCACCGTCCACTACGCCGAGATGGGACCGCCCGAGCCCGAGCAGCACCCGCTGGCGATCGTCTTCGTGCACGGGCTCGGCGGCTGCTGGCAGAACTGGCTCGAGAACATCCCCCACTTCGCCCGACGGCACCGGGTGCTGGCGCTCGACCTGCCCGGCTTCGGGTCCTCGCCCGTCCCCGACTGGGAGATCTCGATCTCCGCCTACGGCCGGCTGCTGCTCGACTTCTGCGACGTCGTCGGCGTCCGCGACTGCGTCGTGGTGGGCAACTCGATGGGCGGTTTCATCGCCACCGAGGCGACCATCGCCCAGCCCGACCGCTTCGAGAAGCTCGTCCTCGTCTCCGCCGCCGGGGTGTCGAGCGCGCGGCTGCGCCGGGAGCCCACAGCGGTGGTCGCGCGGGGCATCGCCGTCGGGGCGCCGCTCATCTTCCAGGCGCTGACGCACTCGCTCGCGCGCCGTCGCGCGCGGCGGCTGGCGTTCCGCATGATCTTCGACGATCCCGGCGCGCTGCGGCCGGAGCTGGTCTGGGAGTTCTGGGACGGCGGGAAGCGCGCCGAGTCGTTCGTCGAGGCGCTCTCCAGCCTCGCCGGCTACGACTTCCTCGACCGCCTCTCCGAAATCGACGTCCCGACCCTGATCGTCTGGGGGGCGCAGGACCACGTCGTGCCGCCCGCCGATGCGCTCGGCTACGCGAACCGGATCGCGGGGGCACAGCTCGAGGTCTTCGACCGCTGCGGCCACGTGCCGATGGCCGAGCGCCCGGTGCGCTTCAACCGGGTGCTCGAGCGGTTCCTCGGTCCGGCGTAGCCCCGTCGTCGTGCGCGTAGTCCCCGTGGCGGATGCGCTCGCGGCTCTCGCCGTACAGGCGCGTCTCGTAAACGATCACGGCCCAGGTGAGCACGGTCACGTAGCCCACGGTCGCGAGGGCCGAGATCTCGGTCGCGATTGGCAGCGAGGCGACCAGCAGCACGGCCAGGGCCGTCCGCTCGATGTTGATCGTGTGGATTCCGCGGTAGCGAAACGCGACGTGCCCGAGCAGGTAGCACGCCATGCCGCCGAGCAGCGCAAACGCGGGCACGACCTCGAGCGGGTCGTCGACGTGCTCGAGCGTCTTCTTCAGCCCGAGGGCGACGAGGATGATCCCGGCGACCATCAGGAAGTGCAGGTACGAGTACGAGTCGCGCGCCATCTCGTTCTGCGCCCGCCCGACCTCCGCCCGCTCCAGCCGCCTGGCGGCGACCAGCGCCACGACGTCGAAGTACAGCCACCAGAGCGCCGCCGCGAGGCCGATGCCGACCACGGCCGCCACCCCCTGGCCGACGCTGAGCTCACCCCCGACGCCGACCCCGATCGCGACGATCGATTCCCCGAGGGCGATGATCACGATCAGTCCGTGGCGCTCGGCGAAGTGGCGGGGGGCGAGCTTCCAGCCCTGGGAGCCGAACAGGTACGGGCCGCCCATGTCGAGCGCCAGCGCGAGGATCCAGAGCGCGCCCTGGACCGCCCCGTCGAGCTGCGAGGCGACGATCAGCAGCCCGACCCCGATCCCGGTGCTGATCGCGAGCCCGCGGACGGATTGGCGGAGCTTCTCGTCGTCGCGGCTGGCGATCACGAACAGGCCGATCTGGCAGTACCGGACGACGCCGTAGGCGAGCGCGAACGTGAGCCCGAGGTCGCCGAACGCGTCCGGGACGCACAGCGCGCACAGCAGCAGCCCCGCCATCGCGACGAACATCACGATCCGGACCGCGTCGTCCTCCGGGTCGATGACGCTGGTCAGCCAGGCGTACCCCACCCACGACCACCACAGGACGCGCGAGCACCACAACCCCCTGGCCCAACCCGGTCCAGGTCGGGTGCTCGGACATCAGCTCCGTGCACTGGGTGATCGCCAGCACGAAGACGAGGTCGAAGAAGAGCTCGAGCGGTGTGACCTGATCGCTCTCCCGCATCGCGGCGGTGATGCGCGGCAGGTGGTGGCGGCGCGCCTCGGTCGCCATCGGCGGGCCGCCGTCTAGCCGGTGATCGCGCCGTGGCTGGCCGAGCCGACGCTGCCCGCGTACTTGGCGAGCACGCCGGTCTCGTGCTCGGGCGGCGGCGACTGATACGCGGCCACGCGCTCGGCGATCACCTCGTCGCTGAGTTCCACGGAGAGCTCGCGCGCGTCGACGTCGATCGTCACGCGGTCGCCGTCGCGCACGGCGGCGATCGGCCCGCCCCTCGCCGCCTCGGGTGCGACGTGGCCGACCATGAGCCCGCGCGTGGCGCCGGAGAAGCGCCCGTCGGTGAGCAACGCCACCTCCTCGCCCAGTCCCTCGCCCACGATCGCCGCGGTCACCTGCAGCATCTCCCGCATTCCGGGGCCGCCGGCGGGTCCCTCGTTGCGGATCACGATCACGTCGCCGGGCTCGATCTCCTGGGCCTTGACGGCGGCGAAGCAGTCCTCCTCGGACTCGAACACCCGCGCGGGGCCGCTCTGGCCCATCCGCTCGGTGCCGGCCACCTTGATCACGGCGCCGTCGGGGGCGAGATTGCCGCGCAGGATCGCGAGCCCACCCTGGGCCTTGAGCGGCGCGCCCGCGGGCAGGACGACCTCCTGGCCCTCGGCCTCCACCGCCTCGGCGGCCTCCTCGCCGATCGTCCGCCCGGTGACCGTGACGGCCTCGGAATTGAGGAGCCCGAGCTCGGCGAGCCGGTTGAGGATCAGCGGCACACCACCCGCCCGGTAGAGGTCGGTGGCCACGTAGCGCCCGCCGGGCTTGAGGTCGGCGAGCAGCGGTGTCTCGCGCGAGATGCGCTCGAAGTCGTCGATCGAGAGGTCCACCCCCGCCTCGCGGGCCACCGCGAGCAGGTGCAGCACGACGTTGGTCGACCCGCCCGAGGCGCAGGCGCAGGCGATCGCGTTCTCGAGCGACTCCTTGGTGATCACCTGGCGGGGCCGCAGGTCCTGGGCCAGCACCCGCATCACCAGCTCGCCCACCTTCTCGGCGACGGTGTCCTTCTCGTCGTCCTCGGCCGGCACCATCGCGGCGCCCCCGGGCGAGATCCCCAGCGCCTCGAAGGCACAGGCCATCGTGTTGGCGGTGAACTGGCCGCCGCAGGCGCCGGCTCCGGGCGAGGCGACGTCCTCGAGCGAGCGCAGCTCCTCGTCGGTCATGTTGCCGGCGGCGTGGGCGCCGATCGCCTCGAAGACGTCGACGATCGTCACGTCCTTGCCGTTCCAACGCCCCGGGGCGATCGAGCCGCCGTAGAGGAGCACCGACGGGATGTCGAGGCGCGCCAGGGCCATCACCGCGCCGGGGATCGTCTTGTCGCAGGCGGCGAGCGCGACCAGGGCGTCGAACTGATAGCCGCGCGCCATGAGCTCGATCGAGTCGGCGATCACCTCGCGGCTGACCAGGGAGGCCTTCATCCCCTTGGTGCCCATCGTGATCCCGTCCGAGATCGCGACCGTGTTGAACTCCATCGGCGTCCCGCCGGCGGCGCGGACGCCCGCCTTGATCGGCTCGGCCAGCGCCCGGAGGTGGTAGTTGCAGGGCATCGCCTCCGTCCAGGTGTTGGCGATCCCGATCGTCGGGCGGCTGAGCGCGTCGTCGCCGAACCCGATCCCCTTCATGTAGGCGCGGGCGGCGGCCCGGTCGGGCCCGTCGAAGACCGCGGCGGATCGCGGGCGCGGTAGATCGCTCACTGGGCTTCCCTCCAGGCGTGCAGGCGCGCGAGGTCGCGGCGCAGGTGGCCGGGATCGACCTGGTGGCCGGGCGGATTGAGGTTCGCGGTCGAGATCAGCTCGCGCTCGCCGCCGTGCACCGCGATCCACTTGGCGAGCACGTCGTCCGCGTCGGGCAGCCGCTCGCCGTCGTCGCGAAAGCCGACGCAGTACTCGCTCAACAGCCGCCCGGTGGCCGTCTCGTAGGCGACCAGGGGCCGGTGGGGGTAGACGAGGTAGGCGTAGCCGCTCGATGGATCGCCCCGCCCGGGGACGCTGATGAAGCCGAGCTCGTCGTAGGCGCGACAGTCCTCGGCGTCGAGGACCGAGCGCATCAGCTCGCGCGCGCGGCGCTCGGCCGCGCCTGCCACCGGCTGGGCGACGCTCATCCGCCGGCCGCCGGGGGGAAGAAGATCACGCGCTCGGCGTCCCTGGGCACCTGGTCGAAGTCGCGCACCATGACCGCCTCGCGATGCCCGCGATCGGCGGTCGGGACCGCCGCCCACATGCCGAGGTCGAGCTGGCGGCGGAACTCCGCGACGAGGCGCTCCTCGTCGGAGGCGACCTCCGGATCGCCCTCGGCGAGGAGGACGTCGCCATGACCGGCCTTCATCCGCACCAGCTTCACAGCAGCGATTATGCCTGCGCCCCCGGGGCGGCGCCACGGGCGATGCCGAAGACGTCAACGGGCCCCGCGCCGTGCCCGATCCCGCGCAGGCCATGCCCGACCGCCTCCGAGGCCACCTCGCGGGCCCAGCGGGCGGCGTCGTCGAGCTCTGAGCCGCGAGCCAGAAAGGCGGCGAGCGCCGAGGAATGGGTGCAGCCGGAACCGTGCGAGGCGCCGTCGGGATAGCGCGGGCCATCGATGCGCAGCGAGCCGGCCGCCTCCACCAACAGGTCGGCGCCGTCGTCGGCGTGGCCGCCGGTGACGACGACCGCGTCGGGCCCGAGCGCGCGCAGCGCCTCGCCGAGCTCGAGCGCCGAGGCGCCCTCGCCCAGCCCGGACAGAGCACGAGCCTCGGGCAGGTTCGGGGTCAGCACCGTGGTGCGCGGTAGCACCCGCTCGATCAGCGCCGCCTTCGCGTTGGGATCCAGCAGCGTCGCGCCGCTCTCCGAGATCATCACGGGGTCGACGACGACGGGCGCGCCCTCGACCAAGGCGAGCGCCTCGATCACCGCATCGATCGTCGGCTCGTCGGCGAGCATGCCCACCTTCACCGCGTCGACGCCGATGTCCTCGGCGACCGCGCGCACCTGGGCGACGATCATCTCCGGCGCGACCGGAGTGACCATCTCCACCCCGACCGTGTTCTGAGCCGTGAGCGCCGTGATGGCGGTCATCCCGTGCACGCCACAGCGCGCGAACGCCTTCAGGTCGGCCTGGATCCCGGCACCGCCGCCCGAGTCCGAACCGGCGATGGCGAGGCAGGTGTGTATGCGTTGGGCCACGTCCTGAGGGTATTCACGGCGCCGCCAGTTCCGTGGCTGCGTAGCGGCCGAGGGCGTCGGCGCGGACGTACCCGAGCAGCTCGAGCCGCGCCAGGCCCACGGCGGCGTCGCGAGGCTCGACCTGCTCCTCGAGCGCCAACCGGTCGACCGTCGACGACCCGGACCGGACGCGTTCCAGGAGCGCCCGCAGCGACGGGGCCAGCTCCGGGCCTGGCCGCCGTGGCGGGGCCCGGCGCGGATCCGCGCCGACGCCGTAGACGAGGTCGAGGACGTCGCGCGCGTCGCGGATCAGGTACGCGCCGTCGCGGATCAGGTCGTTCGGGCCGGCCGCGACCCGAATGCCGAGCTGGCCCGGAATGGCCCCGACGTTGCGGCCTAGGCGCAGCGCCCGATCGGCGGTGATCATCGTCCCCGAGGGCTGCGCCGCCTCGACGATCAGCACCGCGCCGCCGAGGGCGGCCATGATCCGGTTGCGCTCCGGAAAATGGTGGCGTCGGGCCTCGGCCCCGGCCGGGTGCTCGGAGATCGCGGCGCCGGTCGCCACGATCCGCTCGTAGAGGGCGGCGTTCACGGGCGGGTAGGCGACGTCGGGACCGTTGGCGAGCACGGCGATCGTCGTCCCACCCGCCTCGAGGGCGCCGCGGTGGGCGGCGGCGTCGATCCCGCGGGCCATCCCGCTGACGATCACGAGGCCGGCGGCCGCGAGCTCGCGCGCGAGGCGCTCGGCGACCCTGAGGCCGTAGGTGCTGGGCCGCCGCGTGCCGACGATGGTCACGGCCGCGTGGCGCTCGAGTCCCGCGATCGCCTCGCGCCGCCCGCACCCGTAGAGGCGCGGGCGCTCGCGCCGGTCGAGGTCGCCGAGCGCCTCCGGGTAGTCGCCGGCCTCGCGCTCGATCGTCCACACGGACCGCTCCGGGCTCACGGATCGCGCCGCCGCAGGGTGAGGGCCTCGCCGACGTGCCCGATGTCGATCGCCTCGGCGCCCTGGAGATCGGCGAGCGTGCGCGCCAGGCGGATCACCCGCTCGCGCCCCCGCCCGCTGAGCCCCGCGGTCTCGCCCGCCGCCGCCAGCAACCGCTCGACCTCGTCGCCGAGCTCGATCTCGCTCGCGGCGAGCTCGCCGTTCGCGCGCTCGTCGCCGATCCGGGCCCGCTGGCGCTCGCGCGCCGCGAGCACCCGCTCGCGGACGGCGGCCGATCCCTCCCCCGGCTCGGCGAACGACGACAGGTCGGGCTGCTCGATCGCGAGGATGATGTCGATCCGGTCGGCGAGCGCGCCGCTGAGCTTCGCCTCGTAGGCGCGGACGGCGACGGCATCGCAGCTGCAGTCGCCCGAGTGCGCGCCCCGCCCGCAGGGGCACGGGTTCGCCGCGGCGACCAGTTGGAAGCGACTCGGCAGCTCCACCGCGTATCGGGCTCGCGCGATCCGTACCCGGCCGTCCTCGAGCGGCTGGCGGAGCGCCTCGAGGGTCGTGCGGCTGAACTCCGGGAGCTCGTCGATGAAGAGCACCCCGTGGTGGGCCAGGGTCACCTCTCCCGGACGCGGCGGCGTGCCGCCCCCGATCAGACCCGCGGTCGAGATCGTGTGGTGCGGGGCACGAAACGGGCGGCGTCCGGCGAGCACCGGGTCCACCGGGCGCCCGCACGCGCTCGCCACTCGAGCGGCGTCGATCGCCTCCGCCGGACCGAGCGGCGGCAGGATCGAGGGCAGCCGGCGGGCCGCCATCGACTTGCCGGCGCCGGGCGGCCCGCTGATCAGCAGGCTGTGGCCGCCGGCCGCCGCCACCTCGAGCCCCCGGCGCAGCCCCGGCTGACCGCGCAGGTCGGCGAGGTCCGGGCCCGCGCCGTTGGCCGACGGCCGCGCCGACGAGGGCGCCTCGGGCTCCGCCTCGCCGCCGACCGCGCTGAGCTGCTCGAGCCGCTGAATGGGGATCACGGCGACGCCGTCGATCAGCGCGGCCTCGGCGGCCGACGCCGCCGCGACGACGATCGCCCGGGCGCCCGCTCGGCGCGCCGCCTCGGCCATCGCCAGCGCGCCGGGCACCGCCCGGATCGAGCCGTCGAGCGCCAGCTCCCCGGCGAGCGCGACGTCGGCGAGCGCCGCGCTCGGCAGCTGCCCGGTCGCGGCGAGGATCGCCGCGGCGATCGCGAGGTCGAACCCCGGTCCGGCCTTGCGGAGATCGGCCGGGGCGAGGTTCGCGGTGATCCGCTGCTGGGGAAACTCGAACCCGGAGTTGGAGAGGGCCGCTCGCACGCGCTCCCGCGACTCGCGCACCGCGGCGTCGGGGAGGCCGACGAGGGCGAACGCCGGCAGCCCGGCGCGCACGTCCGCCTCCACCCGCACCTCGCGCGCCTCGACCCCGAGCAGCGAGAAGGTTCGGGCGATCGCGAGCACGGATCGAAGCTACGTCCGCGCCGCGCGCGTGTGGCCCGCCGACCGTGACGGATTCGATCCGATCTACGCACGACGGGCGCGCGCCGACGGCGTAGCGTCGCGCTCCGATGACGATCGCCCGCCAATCCCTCGGCCGCGCGGCCGAAGACCTCGTCGCCACGCGCCTGGAGGCCGCCGGGTGGCGGATCGTCGACCGCAACGCCCGCCCGAGCGAGGTCCGCGGCGAGCTCGACCTGATCGCCGTCGACTGGCCCGCCCTGGTCTTCGTCGAGGTCAAGGCGCGACTCGCGGGCACGGTGGCCGGGCCCGAACGGCCGGCGGCGGCCGTGGGGCCGCGCAAGCGCGCTCAGCTGCGGCGGCTCGCCGCCGCCTGGCTACGCGATCGCGGCTACGACGTCCCCCGCCATCGCGAGCTTCGCTTCGACGTCATCGGCCTGCGCCTCGATGCCGCCGGCCGGGTGCTCGACTACGAGCACCTGCGAGGCGCGTTCTAGCGCCGCACGCGCTGGCGATGGTGCCCGTGGCCGTGGTGGCGCTTGCCGCGCACCTTCCAGCGGAAGTGCGCGGGACTCGGATCGCCCTGACCGAGCTGGTCGATCGCGATCAGCGTGCCGCCGCAGGCGAAGCGCTCGCGCGCCGTGCCCTGGTAGTAGGCGTCGTTGAACTCGAGCGCGACCTGCCAGGGGTAGGCGGAGATGTCGGCCTCCGAACCGCCGACGATCTGTGGCGCGCCCTCGTCCGCCGACGCCTCCGCGGGGCCGATGAGCGCGCACGCGAGCACCGCGAGGATCGCTCCCCGTCGCAGCCCCCCTGCCAAGGGCAGGCTCGTCATCGGCCGCAACCTATCGAGGTCGCCGGTCGGGTGCGCCGGTGCTAGCCGCGTCCCTCGAGCAGGCCCAGCTGGGAGTAGGCGATCGACGCAAACGACCGCCGGTGAAGGGGCGAGGGCCCGTGCTCGATGATCGCCGCCCGGTGCTCGGGGGTCGAATAGCCGACGTTGCCGTTCCACTCGTAGACCGGGAAGTTGGAGGCGATCCGGTGCATGTAGCGGTCGCGGGTGACCTTCGCGATCACCGAGGCGGCGGCGATCGCCGCGCTGCGGGCATCGCCGTCGATCACCGCCCGATGCTCGACCTTGCAGCTCGGGACGCGGAAGCCGTCCGTGAGGCACGCCGCGCCGGGAACGGCCACCCGCTCGAGGCAGCGGGCCAGTGCCTGGAGGTTGGTGACGTGCAGGCCGCGGGCGTCGATGCCGCGCACGCAGCGGATCGTGACCGCGACCCGCGCCGCGGCTCGCACGACCACCGGATAGAGGGTCTCGCGCTGCTCGGCCGTGCGCTGCTTGGAGTCGTCGAGGTCGCCGAGCGCGCGGCGGTCGCGCATGGTCAGCCGCTCGTAGTCGAGCAGGACCCCGGCGGCGACCAGAGGACCGGCGAGCGACCCGCGGCCGGCCTCGTCGGCGCCGGCCACGAACCGGCAGCCGAGCTCGCGATCGAACCGAAAGAGCTTTGCGGCCCGCCTCCGGCGGCGCTTGGCCGCGGCCTTAGAGGATCCCGATGCGGTCCGGCGGCCAGTAGGTGAAGAAGGCCTCGCCGATGATCCAGTCTCTGGGGACTGGTCCCCAGTAACGGCTGTCGTCGCTCGCGCCACGGTTGTCGCCCATCATGAAGTAGTGGTCCGGCGGAATGGTGATCTGGTGGGGGAAGTCGCACGCGCTTTGTCCGCGACATGGGCGAATTTCCCAATCCCCCTCGAACGGCTGGCCGTTGACGATCGGGATGCCCTTATCGATCGAGAGCGTGTCGCCGGGGCCGGCGACCACGCGCTTGATGAAGTTCTCGTCGGCCTCGTCGCCGGTCGGCTCCGGGCAGGGTTCGCCGTCCTGGATCGAGACCCCGCACTTGTCACCCTGGAGCGCCCCCTGAGGCGGGTGAAAGACGACCACGTCGCCGGGGCTGGGATCGGAGCCCAGCCGCGTGAAGACTCGGTTGACGAGCACCCGCTGGCCGATGTCGAGCGTGGGCTCCATCGACTCCGAGGGGATCTGGTACGGCTTCACCACGAACGCCTGAATCCCAAGCGCGAGCCCGATCGCCAGCGCGACGATCACGATCAGCTCGAGGACCGTCCCGCGACCGGTTGTCGGCTTCGGGATCAGCTGGGTTCCTCGGAGCCCTTGGCCTCGTCGGCAGGCTCCGTGGACGCATCGGCCGACTCCTCGGCCTCATCGGAGTCGCCCTGCTCCTCCGCCCCCGCCTCGGGCTCGTCCGCACCCTCCTCCGCCTCGTCGGCGCCCTCGGCGTCCGCCTCCTCGGCGGGCACCGGCTCGACCTCCTCCTGGCTCGCGCCCTCGGAGTCGATGGCCTCCGGCTCGGGCGCCTCGGCGAGCACCAGATCGTCCTCGATGCCCCAGCGGCGCTCGGCCACCCGGGCGCGCTTGCCGACCCGGCCGCGCAGGTAGTACAGCTTGGCCCGGCGGACGTCGCCGCGGGCGACGACCTCGAGCCGCTCGATCTTGGGCGAATGGACGGGGAAGGTGCGCTCGACGCCGACCCCGAACGACTGCTTGCGAACGGTGAACGTCTCACGGGCACCGCTGCCCTGGCGGGCGATGACGATGCCCTCGAAGACCTGGGTCCGGCGGCGGGTGCCCTCCGTGACCTGGAAATGCACGCGGACGCGGTCCCCCGCTTGGAAGCGCGGCACCTTCTTCAGCTGGCGCTGCTCGATGCTCTCGATGATCGTGCTCATGTGGCGTCGGCTCCGCGGGTCTCGCCCGGCGGCGGGCCGGAAAAAACGCGGGACCACAGGCCCGCGCGGCGTCAGATAGTAGACAACTCCCTGCTAAGCGTCGGCTAAGACCCCTCGGAACCCGCATGGCGGCTCGCACTTTGGCTGCGACGCCACTCGCGAACTCGCTCGTGATCACCGGACAGGAGCACCTCCGGGACCTTCCAGCCGCGGTAGCTCGCCGGCCGGGTGTAGTGGGGGTACTCGGGCGCTCCGCCGAGCGCCTCCGAGAAGGACTCCTCGACCGCGCTCTCGACGTGCCCGAGCGACCCCGGGAGCTTGCGCAGCGCGGCGTCGGCGACGACCATCGCCGCGACCTCGCCCCCGGAGACCACGTAGGGGCCGATCGACAGGGCCTCGTCGGCGAGGTGCTCGCGCACGCGCTCGTCGATGCCCTCGTAGCGCCCACAGAGCAGCGCCAGGTGTCGCTCGCCGGCGAGCTCGCTCGCCAGCGCGTCGTCGAGCGGGCGCCCGCCCGGCGCGAGCACGATCACCCGCGCCGCGGGCGGGCCGTCGCCGTAGGCGCCGCGCAGGGCAGCGTCGACGACGTCCACGCGGAGCACCATCCCCGCGCCGCCCCCGTAGGGCGAGTCGTCGACCTGGCGGCCGGTCAGCGGCGTCGTGTCGCGGTAGTTGACGAACCGCAGCTCGGAGCCGCGCTCGACGGCGTTGCGCACGTGCCGCTGGGCCACGAACCACTCGAACCACTCCGGGAAGAGGGTGAAGATGTCGATCCGCATCAGCACAACCCCGCCGGTTGCTCTGCTCTCGCCCGAATAACGTGCCCTCGGCTACGCCTCGGGCATTTTTTTGAGCTTCCGCGTCCGCACCGGCGGGTGAGCACTAGTCCTCGACGATTTCGACCATTACACGGCCGGCGTCATCGGCCGTCGCCGCGGCCTTCGCCAGGGTGCGGATGGCGTTGGCCACCCGGCCCTCGCGGCCGATCACCCGCCCGAGGTCGTCGTTGGCGACGTGCACCTCGAGCACGGTCCCCTCATCCGTGTCCAGCTCCTCGACGCGGACGGCGTCGGGATCCGAGACCAGCGCCCTGACGCAGAACTCGACCAGGTCGCGCATCCGCGCTTAGGAGCCCGAGGCCTGGATCCCCTTGGTGCGCAGGAGCGTCGCCACGGTGCGGCTGGGCCGCGCTCCGTGGTCGAGCCAGTGGCGCGCGCGCTCTTCGTCGATCACGATCACCGAGGGGTCGGTCTGGGGGTTGTAATGGCCGATCGTCTCGATTGTGCGCCCATCGCGGGGCGAGCGGCGGTCAGCGACGACCACGCGCCAAATCGGGTTCTTGCGCGAACCCACCCTTCTCAAGCGAATACGGACCATTGCGGCGCGAGAGGTTAGCGGGCGAGCGCCCCCTTAGCGCATGCCCTTCATGAGTTGCGCCGGGTCGGGCATCTTGCCGCGAGCGAGCTGGGCCATCATCTTCCGCATCTGGGCGAACTGCTTGACGAGCTGGTTCACGGCCTGGATCGTCGTCCCGGAGCCCTGCGCGATGCGCTTCCGGCGGGAGCCGTCGATCATCGTCGGGTTGGCCCGCTCGGCCGGGGTCATCGAGAGGATGATCGCCTCGAGCCGGTCGAGCTCGCGGTCGTCCATGTCCGCCTGGCGCAGCTGCTTCATCGCCTTTCCGCCCATCCCGGGCATCATCCCCAGCACGTTCTGAAGCGGGCCCATCTTGCGGACCTGGCGCATCTGATCGAGGAAGTCCTCGAGCGTGAACTGCTGCTTGCGGATCTTGCGCTCGAGCTCGGCGGCCTTGTCGGCGTCCGAGACCTCCTCGGCCTTCTCGATCAGCGACAGCACGTCGCCCATGCCGAGGATGCGGGAAGCCATGCGCTCGGGGTGGAAGCGCTCGAGCTGCTCGACCCGCTCGCCAGTGGACACGTACATGATCGGCTTGCCGGTGACGGCGCGCACCGACAGCGCGGCGCCGCCGCGGGCGTCGCCGTCGAGCTTGGTGAGGAGCACGCCGTCGAAGTCGACCCGCTCGGAGAAGGTCTCGGCGACGTTGACCGCGTCCTGACCGGTCATCGAGTCGAGCACCAGCAGGATGTCGTGCGGCTTCACCCGCGCGCGGATCGCCACCAGCTGCTCCATCAGCTCCTCGTCGACGTGCAGGCGCCCGGCCGTGTCGACGATCAGCACGTCGAGCCCGGCGGCGCGGGCCTGCTCGAGGGCCCAGGCCGCGATCTCCACCGGATCGCGCTCCGTGCCCTGCTCGTAGACCGTCGCCCCCGAGCGCTTGCCCATCGTCACCAGCTGCTCGACCGCGGCCGGGCGCTGCGTGTCGCACGCAGCCAGGCCGACCTTCTTGCGGTCGTCGCCGAGCAGCTTCGCGAGCTTCGCGCAGGCGGTCGTCTTGCCCGAGCCCTGCAGGCCGGCCATCAGGATCACCGTCGGGCCGCTCGACGCGAAGGCGAGCTCGCGGCTCGCGCCGCCCATGAGCTGGGCGAGCTCCTCGTCGACGATCTTCACGACCTGCTGGCCGGGGTTCAACGAGTCGAGCACGCCGGCCCCGAGGCAGCGCTCCTTGACCTGCGCGGTGAACTGCTTGACGACCTTGAAGTTGACGTCCGCCTCGAGCAGCGCGAGCCGGATCTCGCGCATCGCCTTGTCGACGTCGGCCTCGGTCAGCGCGCCGCGGTTGCGGACATCGGAGAGCGTCTCCTGAAGGCGGTCTGACAGCTGGTCGAACATGGGGAGCTCAGCTTAGGCGACGAGAGGGGGCAGCCCCGGCCGCGGTGTGGCACGGGGCGTTCGCTCGGCTGGGTGGGCGGCGAGACGCCGCTTCCGCTGCTCAGCGAGTGACGGCCCTCCGTCGCCCTGGCGACGGAAACTCGGCGCTCGCGAGTTATTCCTCGCCCACCAGCGCGCTGGCGAACTGGCGCGCGTCGAACGGGCGGAGGTCCTCGATCCCCTCGCCCACCCCGATCAGCTTCACCGGGATCTCCAGCTCACCGGCGATCGCGAGGGCGATGCCGCCCTTCGCTGTGCCGTCGAGCTTCGTCAGCACGACGCCGCTGAGCTCGACCGAGTCGGAGAAGGCCCGGGCCTGGCGCAGGCCGTTCTGGCCGGTGGTCGCGTCGATCACGATCAGCGTCTCGTGCGGCGCGCCCTCGAGTTGCTTGCTCGCCACTCGGTTGACCTTGGCGAGCTCCTCCATGAGGTTGCTGTGGGTGTGCAGCCGCCCGGCGGTGTCGACGATCACCACGTCGGCGCCGCGCGCCTCGGCCGCGGCGAGGGCGTCGAAGACCACCGCCCCGGGGTCGCCGCCCGGGGTGCCGCGCACGAGGTCGCTGCCGGCGCGCTCGGCCCAGGTCTCGAGCTGCTCGATCGCCGCGGCGCGGTAGGTGTCGGCCGCGGCGACGATCACCTTCATCCCGAACTGCTCGGCGAGCACCGAGGCCAGCTTGCCGATCGTCGTCGTCTTCCCGGTGCCGTTGACGCCGACGACCATGATCACCGTCGGCTTCGCGCCGAGGTCGAGGGTGGGCGGCTGCGGAGCGGCGATCTCGGCGAGGAGCTCAACCAGCCGCGCGCGCGTTGCCTCAGGGCCGCTGACCTCGCCGGCATCGACCTCGCCCTCGAGCTTGCCGACCACCTCGGCCGTGGCCTTGGCGCCCACGTCGGCGAGGATCAAAGCCTCCTCGAGCCGCTCCCACGTCTCCTCGTCGATCTGGTCGAAGAGGCTCGCCGAGAGCTCGGCCCGCAGCGCCTGCCGGCTCTTCGAGAGTCGCTCGCGCAGGCGCGCAAAGCGCCCGCTCCGCCGCGGCTCCTCGGCCGCGGCCTCGGCGTCGGGCGGCGGACCGGCCGCGCTCGGAATCAGCTCCTCCCACTCCATTGCGGAGCGGGAGAGTACTCAGGCCGCCTCGGTCTCCTCGTCGAGCTGCGGTTGGGTGGCGGCGTCGTCGAACCGCCGGGAGACGACCTTGGTCACCCCGCCCTTGCCCATCGAGACGCCGTAGAGCACGTCGGCGGCGTCCATCGTGCGCTTCTGGTGGGTGACGATGATGAACTGAGCGCGGTCGGAGAAGCGGTCGACGAGCTGCAAGAAGCGGTCGATGTTCGCGTCGTCCAGCGCTGCCTCGACCTCGTCGAGGATGTAGAACGGCGACGGCCGGGCGAGGAAGACTGCGAACACGAAGGCCAGCGCCACGAGCGCCTTCTCACCGCCGGAGAGCAGCGACAGGCGCCTGGTGGCCTTCCCCGCCGGCGTGACCTCGATCTCGACGCCCTGCGAGGCGAACTCGTCCTCGGAGTCACTGCCCGGCATCTCCTCCGCTTCGCGTCCGGGGATGCCGGGGTCGGCCGAGGGACCGGCATCGCCCGGCTCCTCCCCACCGCCCAGCACCGGCTTGGGGCCGCGGCGGTCGTCGACCAGCCGCAGGCGACCGCGACCGCCCGGGAACAGATGCTCGACCAGCTCCTCGAAGTTGCGGCGGGTCGCGTCGAAGGTCTCCTCGAAGGCCGCGGCGATCTTGCGGTCGGTCTCACGGATGAGGCCCTGCAGTTCGGAGAGGGCCGTCTCGAGATCGGCGCGCTGGGTCTCCAGGCTCTCGACGTGCTCGAGCGCCTGCTCGTACTCGCGCTCGGCCAGCGGGTTGACCGGGCCGAGCTGCTCGCGCCGCCGGGCGACGCGATCCAGCTTCACCTCGATCTCGGTGCGCTGATCGTCGTCGAGCGGCTCAGGGGCCGGCGCCAGCGACCGGCCCAGCGTCGTCGCGATCCGCTCCAGCTCGGCCGCCGCCTCGCCGCGGCGCTCGCCCAGGTGCGCGACCCGGACCTCCGCCTCGGTTACCGCTTCGGCGGCGGTCCGGAGCCGCGCCTGCAGCTCGGCCTCCTCGCGCGAGCAGGCCCGCAGTCGGTCGGCGAGCGCGTCCTCGCCGGTCTCGCCGAGCATCCGGCGCTCAATCTCGCCCGCCCTGGCGCCCACCGCGTCGCGCGTGTCCGCCGCCCGCTCGCAGAGCTCGCCGAGGGCAGCGATCAGCGCCGCCTCGCGGTCGAGCCGGCTCGCCAGCGAGCCCTGGCTGCCGCCTCCGAGCATGTCCTCGAGCCTGCGCACCGTCTGGGCCGCGCGTTCGGCGGCCTCGCGCACCTTCGCCAGCTCGGTGGCGCGCCCGCGGTCGTCGCCGGCGCCGCGGGCCGCGTCGAGGGCGGCCACGGCGTCGGCAAGGGCCTCGCCGACGCGGTCGATCCCGGCGACGGTGGGATCGCCCTCGGCCCCGGAGCCCGCGCCGAGTTCCTCGGCCAGTGCCCCGAGCATCGCCCGGCGGCGGTCGAGGCCGCGCACGAGGTCCGCGCGGCGGGCGCCGAGGGCCTCGGCGCGCACCGTGAGGCGCTCGTGGGCGGCGCGGATCGCCGTCAGGCGGCCCCAGGCCTCGGTGCGCTCGGTCTCGCGCCCGGCGAGCTGCTCCTCGACCCCGGCCCGGACCTTCGCCACCTCGCCAAGCCGCTCGTCAAGTACGCCGCGCGCCTGGCGCGCTTCGGCCGCCCGCGCCTCGGCGCCGGCGAGCTCGGCCTCGTGGCCGCAGAGCTCGGAGGCGAGCAGCTGCGCCCGCAGCTCCGCCGCCTGGCGCTCGAGTCGGGCGTGGATGTCCGCGGCCTCGGCCTGGCGCTTGAGCGGGCGCAGCGACTTGCGCGCCTCGCGCTCGACGTCGAGGGCGCGGTCGAGGTTGTCCTGGGTGCGCTCGAGCTTCAGCTGCGTGCGGCGACGACGCTTGCGGTGCTTGCCCAGTCCGGCCGCCTCCTCGACCAGCAGCCGCCGGTCGCGGGGCGCGGAGAGCACGATCTCCTCCACCCGGCCCTGGCTGATCACCGAGTGCATCTCGCGCCCGAGATTGGCGTCGGCGAGGATCTCGATCACGTCCGCGAGGCGCGCGCGGGCGCCGTTGATCCGGTAGGCGCCCTCTCCCCCGCGCTCGAGCCGCCTCGTGATCGCGATCTCGCTGAAGTCGGCGGTGTCGGAGTCGTCGGCGTCGAGCACCACCTCGACCTCGGCGAAACGGCTCGGGCCGACCCCCTCGCCGCCGGCGTAGATCATGTCCTGCATCGACTGCCCGCGAACGCTGAGCGGGCTCTGCTCGCCGAGCGCCCAGAGCACCGCGTCGGTGACGTTCGACTTGCCGCAGCCGTTGGGCCCGACGATCACGCTCACGCCAGGCGAGAACACGAGCGAGGTTCGCTCGGGGAAGGACTTAAAGCCCTTGATCGTGATCGAGCTCAGGTGCATGGTCGGCGCGCGGTTGGGGGAAGCCTGTCGGGCGCCCCGGACGCCATCTTCGAGACTAGATCAGCGATCCCTACGCCAGGCCGTCGAGGGCCTGCTCCGCCGCCGCCTGCTCGGCGGCCTTCTTGGAGCGCCCGGACCCCTGGCCCACGATCTCGCCGCTGACGCTCGCGGCGACCTCGAACACCCGATCGTGCGGCGGCCCGGACTCGCCGGTGACCTCGTACTTGACCCGCGAGCCCTCGCGGGCGAGCCGTTCCTGCAGCGCCGACTTGAAGTCCAGGAGGCGCTCGGAGGCGATCTCGATCTCGCTCGAGAAGGCGGCCACGGTCGCCTCCGCGGTGACCTCGAAGCCGTAGTGCAGATAGCAGGCGCCGATCACCGCCTCGCACACGGAGGCGAGCGCCCGCTCGGACGCGAGCAGCGCCTCGACGTCGATGCCCCCGTCGACCCGCTCGGGCGCCGCCTCGTCGAGCAGCTCCGGCACGCCGAGCTCGCCGGCCACCTCGGCGCATGCGCGGCCGCTGACCGCCTGCCCATGCATCTTCGTCAGCCGGCCGATGTCGGCGCGGGGATAGCGGCTGAACAGGTGCTCGGCGAGCGCCAGCCCGAGCACGCTGTCGCCGAGGAAGGCGAGCCGGCCGTACGAATCGGCGCGGTGCTCGACCCACGAGGAGTGGGTGAGTGCCTGGCGGCGCAGCGTCAGCGGCAGCGCATCGAGCAGGGAGCGCAGCGCCTCGGGGCCTGCCGACGGCGTCCCGCGCCGGCGCCCCGGGCGGGTGAGCCTGCGGATCCCGCGCGCCATCGTTCAGGCGGGCAGGCGCTCGACCACGAAATCGACCGCGTCCCCGACGGTCGCGATCCGCGCCGTCTCCTCGTTGGTCACCGCGACCCCGTAGGAGTCCTCGAGCTCCATCACGAGCTCGTAGAGATCGAGCGAGTCGGCGTCCAGGTCCTCCCGGAAGCGGGTCGACTCGCCGATCTCGCCCGCATCCACCTCGAGCTCCGCCGCCAGGTGCTCGCGCACCTTCTCCATCACCTCGTCGCGGCTCAGGCTCATTCCGTCTCCTTCCTATCACGCATCGCGCCGCGGGTCGCTCCCGAGCGCTGCAGCAGTTCAGTCATCCGTTCAACCGCCCGGCTCTCCACCGCGCGGGCGGCGAGTCGGACGGCGTTCGCGATCCCGTCCGCGCCCGAGCTCCCGTGGCCGACCACGGCGACCCCGCGGAGGCCGAGCAGGATCGCCCCGCCGGTGGCGTCGGGATCCATGCGCTCGCGCAGGCCGCCGAGCGCCGGGCGCAACAGCAGGCCGCCGACCGCGGACACCGGGTTGGAGCGCGCGGCGGCGCCGACCGCGCCGGCGACCGAGAGCGCGGTGCCCTCGATCGTCTTCAGCGCGATGTTGCCCGTGAACCCGTCCGTGACCACGACGTCCACCTTGCCGGCGAGCAGGTCGCGCCCCTCGATGTTGCCGCGAAAGTCGAGTTCGCTGGCGGCGGCGAGCTCCGCGTGAGCGTCGACCACGTCCTGGGTGCCCTTCTTCGGCTCCTCGCCGACCGAGAGCAGCGCGACGCGCGGGCGCTCGACCCCAAGCACCGTCTCGCTGAAGACCGAGCCGAGGTGGGCGAATTGAACGAGATCGCCGGTGCGGACCTCCGCGTTGGCGCCGACGTCGAGGAGCAGGGTCGGTGGGCCGTCGCTGCCGGGCCGCGGCAGTTGCACCGCGAGCGCCGGACGCCGGACGCCGCGCGAGCGCCGCAGCGCGAAGAGCGCCGCGGTCATCGTCGCCCCGGTGGGTCCGGCGCTGACCACCGCGTCCGAGGATCCGTCGGCGACGTCGGCGGCGGCGAGCACGATCGAGGCGTCGGTGCCCTCGCGGACCGCGCCGACCGGATCGTCGTCGTTGGTGATCTCCCCGGGGGCCTCCAGCAGCTCCACGCCGGCGACACCGTCGAGCTCCGCGAGCTCCTTCGGGTTGCCGAACACGCGCAGGGCGATGCCGTCGGCGGCCGCGGCGCGTGCCCCGGCGACGATCACGTCAACCCCCCGCTCGGCCCCGCGGCCGTCGAGGGCTACGGTTGTCACCGCGCTACTCCGAGGCGCCGGGCGAGTCGCCGTCGCCGATCTCGTGCGCGATCACCTCGCGCCCGGCGTAGGTCCCGCAGACGGGGCAGACGCGATGCGGAAGCCTTGGGCTGTGGCAGCGCGGGCATTCGTTGAGGCGCGGCTTGGCCGCGCGATGCGTGGCGCGCCGCTTGTCGCGCCGCTGCGAGGACTGTCGCTTCTTCGGGACCGCCATGGCGACGCGGAATGGTAGCCAGTGGCGCGCGCTTGGGCTCCTACGACTCCGGGCAGGGCGGGATCGTGAGCCCGCCGAGGATCGGCGGCGGGGGTACCGCGCCGACCACGAGCCCGGACCCAGAGGGCGGCGCGACGAGGCCGCGAAAGCCCGGGTGCAGGCGACCGATCTGGTCGTAGAGGCGCCGCGGGCCGGCGTCCGGGCGCAGGGCCGAGAGCCCCGCATCCCACGCGCCGATACCGTCGGCCGCCCGAAACGGCGACCACAGGCGCTGGAAGATCAGCCCCGAGAACCCGCGCCGCCTCGCCAGCCGGTAGGCCTCGCGGACGTAGCGCGCTTGCCGCCGCGCGCCGACCTCTTCGCGCGACACGTTCGTCTCCGTGATCCAGACCGGGCGCTCACCGGCGATCCGGTCGGCCGCGGCGAGCTGCGACCGCAGGTTCTCGAGGATCCGGCCGCGCGGGTAGAGGTTGGCCGCGAGCGCCACGCGCGGATCCAGCCGCGGGTAGAGCGAGGCCGAGTAGCGGGTCCAATCGCCCCAGGGCGCGGTCGGCGGCCCGACCACCGGGCGCTCGGGATCGACCTCCCAGATCGCCGCCGCCGCCTGGTTGACGAGCTCCGCCATCCGCGCCGCGCTCACGTTGCCGAACGCGGGGATGTTGGGCTCGTTCCACACGTTGAGCACAGCGTCGGGATAGCGCAGGGCCAGGTTCCGCCAGAGGTCCCGCCACTCGGGATCGGCGGCACGGTCGCACGGGCAGTTGATCCCCGGCGTGCCGCCATCCGCCCACCGCGCGGAGCCGAAGACGGTGATCATCGGGCGGATCCGCGCCTCGCGCATCAGGGCGACGGCACGATCGAGCGGCGCCCAGTCGTAGACGTCGCGCTGCGGCTCCAGCGCCTGCCACAGCGAGCCGACGCGCAACACCTGCGTGTTCGAGCGCTTCACCGCCTGCGGCACCGCGACCAGGCGGGCGGCGTCCTCGTTGTAGCCAACCGCCAGCGCGCCGGCGCGCGGGGCAACCAGCAGGCAGACCGCGGCGACCACCAACGGCAGCGCGCGCCTCAGCGGGAAACCTCCATGTTTCTTATTTCATCAGTCCGGCTTGAGCTCGCGCAGCTTGGCCCACCGCGGGTCGGGCTCACGGGGGTGATCGTGGGCGCCCTCGGGCGCGTCGTTGAGCGCCTCGCCACACACCGGGCAGAGCCCGAGGCAGTCGGGCCGGCAGAGCAGTTGCTGCGGCAGCGACAGGAGCAGCGCGTCGTGCGCCCAGGCGCTGAGGTCGAGCTCGCCCTCGCGCACGTAGGGGCTGCGGAGCTCCTCATCGTCGGTTCCCGGCTGGTCGACCTCGCGCGCCTCGACCCGGACACCGATCCGGGCGTCGGCGAGGCAGCGCATGCACGGGCCGACGACCTCGCCGTCGAACGCGAGCCGCAGCGCGTACCCGGTCGCCGTCCTCGAGACCTCGAGCCGCACCGGCACCGTCGCGGGCTCGAGCGCATAGGTGTCGTCGCCGAGCGTCACCGGCGCCGGCTCGAGCTCGAGCTCCAACCGCTTGCCGTCACCGGGGTTCGGCGCGATCCGGGCCAGATCGATGGTTGTATAAGCCGCCATCGGTAGTCCCGATCGAGATTAGCGACGCAGATGAGCCCCGCCGACGACCAGCCAGCCCAGTTCCATTTCACCCCGGAGACCTACGCGGAGATGATCCGCGCGGACATCCCTCGCTACGAGGAGCTGCAGAAGCGGACGCTCGACGCGGTCCCCTTTTCGCCCGGCCGCGTGCTCGAGCTCGGCTTCGGCACGGCGGAGACCACGCAGCGGCTGCTGGACCGCTTTCCCGACGTCCGGATCACGGGCCTGGACTCGACCCCGGAGATGGTCTTCGCGGCGCGCCAGCTCGGCTGGGAGGAGATGCGCCTCGGGCGCATGGAGGACCCGCTCCCCGACGGCCCCTGGGACCTGGTGATCGCCGTGCTCTCGGTTCACCACCTCGACGCCGCGGGCAAGCGTGACCTCTTCCGCCGCGTGCGCACCGAGTCGCGCTCGCTGGTGATCGGCGACGTGGTCGAGGTCCCGCCCGAGCGCCGGGTCGCCTCGCTCACCGATGGCTTCGACTTCCCCTCCCCCGCGGCCGACCAGGCCGAGTGGTGCGGCGGCGAGGTCGTGTGGGAGGCCGACGACCTGGCGGTGATCCGTGCCGATCTGTGACGCGGAGCGAAGCGAGCTGAGGCGCCTGACAACGAGAGGACGCGATGACCAAGGTCCTGTACGAGAAGCGCGACCGGATCGCCTGGGTGACGATCAACCGGCCCGAGGCGCGCAACGCGATCGACCCCGACGTCCACCGGTTGATGATCGAGACGTGGGGCGACTTCGCCGAGGACGACTCGGTTGACGTCGCGGTGCTGACCGGCGCCGGCGAGGCGTTCAGCGCCGGCGCGGACCTTCGGACCTACATCCCGCCGATCATCGAGGACGCCACGCCGGCCCGGATCCGCGAGATCGTCGAGCTCGGGCTCAACGGCCTCACCCGCGGCATGCATCGCATTCCGAAGCCGATCGTGGCCGCGGTCAACGGCTGGGCGCTGGCCGGCGGCCTCGAGACCGCGCTCGCCTGCGACATCAGGATCGCCTCGGATCGCGCGATGTTCGGCTCCTTCGAGGCGCGCCGCGGCTATCACCACGGCGACGGCGGCATCGTCCGCCTGGTCAACGCCTGCGGGGTGAGCGTGGCCTCCCACATGCTCCTGACCGCCGAGCCGGTCGACGCCCGCCAGGCGCTCGAGTGGGGGTTGGTGACCAAGGTCGTCCCCCACGACGAGCTGCTCGCCGAGGCCGAGACGGTCGCTCGGCAGATCCTGCGCAACTCGCAGCGCGCGGTCCGCTCCGCCAAGCAGACGATCCTCGACGTGATCGGCCAGCCGCTGGACTCGCAGCTCCGTACGGAGGCATGGAACGCCTACACCTGCGCCGATCCGGAGGAGACGATGGCGCTGCTGCGTCGCTTCTACGACAAGACCGACGCCGGGCGCGCCGGCGACCACTCCACGGAACTCTGATGGCCCGGCGCGCCCTGGTCACCGGCGCCGCGCGCGGCATCGGCGCGGCGATCGCGACGCGGCTGCGCGCCGACGGGCTCGAGGTGGTGACCGCCGACCGCGATCCGGGCTGCGATCTGACCTTCGACGTCGCCGGCGAACTCCCCGAGCTCGGCGAGGTCGACGTCTGCGTCTCGAACGCGGCGATCACCGACACCATCGCGCCGGCACACGAGATGACCCCCGAGCAGTGGGCCGGCGACCTCGCCGTGAATCTCACCGGCGCCTTCCGCGTCATCCAGGCGTGCCTGCACGGCATGCGCGAGCGCCGCTATGGGCGGATCGTGATCGTCTCCTCCAGCGCCGCGTCGGTCGGGCTCCCCGGCCAGGTGGCCTACGCCGCCTCCAAGGCGGGCCTGCTCGGGATGATGAAGACGATCGCCTCCGAGAACGTGCGCCGCGGGATCACCGCCAACGCCGTCCTCCCCGGCCTGATCGCCTCCGAGCGGGTCGCGGCCATGCCGCGCGAGCTCTTCGAGCTGCTCGAGTCGACCTTCATGCCGTCGGGGCGCATCGGCGAGATGGACGAGGTTGCCTCGCTCGTCGCCTATCTGGCCTCCGAGGACGCCGGCTACGTCACCGGCCAGGAGATCGGCGTCGACGGCGGCGCCTGGCTCAACACGTTCTCGCTCACCCGCGAGCAGCGCGACTGATCGCTCAGTAGTCCCAGGCCGCGTACTTGGCGCTGCGGCCCTTCATGTCGGCGAAGAGCAGCGAGGCGCGGTCGATGTACCAGGCCTTGCCCCCGTGGGTGATCAGCAGGCCGGTCACGGTCGCAAGCAGGTTGAGATCGACGAGACCGTAGGCCAGCAGGCCGAGGCCGATGATCGAGTAGGCGTTGGCGATCCGGGAGGTCGCGGGCGAACGGAACTGCTCCGGCAGGTCGACCTTGTCGCGGTCGACCCAGATCCGCTCTCCGAGCACGCCCCGCGAGGCCCAGTTGCGAGTCGAGGTGGGCGGCTTGAAGAGCAGCGGGTTCACGAACATCCAGACGATCGCAGCCGCAATCGGGATCAGGCACCAGACGCCGATCCACTCGCGGCTCCAGATCGCCAGCGCCAGCAGCGAGAGAACGCTGAACCGCGTCCAGACGCTCGCCGGGTTTGCGTGCTTCAACCAGCTCTCCCCCTCGAGGCCGAATGCCTTCGCGACCCTGCGGTCACGCGTGCCTTCCGTGGATGCAATCGCCGTTGCCGCTTGCGCGCTCATCTCTCGACCTCTTTCTCAACGTTTGTTGACATCTGCGATGACCCTACTGCATCCGGCACCGGATGTCAACAGCTGTAGACTTGGAAGCTGATGGCCAAGGCGACGCCGAAATCGCGGAACCCCCGGACGGGACGACGCCCCGGCCCGAGCTCGACCCGCGACGACGTCCTCCGCGCGGCGCGCCGACGATTCGCCGAGAGCGGGTACGAGCGGGCCACCTTCCGCAGCATCGCCGCCGACGCGGGCGTCGACCCGGCATTGGTGGTTCAGTTCTTCGGCTCGAAGAAGCAGCTGTTCGCCGCGGCCACGGTCTCGCCGGTCACCCTCGCGGAGCTGTCCGAGCAGTCCGAGCCCGGCCCCCCCGCCGAGGCCGGCCTGCGCTTGGCCCGCCTGCTGATGCGCTGGCTCGACGACGAGGGCGCCCGACAGGCGCTGCTCGGCCGGATCCGCTCCGCGTCCAGCGAGCCCGAGGCCGCTGATGCCGTGCGCGAGATGATCGACGGGCAGCTGGTCGCGTTCGCCGCGCAGATGGACGGCGATCGTCCCGACGTGCGGGCGAGCCTGCTCGCGACACAATTCCTCGGGGTCGTTCTGGCGCGCTTCGTCGTCCGTTCGGAGCCGTTGGCGTCGATGGACCCGGCCGAGATCGCGGAGTGGCTCGCCCCGACCTTCGACCTCTACCTCAACGGCCCGCCCGCGTAGCCCGGCCGCGCGACCTCGAGCTTGCGGGCGACGTGCTCGCGCAGGCGGGCGATCGCCTCGTCGAGGCGGTCGTCGAGCTCGCCGCGGCGCAGCGCAGCGCCGAGCTCGAACGCGGTCGCGCGCGCGACGGCATCGGCCTCGTGAGGTGCGATCGCCGGCTCGATCGGCATGCGCAGCAGCTCGCGGAAGAGGCGGGCATCGGCGAGCGACGGCTCGGCTCCGGCGCGCAGCTCGCGGGCCAGCACCGCGCACAGGTTCGCCAGCACCAGGATCTGAAATCGCCGCTCGCGCGGCACCCACTCGCGCACCCTGCCGAACAGGTCCGCGGCCATCGCATCGAGCAGCTCGGGGGCGGTCGGCCGATCCTGCATCAGCCCACCAGCTCCAGGAGGTCCCACTCCGGCTCGCAGATCCTGCGCCCCAGCGAGGCGAGCTCGGCCGAGGGCCGGGCGCCCGGTGAGGTGGTCGTGCGCCTGGCGAGCGCAGATCACCGCCCACTTGACGTTGCCCATGGCCGACCACCACCGCCAGCGATCTGGGTCGGGGCGGTTGCCGCCGGCGCTCTCGTAGGCAGCGAGGAAGGGCTCCAACTCACCGACGCCGGCGACCGGCAGGTCGTCGTTGCCGAAGCGCCACGAGCGGATGCAGAGCCAGGCGAGATCCTCGACCGGGTCGCCGGCGTGGCACAGCTCCCAGTCGATCACCGCGGCGAGCCCGTGCTCGTCGACGATCACGTTGCCGAGCCTGAAGTCGCCGTGGACGAGTCGCGGCTTCGCCGCCGGCGGCGCGTTGAGGCGCAGCCAGCGCAGACCGGCCTCGATCGCCGGCAACGGCTCGCCGATCCTGTCGAGCTCCGCCTCCCACAGCTCGCACGCCTCGAGCGCCGGGTCGCCCTCTCCCCCGGCGAGCCCCTCGACCGCGCCGGGCTCGACGCTGTGCGTCTGGGCGAGCGCCGCCGCGAGCTGTTCCGGGAGTCGCTCGCGCGCGGCGGCGAGCTCGTCACGCCGCAGCACCCGCGGGGCGACGGAGGTTCCGGCGACGAACTCCATCGCGTATCCCGCACCGGCGCCAAAGCGACCGCCCGCGGGCTCGAAGCGAACCGTCGGGGCCACCGCGACGCCGGCGAGATCGGCGGCGGCGATCGCCGCGAGCTCGACCTCGAGCGAGTTGAACGACATCCCGGCCGCGGGCTCGCGACGGATCACCCAGCGAGGCCCGCTCGTGCGCCGCGACCAGGAACGTCTGCCGCGAGGCGCCGCCCTCGATCTCGCTCAGCTCGACCGGGCCGGGGTCCTCGCCGACCGCGGCCAGCGCGGCGCGGACGGCGTCCGGATCGGGCGGGTCAATCGCCGCGCTCGAGCCCATGCCGCGAGAAGTGGCGCTCCGGGATGTCCGCCGGGTCCTTGTACCAGTGCCAGACGCACGGATCGTGGTCGAAGTCCTCCGGCGGGTCGGACGGGTAGACCGGGTAGCCGATCCAGCGGATCGGGAGGGCCTCGTTCATGAACGCGCAGTGGGTGCAGTAGAGCGGGAAGCCCTCGCGTCCGTAGCTCCACGTGTGGGCCTCGTCGGTGACCCCCCAGCCGTCGGGGCCGTAGCGGCGGTTGCGCCACAGCCTCTGTCCCGACCCGCACGGGTTCATCGTGAACGTGAGCTTCTCGTCGTCTTCCGCGATCTCGAACGCGCCGGGGTTCGGCCCGACGCCCGAGGTCGAGTGGGCGCGCCACGTCGCGGCGAGCGATTCGGCGACGACCTTGCGGTCGAGCTTGTCGATCGTCTCAACCGGCTTTTTCCAACTGCGCTCGAGCGAGTACTCCCAGGCCTCCTCCACGCCATCGTCGCCGAGCTTGCTCTTGACGAACGAGATCAACCCGGCGACGCCGTCGACGAGCAGGTCGTGCATGAACTGCGACTCCCACTTCATCGCCTCGCAGAGCCGCTTCGCCTCGTCGAGATCACCGGCTTCGATCGCCTCGATCGCGCGCTCCATCGTCGGCCGGGACATCTCGGCCAGCTCCTCGTCGGAGAACCACCGCTCGCTCACGTGAACCTCCCGGTAGACCGGGAGGAAACCTAAGCGCTAGCCGACTTCGACCGGCTCGTCGTCGCGGCCGGCGAGCCGGTCGCGACCGCGCTGCACGGCCGAGAGGAACTTCTCGAGGTTGACCTCGAGCGTCGAGAGGATCTCGTCCGCGTAGTCCTCGGCGCCGAGACGGATCTGGCGCTCGGTCTCGCGCGCGTCCTCGATGATCTCCTCGGCGGCGCGCTCGGCCTGACGGTAGACCTCCTCGCCGGAGATCAGCCTCTCCTGCTGGTCGCGCGCCTCCTTGACGACGCGCTCCGCCTCGCGCTTGGCCTCGGCGAGCATCTCCTGGCGCTCCTTGACGATCCAGCGCGCCTGCTTGATCTCCTCGGGGATCGTGGCCCGCATCTGGTCGAGCAGGTCGTAGATCTCCTCGCGATCGACGCGCACCTGATCCGTCAACGGCACGGGACGCGCGTTGTGGATCAGGTCATCGAGCTTGTCTATGAGGACCAGGACGTCCATAAGAGGTTGTGGAAGCTTACGCGGCGGCGCAAAGAAGGGCTGCTGGAGACGAGTTTCTGCAACAGGATGCAAGCTCCTGCCCACGGCCAGGCCCCGCGCGGGGTCTGGCGCGCCTCGGGCGTCCGCTACGTGCGCAGGGCACGCTCGGAGAGCGCCGCCGCCACGGCGGGCGGCACGAGGTCGCGGACGTCGCCGCCGAACGTCGCCATCTCCTTGACGCCGGTCGAGGAGAGGAAGCTGTAATCGGGCGACGCGAACACGTACATGGACTCGATCTCCGGCGACAGCTTGCGGTTGAGCTGGTTCATCTCGAGCTCGTACTCGAAGTCCGAGATCGCCCGCAGACCCTTGAGGATCACCCGGGCGCCGCGCTCGCGCGCGAACTCGACCAGCAGGTTGCTGAAGATCTCGATCTCGACGTTGGCGAGCTGGCCGGTGGCCTCGACCAGGAAGTCCCGCCGCTCCTCGGCCGTGAACATCGTCTTCGACTTGCGGATCCCCTGACCGACGACGCCGACGATCACCCGATCGAAGACGCGCGAGGCGCGCCCGATGATGTCCAGGTGCCCATTGGTGACCGGGTCGTAGCTGCCCGGGCAGATCACGGTCCGCTCGTCGGTGGCCATCGTCTAGCTCCTGCGGTAGACCTTGATCAGCGCCTCGCCGATCCGGCGCTCGGCCTCGAGCTCGAGCTTCGGCGCCTCGATCGCGAGCGGTCGGCGCGCGGGGCTCTCGACCACGAGCCGTGCGTATCGGGCGAGACGCGGCGGGAGGTGTTGGACGAGCTTCGGCTCAAGCGGGTCGGCGAGTTTATAAGGCGGGTCGCAGAACACGAGCCCGAAACGCTCCTCGGTGCGCTCCAGGAAGCGGATCGCGTCCGAACGCACGAGCTCGCAGCGGTTGGCGATCCCGAGCTCCGTGACGTTGCGCTTCGCCAGCGCGGTCGAGCGGTCGACGAGCACGGCGGAGTCCGCGCCGCGCGAGATCGCCTCGATCGCCAGCGCGCCCGTGCCGCAGAACAGGTCGAGCACGCTCAGGTCCGAGACGTCGCCGAGGATCGAGAACAGCGTCTCGCGAGCCCGATCGGAGGTCGGCCGGATCTCCTTGGACTTCGCGGGCGGCGACCGCAGCGTCCGCCCGCCGAGACGACCGGCCACCCACCACGCCCTCACTGCTGCGTCGGTGCCTCTGCAGCGATCCCTCGTTCGTCCCCGAATTGCTCCCGCGCCGCGTCCACCAGCGGGCCGAGCTCGGGCACGTCGAGGCTGCCGTGGCGTTCGAGCAGTTCGATCACCTCGGCGCGGGCGGCGGCGAGCAGCTCGGCGTCCTCGGGCAGCTCGGCCACCCGGTAGCGCGGCAGCCCGGACTGCAGCGTGCCGAGGATCTCCCCCTCCCCGCGCAGCAGCAGGTCGGTCTCGGCGAGCTCGAAGCCGTCGCCGGTGCCCTCGATCGCCTCCATGCGCCGTTTGGCGAGCTGGGTGTCGAGGTCCGCGAAGAGGATGCAATGGCTCTCGTGCGCGCCGCGGCCGACGCGGCCGCGGAGCTGGTGGAGCTGGGAGAGGCCGAAGCGCTCCGCGCCCTCGATCAGCATCACGGTCGCGTTCGGGACGTCGATCCCGACCTCGATCACCGTGGTCGCGACCAGCACGTCGGTGCGACCGGAGACGAACTCCTCCATCGCCGCCGCCTTCTCCGGCGACGACATCTGCCCGTGCAGCAGGCCGACTCGGAAGTCGGCCAGCTCGCCGGCGCGCAGGCGCTCCGCCTCGGCGCTCGCCGCCTTCGCGCGCAGCTTCTCCGAGTCGGAGACGAGCGGGCAGACCACGTAGGCCTGGCGGCCCTCTCGCAGCCGGTCGCGGATGAACCCGTAGGCGCCGGCGCGCTTCTCCTCGCCCACCACCCAGGTCCTCACCGGCTGGCGCCCGGCGGGCAGCTCGCGGATCGTCGTGGTGTCCAGGTCGCCGTACGCGGTGAGCGAGAGCGTGCGTGGGATCGGGGTCGCGGTCATGTGCAGGGTGTGCGGGCGGGAGTCGGCGCCGCCCTTCGCGTCGAGCGCCGCGCGCTGGCGCACGCCGAAGCGGTGCTGCTCGTCGACCACGGCGACCGCGAGCCGCGCGAACTCGACGTCGGGCTCGAGCAGCGCGTGGGTGCCGACGACCAGCCCCAGCTCGCCGGTGCGCAGGCGGTCGAGCGTCTCGCGCCGGCGCGCCGCCGGCGTCGCGCCGGTGAGCAGGGCGAACGGGATCGCCTCGCCGCCGAGGAGCGTCCCGAGGGTCGTGGCGTGTTGCTCGGCGAGCGTCTCCGTCGGCGCCATCATCGCCGCCTGGTAACCGGCCGCGAGCGCGCGCAGCATCGCGAACACCGCGACCACCGTCTTGCCCGATCCCACCTCCCCCATCAGCAGTCGCTGCATCGGGCGCCCCGCCGCGAGGTCGGCGTCGATCTCCTCGAACGACCGCCGCTGGTCGCCCGTGGGCTCGAACGGCAGCGAGGCGAGCCAGCGATCGACCAGCTCGCCCGTGGGCCTGATCTCGACGGCGGAGCGCCCGTCGCGGTTGGCCCCGCGGCGCATCGCCAGCGCGGCCTGATGCAGGCAAAGCTCCTCGAACGCCAGCCGGTCGCGCGCCGCGCGCCCCTCGGTCGGCGAGTCGGGAAAGTGCGCGCTGCGCAGCGCATCGGCCTCGCTCGGGAGCCCGCGGCGAACGCGCAGCTCGGCGGGCAGCGGCTCGATCGCGTCCGTCGCCCGGTCGACCGTCTGCCACACCCACTCGCGCAGGCGGTTGGCCGAGAGCCTCGCGCTGGCGTTGTGGACGGGGACGATGCCGGTCGTGTGCAGTCCCGCGGGCCCCGACCCGGCCCGCCCGCCGGAGACCACCTCGTGCGTGGCGACGCGAAAGCCGGAGCGGTCGAGTTTGCCGTTCAGCAGCAGTCGCGTTCCCGGCTGCAGGCGCTCGGCGAGGTAGGTCTGGTTGAACCACACCGCCTTCATCGGCCCGCTGTCGTCGGCGACCGCCGCCTCGACGAGGCGCAGGTTGCGCCGCCTGGTGGGGCGCACGCGTGCGGAGCGCACGTTGACCATCACCGTCGCCTCCTCGCCGATTCGCAGATCGGCGACCTCGCGCACCCCGGCCCGGTCGCGGTGCCCGTGCGGGACGTGCCACAGCAGGTCCGACAGCGTCTCGATCCCGATCTCGACCGCCGCCGCCGCCAACCGCGGGCCGACGCCGGACAGGGAGGCCACCGGGGCGGTCAGCCGGCTCGGCCTCGGCATCGAGCGCAGTTGCGCCGCGCGCAGCCCAGCGAGGTCCTGCTCGGAGCCGGTGCCGATCGCGCGGGGCATACGAGGCGTAGCCGAGCCGCGCCGCTGTTGAGGCGCCTTAGTGCTCACTTCGCCAACAGGCTAGATTCCGCCCGGGATGGGACGAATCGCAGACAGGCTCACCGAGCTCGAGCTGGAGCTGCCGCGGCCGTTTGCGCCGCCGCCCGGGGTCCAGTTCCCCTTCGACCTCGTGCACGTAAGCGGCAACCTCGCCTACATCTCCGGGCACCTGCCGGTCGACGGCGCGGACGTGCTGATGACGGGGCGCGTCGGGTCGGGGCTCGAGGTCGAGCAGGGCTACGAGGCGGCGCGCCTGACCGGGCTCTCGATCTTCGCCTCGCTCGAGCAGGAGCTCGGCGACCTCGATCGCGTCACGAGCTGGGTCAAGGCGCTCGGCCTGGTCCAGTGCGCGGACGACTTCGACAAGCCGCCCGCCGTGATCAACGGCTTCACCGACCTCGTGCTCGAGGTCTGGGGCGATCCCGCCGGGCGCCATGCGCGGTCGGCGATCGGCGCGCACAAGCTGCCGTTCGACGTCCCGGTCGAGGTCGAGGCGATCGTCGAGATCGCCTGAGGCGGTCTAGGCGGCGCTGGCGCCGGCGGCCGCGGTGGCGGCCGGCTTGCGGTGCTTGCGGAACATCTCCGCGACCCACTTGTACCCGGGCCGGTCGGCGACCGACTCCTGGAACGCCGCGAACCCGGCCGGCGGCTCGTCCGGGAGGATCTGCGGCCCCTCGGGCGGGTCGATGATCGGGTAGAGCAGGGCGGCGGCGGTGAGGTCGGCGACCGAGAACCGGTCGCCCGCCAGGTACTCGCCGCCCGAGGAGTCGAGCTCTTCCTCCAGCCGATCGAACGCCGCGAGCACGTCACGGCGCGCGTCTGCGGCGGCCTCGTCGGAGGCGACCCGGTAGCGGAGCTGGGTGAAGGTGGTGCCGAAGCGCCCGGCAAAGGCCCGCGAGCCGGGGAGCTTGCGCAGCGGCGCGGGGCTCATGGCCTCGGAAACGTCGGCGATGAGCTCGGGGTCCTTGCGCAGCTCATGCCAGCCGAGCAGCCTGACCTGCGGTCCGACGTGCTCGTCGAAGTGGTCCTCGAGCTCGAGCGCGCGGCGGCGCTCAGCGGGATCCTCGGGATAGAGCGGCGCGTCGGGCCAGCGCGTCTCCAGCGCCTCGATGACCGCGGTCGAGTCGCCGATGTTGCGGCCGTCGAGCTGCAGCACGGGAAAGGTCTTTTGCTGCCCGCGGGTGAGCCAGAGGGCGATCGCCATATGGGCGCCCGGAAGCGGCGCGCGGCGCTCGTGTTCGACCCCCTTGTGGGCCAGCGCCCAGCGGGCCTTCTCGCTGTAGTGCGAGACGGGGATGTGCCAGAGGACGGGTTGCGAGCCGTTCATTGAACCTCGATCTCCGAGAGCTGCAGGGCCACCAGCGTAGGGAACGGCAGCGGTCGGTTGCCGGGCCCCCGCGGCACGACGCGGCGCCTGGTCGGAAACACCAAGCCCCCGACCTCGACATGGTCGGCGCACATGTGGGCGGCGTGCGCCCAGCGGCCGACGACCTCGGCCGTGTAGTCGTGGCGGCGCAGGCGGAGCTCGCGGTCGTAGTAGAAGGTCTGGCGCGCGCAGTGGGTGTCGATGTCCGCGGGGAACTCGGCCTCGAGCCGGCGCCAGGTCTCCTGCCCCTCCCGCCAGGGCTCGACCTCGCGCACCCGCACTCCCTCCCGGGTGAGCAGATAGGGCGCGTTGAGGTAGTTCCACCACGCATAGCCGGCGAAGTAGACCGCGTCGAGGTTGTCCCAGCGGAGGGCTCGGCGGACGCCGGTGCGCCCGAAGAACATGGGTCGCGGGTCGAGCCTCGACTCGAGCGGCTCGCCGTCGCTCGTCTCGATCCGAACGGCGCCGTGGTCGAAGACGGTGCGGCGCCCCGGCTCGGCGTCGGCGACCCCGGTTCCCCAGGGTTCTCCGATCCCGATCTCGAGCACCGCGCCGCCGCGCAGCTGTCGGGCCTTGGTCTCGAGCAGGAGGCCGCCGGAGCTGGATCCGGGCGCGGACGCGGCTCGCGCGGGCCCAGCGTTCGGCGCCGCCATGGGCCTCGAGCACGTCGTCGAGCAGGGCCACGCGGCGGCCGCTACTGGGCGGCGATCAGCCAGGAATAGTTCGGCGTGCCCCCGCGGCGCAGCTCGATCTCGGCGCCGTTCGGGAGCGAGATGTCCAGCTCGTCGAGTGCGATCGGCGCCTCGGCGCCCTCGATCACGGTCACGATCTCGGCGCCGTCGGCGAGCTCCGCGAGCGTCTCGACCAGGGTCGAGCCGGCGCCGCCCCAGGCGACGATCCGGTTCTCGGCGAAGCCGACCGAATCGCCGCGGCGGAAGCGCCCCTCCGCGTCGTCGCGCGCCGCGGGGGCGACGGCGCCCACCCGTACGCCGGCGAGGCCCGCCTCCAGGCGCTCGGCGTTCTCGGCCGCGTCGGCGTGGGGATCGAACTCGACCATCGCCGCGAGGCCGGCCTGCTGCGTCTCGGCGCCGACGACGACGACCTCCCGGCCGGCTCTGGCCGCCAGCCGCGCCGCCTCCTCGGCGGCCATGATCACGTTGCGCGAGTTCGGCAGCACCAGCACCTGGTCGGCGGCGCAGTCCTCGATCGCGGCCAGCAGGTCCTTGGTCGACGGGTTGAGCGTCCGGCCGCCGTCGATGCACAGCGCCCCGAGCGCCTCGAACATCGTCCGCATGCCATCGCCGCTGGCGACCGCCACGACGCCCGAGCGCGCGGGCTCGAGCCGCGCTCGCTGGCCCGCGACCTGCTCGTGCATGTCGGCGATGTCGACGTTGCTGATCTCACCGGCGCCGTCGAACAGGTTGAGCGCCGCGTCGGTGTCGTCGGTGTGGACGTGGATCTTGAGCGTCGCCGCGTCGCCGACCACCAGCACCGAATCGCCCAGCCGCTCCAGACCGCCCACGAACGAGTCGCCGTTCAGTCCCTCGCCGGTGACGATGAAGTTGGTGCAGAAGCGATAGGCCGAGTCGGCGTGGTGAACCTGGTCCAGCCGGGCGGCCGCGTAGTGGGGGATCTCCGGCAGCTGGACCAGCTCGCCCGCGAGCCCGGCGATCATCCCGCGGATGATCACCACGAGGCCGAGCGCGCCGGCGTCGACGACCCCCGCCTTCGCCAGCACCTCGAGTTGCTCCGGAGTGTGTCGGACCGCCTCCTCGCCCGCGACCAGCGCGGTGGCCAGCATCTCGGCCAGGAGCGCGTTCTGCTCGGCCTCGGTGGCGTGGGGGTCGAGGCGCTCGCGCTGCCACTGCGCGCGGCGCTCGGCGACCGCGTCGGCCATCGCGCGGACCACGGTCAGCATCGTCCCCTCGGCCGGCTCGCGAACCGAGGCGTAGGCGCGGTCCGCCGCGTTCGTCAGCGCGGCCTCGACCAGCTCCGGGTCGATCATCCGCCCCGGCGGCGTCGCCACCTTCTCGGCCGCGCCGCGGACGATCTGGCTGAGGATCACGCCCGAGTTGCCGCGGGCGCCCATGAGCGCGGCCCGCGCCACCTCGCGGACGATCTCGGGTCGGCGCGGGTCACCGTTCGCGCGCTGCTCGAGGTGATCGAGCTCCTCGAGCACGTAGCGCATCGTGAGCGCCATGTTGTCCCCGGTGTCGCCATCGGCGACCGGGAACACGTTCAGGTCGTTGATCTCCTCCCGCCGCGTCTCGAGATGGGACAGCGCAACGCCGACCACGTGGCGGAAGCGAACGATCGATGAGTCCGGCACGGCGGCACAGCCTACGCGGAGAGGCGGCTATAGCGCGCGACGCTGCGGACTCGGCTGGGTACAGCGACCTGGGGACGGGGCGCGGGCGCTCCAGCGTGCGCGGTCTGACGGCGCCGCCCCAGCTGCTCAGTGGCGCTCCCGATGTCGACTTCCAGTCGGTCTCCGACTCAAAGGCGACAGACCGATGTCCCAACGCCACCGAGCGCCGACTATTCGTCGTCAGAGCGACCCGAAGTCGGCTGTCGAGCCCTCGGTGAGAGGTGCCGACCGACCGCGGCGGCGAGCCGCGCTCAGGCGTGTTTCGTGACCTTGTTGGCCTTGAGGCAGCGGGTGCAGACGTAGACGCGGCGGGGGCGGCCGCCGTCGTCGATCCGGACCTTCTGGAGGTTCGGGTCGAAGCGCCGACGGGTCGCGACCATCGAGTGGCTGCGCGAGTTGCCGAACGCGGGCTTCTTGCCGCAGTTGAAACAGACCTTGGCCATGGGACGGAGGATGGTAGCGACAGGGAGGCGGAGGCCGTAGGCCGCAGCCGACCCCCGGCGCCGTTGAGCCGGCTTATTCAGCGGTGGTTCAGAAGCTCGAGCGCAGCTCGGCCATTCGCAGCGCGGCGAGCGCCGCGTTACGGCCCTGATCGCGCTTGCCGCCGCCGGCCCGGGCTTCGGCCTGCTCGCGGGTGTCGGCGGTGATCACGCCGAACGCGCACGGGACGCCGGTCCGCAGCGAGACGTCGGCGATCCCTCGCGCGGCCTCGGCGCAGACGAACTCGTAATGGTCGGTCTCGCCGCGGATCACGACCCCGAGGCAGGCCACGCCGTCGAAGCGCTCGGACTCGGCGCACCACTTCGCGGCCAGGGGCAGCTCGAAGGCGCCGGGGACCTCGAACGTGTGGACCGATGCCGGGCTGACGCCGTGCTCGGCGAACGCCTCGGTCGCGCCGTTCACGAGCCGCCCGGCGAGCTCCTCGTAGAACGTCGCAACGCAGATCGCATACTCAGCCACCGCTGCGCTCCCGCTCCTCGCGCGCATCGCGGATGTGCTCGTCGTGGAGCAGCTCGGCGTCGAGCGCCAGGCCCTGGTGATGCAGGCGATGGCCGAGCTTGTCGCGCTTGGCGTTCAGGTAGCTCTCGTTGTGCGGGTTGGGCACGGACTGGATCGGCACCTGCTCGCTCACCGAGAGCCCGTAGCCCTCGAGCCCGTGGATCTTCTTCGGGTTGTTGGTGAGGATGCGGATGCTCGAGAGGCCGAGGTCGACCAGGATCTGGGCCCCGATCCCGTAGTCGCGCAGGTCGGCGGGCAGCCCGAGCTTCAGGTTCGCGTCGACGGTGTCGAGGCCCTCCTCCTGCAGCTTGTAGGCGCGGAGCTTGTTCAGCAGCCCGATCCCGCGACCCTCCTGCGAGAGGTAGAGGAGCACGCCCTGCCCCTCCGATTCGATCATCGCCATCGCCGCCTCGAGCTGCTCGCCGCAGTCGCAGCGCAGCGAGTGAAAGACGTCGCCGGTGAGGCACTCGGAGTGGACCCGGACGAGCACGTCATCGGCCCCCGAGACGCTGCCCTTGACCATCGCCACGTGATGCTTGTCGTCGAGCAGCGACCGGTAGCCGACCGCCGTGAACTCCCCGAACGCCGTCGGCAGCTTGGTCGCCACGACGCGCTCGACCAGGCGCTCGTTGCGCCGCCGGTAGGCGATCAGGTCGGCGACCGTGATCATCTTCAGGCCGTGGCGCTCGCAGTAGGGGATCAGGTCCCCGACCCGGGCCATGGTCCCGTCGTCGTTCATGATCTCGCAGATCACCCCGGCCGGGTTGAGGCCGGCGAGCCGGGCCAGGTCAACGCCCGCCTCGGTCTGACCGGCGCGCTCGAGCACGCCACCGTCGCGGGCCTTGAGCGGGAACACGTGCCCGGGCTGGACCAGCGAATGGGAGTCGGAGTTGGGATCGATCGCGACCTGGATCGTGTGCGCCCGGTCGGCGGCGGAGATCCCCGTGGTGACGCCCTCGCGGGCCTCGACCGAGACCGTGAACGCGGTCTGCAGCGGGGCCTCGTTCTTGGCCGCCATCAGGTTGAGCCCCAGCTCGTCGCAGCGCTCGGAGGTGAGCGAGAGGCAGATCAGGCCCCGCCCCTCCTTGGCCATGAAGTTGATCGCCTCGGGGGTCGCGAACTGCGCCGCCAGCGTCAGGTCGCCCTCGTTCTCGCGGTTCTCGTCGTCGCAGACGACCACCATCCGGCCGCGGCGGATCTCGTCGATGGCCTCTTCGATGGTCGCGAAGGGCGCCTGCGTGGCGGTGGTGTTCTCAGCCATCTCTCTCCTTGAAGCGTAGAAGGCGCTCGACGTAGCGAGCGACCACGTCCAGCTCCAGATTGACCCGGTCCCCCGCGGCGACCGAGCCGAGCGTGGTGCGCTCAAGCGTCTCGGGGATCAGCGAGACCTCGAACCAGTCGTCGCCGAGGTCGGCGACCGTGAGGCTGACCCCGGCCACGGCCACGGACCCGTGCTCGACCAGATAGCGGCCCAGGCCGTCCGGGACCGAGACCCGCACCCGGCGCGCGAAACCGTCCGCGGTCACCGAGCGCACCTCCCCCACGCCGTCCACATGACCCTGCACGAGGTGGCCGCCGAGCGGACGCCCGGCGCGCAGCGCCGGCTCGAGGTTGACGCGGGCGCCGGGCTCGAGTTCGCCGAGGGTGGTCAGGCTCAGGGTCTGGTTCATGACGTCGGCATCGAAGCCATCGGCACGCACGGCCGTCGCCGTGAGGCAGACGCCCTCCACCGAGACCGAGTCGCCCTCGCGCAGCTCGCCCCCGAACCCGGCGCCGACCGACAGCCTCGCCCCGCCATCGCCGGACTCGACCCCCTCGACCGCGCCGACCTCCTCGACGATCCCCGTGAACATCACCACTCCCGCAGCCTTGCCCGGGCGAGCATGTCGGCCCCGGACGGCTGCCAATCGCACTCCAGCGGCGTGAGCGCGTCGGCGATCCGCTCCGGCCCCGGGCCCGCCGCCAGCGGGCGGCCGCCGCCGATCACCAGGGGGGCGATGAACACGCGCAGTTCGTCGACCTCCCCCGCGCCGAGCAGCGAGCCGGCGAGCTCCGCCCCACCCTCGACCAGCAGCGACGTGATCCCGCGGCCTCCGAGCTCGTCGAGCGCGGCGGCCAACCGCCGGTCGCGGTCGCCGACGAGATCGATCACCTCGGCGCCGGCCTCGCGCAGGGCGGCGACCCGCCCCTGGTCGGCCTCCGGGCCGGTCAGCACGTAGAGCGGCGCGGTCTCGACCGAGCGCACGAGCTCCGAGTCGACGGTGAGCCGGGCGGCCGAGTCGAAGACCACGCGCGCCGGCTGGCGCGGGTGGGGATCGTCGACGTCGCGGGCGGTCAGCAACGGGTCGTCGGCCAGCGCGGTGCCGATCCCGACCGCGACCGCGTCCGAGTCCGCCCGCCATCGATGCACGAGCGCCCGGCTCTCGGGTCCGGAGATCCACCGCGAGTCGCCGCTCGCGGTGGCGGTGAAGCCGTCGAGGCTGACCGCCGACTTCAACGTCACCAGCGGCCGGCCGGTGCGCGCGTGCTTGCGAAAGGGCTGGTTGATGAGCCGGGCGGCCGCGGCCTCCGCGCCGTCGGCGAAGGCGACGTCGACCCCCTCGTCGCGCAGGATGCCCGGGCCACGGCCCGAGGCCTTCTCGCTCGGGTCGTCGGAGCCGACCACGACGCGAGCGATCCCGGCCGCGAGGATCGCGTCCGTGCACGGTGGCTGGCGCCCCTGGTGCGCGCAGGGCTCCTGCGAGACGTACATCGTCGCCCCCGCCGGCTCGTTGCCGCGGCGGCGGCAGTCGGCGAGCGCGGCGACCTCGGCGTGCTCGGCGCCGAGCCGGGCGTGATGGCCCTCGCCGATCAACTCCCCGCCCGCGGTGATCACGGCGCCGACGAGCGGGTTCGGGCTCACCTGGCCGCGGCCCCGCTCGGCGAGCTCCAGCGCCTGTCGGAGCCGGGCCCGATCCTCGTCTGTGGCGACGGAACTCATCCTGATTGACTGGTCAGTCAACCGATCATACCCCGCCCGACAAGGCCAAAGCACGCGCCGAGTGCCATCACAACCACCCTACGCGTGGTTCAGGTGTCACTCGGCGCGCGGACGCGGAGCACGCCCGATCGGGCCGCCCCGGACGGTAGCTTGCGAGGCGATGGCGGCCGGTGCCCAAGCGCGCAGCTTCGGGCGCTCGGCGGGGATGCTCTCGGCTGGGGTCGGCGCGGCGGGGGTCCTCACCTACGTCTTCTTCGCCCTCGCCTCCCACAACCTCGACTCGACCGCCTACGGCGAGGTCGTCGTGTTGTGGTCGGCCACCTTCGTGACGATCTCGGTGCTCCATCGCCCCGTGGAGCAGTACCTCTCGCGGAGCATCGCCGAGCGCCGCGAGCGCGCGGAGCCCATCGGCGGCGTGCTGCGCACCGCGGCCCGGATCCAGGCCCTGGTCGCAATCTGCTTCGCCCTCGCGGCCCTCGCGTTGCGCGGTCCGCTCACCGACGAGCTGTTCTCCGGCAGCGAGACCCTCTACTGGATCTACGTCGGTGCGGTGCTGGCGTTTGCGGCCAGCTTCTTCGCCCGCGGCTTTCTCGCCGGCGAGGGCCATTTCGGCGTGCTCGCCGGGCTGCTGACCTCGGAGTCGTTCTCGCGCATGCTCTTCTCGCTCGCGGTCGCCGTGGGGATCGCCGCCGGCCGCGACGCCATCGCCGCGGGCGTCGTCGCCGCGCCGCTGTTCTCGCTCACCGTGGTCCCGCTCGCCTTCGTCCACCGCGCAACGCGGGCCGCCGGCACGGCCCCTGCTCCGGCCGCGGCGGCCCGGGCGCGCGACACGGGGCTCGCCGGCGGCGGGGCGTTCGCGGCCGCCGTGCTGCTGATCATGCTCAGCGAGCAGATCTTCCTCAACGCCGGGCCGCTGCTGCTGCACGCGAGCGTCAGCGCCGCCGCCGCGGGCTACATCTTCAACGTGCTGATGCTCGCCCGCGCCCCCCTGCTGGTCTTCCAGGGGATCGCGATCAGCCTCCTGCCCCACCTCACGCGGCTGCGGTCGCGACGCGGCGACGACCCGGAGGCGGCGGAGGCGTTTGAGCTCTCGGTCGGCGTCACCCTGCGCGCGATCGTCGTGTTCACGGCGGTGGTCGCGCTCGTCGTCGCCATCGCCGGACCGGCCCTCATGCAGGCGGCGTTCTCCGACCGCTTCTCCTACGACCGCGCCGGCCTGCTGATCGTGACCGCGGCGATGGGCCTGTACCTCGCCTCGACCACGCTCAACCAGGCCGCCCTCGCCCAGGGACAGGCGCGCCGGGCCGCGACCTGCTGGATCGCCTGCGCCATCGGCTTTCTCGTGTGGAGCCTGATCGACGTCCTCGATCCGGCGCGCCGGATCGAGGTCGGCTTCCTCGCCGCCGCCGCGGTCCTCTTCCTCGCCCTGCGGCGCCTGTATCGCGAACGGCGCGACGGCGACGAGCTGAGCCCCGCGCAGGAGGTCGAGGCGCGGCTTGCACTGGCCGACGAAGCCAGCTGATAACCGGGTACGGTCGCCGCGGTGTCCGATTCCGAGCTGATCCTCGTCGTCGGGCTGTTGCTGGCCGCGGGGCTCGTCGCCGCCAAGGCCGCCGATCGAGTCCGAATCCCCGGCCTGCTGCTCTTCCTGGGCCTCGGGATATTGATCGGGTCCGAGGGCATCGGCGGCGTCGACTTCAACAACTACGAGCTCGCCCGCACGCTGGGGACGATCGGGCTCGTGCTGATCCTCTTCGAGGGCGGCCTCACCGCGGGCTGGAACGAGATCCGCCCGGTGCTCGGGACCGCGATCTCGCTGGCGACGATCGGCACCGTGGTCACAGCGGTGATCACCGGCCTGGCCGCGGTCTGGCTGCTCGATCTCTCGACCCTCGAGGGACTGCTGATCGGCTCCGCCGTGGCGGCGACCGACAGCGCGGCGATCTTCGCCGTCCTGCGCGGCTCGCACCTGCGCAAACGTCTCGCGCGGGCGCTCGAGGGCGAGTCCGGCATGAACGACCCGGTCGCGCTGCTGCTCGTCACCGGGTTCATCGACTGGATCCAGATGTCGGACTACGGCCTCGCCGACATGGTCGCCAGCCTCGCGGTCAAGCTCGCGCTCGGGCTCGCCCTCGGCGTCGCGATCGGGTTCGGCGCCCGGTGGTGCGTCCGCAGGGTCGACCTGCCGAGCCCCGGGCTGTACCCGGTGGCGTCGCTCGCCACCGCGGCGCTCGCCTACGGGGTGCCGGAGCTCGTCCACGGGTCCGGCTTTCTGTCGGTCTACATCGTCGCCCTGATCCTCGGCACCGGGCCGATCCCCGCCCGCCAGACGACGATCGCCTTTCACCAGGGCCTCTCGTGGATCGCCCAGATCTCGCTGTTCGTGTTGCTCGGGCTGCTGGTCTTCCCCAGTGGGCTCGACGACCACGCGGGCGCGGCGCTGCTGGTCGCGGTCGTGCTGATCTTCGTCGCCCGCCCGCTCGCCGCGTTCGTCGCCAGCGCGTTCTCGCCGTTTGACAACCGCGAGCGGCTGATGCTCGGCTGGGCGGGCCTCCGCGGCGCGATCCCGATCTGGCTCGCCACCTTCCCAGTCGTCGCCGGCGTCGGCGACACGGCCCTGATCTTCAACGTCGTCTTCTTCGTCGTCGTCACCTCGACCCTGATCCAGGGCAGCACCTTCGAGCCGCTGGCGAAGCGCCTGGGCGTGGTCAGCGACGAGGTGGCGCTGCCGCCACCGCTGATCGAGACGGGAATCATCCGCGAGCTCGGGGGCGAGTCGCTCGTGTGGCGGGTGCGTCCCGGCGATGCCGCGGGCGGCCGTACGGTGAAGGAGCTCGGCCTCCCCCGCCAGGCGCTGGTCAACCTGATCGTCCGCGGCGGCGAGGCGCTGCCGCCGCGCGGCTCGACCCTGATCGAGCCAGGCGACGAGCTTCATGTCGTCTCGCGGCTCGAGCACTCGGGAGAGCTCGAGCGGCTGGCCGAGCGCTGGCGTGACGGGCCCCTCGGCGGGCCCCCGGTTCCCGCGCTGCCGCCCCGCGGGGCGCCACAGGTGTTCTCGGTGCGCCCCTGGTCGGCGACCGACGGCGACCCGGGTGCCCCGGAGGCGATCGAGGGCGTGCCCGTCTCCCAGACGATGCGCACCCGCAGCGACGGCCCCGGCGTCCTCGCGACGCTCGCGGACGGCCGCTACGCGGCGACCGGCGCCGACCTGCTCGCGGTCGGCGGCCGTCGCGCGCTCGCCGAATGGTGCGCCCGCCGCGTCACCCGCGACGGCCTCAGCTCGGCCGAGCGGGCCTGGTGGCAGGAGCTGGCCGGTGCCCTGAGCGCCGCGGCGCCGCGCAGCGGTTAGAAACGCTAATTCGCCCCGGCCGCGGCGGCGATCTCACGGTAGGCCTGCGCCGGGTCGGGCGTCCCGAAGATCGCCGAGCCCGCGACGAGCAGCGTCGCGCCGGCGTCCGCCACCAGCCCGGCGGTGCCCGGGTCGACGCCGCCATCGACCTCGAGCAGGGCCTCGGGGTGGAGATCGGCGAGGCGGCGCAGCTTGTCGGGCGAAGCGCCGATGAACGGCTGGCCGCCCCAACCGGGGTTGACGCTCATACACAGGATCAGGTCGGCGACCCCGGCGAGCTCGCTCACCGCGCTCACCGGTGTGCCCGGGTTGAGCGCCACGCCCGCGAGGCAGCCGGCCTCGCGGATCGCGTTCAACGTGCGGTTCGTATGCGGGGTCGCCTCGACGTGGATCGTGATCGAGTCGGCGCCCGCCTCCGCGAAGGCCTCGACGTGGCGCTCCGGGCGCTCGATCATCAGGTGCACGTCGATCGCCCCGCCGGCGGCGTGCACCCGATCGGCGATCGAGCCGGCGACCAGCGGGCCGATCGTGATCGGCGGGACGAAGTGCCCGTCCATCACGTCGACGTGGATCACCCGCGCACCGGCCTCGAGCACCGTGTCCACCTCGGCCCCCAGCCGCGAAAAGTCGGCGGACAGAATCGAGGGCGCCACCCGCCGACCGACGTAGGCGTCGGGTGTCGGAGGAGCGCTCACAGCGGCTGCAGCATCGAGTGCCCGCACTGCTGGCAGAGCAGGTCCTCGTCGGCGGACATGCGGACCATCGTCTGGTGCTCGCCGCAGTTCGGGCACTGGGAGACAAGCTCGTAGCGGCGCAGGCAGTACACGCAGCGGTAGCGGCCCGGGAGCTGCGTTGGGCGCAGCCAGGGTTCGCCGCAACCGGGGCAGCCGGGACGGCGGATCTCGCGCTCGTCGGCGATCAGCCCGCCCTTCGCAGGCGGGCGCCGAAGAAGCCCGTGGTGTGGTCGCGCTGGGGCAGGATCTGCAGGAAGCGCGGATCGCGGCGTGAGGCCAGTCCCGCGTGCGCGGCGCCGAGGTCGTCGGGCACGACGTCGTCGACGTAGTCGGCGATCGCCGCCGCCTGCCCCTCGTTCTCAGCCGCCGAGATCGTGCAGGTCGAGTACACGAGCGACCCGCCCGGCGCCAGGGCCCGAGCCGCACGGACCAGCATCCGCCGCTGGATCGCAGCGAGGCGCTCGACGTCCTCGGACGACTTGCGCCACCGCGCGTCCGGCCGCGAGGCGAGCGTTCCAAGATCGGTGCAGGGCGGGTCCAAGAGGATGCGATCGTAGCCAGACCCGAGGTCGGCCTCGGTCGCGTCGGCCACCTCCACGCGCGCGCAGCTCACCCCCGCACGGGCGCAGAGCTCGGCCACCTCGGCGGCCCGGCGCGGGTCGGCCTCGATGGAGACGATCTCCCCGCGGTCGCCCATCCGCGCCCCGATCGCGGTCGTCTTGATCCCGGGGCCGGCGCAGAGGTCGAGCACCCGGTCGCCTGGCCGCGGGTCGAGCAGCGCGACCATCGCCTGCGAGCCGCGCGACTGGGGCACCAGCTCGCCGGTGGCCACCCTCGTCACCACCTTCTCCCCCGCCGCGCCCACAACGATTCCGTCGCTCGGGTCCAGCAGCCCGCCGGACCCGGGGCCCGTGACCTCCACCGCGGCCGCCCGCAACTCAGCCGCCAGTCCGTCAGGCGCCGCACGCAGGGTGTTGACCCGAAACGCAGCCTCCGCGGGCTCGTTCATCGCGGCCATGAGCAGCCGCGCCTCGGACTCGCCCAGCTCCGCCCACCACTTCTCCGCCAGCCACTCGGGGTAGGAGTGGGCGACGGCCGCGCCCGCCGGCGTCGAGTCGTCCAGGCTCGCGAGCAGCTCGTCGCGCTCGGTCGCGGCGCGGCGCAGCAGCGCGTTGACGAATCCCGAAGCCGCACGGGCCCGCCCGTGCGGCGCGCCGCTGCGCCGGGTGCCGGCCTTGGCGAGCTCGACGGCCTGATCGACGGCGGCGTGGTCGGCGGTCTCCGACCACAGGAGCTCGTACAGGCCGAGCCGCAGCGCGGCGAGGGCCGCGGCGTCGACGCGGCCGCCGCGCCGGCCGGCGAGCACCCGCACGAAGTGGTCGGCGGTGCCCCGCCTCTGCACCGAGCCGTAACTCAGGCGGCGAGCCTGCGCGAGTTCGCGCGGGTCCAGGTCCAGCCGCCCGGCGGCGGCCGCGAAGGCCCGGTCCGTCCACGCCCCCTCCTCGAAGGTTCGCCGGAGGATCTCGTAGGCCAGCCGGCGGGCTGGCGTCACCGTGGCGCTCACGCGAGCTCGGGGAGGCTGTGACCACGCAGGAAGGCGGCCGCGTCCATCGTCCGCCCGCCCACCGGGCGCACCTCGGACAGCCTCAGGACGCCCTCGCCGCACCCGAGGCGGAGGCCGTCGCCGGCGTCCAGGACCCCGGTCTCGAGCTCGCCCTCCTCGGCGCGGGCGGACGCGACCCCAAGCCGCTCGCCCCCGGCCAGCTCCAGGTACGCGCCGATGTGCGGGTGAAGCGCCCGCACCCGGCGCTCCAGCGCGATCGCCGGCTCGGCCGGGTCGAGCCGGCGCTCGGCCGGCGCCACCTTGTCGGCGTATGTGCTCTCGCCGTCGTCCTGCTCGGTGAACTCGAGCCCGCCGGCTGCGCGCAGGTCGAGCGCCCGGACGATCAGGTCCCCGCCGAGGCGCTCCAGCCGCGCGGAGAGGGCCCCGAAGTCGTCGTCCGGCTCGATCGGCGCGTGCTCCACCAGCGCCACGGGGCCGGAGTCGAGGCCCTCGGTGACCCGCATCACCGCGACCCCGGTCTCGGGGTCACCGGCCATGATCGCCCGTTCGATCGGCGCCGCGCCGCGCCACCGCGGGAGCAGGGACGGGTGGACGTTCAGCAGCTCGAACTCCGAGAGCAGCGGTTCGCGCAGCAGCTGCCCGAACGCGCACACCACCCCGAGCTCGGGCTCCGCGGCCCCGATCGCCGCCAACGCCTCGGGGCGCTCGGTCGCCTCGGTCCTCAGAACCTCGATCCCGAGCTCCTCGGCGGCCGTCGCGGCGGGCACGGGCGAGACGCGGCGACCGCGGCCCTGGCGCCGGTCGGGAGGGGTCACCACCAACACCGGCCGGTAGGCGCTTTGCGGCGAGCCGCCGCAGGATCGCGGCGGCGAAGGGGGAGGTGCCGAGGTAGACGACCCTCAACCGTCGTCGTCGTCGAACTCGGACCCGGGCTCCGGGCTGGGGCTGTAGGTGTCGCCCTCGCGCAGGGCGCGCATCGCGGCCTTGCGCTGCCCGCGCTCGGTGCGATCGAGGATCAGGACCCCGTTTAGGTGGTCGATCTCGTGCTGGAGCACGCGCGCCTCCAGCCCCGAGGCCTCGAGCAGGAGCGGCCTGCCCTCGACGTCGAGTCCGCGCACGCGGGCGTAGAGGGGGCGCTCGACGTCGACGCCGATCCCCGGCAGGCTGAGGCAGCCCTCCTCGGCGGTCGCCAGCTCCTCCGAAAGCCACTCGACCTGCGGGTTGACCACCGCCGTCGCCTCGGCGTCCGGCCCGGCCTGAAAGACCAGCAGCTGGCGCAGGACGCCGAGCTGGGTCGCCGCGAGGCCGACGCCCATCGCGCCGTGCATGATCTCGACCATGCGCTCCGCCTCGCGGGCGAGCTCGGCGTCGAACTCGGTCACCTGGGAGGCCTGCGACCGAAGCACCGGGTCGCCGAAGGTGCGCACCTGGGCGAGCGCCTCGGCCCGGCTCTCGCGCTCCTCCTCGGTGAGTCCGCCCGCCGTGGTCTCCTCGACCTCGGCGGTCGTCTCCAGCTGTTCCTCGGTCGTCTCGCCCATGAGACCGATGAGTTTATGGGTAGGCGACCGGCGCTAGGAGGCGTCGACGTCGACCGCGACCCGCAGCTCGCGCAGGCGCCGCGCCGCCGCCTCCGCGCGGATCAGCTCGCGGATCACGGCCACCGCCGCGGCCCGCTCGGGCGCCTTCACGAGGAGCTGGCGCCGCTCGAGCCCGCGACGGCGAAAGCGCGGCGCGGGCCCCAGGACGGTGGCTCCGGCGGGCAGCCCGGCAGCCAACGCCTCGCCCAGGCGCTCGGCGGCGGCCTGGGCGCGTGCGCCGTCGGCGCCTGCCAGCTCGATCCGGATGAGGTGTGCGAACGGCGGATAGCCGAGCTCCTCGCGGCGGGCGAGCTCGCCCCGCAGAAAGCCGGCGGCGTCGTGACGCGATGCGTGGTGAAGCGCGGCGGCCGCGGGGGTCAGCGTCTGCACGAGCACCCGCCCGCTGCGCCGGCCGCGACCGCTGCGGCCCGCGAGCTGCGCGACCAGGGCGAAGGTCCGCTCCTCGGCGCGAAAATCCGGGAACCGGAGAGTCGAGTCGGCGTCGATGACCACGCCGAGCACGACCTCGGGGAAGTCGTGGCCCTTGGCCACCATCTGGGTGCCGACCAGCACCCCGGCGTCGGCGCGCTCGAAGCGGGAGAGGATCTCGAGGTGCCCGTCGACCCCGGCCGTGCTGTCGGCGTCGAGGCGGAAGACCTCGATCCCGCCGGCCGCAGCGGCGATCTCGGCCTCGATCCGCTGGCTCCCGGCCCCGGCTCGCGCCAGGGTCGGCGAGCCGCACTCTGGGCAGGCCGCCGGTAGCCGTTGGGCGTGCCCGCAGTGGTGACAGCGCAGGTCCTCGCCCGCAGCGTGGACGACGAGCGAGACGTCGCACTGTGGGCACTCGGCGACCCAGCCGCAACCCCGGCAGCACAGATGCGGCGCCCAGCCGCGGCGGTTGATGAGCACGATCGCCTTGCCGCCGCGCTCGCCCACCTCGGCCAGGGCGTCGCGGGTCCGCTCGTGCAGCGGGCCGGCGCGGCCGTCGCGACCGCGCATGTCGAGCAGCTCAACCGGCGGCAGTGCGCGGCCGTCGACGCGGCGCGGCAGTTCGATCCGCTCCAGCGTGTCCCAGCTCTCGGGGCGCGGCGTCGCCGAGCCGAGGACGAGCGCGGCGCCCGCCTGGGCGGCGCGGCGCCTGGCGACCTCGCGGGCGTCGTAGCGCGGGTCACCCTCCTGTTTGTACGAGCCGTCGTGCTCCTCGTCGACGACGATCAGCCCCAGGCCTGAGATCGGAGCGAACACGGCGGAGCGCGGACCGACGCAGATTCGCGCCTCGCCGTCGCGCAGTCGGTGCCACTCGTCGCGCCGCTCGCCGGCCCGCAGGCGCGAGTGCAGAACCGCGACGCGGTCGCCGAAGCGGGCCACGAACCTCGACACGGCCTGCGGGGTCATGCCGATCTCCGGCACGAGGATGATCGCCCCGCGACCGCGGTCGAGCGCCGCCTCGGCGGCGGCCAGGTACACCTCCGTCTTGCCCGAGCCCGTGACGCCGTGGAGGAGGAGCTCACTGGCCTCACCGTCGAGCGCCGCGACGATGCGATCGACCGCGGCGCGCTGGTCCGGGTCCAGCTCGACCGGGTCCGCAGGGGCGCCGATCGGCGCCGAGCGCGGCCGGCGGACCACCTGGCGCTCACCCAGCTGGACGAGCCCGCGACGCTCCAGCCGGCGCAGCGCATCCCGCCCCACCCCGGCGTCCGCGAGCTCGCCAGCTCCCACCTCACGCCCCCGCGAGGCGATCAGCAGCTCGAGCGCCCGCCGCTGCACCACGCCCAGGCTGCCCGAGCCGGCGAGCGCCGCAGCGGCGGGATCGGTTGCCGTGGCGACGATCTCGGTGCGAGCCCGCGTCTGGCCCCGAACCCCGGTGGTGCCCGGGGGCAACACCAGCTCGAGCCCCCTGGCCGGCGTCGAGCAGTACTCGCGCGCGACCCAGAGCCCGAGCTCGACCAGCTCGCGGGCGACGCCGGCCTCCAGCGCGGCCAGCGGCTCGGCCAAGCGTGCCGCGGGCAGCTCGCTGCGCTCGGCGAGCTCGACCACGACGCCGAGCAGGCGCTGGCGCCCGAACGGGACCTCGAGCACCGTCCCGACCCCGACCTCGCCGAGGCGCTCGGGAAGCAGGTAGTCGTACGGGCCGCGCAGCGCGCGGGCGGTGGTCAGGGGCTCGACCCTGGCGATCGGCATCGCGCCGCAGGCTAGGGCCGGCGGCGGACGCGGAGCCCTGGTCGCGTGGCCGCGGCGAACGCCGCCGGTGCGGGGATAGACTGCCGCCGGTGGCGCTGAAGCTGCACCCGGGAGAGCAGATCCTCTACGAGGGCCATCCCTCCTGGCGGGCGATCCTCGACTTCTACATCAAGGGGATCCTCGCGACCGCCGTCGTGTGCCTGCTCGTCGCGCTAGCGACCGGCACCATCGGCGACGAGACCGACAAGGGGCTCGTCGCGATCATCGCCCTCGTCGGCGTTGCGCTGACGATCCTCGATCGGCTTCGTCAAGCGCGTCGCCACGAACTACACGATCACGAACCGTCGCCTGAACATCAAGCGCGGGATCGTCTCGCGGACGATCCAGGAGACGCGGCTGGAGCGGGTCCAAAACGTCAACTACCGCCAGAGCGTGCTCCAGCGGATACTGCAGATCGGCGACGTCGACTTCGACACCGCCGCGGGCGACGACTACAACTTCATCTTCGAGGGCGTGGGTGAGCCGGCCGACGTCGTCCACATGGTCGACCAGGCGACGGGCGTCGCCTCGCCCGAAGGCCTCGGCGACCAGACCGCGCGGCCGGCCTCCAGCGAGCCGGCGCCGCCGGCCGGCTAGGCGACCCCGGCCGTCTCGGAGAGCCCGGCGGCGGACCGCAGCGCATCGGCGCGGTCGGTGCGCTCCCAGGTGAAGTCGTGGTCGTCGCGGCCGAAGTGCCCGTACGCGGCCGTCTTCTGGTAGATCGGCCGGTGCAGCCGCAGTTCCTCGCGGAACGATCCGGGCCGGAGGTCGAACTGCTCGTCCACGAGCCGCGCGATCTCACCCCGCGGGATCTTCTCGGTGCCGAACGTCTCGACCATCACCGAGACCGGATGCGCGACCCCGATCGCGTAGGCGACCTGGACCTCGCACCGGTCGGCGAGGCCCGCGGCGACCACGTTCTTGGCCACCCAGCGCGCCGCGTAGGCGGCGGAGCGGTCGACCTTGGACGGGTCCTTGCCCGAGAAGGCGCCGCCGCCGTGGCGGGCCATGCCGCCGTAGGTGTCGACGATGATCTTGCGGCCCGTGAGCCCCGCGTCGCCGACCGGGCCGCCGATCACGAAGCGCCCGGTGGGGTTGACGAGGAAGTTCTGCTTCGTGTTCAGCTTGCGCTCGTCATAGAGCTCGGCCGGCAGGATCGGGTGCAACACGTGCTCCCAGAGGTCGGGCCGAATCAGCGAGTCGCAGTCGACCCCGTCGCGATGCTGGGTGGAGATCAGGACCTTCTCGATCTCGATCGGCTGGCCGTTCTCGTAGCGGACCGTGACCTGGGTCTTGCCGTCCGGGCGCAGGTAGGGGACGACCTCTCCCTTGCGGACCTCGGCGAGCCGCTGGGCGAGCTTGTGGGCGAGCGAGATCGGCATCGGCATCAGCTCCGGCGTCTCGCGCGTCGCGTAGCCGAACATCATCCCCTGGTCGCCGGCCCCGGCGACGTCGAGCTCGTCGTCGTCGGCCGGGTCGGTGCGCGACTCGAGCGCGTTGTCGACGCCCTGGGCGATGTCGGGCGACTGCTTGTCGATCGCGTTGAGCACCGCGCAGGACTCGGCCGAGAAGCCGAGGTCGGCATCCGTGTAGCCGATGCGGCGAATCGTCTCTCGCGCGATGGCCGGGATGTCGACGTAGATCTCGGTCGAGATCTCGCCGGAGACGACCACGAGCCCCGTGTTGACCAGCGTCTCGCAGGCGACGCGCCCCGCCGGGTCATCGCGCATGACCGCGTCGAGGACGCCGTCGGAGATCTGGTCGGCGACCTTGTCGGGGTGCCCCTCCGTCACCGATTCGGAGGTGAACAGGTACTCGTTATCGCCAAGATTTGAAGTCATAGGCCGGGAAGGTTAATCGCAATTCAGTCCGCTGGTACAGGGGTCGTGGTGGTCTGTGGGACCGCCACGCCCTCGCGCAACAGCAGGCGTGCGTCGGTCGCCAGGACGTCGTCGGAGCTCGAGATCTCCAGGCCGAGGGCGTCGAGGCTGCGGAAGTCGCCGGCGAACGTGGCGTAGGCCGGATCCTCTGCCAGCCCGCTGCGTTCGCCGACCTCGACCAGTCCCGCGAGGTCGAAATAGGCGAGCAGCGAGGGCTCGTCGCCGAACCCCTCGGTCGCCCGTTTGTAGGTCGAGTCCTGGTCGAGGCCACCGTCGCCGGCGAGGTCCGCGATCCCGGCCGGGTTGGTCGCCACAGCGGCGAGCCCGTCGAAGACCGCGTAGGTGAGCTCGACCGCCGGCGAGACCTGCAGGCTCCGCGCGTCGACGCCCCCGATCTGCTGCTCGCCGAACGCCGGCGCGTTGCCCGCGTTCCCGGCGCTGACCGCGGCGGCCAGCGGGGCCTGGAGCGCGGCCAGCGCCGCGCGGGCCTCGGCCTCGTCGACTCCGGACGCGACGAACAGCGCGTAGGGCAGCGTCGGCTGCGCGGACTCCGGCGTTCCCGCCGCCGCGGCGTCGGTCGCCGACGAGGGCGCGATCGCCACCGCCGCCTCGTCGCCCAGCGCGCCCGCGACCTGCGTCGCCAGGTCCACCCCGCCGCCCTTGCTGAGCCGCCTGACGAGGTCCTCGAAGCCCGCCGCGATCCCGGGCGCCTCGGTGGTCGCCTGCGAGAGGAGGGCCGCCGCCGTGCTCCGCGGGTCGCCGAAGCCGAGATAGGCGAGCGTGTCCGGGCTCAGCCTCGCGGGCAGCGTCGGCTCGAAGCCGGGAAAGGCGTCGAAGAAGCCCGGCGAGGACCCCTCGCTGTCCGGGTCGAGGTCGCTGCGCACAGCGAGCTCGATCGCGTCGCCCGATGCGCTCAGCGAGGCCGCGGCGCCGGTGGTCGCCCCCGGAGCGAGCAGCGGTGTGACGGTCGACAGCAGCCCGCCGCCGCCGGCGATCAGCTGCGTGACGCCGTCCGGCGACAGCCAGGCGTCCGCGAACCGCTGGTCCGGAAGCTGGTCGCGCACGTCGGCGGCGTGATCGTCGTCGGCGAGCGGCTCCGAGCCCTCCGCCCCGGTCGCGGTGTCGATCGCCGCGCGCACCGCCTCGCCGGAGCCGATCACCAAGAAGCCGTCGGTCTGCGCGCTGGAGATGCCGCGCGAACCGATGGTGACCTCGACGCCCTCGTAGTCCTGGGTCGTACCGCGCGCGCCCGCCAGCTGCTGCGAGAACGCCGTCGCCCCGTCGGCGTCCGCGACCTCGAGCAGGTCGATGCGCGCCGCGCCTCCCCCAGCGCCGGGCAGCACGGCGAAGGCCGCCTCGCCTCCGAACCAGGGGCGGATGTCGCTGTCGAAGTTCACCGTGGTGCCGCGCGGTCCGGGGATCAGCCCGGCGGCCCCGGCGGCGACCTGCCCGCCGAACAGCGGCGCCCGACCCGCCAGCCTGGTGAGCGTCGCGTACTGATCGGACTCGGGGTCGAGGTCCGCGTGTACGTAGGCGAGCGCATCGGCCGGGACCAACTGCTCGGCGTCGTCGTTTGGCGCGCACGCGTCGCCGCCGGGGAATGAACAGGGGAGGTTGGGCACCGCCAGGGCCAGGATCGCGATCAGGGCCACAGCGACCCCGACGGCAATCGCCAGCCGGCGCCTGGCGACCGCCGAGAGCGAGCCCCAGAAGCGGGCGGAGCCGCTGCCGATCGCCTGCGGGAGCCGGAGGGCGTACCTCCCCGCCTTCCGCAGCGCGCGGCCGATCACGTACAGGACGTCGGCGACGGCGTAGCGCACGCTCCGCAGGCGCCTGAGGATTGCGGCCGGGATCCCGCCCGTCGAAGGAGTGCGCACTGGGCCGGTTGTATAGCGGGCGGCTAGGAGTCGGCGCGGCGGGCGCGCTTCGGTACGAAGTCGATGATCACGGGCACGCCCTCGAGCCGGTAGCGCTCGCGCAGGCGGTTCTCCAAGGAGTAGGCCCAATCGCGGGTGATCAGCTTGCGATCGTTGATCTGGATCGCGAACCGCGGCGGTCGGGTACCGATCTGCGCCGCGTAGTAGAGCCGCAGGCGCTTGCCGTGGCGCTGCGGCGGCGGGCGCTGGGCGACGGCGTCACCCACGAAGCGGTTCAGCTCCGGCGTCGGGATCCGCTCGGTGCGGCGGTCGGCGAGCTCCACCGCGCGGTCGAGCAGCTTCGCCACGCCCCGCCCCGTGAGCGCCGAACAGGCGATCACCGGCGGCCGCTGGCGCACCCGCTTGCCGATCCGAGCGGTCATGTCCTCCAGATCAAAACCTCCCACCTCCTCCGCTTCGCGTCCGGGGGTGTTCGGGTTTCGTGCCAGATCCCATTTGTTCAAAGCGATCAGGGTCGCGCAGCCGGACTTCATCGACAGCTCGGCGACCCGCAGGTCCTCGGCGGTCACGCCCTCGGACGCGTCGCAGCAAACGAGCGCGACGTCGGCGCGCTCGGCGGCGCGCTCGGAGCGCAGCTGGGCGTAGTAGTCGACCGTGCCCGCGACCTTGCTGCGCCGCCGGATGCCCGCCGTGTCGACCAGCAGCACGTCGCGGCCGTCGACCACCAGCGGGGTATCGATCGCGTCGCGCGTCGTTCCCGCCAGCTCGGACACGATCACCCGCTCGGCGCCCAGGAAGGCGTTGACCAGCGACGACTTGCCGACGTTGGGGCGCCCGATCACGGCGAGGCGCACCACGTCCTCGTCCGTCGGACCCATCGCTCGAGGGCTCCGGGAGGAGCTCGACCATCCGGTCGAGCAGGTCGCCCGTGCCGCGCCCGTGCGCGGCCGACACCGGGATCGGCTCGCCGAGCCCGAGCGCGTAGAGGTCGGCCACGGAGGGCTCGTCACCCGCTCCGTCGACCTTGTTGGCGACCACGACCACGGGTAGGTCGGCCCGGCGGAGGATCTCGGCGACCTCGGCGTCGCCCTGGCGCAGCCCGGCGCGCGTGTCGAGCACGATCGCCACCGCGTCGGCATCGGCGATCGCCTCGCGCGCCTGGCCCTGTACGGCCCGCGAGAGCGAGTCCTCGGCCGCGAGGTCGACGCCACCGGTGTCGATGAGCTCGAAGCGGCGCCCGTTCCACTCGCACTCGAGCACCTTGCGGTCGCGGGTCACTCCGGCCTCCTTGTGCACGACGGCCTCGCGCCCGCCCACCAGCCGGTTGACGAGCGTCGACTTGCCGACGTTGGGAAAGCCGACGACGGCGATCCGCGGGAGCCGCCCGGCGCTCATCCGGCGCCGATCCCGCGGTCGCGCGCCAGGTCGACGACGCGGCCGACGACGTCGTCGATGGCGAGGCCGGTGGTGTCGACCTCCACCGCGTCCTCGGCGGCCCGCAGCGCCCCGTGCTCGCGCTCGCGGTCGCGCCGGTCGCGCTCGCGCTGGGCGGCGAGGACCTCGGCCTCGTCCTCGCCCGTCTGCATCGCCCGCCGCCGGGCGCGCTCTTCGTCGCTGGCGACGAGGAAGACCTTCAGCGGCGAGTCGGGGCTCACCACCGTGCCGATGTCGCGGCCCTCGGCGACGTAGTCGGCGCTGTCGATCATCGCCCGCTGGCGCTCGACCATCGCCCGGCGGACGCCCGGGTGGGCCGACACCACCGAGGCGGCCTTGGTCACCTCCGGCGTGCGGATCGCGGCGCTGACGTCGTCGCCGTCGAGCAGGAGGCCGGCGCCGACGAGCCGCAGGTCGATGCCCCGGGCGATGTCGCCCGTGGCGTCGGCGTCCGCCGGGTCGACCCCGGCACGCAGCGTCTTCAGCGCCACGCCGCGGTACATGGCGCCGGAGTCGAGGTACGTGAAGCCGAGCGCGCCCGCGACCCCGCGGGCGACGGTCGACTTCCCGGCCCCCGCGGGCCCATCGATGGCGATCACCATGGCGGCGGTGAGGATAGGCTGCGCTCGATGGAGAGCTGGGACATCTCGCGCCTCGACGTGCAGCCGCACAACCCCGAGGTGCTCACCTCGAACGACGAGGGCCGCGTGATCGTGATCAACCTTCCGGCCGGCGAGAGCCTGCAGGAGCACCAGGTCCACGAGCGCGCCTGGCTGCTGGTCGTCTCGGGCCGGGTCGAGATCGACGACGCCGGCGGCGAGACGGTCGGCGGCGGACCCGGCCTGCTCGCCGCGTTCGACCCCAACGAGCGCCACGAGGTCCGCGCCGCCGAGGAGTCCCGCCTGCTGCTCCTGCTCTCTCCGTGGCCCGGCGTCGGGCACCCGAGCTCCGCGGACTGAGCCGCCGCCGACGGCGCTCTAGCGCGGAACCTCGACGCGGTCCGCCTCGGTGATCTCGCGCACCGGCTTGGCCGGAACGCCCACCGCGACGACGCCCGCGGGGAGGTCGCCCACCACGACCGCGCCGGCGCCGACGACCGTGTCGGCGCCGATCGACACGTCCGGGCAGACGATCGCGCCGGCGCCGAGCCAGACGTTGTCGCCGATCGAGATCGGCGCGGCGCTCTCCCAGCCGTCGCGGCGCGCGGCCGGGTCGATCGGGTGCGTTGCCGTCGTCAGCTGCACGCCGGGGGCGATCTGGCAGTGGCTGCCGATCTCGATCCCGCCGCCGTCGAGCAGCGAGCAGTCCCAGTTCATGAACGTCCTCGCGCCGATCGAGGTCCGGTAGCCGTAGTCGCAGCGAAACGGCGGCTTCACCGTCACGCCCTCGCCGACCTCGCCGAGGAGCTCCGCGAGGATCGCGTTGAGCGTGGCCTCGTCGGTCGACGCCGTCGCGTTGAAGCGATCGCACAGGGCAGCGGCCCGGGCCACCTCGCGCTCGAGCTCGGCGTCGCCGCGAAACAGCTCCCCGTTGAGCAGGCGCCGCTTCATCGCTCCCATCTCAGGCACCGATGAGCTCTCGCAGGTCGCGCTCGAAATCGGGATAGCTGACATCGGCGGCCTCGAACCCGCGCACCTCGACGCCCGCGTCCGAGGCGAGGCCGGCGACGGCGCCCAGCATCGCCAGCCGGTGATCGCCGGCGGCGTCGATCGTCCCGCCGGACAAGCCGCTGCCGCCGCTCACGACATAGCCGTCTTCGGTTGCCTCGATCTCCGCGCCCAGCCCACGCAGGCCGTCCACCACGGCCGTGATCCGGTCCGACTCCTTGTGGCGGAGCTCGGCGGCGCCGGTGACCACCGTCTCGCCGTCGGCGAAGCACGCGGCGAGGGCGACCAGCGGCAGCTCGTCGATTGCCAGCGGCACCTCGCCGCCGCCGACCCTCGTGCCCTGCAGCGGGCCCGAACGGGCGACGATCGTCGCCACCGGCTCCCGGCCCGCGGCCGCCGTCTCGATCACCTCCACGGCAGCGCCCATCCGCGTGAGGATCCCGAGCAGCCCGATCCGGCCGGGGTTGATGCCCACCCCCTCGAGGCGCACCTCGCTGCCGCGCACGAGCGCCGCGGCGACGATGAAGAACGCCGCCGAGGAAAAGTCGGCCGGCACCGTGAGCTCGCCGGGCTCCAGTCGCGTCACGGGCTCGATCTCGACCCGCTTCGCGGGCAGGTCGCCGTGGACGGTCACGGGGGTGCCGGCGTCCTCGGCGCGGACCGTCGCCCCCGCCGCCCGCAGCATGCGCTCGGTGTGGTCGCGGGTCGGGCGGCGCTCGATCACGCTGGTCGGGCCCTCGGCCACGGTGCCCGCGAGCAGCAGGCACGACTTCACCTGCGCGCTCGCGACCGGGAGCCGGTACTCGATCCCCCGCAGCGCCGCGCCCCGGACGATCATCGGCACCAACCGATCCTCTCGCGCCTCCATCGTGGCGCCCATCTGGCGCAGCGGCTCGAGCACGCGGTCGACCGGCCGCCGGCGGATCGACTCGTCGCCGTCGAAGCTCCACTCCCCGTCGGGCTGTCCAGCGAGCCAGCCCGGCAGTAGCCGCAAGAGCGTCCCGGCGTTGCCGACGTCGATCGGAGCTCCACGGGCGCCGCGCAGGCCGACGCCGCCGATCCGCAGCTCGGCCGGGTCGCCCTCGACGGTCGCGCCGACGGCCCGCATCGCGGCGAGGGTCGAGCGGGTGTCGGCCGCGTCGAGGTAGTTGCGCACCACGGTCGCGCCGTCGCCCATCGTCGCGACGATCGCGGCCCGGTGGGAGATCGACTTGTCCGGCGGCGGGGTGAGCGACCCGCGCAGCGACCCGTCGGGCCCGAAGCGGGTCATGCGCCGCCGGCCTCGACCACGGCGACGACGTGGCCGAGCTCGCGAACGATCGTCGAAGCGCGTTCGGCCTCCTCGGGGCCCGCGACCCAGATCGAGATCGCTCCGGTGCGCATGTCGGGTGCCGGGTAGAGCGCCATGTCGTGGATGTTGACCTGGGCGTGGCCGAGCGCGAGCGCGATCTCGGCGACGGTCCCCGGTCGGTTCTCAACCCCGATCCGCAGCTCGCGCAGCTCGCCTCCGGCGAGGTCGGCCTCGAGCAGCCGGCGGCGGTCGTCGCCGGCGGTCGCGTGCCAGGCGCCGACCGCCTCGTGGTCGCCGGAGCGGATCAGCTCCGCGGCCTCGCGCAGGCGGTCGGCGATCGAGTCGAGCCCGGCCACCACCGCCTCGCGGTTGCTCGCGAAGATCCCGGCCCAGATGCCCGGATTGGCGCCCGCGACTCGGGTCGTGTCGCGGAAGCTGGTCCCGACCTCGGGCAGCCGCTCCGAGACGTCGGACAGCGCCTCCGCCGCCTCGCTGACGAGCACGTTCGCGAGCACATGCGGGATGTGGCTGACCGATGCCATCACCCGGTCGTGGGTCTCGGCGCTGATCGCCTGCGGCCGGGCGCCGAGGTCGGAGAGCGTGCTCTGCAGGAGGTCGTAGCCGAGCCCGCTCGAGCGCTCGGTCGGGGTCAGATACCAGCGCGCACCCTCGAGCAGCTCGGCGCGGGCGTTCGCGACCCCGGCCGTCTCCGCCCCGGCAAGCGGGTGCCCGCCGATGAACCGGCTCGAGCTCTCGTCGTCGGGCAGGCTGGCGATCAGCTCGCGCTTGGTCGAGCCGACGTCGGTGACCACGGCGTGCTCGTCGGTCGCCGCCAGCGCCTCCGCCACCAATCCGGGCAGGGCCTCGATGGGCGCGGCGCAGAACACCACCCGCGCACCGTCGACCGCGTCGGCCACCGTCGCGGCGCCGCGATCGAGCGCCCCGAGCTCGAGGCCGGCCTCGACGTTTGCGGCGACCGAGTCATAGCCGGCCACGTCCGCGTCGAGGCGGCGCCGCGCGGCCAGCCCGATCGAACCGCCGATCAGGCCGACCCCGAGGACCGCGATCTTGACGTTGCTCGGGCTAGACAGTCGAGACGACCTTGCCGGCCACCTCGGCCACCGCCCTCACCTGGTCGGCGTACTCAGCGAAGCCCTCGGTCGGGAGCGCCTGCGGCCCGTCGCAGATCGCGTGCTCGGGATCGTTGTGGACCTCGACCATGATCCCGTCGGCGCCCGCGGCGGCGGCGGCCATCGACATTGAGGGCACCCAGTCGCGACGCCCCGGGGCGTGGCTCGGGTCGATCACGATCGGCAGGTGGGTGAGGTCACGCAGCACCGGGATCGCGAGCAGATCGAGGGTGAACCGGTACGCGGTCTCGAAGGTGCGGATGCCGCGCTCGCAGAGGATCACGTTCGGGTTGCCCTCCTTGAGCACGTACTCCGACGCCATCAGCAGGTCGTCGAGGGTCGAGGAGAGGCCGCGCTTGAGCAGCACCGGCTTCGAGGTGCGCCCGACCTCGGTCAGCAGGTTGTAGTTCTGCATGTTGCGGGCGCCGATCTGAATCACATCGGCGACCTCGGCCACGTCCTCGGTGTCGCGGACGTCCATCAGCTCGGTGACGATCGGCAGTCCCGTCTCGTCCTTGGCCTCCTGGAGCAGCCGCAGGCCCTCCACGCCGAGCCCCTGGAAGCTGTAGGGCGAGGTGCGGGGCTTGTAGGCGCCGCCGCGCATCATCGTCGCGCCGGCGTCGGCGACCACCCGGGCGACCTCGAGCGTCTGCTCGCGGCTCTCCACCGTGCACGGGCCGGCGATGAGGCCGAAGTGCTCGCCGCCGAGGCGGCGGCCGTCGACCTCGATCACGGTTCGCTCGCCCTTGCGGAACTGCGCCGAGGCCAGCTTGTAGGGCTTGAGGATCGGCACCAGGTGGTCGACCCCAGGCGAGCCCTCGAGCCCGAGCGCCGCGACCCGGTCGCGGTCGCCGATGGCGCCGATCACGGTCAGCAACTCGCCCCTGGAGAGATGAGCCGAACAGCCCACCTCCTCGATTCGCTCGACCACGTGAGCGATCTGCTCCTCCGTGGCCCCCTCTTTCATCACGATCATCATGGTTTTTCTCCGAAGCTCTCTTTGCGTGGTGAGACGTACGACTAGCTGGGGCCTACGGCGTCCGGTGTGAAGATCCTGCGCTTCTAGGGTGGGCCTCGCGGCCAGCCGGACGCCTAGCTAAATCGCCAATAGGTAAACCACGCGGACGACTCGGAGCCCGACGGCGGGCCGATTGCGAGAGTCGTGTTGCGGACGCGGTTCACTGGCGGAAACTTGTACCAGCTTGCCGCGAAAAGGGCAAGAGCTCGGGCCGCCACCTAGCCTTCGCGCATGCTCAAGCTCGCCACCCTCGCCGTCGCCGCCGCGCTCGCCGGCGGCTCGCACCAGCCGGCGTTCGAGGGTCACTCCGAGCGGCTCGACGGCAAGCTGCGCGAGCGGATCGAGGGCAGCTCCTGGCATCCGGGCTGCCCAGTGGGCCTGGACAAGCTGCGGCTGCTCGAGCTCACCTACCGCGGCTTCGACGGCCGCCCCCACCGCGGCCGGCTGATCGTCAACCGCCGCTTCGACCACGAGATCGTCGCCGTGTTCAAGCGCCTCTACGAGCTCGGCTACCCGATCCGCAACATGGAGCTGATCGACCGCTACGGCGCCGACGACCACCGCTCGATGGCGGCCGACAACACCTCGGCGTTCAACTGCCGCTTCGTCGCCGGGACGCAGCGCTGGTCGATGCACGCCTACGGCCTCGCCGTCGACCTCAACCCGGTCGAGAATCCCTACGTCTCGGGCTCGCACGTCTCGCCCCCGGCGGGACAGCCCTACGCCGACCGCTCCCGCCACGCCCGCGGGATGATCCACGCCGGCGACGCGGTGATCAAGGCGTTCAAGCGCAAGGCCGGCTGGGAGTGGCTCGGCGACGGGTCGCGGCCGTACCGCGACTACCAGCACTTCTCCGCCGACGGGAGCTGACGGGGTGCTGATCCGCGTTCGCGACGATCTTGAGCTGCGCTCGGTCGCGCCGGCCGACGCCGTGGCCCTCGACGCCCTGATCACGGCCGACCGCGAGCGCTTGGCCCGCTTCATGCCGTGGGCCGCGGGCCAGACGATCCAGGGCACCCGCGAGTTCATCGCCGCCGCGCTCGAGCAGGAGGCGGGCGGGAACGGCTTCCAGGCGGTGCTCGTGGTCGACGAGGGCGCGCTCGCCGGAACGGTCGGCTTTCACCGCATCGACCGCGCGAACCTGACGACGTCGATCGGCTACTGGCTCGCCGTGCCATACGAGGGCCGCGGGCTGATGACGGCCGCCGTCGAGGCCCTGCTGACGCACGCGTTCGAGGTCTGGGGCCTGCACCGGGTCGAGCTGCGGATCGCGCCCGCGAACGAGCGCAGCCGCGCGCTCGCGGCCAGGCTCGGGTTCACCGAGGAGGGCGTGATGCGCGGCGCCGAGCGCTTCGGCGACGACCACCGCGACCTGATCATGCACTCGCTGCTGGCGCCGGAGTGGCGCCGGCGCTAGCGCCCGAGCTTCACCGGCCCAGGATCTCGCCCAGAGCGGTGAGGAAGCGACGGTTCTCCTCGGCCGTCCCGTAGGTGACCCGGATGTGCCCAGGCCCGCCCAGCGGCGTCCCGGCGCGGACGAGGATTCCGCGCTCGGCCATCGCGGCGACCACGTCGCCCTCCGCGGCGTCCCGCGGCAGCTCGACCCAGGAGAAGTTGGCGTGCGAGTCGGGCGTGCGCAGCCCCAGGGCGCGGACGCCCTCCTGCACGGTCACCCGCTCCACGATGTTGCGCTCGACCCGGTCGGCGACGTCATCGGCGTGGAGGATCGCCTCCGCCGCCGCGGCCTGAGCGATCGCGTTCACGCTGAACGGCTGGCGCACCGCGTCGACCGCGGCGCGGAACTTCGGCGAGCAGATCGCGTAGCCGACCCGCAGCCCGGCGAGGCCGTAGACCTTGCTGAACGTACGCAGGCTCACCAGGTTGGGGAACTGGCGCCGCAGGTCGGCGGCGGCATCGGGGTCGTCGTCGAGCTGGAACTCGGTGTAGGCCTCGTCGAGGATCACGGTCACGTGGTCGGGCATGCGCTCGCACAGCTCGCCGATCCGCTCCGCCGGGTGATGCGTGCCGGTGGGGTTGTTCGGGTTGCAGATCAGCACGAGCTGGGTCGCCGCCGTGACCTCGGTCGCGATCGCCTCGAGGTCGTGCGAGTGGAAGTCGTCGAGCGGCACCCGGATCTCGCGGGCGCCCGAGAGCGGCGCCAGGTACGGGTACATCGAAAAGGACGGCCAGGCGTAGACGAGCTCCGCCCCCGGCTCGCAGAGCGCCAGGGCGGCGGCAAGCAGGATCTCGCAGGAGCCGTTTGAGACCGCGACGTCGGCCGGGTCGAGCTCGAAGCGCTCGGCGATCCGCCGGCGCAGCAGGCCCGCGCTCGGGTCGGGGTAACGGTTCGTGGCCGTCGCGGCGCGCGCGATCGCCTCCGCGACCGCCGGATGCGGCCCGTAGGGCGACTCGTTCGAGGCGAGCTGGGCGATGCCCTCGTCGGCGATCGACTCCGGGGCCTTGCCGGCGGGAGCGCCGGCGACGTAGCCGGGGATCGACGAGAGCTTGCGGGCGAACTGGACCGACATCGGTAACGAACGAAGCTACTGGGCGTGGTGCAGGTCGGCCCGCAACCTGCGGGTCTCGCCGAGGTACACGTGTTCGGGGCCCTGCCGGGCGGGCGCGTAGTAGTGGGCGAGGACCCGGATCACGCGCTCCATCGACCCGGGGACGTTCATCTCGCGGCCGCCGAGCAACGGCACGCCCGCGAGGCCGACGGCGCGGGCGCCGACGGCGGGGAACTGGGCGTCGAGGTCGTCGGTGGTGGTGAGGATCACGGAGACGAAGTCGTCGGGCTCGAGCGAGTTGCGCCGCATCAGCTCGCGCATCAGCTCCTCGGTGGCGCCGAGGATCGACTCCTCGTCGTTGCGCGCGGCCTGCACGGCGCCGCGCACGGCCCAGACGCGGAGCTGCGGCTGCTCGTCGCTCATCCGCGGGGATCCTTCCAAAGCCGCCGCACTTCGGCGGCGCGCAGGCGCCGCGACTGCCCGAGCGCCAGCCCCTCGAGCCGCAGCGGCCCGAAGCCGATCCGCTCCAGCTCGACCACCTCGTTGCCGATCGCCTCGGCCATCCGCCGCACCTGGCGGTTGCGACCCTCGCGGATCGTGAGCTCGAGCACCCGCGCCGAGACTCGGCGCACCCGTGCGGGCGCAGTGAGGCCGTCGTCGAGCCTGACCCCGTTGCGCAGCCGCCCCAGATCGGCGTCGGTCGGCGCGCGCCGCAGGCGAGCCCGATAGGTACGCGGGAACGCGATAGCGCGGATGGGTGAGCCGGTTGGCGAGTTCGCCGTCGTTGGTGACCAGGATGAGGCCGGTCGAGTCGGCGTCGAGGCGACCGACCGGATACAGGCGCCGGTTGGAGTCGATCAGCTCGGTCACGGCCCGCCGACGCCCCGGCTCGCGCGCCGTGGAGGTCACGCCCGTGGGCTTGTTGAGGATCCAGACCTCGCGCGGCTCGGGGCCGACCTGGCGCCCGTCGACCTCCACCCCGCTCTCGAAGTCGACGTCGCGCGCCGGGTCGCGCACGACCTTCCCCGCAACGCGGACCCGGCCGGCGGCGATCAGCTCCTCCGAGCCGCGCCGTGAGGCGACGCCCGAGTGCGCGAGGTATTTTCCGAGCCGCATCCAGCGAAGCTAGCCGCTTCGGGGTGTGACCGGCTAGCTACTGCGCGCGCTGCTCGCCGGCCTTCAGCAGCCGCTCGCGCAGCTCCGCCTCGACCTCCGGCGTGGGGTCGAAGCGCGCCGGGTCCGGCAACGCGTCCAGCCCCGAGAGGCCGAAGAGGCGCTCGAACAGGGGCGTCGTGCGGTGGATCACGGCGCCGAACCGCGACCGGCCGGACTCCTCGATCAGACCGCGCTCGGAGAGCGTCTGGACCGCCGACTCGGAGGCGACGCCGCGGATGCGGGCGATCTCCGGCCGCGAGACCGGCTGCAGGTAGGCGACGATCGCCAGCGTCTCGGCCTGCGCCTGGGTGAGCGGCGGCGTCTTCGGGCGCGCGAGCAGGCGCCGCGCGGCGTCACCAGCCTCGGGGTGCGCGGCGAGCGTGTGGCCGCCCGCGACCTCGCGCAGGACGACGCCGCGGCCCTCGAGCCCCGACCCCAGCAGGTCGAGCGCCCGGTCGACCTCGGCCTCGGTCGCGTCGCAGGCCGCGGCGAGCTCGGCCGTGCTCACCGGCTCCGGCGAGAGGAAGAGCAGCGCCTCGACGGTGCTGCTCCAGGGAGCTCATCTCGGACCGCCTCGATCGTTATCGGGCCGAAGACCTCGCCCTGGTCCCAGGTCGCCTCGCCCTGCTTGTGCAGCTCGAGAAGGGCGAACAGGGTCACCGCCTGGGTGAGCTTGTCGCCGTCGCCGAAGGCGCGGTCGAAGTCGATGGAGCGCTCTCCGGCGAGCAGCTCTCGCAGCACCCGCAGGCGGCGTTCGAGCGAGACCGTCGGCCGGATGTGGCTGGTGTCCGGCGCCGGCGGGTGGCGCAGGAGATCGCCGATCGACACCCCGAGCAGCTCGGGCTCGTAGCTGGGGCGCGCCGCGTCGAGGGCGACCCGCCGGAGCTCCGGCGGCAGCGGGGCCGAGCGATAGAGGTAGCCGCTCGCGTCCGCGTAGAGCTCGGCGAGCGCAGCGGCGGCGTCGCGATAGCGGCGGTACTCGAGCATCCGGGCGAGGAGCTCCTCGGCGGCCTCCTCGGGCGCGAGCTCGATCGCCTCCTCCTCGGGCGCCGGCAGCAGGAGCCGCGACTTCAGCTCCAGCAGCGAGGCGATCAGGAGCAGGAACTCGGTCGCCGCCTCGAGGTCGAGCTCGCCGCGCTCCTCAACGCGCTCGAGGTAGGCGATCACGATCTCGCCGAGCTGCACCTCGGCGAGCGCGACCTCCTCGCGCAGGACGACGGTCATCAGCAGGTCGAAGGGACCCGCGAATACGTCCAGGTCGAGATCGAGCTCGGCGGCCCTCATTTCCGGCACATTAGAGGGAGCGTCGGCTAGCCCCGAGGCGGGCCGACGCCCATCGCGTCGCGGACCTCGGCCACGGTCGGCGCCGCCATCGCGCGGGCCTTCTCGGCCCCGCCGGCCAGGATCGCCTCGAGCTCGTCCTCGTCGGCGCGCAGCTGGTCGTAGCGCTCGCGCACCGGCGCCAGGTACTCGACCACGGCATCGGCCACGGCGCGCTTGAAGTCGCCGTATCCGGAGCCCTCGAACTCGCGCTCGATCGCCTCCGGCTCGACCTCGCGGATCACCGAGAGGACCTCGATCAGGTTCCCGATCCCCTCCTTGCCCGAGCCTCGAACGACCTCGGATCCCGAGTCCGTCACGGCGCTCATCACCTTCTTGCGGACCACGTCCTCGGGGTCCAGTACGAGGACCGTCCCCTGCCCGGTGCCGCCGGTGGTCGACATCTTCATCGTCGGGTCCTGCAGGTCCATCACCCGGCCGCCGATCTTGGGGATCCGGTGCTCCGGCTCGACCAGGATCGGGGTGTCCGGAGCAAAGCGCTCGTTGAAGCGCCGGGCGATCTCGCGCATCAACTCGACGTGCTGGCGCTGATCGTCGCCCACGGGAACCTCGTCGGCCTTGTACGCGAGCACGTCGGCGGCCTGCAGCACGGGATAGAGGAAGAGCGCCGCGGACACCAGCTCGCGCTGCTTGGCCGACTTGTCCTTGAACTGGGTCATGCGGTTGAGGTCGCCGTGCGCCGTGACGGCCGACAGCAGCCAGGTGAGCTCGGTGTGCTCCCGAACGTCGGACTGGCGAAAGAGGACGCACCGCCCGGGGTCCAATCCGGCGGCGATCAGGATCGCGGTCGTGTCGTAGAGGCGCTCGCGAAGCTCGGCCGGGTCGTAGGCGACCGAGAGCGCGTGCAGGTCGACGATGCAGTAGATCGACTCGCCGTCGTCCGCCCGCTCCTGTCCCGTGACGTACTGGCGGATGGCGCCGATGTAGTTGCCGAGGTGCTTGCGCCCGGTGGGCTGGATGCCGCTGAAGATCCTCACGCGCGGGGAATGTAGTGACCGGCGGCGTCGGTCAGGAAGGCGCCATGGCCGGCTCGCCCGCCTTCGGTCGCTCGGGGTTGCGGACGCCGACCAGCGCCACCGTCCCGCCCGCGACCAGCAGCCCGGCGGCGAGCAGCATCCCGAGGTGAAACGCCGACTCCGACGACTCGACGATCGCGGCGCTCACCGGGGCCGCCTCGGCCGCCGGGACGTCGCCGACGTCGCCTCCCGAGAGCGGCTGCTCCTTGGCGCCGTCGATCGCGTCGGCCGCCTTGGCGCTGAGCTGCGTACCGGCGGTGTGGTCGTCGATCGAGGAGGCGAATTGGGCCGACACGGCGGCGCCCAGCGCCGCAATCGCCAGCACCATCGCGACCCTGGAGACGGCGTTGTTGACGCCCGAGGCGACGCCCACGCGGCGCTCGTCGACGGCGTCGAGGACCGTCGTCGTCAGCGGCGCGACGGTCATCGAGAGCCCGAGCCCGAAGACGACCATCGACGGCAGGACGTCGGTGAGGTAGTCGGGCGTGGCGTCGATGCGGACCAAGAGCACGAGCGCCGCGGCGGCGAGCAGCGGGCCGAAGGTCATCGGCAATCGCGGCCCGATCCGCGAGGCGAGCGCCCCGAAGCGCCCCGACAGCACGAACATCATCACGGTGATCGGGGTCGTCGCGGCGCCGGCCTCGAAGGCGCTGTAGCCCGCCACCTGCTGCAGGAACAGGGTGATGAAGAACGTCGACCCCCCGAGGCCGGCGTAGACGCAGAGGGTCGCGAGGTTGACGCTGCTGAAGTTGTGGGACCGAAACAGCGACAGCGGCAGCAGCGGCGCCCGCGTGCGCGATTCCCACCAGACGAAGGCGGCCAGGCAGAGCAGACCCCCGACCAGAGGGACCCAGACCAGGGGATCGCCGAAGCCGTAGAGCGGCTGCTCGATCAGCGCGAAGGTGGGGCCGGCGAGGCCGAGCGCCGAGAGCAGGATCCCGACCCCGTCGATGCCGTGGACGGCCTCGGGGTCGGAGCTCTCGGGCACCGCGCGCAGCGCCACCCACACGGTGAGGGCCACGAGCGGCACGTTGACCCAGAAGATGAACCGCCAGTCGATCTCGATCAGCAGGCCGCCACCCGCGGGGCCGAAGAGGGTCGAGATCCCGGCCCAGGCCGTCCACAGCCCGACGGCGCGCCCGCGCGCCTCGCCCTCGAACGTCGCGGCCAGGATCGCCAGCGATCCAGGGACGAGCAGGGCGCCGGCGATGCCCTGCAGAGCCCGGGCGGCGACCAGGGCCTCGTCGGTGGGCGCGACCGCGCAGAGCACCGAGCAGACGGCGAAGCCGACGAGGCCGCTGACGAACATCCGCCGGCGGCCGAAGAGGTCGCCGAGCGAGCCGCCGACGAGCAGGAGCGAGACCAGGGTGAGCATGTAGGCCTCGACCACCCACTGCTGGCCGGCGAGCCCGGTGTGGAGGTCGTCTTGAATCGTCGGCAGCGCGACGTTCACGACCGTGGCGTCCAAAAAGACGATCCCCGAGCCGAGGATGGTCGCGATCAGCGTGAGCCGCTCCCTGCCGGTCATCGGTTCGAGTGTGGCAGGGGACCTCTCGGGGGCCGGCGACCGTATCGGGTTCATGAAAACCGTCACGCTCGCGACCTCGATCGCCCTCGGCCTCTGCGCCGGACTGCTCGCCGCCTCCACCGCCTCGGCCTCGGGCGGGCCGGTGATTCTCGGCGGCACCTACGGCGCCGGCGGCGTCACCGCGCCCGGCTCGGAGTACCGCTACGCGACCGTCGACGCCGGCTCGAGCGGCACCGTGCTCGAGCAGATCCGCACCGACGGCGGCTCCATCAGGCGAGTGGAGCGGATCGGGAGCGGCTGGACCCTGCCCGCCGTGACCTGGCTGGGCGACGCCGGCGGGCTGTCGGCGAACGGGCGCCGACTGGTCCTGGTGAGGACCGACTACGACCATCGCGGGCTGCCGACGAGCCCGACCGAGATGCTCCTGGTCGACACCCACTCGCTGAAGCCGCGCCGGCACCTCGAGCTCGACGGGATCTTCAGCTTCGACGCGATCTCGCCGGACGGCCGCTCGCTGTACCTCGTCGCAGTACGCGAGCGCGCGGCGGCCGCTCGACTACCGGGTGCGCCGCTACGACGTCGGCGCGGGCGAGTTCCGGGGCGGGGCGATCGTCGATCCCGACGAGCCCGACGAGAAGATGACCGGCCAGCCGCTCTCGCGCGCCTACAGCCCGGACGGCGCCTGGTCTTACACGCTCTACGGCGGGGGCGACGAGACCTTCGTGCACGCCCTCGACACCGCGTCCGGGACGGCCCAGTGCATCGACCTCGAGGGCATCGGGGAGGGCAACTCCTACTACCGGCTCACGCTCGATGCCGACCCGGCCACCGGGGCGCTGACGGTGCGCAACGCCCGCCAGCCGCTCGCGCTCGTCGACCCGCGGACGTTCGAGGTCAGCCAGCCGCCCGAGGCGGAGAGTGGCGCGAGCGCCGACGATGAAACCGCCGGAGCGGGAGCCGAGTGGGTGGCGCCGCTGGCGATCGGCGGCGGGGTGCTGCTGCTGGCTGCCGCCGCCTTCCTCGCGGTGCGGCGGCGACCGGGCGCCCCGGCTTGATCGCCGTGCTCGCGGCCGCGCTGGCGGCGGCGTTCGGCGCCGGCGGCGGCGGCTCGCCGCCCCAGCCCGAGGCGCGCGAGCCGCCGATCGCGCGGCTCGAGGCCGCCGTCGCGCCCCACCGAGCGGTCGTGCGCACCGCGAGGGTGACCGTGGGCCGCTCCGTGGAGGGGCGGCCGATCCGCGCCGTGGCCCGCAACGGCATCGGCAACGCCCGCGGCGGCGACGGCGGCGGGCCGCTGGTGCTGGCCTTCGGCTGCATCCACGGCGACGAGTGCGCCGGGATCGGCGCCCTGCACCGCGCCGAACGCGGCTGTCCGCCGTACGGCGACGGGCTGGTCCTGGTCCGCAACCTGAATCCGGACGGGCGGGCGGCTGGGACGCGGACGAACGCGGACGGCGTCGACCTCAACCGCAACTTCGCCTCCGGCTGGCGCCCGATCGGCGCCCCCGGCGACCTCCAGTACTCCGGCCCGGCCCCCTTCTCCGAGCCCGAGACCCGGATCGCCAGGCGGCTGATCCGCGCCCTGCGTCCCGACGTCACGATCTGGTTTCACCAGGAGCCGGAGCGGCTCGTGCGCGCCTGGGGCCCGAGCGTCCCCGCCGCCCGCGACTACGCGCGGCTCTCGGGGGAGCCGTTCTTTCGCATGCCCTGGCTGGCCGGGACCGCGCCCAACTGGCAGAACCACCGCTTCGCAGGCACCAGCTCGTTCGTGGTCGAGCTGCCGAGCGGCGGCCCGGCCCACGCGGACCGACACGGACGCGCGATCTTCGACCTCGCCGGCGAGCTGCGGCGGATGGCTGACGCGGCGATCGCAGCACTCGCGGGACAATCGTGGTCGGCGATGAGCGTCGACGAGACCTCGGAGCGACTTCCGGCCCTGCTGCGCGCAGGGCTGCCGCGCCAACGGCGCGAGGGAGCGCTCGTGCGCGACGCTCAGCGAGGCTCGGCCGAGGCGCTCGAGGAGCTCTTCCGTCGTCATTGGCGCCGCGCCCACCGAGCCGCCTACCTGGTCGTCGGCGACTCGGCCGCCGCCGAGGACATCGCCCAGGAGTCGTTTTTGGCAGCGATCCGAGCGCTCGACCGCTTCGACCGCGGGCGCCCGTTTGGGCCGTGGCTGCACCGGATCACGGTCAACCGCTCGATCGATTTCGCGCGGGCGCGGGCCCTGCGCGCCGAGAGCGCGCTACCCGCGACCGGCACCGAGGCGGCCGCCGAGCCGCCCGACGCGATCTCCGAGGAGCTGCTCGCGGCCCTCGCCGACCTCGGCCCCGAGCACCGGGCCGTGGTGGTGCTCCGCTACGTGCTCGAGTACACGCCCGGCGAGATCGGCGAGATCCTCGGCGTCCCGCGGGGCACGGTCAACTCGCGCCTGCGGCGCGGGCTCGATCGGCTGCGCCCGGCGATCGAGGCGGCGGAGGCCGGGTCGTGAAGCGCGACGAGCGCGAGCTCTCGCAGCGGCTTCGCGACCTGCGGGCGCCCGACGAGGCCGAGGTCGAGGAGCGCTCCTGGGACGTCGTGCGAGCCGCGTACGAGGAGCGCACCCCGGTGCGCCCCGACCGCCGCACGCGGCGGCTGGCGCTCGCCCTCGCCGGCGGCGCGGTGGCGCTGGCGATCGGCCTCAGCCCCGCCGGGGCGAAGGTGGGCGACCTGGTCTCCGACGTGGTCGGGATCGGCGAGCCGGACGCGAAGCCGGCGCTGCGCTCGCTGCCGGCGGCCGGCGAGCTGCTGGTCTCGTCGCCGAACGGCGTCTGGCTGGTCGGCGACGACGGCTCCAAGCGGCTGCTCGGCGACTACGACGCGGCTGCCTGGTCGCCCAACGGCGTCTACGTCGTCGCCGCGGAGGGCCGCCAGTTGGTGGCGCTGGAGCCCGACGGCGACGTCCGCTGGACGCTACACCGCGCCGGGCCCGGTCGCCGATCCGCGGTGGACGGGGACCACGCTCGACACGCGGATCGCCTATCGCAGCGGCGACGACCTGCGGGTGATCGCCGGCGACGGCAGCTCCGACAGCGACCGCCTGATCGCCCGCGGCGTCGACCCGGTGGCACCGGCGTGGCGCCCGGCGACCGAGTCGAAGCTCGACCCGGGCACGGGGCTCGGTCCCTACATGCTCAGCTACCGCGACGGGTCCGGACGCGTCCGCACGCGTCAACGCGGACACCGGCGAGCAGGTCCCAACGCTGCCGGAGGACCGCCTGCGGGTCGAGGCCCAGGGCTCGCCGGACGGCTCGCAGACCGCGCGGCTGGACCGCGACAGCGGCCGCGACCGCTTGCTCGTGAGCGGCAACGCGGGCGCCGGAAGGGTGCTGTTCGCCGCCCACGGCCGCCTCACCGGCCCGACCTGGTCACCGGACGGCCGCTGGCTCCTGGTCGGCTGGCCCGCGGCCGACCAGTGGCTGTTCATCGACGTCGAGCACCCTCGGCACGTGGTCGCGTTCGACCGGATCTCCGAGCAATTCGACCCCGGCGGCGACGGCGATGGGCGGTTCCCGCGCGTGGACGGCTGGACGCTCCCCGCGCCCTGAACCGCGCCGAACTCCAGCCGAGTGACATCTCAGCCACCTCCAGGGTGGTTCAGATGACACTCGGCGGTCCTGCGGCTACGGCTCCGGGGGCTCCTTCAGCTGGTGGGCGCGGGTGAAGAAGTTGCGGTACGCCAGGGTCGTCGCGATCAGGGCCGAGAGGGCCACGGCGCCAAGCAGCACCCACAGCAGGATCAGCTGCAGGCGCACGGCGTCGGTGGGGTCGGCGCCCGCGAGCAGCATCCCGACCATCGTCCCGGGGAAGAAGATCAGCCCGGTGGTCTTGGTCGAGTCGATGAGCGCGATGGTCCCCGACTGCAGGCTGCGGCGGACGCTGGGCATCGCGGCGACCGTGGCCGTGGCTCCCAGCGCCAGGGTGGCCTCGATCTCGCGGGCGCGGTCGGTCATCTCGTCGCCCAGCCGGTTGAGCGCCACGGCGGCGGCGGTCATCGAGTTGCCGACCACCATCCCGCCCACCGGCACGAGGTAGCGCGGCGTCGGCTGAAACACCCCGAGCACGACCACCAGCCCGAGCGTGGCGGCGCCGGCCACACCGAGCGCGACGAGCAGCGGCCAGAACGCGTCCGGCACGCGCTTGGCCCGACGCCTGGCCGTGTAGGCGCCGAACAGGACCATGACCGCGATCAGTGCGAAGACGAGCCACAGGCTGTCCGTGTCGAAGATCGCCTGGATCACGTAACCGATCGCGATCAGCTGGATCGCCGAACGGACGACGGCGATGCCGATGTCGCCCTCGAGCCCGGTCCGGCGCCAGATCGACACGGCCACGGCGATCGCCACGAGGACGAGGCTCGCCGCGACCTCGCCGAGCGTGACGTGGATGCCGGTGTTCACCCCGACACCCCAGCCGCCAGCAACTGCGCCGTCGGCCCCTGCTCCACGGCGCGGCCGGCCTCGATCCGCACCAGCCAGTCCGACATGCGGCGCGCCTGCGCGAGGTCGTGCGTGACGAAGACGAGGTCGATCGCGAGCCGCTCGCGCAGCTCCAGCAGGGTCTCCTCCACGGCGCCCGTGGTCTCGGGGTCGAGCGCCGAGGTCGGCTCGTCGAGCAGCAGCACGCGCGGCTCGAGCGCCAGCGAGCGGGCGAGCATCGCTCGCTGCTGCTCGCCGACCGAGAGCCGCGAGGCGTCGCGATCGGCAAAGCCGGCGTCGAGGCCGGCGAGGCTCAAGAGGCGGTCGACGTCCGGCTGGGTGCCCGCCAGATCCGCGGCGAACCGGACGTTGTCCGCGACCGTGCCCTCGAGCAGCGCGGGCAGCTGCGGGACGAGGACGACCTCGCGGCGCAGGGCGAGCGGGTCGCCCTCGCGAACGTCCGAGCCCCGGTAGAGAACCGTGCCCGACTCGGCGTCGGAGAGCCGGTTGAGCAGCCGCAGCACGGTGGACTTGCCCGAGCCCGACGGGCCCGCGAGGCAGCTCGCCCCGGCCGGCAGGCGGGCGCTGAGCTCGCGCAGAACGGGCTTGCCGGCCCGCGAGAGGCTGACGCGCTCGAGCTCGAAGGCGGCCGCGGCCATGCTGCGATTATCGAGACAGATGGCCGCTGGCGAGCAAATGCCGCGCAACCTCGAGCCGATGCTGGCGACCCCGGCGAAGGTCCTGCCGCCCGACGACGACGGTTGGGGGTTCGAAATCAAGTGGGACGGGATCCGAGCCCGCGCCTACATCGCCGATGGGCGGGTGCGGCTGGCCGCGCGCCGCGGGACCGACCACACGCCCCGCTACCCGGAGCTCGCGGCGATCGCCGACGCGCTCGGTGGCCGCGAGGCGATCCTCGACGGCGAGATCGTCGCCTTCGACGAGTCCGGCCGGCCGAGCTTTCAGCTCCTCCAGAGGCGGATGGGGCTGACCACCGAGTCCACGATCCGCGTCCGCGCCGCCGAGACCCCGGCGACCTACGTCGCCTTCGACCTCCTGTGGCTGGACGGCGGGCCGCTGCTCGCCGAGCCGTACGAGCGCCGCCGCGAGCTGCTCGCGGGCCTCGGCTTCGACGGCCCCAACTGGCAGGCGCCGGCGCATCACGTCGGCGACGGCGCGCGCCTCTGGGAGGCCATCCGGGCCCAGGGCCTGGAGGGGATCGTCGCCAAGCGGCTGCGGAGCCCCTACCGGCCCGGGCAGCGCAGCCGCGAGTGGCTCAAGGTCCGCTACCGCCGCGGCCAGGAGCTCGTGATCGGTGGCTGGATGCCCGGCGAGGGCTCCCGTGGAGGGCGGATCGGGTCGCTGCTCGTCGGCCATTGGGACGCCACGCCGGAGGAGGCGGAGAGCCTCGGGCGCGCGCAGCGGCTCGTCTACGCCGGCGGCGTCGGCACCGGTTTCACCCAGGAGATGCTCGACCGGCTGAAGGCGCTCCTGGATCCGCTCCGGCGCGACGACTCGCCGTTCGAGCTCGGCGAGGATCCCGAGGTCAAGTACCGCCAGCGCGCCCGCGACCGCGGCGCCGGGCCGGTCTGGGTCGAGCCGGAGCTCGTCGGCGAGTTCGAGTTCACCGAGTGGACGCACGAGGGCACCCTGCGCCAGTCGGCGTTCAAGGGCCTGCGCGACGACAAGGACCCCCGCGAGGTCATCAGGGAAAGCTGACGCAATCATGCGCGCCACGTCCTCGGCTTCGCCTCCGGGCGTGCGCGGTGGGTTGCGGCGCGCATGTTTTCTTTCCCGTCACCGATGAGAAAGGAGACCGAAGGTAGTCTGAGGTAAGTAGATACCCATGGCGCGCGCGATCTGGACAGGCTCAATCTCCTTCGGGCTCCTCAATGTGCCCGTGAAGCTCTATTCCGCCGTCTCGAGGAAGTCGGTCAGCTTCCGCGAGCTGCGTGAGTCCGATGGCTCCAGGGTCCGCCACAAGCGGGTCGCCGAGGCCGACGGCGAGGAGGTCGACTACAACGACATCGTCAAGGGGTACGAGATCGCCTCGGACCAGTACGTCGTGGTCACCAAGGACGAGCTCGACGAGCTCAATCCGAAGAAGACCCGGGCGATCGAGATCCAGGACTTCGTCGACCTCGACGACATCGACCCGATCTACTTCGACCACCCCTACTACCTCGGCCCCGACAAGGGCGCCGAGCGCGCCTACTCGCTGCTGGTCAAGGCGATGGACGAGGCGCACAAGGTCGCGGTGGCGCGCTTCGTGCTCCGCAACCGCGAGAGCCTCGCCGCGATCCGGCCGATGGACGGCGTGCTGACGATGGCGACCATGCGGTTCGCCGACGAGGTCGTCACCCCCGACGAGCTCGAGGACGTGCTCGGCGAGGAGGTCGAGGCGCCGAAGAAGAAAGAGCTCGAGATGGCCAAGGCGCTGATCGACTCGCTGACCTCCGACTTCGACGCCGGGCAATACCGCGACGAGTACCGCGAGGAGCTGCTGGCGCTGATCGAGCGCAAGGCCAAGGGCGAGGAGATCGCCGCCCCGGTCGGCGAGGCGCCGCAGCCGACCAAGGCGCCCGACCTGATGGCCGCGCTCGAGGAGAGCCTCGCGGCGGTCAAGGGCGAGGAGGCCAAGGCGCCCAAGGCGTCCAAGCCCGCCGCCAAGTCCGGCTCGAAGACCAGCTCGAAGTCCAAGCGCACCCCGAGCCGATCGCGAAGCAAGGCAAAGGCCGCGAAGTAGAGGTCGACGGGCGCACGCTTGCGCTCACGAACCTCGACAAGGTGCTCTGGCCTGCCCGGCGCGGCGGCCATGGGGGCTCGAAGTCCGCGTTCGCCAAGGGCGAGGCGATCGACTTCTACGCCCGGATCGCGGACACGATCCTCCCGCACCTGCGCGGCCGCGCCCTGACCCGGGTGCGCTTCCCCGACGGGGTCGAGGGCCAGCGCTTCTTCGAGAAGCGAGCGCCCAAGCACACCCCGGACTGGGTCAAGACCGCCCCGATCGAGATGGGGTCGGTGGGCGTCCTCGATTTCATCGTCTGCGACGAGCGCCCGACGCTGATCTGGCTCGCGCAGCTCGCCGCCCTGGAGCTCCACCCCTCGCTCGCCCTGGCGAAAAAGCCCGAGCGGCCGACCGTGCTCGCGTTCGACCTCGACCCGGGCGAGCCGGCGACCGCGGTCGAATGCGCCCAGGTCGCGCTGCGCCTGCGCGAGCTCTTCGACAACCTCGGCCTCGACTGCCTCCCCAAGCACTCGGGCTCGAAGGGAATCCAGGTGTACGTGCCGCTGAACACGGCGGTCACCTACGAGCACACGAAGTCCTACGCCCGCGCCGTCGCCCAGGCGCTGGAGCGCTCCGAGCCCGAGCTGGTCGTCTCCAAGCAGGACCGCAAGCTGCGCAAGGGCAAGGTGCTGGTCGACTGGAGCCAAAACGACTACTCGAAGACCACCGTCGCGGTCTACTCGCTGCGCTGCCGGCCGCGCCCCTGGGTGTCGATGCCGCTGACCTGGGACGAGGTCACCGAGCTCGCCGACGACGGCGACCCGGACTCGGTGCGCTTCGAGGCCCCGCAGGCCCTGGAGCGGATCGCGAAACGGGGCGATCTCTTCGCCCCGGTGCTGGAGCTGAAGCAAAAGCTCCCCAAGGTCCCGGGTTCGGGTTAGGATCCGCGCGATGACCGAGGCACAGGATCGAGCGCGGGCCACCTGGTCCGCCGGCGACTTCGACGCGATCGCCCAGCGGATCTGGGAGGTCGGCGACACCCTGGTCGAGAAGGTGGGCGTCCAGGAGGGCGAGCGGGTCCTCGACGTCGCCACCGGGCACGGGCAACGCTGCGATCCCGGCCGCCGTGAAGGGCGGCGTCACCACCGGCCTCGACATCACCCCCCAGCTGCTCGAGGACGCGCGCGACAACGCGGCCGCGGCCGGGGTCGAGGTGGAGTGGGTCGAGGGCGACGCCCAGGACCTGCCGTTTGAGGACGGCTCGTTCGACGTCGTGCTGTCGACCTTCGGCTGCATGTTCGCCCCGGACCACAAGCGCACCGCGGGCGGAGATCGCCCGGGTGCTGGCTCCCGGAGGCCGCTTCGGCGTCGTCGCCTGGAGGCCCGAGGGCAACATCGGCAAGTTCTTCGCGACGATCTCCAAGTACGCGCCGCCTCCCCCCGAGGGCTTTCAGCCGCCGCCGCTCTGGGGAGTGCGCGACCACGTGAACGAGATCTTCGACGGGACCGGCCTCGAGCTTCGGTTCGAGGACGGCGCCGCGCATTGGCACTTCGACTCCTACGAGGAGACGGTCGAGGAGTACTCGACCAAGTTCGGCCCGATCGTCATGCTCCGGCCCGCGCTCGAGGCCGACGGCCGGTGGGACGACCTCGTCACCGATCTCCGCGCCATGTACGAGGACGTCGCGGTGGTCGAGGACGGCGGCATCTCGTTCGACGGCGAGTACCTGATCACGTCCGGCGACAAGAGCTGAACCGCGTTTCGCGGCCGGCCTCCGCGACTAGGAGGCCGTGTGCCCGCGCTCGAGCTCATCGGCCTGAGCAAGCGCTACGGCGACACGGTCGCCATCGAGGACCTCGGGTTCGCCGTCGGCGAGGGCCAGGTGTTCGGCTTCGTCGGCCCGAACGGCGCCGGCAAGACGACGACGATGCGGATCGCGATCGGCGTCCTTGGCGCCGACGCCGGGCAGGTCCTCTGGGACTCCGCGCCCGCCGGCGTCGAGCAGCGGCGGCGCTTTGGCTACATGCCGGAGGAAGATCCGGGACGCGCTCAGCCTGGCGCGCCGCGCCTAGACCGGGACCGCGCGCCGTCGAGCCGGCCGCGCGCGCAGGGCGCGGATCGCGACGGCGATCCTCCGCAGCCCCTCGTCGATCTGCTCCGGCTCCAGGAATCCGAAGGAGAGGCGCATCTGGAGGTCAGCGACCTCGTCGATGCGAAGCGCGTTCCCGGGCACGTAGGCGACGCCCTGACGCACGGCCTCGTCGGCGAGCTCACGCTCGTCCACGGCGAGGTCGAGGTTCAGCCACAGGTGCCCGCCGCCGAGCGGCTCGACGTAGGAGGCCATCGACCCGAGGTGGCGCTCGATCGCCTCGCGCGTCGCGTCGAGGCCGGCGGCGTAGAAGTCGCGGGCGCGCTGGGCCTGTCCGTCGTAGGCGCCGCCCTCGAGGTAGCGGGCCACGGCCAGCTGGGTGAGGGTCGGGCTGTGGATGTCGTCGGAGCGCTTCGCCGCCAGGATCCGGTCGAGCACCGGGCCGCTCGCCGCGATCCAGCCGATCCGCAGCCCGCCGGCCAGGGTCTTCGAGAGCGAGTCGACGTAGACGACGTGCGCCGGCGCCTGCGAGCGCAGCGACGGCTGGGGCTCGCCCTCCGAACCTCAGGTCGGCGTAGATCCCGTCCTCGAGGATGAAGAAGCCGTGGCGGCGCGCGAGCTCGAGCAGGCGCGCGCGCCGCTCCTCGGAAAGGTCGCGGCCCGTGGGGTTGTGGAGCCGCGGCTGCAGCGCGACGAGCCGGATCTCGCGGCGGGAAAGCAGCGCCTCGAGCGCGTCGAGGTCGAGCCCGTCGTCGTCGCTGGGGACGCCGACGACGTCGGCGCCGCTGTCGCGCAGCGAGCGGATGACGGCCGTGAAGCTCGGGTCCTCGCAGGCGGCGACGTCGCCCGGACGGAGGATCGCGCGGCTGGCCAGCGCCAGGCCCTGGGCGGCGCCGTTGGTGATCAGGATGTCGTCGGGGTCCTCGGGAGCGCCGCGCTGGGCCGAGAGCTTGGCGAGCTCGGAGGCGAGCTCCGGCAGGCCCTGGACGTCGGAGTACTGCAACGCCTTTCCGGGCTGCTCGCGCAGGACCGCCTCGATCGAGGCGCCCAGCTCCCGCGCCGGGAACAGGCGCTCCGACGGATAGCCGACCGAAAGCGGCACGAGGCCCTCGCTGGTCGACTGCCGGTGCATCTCGGCCAGCACGCGGTCGCCGTAGGTCTCGTCGGACGGCGGCAGGGCATAGCGCTGCCATGCGATCGAGTCGCCGACCCCGGAGCCGGACGGTCGTCCCGTACCGCGGACGAAGGTGCCGCGCCCGACCTGCGAGCTGACGACGCCGAGCTCGCGCAGGCGCCGGTACGCACGGACCGCGGTCAGATGGTTGACCCCGGCGAGCTCGGCCAGCTCGCGCGTTGGCGGCAGCTTCTCGCCCGGGGCGAGCTCCCCGTCGGCGATCGCCCCCGAGATCAGGTCGACGAGCTGCTGCGTGAGCGAGGTCGCTCCCTCACGCTGCAGGTCCGACAATCGATCTTTGTATGACATTGATTGACCTCGTGTGCCGTCGTAAACTGCCTGTACGCGCTTCAATCCTAGCCACGGGGGCTCACAATGTCAATCACTCAGCAACCGGACCACATAGCAATTCGCCCCGACCGCCCCTCCGACGCGGAGCGGCTGCGCTGGCTCGCCCAGCGCGACACGGCCAGCGTGCCCGCGGGGCGCCTGCTGGTCGCCGAGGTCGATGGCGCGATCGCGGCCGCCGTCGCGCTCGACGGCGGCGAGGCGATCGCCGACCCGTTCCGGCGCACCGCCGAACTGGTCGCGCTGCTGCGGATGCGCGCGCAGCAGGGCCGGCGCAGGGCGCCGCTACGCGTCGTCGCCCGGGCGCGCCCGGCGCTCGACCGCGCGACCGCCTAGGCCGGGCTAGGCGCGGATCTTCGGCTTGCGGCTCGCCGCGGCCTCGTCCAGGCGGCGGACCGGCGTCGTGTAGGGAGCCTGCAAGCAGGATCTCCGCGTCCTCCTCCGCCTCCGCGAGGATCGAATCGAGCGCGTCGGCGAGCTGATCGAGCGACTCGCGCGTCTCGGTCTCGGTCGGCTCGACCATCAGGGCCTCGTCCACCAGCAACGGGAAGTAGATCGTCGGCGGGTGGAAGCCGTAGTCGAGGAGCCGCTTGGCGATATCGAGGGTGCGGACGCCAAGCTTGCGCTTCGCCGGCGCGCCGGAGAGCACGAACTCGTGCATGCAGCGCTCGCGGAACGCGACCGGCAGGTGGGCGCCGGTGCGTCCGGTGGCGAGCTTCGCGAGCAGGTAGTTGGCGTTCAACACCGCGGTCTCCGATGCCTCCCGCAGCCCGTCGCCGCCGAGGCTCGCGATGTAGGCGTAGGAGCGGACGAAGACCCCGAAGTTGCCCTGGAAGCCCCGCAGGCGGCCGATCGACTTCGGCTCATCGTGCTCGAGCTCGAACCGCACCCCGGAGCCGTTCGAGCCCTCGCTGCGCACGATTCGCGGGACCGGCAGGAACGGCGCGATCCGGTCGGAGACGGCGATCGGGCCGGAGCCGGGACCGCCACCTCCGTGCGGCTGGCTGAACGACTTGTGCAGGTTGAGGTGGACGATGTCGAAGCCCATGTCCCCCGGCCGCGTGATCCCCATGATCGCGTTCAGGTTGGCGCCGTCGTAGTAGAGCGTCCCCCCGATGCCGTGGACGATCGAGGCGATCTCGGTGATGTTCTCGTCGAACAGCCCGAGCGTGTTGGGGTTGGTGAGCATCAGGCTCGCGACGTCCTCGGTGGCCTTCTCGCGCAGGTCGTCGAGGTCGACGCCGCCGCGCTCGTTGGTGGCGACCTTCACCACCTCGTAGCCCGCCATCGTCACGGTCGCCGGGTTGGTCCCGTGCGCGGTGTCCGGTGTCAGCACCTTGTGGCGGTGCTCGCCGCGGTCGTCGTGGAAGGCGCGGGTCAGGAGCAGGCCGGCGAGCTCGCCGTGCGAGCCCGCCGAGGGCTGCAGGGACACGTGCGGGAGGCCGCAGATCTCGCTCAGCGAGCGCTCCAGGCGCCACATCAGCTCGAGCGCGCCCTGGGCGCGCTTTGGATCCTGGGCCGGGTGCAGGCGCGCGTGCCCGGGCAGGGCGGCGACCTTCTCGTTGAGCCGCGGGTTGTGCTTCATCGTGCACGAGCCGAGCGGGTACGGGCCGGTGTCGAGGTCGAAGTTGCGGCGCGAGAGGCGGTTGTAGTGGCGCACGATCTCCGGCTCGGCGACCTCGGGCAGCCGCGGCGCGTCCGAGCGCAGCAGGCGCTTGGGGATCAGCTCGTCCAGGGGCGGCTCGGGAACGCCCGCCGGCGGCAGGACAGCGGCGCGCCGACCGGCGACCGAGCGCTCGTAGATGGTGGTCGCGGTCTCGCGCTGCTGTGGGGTCGGGATCTCGGCTGTCGCGGGTGGGCGGTCCGTCATGCGGACACCTCGAGCTGCTGGTCGCTGGTCGTGCGCTGCTGGATCGCGTCGCCGAGGGCCTCCGCGAGCCGGTCGATGTCCTCCCTCGAGCGGCGCTCGGTGATCGCCACCAGGAGCCCGTCCTCGTACTCGGGGTAGTCGCGGCCGAGCTCGTAGCCGGCCGCGATCCCCGCGGCGGCCAGCCGGTCGAGGACCGCGCCCACCGGCGCGTCGAGCCGGAGGGCGAACTCGCGCGCCACGGGGGCCTCGTGGAGCAGCTCGACCCCGTCGACGGCGGCGAGCCGCTCGCGCGCGTAAGCCGTGCGGCGGACGAGGAGCTCGCCGAGCTCGACGATCCCGCGGCGGCCGAGCCAGGCGAGATAGATCGTCCCGGCCAGAGCGTTGAGCGCCTGCGAGGTGCAGATGTTGTGGGTCGCCTTCTCGCGGCGGATGTGCTGCTCGCGCGTCTGGAGGGCGAGCACGAAGCCGCGACGCCCGTCGGCGTCGGTGGTCTCGCCGGCGATCCGGCCCGGCATGCGGCGCAGGTGCTCATCCGTGGCGGCGAAGAAGCCGAAGGAGGGGCCGCCGAAGTCGAGCCGGTTGCCGAGCGGCTGGCCCTCCCCCACCGCGACGTCCACCCCGCACTCGCCCGGCGGGCGCAGGACGCCGAGGGTGATCGCGTCGACGCTGGCGACGCAGAGCGCGCCGGCCTCGTGCGCGGCGGCGGCCAGCGCCTCCAGGTCCTCGATCGCGCCGAGGAAGTTCGGGTTCTGGACGAAGACAGCGGCCGTCTCGTCGTCGAGCGCCGCCGCGAGCTCGTCGACATCGGTGAGGCCTCCCTCGAGCCCGACCTCGGCGATCTCGGCGCCGAAGCCACGCGCGTAGGTCGCGAGCGCCGCGCGCGCGTGCGGATGCAGCCCACGGGACGCGACCAGGCGCTTGCGCCCCTTGCGGGCGCCGAGCGCCAGGTAGGCCGCGGAGGCGACCGACGACGGGCCCTCGTAGAGCGAGGCGTTGGCCACCGGGAGCCCCGTGAGCTCCGAGATCGCCGTCTGAAACTCGAACATCACCTGCAGCCCGCCCTGAGAGACCTCGGGCTGGTACGGCGTGTACGGCGTCAGGAACTCCGAGCGCGAGATGATCGCCTCGACCAGCGCCGGGACGTAGTGGTCGTACATGCCGGCACCGATGAAGCAGGTCTCGTGGTCGGCGTCGGCGTTGCGGGCCGCGAGCCCGGAGAGCAGGTCAAAGACCTCGGTCTCCGAGAGCCCGTCGGGGAGCTCGAGCGGGCGGTCGAGCCGCAGGTCGGCCGGCACGTCGGCGAACAATTCCTCGATCGAGGAAACGCCGATCGCCTCGAGCATCGCGGCACGATCGCCGTCGGTGGCGGAGGTGTAGCGACTCACGGCAGTGAGGCTAGCGACCGCGCGGCGGCTACCTGGATGTAGGAGCGTCCAACCGACCTCGCGCGCGTGTCAAACCGGCGGTGGGCGTCGGACGTCGGTCGCGGATTCGACCGCGGCCAAGGCCAACGACGCGATTCGCGCAACGAAACAGCGGCGGCGGCCGAAGCCGCCGCCCCTGATCGATTCGAACCGAGCCGAGGCTCAGCCGTTGTTGAGAATGATGTGACCGTATACGGCGCAGACGTTCTCGCCGTTGAAGATGTTCGGGTCGTCGTAGCCGAGGTTGCCCGAAACGGTGTTGCCGCCGGTCTTCGCGACGCTGAACGTGACCTGTCCGCGGTCGTTGTCGTTGATGCCGTCGGAATCGAGCTCGAGGACGGTCGAGCCGCCGCCCTGCTCCTCGTCGAAATTCGGTCCGGCGTTGCCGTTGCCCTGGGCGGTCATCGCCACCTGCGTGTCCGACGAGATCAGCTGGAAGTTCTCGACGTCACCCGCGGTGCAACTGGCCCTGAGGGTATAGCCGTCGAAAGTCCCGATCGTGAAATTGGCGGTGCCGTCGGGGAACTTGGCGAACACCTTGATCACCGACTGACCATCTACCGTGTCGGCGTTCGCCGCGTTCGCCGCGTTCGTCGCGTTCGTTGCGTTCGTCGCGTTGTCCGCCGTGTTCACGTGCGAGCCCGACACGTTCGCCTTCAGCTGCTTATTGGCCTGCTTCTTCGAGATCTTCTTGACCTTCGACTTCGTGATCTTGCTGCTCAGGCCATCGGTCCCGGCGACGGCCGAGCCGACCATCGCAAACACGAGCGCCAACACGGCCAGCACGATCGCCGGCGACGGACGTGCGTTCAGAAACTTCATGAGTCTCCCCTCATGTAGGGCGGTGCGAGCGCCGCCTGATGGAGGCACTCCCCCGCGAGTGTTATCCCGCGGCTACTCTCGCCGACCGCCCGGGCGCCTGTCAACCCCTCCGATCGGGGGGCCTCAGTCGTCGGCGAGTAGCTGCTGGTAGGCCGCGGCGTCGAGCAGCTCGTCGGCCTCCGCGGAGTCGCTGAGCTTCACCTTCACCAACCAGCCCTCCCCGTAGGGATCCTCGTTGATCTTCTCCGGGGAATCAGAGAGCGCCTCGTTGACGGCGGTGATCTCGCCGGAGAGCGGCGCGATCACGTCGGAGACGGCCTTTACCGACTCGACCTCGGCGTAGGAGGCGTCTTTCGAGATCGCCGAGCCAATCTCGGGCGGCTCGTAGAAGACGACCTCACCGAGCGCGTCCTGCGCGTACCAGGTGATCCCGAAGGTGGCCTCATCGCCTTCGATCCGGGCCCAATCGTGCTCGGCGTGGTACTTGAGCCCGTCGGGATACGTCTCGTCGGCCAACTCAGCTCTCCTTCGCGTCGGGTTGGTAGAGGGGCCTGGACTCTATGCGCGCCGGGCGGACCTTGCCCCGGACGTCGATCTCGATCTCGGTCCCGGGCTCGGCCAGATCGCGCGCGGACGTAGGCCATCCCGATCCCGCGATCCAGGCACGGCGAGAGCGTTCCGCTGGTCACCTCACCGGCCGGCTCGCCGCCGGCGAGCACGGGGTTGCCCTGCCGGGGGATGCCGCGGTCGGTGAGCGCGAACGGGACGAGTCGCTCGGCGGTGCCGTCCGCGCGGGCCGCGGCCACGGCCTCCGAGCCGATGAACCCGGTCTCCTCCTTGCAGCACCAGCCGAGGCCGGCCTCGATCGGGTTGCGGTCGGTGCTCAGGTCGTTGCCGTAGAGGTGGAAGCAGACCTCGAGGCGCAGGGTGTCGCGGGCCCCGAGGCCGGCGGGCGTCGCGCCGGCGTCGAGCAGCGCGTCCCAGAGCGGGCCGGCGGCGTCCGGCGCGAGCAGGACCTCCACCCCGTCCTCGCCCGTGTAGCCGGTGCCGCAGACGAGCGCGGACCCGCCGGCGGCGAGCTCGAGCTCGGCGGTGTGCATCCGCGGCGGAAGGTCGCCGGAGAGGAGTTGCGCGACGAGCGCGCGGGCGTCGGGCCCCTGGACGGCGAGCATGGCGTAGTCGTCGAGGCGGTCGGTCACCTCGGCGTCGAAGCCCGCGGCGTGCTCGCGAAACCACTCCAGGTCGCCCTCGTGGTTCGCGGCGTTGGTGACGGTGAGGAAGCGGTCGTCGGCGAGCCGGTAGGTGAAGAGGTCGTCGAGCACGCCGCCGTCGGGCCGGCAGAGCATCGAGTACTGCGCGCCGCCCACGTCGATCCGCCCGACGTCGTTGGAGAGCAGCCGCTGCAGCAGCTCGAGCGCCTGCGGGCCGGAGGTCTCGATCTCGCCCATGTGGGAGACGTCGAAGACGCCGCAGCCGGTGCGCACGGCGACGTGCTCGGCCCGCACCCCCTCGTACGACACCGGCATCTCCCAGCCCGCGAACGGGACCAGCTTCGCCCCGGCCGCGCGGTGTCGGTCATACAGCGGCGTGTGCCTGAGCGCAGTGGCCTCCACCGCGCTCAGGCTATCGCCGTCAGGCGCGGGCCCTCAGCCCGCGCTAGCCGCGGAGGAACGGCGGGACGTCGATGTCGTCGTCGGAGACCTGGAGCTCGCGCCGCTCGCGGTCGGCGAGCCCGCCGACCTGGCGCCGCCGGCTGCGCTCGCGCACCTGCATCGGCTTGCGGGCCAGCGTCTCGCGGCCCTCGAACCCGGTCGCGATCACGGTCACCCGGACCTCGTCGCCCATCGCCGGGTCGATCACGGTTCCGAAGATGATGTTGGCGCCCTTGTCCGCCGTGGAGACGACGATGTCCGCCGCCTCGTTGACCTCGAACAGGTTGAGGTCGTCGGAGCCGGTGAAGTTCAGCAGCATCCCGGTCGCGCCCTCGATCGACTCCTCCATCAGCGGCGAGTTGACCGCCATCTTCGCCGCCTCCTGGGCGCGGTTCTCGCCCGCGGCGGTCCCGACGCCCATCATCGCGGAGCCAGCGTCGGCCATCACCGTGCGCACGTCGGCGAAGTCGAGGTTGATCTGGCCCGGGGTGGTGATCAGATCGGTGATCCCCTGGACGCCCTGGCGGAGGATGTCGTCGGCCATTCGGAACGCCTCCTGGACGGAGGTCCGGCGCTCGACGACCTCGAGCAGCTTCTGGTTCGGGACGATGATCAGCGTGTCGACCTTGGCGCGCAGCTTGTCGATCCCATCGAGCGCCTGCTGCATGCGGCGGTTGCCCTCGAACTCGAACGGCTTGGTGACCACGCCGACGGTGAGCGCGCCGATCTCCTCCTTGGCGATCTCGGCGATCACCGGGGCGGCCCCGGTGCCCGTGCCGCCGCCCTCGCCGGCGGTGACGAAGACCATGTCGGCCCCCTTGAGGGCCTCCTTGATGTCGTCGCGCGACTCCGCGGCGGCGCCCGCGCCAACGTCGGGGTTGGCGCCCGCGCCGAGGCCGTGGGTGAGGTTGTGGCCCGCGGCGAGCTTGATGTCCGCCTCGCACGACTGCAGCGCCTGCACGTCGGTGTTGATGGCGATGAACTCGACGCCCTTCAGCCCGGCGTCGACCATGCGGCTGACCGCGTTGGTGCCACCGCCGCCTGCGCCGACGACCTTGATGACCGCGAGATAGGACGACTCGACCATTTCTCCCGTCCTTGTTTGACCCAGTGTGGTTACGTCCGACGCTCAAGGCAGACTTGAACGTTTTCCGCTCTTAGCAGCCTAGACGTCAGCGCGACGGTAGGGCATAGTCGCGGAAGTGTCAATCTCGGCTCCCGGGTGTGGCATGGAATCGTGCATGCCAAAACCCTCGATCCCGAGTCGAAGGTTGACATAGATCCTAAAGCCTCAACCTGTGCTGGAGGCCTGGGCTCAACCCGGCGCCGGCGAGGCGCCGCCGGCCGCGGCGCGCTCGGGGACGCGGACGTCGACGTAGGTGAGCCCATCCAGCTTCGGGTCGGCGAGCACCGCAGCGGCCGCGGCCCATTTGGCGGCCGCGCCGGAGGAGCTGCCGAATCGCACGGGGATCCCGCCGCGCAGGGTGACCTCGATGCCGAACTTGTCGTCGGCGCCGATCTTCTCGATCAGCGGCCGCAGGGGCTCCGGGGCGGCGCCCAGGATCAGCGCCTGATCGAGCGGGTCGCCGTCGAGGCTGCCGCCCGGGGGCAGCTTGCCGAGCTCGAGCACCGGGAGGTGGTCGTCGTCGCTCACCTCCACCCCGCGCAGCAGGGTGCCGTCGGCTGCCGCCGGGACCTGCTCGCCGCCCGCGCTCACGACCATCGCGGGCGGGCGCTCGGTGACCTCGATCCGCATGCCGTGCGGGAAGTTGGGATCGACGCTGATGGCGGCGACGGTCGGGAAGGCCCGCGCCGCCTCGTCGAGCCGCGCGGCATCGACGTGCAGGGTCGTCATGTCCTCGGCGACCTTGGTCAGCTCGCCCACGATCTGCGCGCGGTCGCCGCTCGTGACGCCCACCACGTCGACGTTGTCGACCGCGACCAGGGAGGAGTCGCGCAGCCAGAACATGTAGGCGGCGGCGCCGGTTGCGACCACGATCGCGACGACCGCGAGGCGGTACTTCCACGAGCCTCCCCCGATCGCCCGGAGCGCGCGCAGCGGGTGAGGACGGGGAAAGGACCGGCTCTTGCGGGCGGTGCGGCGACGCGGCAGCGAGAGGCGCCGCTTGGGGCGTGATCTGGTCGCGGGACGCTTCGGGCGCGGCGGCTTCGCGGTGCGGCGTGAACCCGCGCTCTGAGTGGTCGAGCGTGACCGGCTGCTCTTGGTCGCCGTCCGCTTCGGCGCCGGGACCTCGGAGCTCGCCCGGGCGGCCGCCTTGTGCTTGGTCGACCGCGTGCGGCCCGTTGCCTTGGAGGCGCGTCGCCTGCCGGCTTCGGTCGAGGCACGGGAGCGGCTCATCAGGGAAAGATTCCCGGCCCGAGCCCGGGCTCCTGCCGCGAACGACGGTCGATTTCAGGCCCCGTCGAGCTCCCAATCGTCGGGCCACGAGACGTCCCCGAGCACCTGCACCTCGGGCTGCAGCTCGACCCCGAAGGCCTCGTGCACACGGCGGCGGCCGGCGGCCATCACCGCGAGCACGTCAGCGGTCGTCGCCGCGCCCGTGTTCTCGACGAAGTTGGCGTGCTTTGGGTTGAAGCGGGCGCCGCCGACGGCCAGCCCGGCGCAGTTCGCGGCGGCGAGCAGCTGACCCGCGGTCCGCCCCTCCGCCCCGGGGTCGTCCGGCTCCGGGTTCTTGAACGTCGAGCCGAAGGTCTTGATCCCCGATGGCTGCGCCTCGCGGCGCATCGCCCGCATCTCGGCCAGGATCGCCTTCACCGCCGACGGCTCGGCCGCCGTCAGCCCGAAGGCCGCCCGCGCGACCACCTCGCCCGGGCGCAGGCCGGAGCGGCGATAGGCGAAGCCGAGGTCCTGCGGGTTCCGGCGCTCGGTCCCCGAACCGGTGCAGACGTCGACCCACTCGAGCACGCGCGCCAGCTGGCCGCCGTAGGCGTTGGCGTTCATCCGCACCGCACCGCCCACGGTCCCGGGGATGTTGATCCCAAACTCGAGCCCGCCGAGTCCCCAGCCCGCAACCTTCGCCGCCGCCGACGGCAGCCGCACGCCGCCACCGCAGACGATGCGCTCGCCGTCGCGGTCGATCTCGGTGAGCTCGCCGGCGAGCTTCAACACGAGGCCGCGCACGCCGTCGTCGGCGACCAGCAGGTTCGAGCCCGAGCCGATCACCTCGACCGGCGCGGACTCCGCCTCGGCCCAGCGCAGGAGCTCCACCAGCTCCTCCTGCGTCGTCGGCCGGGCGAAGAGCTCCGCGTTTCCCCCGGCTCGCACCGTCGTCAAGCGGGCGAGCGGGTAGTCGCGCTCCACGCCGTCGGGGAGGCTCACGAGTCCTCCACGAGGGCGTCGGCGAGCTGGAACACGTCCCCCGCGCCGATCGTCACCAGCAGATCGCCCTCGCCCAGCCGCGGCCCGAGGACCCGCTGGGCGGTGGCGACGTCGCGCAGCCACAGGACCGGCCGGCCGCCGGCGTGGTCGGCGGCCGCTCTCGCCACCGCGAGCCCGCTGACGCCCGCCAGCTCGCCGACGGGCTGCTCGCGCGCCGGGTAGACGTCCAGCACGCCGACCTCGTCGGCCGCGGCCAGCGCGGCGCCGAAGCGACGCGCGAGCGCCTTGGTGCGCGAGTACAGGTGCGGCTGAAAGACCGCGATCAGCCGCCGCGGGCGCAGTTCGCGCATCGCCTCGAGGGTCGCGGCGACCTCGGTCGGGTGGTGCGCGTAGTCGTCGTAGATCGCGGCCCCTGCGTGCTCGCCCTTGCGCTGCTGGCGCCGCAGCATTCCGGGGAAGCTCGCCAGCGCCTCCGCGGCAGGCACCGGATCGAGGCCCGCGAGCTCGAGGGCGGCCAGGGCCGCCCGCGCGTTGAGCACGTTGTGGCGGCCCGGAACGCGCAGCGCCAGGTCCTGAGGCCCGGGACCCTCGGCGTCGAAGCGCAGCACGCGGCGCTCGCGCGGCGCGTCGGCGAGCGGGTCGAGCTCCGGGTCGGCGCCGAGCGCGAGCCCCGCCGCGGGCCCGGCGAACCGCGCAAACGCGTCGAGCAGCTCCGCGCGCGAGCCCCAGCGCGAGTGGTGGTCGAGCTCGACGTTGGTGATCACCGCGACCTCGGGCTCCAGCTCGAGGAAGCTGGCGTCGGACTCGTCGGCCTCGGCGACGGCCCACTCCCCCTCCCCCCACCCGGCGTTCGCAGGGCCGCCGTCCGGCCCCGCCCCGGGGAGCTCACCGCCGAGAAAGAAGGCCGGCTCGGCGCCCGTGGCGCGCAGGGCGTGCACGAGCATGCCCGCCGTCGTCGTCTTGCCGTGCGTTCCCGAGACGGCGATCAGCCGCCGCAGGGCACAGAGCTCGGCGAGCAGCTCACCGCGGTGGACGACGCGCTGCTCGCGCTCCCGAGCTCGGGCCAGCTCCGGGTTGTCGTCGCCGATCGCGCTCGAGACGACCACGTCCGCCCCGGGCGGCACGCCGTCGGCGTCGTGGCCGACGTGGGGCTCGAGGCCGGCGTCCCGGAGCCGTCGCAGGTACGAGCTCTCGGCCCGGTCGCTGCCCGTGACCCGAGCCCCGAGGCGGTGGCAAACCAGCGCCAGCCCACTCATCCCGGCACCGCCGATGGCGATGAAGTGCAGCTCGCGGTCGCTCCAGTCCGTGCTCGTCATCTCAACTCGCCGGCCCAGCTTGCCCGATCGCCGCCAACAGCTCGCCCGCGACCCGTTCGGCGGCGTCCGGGCGCGCGAGGGCCGCGGACGCGGCGGCCATCACGCCCAGGCGCTCGGGGTCGCCGAGCAGCCCGGCCGCGAGCTCCCGCAGCCGGCTGGGCACGAGCTGATCGTCCTCGATGACGACCGCCGCCCCACCCGCCGCCATCCACTCGGCGTTCGCGTGCTGGTGGCGGCCCGAAGCGTGCGGATAGGGGACGAGGATCGCCGGTCGGCCGGCGGCGGCGATCTCGAAGATCGAGCCGCCCGCGCGGGCCAGGACGAGGTCGGCGGCGGCGAGCGCCGCCGCGAGGCCGGGCTCGTAGCGCACGAGCGTGTAGCGGTCGGCGTGCGGGGCCGCGGCCAGCGCGGCCTCGACCTCGGCGTGGTCGCGGCTGCCGCTGATGTGCAGGACGTGGAAGTCACGTGCCGCGGCGTCGGCGCCGGCAAAGGCCTCGACCGCGGAGGTGTTGATCGAGCGCGCGCCCTGGCTGCCGCCGAACACCAGCAGGCAACGATCGTCGGCCGCGATCCCGAAGCGCTCGCGGGCCTCGGCGCGGTCGGCGTGGCCCACCTCCGACGGCACCGGGCGCCCGGTGACGAGGTAGCGCGCCCCGTCGCGACCCGCGATCGGGAAGGCCAGGCACACGCGCCGGGCGCGGGGTGCCAGGACCCGGTTGGTGAGCCCCAGGTGGCGGTCGGCCTCGGTCAGCACCAGGGGCACGCCGAGCGAGACGGCCGCGAGTCCGGCGGGCCCGGCCACGTAGCCCCCACCGCCGAGCACGGCCTCGGCGCCGCGCTCGCGCAGCAGGCGCCGGGCCCGCGGGACGGCGGCCGCGGCGAGGCCGACGGCGCCGGCCGCTCGGATCGGATGCGTGCGCGAGAGCCCGCGCAGGCGCAGGAGGTCGATCTCGTAACCGGCATCGGGCACCACCTCGGCCTCAGCGCGGCCGGCGGCGCCGAGAAAGCTGACCTCAGCGCCCCGAGCCCGAAGCGCGTCGGCGACCGCGAGGGCGGGCACGACGTGTCCCGCCGTTCCGCCCGCTGCTATGACGACCCTTGGCACCGCTGGTTGAGCTCCTCGTCGGCGCCGCGCGTCGCTCGCACGCCGGCGCGGCCGCCGTCGACGATGCTCAGTCTTCCATCGCGGCTCGACGGCTTGGCGCCCGACCCGGCGCTCCCGCCGCGCGCGACGTTGAGCAAGAGGCCGACTCCGGCGAGCATCACGAGCATGCTCGCGTTGCCGTAGGAGACGAAGGGCAGCGGCACCCCGGTCAGCGGCGCGAGGCCGAAGACGGCGAGCAGGTTGACCATGGCCTGGATGAGAACGAGCGAGGTCAGGCCTGCCGCGAGCAGCTTCCCGTAGCGATCGCGGGCGGTTTGGGCGATCCTGAAACCGGCGTAGCCGAAGATCCCGTAGAGGCCGACGAGGGCGCCGATCCCCGCCATCCCGAGCTCCTCACCGATGACCGCGGCGATCATGTCGGTGTGGGCCTCCGGGAGGTAGAAGGCCTTCTGCAGGCTCTCCCCCAGCCCGACGCCGAACAGCCCCCCGGACCCAAGCGCGATCTTCGCCTGGATGAGCTGGAAGCCCGCGCCGCCGGGATCACCGCCCGGGTCGAGGAACGACGTGATCCGCGCCATCCGGTACGGCTCGATCAGGACGGCGAGCAAGACGACGCCGCCGGCGATCGCGGCGAGCATCCCGATGTCGCGCATCCGCGCCCCGGCGGCGACCAGCAGGGCGGTGATCGCGAGGCAGGTGACCAGCGCGGTGCCGAGGTCCCCGACGCCGACGATCACGACGCAGGCGCCGACGACGCCGAGCACCGGCATCATCGGCCCGATCCCGCCCTTGACGACGGCCGGGCGGGCGGCGAGCAGCTGGGCGGCGAACAGGATGAGCGCCACCTTCATCAGCTCCGAGGGCTGGATCTGCAGCGGCCCGAGCGCCAGCCAGGCGCGCGAGCCGTTGACCTCGACCCCGAAGCCGGGGAGCATCGCCAGGAGGCAGAGGAAGACCGCGACGCCCAACAGCAGCGGCGTCAGCGGTCGCAGCAGCTTCACCCCGCGCCTGGCCAGCAGGTGCATCACCACGAGCCCGAGCGCGCCGAAGATCAGCGTGCGCTTGAGGTAGAAGGCGCCGTCGCCGGATTCGCCGAGCAGCGACGTGGTCGAGCTCGCGCTGAACACCATGACGACGCCGAACGCGAGCAGGCAGAGCGTCGCGGTGAGCAGCAGCGAGTACTCGATCGGCTGCGAGGACTTCGGCCGCCCGCTCATCGATCCAGCTCCTCGACCAGGGCCCGGAAGTGCTCGCCGCGCTCCTCGTAGTCGCGATAGCTGTCGAAGCTGGCGCAGGCCGGCGCCAGCAGCACCACATCTCCGGCCGTGGCATCGGCTGCGGCGGCCCGCACCGCCGCCGGGAGATCGTCGCATCGGCGATGTTCGACGCCGAGGTCCCAGGCCGGCTGGAGGTCGCGCTCGAGCCGCTCGGCCGCCTCGCCGATCAGGTACGCGCCGCTGGCGCGCTCGGCGACCACGGGCGCGAGCTCCTCGAAGCCGCCTCCCTTGAGCGAGCCACCGAGGATCGCGCGCACGCCGCCGTCGAACGAGCGCAGCGCCGCGATCGCCGCCGCGACGTTGGTGGCCTTCGAGTCGTTGACGTAGAGCACGCCGCCGATCTCCGCCACGCGCTCGAGCCGGTGGGGGACGCCTCGGAAGCTGGAGAGCGCAGCCGCGATCTCATGCTCGCCGATGCCCAGGGCCTCGGCGGCGACCGCGGCGGCGGCGGCGTTCTCGGCGTTGTGGGGGCCGGGCAGCGAGAATTCGAATTCGCCGAGTCGCTCGCTGAAGTCGAGCTTGCGCCCGCGGCCCCCGAGCGCCACTCCGGCGAGGGCCGGGTCGGCGCCGTTGTACACGCAGACGTCGCCCTGCACCTGGTTGGCGAACATCCGCAGCTTCGCCGCCCGGTAGGCCTCGAACGTGCGGTGGCGATCGAGGTGGTCAGGTGCGAGGTTGAGCAACACCCCGCACTCGGGGGCGAAGCTGTCGGCGTCCTCGAGCTGGAAGCTCGACGCCTCGCAGATCACGGTCGCCTCCGGGTCCAGCTCGCCCACCAGCGAGGCCAGCGGCGTGCCGACGTTCCCGGCGACCGCGACGGGCTGGCCCGCGGTGCTCCAGACGTGGCCGAGCAGCTCGGCCACGGTCGTCTTTCCGTTTGTGCCTGTTACCGCGCAAAAGCGGTTTGGGAGCAGCCGCCAGGAGAGCTCGAGCTCGCCGATCACCGGGATGCCAAGCTCGTGGGCCGCGGCGATGGCCGGGGCCTCCGCGGGCACCCCGGGGCTCTTGACCACGCAGCGGGCCCGCTCGAGCTCCTCCACTCCACCACCATCCAGGAGGACTTCGACGCCCAACCCCCGCAACCCTTCCGCGCCCGCGGGCGATCCGGCGTCGACGCCGATCACCCGTTCGTCGCGTGCGGCGAGCAGGCGGGCGGCCGCCTGGCCCGAGCGGGCGAGGCCGACGACCAGATACGGGCCCGATGGGATCGGCGGACGCGGCTTTGCGAGGTCCATATCGGCTAGTTTCGCGGCCGCGAACCCCGCTACCTTCCCCCCATGGCCGAGGACGGGGACTCGAGGCTGAAGCGAGCGAGCGGGGTCACGGGGCGCTTCGTCCTCGAGATCGTCGCCGCCGTGGTCATCGGCGCCGGGGTGCCGTTGTTCTGGATCTGGATCGGCTCGTTGATTCAGAGCTCGCGTGGCGCTCAGCACGTGGAGGGCAGCACGGCCGCGATCCTGGTCGTGGGCATCCTCGTGACCTACGTCGTGATCCTCGTCATCGCCGGCGCGATCCAGGGCCGGAGCACGCGCGACGTCGAGCGCGCGCCGACCCGTTACCCGTGGAACCGCAGCATGCGCGACGAGCCGTACCGACCCGGGACCACCAAGCTGACCCCGGTCGAGGCCGTGTTCGTCGGCACCGCGGTGGTCGCCTCGATCGCGATGGTGGTCTGGTTCTTCGCCCTCGCCGGCTCGCCGCTGCCGACCTGAGCCGATCGGGCGGCCCTGTTCGAGGCAATCGAGAGCCAGAGCACCCGGGCGCCGGCGGAGGCGGTCTGGCGTCTGTGGGCCGACCCCGAGCGCTGGTCGGAGTGGGACCAGCGGATCGTGAGCGCCGCGGCTGAGAGCGACGAGCTCGAGGTCGGAACGACGGTGCGGGTGAAGATGCGCAAGGGCGGCACCCAGCTGCACCGGGTGAGCGAGCTCGACCGCGAACAGCTGCTGGTCACCGAGTGGCACTTCCCCGGCGCCCGGATCGCGCACCGACACGCGCTCGAGCCCGCCGACACCGGCTCGGAGATCACCCACGCGATCACGATCTCCGGCCCCCTGTGGGTGCTCTGGGCGTTGATGCTCGGTCGCGGGCGCCTGCGCAAGGCGGTCGCCGAGTTCATCGTCCGCGAGCGCGAGCTCGTGGAACCGCCCCCGCCGCGATCCAAGCGCCGGCGCCGGCGCAAGCGCTAGATGTCAGCGGACCGATCTGACAGAGTCGTGGACATGGAGACGGGCGAGCGTCAGTCCGAGCGGCTCGCGACCGAACAGGGCCCGGGTGAGCTGGCGGCGCCGGAATATCGCCGCCTCCCGGGGCGCTCGGAGCTCGCCAACTGGGCGTTCGAGGACGCCGGCTACCAGTACATAACGCTCACGGTCGACGCGATCCTGCTGATCGTCGCGCTCGTCGTTGCCGATCAGGTCAACCCGGCCGATTCCTATCTCCCCGCGCTGGTGATCAGCCCGCTCGCGGTGCTCTTTCTGGCCACGCGCCGCCAGTACGACCCGCACGCTCAGATCAGCCGGCTCGACCGGGCGGCCGCGGTCCTCGGCTCGACGGCGGCGGCGGCGATCGTGGTCGCCGCCCTGGTCACGCTGACCCACCCGTCGGCGACCGCAGCGGGCCTGATCGCGATCCAGTTCGCGCTCGCGACGACCCTGCTGCTCGTCTGGCGAATGGCCTGGGCCACGGCGCGCCGCAGCGCCCGCAAGCGCCGCGTCTGCGGTCGGCGCACGCTGATCATCGGCGCCGGCGAGGTCGGCGCCGGACTCGAGCGCCACCTCGAGGAGCTCCCCCAGCTCGGCCTGATCGGTGTCGGCTTCGTGGACGACGACCCCGTGTCGCCCGTCGAGGTCGGCAAGCGCGACGCCCCGGTGCTCGGCTCGACCGCCGCGTTCGACGCGATCCTCGACGAGACCGGCGCCGAGCACGCGATCTTCGCCTTCCAGGCTGCGCCGGACAGCACCCTCCGCCGGTTGGTCCGCCGCTGCGAGGACCGCGGGCTGACGATGGCGATCGTCCCGCGGCTGTTCGACGACACCACCAATCGGATGGTGCTCGAGCACATCGCGGGCATCCCCGTCTTCGAGCTGCGCCGCGTCGATCCCAAGGGCTGGGAGTTCGCGATCAAGCACGGCTTCGACCGCAGCGTCGCCGCGGTCGGGTTGCTGGTGCTCTCGCCCGTGATCGGCATCACGGCGCTCGCCGTGAGGCTCTCGTCCCCGGGCCCGGTGCTGTTTCGCCAGCGGCGCGTCGGCCGCGACGGCAAGGTCTTTGACGTGCTCAAGTTCCGCTCGATGCGCCCGGCGCCGCCCGGCGCCGACCTGCCGAAGCTCGTCGGCGACGCCGCCCCCGGCGGCGTGGAGGGCGAGGACCGCCGAACCCCGGTGGGGCGCTTCATCCGCAAATGGTCGCTCGACGAGACCCCGCAGCTCTTCAACGTGCTCCGCGGCGACATGAGTCTCGTCGGGCCGCGCCCGGAGCGCCCGGAGCTCGCCGGGCGGTTCGCCGAGCGCGTCCGCCGCTACGACGAGCGCCTGCGGGTCAAGTCGGGGATCACCGGCTGGGCGCAGGTCCACCAGCTCGGCCCTGGAACTTCGCTCGCCGACCGCGCCGAGCTCGACAACTGGTACATCCAGAACTGGTCCCTGTGGCTGGACGCGAAGATCCTGCTGATAACGGTCCCCACCGTGTTCAGCAAGTCGGAGTGGGAGAGCTAGCTGCCGATCGAGTTCTGGTACAGGACGTAGCCGATCCCGGAGCAGACCGCGGCGACGATCCAGAAGCGCAGCATGATCTTCGTCTCCGACCAGGCGAGGAGCTCGAAGTGGTGGTGTACCGGCGCCATCAGCAGGACCCGGCGGCGGAACAGCCTGAAGCTGATCACCTGGATCGCGACCGAGAGCGCCTCGATCACGAAGATCCCCCCGAGGATGATCAGGAGCAGCTCGGTCTGGGTCATGACCGCGAAGGCGCCGATCGCGCCCCCGAGCCCAAGCGACCCGGTGTCGCCCATGAAGATCGACGCGGGGAAGGCGTTGAACCAGAGGAACCCGATCGAGGCGCCGACGAAGCACCCGGCGAGCAGCGCAAGGTCGGCCTGGCCGTTCGTGATCGTGATCGCCATGTAGGCGAGCAGCACGATCGCGCAGGATCCCGCGGCGAGCCCGTCGAGTCCGTCGGTGAGATTGACCGCGTTCGAGGCCCCCGCGATCACCAGGAAGGTGAAGATCAGGTAGAGCACCGGACCGATGTGGATCTGCGCATCGAAGATCCGCGACTCCAACACCGGGTCGAGCCCGAGCTGGTCGTAGGCGACCCACCACAGGGCGAGGGCGAGGGCGATCTGGCCGAGCAGCTTGTAGCGCGCCGAGAGCCCGAGCGAGCGGCGCTTGGAGATCTTGATGAAATCGTCGGCGAAGCCGAGCGCCGCGCAGCCGACCGCGACGCCGAACACCGCGAGGCTCGCCGTATCGCGCTTGGAGAGCACCAGGTAGGGGACTGCGATCGCCAGGAACAGGATCAGCCCGCCCATCGTCGGCGTGCCCGCCTTCGAGCGATGCTCCTGCGGGCCCTCCTCGCGGATCTGCTGGCCGAACTCCCGCAGCCGCAGCCACTCGATGAACTTGGGGCCGAGGAAGATCGTGATCAGCATCGCCGCCATGCCGGCGATCAGCACCTCGCCGCGGTCGATTGCGCCTGAGGCGACGTCGCCCAGGTCGGCGACGATCACGATCGCTCCGTTTTGAGCAGCGCCTCGGCAAAGGCCTCGAGGCCGACCGACCGCGAGCCCTTGACCAGGATCGCGTCGCCCTCGCCGAGGATCTCGGCGACGACCGCCGCTGCTGCGGCTGGGTCCGACACCCACTCGTCACCCGCGTACTCGCGGGCGAGCTCGCCGACGCCCACGATCGGCCCGATCCCCAGGCTGCGGGCGTGCGCCGCGGCCTCGTGGTGATAGCCGGGGCCGTCGGGTCCGAGCTCTGCCATGCCGCCGAGGACGGCGATCCTCCGGCCATCGACTGCAAGCGACGCTAGGTGGTCGAGCGCCGCGTGCATCGAGATCGGGTTGGCGTTGTAGCAGTCGTTGATCAGCACGGAGCCTCCGGGGAGCTCGAGCCGCTCGCCCCGCAGCCGGGAGAAGGATATGCGCGCCGTCCGACGCGCCATCTCGGGCACCGGGACCTCGAGAGCGACGCCGATCGCCACCGCGCACACGGCGTTCGCGAGGTTGTGGAGCTCGTCGAAATCGAACTCGAACTCGGCCTCGCCCTCAGGGGTGACGATCGTCGCCCGCATTCGGTGGCCCGTGGACTCGTGGTCGCGCGCGAAGACCTCACCCCCGGCGCCGAACGTGATCGTCGCGAGGCCCTCGGCGAGGTGCGGCTCGAGCGCCTCGGCGTCCGCCGGCAGCACCGCCCGGCCGTCGTCGCCCAGCCCCGCGATGATCTCCGCCTTCGCCTCGGCGATCGCCTCGATCGTGCCGAGGAGCTCGAGGTGGACCGGGCCGATGTTGGTGATCGCGGCGACGTCGGGCTCGGCGATCTCGCAGAGCTCGGCGATCTGGCCCATCCCGCGCATGGCCATCTCGCAGATCAGGACCTCGGTCTCCGGTGGCGCCGAGAGCAGCGTCAGGGGCAGGCCGATCTCGGTGTTGAAGTTCTCCGGGCTGGCGTGCACCCGCGCCGGTAACAACGCGCGGGTGATGTCCTTGACCGAGGTCTTCCCGGTCGAGCCGGTGATCCCCACGAGCGGGCAGGCGAGCTCGCGCCGCCAGGCGCGGGCGAGGGTCTGCAGCCCCCGCAGTGGGTCGGGCGCGGCGAAGACCCAGCCGGAAGCGCCGGCGGCGAGCTCGCCGGCGCGCGCCGGGTCCACGACCACCCCCCAGGCGCCCGCGTCGAGCGCGGCGGCGGCATGCTCGCCGCCGTCGGCGCGCTGGCCGCGGAGGCCGAAGAAGAGGTCACCCGGCCGGACGTCGCGCGAGTCGATCACCCCGCGCTCCGGCCGTCCCGCGCCGCCGCGGGCGGCGACCTCCGCCGCGGCCTCCGCCGCGATCCGCTCCGGCGCGAGCTCGATCACGCGCGCGCCGCGGACCCGGCCAGCGTGCGCAGCTCCTCCCCGGCGACCTCGCGGTCGTCGAACGGGATCTTGCGGCCGTGCTCGAACTCCTGACCCTGCTCGTGGCCCTTGCCCGCGATCACGACGGTGTCGCCGGGCGCGGCGGCGGCGAGCGCGAGCGCGATCGCGGCGCGGCGGTCGGCCTCCACCGCGACCTCGGCCCGCTGCGCCCCGGTGATCCCAGCCCGGATCTCGTCGATGATCGCCTCCGGGTCCTCGGAGCGCGGATTGTCGGATGTGACCACGGCGAGGTCCGCGAGCCGGGCCGCGATCTCGCCCATGAGGGGGCGCTTGTCGCGGTCGCGGTCGCCGCCGCAGCCGAAGACGCAGATCAGGCGCGCTTCCGGCGGGGTGATCTGGCGGGCGGAGACGAGGACGTTCTCGAGCGAGTCCGGCGTGTGCGCGTAGTCGACCAGGACGGCGAACGGCTGCCCCTCGTCGACGGGCTCGAACCGACCGGGGACCCGTTCGGCGTCGCCGAGCGCCGCCGCGGCGTCCGCGAGGCCGACGCCGAGCTCCATGGCGACGACGAGCGCGCAGAGCGCGTTCTCGACGTTGAAGCGCCCCGGGAGCGGCAGCGCGACGTCCACCTCGCCGTCGGCGCCGATGCAGCGGAAGCGCGCGCCGGCGGCGTCCAGGCGCAGGTCGACCGCGCGCACGTCGGCGCGCTCGTCACCGGTGGCCGAGAAGGTCGTCGCCTCGAACTCGGCCGCGAGCTTGTCGCCGTACGGGTCGTCGATGTTGATCGCCGCGCGGTCGGCGCGCCCGCCCGCGAACAGACTGCGCTTGGCGACGAAGTACGCCTCCATGTCGCCGTGGAAGTCGAGGTGGTCCTGGGTCAGGTTGGTGAACGCCGCAACGGCGAAGCGGACCCCGTCCACCCGGTGCAGGGCGAGCGCGTGCGAGGACACCTCCATCGCACAGGCAAGGTCGCCGGCGTCGGCCATCCGGCGGAAGGTCGCCTGGAGGTCGAGCGCCTCGGGCGTCGTGCGCTCAACCGGCTCCTCCGTCCCGCCGACCACGCGCTTCACGGTCCCCAGCAGGCCCGTCTGGACGCCGGCCCGCTCGAGGATGTGGCGGATCAGGAACGCGGTCGTCGTCTTGCCGTTGGTGCCGGTGATCCCGGCGACGCGCAGCTCATAGGTGGGGTCCTCGTAAAAGCGCACCGCTGCGTGTGCGATCGCAGCCCGGGCGTCGCCGACGACCGCCTGGACCACGTACGGCTCGAGCTCGAGCCTGCGCTCGACCACGACCGCGTCGGCGCCCGCCTGAACGGCGAGCGGCGCGAACCCGTGGCCGTCGGCCGTCAGCCCCGGAATCGCGAAGAACGCGTACCCCGGCCCGACCCGCCGGCTGTCGTAGGCGAGGCCCGAGATCTCGACCCCCGCATCCCCGGCAATCTCGATTACGTCGGCGCCGGCGAGCAACTCCCGAAGCTCCATCTCCCCCAGTCTAGGAATCCGGTGCGCGGATTCGCGAGCGGCGTACGATCAGGGCCCGATGGGTAGGGTCACAATCGAGAGCGCCGAGCACGAGCACGGGGGCTGGACCCGCGCCACTCGACCGGTCCCGCGGCCGCTGCGGGACCTGCTCGACCGCGACCCGGTGGGGTTCGCCGACCACGGGACCGCCCCGCTCTCCTGGGTGGACGTGCCGTCGACCGCGGTCAGCGTGATCCTCAGCTGCGGCGAGCCCTACGCCGGCCTGCCCCGCGCGTTCGTGGCCGGGCTGACCGAGACCTGGTCCGTGGTCGACCTCGGTGGGTGTGGGGCGAGCGTCGACCTGAAGCTGACCCCGCTCGGGGCCTACGAGCTCCTCGGGATGCCGATGGATGAGCTCAGCGGCCGCGTCGTCGACCTCGGCGAGCTGCTCGGGCCCCAACTCGAGCCCGTGCTCGACGGGCTCGCCGCCACCGACGACTGGGAGGCGCGACTCGACCTCGTCGAGGGCCTGCTCGCCGCCCGCGCGGCGGCCGAGCCGGCGCGCTCGGCGCCCGAGGTCGCGTGGGCCTGGGGACGCCTGGTCTCCAGCGGCGGGCGAGAGCGGATCGGTGCCCTGGCCCGCGAGATCGGCTGGAGCCATCGTCACCTGATCGCGCGCTTCCGGCGCCAGGTCGGTCTGGCGCCCAAGACCGCGGCCCGGGTGATCCGCTTCCGCAGCCTGCTCGCCGGTCTCGCGACCGGCGCCGGCCTCGCCGAGCTCGCCTACGACCACGGCTACAGCGACCAGGCCCACCTCAACCGCGACTTCCGCGAGTTCGCGGGCACCACCCCGACCGCCTGGGAGGCCGGGGTCAATTTCGTTCAAGACGGCTGAGCCGCCCGGCCGTAGCGTTCGTCGCGACCCAACCAAGGAGCGACGATGACCGACCAAGCCCAGACCATCTTCCCCGCGCTGCGCTACCGCGACGCGAACACCGCGATCGAGTGGCTCGGCAGCGCCTTCGGCTTCGAGGCGAAGGCCGTGCACCGAGGCGAGGACGGCACGGTGCAGCACGCCGAGCTGCGCCTCGGCACGAACCTGGTGATGCTCGGCGAGGCACGCGACGACGGTTGGATGGGCGGCGACGCGCCGGCCCCGCTGAGCTCGACGATCAGCCTCTACGTGGTCGTCGACGATCCCGACGAGCTGCACCGCCGTGCGAGCGACGCCGGGGCGAAGATCGTGCGCGAGCTCGAGGACATGGACTACGGCTCGCGCGAGTTCAGCGCCCGCGACGTCGAGGGCAACCTGTGGTCGTTCGGCACCTACGACCCGAACACGGCCTAGAGCGCGCCGCCACTCGCGGGGCGCGCCCGGGTTACTGCGGCGGGATGCCCAGGTACGGCAACGCGAACTTGGCGATCTCGCCGAAGGCCGGCGCGGCGACCGTGCCGCCGTAGATGTCGCCCTTCGGGTTGTCGACCACGACCGCGACCAGCAGGCGCGGATCCTGCGCCGGCGCGTAGCCGACGAACGAGGCGACGAACTGGGTGTCGGAATAGGTCCCGTCGACGACCTTCTGCGCCGTCCCGGTCTTGCCGGCGAGCGTGTAGCCCGGCACGCTGACCTCCGAAGCGGTCCCGCCCGGAGCCAGCACGCCCTCGAGCATCTTGCTCAGCTTCGCGGCGTTGTCGCGGCTGATCACCCGCTCGCCCGGCGAACGGGCGACCTTCTGGCCGTTCTCGGAGAGCACGAGCCGGGGCGTGTGCAGGATGCCGCCGTCGGCGATCGCCGAGTAGGCGGCGGCCATCTGCATCGGGGTGACCGAGAGGCCCTGACCGATCGGCAGGTTGCCCATAGTCGAGCCCGAGTAGTCCTTCACCGGGATCACGATCCCCCGTTCCTCGCCCGGGAACGAGACGCCGGTCGGGCGCCCGAAGCCGAAGGCGCGGATCCAATGGTCGAAGTCGTCCGAGCCGAGCTTGAGCCCGATCGTCACCGCCCCCACGTTCGAGGACTGGGCGAGGATGTCGGCGACCGAGAGGCTCACGTAACCGCGCTCGTGCGACTCCTCGATCGTCCGGTCGGCAACCTGGATCGTCGGCGCCAGGTTGAACATCGTGTGCGGCGTCACCAGCCCCTGCTGGAGCGCCCCGGCGACCGTGAACGCCTTGAAGGTCGAACCGGGCTCGTAATTGAAGCTCGTGGCCATGTTGCCGAGCTCGTCGGGCTTCAGCTCGCCGGGATTGGACGGGTCGAACCCGGGCCAGTTCGCCATCGCCAGGATCTGGGAGCTGCGCGGGTCCATGACGATCGCCGTCGCGCCGTCCGGGTGGTAGGTCTGGCCGACCCCCGCGAGCACCCGCTCGGTCTCCGCCTGCAGGCTCGCGTCGAGCGACAGCTCCAGGTTGGCGCCCGTCTGGGCGCCGGAGATCGTGTTGCGCTCGAGCTCGTCGCCGAGCCCATCGCGGACCACCTCGCGCTCACCGTCGGTGCCGTGCAGGAGTGAGTCCTCGGAGGCCTCGAGCCCGGTCAGCCCCTGGTTGTCGATCCCAACCGTCCCGATCACCTGTCCGGCCAGAGCGCCCTGCGGGTAGATTCGCCGGCTGTCGGGGAGCAGGGCGATCCCCGGGAGGTCGAGGTCGCTGATCTTCTGCGCGTCCGTGAGATCGACCTTGCGGGCGATGTAGGCAAAGCCCGAGCTGCGGTCGGCGATCGCCTTCAGGACGTCCTCCTCGGAGGTGCCATCCAGGATCTTGCCGAGCTTGTGCGCCGTTTCGTTCGGGTCCTCGACCTGGTACGGGGTGGCGATCACGGTCGCGGCATCCTCGGAGACCGCCAGCGGCTTGCCGTTGCGGTCGTAGATCGTCCCGCGGGAGCCCGGGACCTCGACGGTCTCGGTCTGCTGGCTCTGGGCCTCGGCGCTGAGCGAGCCGCCGCTGATCCCCTGGATCCAGACCGCGCGGACGACGACCAGCGCGAGCAGCACGATGAAGGCCGCGAACAGCAGCCCCAGCCGGCGGTCGATCAGGTTCACGGGGCGCCGACGCCGCCGCCGTCGGACGCGGCGGTGGTTGCCGGCGGCGCGGTCTCGACCGGTACCTCGGCGGTCGCCGTATCGGTCGGCACGGTCGTGGTGTCGGTCGTCGCCGCCGGGTCGGCGGTCACCGGCGTCTCAGCCACCGTCGCCGGATCGGTCGCGACCGTTGCCGGGTCGGTCGGCGCGGTCGCGGTGGACGTGTCCGTCGTCGCGAGGGTCGTGGGGTCGGTCGGCGTCTCGGTGGCCGGGGGCGGCACGTAGGCGGAGCCGCCGAGCTCGCCGTCGCGCAGCCGCTGGGCCGCCTTCTCGGCGTCGCCGGCCGAGGTCTGCAGATAGCGGATCGAGCCCGCCGACGCGAACACGAGGCCGAGGCTTCGGGCCGCGTCCTGAACCGCCTGGCTGGAGAGCTGCTTGGCGAGGTCGGCGCGCAGAGCCGAGTTCGCCTGGCGCAGGTCGTCGGCCTGCTGGCCGGCCGTGCTCGAGGAGGCGCTGAAGCTGAGGGCCATCACGTTGAGGCCGACGATCCCGACCAGGAGCCCGCCGAGCAGGCCGATCCAGAGCCGTCCCCTGGTGAGCCAGACGAAGAGGCCGGAGTCGGCGATCCCGCCGACCGCGCCGGCCGTGCGGCCGACGGCGACGGGGACGAAGCCGGTGATCGGCGTCGATCCGCGGCGGCGCTTGGCCGGGGAGGACGTCGAGCGCGAGCGCTTCCGGGGAGCGGTGCGGGGGGCGGGCGCGGAGCGCGCCGATGCCGTGCTGGTTGCCGTGGCGGTCGTCGCCATCGCTCTCACCACCGCGCCTTTTCGGCCTCGACCGGCCGGGTTCCTGCGTCCGCCAGCTTGCGAGCCACGCGTAGGCGTGCCGATCGCGAGCGCGGATTGCGCTCCATCTCGTCCTCCGAGGGCTTCACCGCGCGGCGCGCGAGGAGCTCGGCCTCGGGCTCGTGTCCGCACACGCAGACCGGCAACTCGGGCGGGCACACGCAGCCTCGCGCGAGCTCCGCGAAGAACCGCTTCACGCGCCGGTCCTCGAGCGAGTGGAACGAGATCGCCCCGAGGCGGCCCCCGGTGCCCAGCATCGCCCAGGCGGTCGCGAGCCCGCGGTCGAGCGACTCGAGCTCGCCGTTCACGGTGATCCGGATCGCCTGAAAGGTCCGCTTCGCCGGATGGCCGCGGCCGAACCGGTAGGCGGGCGGGACCGCGGCGCGAATCGCCTCGACGAGCTCACCGGTGGTCTCGATCGGGCGGCGGCGCGAGATCTCGGCCGCGATCGAGCGCGCGTGGCGCTCCTCCCCGAACTCGCGGATCGTCGCCTCGAGCCGCTTCGCCGGCCACTCGTTGACCACCTCGAGCGCGCTGAGGCCCTGATCGGGATCCATCCGCATGTCGAGCGGGGCGTCGTATGAGTACGAGAAGCCGCGCTCGGCCGCGTCCAGCTGCAGCGACGAGATTCCGAGGTCCATGAGGACGACGTCGGGGCGCACTCCCTCGGCCGCGAGGCGCTCGAGGACGTCCGCGTAGTTACCGCGCTCGAAGCGGGTGGCGCTGGGCAACTCCGGCTCGAGCTCGGCGAACCGCTCGGCAGCGACCGGGTCGCGGTCGATGCCGATCAGGGTCCCGGTCGGCCCGATGCGCTGGGCGGCCAGCCGCGCGTGCCCGCCGCCGCCGAAGGTGCAGTCCACCACGACGTCGCCGGGGCCGGGATCGGTGAGCGCAATGAGCTCCGGGGCGAGGACTGGGAGGTGCTCGGTTGCCATGTAAGTGAGTGTGGCCATCCGCTCAGCCCGTGGCCTCGGCCAGCTCCTCGGCGAGCCCGCGAGCCTGCTCGGAGAGCTCGGCCGAGTGCTCGGCCCAGCGCTCGGCGTTCCAGATCTCGATGTGGTCCCCGACGCCGATCACCTTGCACGGCCCGTTCAGGTCGGCGTGCTCGATCAGGTGGCGCGCGAGGCGGACCCGGCCCGCGGAGTCGAGCGACTCATCGTCGGCCGAGGCGTTGAAGCGTCGGTACATCATCCGCCCCTTCGAGCTGAGCCGGTTGAGGTTGGCGAGGAAGCGCCCGCTCCAGTCTTCATAACCCTGCGGCGTGTAGAGCTCGACGCAGGGGTCCAGCCCGGCGACGAGAACGATGCCGTCGGAGAGGGGCCCGCGCCAGCGGGCCGGGACCGTGAGCCGGTCCTTGGAATCGAGGTTGTGGTCGTGCTGACCGCGAAACGCCATAAGTGAGAGTGAGGAGCTGAGAAATCTGGACCGGAGTGGCGAGGTGGGAGGAGCCTCACCACCCCGGTCCCTGGGTCAATTGCTTGCGCCACGCTAACCCACTGTGTCCCACTTTGCAACACAACGCTGATCGGAGATTGGAACCGATCCGTCGGACGGACTTGCTACCCGGGCCACCGAGGGCTGCTTTTCGGCTCCGCGATGCGGCTCGGGGCGGCGATGGACCCGGTGGGCGGGGCAGGCGGGCAGCCTCGGAATGCAACCCCGCTTGCAGATAGGCTGCCCGCCGTGAGCGAGGTCCCCGCTCAGACGACGTCCGTCCCCGACGACGCGGACGACACGCAGTGGATGCACTTCCGCGAGCTGCTGACCAGTCCCGTGACCCTGATCGGCGGCGGGATCCTGGTCGTGGCGGCGGTGATCGCCGGGGCGACGCAGGGCAGCATCGGGATCGGTGGCATCGCCGCCGCGGCGGTCGTGGTCCTGGTGGTGCTGGTCGTGTGGCTGCTCGCCAACTCACGCGCCAAGGAGGACTTCTTCAACGCCTACGCCACGATGCGCGGCCTGACCCGGATCGACGGCCGGTCGAACCTGCCGCCGATCACGCCGCTGCTGCGCAAGGGCGACTCCCGCTACGCCGAGCAGCGGTTCAACGGCGTCCTCCCCGGCGGCATCGACGGCAGCCTGTGCCTCTACACCTACGAGGAGACCAGCCGCGACTCCGACGGCAACCGCCAGACCACGTACGTCCACTACACGATCGCGATGACCCAGCTGCCGGATACCGCGCGCCTGCTCTCCGAGCTGTACTGCCAGCGGCGCGTCGGCTTCCGGTTCATGGACTCGGCCGAGGACGTGTTCCGCAAGCGCCAGCGCGTGGAGCAGGAATCCGAGGGCGTCGACAAGCGCTACGAGATCTTCATCGGCGAGCACGACGACATGAACAAGGCCCTCCAGATCCTCTCCCCCACCTTCCTCGTCTGGCTCGACACGCACTCGCCGGAGGCCTACGCGTTCGAGCTCTGCGGGGGGAGCCTCGTCTGCAACGTCAAGGGCCACAAGAAGACGGCCGTCGAGCTCGACACGCTCTGCGAGGCCTCGGCCGCGGTGGCCCGCCGGCTCAGCGAGGAGGCCGACGAGATCGTCGAGCCCCCGGGCGCCGCGAACGTGCCGCCGTCCGCCTGACCGGAGGCGCGCCGATCGAGCTCTGGCACGAGATCGCCGGCGAGGGGCCACCGGTGCTCCTGATCCACGCCGGGATCTGCGACAGCGGCATGTGGGACCCGCAGTGGGAGAGCTTCCCGCCGGGCCATCAGACCGTGCGCTGCGACCTGCGCGGCTTCGGCCGCACCCCGATCCCGCCAGCGACCTTCTCCAACGCCGCCGACGTGGTCGAGCTGCTCGAGCGCCTGGGGCTCGGCCCGGCGTCGCTCGTGGGCGTCTCGCTCGGCGGCCGGGTGGCGCTCGAGATCGCGGCGGCGCGGCCCGAACTCGTCGACCGGCTCGTCGTCTCGGGCGCGCCGCTGCCCGGCTATGAGTGGTCGGAGGCGGTGCGCGCGTTTGGCGCCGCCGAGGACGAGGCGCTCGAGCGCGGCGACCTCGACGCCGCGGTTGAGGCCAACCTGCGGATGTGGGTCGACGGGCCCGAGCGCCGAGCCGACGAGGTCGATCCCGCGCTCCGGGAGCGGGTCGGCGAGATGCAGCGGCGTGCGTTCGAGCTCCAGCTCCCGGTGATCGAGACCGCCGACGAGGAGGCGCTGGCCGGCGACCTGGCCGGGGCGCTGAGCCAGATCAAGGCTCCCACCCTGGCGCTCGTCGGCGACCGCGATGCGCCCGACATGCGCGACATCGCCGCCCTGCTCGCGGACCGGATCCCGGGTGCCCGGGGCGAGGTGATCGCCGGCGCGGCGCACGTGCCGAGCCTCGAGCGGCCGGCGGAGTTCGACCGCCTGGTGCTCGGGTTCCTGGCGCCCTAGGGCGTACGTCGCGACCGCAGCGCCCTAACCTGATCGGCCGATGGCCTCCGAGTACATCTTCACCATGCACCGCGTCTCGCGGACCCATCCGCCGGACAAGACGGTGCTGGCCGACATCTCGCTGAGCTTCTTCCACGGCGCGAAGATCGGCGTCCTGGGCCTCAACGGATCGGGCAAGTCGACCCTGCTGCGGATCATGGCCGGGATCGACGAGGGCTACCGCGGCGAGGCGCAGCTGAAGCCCGGGGCGACGGTCGGCCTGCTCGAGCAGGAGCCCCAGCTCGACGAGTCCAAGGACGTGCGGGGCAACGTCGAGGACGGGGTTCGTGAGCTGCGCGACCTGGTCGACCGCTACAACGAGGTCGCCGCGAACTACTCGGACGAGACCGCGGACGAGTTCGCCCGGCTCCAGGACCAGATCGACGCCGCCGACGCGTGGAACCTGGACACGATGCTCGACACGGCGATGGACGCCCTGCGGCTGCCGCCGGGGGACGCCGACGTGTCGACCCTCTCGGGCGGGGAGCGACGCCGGGTGGCGCTCTGCCGGCTGCTGCTGCGCGCCCCGGACCTGCTGCTGCTCGATGAGCCCACCAACCACCTCGACGCCGAGTCGGTCGCCTGGCTCGAGCGGCACCTCGCCGAGTACAAGGGCGCCGTCGTGGCGGTCACCCACGACCGCTACTTCCTCGACAACGTGGCCGGCTGGATCCTCGAGCTCGACCGCGGCCGCGGGATCCCGTTCCAGGGCAACTACTCGTCCTGGCTCGAGCAGAAGACGCAGCGGCTCGCCCAGGAGCAGCGCACCGACAAGGCCCGCGCGAAGACGCTCGCGTCCGAGCTCGAGTGGGTGCGCGAGAACCCGAAGGGCCGGCGCAAGAAGTCCAAGGCCCGCCTCGCCCGCTACGACGAGCTCCTGGCGGAGGACCGCAACGCGAAGCTCGAGGACGTCCAGATCCACATCCCCGCCGGGCCGCGCCTCGGCTCGAAGGTGATCGAGGCGATCGACCTGCGCAAGGGCTTCGGCGACCGGCTGCTGATCGACGATCTCTCGTTCGCGCTGCCGCCCGCCGGAATCGTCGGGGTGATCGGGGCCAACGGCGCGGGCAAGACCACCCTCTTTCGGATGATCGTCGGCGACGAGCAGGCCGATGCCGGCGCGCTCGAGCTGGGCGAGTCGGTCGAGCTCGCCTACGTGGACCAGTCGCGGGACGCGCTCGACGCCGAGAAGTCCGTGTGGGAGGAGATCTCCGAGGGCTACGACCGGATCAAGGTCGGCGACCGGGAGATGAACTCCCGCGCCTACGTCTCGGGCTTCAACTTCAAGGGCTCCGATCAGCAGCGCAAGGTGGGCACGCTCTCGGGCGGCGAGCGCAACCGCGTCCACCTGGCGAAGCTGCTGCGCACCGGCGGCAACCTGCTGCTGCTCGACGAGCCCACCAACGACCTCGACGTCGACACCCTGCGGGCGCTCGAGGAGGCGCTGCTCGCGTTCGCCGGCTGCGCGGTGATCATCTCCCACGACCGCTGGTTCCTCGACCGGATCGCGACCCACGTGCTCGCGTTCGAGGGCGACTCCGAGGTCGTCTGGTTCGAGGGCAACTTCGAGGCCTACGAGGAGAACCGCCGCGCGCGCCTCGGCCCCGCCGCCGACCGGCCGCACCGGATCACGTACAAGAAGCTCGTCGCGCGCTAGCGGCTAGAACAGGCCGCTGATCGCATCGATCGCGGCCTTGCCGAGGAAGATCTCGAGCAGCACTCCCGCGGCGAACACGATCAGCCCGACGACGAGGACGATGAAGTCCTCGAGCAGGACCGCGAGCGAGATCAGGACGCCACCGAGAGCCGGGAGCGTGTCGAGGCCGGTAAACGGCGGGGCGACGAACGCGGCCACTGAGGAGCCGATCACGAGCAGCCCGAAGACCGCGTTGCTCGGGCGGGAGCCGAACAGAAACGTGAAGCGCGGCTTGGAGAGCCGCTCGAGCCGCTCGATCAGCTTCATCAGCCCGGCGAGGAACTTCTGCTGCTTGTCCCCCGCGAGCTCCAGACGGCACCACTTGCGCGGCAACCAGATCGCGTCGCGGCCAACGACGAGCTGGGCCGCGAGCAACACCGTGATCACCTCGAATACATGCGTGACGCCGCCGGTGGGCAGCGGCAGCGCCGGGACGCCGAGGAGGATCACGAACAGGATCGCGAAGCTCTTCTCGTCGAACAGGTCGATCAGGCTGCCGACCGTGTGCTCGCCGGGCCGCGCGAGCCAGTCGCGCAGGTCCTCAGAAAGGGAGTTCGCCGGTGCTGAGATCGGCCACCACCCAGTCGCCTGAGGCCTCGCGCAGCTGCTCCACCGAGTACTCACCCGTCGCGACGCTGAGCACGCGGATCCCGGCGCCGTGCCCGGCCTCGACGTCGAGCGGTGTGTCGCCGATCGCGATGGAGCCCTCGCGGTCGAAGGCGTCGCCGGCGACCCGGGCGGCGCGGTCGAGCGCCTTGCGGCAGACGTCGACCCGGGCGTTCGCGTCCGAGCCGTAGCCGCCGAAGGCGAAGTAGCGGTTGAGGTCGGCCCGGGCGAGCTTCGTGTGCGCGGCGGGCTCGGTGTTGCCGGTGATCAGGCCGACGAGGCGGCCCTCGCGCGTCAGCCGCTCGAGCACGTCGACCACACCGGGCATCACCTCATAGCCCGGCGACGACTCCACCTCCTCGGCGAGGTAGCGCTGGCGCAACGCCATCAGCTTGGCCATCTCGTCGCCCTCCGGCTCGCGGCCGATCGCGCCGCGGAAGCACTCGAGCCCCACCTCGGGGTCCGGAACGCCCTTCCCGGTGTAGTCGGGGACGTTCACCGAGACCTCGTAGAGCTCGAGGAACGCGCGGTGCCACGCGCGGTCGGAGGCTCCCCCGGTCGAGATCAGGGTGCCGTCGATGTCGAATAGGAGTGCGGCTACGGGCTCAGCCACCGCTGCGATTCTCGCGGTAGCGGCGGATCAGCTCGTTGGTGGAGCTGTCGTGCTCGAGCTCGGAGTCGCCCTGCAGCTCGGGGATGATCGCCTTCGCCAGCTGCTTGCCCAGCTCGACACCCCACTGATCGAAGGAGTCGATGCCCCAGATCGTGCCCTGGGTGAAGACCGAGTGCTCGTAGAGAGCCACGAGCGTGCCCAGCGTGTGCGGACTCAGCTGGTCGGCCATGATCACGCTCGTCGGCCGGTTGCCGTCGAACACGCGGTAGGGCTCGGACGCCTGGCGCCCGAAGGCCAGCGCCTCCGCCTGGGCGAACACGTTTGAGAGCAGCAGGTCGTGGTGGTCGCCGAGCGGGTTGAGCGTCCGGTAGAAGCCGATCAGGTCGCACGGGATCAGCTTCGTGCCCTGGTGGATCAGCTGGTAGAAGGAGTGCTGGCCGTTGGTCCCCGGCTCACCCCAGTAGACGGCCCCGGTCTCGTAGTCGACGCGCTCGCCCTCGAGCGTGACGTGCTTGCCGTTCGACTCCATCGTCAGCTGCTGGAGGTAGGCGGGAAAGCGCTTCAGGTACTGCTCGTAGGGGAGCACCGCGACCGTCTGCGCGCCGAAGAAGTCGCCGTACCAGACCGCGAGCAGGCCCATCAGCGCCGGCAGGTTCTCGCCGGTCGGCGCCTCGAGGAAATGCTCGTCCATCGCGTGGAAGCCGGCGAGCATCTCGCGGAAGCCCTCGGGGCCGATCGCGACCATGGTCGAGAGCCCGATCGCCGAGTCCATCGAGTAGCGGCCGCCGACCCAGTCCCAGAACCCGAACATGTTGTCGGTGTCGATGCCGAACTCCGCCACGCCCTCGGCGTTGGTGGACACGGCGACGAAGTGCTTGGCGATCGCCGACTCGTCGCCGCCGAGGCCGGCCAGCGACCACTCGCGCGCCGAGTGCGCGTTGGTCATCGTCTCCAGCGTCGTGAACGTCTTCGACGCGACGATGAACAGCGTCTCCTCCGGGTCGAGGTCGCGGGTCGCCTCGACGAAGTCGGTGCCGTCGACGTTGGAGACGAAACGGAAGTTCATCTCGCGCCGCGAGTAATGGCGCAGCGCCTCGTAGGCCATCACCGGGCCGAGGTCCGAGCCGCCGATCCCGATGTTGATCACGTTGCGGATCGGCTTGCCGGTGTGTCCCTGCCACTCCCCCGACCGGATCCGATCGGCGAAGGCGCTCATCCGGTCGAGCACCTCGTGGACCTCCTTCACCACGTCGACGCCGTCGACCACCAGCGAGCGCTCCCGCGGCATCCGCAGCGCGACGTGCAGCACGGCCCGGTCCTCGGTGACGTTGATGTGCTCGCCGCGGAACATCGCCTCGCGGCGCTCGGCGAGGCCGCGAGCCTCGGCGAGCTCGACGAGCAGCTCGAGCGTCTCGTCGGTGACCAGGTTCTTCGAGTAGTCGAGGTAGAGACCCACCGCCTCGGCCGTCAGCCGCGTGCCGCGATCCGGGTCGGAGTCGAAGAGCTCGCGGAGGTGTCGCGGCGCGAGCTCGGCGTGATGGGCCTCCAGCGCCTTGAACGCCTCGGATTCGCGCAGCGGGTCATCGCCGGCTATGCAATCAGGTCGTCGCCGGCGCCGGCTTGTCGGTCGGCGGCCCGCCGACCGGCGGCTTCGAGTGCTTGGCGACCCGCTCCTCGAACACGGCGGTGATGTCCTCGAGACGCTTGCCCTTCGTCTCGGGGACCAGCCGCTTGCAGAAGAAGAACGTGACCACGCAGATCGCCGCGTAGAAGAGGAACGCGCCGCCGCGCCCGAGCGCGTCGATCAGCAGCAGGAAGGTGAGCGAGACGAGGAAGTTGAACATCCAGTTCGCCATCGTCCCGACGGCGGCCGCCTTGCTGCGCACCTCGAGCGGGTAGATCTCCGCGTTCAAGAGCCAGAAGATCGGCCCGAGGCTGACCGCGAACGCGGCCACGTAGAGCATCAGGCTGCCGATCGCGACCACCGAGCCGGCGGTGCTGCCCGCGCCGACGATGAACACGAGGGCCAGCCCGGTGAGCGCGATCGCCATCACCGCGCTGCCGATCAGGAGCAACGGCCGCCGTCCGGTCCGGTCGAGCAGACGGATCGCGACCAGGGTCATGCCGACGTTGACGATCCCGACCGCGACCGAGGCCAGGATCGCGGCGGCTGAGGAGTCGACGCCCGTGAACTGGACGATGGTGGGCGCGTAGTAGATGACCGTGTTGATCCCGGAGACCTGCTGCAGGATCGCGAGCCCCACCCCGACGACGAGGGCCGCCCGGACGACCGGGTGGTTGAGATCGGACCACTTGCCGGGCTTCGCCGAGACCTCGCCCTTGATGTCGACGATCTCCTGCTCGATCGTGTCCGGGTCGCCGGAGCGAATTCGCGCCAGCACCGCCCGGGCCTCGAAGTCGCGGCCGGCCATCACCAGCCAGCGCGGGCTCTGGGGCATCTTCAGCATCCCGGCGAAGAGGAAGAAGGCGGGCACCGCACCGAGCCCGAGCATCCAGCGCCACTCCTCGCTCGAGTCGAAGGCGAGCCCGACGACGTACGCGACGACGATCCCGATCGTGACCGCGAGCTGGAAGAAGGTCACCAGGCGGCCGCGGATGTCGGGCGGCGCGACCTCGGAGATGTAGACGGGCGCGGTGGCCGAGGCGAGCCCGATCGCGACGCCGAGGATCACGCGGGCGATCACCAGCACCGCGGTTCCGGGGGCCGCCGCGCAGATCAGCGAGCCGACGACGAAGACGATCGACGAGGCGATGATCAGGATCCGCCGGCCGTAGGCGTCGCTGAGGCGCCCGGCGAACGCGGCGCCGAGCACGGCGCCGATCGGGACCGCGCCGACGACCATGCCGGACTCGAAGCTCGTCAGGTGGAAGTCCGGGGTGATGAACAAGAGCGCCCCGGCGATGACGCCGGTGTCGTAACCGAACAGCAGACCGCCGAGTCCGGCGATCGCCGCGGTCATGACCACGTTGCGCCCGACCTGACGCGGATCGAGCCGCTGCCCTTCCATGGCGGACGGCACACTAACCGCCCCGAAGGCGGTCGCGTGCAGGAACTATGCCGCGCGCGATTCGGCGACCGCGCCGAGCAGCCTCATGGCGATCGGGGGCACCACGGCCTCCGGATCGAGCTCGGGCTCGTAGGCGGTCAGAGAGACCGCGCGCACCGGGGCGATCCCGATCAGCACCCGGACGACCCGCTCGAGCGCGTCGGCGGTCACCCCGCCCGACGCCGCGTAGCGGTTGACGCGCGCGACCGAGGCGTCGAGCACGTCAAGATCGATGTGCAGGTAGAGGCCGCGCGGCTCGACGTCGAGCGCACGGACCGCGTCGCCGACCGCGACGGGGTCGTCGAGCGAGTCGGCGTCGAGGAGCCTGATGTCCGAGGCGTCGAAACGAGCCACCTCGGGCTCGTCGAAGTCCCGGCCGCCGCCGTGCAGGACCGCCGATTGATCGATCGCGTTGAACCCCGGGACCTGCGCGGCGAGCCCCTGCCACGCGTCGCCCACCAGAATCGCCAGCCCCATTCCGTCGAGGTAGCCGTAGACCGAGGTGCCGGGCTCGTTGTAGTCGCCGTGCGCGTCCAGCCAGACGACGCCCGGCGGCGGCTCGCCAAGGCCGGCGACGACGCCGACCGCAGCGAAGCAGCTGCCGGAGAGGACGACCGGGAGCGCCCCCGCGTCGACCGCGGAGCGGACCTCTTCAGCGACCCGGCCGATGACCGCGAAGCTCGTGTCGATCTCGTTGTCGTCGGGCTCGTCGAGTTCGATCAACGCCAGCTCGACGCGCGCGCCGCGCTCGGCGAGCGCCCGCTCCGCCCCGTGCTGCGAGCAGGGCCTCCGGCCCAAGCCCGACTCCGTCGCGCAGCCGCCCGAGCTCGTACGGGACGGCGATCAGGCGGATGTCGGCCACCGGCCTACGCGGCCGAGGGCGTCTGCGCGGCGATCGTCTCCAGCAGCTCGTCCCAGGACTTGACGAACGCCGTCCTTGCCCGTCCTCCTGGAGCTTGGTGGCCAGCGCGTCGGTGTCGATGCCCGGCGTCGTTGAACGCCTTCAGGACCTCCTCGGCGTCACCGCCGTCGATCGGCAGCGGCTCGCCGGCCGTGCCGTGGTCGGCGAACGCCTTCAGCGTCTTCTCGGGCATCGTGTTGACCGTGAACGGCGACGCGAGGCCCTCGATGTAGAGGACGTCGGAGGCGTCGGGGTCCTTGGTCCCGGTGCTCGCCCAGAGCAGCCGCTGGGCCTTGGCGCCCTCGTTGCGCAGGCGCATCGCGCGGTCGGAGTCGAGCAGCTCGCGGTAGGCGGCGTAGGTGCGCTTGCCGATCGCGAGCCCGAGCTTGTCGCGCAGCTCGTCAGGGACCGTGTCGGTGACCGCCGCGTCCCAGCGGCTGACGAACACCGACGCGACCGAGGCGACGTCGGGGTTCAGCCCGGCCTCGACCCGCCGCTCGAGCCCCCGCATGTACGCGTCGGCGGCGCCGAGGTACTGCTCGCGGTCGAACAGCAGCGTCACGTTGATCGGGATCCCGGCGAAGATCGACTCCTCGATCGCCTTGCGCCCGGCCTCGGTGCCCGGGATCTTGATGAAGAAGTTCTCCTCGGCGCGGCCATAGAGAGCGGCCGCCTGCTTGATCGTCGCCGGCGGCGTCGTCGGCGAGCGTCGGCGAGACCTCGAGCGAGACGCGGCCGTCGATCGTCGTGCGCTCGTGCACCTCCTTGAACAGGGCCGCCGCCCGGCGCAGGTCGGTGAGCGCCAGCTCGAAGAAGAGGTCCTCGCCCTCGAGGCCCTGCCCGCGGAGCTCGGCGATCTGTTCGTCGTAGGCCTCGCCGCCGCCGATCGCCTTGTCGAAGATCGTCGGGTTCGAGGTCAGCCCGGTGACCGAGTAGTCGTCGATGTAGCCGGCCAGCGTGCCGTCGTCGAGCATCGTCCGGGTGATGTTGTCGACCCAGAGGCTCTGGCCGAGGTCGTGGAGTTGCTTGGGTTGGCTTCATCTGGTCCTCCTTACCTTCGAGCAGGTTGCGGGCCGCCTCGACCACCTTCTCCGGGGTGAAGCCGAACTCGTCGAGCACGTCCTTGAGCGGCGCCGAGGAGCCGAACGTGTGCATGCCGATCATCGTCCCCTCGGGCCCGACGTAGCGGTCCCAGCCGAGCGTCGAGGCCTCCTCGATCGAGATCCGCGCCGTCACCGACGGCGGCAGCACGCTCGTCGCGGTACGCCTGGTCCTGGCGCGTCGAACAGGTGGAACGACGGCAGGCTCACCACGCGCGAGCCGACCCCGTCGGCGGCCAGCTTCTCGTGCGCCTCGACCGCGAGCGCGACCTCGCTGCCGGTCGCGATCAGGATCACCTCCGGGTCGCCCTCGGCGGCGTCGGCGAGCACGTAGCCGCCGCGGCGCAGGCCCTCGGCCGACGCGTACACCGAGCGGTCGAGGACCGGCACGTTCTGGCGCGTGAGCACCAGCGCCACCGGCCCGTGCGTGCGGTCGATCGCGACCCGCCACGCCTCGGCGACCTCGTTCGCGTCGCAGGGCCGGATCACGATCAGGCCCGGGATCGCGCGCAGCGAGGCGAGCTGCTCGACCGGCTGGTGGGTCGGCCCGTCCTCGCCGAGGCCGATCGAGTCGTGGGTGAAGATGTGGATCACCGGCAGCTCCATCAGCGCCGAGAGCCGGATCGCCGGCCGCGCGTAGTCGGAGAAGGTCAGGTAGGTCGACCACGAGGACCGCAGCTTCGACGAGCGAGAGGCCGTTCGAGATCGCCGCCGACTCGTGCTCGCGGATCCCGAAGTGGAGCTGGCGCCCGGCGCGGTCCTCGGGCTGGAAGTCGCCGCCGCTGATCTTCTCGTCGAGGCGCACCGAGGTCGAGTCGGTCAGGTCGGCCGAGCCGCTGAGCAGCCACGGGATGTTCTCGGCGATCGCGTTCTGGACCTGGTTGGAGGCCTTGCGGGTCGCGATCCCCTTCTCGTCGGCGTCGAACGACGGGATGTCGCGGTCCCAGCCGTCGGGCAGCTCGCGGCGCTGCATCGCGCCGATCTGGCGCTCGAGCGACTGGTGCTCGCGCTCGTAGCTGACCAGCAGCCGCTGCCACTCCGTCGCGCAGCTCCGACCCGCGGGCGCCGATCCCCTCGGCGAAGCGCTTGCGGCACCTCGTCGGGGACCAGGAACTGGGCGTCCTCGGGCCAGCCGTAGAAGCGCTTGGTCTCGCGCACCTCCTCGTCGCCGAGCGGCTCGCCGTGGGCCGCGGCCGTGTCCTGCTTGTGCGGCGAGCCGTAACCGATGTGGCTGTCGACGATGATCATCGTCGGGCGGTCCTCGGTGGCCTTGAACGCGTCGAGGGCGCGGGTGATCTCGTTGAAGTCGTTGGCGTCGGGGATCCGGGCGACGTTCCAGCCGTAGGCCTCGAACCGCTTGCCGACGTCCTCGTTCATGGTGATCTGCGTGTGGCCGTCGATCGAGATGTGGTTGTTGTCGTAGATCCAGCAGAGGTTGTCGAGCTGCTGGTGGCCGGCGAACGCGGCGGCCTCGTGCGAGACCCCCTCCATCATGTCGCCGTCGCCGCAGATCACGTAGGTGTCGAAGTCGAAGAGCTCGAAGCCCGGCTTGTTGTAGGTCGCCGCCAGCCACTTCGAGGCGACCGCCATGCCGACCGAGGTGGCGACGCCCTGCCCGAGCGGGCCGGTCGTCGTCTCGACCCCCGAGGCCCAGCGGTACTCGGGATGGCCGGCGGCCTTCGAGTCGAGCTGGCGGAAGCGCTCGATGTCCTCGAGCGTGATCGACGAGCCGGCCCTCGACCTCGTAGTCGGGGTCGACCGCCCGCACCCCGGCGAGGTGCAGGAGCGCGTAGAGCAGCATCGAGGCGTGCCCGGCCGAGAGCACGAAGCGGTCGCGGTTCGGCCAGATCGGGTTCTCGGGGTCGAAGCGCAGGAAGCGCTGCCAGAGCACGTACGCCACCGGGCGCGAGCGCCATCGGCGTCCCGGGATGACCGGAGTTCGCCTTCTGGATCGCGTCGATCGAGAGCGTGCGGATCGTGTTGACCGCGAGCTCGTCGACCTCGTCGAAGCGTTGCTCCGTGGTGACCACGAGCTCAGCCTAACGAGCCGATCGCGAGGCTATGGTTACCGCCCTGGCAGCGGACGCTCGAGAACGAGAAGCGCCTCGCCGCCGAGGCGGCCGCCGAGCTGGTCGAAAGCGGGATGCTTGTCGGGCTGGGGACCGGGTCCACCGTCGCCCACCTCCTCCCCGCTCTCGCCGCCCGCAAACTCGACATCCGCTGCGTCGCCACGTCGATCGCGACCGAGGAGCGAGGGCGCGAGCTCGGGCCTGGCGGTGGAGCCGTTCGAGGGCATCGAGCGTCTCGACATCGCGATCGACGGCGCCGACCAGATCGCCCCCGACGGGTGGCTGATCAAGGGCGGCGGCGGCGCTCACACCCGGGAGAAGATCGTCGCCGCGGCCGCCGAGCGGTTCGTCGTCATCGCCGATTCGAGCAAGCCGGTCGACGAGCTCAGCCCGCCCGTGCCCCTGGAGCTGCACCGCTTCGGGCTTGCCGCGACGCTTCGTGAGCTCGGCGACGCGCGGATTCGCGACGGAGCGCCGCCGTCACCCGACGACGGCCTGATCGCCGACTACGGCGGCCCCGTCGGCGACCCGATCCTGCTCGCGGCGCGGCTGTCGGCCACCCCGGGCGTGGTCGACCACGGTCTCTTCGCCCCCGCGCTCGTCGCCGACGTGTTCGTCGGCCGCGGCGACGCGGTCGAGCACCGCTCGGTCTAGAAGTCGGTGGCCTCGGCGCTGGCGACCAGGGTCGCCTCGCGCGCGCGCACGCGGCCGGCCGGAATCGACGGGTCGCCGGCGCGGAGCTTCGCGAGCCCCTCGGGCTTGTCGGCGCCGGTGACCAGCCAGAGCACCGAGCGCGCCGCCTCGATCGCCGGATAGGTGAGCGTCATCCGGCGACGGCCCTGGTACTCGCCGGTCAGCGCAACCAGGCGATCATCGACGTCCAACACCGGGTCGCCCGGGATCAGCGAGGCGGTGTGGCCGTCGGGGCCCAGGCCGAGGTGTACGAGGTCGAGCTCGGTCGGGAGCTGCTCGGCGTAACCGGCGGCCGCCGCCTCGAGGTCGGGGTCGTTGACCGGCATCGGCCGCACCCGCGCGGCGCCGGCGGGCGGCAGGCTGGCCAGCAGGTGGGTGAGGTTCCGATCATCGTCGCCCTCCGGAGCAATTCGCTCGTCGACCTGGAAGACCTCGATCGCGTCCCAGTCGAGCTCATGGGTGCCGAGCAGCTCGAACATCCGCCACGGCGCGTGCCCGCCGCTGACCGCGAGCGAGAAGGCCCCCCTGGCCTCGATCGCCGCCCCTGCCGCAAGCGCGATCAGCTCGGCGCCCCGCAGCGCTGCCGCCTCCGCGTCGGTGACGATCTCCTCCTTCACCGCGGAGGCCCGCCCTACTTCTTCTCGTCGTGGCCGCCGAACTGCTTGCGCATCGCCGAGAGGACCTTGTCGGCGAAGTCGTCGAGATCGCGGGAGGCGAAGCGCGAGTAGAGCGCGTTCGAGAGCACCGGCGCCGGCACCCCCTCCTCGATCGCGGCGATCGACGTCCAGCGCCCCTCGCCCGAGTCCGAGACCCTGCCCTCGAAGTCCTCGAGGTTCGGCGAGGCGGCGAGAGCCGCGGCGGTCAGGTCCAGCAGCCACGAGCCGATCACGCTCCCGCGCCGCCAGACCTCGGCGACCTCGGGGATGTCGATCTCGTACTGGTAGTACTCGGGGTCGGTCAGCGGCGCCGTCTCGGCGTCGGCCTCGCGCTCGTGCTTGCCGGCGTCGGCGTTCTTGAGGATGTTGAGGCCCTCGGCGTACGCGGCCATCACCCCGTACTCGATCCCGTTGTGGACCATCTTCACGAAGTGGCCCGCGCCGCTCGGCCCGCAGTGCAGGTAGCCGTTCTCGGCCGTCGAGGGCTCGCCGTCGCGGCCCGGGGTGCGCTCCGCGGAGTCAACGCCCGGCGCGATCGTGGCGAAGATCGGATCGAGCCGCTGGACCGACTCGTCGGGGCCGCCGATCATCAGGCAGTAGCCGCGGTCGAGGCCGAAGACACCGCCGCTGGTCCCGCAATCGATGTAATCGATCCCCTTCTCCGCGGCCATCTCGGAGCGGCGCATGTCGTCGCGGTAGTACGAGTTGCCACCGTCGATGATCGCGTCGCCGGACTCGAGCCGCTCCATGAGGTCCTTGACGGTGCTCTCGGTGATCGCGCCCGCCGGGACCATGACCCACACCGCGCGGGGCTTGGAGAGCTTGGCGACGAAGTCGTCGAGCGACTCGGCGCCGGTCGCCCCTTCGCCGGCGAGCGTGCCGACGGCGTCCGGGTTGACGTCGAAGACGACGCACTCGTGGCCGTCGCGCATCAGGCGCCGCACGAGGTTGGCTCCCATCCGTCCCAGGCCGACCATTCCAAGTTGCATGGGCCGCATACTAAGCGCGCCGGGCCGCGCCGGGTGACTAGGCTGCGAGGAGATGCCGACCGAGGCCGACATCCTGGTGATCTTCGGGATCACCGGCGACCTGGCGAAGAAGATGACCTTCGAGGCGCTCTATCGCCTCGAGTGCCGGGGCGAGCTCAACTGCCGGCGCATCCTCGGCATCGCCCGCAACAAGTGGGATCGCGACGAGCTCGACGGCAAGGCGCGAGAGGCCATCCAGGCCAAGGTCGCCAACCCCGACGAGGAGGCGATGAAACGGCTCGATGAGCGCCTCGACTACGTCCAGGGCGAGTTCGACGAGGACGACCTCTACAAGAAGCTCGCCGATGAGATGGGCGAGTTCGAGCAGGCGGTCTTCTACCTCGAGATCCCCCCGTCGCTGTTCGGGCTCGTGGTCAAGCACCTGCATGACGCCGGGCTGACCAAGCGTGCCCGGGTCGTGCTCGAGAAGCCGTTCGGCCACGACCGCGCCTCCGCGCAGGAGCTCAACAAGGAGCTGCGCAAGTTCCTGCACGAGGACCAGATCCTGCGGATCGACCACTTCCTCGGCAAGGAGCCGGTCATGGACATCCTCTACCTGCGCTTCGCAAACCTGATCCTCGAGCCGGTCTGGAACCGCCAGTTCGTGGACTCCGTGCGGATCACGATGGTCGAGGACTTCGGCGTCGAGGACCGAGGCAGCTTCTACGACCCGGTCGGAGCGCTCCGCGACGTGGTCCAGAACCACCTGTTGCAGATGCTCGCGCTGGTCGCGATGGAGCCGCCGTCGGCCGGCCCCGCCGATGCCGACGCGATCCGCGACCGGCGCACGGACCTCTTCCGCGCGATGCCCGAGGCCGACCCGAACCGGTTCTTCCGCGGCCAGTACCGCGGCTACCAGCAGGTCGACGGGGTCAAGCTCGGTTCCGACACCGAGACGTTCGTCGCCCTCCGGCTCGAGGTCGACAACTGGCGCTGGACCGGCGTCCCGTTCTACATCCGGGCCGGCAAGTCCATGCCGGTCGAGGCCACGGAGATCCGGATCGTGTTCAAGCGCCCGCCGCGGCTCGGGATCGGCGGCCGGATGATCCCCGATCCGGACGAGATGATCATCCGGGTGAAGCCCGAGCCGGGCGCCGAGCTCTGCCTGATCGCCAAGAAGGCGGGCGAGGACATGCTGCACCGCGTCCACCTCGACCTCCTCTTCGACGAGCAGGACGGCCCCCAGCCCGAGCCATACGAGCGCCTGCTGCGCGACGCTCTCCGCGGCGACGCGCAGCTGTTCCCGAACTTCGACGCGATCGACCAGACCTGGCGCATCGTCCAGCCGTTGCTCGACGGCCCCGCCGAAGGCCGAGCCATACGACCCTGGCACCTGGGGCCCACCCGCCGCCAGCCACCTCCTCGCGGGCCACGGCGCCTGGCGCAAGCCATGGCTGCCGGATACGGAATAACTCGCGCCACGTCCTCCGCTCTCGCTCGAATCTATGGCCCGCGGCTACGCCGCGGGCATTTTTTTGTGCTTCCGCGTCCGGGCGTGCGCGGCACCGTATCGGCCGTAGCTACTTGTCGAAAAGGAGGCTCGCGCCGATCGCCCCGCCGAGGTCGCCCAACGACGCGACGTGCATCGCCGGGGGGCGTTCGTCGACGAAGAGGTGCGGGTGCATGCGCTTCGCGATCTTCTCGACGTACGGGTCGCCGAAGCGCACGCCCAGGCCGCCGCCGATGATCACCGCCTCGATATCGAGCAGGTTGACCGCGGACGCCACACCGGCGCCGAGCGCGTCGAGCGCCTCGTCGATCAGCTCCTCGGCCAGTTCGTCGTGGTGGTGGAGAGCGCGCTCCCAGATCCCGCTCGTGAGCCGATCCCGGCCGCGCTCCTCCATGATCTCGAAGAGCTTCGTGTGCGCGCCGCCCTCCTGCCTCTTCCGCGCCCGGGCCTCCATTGCGCCGCGGCCGGCGTAGGCCTCCATGCAGCCGTAGCGCCCGCACGGACAGCGCCTGCCGCCCTCCTTGACCACCATGTGTCCGATCTCGCCGGCGGCGCCGCGCCCGGTCCAGGGCTTGCCGTCGAGGATCAGCCCGCCGCCGACCCCGGTGCCCCAGAAGACGCCGAGGATCGAGTCGTACGGCTTGCCGGCGCCGAGCTTGAACTCCGCGTTGGTTGCGACGTCGACGTCGTTGCCGATCCGCACCTCCGCCCCGAGCGCATCCGCCAACGTCGGCCCGAGCGGGAACGTCCCCTCCCAGTCCGGCAGGTTGCGGGCCTCGGAGACGTCGCCCGTCTCCTCGTTCGTGTCGCCCGGCGAGCCCACTCCGATCCCGGCGAGCGAATCGGTCTGCACGCCGGCCGCATCGGCCGCCTCGACCAACGCCTTGGCCATCTCGGCCGCGACGTCCGCGGGACCGCCCTCGGTCGGCGTCTGGCGGCGGGACTCGCCGCTCACCTCGCCGGTCGGGCTGATGATCGCGGCCTGGATCTTCGTCCCGCCGAGGTCGATGCCCCCACGGAGCGCGTCCTTCCCGGCTGCCGGCGGCATCGGCGCGAGTCTATTGCGCAATCTGGCAATTGGCTTGCGGATCGACGGCGGTTGAATCATCGTTTGCCGACGATGACCGAGGTTCACGATCCCGTGTTCCGCGCCCGGTACTCCTTCTACCCGCAGGGCGACGATCTGGTCATCGACACGCGGATCGAGCCGGGCGGCGGGCTCCCGCGCCACCTGCACCCGATCCTCACCGAGCGCTGGTCGGTGCTCGACGGCGAGGCCGAGATCGAGTACGACGGCGTCAAGCGAATGGTCGGGCCCGCGGACGACGAGCTCGTGGTCGAGCCCCGGGTCAAGCACGCGATCGCGAACCTCAGCGACGGCGAGGTCCTCTTGCGCTGCGTCGTGGTGCCGGCCATGCGCCTCCAGGAATCACTGACCGAGAGCGCCGCCGCCGGCGAGCGCGGGCTGTTCAACCGTCACGGCCTCCCGCGGGGCATCGCCGGCATGCGTTGGGCCGCCGCCTTCCTCAAGCGCTACGAGCCGGAGGTCGAGCTGAGCTTCCCGCCGCGGCCGATGCAGCGGCTGCTGATCGCCCTGTTCGCGCGCTGAGCCCCGGCGCTCAGCGTCGCCGCGAGCGCGCGCCGCAGCGGCTTCGCCTGGGCGGGCGGTGTCCGCGGATCGGGCCGGAGAAGGGGACGCCGACCGGACACACAGCCGGTCTGGGTTGGCTCGCCGGTCGTCTCATCCGCACGGGCCCGGAGTCTAATCCCGCGGGGCCTAGCGCGGCAGCCTCAGCGCAGGTTTCCGAGCAGCGCATCGGAGTGGCCGATGACCGCCGCGACGATGGTCAGCAGAACCGAGGGCACGAGGACCAACGCGACCACGAGCTGGATCTTCGGCGCGGCTCGCGCGGCGCGCTCCTCGAGCTGCCGGCGGGCGTCGCGCCGCAGCGCCGTGGCCTGGAGGTGCAGCTGCTCGGCCAGCGGCGAGCCGTACGTTCGCGACCGCTCGAGCGCTGCCGCCAGCGCACCCACCTCGGCCCCACCGATCCTCGTCCGCAGCTCGTCGATCGCATCGCGAAGCGGCTTGCCGCACTCGACCTCGGCGACGGCGCGACCGAGCTCGGCGGCCAGCGGCCCGCTGGTCCCGCCGGCGATCTCGCCGATGCCCGTCGCCGGGTCGCGGCCGGAGGCGGCGCCCACGGCCAGCATGTCGAGCGCGTCGGGCAGCGCGGCGACGAACCGGCGCCGGCGCAGGCGCGCCTCGCGCTCGAGCACGGCATCCGGGCCGACGAATCCCGCGGCGACGAGCCCGAGCGCCACAGCGAGGGCCAGCCTCCCCGGGACCGCCGGCGTGGCGGCGACCGCGACCAGGCCGCCCACCGCCGCGCCGCCGAGCTTCGCCGCGACGACCGCCCGCGGCTCGATCCGGCCCGCCAGGCCGGCGCGCTCGAGCCGGGCCGGGAGCCCGAGCCGCTCGCCGGCCTCGGCGAGCGAGCCCGCGCGCCCGGCCGAGACCGAGAACAGGGCCGCCCGGGCTCCGGCGCGCAGCTGGTCGCCCGCGGCCCCGGCGAGCTCCCAGGCGGCGCCGAACGCGAGGAGCACGGCGATCGCGGCGAGCAACGGCGTCACCGGAGATCCACCCGGCTGAGGCGCCGGATCGCCGCGAACCCGACCAACTGCAGCGCCGCGGCTGCAGCGACCAGCGCGGCCGACGCCGGGTTGGCGAGCAGGCCGCCGACGAAACCCGGCGAGAGCAACTCCGCGAGCAACGCCGCCCCCGCGGGCATCGCGACCACCAGCAGGCCCGTGAACCGCGCCTGGGCGGTGGCGGAGCGGGCGTCGGCCTCGGTGCGGTCGCGATCGGCCGCAGCGACGGCGAACCGGCGCAGCAACGTGGCCAGGTCACCGCCGGCGAGCTGCTGGGACAGCAGCGCCGCGGCGAACGAGTCGACGCGGGGGGAATCGAGGCGGCGGCGCAGACCCTCGAGCGCCGTCCTCGTCGGCGCCCCCAGCGCGAGCTCGGCGCGCAGGCGCTCCATCTCTCGGGCCGGCGGCCCCTCCAACGAGGCGGCGGCCGCGGCGAGCGCTGCGCGCGCAGAGCGGCCGACGGCGAGCGCGTCGGCGATCGCGGTCGCGACCTCTGGCAAGCCGCGGTCAACCGCGCGGCGGTAGGCGGCGCGGCGGCGGGCAATCGCCCACGCGACGGCCGCCGGGCCGGAGGCGGCGAGCGGCGCGGCCGGACCTGGACCGAGCATGAGCACGCTCGCACCCAGGATCGCCAGCGTCCCGACCACCGCGAGCCGCCGTCGCTCGAGCTCGGTGGGGACGTGACCCTCCCGGCCGGCGCGCCGCAGCGGTTCGAACGCGTCGGCGAGCCAGCGGACGGCGGCGGGCGTCGCCAGCGCCGCCTCGCGCGCGGCGACGGCCGCCAGACCACCCGCGCCGGCCGCGAGCGCCACCCCGAGCACCGACGGGGCGGTCACTCGCGCCGCCAGACCTCGCGGACCGCGACCCCGGCCGCCGCGCGCAGCACCTCGCCGACCTCGGTCACCCGCCGGGCGCCGCCGTGGTCGCGGGTCATGTGGACGATCAGGTCGAGCCCGCGCGCGAGCTGCTCGCGGATCGCGTCGTGCGGGAGCCCCACGCCGGCCATGAGCGCAAGCGTCTCGACGCGGCGCAGCGCGTCGTCGGGTGAGTTCGCGTGCACGGTCGAGAGGACCCCATCGTGGCCGGTGTTGAGCGCGGTCAACAGGTCGAGCGCCTCGGCGCCGCGCACCTCCCCGATCACGATCCGGTCGGGGCGCATCCGCAGGGCGTTGCGCAGCAGGTCACGGATCGTGACCTCGCCGCGCCCCTCGATCGACGCGGGGCGGCTCTCGAGCCGGACGACGTGCGGCTGGCGCAGCCGCAGCTCGGCGGCGTCCTCGATCGTCACGACGCGCTCCGCCGGGTCGATCCAGGCCGAGAGCGCGTTCAGCAGCGTCGTCTTCCCCGACCCGGTACCGCCGGAGACGAGCACGCTGCGTCGCGAGCCGACCGCCTGCGCGAGCAGATCGTGCAGCTCGGGCGTCAGCGTGCCGCTCGCCAGCAGCTCCTCGGGGCCCGGCCGGCGGGCCGAGAAGCGGCGTACCGAGAGCACCGGCCCGTCCACCGCGAGCGGCGGGATCACCACGTTGACCCGCGAGCCATCGGCCAGCCGCGCGTCGGCCATCGGACTGAGCTCATCGACGCGGCGGCCGACCGGGGCGAGGATGCGCTCGATCGCATCGCGGAGGGCCTGCTCGGAGTCGAAACCGATGTCGCTGGGCTCGATCCGCCCGCCGCGCTCCACGTATACCGCGCGGTGGCCGTTGACCATGACCTCCTCGACATCGGGGTCGGCGAGCAGCTCCTCCAGCGGCCCGAGCCCGACCGTGTCACGCAGGATCAGGTCGACGATCTGCTCGCGGCGCGCCTCGGAGAGGATCGCCGCCGCCTCGTCGACGAGCTCGCGCACCGCCGGCTCGAGCTCCGCCCCGGCCTCCCCGGCCGCGGCCTGGGCGCGCCGCCGGTCGACCAGCCGCAGCCGCAGCTCGGCGGCGAAGGCCGTGGCGTGGTCGTCGGCGGTGGCGATGTGAGAGAGAGCCCGGGTGCGGCCTCGTCTCTCCCCCCTCCCCTAGGCGACGAACTCGCCGACCAGAACCGCCGCGCCGAAGACGAAGGCGATCGCGGCGATCGCGGCGACCACGTTCACCGGTGGGCCGCCGTGGATGCCCGTCTCGTGAACCGCCGCGTGGCCCTTGCCCCGGGCGAGGAGCCAGCGGTTGACGGGGACGGTGAGGGCGCCGGCGATGGCGAGGGAAAAGGCGAGGCTGCCCCAGAAGAGGAGCGTGCCGAGCCCGGCGTCGATCGCGCCCGGGATCACGAGCACGATCGCGTTGTCGACGATCTCCATCGTCGTGATGCTCAGCGTGTCGGAGGCAAGGGCGACCCCGGCGACGCGGCGCACCGGCAGCCCCGCGCGGAGCAGCGGCAGGCTCGTGAGGCCGTAGCCGAAGACGAACGCGAGCACGATCGACAGCGCGATCGTGGCCCCGTTGGCGAGCCCGGCGGCGGTACCGATCGCCATCCCCGCGATCTCGCCGATGGCGCAGCCCGTGAGGCAGTGCAACGTCGCGTCGACCGCCACCCTCGTCAGCGCGCCGCCGGACGTGGGCAGGGCGTGATCGTGCTCGTGGCTCGGGTGAGTTGTCGCTGCTTCCATGGCTGTTCCCGCTAATACCCCTCTAGGGTATTAACGCTACCGCAGATATCCTCGGGCTCGTGAGCGGGCTGGAGGTCCTGGTGGTGGGGGCGGTCCTGATCGGGATGTCGGTGCAGGCGGCGATCGGCTTCGGCTTTGCCTTCTTCGTCGCGCCGGCAGCCTTCGCCGCGTTCGATCCCGAGCAGGCCGTGACCCTGGTGCTCGTGCTCGGCGTGATCATCAACGTCCTTGTCCTCTGGACCGAGCGCCGGCAGCCAGAGATCGCCACGCGGGCGGTGACCATCATGCTCGCCGCCGCGATCCCGGGGATGGTCGTCGGCGCCTGGCTCGTCACCCAGGCCGAGCCACGCCTACTGCAGCTGCTCGTCGGCGTGATCGTGCTGATCGGCGCCGCCGTGCAGGCGGTCGCGTCCGGCGGGCAGCCCGCCCGCCCCCGAGCAGCGGCCGACGGCACGGCGCTCGAGGTGGGAGGCGGCTTCGCGGCCGGCGTGCTGACGACGTCGGTCACCGTCAACGGCCCGGCCCTGGTGCTGGTCTTCGGCGCCCTGGGGCTGCGCGGCAGCCGGTTTCGCGATTCGCTGGCCGCGATCCTGCTCGGCCTCAGCCTGCTGGCCCTGCCCGTGGTGCTGGTCGCCTCCGACGGCGAGCATCTCCTCCCGGGGCTGGCCGTGACCCTCGCCTGCATCCCGGCGCTGCTGATCGGACACCGGTTCGGCGCCGCCGTATTTCGGCGCCTCGACGACACCTCCCACCATCGCGCGGCCCTCGTCGCCGCCGGGGTGGCGGGCCTGCTCAGCATCGCTGCCGCGCTCGTCTAAGGTCGAGCCATGGCGACGATCGAGGTAGTCGACGGGGACATCACCCGACTCGAGGTCGACGCGATCGCGAACGCGGCGAACACCGAGCTTCGCCACGGCGGCGGCGTCGCCGGCGCAATCTCCCGCGCCGGCGGCCCCGAGATCCAGCGCGAGAGCGACGAGCGGGCGCCGATCGCGCTCGGCGGCGCCGTCGCCACGGGCGCCGGGAACCTGCCGGCCCGCTGGGTCATCCATGCCGCCACGATGTACCTGGGGGGACCGACCTCGGCCGAGATCATCGGCGAGGCGACCGAGAGCACGCTCCGGGTCGCCGACGAGCTCGGCGCCCGCTCGCTGGCGCTCGTCGCGTTCGGGACCGGGGTCGGCGGCTTTCCGATCGAGGAGGCCGCGGCCCTCGAGGTCGAGGCGGTCCGCCGTCACCTCGACGGCGACAGCGGGCTCGAGCGTGTCGTCTTCTGCGTCCGCGGTGGCGAGGCCGCAGCGGCGTTTGAGGCGGCGCTCAGGGACCAGCGCCCGAGCTGAGCACCTCCGCGAGGCTGCCGCGCGAGATCGCCCCGAAGAGGAAGTTGGGCTGCTCGCCCGCCACCGGTTGAAGCTCAGCGCGGACGTACCGGATCCCGCGCTCCTCCCCGCCCGTGACGTCCGCCGAGGCCACCGAGTCGCCCACCCGCGCTCCCGAGCGCGGGTCGCGCGCGTCGGGCGCGAGCGCGGCCCGCAACGAGGATTCGATCTCGTCGACGCGGTCCGCGTCGACGCCGAGCACGCAGAGCACCTCGTGGCCGCCGCCGACCCCGACCGCGATCGCGTTTGCGCCGAGCTCGGTCGACAGCAGGAGCTTCGCCGGCACCATGCGGACCGCCACCACATCCCCCAAGCAGTCCGCCGCCGTCGCGTAGGTGGGCTCGTCGATCAGGCGGCCGCCCCGGCCGAGCAGGGAGGCGCGCGCGGTGTCGGAGATGGCGAGCACGATGCCGGGCCCTCCGAAGGCGTCACGGGCCCCGAGGCCGTTGATGTCGAGCGCGAGCAGCGGCTCGGGGACCGAGGCGTAGTCGCCGACGTCGACGAGCTCGGCGATCGGGCCCGGCCGGATCCGCCCGCCCGCGTGGACGAGCGCGTCGTGCAGCTCACGGTTGTCGAGGCCGTCGAGGCGCAGGCCGAAGGCGTAGGAGCCGCCGACCGAGACGAGGCGCTCCGCGGCGAGGGGATTGAGGCCGAAGCGGCGCTCGAGCGCCGGGGCCGCCTCGACGACGGTGTCGGCGTTGGGGCCGAGCGCGTCGGCCACGAGCCGCGGCCCGCCGAGCGCTCGCGCCGGCGCGGAGTCGGCCCAGCCGATCCCAAGCGAGCCGTTGGCGCCCCCGCCCCCGACGGTCGCGAGCGCCTCGGCGAACGGGCCGCTCGGCGGTGGCGGCGCATCGTCGGAACCGCCGCAGCCCGCGGCACCGACGGCGAGGGCGGCGACGGTCATGATCAGCGCGATCCGGGCCACCGCCGCAGCGTACGACCGCCGCCCGCGACAGCTCGTCGATGCTGTCAACTCGCAAATGTCCCGCGACTAGTGGCCGATCAGCCGCACCTCGCGGGCGAAGCTCTGAGCGTGGATCAGGCGCAGGGCCTGGGCGCGGGTGAGGGCCAGCGTCGCGACCCAGGTCTCACCCGCCGCGGTCTGCACCGGCTCGGTGCCGCCGCCGCCCGGGCGGAGGTCGAGGAGGCCCACCCCGCGGGCCGCGACGAAGGTGCGACCGCCGCCGGCGCCGGTGGTCGGCTCGCTGGTCACGACCACGTCGACGCGCCGCCCGGGCCCGCCGGGCGCATCGGCGAGCGCCCCGGCGCCGGTGACCGTGATCTCAACCGGTCGCCGGCCGTGGGCGAGCCGCGGCTCGTGCGCGTCCGCGCCGGCGTCGACCGGAGCGAGCTGCGAGGCCACGAGGTAGCCACCGGCTGGGATCGCCACGGCCGGGCGACGGCCCAGGGCCTGAGAGGCGTCGGCGAGCGCGTCGGGAGGGACGAAGCGGTCCGGCACCCGCCGCAGCTCCACCGCTCGCCCGATGACCCGGTCGCTCAGTCGGCGGTGCGCGGGCAGGGTCCGAGTGGCGACCACCACCTGTCGCAGCTCGCCGAGTCCGGCCGCCGATTCACCACCTCCTACGGCGGCCGCCGCCAGCCCGGCGCACACCGCCGCCGCGGCGGCGAAGCCCACCGCCCGCGCCCGCCGGCTCACCCCGGCCGCGGCTCGGGCGCCACCGCCAGCGGCAGCTCCAGCACCGCGCTCGCGCCCGCGGCGTGGGCGCAGGCCGCGAAGCGCCCGCCGTGGTCGGCGGCGACGTCGGCGACGATCCGCAGGCCGTGACCCCGGCGCGGCCCGCGCCCGGGGCGCCGCGCCGGGATCGCCGCTCTCAGAGCCCGCGCCGGCGGCACGTCCGCGCCGGCGTCGGCGCCGTTTGCGACCACGATCCGCAACCTGCCGGCGCGCTCGCTGCCCTCGACCCGGATCCGCCCGCGACCGTGCTCGAGCGCGTTCGCCAGGAGGTTGTCGAGCGCCCGCGCGACCGCCAGCGGGTCGCATTCCAGCCGGGCGCTCGGTACGCACCAGGACAACTCGATGCGTCGTCCGGACAGGGCCGCCGCCGCTCGCCAGCGGCCGACCGCCTCGCGCGCCAGCGCCGCGGCGTCGACGAGCTCCGACCGCCGCCGAGCCTCGCCGCCGTTCACCTGGCGGTCGAGCCCGGCCAGGGCGTCGAGCGCCAGGTCGAGCTGGCCGCGTCGCTGCGCGCCGATCCCGGGCGCGCTGCGCGCCTGCAGCACGAGCGCCTGCAACGGCCGGCGAAGCTCGTGCAGCGAGCGGTTGAGCAGCTCGCGTCGGCGGCGGGTGCGCACGCGGTCGGCCGCGATCACCGTCGCGAACGAGAGCGCCAGCGGGCAGGCGAAGGGCGCCGCCTCAGCGATCGAATCCAGCATCGGCGGCGGGCGGGGCGTCGATCAGGCGGTAGCCCACGCCCCAGCAGTTGACTACGTAGCGCCCTGACTCCGGGTCGAGCTTGCGGCGCAGCCGGCTGGCGTGCGAGTCCAGGGTGCGAGTGCGGCCCATCGAGCGAAAGCCCCAGACGTCGCGCAGGAGCTCGTCCTTGGTGAACACCCGATTCGGCTCGGCGGCGAGGGTGCGGAGCAAGCTGAACTCCTTGTTGGCGAGCTTCACGGGCTCACCCCGCACCGTGACCTCCCGCCGCGAGGGATCGATGAAGATCTCGCCCACCCGGATCGGCCCTGAGCGCCGGGCGTCGCGGCGGCGGAGGACGATCCGGATGCGGGCCACGACCTCGCCGATCGCGAACGGCTTGACCACGTAGTCGTCGGCGCCGCACTCGAGTCCGCGGATCCGGTCGGCCTCGGCCCCGCGGCCGCTGATGACGATCACCGGCAGCTCGGGGTCGTAGCCACCGGTGGCGCCGTCGGTGCCGCGGATCTCGCGCAGCACTTCGAGCCCCGAAGCGTCGGGCAGGTTGAGGTCGAGCAGCAGGAGGTCGGGATGGTTGTAGTGGCAGAGGCGCAACGCGTCGGCGGCGCTCGGCGCCGGCAGCGCGCAGAAGCGATCGGCCTCGAGGTGGTCGCAGAGCAACTCCAGCGTGGGAGCGTCGTCCTCGCAGACGACCACGGCCGGGCCGGGCTGGGCGCGCGGCAGCGTCACCATCCGCGCTCGCTCCGTGCGGTGGGCAACTCGAGCACCGCCGCCGCACCGCGCTCGGACACGACGCGGTTTCGGGGGACCGCGCGCCGAATCGAGATCGGCGCGCGGGCGCGGTCGAGGAAGATCACGTCGATCGCGAAGCGCATGCCGAAGGTGTGGACGCTGCGACACCGCGGGATCAGCAGGCCCTCGCCCGCCCGCCCGGGCCGCAGGAGAGATAGCCCGAGCAGGCGGGAGAGGAGGGTGACCGCCACCGGGACCCGCCGGGAAGCGACCTCCGCGGTGGGGAGCCGGCGGAAGCGGTGCGGGTGGGCGGCGGTGGTCACGACGCCTACAAGGCCGGACGCCCGATCCGCGCCCCCTCGACCCGAGCGGGTCCTAGAGCCCGAAGCGGGCCCGCTCGTCCTCGGGCACCACGTCCACGTATTCGGGATGCCGCTCGAGGAACGACTTCACGAACGGGCAGAAGGGGAGCACCGCGGTGCCGCGCTCGCGCAGGTCGTCCAGGGTGCGGGCGATGAGCGCGGAGCCGACCCCCTTGCCCTCGAACCCGTCGAGGACCTCGGTGTGGTTGAGGGCGATGCGCTCGCCGCGACGGTGGTAGACGAGGTACCCGGCCAGCTCGCCGTCGGCGCGGATCTCGTAGCGATCCTCGTCGGGGTTGTCGGCGACCTCGAGGTGCATCGAACCCGTCTTCTTCGACCTCTCGGGTGCAAACCCTCGTTCAGCCTCCGGGGCTTCGGCTGCGCCGGCGTGGCGCATCGGCAAAGATGCACGCACCTGGACGGCGGCGGAGAAGGAACTTTGGAGAAGGCAACTCGCAGAGGCAATTACGAGTCGGGGTCCGACTACGTTCTCGAGTATGGAGAGCTGCGCTTCTCCTTCAACGAGCGGGACTTCGGCCAGCGAGTTGAGCAGGCCGCGGTGAAACTCGACTTCGTTGAGGGAGGGCTCGAGGGCGACGAGCTTCACGACCTGCTCGAGCTCGCCGTCAACGGCGAGATCCGCGAGCCCTCCTCCGCACTCGGCGAGCACATCAACGAGCATTGGTCAGAGCTCGTCGGGCCCGCCAACCGCAGCCTCGTGCACTGGATCCGCCGGCTCGTCTTCCGCGGCGCCTGGCTCGACCAGCGGGTCAAGGAGGGCGAGCTCGACATCGTCTTCGACGGCGAGTCGAACAGCTTCGGCTACGTGCAACCGGACCGCGACGCCGAGCCGATCGAGCTCTCGCGCGAGCCCTCGTGGGCCGGGCTCGCCTACAAGCGCTGACCAGTCGCTAGGCGCTAGAGCGACCGCAGCAGCTCGGCGTTGCTGCTCGTCGCCTGGATGCGGTCGCGCAGGTGGTTCGCGGCCTCGACGGCGTCGAGATCCGCGAGTTGCGCGCGTAGCCGACGGGCCGCCTCGAGCTCCTCGGGGTCGCGGAGCTGGTCCTCGTTTGAGATCCGTGACTCGCGGGCGTTGATCGGGGGCGTCACACCGGCCGCCGCCAGGTCCGGATCGAGGGCGACCAGCGCGGTCTCGGTCGTGATCACCGCCCGCTCGGCCTCGGCGCCGTCGATCCCGGTCACCGTCGTGGCGATCACGGTCAGCGATCCGCCGCCCGCCAGGTTGCGACCCGAGCCGAAGAGACGCTTGACCTCGGCGACGTCGCCGGCCGCGTGAGCGAGACGGGTGAGCGAGTCGCAGAGCAGGATCGCGTCCACGCCGGCCTCGGCTAGACGGCGGGCGCGCTCGAGCGCGAGCTCGGCCGTACGCACTTGCTCCACCGGCGCCAGGTCCCCGGTCGCGATCGCGAACTCGGCGACCGGCAGCGCCTCGCGCCAGGCCGTGGCCTCCTCGGGGCGCTCGTCGATCAGCAGCACGATCACCCTCGCGGTCTCATTGGCGGCGGCGGCCCGGGCGAGCGAACGGAGCAGCGTCGTGCGCCCCGAGCGGGGCGCGGCACGAACCAGCACGCGCTGGCCGAAGGCGAGCGGCGCCAGCAGGTCCACCGCGCGAACGAACGCGTCGTCGCTGACCGAGTCGAGCGAGATCCGGCGCTCGGGCAGGACCGGCGAGAAGTCGTCGAACGCGGTGCGCTCCTCGGTGAGGGGCTCCTCGCCGTTGACCGTGTCGACGTGGACGAGGGCGGGGTGACGCTCGCCGCGGCGCGGTTCGCGCGCCGGGCCGGCGACCTCGTCTCCCGTGCGCAGCTCGCAGCGGCGCGCCTGCGCGGCGGAGACGTAGACGTCGCCCTCAGCGGGCGTGAGCCCCTGTAGGCGCAGGAACCCGTAGCGCTGGCGGGTCAGCTCGAGGACGCCGCGCACGGGCTCGGTGGGAGCGGTGTCGGCCTTCTCGTCGCCGGCCTCGGCCCCGAGCGGGCCGGTCTCGACCGGCTCCTCCTCGGAATCGTCGAGGACGGTCGCCTCGACCACCACCAGCTCGTCGGTGTCGGCCTCGCTCTCGGTGACCTCCTCCGAGGCCTCCTCCTCCTCCTCTTCCCAGGCTTCCTCCTCCTCGGACAGAACCTCGATCAGCTGCTCGCGGCGCATGAGGCGGTAGTCGACGATGCCCGCGGCCGCCGCGCGGGCGTGCAGGTCGGCGAGATGCAGGTCCTTGAACTCTGCGGCCATCGGTCGGGCAGGCTAACGAAGCGGCGTCGTCACGGCGGCGGGCGGTCGAGGCTAGGCGGTCGCCGCAGGGTCGATGCCCTCCGCCGCAGCGTCCTGCGGCCACCGTTCGGCCTCCTGCGCCACGCGCTCCGCCGACCAGCCCAGCTCGCCCCCGAGCGCCTCCGCGACCGCGCGGGCCGCAGCGGCCGTCCGCAGCTGCGGCGCGGCCAGCAGGCCGAGCCTGGTGCGGCGCATGAGGACGTCCGCGACGCTGCGCGCCTGCTCGAAGCGCGCCGCGACCACCGCCTCGGCGAGCAGGTCCGGCTGCCCGTCGACGATCGGCGCCGCGAGCTCGGGGCGCTCGGCGGCGAGGCGGAGCACGTTGCGGGCGAAGTGGCCGTAGCGAAACGCCAGCAGCTCGCGATAGCCCGGCGGCAGGTCTGACTCGGAGAGGCCCTCGGGCGGCTCGAGCTCGGCGTCGGCGGCCGCGAGCCCGAGCGGGATGTCGTCGGTGCGGCACGGCGCCAGGCGCCCCTCGCGCTCGACCATCCGGTCGACGACCTGCTTGGCCATCCGCCTCCAGGTCGTGAGCTTGCCGCCGGTGATCGTGAGCATCCCGGAGGAGGTCTCATACAGCTCCGCCTTGCGCGAGATGTCGACCGACTTGCGTGGGTCGCCGGTCGAGATCAGCGGCCGCACGCCGGCGTAGGCACCGGTGAGGTCGCCGCGACCGAGGTCGGTGCCGAAGAAGGCGTTCGCGGCGTCGAGGATGTAGGAGATGTCGTCGTCGCCGGGGCGCACGTGGGCGATGTCCCCCGAGTAGTCGTTGTCCGTGGTCCCCATCAGCGTCCGTCCGTACCAGGGGAGGGCGAAGATCGTGCGGTCGGCGCCCGCCGGGACGATGCAGGCGGCCTTCCCCACCGGGAGCTGGTCCATCGACACGGTGACGTGCGTGCCGCGGCTGGGCGCGATCTTCGGCACCTCGGCCTCGTCGTGGATCTCCTCCGGTCGGATCCGGTCGGCCCAGACGCCGGTCGCGTTGATCACGTTCTCGGCCTCGACCTCGAACCGCTCGCCGCTCTCCGCCTCGACGAAGGCGACCCCGCCGGCGCGCCCGTCGCGGTCGAGCAGGCCGGTGACCTCGGCGCCGTTGAGGCACACGGCCCCGTAGCGCTCGGCCTCGCCCAGAATCGTCAGCACGAGCCGCACGTCGTCGGTCTGGCAGTCGTAGAACAGGTACGCCTCGCGGGGCTCGCGCGCGGCGAGCGCCGGAATCATCGCGACGACCTCGTCGCCGGGGATCGTGCGGTGGCGGTTGGGCGCCCAGAAGTCCTGGCCCGCGACCCGCTCGGCGCGCTCGCGCCGCGACATGCCGACCCGCGTGGTCGCCATGACGTCGTACATGTTGAGCCCGATCCCGATCGACCGGCTGCGCTTGTCGTCGCCGAGCGTCGGCACGAGGAACGGCGTCGGATAGACGAGGTGCGGCGCGAGCTGGACCATCAGCTGGCGCTCGAGCAGGGCCTCGCGGACCAACCCGAGGTCGAAGTTCTGCAGATAGCGAAGCCCGCCGTGGACCATCTTCGAGGACCGGCTCGAGGTCCCGATCGCGTAGTCGTCGCGCTCGACCAGGGCGACGCTGTACCCGCGCGACGCGGCATCGAGAGCGACGCCCGCGCCGGTGATGCCGCCGCCGATGACGACCACGTCGAAACGCTCGCCGGTGACCGCCCGCAGTGCGTCGGCGCGCGAGAGCATTCTAGCAGGTCAGATCAGTCGAGGTAGGTGACGACGGAGGCGGCGGGCTCGCGCTCGGGCGCGGGGCGCTCCTGAGCCGGCCGGCCGAGATGGATCAGGGCGACGAAGTGCTCGTCCGCGCCGAGCCCAACCGCGTGGCGCCCGGCGTCGGTCCGCAGCACCTCCGGCGTCCGCCAGTATCCGGCCAGCCCGCGGGCGTGGGCGGCCAGCAGCACGATGTAGGCCGCGACGCCGGTCGCCAGCAGGTCCTCCTCGTCCTGCACCTCATCGCCCGTGAGCGTGCACGAGCAGGCGACCAGCGTCGGCGCCCGGTCGAGCTTCGAAGCGGCCTCCGGCCCCGCCGCCTCCTTCAGCCGCTCGAGCGCCTGCGGGCCGAGCACGCGGAAGCGCCACGGGTTGGTGAGGTGGTGGTTCGGCGCCCAGCGCGCGAGCTCGAGCAACTCGTCCAGCGTCGCCCGGTCGACCGGCTCGGGCCGGTAGGCCTTGTGCGTGCGTCGCGTGCGGATCGCGGTCTCAGCGTCCATGGCGCTCATGAAGCTAGCGAGCCGCGGTCGGCAGACCTACGGCGAGCGGCGCCGGTACCAGAGGAACCCCACCACGGCCGCGAGCGCCAGGGCTCCGGCGCCCACCAGCAGGTACGTGGTCGAGTCGGTCCCCGAGTCGGAATCCGACGGATAGGCGACCTGAACGGCCACGGGGTCGGCGGCGCTCGCGGCGTCCGCCGTCGTCGCGGGCTCCGCTCCGGGCGGCGGCGGCGTCGCGCCCGCATCCGCGCTGCCGGCGGATCCCGAGTCGCTCGACACGGGAGCGTCCGGCCCACCCGGCGCCGCGCCGCCACCGGTGTCGCCGCCGCTCCCACCCCCGCTCGGAGAGCTCGGGCTCGGGGTCGATCCGCCACCAGGGCTCGCCGGGGCCACGCTCGAATCCGGCTCGGCCGACGAGCCGCCGCCGGCGGCGCCGTCGCTCGATCCGCCCTGGTCCTTCGAGCCCGACGGCTTGCTCGTCCGGTGAACCGTGGCGAGCGGGAACGGGGCGCGTTCGACCGCGAGCAGCACCTGCGCGGTGACCCAGATCGGGGTCTGGTCGCTGCTGGGCGAGTAGCGGTAGTGGCCGTCGGCGGCCCGCAGGCGTCCGAGGTAGCCCAGCGCGCGGTCGACCGCCTTGCCGCCCCCACCGGCCGCCGCGAGGCCCTGGACGGCCCATGCCGTCGACTGCGAGTTGACGACCCCACTCCCACCGAGCGCGTAACCGCCCGACGAGCGCTGAGCCTTGCGCAGCCAGGTCACGCCGCGCGAGGTCGACTTGCCGCGGTCCCCGGCGGCGACCAGGCCCTGCAATGACGCCCCGGTCGAGTCGGACTCGCTCGGGGCCTGCGGCTGAATCCCCCAGCCGCCGTCCGCGTTCTGCGCCCGTCGCAGCCAGGCCGCCGAGCGGCGGAGCGACGAGCGGTCGGCGCCTACGGCGCGCATGGCCAGCGCGTAGAACGCCGTGAGGTTGACCTGGCCGTCCACCGAGCCGTCGCCGTCGCGGCGCGAGCGCAGCTCGGAGACCAGGTCGTGGCCGGCGAAGCGGCGCGGGTCGACGCCGGCCGCGTCGAGCGCGAGGATCGTGCGCTCGAGGTCGCCGACCGACCGCAGCCGGCCGATCTCGCGGCGGAGATAGGAGACCGGGTTCTCGCCGCCTCGCTCGAGGTCCAGCGGGTTGGTCCCGCCCGCCTCGAGCCCGAGCATCGCCCAACCGGTCATCGCCGGGCTCGACGGCTGACCGGGCGTGGCGGCGTAGCCGCCGTCGGAATCCTGGGAGCGCTCGAGCCACGACGCCGACGACGAACCGGCCCGCGCGGGAGTCGGCCCCCCGCTCGCTGCGAGACCCCCTGCCAGCACCGCCACGAGCACCAGCGGGACCGCGGTCGCCGGGCGCCAGGTGAACTCGGACCGCTCGCGGAAGCGGGAGATCATCCGCACCAGCGCCGGGCCGGCGGCCAGCGCGATGAGGAAGTTCCCGGTCGCGTGGGCGACGTTGAACGGGATCCCGCGCGCCGAGAGGGCCAGGTAGCGGTCCAGCGATTGCTCGCCGCCGTAGGTGACCATCACCGAGAGGTCGAGGAGCGCACCGTAGGCGAAGCCGGCAAGCCCGCAGACGACGGCGAGCCCGAGCCGCCCGAGCCGTCGCCGGGTCACCCCGGCGAGCCAGGCGCCGCCGAGCCCCACCAGCCCCCAGCCGGCCATCTCCCAGGCCGTCCACGGCCCTTGCCCGAGCCAGATGTTCGAGATCGGCGCCGCCAGCGCCCCGACCGCGAACCCGGGCCCGGCGCCGAGGGCGTAGCCAGTCAGTCAGAGCAATGTCGGTCGTCGCGACCACGTTGGGGATCGGCGTCAGCACCAGCCGCCCGGCGACCGCGAGCGCCGCCAGCGCCGCGACGAGGGCGACCAGGCGCGCGCTTGGCCGCGAGCGCTCGTACCACCAGAAGCCGCCCGCCAGGACGAGCCCCAGCCCGGCGAAGACCACGACCTGCCAGCTCACGGGCCCACCACCGCCCTCTCGCCGTCGGCTGCGGGCGCCCGGAGGAGCTCCGCCCCGGCCTCGGGCGTGATCGCACCGGCGGCACCCAGGATGCGCGCGACCTCGGTGGCGAAATACCAGCCACCCGAGAGGATCTCGTCGGCGGGCCCGTCGGCGATCAGCTCGCCGTCGCCGAGCAGCACGACCCGGGAGGCGAGTCGCGCCGCGAACTCCACGTCATGCGTGGCGACGAGCACCGCGGAGCCGCCGTGCGCGAGCTCCGACAGCCAACCGCAGAGCGCCAGCTTGCGCGCCGCGTCCATGCCGCGCGTCGGCTCGTCGAGGCAGATGAGGCCCGGCAATCCACCCTGCTCGCGCCCCGCCATCACGAGCGCGAGTGCGAGCCGCTCGCGCTCGCCGCCGGAGAGGTCGCGCGGATCGCTCTCGCGGGCCCAGCCCAGCTCCACCTGCTCCAGCGCTCGGCGGCCGGCGTCGCCCGGAAGCTCGTCGGCAACCCGCTCGCGGACCAACAGGTCGGTCGGGCTCTGCGGCAACAGGGCGCACCCCGCAGGCGCCCGAGCCGCGCCGCGTGCCGGCTCCACGGCGCCGGCCGCCGCGCGCAGGAGCGTCGTCTTGCCCGCGCCGTTGCGGCCCATCAGCGCCACCCTCTCCCCCGGCTCCACGGCAAGCTCGAGACCCCGAAGCACCTCGCGCGGGCCGCGCCCGGAATCCAGCTCGACCCACAGATCGCGCACGTCGAGCGCCAGCGGCTCATCCCTACGTCGCCGCCGCGCCCGGCGCGGCGGCTCCGAGCCTCCGACGAGTGGCGGGTGGCGGGTAGCGAGTGGCGGCCGCCGCGCGAGCGCCGCCCGCGCCTCCTTCACCGACACCGGCGGTGGCGCCAATCCCGCGAGGGAGAACAGCCGCGCACCCGGCGTCGCGAGCTCCCGATCCGCCCCGAGGGCCCATTCGCACCAGCCGCGCGGAGCCCCGTCGAACGCAATCCGTCCATCGGCGAGCGCCACCACCCGGTCGGCGGCCGCGAGGCAGCGCTCGAGCCGGTGCTCGGCGAGCACCACGGTCATGCCCCACTCCTCGTTGAGCCGCCGCAACAGCCCGATCAGCTCGTCGCCGGCGACCGGGTCCAGCTGCGAGGTGGGCTCGTCGAGCAGCACCAGCCGCGGCCGCAGCACGAGGGCCGCGGCGAGGGCCACCCGCTGTACCTCGCCACCGGAGAGCGTGTCGGTCGGGCGCTCGACGAGGTGCTCGATCCCGAGCGCCAGGGTGACCTCCTCGATCGCCCGGGCCCGCGCCGCCTCCGGCTCGCCGCGCAGCTCGAGCGGCAGCTCGAGCTCGCCGCGGACGGTTGCGGAGACGACCTGGGTCTCGGGGTCCTGGCCGACGAAGCCGACGAGGCCGCCCAGCTCGGCCGGGCCGTGGTCGCGGACATCGAGCCCGCAGACCTCGAGCGTCCCGGCGACCTCGCCGCCGTGGTAGTGGGGCACGAGCCCGCAGCAGCCGCGCAGGAGGGTCGACTTGCCGCAGCCCGAGCGACCGGCGAGGATCACCAGCTCGCCGTCGGCGACCTCGAGCTCGACCCCGGCGAGCGCCGGGGTGGCGGCGCCCGGGTACGAGTAGGTGAAGGCGCCCATGCGGACGATCGGCTCAGCGTCCACGGGCCCGCCTCCCGAGGCCGACGTACGGGGCGGCGGCGAGCGCCGGCAGCACGGCGGCGAGCGCGATCGTGGCCGCGTCGGCGTCGAGCTCGATCACCGGATACGGGTCGAAGGTCCCGACGCCCGCGATCCGCGCGCCGATCGCCACGCCGACGATCACCGCGCCCGCCAGCGCGAACCGCCAGCCGTGGCGCGAGCTGCGCCGACGCGAGGCCCGCCGGGGCACCCCACGTGCGTAGCCCCGCAGCTCGAGCGTGGCGGCGATGTCCACCGCGCGGTCAAGCGAACCCGCGACCAGCCGCCGGCTGAGCGCCGCCCGCCCAACCGGCGCCGCGCCCGGGCCGCGCAGCGACTGCGCCTCGCGCAGGCGCGCGTGATCGGCGGCGGCAAGCGGCACCATGCGCGTGATCAGGGTCGCGGTGAGCGCCGAGTGGCGTGCGATCGGCCGCAGTAGCCGCAGCATCCGGTCGGGGTCGACGCAGGCGGAGTGCACGGCGAAGGCACAGAGCACGACCCCGATCCGCAGGGCCAGGACCGCGCCCTCCACCAGCGCCTCGGCGCTGACGTCGATCCGCCCGAGGACGGGTAGCTCGCCGCCGCGGAGCAGGATCGTGTCGCCGCGCTGCGAGGCGATCACGTTGACGGCGATCACCAGCACCCCCAGCGTCAGGCCCCAGCGGGCGGCGGCGGCAAGCGCGTCGCGAGCGCCGGCGAGCAATCCCGCGACCGCCACCGCGCTCCCGGCCCCGGCGAGCACGATCGGGTTCGAGTAGACGAAGGCGACCACCGCCGGCGCCGCGAGGTAGGCGGTGGCGGCAAGCGCGCCGGCGCTCGCGAGCGGCCCGGGGCGCGGCGCATACGCGATCGGTGATCTCATCCGCTCGTCGCCACCGGGACAGGGATGGGGCCGGCGCCGTCCGTCGCCACGGCGTAGTGCTGTTGGAGGTCGTCGGCGTCCAGAAGGCCGGCCGCCCGGCGCACCCCCGCGGGGTCGGTGCCGGTCACGAGCCAGGTCACCGGCCCGGAGCCACGTCGCGTGCCGGCGACGAGGCCGGCGCCCGCGCCGAGCGTCCGCGCCGCGGCTCCCGTGCGGTCGAGCACGGAGAGCCGCCACCCGCCGCCGGCCGGCTCGAAGCGCGCGAAGACGCCGCTGGTGGCGGGCGTCTCAGCGAGTTCCCGCACGCCGGCGTCCGAGCGCAGGCGCGCCCAGGTGCCGACGAGCACGCGCATCCCGGCGTCCGCGACCTCACCGGGCCGGACCCGTGCCTCGACGCCGGCGCTCGAGAGCGCCCCCGACACGTCGTCGCAGACGGCGCTCGGCGCGAGACAGCCCACGCTCACCGCGAGCCGGTTCGCCGGCTCGGCGGAGGCCTGCAGGAACGGCTCGGGCCACGAGCCGACGACGGCGGGGGTCGAGATCGCCGCCGTCCAGTCGCGGTAATCCCACCAGATCCGGTCGCCGCCGCGGACGGCGACCTCGGCGCTCCCGCGCGGGCTCTCGATCCCGTTGACGAAGAAGAACCAGTCGTTGGAGCGCCCGCCCTCCACGCCACCCGCGGTGCCGTCGATCGACTGCACGAAGCCGCCGCCGTAGCGGGTGGTGATCTCAGCCTCGCGATCGAGGAAGCGGATCACGGTCTCGGACTCGGACGGGTCGGACTCGGACGCTTCGAGCACCGGATCGGCCCCGTAGTCGCGGGTGACGGTGAGGGTCGCGGTCCCGGGGCTGGAGTCCCCCGGGCCGAGGCCACAGCCGGTGGTCGTGGCGGCGAGCGCCACCGCGACCACCACGCTGCAGCCCAATCTCACTTAGCGCCTCAACAGCGGCGCACCTCGCTCCGCTCACAGCTTCTTGACCTTCTCGCAGCTGCCCTTCACGTTGGTCTCGGTGGCCAGCTTGCGCTTGATCTTCACCTTGTCCTTGCCGCGGCCGCAGTTGATCACGTCGGCGCCGCCCTGGCGGGCGTCGATCCGGTCATCGCCGCCGCGCGAGCGAATCTCATCGTCGCCCTTGGTGCCGCTGATCTTGTCGCCCTGCGGGCTGCCGACGAGCTTCTCGCCGCGCGCCTTCGCGCAGTCGTCGAGCTGGGCGCCGATGCAGGTGTCGAGCACCTCCGACGGGATGTCCGCGCCCCGCGTGGCACCGAGCTGCGCCTCGCCCGGCGCGCCGACCGTCAGCTGCGCGGTGCCGTCGGCGCCGGTGGTGGCGGGCGCGTCGGCCCCCGCGACGGCGACGCCGGCCGCGGGGCCGCTCGTGCACGTCGTCGCGAACGGAGGATCGGACTGGGTCACGCACTTGTGCTCGACCACGGTGACCCCAAACGGCTGCCCGGCCTGTGCCCGAGCCGGCGCCTGGAGCTCGAGCTCGGCGGGGTTCGGGTTGGGGAAGTTGTTCGGGGAGAGGTAGTACAGGACCTGGTCGCCGTCGTGGATCTCGAGCTGATCCGCGCCGACGGTGGCCTCCTCGTGGTTGGACTTCAGGTACCAGAAGCTCGTGTCGGTCGCCTGCACCCCGCCGATGCCGCAGACGCCGAGCCCGAAGCCGAACTGGTCGGTGAGCGCGAGCGGGGCGACGCTCTTGGTGGTCCGCCCGGCGGTCGCCAGCAGGCTGAGCGCGTTCGGCTTGTCGTAGGTGAACTCCGCCCCGGAGCCGCCGGGGGGCCCGAAGCAGTCCGCGTCGGGGCGCGTTGGCACGGTCACGCCCTCATCGACGATGTAGGTCGTGCCCGGGTCGAGCACCTGGTCCGGCGTCAGCACGCGGAGCGTGGCGGTCACGGTCGCGCCGGCGGACGATGGAACGAGCCCCAGGGCGCAGATCGCGCCCAGGGTTGCGAGCGCCGCCGGTGCGAGGCGAATACGTGTGGTCATTGAGAGCCACCCCTTCCTTCGAGGGACGTGTTTTGGCTGACCGGAGGCAGGTCTCCTGGCTTCCGGGCCGGCCGCCGCGCCTTCCCGAGGCGCCATGTGCGCCCCAGTGGCTGACCTCTCGGTCTCGCGACGTCGTTTCGCCCGGTCACAGTGGCGGGACCGCGCCGGATTCGCACCGGACTTCCCTTGGCCACCGGCCGTATGTACGGGCGGCAGTCTAGACCGCGCCGCGACACCGGGCGGCGCTGGGACAATGCCGCGCGTGGCGACCGAGATCCGCGACCTCGCCCCCGGCCTCTGGATCTGGCGAGCCGAGCACCCCGCTTGGCACGCGGGCTCCGACTGGGAGCCCACGGTGACCTCGACCTGCGTCCACTGCGGCGAGGAGGTGGCGGTGCTCGATCCGCTCGCGCCGACCGACGAGGCGGGCGAGCTCTGGGAGCGGCTCGCGGAGGCGCCGCCGACGATGGCGGTGGTGCTCAAGCCCGACCACGTTCGCGACGTCGACCTGTTCAGCGCCCGCTACGGGGCGCGCGCCTTCGGCCCGTGGCTCTACTGGCGCGACGACGTCCCGGAGACCGAGCTCGAGCCGATCGAGCCCGGCAGCGAGCTCCCGGGCGGCCTGCTCGCGCTCTACGACGGGCGCGGGCGCATGGAGACCCCGCTGTGGCTGCCGGACCAGCGCGCGCTGGTGTTCGCCGACGCCTTCGCCGCCCCGGGCGGCGAGCTCCGCGTCTGGGACTCGCCGGCGCACTCCAATCGGGCGCTGCCCGCCCTGCGGGCGCTGCTCAAGCTCCCGTTCGAGCTCGTGATCCTCGCCCACGGTGAGCCGGTGCACGACCGCGCCGCCTACGAGCGCGCGCTCGATCTCCCGCCCTACACCGGCTGAGCGAGCCGCGCGGGGCCGCGCTCAGCTAGTGCGTTCCTCGACCTTTTGGCGGAGCTGCTCGACCACGTCGGGCATCGCCTGCTTCATCCGCGACAGCTCCCAGTGCTCGATCTTGATCAGCCGTACGGACGAGGTCGCGGTGACGGTCGCCGAGCGCTCCTGCTTCTCGAGCAGCCCCTGCTCGCCGAACACGTCGCCAGGGCCCAGGTCCGCGAGATGCTCGCCCTCGCGCTCGACCTTCACCGTGCCGTCCTCGACGATGTAGAAGTCGTTCGAGAAGCCACCCTCGCGGATGATCGTCTTGCCCGCGACCGCGGACTCGAGGGTTGCGAACGTCGCCACCTTGCTAAGCGCCTCCTCCGGCACTCCGGCGAACAGAGGCGTGTTCTTGAGCGCGCTTACGTCCACGGGTCTCCCTCTCGAATTCGTGCGGATTTGGACGCCCGCAACCTAACCGATCGCCCCCGCCGGCGCGACAGCTCGGTGCCCGGCGCGGACGGTCGCGAGGAACCGCTCGATCGCCTCCACGACGCGGGCCGTGCGCACCGAGGGCAGGATGTCGAACGCGTGCTCGGCGCCGGCGAGCTCCGCGTAATGGACCGGGCTCTCGGACACCGCCCGCAGCGCGGCCACGAACCGGCGCGCGTCGGCGACCGGCACGAGCGTGTCGCGCTCGCCGTGCAGGATCAGGAACGGGGGCGCCTCGGCGTGCACGCGGTGGACCGGAGAGGCGGCGCGGAAGCGCTCCGGCTCGTCATCGAGTCGCGCCTTGAACACGTGCCGCTCGAGCACCCACTCGACCAGCTCCGGGTAGTAGATGCCCTCCGGGTCGGTGAGGTCGTAGAGGCCGTAGAAGGGCACGGCGGCGGCGACCGCGGTGTCGGCGTCCTCGAAGCCGGGCTGGAAGTCGGGGTCGCCGGCCGTGAGCGCGGCGAGCGCGCACAGGTGGCCGCCCGCCGAGCCGCCCGTGAGGCAGACGAAATCGGGGTCCGCGCCGTACTCGGCGGCGTGCGCCCGCACCCACGCGATCGCCCGCTTCACGTCGACGACCTGGTCGGGGAAGGTCGCCCGCGGACTCAGGCGATAGTCGATGTTGAAGCCGACCCAGCCGTGGCGGGCGAGGTGGTTGAGCAGCGGGATCCCCTGCTCGGAGCGAGTACCCGCGATCCACCCTCCCCCGTGGACCTGGACGATCGCCGGCCGCGGTCCCGCGGGGGCTGGTTCCTCGGGCAGGTAAACGTCGAGGAGGAGCGGGTGGTCGCCGTCGCGCGCGTACTCCACCGCGCGCACGTGCCGTACGTCGCGCGGCCGCAGCATCAGCGGCGGCAACACCAGTTCGCGGCGCGGGAAGCGCGAACGCCGCTCGTCGGCCGGCGGCTCCAGCTCGGCCAGCTGCTCGCGCACGCCGGCCGCGCTGCGGAGGCTCTGCCAGCCCAGGCGACCGAGCGCCGCCTCGCCAAGCACCAGTGCCCCCGCGAGCGCGAACCCCACCGGGCCGCGCAGCGCGCGCACGCGGGCGAGGAGGCCGATCGCGATCAGGCCCAGAGCGCCCAGCCCAAACGGGAACTCGCGGACCACCGAGCCTGCCACCCACCGCACGAGGCGCAGGCGCAGCGCGCGGGGCGGTCGCAGCTCGATCACCTTGCGGATCAGATCCAGCACGGTCCGGTGACGCTAAACGGCCTACCGGCCGATCGCCGCCGTCGCCCCCTCGACGAACAGCGTCCGGGCTCGGGCCAGGGCCGGCGTCTCGCCACGCTCGAGCCGCTCGAGCGACAGCCCCTCGAGCCCCGCGACCAAGAACACGACGATGCCGTCGACGTCGGCGTTTGGCGGCGGCCGGTCGAGTCCGCGGAGCAGGTCGCGCAGGATCGCCCGGTGGCCCTGCTTCATCTCGGCCAGGATCTCGCCCACCCCGGGGTCGACGACGGACTGCGAGGCGAGGTCGAAGTAGACGCGCTGGATGCCCTCGTCGCGCTCGAAGACGCGCTGGACGCCGTCGGCGAGCCCCTCGACCAGCTCGCGGGCACGCCGCGGTGTCCCGAGCCCGGCAAGGACCTCGCTCGAGATCGTCTCGGAGACCTGCCGCGCGACCTCCGCGACGAGGCCGCGCTTGGAGCCGAAGTAGTAGGAGATCAGCGCCTTGTTCTGCCCGGACGCGGCCGCGACCTTGGCGGTGGTCAGGCCGGCGTAGCCCTCGCGCTTGAGCACCTCGAGCGCCGCCGCGCGAATCCGCTCGGGGGCATCGGAGGCCGGCCGCCCGGGCCCGCGCGTCGCGCGCGGCTCGGCAGTAGTCGTCACTTAAGGCGCCTCAACAGCGGCGCGGCTCGCTTCGCTTCGCTCCGCGTCACGCGGGCGCCCCCACGACACCGGGCGACATCCCCATCGCCGCGAGCTTCTTCGAGAGCGACTTCATCGCGTACTCGAAGACCTCCTTCGAGTGATAGAAGGGCGTCACGAAGTCGTAGCGGTCCTCGACCCAGTCGGGCGAGAAGGCCAGAACGCCCACCGGCAGGGTCTCCTGGAGCGTGTCCTGTACGACCTGCCTGTAGCGGTCGTCGGACTTGATCGCGTCGGCGAGGAACTTGACGCCGAAGCCGACGTGGCGCGACTCGTCGCGATTGACGTGCGTGAACCCGTCGCGGAACCCGGGTAGGCGGTCCATCTCCTTCAGCGAGCGGAGGATGAAGCGGGCCCCGGTGAGGGCGAGGGTGCCCTCGATCACGATCATGTAGACGGTGATCCCGCGCACCAGTGCCTCCATGTCGGAGGGGTCCTTGCGCAGGGTCTCCGCGCAGTCGTGCAGGATCCCGTCGAAGAGCTGCTTGAACTCGTCGTTGGTGTTGGCGCGCTGAGCGGCGAGGTTGGCGGCGATCGTCTGCGTGTCCGAGCCGAGCACCTCGCGGAAGAAGCGGTCGAAGAAGACGCAGTGCCGAGCCTCGTCGGCGATCTGCGAGGCCAGGAAGATGCGCTGGTCGTCGGTGGGGGCCGCGATCGCGAACGGCAGCAGCTCGGTCGTCACCCGCTCCTCGCCGACGAAGAACTGCGACAGGCCGAACATCATGAAGCGCCGTTCCTCATCGGACCAGGTCGTGCCGTCGTTCCACTCCTCGGCGTCGCGCGTGAAGTCGAAGCTCTCCGAGTTCCAGCCCTGGTTCTCCCACCGCGAGATCAGCTTCTTGTAGGAGGGGGCGGCCTCGACGATCCGGTCCAGGTTCGCCATCACCTTGTCGATGTCGCCGTCCAGGAGCACGTCGAGCGCGCTCAGGTCGTCAGAGACCTCGAACTCGCCGTCGCCGTTGCGGTCAGTCTGTGTGGTCGTCATGTCGCTCCTCGGGGTGGCTTCGCTCGACCCGGCGATTATTACCCAACCGGTTAATTAATGTCAAGCGGCCCCAGCGCTACGCTGGACAGGCCAGCGCGCGGAGGCACGACCGTCGACGCGGGGGCACGCACATAACGGTGAACGGAAGCCGCTCTAACCACGGGCGGATGCGGGCACCAAAGGAGGCTCAGATGTCGAGCCACTCGAACAGTAGGGCCACCGGTCCCGAGCTCTCGGCGATCACGGTGGCGATGGTGAAGCTCCATCGGCGCTTTTACGGCAAGGGGCCGACCGAGGCGAAGACCTACGCGATCAACGACACGATTCTCTGCATGCTCCACGGCGGCTTCACGACCGTCGAGCAGACGCTGATGGCCGACGGCAAGCGCGAGGACGTCGAGCGAATCCGGCGCAGCTTCCAGGACACGATGAGGGACCGGTTCGTCGACGTGATCGAGGGCACGCTCGACCGGAGCGTGATCGGCTACATGAGCCAGATTCACGCGGACCCCGACGTCGCGATCGAGCTCTTCCTCCTCGAGCCGCACGAGGACAAGCTGCTCGGCGAGCACGAGCTGAAGCTCGCGGACGGGGCCGGCGTCGAGGACCTCTAAGGCCCTGTGGTACGTTCGGCTGGTCGACGTGGCCACCCCGTCGACATCCCGCCAAGTGTTCCAGTCGCTGCATCGATGCCAGAGATGAGCAATGCACCAGAAGGCCAGCGGCAGGGCCTTGAGATCAGCGTCCGGATGGCCGACGGCGTCTTCGTGATCGAGCTCGCGGGCGAGCTCGATCTGACCAGCCGCGCTGACTTCGACCGCGCGCTCGCCGAGGCCGAGGCGAGCGATGCAGCCCGGATCCTGATCGACCTCGACAGGCTCGACTTCATCGACTCCACCGGGCTCCAGGGGATCCTGGCCGCGAAGCGGCGGCTCGCGATGCACCCGGACCGGCTGCGGGTCACCCGCGGCACCGGCTTCGTCGCCGACATGTTCCGGCTCACGGCGCTCGACAAGACGCTGCCGTTCGCTTAGGCGTGCGGCTCGAGCCGAAAGAACTCGACTGAGTACAGCCCCTCGACGCTCATCGCGCTCAGGAAGCTCGTGACTCTGCGCCCGGTGGCCCGCTCGACGATCGCGCCGAAGGTCGCCGCGATCGCCTGCTGGAAGGCCTCGCGGGTCGCCTTGACGGCCTCGTGCTGGGAGGCGTCGATAAGGGTCCGCTCGGCGGGAGTCAGCTCGACGTCGATCACGATCATCACCGTGTCGTCGCCGATCTGCACGTCGATGGCCGTGGCGCCGGTGCCGTACGACTCCTCGTGCACCCTGAGGATCTCCCTCGCGATCTCGTCGCGAACCTGCGCCGCGCTGGGGGCGCCCTCATCCGCGGCCATCGCCGTCCCCGCCTCCCGAGTTGTCGGCGCCACTCGAGGGGACGACCGCCGGCGCGAACAGGAAGAGCTCGATCGCCGAGCCGGTCTCCAGGTGCACCTGGCTGATCAAGGCGCGGACCGGGCGTCCGCGTCGTCTCCTCGACGATCGTCACGAATTCGTCCCGCACCGCGTCCTGAAACGCCGTGCGGCTGGCCTGGACCAGCTCGCCCTTGCCGGCCGCGATCAGCGTCCGCTCGGCGGGCGTGAAGATCTCCTCGAGGATTGAGAGCGCGTAGTCGCCGGTGAGGTAGGTCTTGGCGCGGGTGGGACCCCGGCCGTACAGCCGCGCGTGCAGCTGCACGATCTCGCGCGAGATCTGGGACGAGACCTGGCCCAGATCCGAGCGTGGTTCGATCTCGGGTGCGTCCACCTACGGCTCCTAGCGAATTGCGTGCGGGGTCGGCAGGTGCGAGGCGACCGCTCGGTGCGCCCGTCCTTACCGACTTTCAGGAACCGCCTGCTCCGGCGTCGCGTTGCTTGCGATGGTGGTCCCGCTCATCGCGGGGCCACCGCGACGAGCCTGACCGCCTGGGTACGCTGCCGGAGCACTCAGGCACAACGATCATAGCCCTTGCTCGTGCGCCCCGAGCAAGACCGCTGGTTGTGCCGCGCCCTTCGGTCAGCCCGTGCGCGGGAGAACGGCCCAAACGCCGGCCGATTCGCGGCGGCGGTCGAGCGCCCAGGAGACGATCGGCCGCTCCACCTCGTTGCGAATCAGCTCGTCCCAGAACTCCGGGTCCGTGGTCTCAGGCTCGCTGTGGATGTCGACCCGGACCGTGTCCTCGCCGATCGCGGCCTCGCCGATCAGAACCCGGTGCGACGGCCCGTGCAGACCGATCCACTTGGCGGCCAGGCGGCCGACGGCCACCCGCACGAGACTGCGGTCGTCGGCGGCCATGTGCTCGAGCTGCGGCTCGATCCCGAGCAGCTCCTCTCGGAACCCATGCGCCTGCAGGGCCATCTCGCAAGAGTCGACGACCGGAATGCGACGCTCATGCTCAACCCCCGGCTCAGCCGGGGTCAACGTTTTCTCCATCGACACGATGGCGGGTCAGATTCCCGCTCACAGCGTCGGCAAACCTACCCCGGTTGAGGTAGCGCGAACGAAAACCGGGCCGTTTCCGGCACCCTGAACGGCCGCAATTTGCGCGCGGTCAGCTCGCGGGCGGCGGTGTCGCCTCCTCATGTGGGATGTCGAAGCGCTCCTCGTAGGCGGTGTTGAGGTCGCGCCAGCCGCTCGGCAGACGTTCGCCGTTTTCGCCATGCGGCGGCCCGGCGCCGTCCAGCGTGGCCGCGAGAGCGTCGAGGCAAACGTGCCAACCGGCGGCGTCGCGCGCGGCCTTGAAGCGGTCGTCGAACGTGTGCGTGAGGACGAGCAGACAGCCGTCGCCGTCGGGGCGCAGCTCCCAGCGGAGCAGGTCCTCGTCCCAGGTGTGGGCGAGCACGCGGGGCGGCTCGTACTCGGTCACCTCGCCGGCCGGCATCTCGGGTGCGTCACCGCCCGGCAGGTAGTTCACCCGGCCGCCGACCTCGGGCTCGAGCTCGAACGGCGTCGGATGCCACGAGCGGTGTTCCGCGGGGTCGGTCAGGGCCGCCCAGACGCGGTCGGGCGGATGGCGCAGGGCCCGCTCGAAGCGGAGCACGGCCCGGCCGTGCTGGTCGGTGAGAATCGCGTCGGCGTCGACTGGCATGGTCATTCCTCCTCGTCGAGATGGCGTTCGAGGTCGGCGAGGCTGCGCCGCCACAGCTGGCGGTACGGAGCCAGCCACCGCTCGATCTCGGCCAGGCCGGCCGGGCGCAGTCGATACAGGCGGCGCTGGCCCTCGGCCCTCGACTCGACCAGCCCGGCGTCGCGAAGCACCCGTAGGTGGCGCGATGTGTTCGGCTGGCTGAGACCGGTTTCGCGGACCAGCTCGCCCACGGGTTGGTCGCCCTCCAGGAGCAGGTCGAGCAGCTGCCGGCGCGCGGGCTCGGCGACGACCTCGAACGTCGTGGTCATGCCGATAGTCAATCAGCCGCTTATATGTCTGTCAAGTGATATTTAGGGGTCGACGCCCGCGTCGCGAAGCGCCTCGTCGACGTCGAGGTAGCCGCGGAGCCGGATCCCCTTGCCGTCGCGCAGCTCGGCGACGTTCACGTACGGCGCCGTGGTCTCCGCCCCGCTCGCCTTGCCCCGGGTGCGGATGTAGCCGATCGCGATCACGCGGTCGCCGAGGTCGCGGACGTCGTCGTAGGAGAAGTGGATCTCGTCGAGCACCTCGAAGAGGTCATGGAACATCTGGCGGATGCCCTCGGCCCCGCGGTAGACGATGGCGTCGCCGCCGACCATCCCGGGAAGCGCGGGCGCCCACTCGACCTCGGGGTCGAGCTCCGCCAGCAACGCGTCGACGTCACGGCGGTTGTAGGCGTCGACCGCACGCCGCAGCAGGTCGGCGTTCTCCGACATCTGGCCCAGTATCTCGCGTCGCGGCTCATCCGCCCTGTCCCGACGGCGGAGCTCGTTCATGGCCGGCGACTGATGCTTCGATAATCGCTCAACCACTTGCGTCGCCGCGCGGCGCGCACCATCGTCATCGCGCATGGACGAACCCGTGAGCACCCGGATCGCGATCCAGCTTCTCGACCCGGGCGCGGCCGAAGACGCCGACCTCGTCTCGCGGCTCGTGGAGCTCATCAACGTGGTCTACGCGACCGCGGAGGCCGGCCTCTGGAAGCCGGATGCCCGACGAACGAGCGCAGCCGAGACGACCGAGCTGATCGCGCGCGGTGAGATCGCTGTGGCGACCGTCGACGGCCAGCTCGTCGGCGCCGTCCGCGTGCAGGCGCTCGACGACGCCACCGGCGAGTTCGGGATGCTCGCCGCCGACCACGAGTACCGGGGCATCGGCGTGGGCCGGGAGTTGGTCACCTTCGCCGAAGGCCTCAGCCGCGACCGGGGGCACCGGATGATGCAGCTCGAACTCCTCGTGCCCAGCGTCGGCAAGCATCCGAACAAGGTCTTCCTCGACGACTGGTACAGCCGCATCGGCTACCGGGTCGTGCGGACGATCAGCCTCGCGGACGCCTACCCGGCCCTCGCGCCCCTGCTCGCCACCGAATGCGAATTCGTGATCTACGAGAAGCCGCTCGAGGTGTCCGTTTCAGCCGACTAGGGCCCCGGTGATAGGTTGACGTCAGCGTCAACGCCAACCTGGAAAGGGGTCGTGATGTCGGAAGTGCTCAAGGGAACGTGCCTGTGCGAGAAGGTGCAGTACGAGGTGACGGATCCCCAAGCGATGGGGTACTGCCACTGCGGACGCTGCCAGCGGTGGACGGGCTCGAACCTCGCGGGAGTGGTCGTGGCGAAGGAGAACTTCCAGTTCACGACGGGCGAGGACGTGGTCAAGACCTACGAGAGCGAGCTGGCGCCGCGGAACTTCTGCAGCAACTGCGGCGCGAGCATCTACGACGATCTTGGCGCCGTGTACTTCGTCGCAGCCGGACAGATGGCCGACCTCGACATGGAACCGAGCTTCCACCAGCTGGTCGCCTACAAGGCGAGCTGGGACACGATCGGCGACGACGCGCCGCAGTACGCCGAGCTGCCGCCGGGCTGAGCTACGCGGTTCGCCGCTGCTTCAGCCATCGCTTCCAGGCCACCGCGGCGAGGCCGGTGAAGCCCCATGAGGTCGTGATGAACGAGGCCGCAACCGCCGCTCGGTAGGCGGGATGGTCCTTGAGCTCGGGGCGAAACGCGAGCACGCCGAAGGCGTTCGCGTTGGTCCAGGCTCCGATCGCGAGTGGGATCGCGACCTTCCGGGCGGATCCGCGGACGATCGTCGGCGCGGCGGCGGTCAGGCTTCCGAGCATGATCAGGTCGAGGTGCCACTGGCGCAGCCGGGGCCCGGAACGGATGCCGATCTTCGCCAGGTCCTCGGGGCTGTTGACCGCCAGCGCCATCGGCCAGCCGGTCAGCGCGCCGGCGGCGAGCTCCGTCAGTCCGGCGACGACGACTCCATCGATGTGGTGCTGGCGCCGGCTCATCGCGCCAGCCTAAGGCGAAGCGACCCGCCCGTAGCGCTCGTAGATCACGCGCGAGCCAAACGTCCTCGTCTCGATCAGGTCCAGCTGGACGTCTTCGGTCGCCGGCAGCAGAAACGGCGTGCCAAAGCCGTCCGCCGACACGCTCATCGAGTAGATCAACATGGCTCAGCCCCGGTTGTGGTTGACGACCTCGACGTTGTGCCCGTCCGGGTCGAGGACGAACGCCCCGTAGTAGCCCGGGTGGTAGACCGCTCGCTCGCCCGGCCCGCCGTGGTCCTCGTAGCCCGCCGCGAGCGCGGCGGCGTGAAACGCGCGCACCGTAGCGTCGTCGCCCGCGGGGAACGCGAGGTGGACGTGCTCGGTTGGCGGCCGCTCGTCGCGGACGAGCGAGAAGCTGTAGTCCGGGCCGGACAGCTGCACGCGGCCGGGCTCGTCCTGCGCCAGGCGGAGCCCGGCGTGCGGGGCGATCGTCGTGTAGAAGCGCCGCGAGGCTTGCAGGTCGCGGACGCGGATCCACAGGTGGTCGACCCAGCCGTCGGGCACGGCGTCGTCGCGGTCGCCGTGGACCGCCTCGACGCTGTTGCCGTCGGGGTCGAGCAGGAACCCGCCGTAGTAGGTCGGGCCGTACCGCGTGCGCGGCCCCGGCGCGCCGTCGTCGCGATACCCAGCGTCGACGCCCGCCCGCCAAAACGCGTCGACCTGCGCGCGGTCGCGGGCGCGAAAGCCGACGTGGAGCCCGCGGGTCACCGGGTGCTCGCGGTCCGTCGGCCCCATGGCCCAGTCCTCCCACTCGACCAGCTCGGCGTCCGCATGGCTGGGCTCCACGCCCAGGACGCTCAGCACGGTGCGGTAGAAGCGCTCGGAGGCCGCGAGGTCCGAGACGGCGATGCCGACGTGATCGAACACCGGCCGAGGCTACCGTTGCGGGGCTGCATCTCAGACCGTGATGACGATCTTCCCCCGGGAGTGTCCTTCCCCCTGATAACGGAGGGCTTCAGGGACATCACGCAAGGGGTAGCGCCTGTCGATGACGGGCGTGACTTTTCCGGCCTCGACGAGCTCCTTGAGCACAGCCAGGTCCGCTCGGTTGTGCCTGACGATGAACACGCGCACTCCCTGGCGCACGAACGGCGATAGCGAGAGCGCCTTGATCTGGCGAGCGAGACCGAACCAGCGGCCCACGTCCGACACGCCGACCAAGACATAGGTCCCCTGGCGGCTTAGCGCCCCCATGCAGTCGGAAAGCGAACGGTTCCCGACCAAGTCGAGCATCACGTCGTAGCGCCGGTCCGCTTGAGCGAAGTCTTCCTTCGTGTAGTCGATGACTCGGTTCGCGCCAATCGAACGGACCATCTCCACGTTCTTCGCGCTGCACACCCCGGTCACGTCCGCGCCGAACGATTTCGCGATCTGGACGGCGAACGTGCCAACGCCTCCCGACGCGCCGTTGATCACGACCCCCTGGCCCGGCCGGACCTTGCCCTGGTCCCGAACCGCATTGAGGGCGGTGAGGGCCGAGTCTCCGACCGCCGCAGCCTGCTCCAGCGTGAGGTTGGACGGCTTTGCCAGCAGATTGTTCTCCTCGGCGCACGCGTATTCGGCAAAGGCGCCGTTGCACCAGCCGAACACCTCATCGCCCGGTTGGAACTGCGTAACGCCGGCGCCGACCGCTTCCACCTGCCCGGCCAGATCGAGTCCCGGTATCTCGTGCTTCGGCTTGAACAGCCCGACCGCCGGACGCATCGCATAGGGGATGCCCCTGAGCACGTGCCAGTTGCCGATATTGACGGCCGCGGCGCGAACCCGCACCAGCACCTCGTTGCGTTCTGGTTTCGGCTTGTCGAGGTCCTTGAGCCTCAGGACATCGGGTGAGCCGTACCTGTCTTGGACGATCGCCTTGATGACGTCCTCCTGAGCCATCGGCCCTGAAGAAACCCCCTGGTCAAGCGGGTCCCGAGGCACCGCTACCGGGATTCGAACCCGGGTTTCCGCCGTGAGAGGGCGGCGTCCTAGTCCCCTAGACGATAGCGGCGTGCGGCGGCCAGTCTAGCGGCCCCGATCGCGTCTCTTCGGCGCTTCTTATGCGGACCTTCGGGGCCTCTTAGCCCGGCTCGGTTCGATCGTCCGAACCGATTTCGAAAGGACGCAGATGCGCGACGGCGGCTCGACCTTCACCCTACGGCTGCCGACCGACGGGGCCGACCCCGCCTGAGCTCAGGCGGGGTCAGAGCTCAGGGCGATGCCGGCCGGACGCTCACGTCGCAGCCCTGGCCGCGGCAATCGCGGAGCCGGCGCAGCGCCGCGTCCAGCGCCCGCTGCTTGTCCGCGTACCGCGGCTCGCCGGCGACCGAATCGAGCTCATCGGGGTCGCGGGCGAGGTTGTAGAGCTCCTCGTCCCCGGTCTCGTAGTCGACGTAGAGGAAGTGGCCGCTGCGGATCGCGGCGTAGGGATAGCCGTAGGTCGACTTGTCGCGGACGAGCGACTCGAGCAGGAGCGCCCGGTCGGTGGCGCTCGTCGGGTTGCGCGCCAACGACAGGATCGACTGGCCGTCGACCTCCAGCGTCGGCTTCGCCTCCGCGATCTGCGCGATCGTCGGCGCGAGGTCGACGTTGCCGACGAGCGCGTCCGAGGCCTCGCCCGCGGGAAGCCCGGGGCCGCGGACCAGCAGCGGCACCTTGCTCGCCGGCTCGTAGGGGAGCAGGTTGCCGAACTCGATCCGGTGCTCCCCGTCGAGGTAGCCGTTGTCGGAGGTGAAGAGGATGTACGTCTGGCCGAGCTCGCCCTTCGCGCGCAGCGCCTCGATCAGGCTGCGGACCTGGCGGTCGACCTCGGCGAGCGACTCGAGCGCGCGCTCGTGGCGAGCGTCGATCCTGGCCCGCGCGTTCGCGTCCAGTGGCGGCAGGTCGCGCAGAAAGCTCGGCTTGTCAGCGAGGTCGCGCTCGTTGAACGCCGGCGATCGCGGCGCGTGGACGTCCGGGAGCGAGCCGGCGTCGCCGGGCGCCGGCGTGCTGGGCGCGTGCGGCGCGTTGAAGCCCACGTACAGGAACAGCGGCCGGTTGCCGCGCGCCGCGTGGCGGACCGCGTCGACGGCGAGATGGCCGAGCACCCGGGTCTTGTAGTCGCTCGGCTCCGAGCCGAAGTGGACGACCTGGCCGTCCTCGTTGAGGTCGTAGTCGAAGTAGTCCTGGGTGGTCGGCTCGGTGAGCGCGTTCCACTCGCTCCAGCCCTGCGGCACGCGCTGGGGCTCGTCGATCCCGTACCCGTTTAAGTACTTGCCGACGAACGCGGTCCGATAGCCGGCCTGCTGCAGCCACACCGCGAGCGTGTCGGACTCGCGCAGCGCGTCGACGTCGTTTGAGCCGCCGTTCGAGATCACCCCCGTGTTGTGCGCGTACTGGCCGGTGAAGAACGTCGCCCGCGACGGGCAGCACAGGGGGTCGCTGACGTAGAAGCGCTTGAACTTCACGCCCTGGCGGCCGATCAGCCGGCGGACCTCGGGCAGCGCGCTCATCTGCTCCAGCGTCTGGTCGTCGGTCATCACGACGACGACGTTCGGGCGCGTCGCCGCCTCCTCGGGCTTCGTCCGGTGCGGGGTCGGCTCCGGTGCGCCGTGGCGCAGGGCCACTCCTGCGGCGAGCCCGGCGAGCAGGAAGAGGAGGAACGCCGCGACCCCGAACCGGCCCAGGGACCTTGGTCGAGGTGGGTCGCCCCCGGACATCGGCGGGACGATAGCCGTCGGCCGGTGTGGCACCGCTACGCTCGAAAGCGATGGCCGCGGGTCGACGAAGGGGGCTCATCCTCCAGCACGGCAAGGACGCTCCGCCCGCGATCCTCGAGGAGTGGGCGCGATCGCGGGGGATCGACCACGAGCTCCACCGGACCTGGGAGGACCCACTGCCCGCCGACCCGGGCGAGTACGGCTGGATCGCAACCCTGGGGTCGGAGCACACGCCGCTCGCCGACTCCGCCCCGCCCTGGGTCGATGCTGAGATCGCCTTCCTGGCCCGGGCCCTGGACGGCGGCGTGCCGGTGCTCGGGCTGTGCTTCGGCGGCCAGGCGCTGGCGGTCGCCGCGGGCGGCTCGGTCAAGCCCTCCGACCCGCCCGAGGTCGGCTGGGCTTCGGTCGAGACCAGCGACCCCGAGCTCGTGCCGCCGGGGCCGTGGTTGCACTACCACTACGACCTGCTGGTGCCGCCCGCCGAGGCCGCGGTGGTCGCGCGGTCGCCCGCGGGTCCGGCGGCCTTCGTCCTCGACGGCTCGCTGGGGCTCCAATTCCACCCCGAGTCGACGCCGGAGCAGGCTGCCATTTGGGCGGGCATGGACGCCGAGCGCCTGGAGCGAATCGGCGTGGACCCGGTGGCGCTCGCGGGTGCGGGCGCGGAGGCCGGCGAGGGCGCGAGGGAATCGGCGCTGCGCCTGTTCGACGCCTGGTGGGAGGCCGCCCACGTTCGCCAGGGGGCGGGGATGGGTAATTTATCCAAAGTGGCCGAGCCCGAGCCGGGCTCATCTTCGGACTGAGGAGGAGTACGTGAACCCGCAAGCCGCCGCGTCGACCGAGGCCGACGCCGCCGCCGCCCGCGAGAGCCTCTCGCCCGCGGTCGGCACGATCCGGATCACCTATCCCGACCTGCACGGGATCCAGCGGGGCAAGGACATCCCCGCGGCCGAGCTCGACCGCGTCGCCCGCGGCGGACTCGCGTTCTGCTGGGCCGTGATGGGCACCGACCTCAGCCACACGCCGGTGGTCGGCGGCGAGGACGGCTATCCCGACATGGTCGCCCGGCCCGACCTGGGCACGCTGCGCGAGCTGCCGTGGGAGCCCGACGTGGCGAGCTGCCTCGCCGACCTCGAGCGCGAGGGCGCTCCCGAGCCGACCGACCTCCGCGGCCTGGTCCGCCGGGCGAGCGCCGAGCTCGCCGAGCTGGATCTGACCTCGAAGATCGGCCCCGAGCTCGAGTTCTTTCTGCTCGAGCCCGACGGCGAGGGCGGCTTTAGGCGCCACGTCGACACCCTGAGCATGGTCTACACGGTCGGCCCGCAGGCGGATCCCCAGGGGGTGGTCAAGTCGCTGCTCGAGGGCTGCGCCACGCTCGGCCTCGGCGCGATCGCCTCCAACCACGAGTTCATGAACAGCCAGTACGAGATCAACCTGCGCGAGGGCGAGCCGCTCGACGCGGCCGACCGCGCCTTCCGCTTCAAGGCGGCCGTCAAGGACTACGCCGCCCAGCGCGGCCTGCTGGCGACGTTCATGGGCAAGCCGTTCAACGACCAGGGCGGCTCCGGCACGCACCTGCACATCTCACTCGAGCGCGACGGCGCCAACTGCTCGGGCGACGACGACCACGCGACCGGGCTCTCGACCGAGATGCGCCACTTCGTCGGCGGCCTGCTCGAGCACGCCCCGGCGCTGATGGCGTTCCTCAACCCCACCGTCAACGCCTACCGGCGGATCCTGCCCGACAGCCTCGCGCCGACGCACGCGAACTGGGGGCTCGACAACCGGACCACGTTCGTGCGCGTGCCGCCCGAGGGCGGCGACGCGTGCCGGGTCGAGATCCGGATCGGCGACGGGGCCGCCAACCCACATCTGGTGACCGCCGCCTCCCTGTTCGCCGGCATCGACGGGATCAAGCGCGAGCTCGACCCGGGCGAGCCGCTGACCGGCGACACCTACACGCTGCCCGAGTCAGAGCAGGGCGGTCCGCTGCCGATGTCGCTGCGCGAGGCGCTCGACGCGCTCGAGGCCGACGAGGCCGATCCGCGATGCGGTCGGGCCCGAGATCGTCGACACCTTCGTCACGATGAAGGGGTTCGAGCTCGAGCGCTACCGCCAGCACGTCTCCGATTGGGACCTGACCGAGTACCTGCGGCACCTCTGATGGAAGCGGCGGAGATGCAGCTCGCGGACGTCGATCTCACCGATCACACCCGCTTCGCCGAGCGTGTCCCGCACGAGATGTTCGCGGTCCTGCGGCGCGAGGACCCGGTGCACTGGCAGGAGGAGCGCGACGGTCGCGGGTTCTGGGCGATCACCAAGCACGCCGACATCACGGCGGTCGCCAAGGACTGGCGCACCTTCTCCTCCGAGCGCGGCGGCACCTCGCTCCAGGATCTCGGCCCGGAGGAGCTCGAGGCCCGCAAGTCGATGCTCGACATGGACCCGCCGCCGCACAACGCGCTGCGCGCGATCGTCAACCGCGACTTCACCCCGCGCGCCGTGCGCGTGTTCACCGAGCGCATCCGCGAGCTCTTCGACGGCGTCCTCGGCGAGGCGCTCGAGCAGGGCGAGGTCGAGTTCGTCGAGGACGTGGCGGCGAAGCTGCCCATGCGCGTTTTCGCCGAGATGCTCGGGGCGCCGGAATCCGATCACCGCTACCTGGTCGAGCTCGGCGACCGGATGCTCGGCCAGGACGATCCCGAGTACGCGATCGACCCCGAGGTCGCCGAGGCCAACCGCCACCTGCCGTTCTCCAACCCGGCGGCGCTGGAGATGTTCGAGTACGGGCGCAAGCTCGCCGGCGAACGCCGGGGATGTCCTCGCGACGACATCGTCACCAAGCTGGTCGAGGCCGAGATCGACGGCCGGCCGCTGACCCAGCACGAGTACGACGTCTACTTCCTGCTGCTCTCCGTCGCCGGCAACGAGACCACCCGCCACTCGATCTCCCAGGGTGTGCTGGCGCTGATCGAGAACCCCGAGCAGCTGCAGCGGCTGCGCGACGACCCGGAGCTGCTGCCGCTCGCCGCGAACGAGATCCTCCGGTGGGCGACGCCGGTGCACCACTTCCGCCGCACCGCGACCACCGAGGTCGAGTTCGGCGGCAAGACGATGCGCGAGAACGACAAGCTCGCCACCTGGTACATCTCGGGAACTTCGACGAGGAGGTCTTCGACCGGCCCTACGAGTTCGACGTCGGCCGCGACCCGAACCCGCAGATGACCTTCGGCCCCGGCGGCCCCCACTTCTGCACCGGCGCCCACCTCGCCCGGCTGGAGATCGAGATCGTGTTCACCGAGATGGTCCGGCGGGTGGCGAGCTTCGAGCTCACCGGCGAGCCCGAGCGCCTGCAGTCGAACTTCTTCAACGGGATCAAGCGGATGCCGCTCCGGCTCACGCCGGCTGAGCCGCGCCCCGAGCTCGCGCAGGGTCTCGAGCGCGTAGTCGACGTCCTCGGGGCGGGTGCGGAAGTTGACGAAGCAGGCCCGCAGGCAGACCCGCCCGTCGACCGTGGCCGGGGCGAGGTAGACGCGCCCGTCGCGCTGCGCGGCCGCCGCGAGCGCCGCGTTGTGGGCGTCGAGGTCGACCCCCTCGCCCGGGTGGTGACGGAAGCAGACCGTCGACAGGGTCGGCTCGCAGAGGAGCTCGAACGACTCGTCGTCTGCGACCTCGGCCGCCAGCCGGCGGGCGAGCGCCAGGGTCTGCTCGATCCAGGCGCGGAAGGCGGCCGCACCGTGAGTGCGGAAGGCGAGCCATAGCTTCAGCGAGCGCAGTGGGCGCGAGTACTCGAGCGTGCTCTCGACCGCGTTGCGCACCGGGTCGCCGCGGTCGCATGTAGGACTCCTCGTGGCCGAAAGGCAGCCTCGAAGGCGCCGGCGTGACGATCGAGGATAGAGGCTCAGCTCTTTTGCAGGCCGAGCCACTTGTGGGCGTCGAGCGTGACCGAGTCGGCGCGCTCGATCCCAGCGAAGAGCGCGCCCGCTGTCTTGGTCGCCGCCGCGGGCAGACCGTAGGCCCCGTCGACGTGAAGCCAAACGCCACGACGCTCACAAACGTCGGCGACGTCGGCAAGTGGGTCCACCGCGCCGGTGAGGGTCGTCCCTCCATTGGCGACGACGGCGATCGGCACGAGGCCTGAATCGAGGTCCGTCGCGATGGCGCGGTCGAGTTCGTCGACGCGGATCCGACGGAAGCCGTCGATCGCGATCCTGCGGACAAAGGCGGACCCGATGCCGGCGGCCTCAACCGCACGGACGATCGAGTGATGGGCCTCCTCCGAGCAGTAGACGGCGCCCTGACGGCCGGCGAAGCCATCTAGCCGACATCCGGGAAGCGCCCGCTCGCGGGCGATGATCAGCCCGGTGAGGTTCGAGATCATGCCGCCGCTCGTGAAACCGACTCCTTCGGGCACACAATGGTAGAGCTCACGAATTCCGCGACCCAGTCCACGGCCTGAGCCTCGACGAGGTCGGCCGCGCGCGCCGTGGCCGCGAGATTAACGTCGTAGGTGGCGGCGAGCGCCTCCGCGACGCCGACCTCGAGCCCGGTAGAACCCACGTAACCGAGGTAGAGCGGCCGCGACGGCGAGTTCGATTCATCGAGCACCCGCGCCGCGTCGGCAAGAACCTCGCCCGGGTGTGTTCGGCTCCTCCGGCAGAGGCCGAGTTCTAGCCGCTCGAGCAGATCCGGCTCAAGGGCGGGCTCCTCCGGACGCGGGCGCTCGAAGGACTCCCAGGCGTCGGCAATCAGGCGCGAGAGCGCCTCGAGCACCGCCTCGCGGT
>CAVUKZ010000008.1:0-199238 GCA_963742205.1 uncultured Solirubrobacterales bacterium | reverse complement strand
AGGCGACGAAGTGCTTGGGGCTCGCGACCAGCTTGTTGGGTGCGCTGTAGTCAGAGCCCTGGGTCCCCTTCACACGCGCCGCGGCGAGCACCGCGTTCAGGTACGGGTCCTCACCGCCGGCCTCTGAGATCCGGCCCCAGCGCGGCTCGTGCGATACGTCGACCATCGGCGCGTAGGTCTGCTTCAGGCCCACAGCCGCTGACTCGCGCGCGCCGAACTTGGCGTCCGCGAAGGCCATGTCAGGGTCAAAGCTCGCGGCGCTGCCGAGGGGGATCGGGAAGGTCGTGCGGAAGCCGTGAATGGTGTCGAACGCGAACAGGAGCGGGATCCCGAGACGGGAGTCCTCAACCGCCATCCGCTGGAGCTCGCGGATCCGCCGCGGGTCCGTGACGCTGAGCACCGAGCCGAGCCCGTCGCGCACCTCGTCATCGGTCACGAGGAAGTCGGGGAGCAGCTGGATCTGCTCGAGCTTCTCCGGCAAGGTCATCTGGGAGAGCAGCGCGTCGACGCGATGCTCGATCCCACCGTCGTCGTCCCGCGCGACCGGCTGGAGCGCCACCTCGTCGCTCGCCTTGTCGCCGGCAAAGACGGTCACACCGCCTGCGATTGCGAGCGCAACGACGAACGCCGCCGCTGCCATCGCCCCCCGGCGGGCCCTGCTCCTCATATACCTGACCTCCCTCGCGGCCCCTCGACGGCCGCTACGTGTGACCCCCAAGCACGGCTCTATATCTCCACCCGCAAGTGCTCTTAAACACGAATTGCCAAGGAGAGGCCGGCGACGCTCTGGCTATGGACGAACTGGGTGACGCGCTCAGCAGTGACGCTGGTCGTCCGAGCCGCGCCCGCCGCGACACTCATTCGAACCGGGTCCGCCTCGTAGCCCGTCCTTGCCGGGCCCGCCCCTGAGCGTGTCGGCGCCGCGGCCGCCTCGGATCACGTCGGCGCCCGCGCCGCCGCAGACGAGGTCGTCGCCGCGCGAGCCGAGCACCCTGTCGTCGCCGTCCCCGGTGACGATTACGTCGTCGCCCTTGGTGCCTCGCAGCTTGTCGGCTCCGCGGGTACCGACGATCGTCGCCTTCTGGCCGGCGCACGCGGCTGTCTCCGGCAAACCGCCGAACTCCACGAACAGGACGCACTGGCGCTGGTTCGGGAAGCCGTAGTTCCGCCAGCCGCGGTTCTTACAGTCGGCCGTGCTCGTCGGCTGGACCGTCACGGCCGCCGTCCCGCTGCTGTCGGCGCGCGTCGAGTCGCCGCCGTAGCTGGCGGTGATCGTGTCGGTGCTCGTCGGAGCTCCCTCCGCCGCGGGGGTATAGGTCACCGAACAGCCGGCCACCCCGGGGCTGGTCTGCTCGAGCGTGCACTGGTCGTCGCTGAAGCTGCCCGGGCCGTTCGATGCGAGGCTGACCTTCCCGGTCGGTGCGCTCGGCGTCCCGCCACCGGTGTCCGTGACCGTGGCCGTGCACGACGACGGCGTCCCCACCGCCGCGGTGTCAGGCGAGCAGCTCACGCTCGTCGACGTCGAACGCGCGGCGATCACGGTCACGGACGCGAAGCCGATGCTCAAGAGATTTCCCGCGTGCTTGGAGTCGCCGCCGTACTGGGCGAGGAATTGGCGGGAGCCCGTGTCGACGGCACTCGGCGTATAGGTCACCGAACAGCTGGCCACCCCGGGGCTCGTCTGCCTCAGCGACGTGCACGTGTCGCTGCCGAAGCTGCCCGAGCCCCCGCTGGTCAGATCGATCCCGACCGACCCGGTCGGCGTGCTCACCGTCCCGGGCGACGTGTCCGTCACCGTCACCGTGCACGTCGTCTCCCGGCCGGTCGCCACGGGATTCGGCGAGCAGCTCATGCTCGTCCTGGCCGAGCGCAGGTCCACGGACAGCGCCTGGCTGCCGCTGCTCTCGGTGTGGGTCGGGTCACCGCCGTAGTCGGCGCTGATCGTCTGCGCCGCAATCGCAGACGGCGTATAGGCGACCGCACACCTGGCCACCCCGGGGCTGGCCTGGCTGAGCGTGCACGAGTCGGCGCCGAAGCTGCCCGAACCATTGGATTCGAAGCTGACCGTCCCCGTGGGCGTGCTCGCGTTCGCGGTCTCTGTGTCCGTGACCGTCGCCGTACAGGTCGCCTGCTGGTCAACGACCACGGCCGTGCAGCTCACGGCGGTTGAGGTCGAGTCCGGCGGCGTATACGTGATCGTGACGAGCCCGTCGGCGCCCGCACCCGACGGCGATACGGAGACCGTCGGATTGCTGAGCGAGGAGGAGACGAGGTCCGTCCCGGCGCCGCCGCCGCCGCCGCCTCCGCCGCCGACGCGACCGGCACCACCTCCGCCTCCGCCCTGGGCTCCTCCGCCCCCTCCGCCGCCGGCACCGGCGCTGCACGCATCGCAGGAAGAGCCGCCGTCCGTGCCCTGGATCGTCGGCGCCGCGCCCCGCCCGCCGCCGCCCCCGGCGTTGGTGCCGCTGCCGCCGGCCCCGCCTGTCGTCCCGGTGCCACCGGAGCCGCCCCCTCCACCGTTGAAGCCGACGATCGCGCCGCCACCCCCACCGCCGCCACCGCCACCGGCGATGATGATGGTCGAGCTGCCCGACAGAGTCACGGTTGTCGCGGACCCGCCGCCGCCACCGCCACCGCCGGCGCTGCACACGCTCGAGTCGCCCTCGCCGCCGTGCCCGCCCCCGCCTTGGCCTGCAGCGGAGCTGGTGCCACCAGCGCCGCCCAGCTGCCGACAGGGATTGCCGGTACCCCCCTGGGGCGCGTCGGCTCCTCTTTGACCGACGGCAAGGGTCAGCACTTCCCCAGGGGTCACCGCCAGGGTTCCCGTGATCTGCGAGCCGGAGCCACCGGCACCGGCGACCGCGCCAACGTCACCGGGCGCTTGCCCGGCTCCGCCGCCCGCCCCGCGCGCCGTGATCTGCAGACTCGTGACCTTGGCGGGGACCGTGAACGTTGTCTCGCCGGGGGAAGCAAAGGTGTCCGTGACCGGCGCCGCTGCTGCGGCCGGCGAACTGACCGCCAAGGACAGAGCCAAGCCCAAGAGCGAGACACCCCACCTAGGCGTGGCACGGATTGGCATCGGCCGAAGCTCCCTCAAGGCTTACCTCATTCCGATTACAACGTAATCGAGCCCGGGCCAATGTCAAGAACGTGGGCCTGCCGGGCGTTGAGAGCGCCTTCGATGCGCTACAGACGCCCTTGACTCAGGATCCAGCGCGCGTGCTCGAGCAAGCGCTCGGTCGGAAAGCGGTCGGGGTCGGCGAGGATCAGGCGCGCGTACTCATCAGCAACGGCGGAGAGAATCCTTGCGGTGAGCTCGGCGTCGAGCGGCTCGCTGTCGGGCGACAGAGCCGGCTGTACCGCCTCGATCAGCCGCACGAGCACTGCCGCGCGGCCGGACGCGATCCGGTTGCGCAGGATCTCGGGCGCACCCGGAGGTGGCGCCAAGACCAGCTTCCAGGTGTTCGGGTGAGTCCGGACTACGTGCAGGTAGGCGTGCAGGCTCTCGAGCATCAGATCGATCGGAGGGCCTTCGCTGAGGTTCGCGAGCGTCGTCTCGGAGACCTGGGAGAGCGCCCGGTCCATCTCACGCTCGATCACCGCTTCGAGTAGCTCGGACGAATCGGCGAAATGCTTGTACAGCAGCGAGCGCGCGACGCCGGCGCGCTGCGCGACCGCCTCGATCGAGAGCTTTTGAAACCCGTCCTCGGTGACCAGTTCGGCGGTCACGTCGAGCAGCTGCTCGCGCCGCTCGGACGCCGTCATCCGGCGCGTCTTCGCTTGGGAGGCGGGCATGGCGTCAGAATAGGCTAGGGTTGGTGACGGTGGCGTCACTGTCAATTGGTCGCCAGGGACCGAGGACCATGCCGGGGCCTCGATGGCTCTGGAATCAGAGGAGGAGAGATGCGCAGGATGAGCTATGGGATCGCGCCGTTGGTCCTGGTGGCCAGTCTCGCGATGGCGGGAACCGCTGTCGCCAAGACCGCGGTGATCACCGTCGACGGTCAGGTCGGCGGCAAGGAGAAACCCAAATTCGACAAGAAGAAGTTCAAGCCGACGAACATCAAGATCGACACCACGACAGCCGACGCGGCCGACCCAAACGCCATGCCGCCGAAGGTCTACCAGTCGGTGGTCGACTTCGACAAGAAGAGCATTAGGTTCAACCCCGACGCGGTGCCGGGCTGTGAGGCGTCGCAAATCGCCACCGCGACGACCGAGGATGCGCTCGCGGTCTGCGGTGACGCGAAGGTCGGAACCGGGCTCGCCGTCGTCAACCTGCCGTTCGGCGTCGGTGGCACTCGTCAGGACTTCGACGCCGACGTGACCGCTTTCAATCGCGCCGATGCGGACGGGATCCTCCTTCACTCGCGCGTCACCGACCTGCAGACGACGACCGTCCTGACGGCGGTGCTCAAGAAATCGACGCTGACGGTGAGCGTGCCGCCGATCGCCGGCGGCGCGGGAGCGAGCTCGGTCTTCAACACGTCGGTCGGAGCCAAGAACTACGTCCAGGCGCGGTGTAAGAACAAGAAGATCAAGTACAAGGAGACCTTCTCGTTCACGGACGCCCCCGATGCGACCGCGAGCGACGTCCAGCCGTGCAAGCAAAAGAAGAAGAAGTCGAAGTAACTCCCCCGATCGATGAAGCTTGCACCGCTTCTGAGAGAGCGTTCACGCGGGTTACAGGTCGTACTCGTCGTATTGATCCCCGCGATCTACGGCGCGATCACCGGGTACGTCCTCGGTGTGTCGAAGGCCACCTACGTGGTGCTCTCGCTGTTGGCGATTCTCGGCGGAGTCGGCGCGGGCCTGGACCATCTCGGCGCCGCCGCCGGAGCGAAGCGGGGACTCGTCGGCGGCACGATCTTCGGCGCCTTCGTCTTGATCGCCCACGAGATCCACGGCGCGACGGCGAAGGCCGATTTGCCCGATCCTCCGATCCTGCTGGTCTTGATCACCGCGGTGCTGGGAGTTCTGCTCGGAGCGCTGGGCGGCTGGTTTCGCGCTCGCTCCGAACCCGCTACTCGGTGAGGACCTGGATCCCGTAGCGGGGCGCGGCCGCGGCGTAGCGCGCGGCGACCGCGTCGACATTGTCCGGGATGTCGGCCGTCGGGTCCAGTGTCGACCGCACAGAATCGGGTGAGCTGATGTCCACCTGGACGTCGCCGGACTGCCTTCCGGCCACGACCACCTCATGTCGAGCCGCGAGCAGCTCAATCAAGCGGCGTTCGCCACAGCCGAACGGCGCTGCCTTCTCGTCCAGCGCTACTTCAGGACTACTCCGACAGGCCGGCGGCTTCGAAGGCCTCGGCCTTCTCCAGCAGATGTCTGACTCGCACAGCCTTGTCGCCACGCATGACCCATACCTGCCAGAAGCGTCCCTCGACTGAAGCGCCGCTTCCCTTACCGCGCCCCCACTGGTGAACGCGGAGCAGGACCGTATTTCGACCCTGGATCACCTCCTCGACCTCGTAGCCCCAATCATCAAAAGTGCCGATCCAGCGCCGGAAGAACTCTCGGACACCTTCCGGCCCGTGAAACGTCGGAGGGAAGTCCGGGATCGCAAGCGTGCTGACCTCCCACACCACGTCGGCGTCGAAGATGCCCCACACCGAGTCGGGTGCCGTCCGGGCGTGGTCCATGAAGCGCCGGACTACGTCGACTTGGGACATCGCCCGCGCAGTATCTCGCGAGCTGAGCACCAATCTTCATCCGCCCTGGGGCCGCCCGATCGCGCAGACCGCGGGGACCGGGCGCAGGTCCTCGACCAGCACCCTGTCGACGGAGAATCCGCCCTCGCGTAGCCGGTCGGCCAGCTCGTTCCCCAGGTCCCGGGCTCGCTCCGGCGCGAAGTGGCGCGCGTCCCAGAAGATGTAGACGGCCCCATCCCGGGCGAGGTGCTCGCGGACGGCACCGAGCGCCGCCGCCGGCTGCTGCCAGAAGGGAGCGACGTTGAAGGCGAAGACCTTGTCGAAGCGCCGATCGCCGAGGTCCGCGTCCTCCAGCGCGATGGCCTCGAGCACAGCCCGGCCCGAGTCGACGTGCTCGCGGTTCCGCCGCGTGGCCATCTCGATCATCTTGGGCGAGCGGTCGATCGCGGTGATCGTTCCCGTCGTCAGCCTCTCGCAGACCAGGGAGACCGCGACGCCGTGGCCGCAGCCGACCTCGAGCAGGCGGTCGGCCGGGCGGACCTCCAGAGTGTCGACCGCCCAGACAAACCGCTCCGATGCCTTTCCCGCCACGCCCCAGCAATACCAGCATGCGCCCGTGAAGCCCACGCCGATCTGCTCGAGGACGTCATCAAGGACAACTCGCCGCTCTGGGCGGCGCGGCGACTACTTCGTCAGCTTGGCCACCGTCCGCTGCAGCTCGTCGATCTGCTCCTGCTGGTCGGTGACCTGCGAGCGCAGCGCCCGCACCTCGCTGCGGCCGGCGACGGTCTCGGTGCCCAGCTTGCCGCCCGCGTTGACGATCACCGCCTTGGTCGTCCCCGACACCGCCTTGCCGTAGACACCGGCCAGGTAGGCGGCGGTCTGCTTGCCGTTCGTGCCGATGCGGATCGCCCCGGCGTCTGCGGCGACGCCGTTGTTGGCGATCATCACGTTGTTCGCACCGCTGGTGAGGGCGCTGCCGGCCAGCGTGCCGAGGGCGATGTTGGAGCCCCCGGTGGACTTGCGCAGCGAGTTGTAGCCAACCGCGACGCTGCTATTGCGGATGGTCTGCGCGAACAGCGCATTGCTGCCGATCGCGACGTTGCGGTCGCCGGTCGTGTTGTTGTACATCGCGTTGTTGCCGGCCGCGACGTTGTCGGTGCCCTGGGTGGTCTTCGCCAGGGTGTTGCCGCCGGTGGCGACGTTGCGCGAGCCGGTGGTGTTCTCCGCGAGCGCCTGGTAGCCGGTCCCGACGTTGTACTCGCCGGTCGTGTTGTGGTAGACCGAGTTGGTGCCGGTGGCCGTGTTCTGGCCGCCGCTCGTGTTGGCGGTGAGTGCGAAGCGCCCGATCGCTGTGTTCGATGCGCCGCTCCCATTGGCTCGAAGCGCCTGGTAGCCCGCCGCGAAGTTGAAGGAGCTGTTGTTCGACGTGAGCGCCTCGTCGCCGATCGCGGTGTTCTGAAAGCCGGTCGTGTTCGACAACATCGACCTCCTGCCGACGGCCGTGTTGCCGGCGCCGGACGTGTTGGAAACGAGCGCCTCCGAGCCGATCGCGGTGGTGCCGTCGGCGTCGTTGTTGTTGGCGGCCAGGCCGCCGACGGCGGTTACGTCGCTGGCGTTGCCATACCGAGCGCTCGACTGTCCGACCGCGGTGTTGTAGCTACCGGTCGTCAACGTCTCGAGCGAGCCGAATCCGAGACCCGTGTTGCCGACGCCGCTCGTGACGTCGTCCAGCACGCTCTGACCGAGCCCGGTGTTGAGCAAGCCCGAGGTCAGCGCTCCGAACGGGAACGGATCCGCCGACGTGTTGCTGTTGCTGTCGTAATAGACGGACGTCGTCGCCGCCTCGGCCGACGAGGCGACGCAAGCCGCCGCGATCACTCCCACGGTAGCTGCCGCCACCCTGGCTCCAAGCCTGGTCCTCCGCATGATCTCTGCCTCCCTGCGCCTCCGACGGCGCCGTGTAGTGGTGTGCGGGGGATGCTCCCACACGTCGCGGCCATAGGGGCCAGGTCTTCCAACCCACCAGATCAACGGCCGCCGCGGCGAGCTCCTCGCGCTTTCAGGCCGCCTGACGGTCCCGCATGGAATTGAGAGACCACGGCAGCTCCCAGAAACACTCTGCGCTGCGAGCGCCGAAAGAGAAATGAGCCCGACTCACCGAGCTGGGAGCGAGACAAGGTGGTGATGTCGCTGGGTTGACAGGCGCACCGAGATCAAAGAGAAAGCGCAAACCTTTCGCGAGATACTCCGTGGGCGATGTCGCAAGAGAACGTCGAGATTTCCCGCCGGATTTTCGAGGCGTTCAACCGGACATTCACGGAAGGGACCGACGATCTTTATGCGCTCCTTGACTCGGATGTCGAGTGGGTTCCGGTCTCGGCCATCCTTGACGGACGGAGCTACCACGGCCACGAGGGAGTGCGGGAGTGGATTGAGGACATGAAGCGGGATTGGGAGGCGTTCGAGGCGAGACCGGCGGATTTCCGGGACCTGGGCGACGACCGGGTTCTGGGCCTGGGCTCTTGGCGTGCCCGCGGCAGGGGAGGCGACGTGCCGCTCGACTTTCCGCGAGCGGCCTGGCTGGCGCAGTACCGCGAGGGAAGGCTCGTGCGCATGCAGAGCTTCACCGAGCGAAAGGACGCCCTCGAAGCCGCCGGGCTGTCGGAGTAGCGTCCAAAGCGACACTTTTCACGTGCATTCGGGGCCGCCTCCCTCCGGGCCGAATCGGCGTGGTTGCGCCACGCCGACCGTGCGGATAGCCTCGAAGCTGGAAGACCACGGGGGCAGAGGGAGGGAGTCTCGTATGGGCGCCGTGACACGTTGGTCCTGTCTCACGAAGGCGAGCGCATCGGTGAGGACGCGGCGGATCCTGCTCGCGGTCTCGGCGATGGTGGTGGCCTTGGCAGCGGTGTGCGCCGGAGGCCCGGCTGCGCAAGCCCAAAGCATCGCGATTCAAGCGAACACCGGCGATCTCTGGATACTGGGTGGCGCCGGTAGCGGTAGCGATACCGGCCTTGGGATGATGGCGGGTGCCAGCCCGAGTATGAATTACTTCGAGGAGGTCGCGTTTCAGGCAGCCGGCAGCGGCAATCTCTGGACAACGGGACAAGACAGCAGTGGCGCGACCCCCGCGGGGCTAGAGCCGGGTACCAGCCCGAGCATCAATTTTTGGGGTGAGGTCGCGTTTCAGGCTGCGGGTAGCGCCCACCTCTGGACAACGGATGACCGCGGTGGCGACCCGAGCGATTCGGGCGCGGGGATGATGGCGGGCACCAGCCCCAGCATCAACGACGGCGGTCGGATCGCGTTCCAGGCCAACACCGGCAATCTCTGGACACTGGGATCCGGTGGCCAAGGGGATACTGGCGCGGCGATGGCCCCGGGCACCAGCCCGAGCATCAATGACATCAGCGGCGAGGTGGCGTTCCAGGCCAACACCGGCCATCTCTGGACACTGGGATCCGGTGGCGAGGGCGATAGTGGCCTGAAGATGATGCCGGGTACCAGCCCGAGCATCAACAACCTCGGCCAGGTCGCGTTCGTGTCCGACCACGGCTTTCTCGGGACATGGGGACCCAGTGACTGCGGTTGCACTAACAGCACTGGGCTGGGCGTGGCGCCGGGTACCAGCCCGAGCGTCAACGACAGGGGTGAAGTCGCGTTCCAGGGTTCCAGCGGCAATCTCTTCACGTACGGCATAAATGGTTCCGCCACCGATTGGTCCGCGGGGATGAGGGCGGGTACCAGCCCGAGCATCAACTACGAGGTGTTCAGCAGTCAGCCCAGCGACGTGGTTCGTGGGACCCCGCACGACGACCGGCTCAAGGGCGGCTCCGGTAGCGATCTCATCCGCGCCCGCCAGGGCAGCGACCTCATCCGCGGCGACCAGGGCAACGACGTCTCCTACGACGGGCCAGGCAACGACCGCAGCCACGGTGGGCCGGGCAACGATCGCATCTTCGGCGGGCGTGGGAACGACATCATCCATGGCGGCGCGGGCAACGATTTCATCGAGGCCAACAAGCCGGGCCACAGCACCGTGTCGCCCGGACCGGGAACCAACTGGGTCGACGTCGTCGATGGTCGGGGCGACGCTCGGGTGACGTGCGCGTCCGGATCGGTCAACTACATCCATGCCGACCGAAGCGATCAGATCTCGCGCACGTGCCGCGGCAAGGGGTCGATCAGCTTCGGTAGGCGCCCGTAGCCTCGGAGCGAGCGGCAAGGCGAGCGGCCCGCGCAGCGACAGGGGGCCCGCCGTAGTTTCTAAATCGTTCCGGTTTCCGTGCAAAGCGAGACTGAGTTCGCGGAGGGTCGCGGTCCACTGAGTTGCTCGTCGACCTTGCCGAGCGCTCGCTGCAGCGGCGAGCGGCCACGGGATGTTCGGAGCGAGTTCGGAGAAGTGGCCGTAGGTGGACGTGCGAGTGCTCGCGTCGCCGTTCGGATGGCTTGCGTAAGCCATGGGCGCGGCTGGTTTCGAACCAGCGACCTCTCGCGTGTGAAGCGTCTGAGAGACCGCTCTAGCAAGCGATTTCGTGCCTGGCAGGCCGATTCAATGGGGCGGGATCAGGCTCGATTCGACTCCGTTCGGGCAGACAACACGGGTGTCTGCCTGAACACGGCCGGGCTGCCGCTCTTCGTCCACGGCGATAGGTCTCGGGTTACGGAGACCCAAGCCGGCGACGCCTCAAACCGCGCTTGCCCTCCAATACGGCACAGGCCGGTGCGGCGATGAAGCGAATCCGGTCCGTGAATGAGCGTCCGAGCGGTGATAGATTGAACGGCAGTTCAGCGTTCGGGCGAGGAGAGACTGGGTGTGAGCCCGCGTCCGCACATCGACCATATTCGTCGGCCGCAGTTGCTCAAGGCCGCTGCGGACGTGATCGTTGAACGCGGCCTTTCGTCGACGCGGATCGCGGACGTCGCCGAGCGAGCGGGCACCAGCCCTCCGGCGGTGCTCTATTGGTTCCGGTCGAAGGACGAGTTGCTTGCCGAGGCGCTGACGGTCGACGAGGAGCGCTTCTACGTCGAGATGCGCGATCGCATTGATCTGTTGGAGCGCCCGCGCGACCAGTTGCGGTTCATGATCGAGGCGTCGGCCGAGGAGTACGACTGGACCCTGTGGATCGAGCTTTGGGCCCGCGCCCTTCGTGATCCCGCGTCGCGACAAGCTCGTCAGCGACTGGACGACCGCTGGCGCGAGCAGATCGCGGCCGTGATCCGAGCCGGACAGAGGGCGGGAGAGTTCGCTGACGCCGATGCCGACGAGGTGGCTCTGCTGCTCGCCTCGCTCCTCGACGGACTCGCTGTCCAGGCGACGCTGCATGACCCCGATGTACCTCGCGAGCGGATGCTTCGCTGCGTGCTCGAGATGGCCGAATCGCTCCTCGACTGTGAGTTGGGGGCGGCGGCCTACGAGACCGCGGTGGGGGACGGATCGGAGGCACAAAAACACGCTGTCCGTGCGACCGTGCCCCACCTCGCGGACGCAGAACCCAGGACGGGAGTCGAATGACGCACCACCCAAAGGAACGGCCGTATTCGCTGAGCAGGCGCGGTTTCCTAGTACGAAGCGCAGGTGCCGCCGCGGCCCTCTCGGCTGCTGGCCCCCTGCTCGCCGCCTGCGGCAACACGACGAGCGAATCCCCGAGCACCGGCGCGGGCGGCGAACTCGTCGGGCCGGGAGGCCTGCCACTCGCGAGGCCCGACAAGCGCGTGACCCTGCCGCGTTGGGAGGATCCCATCGAGTCGGGGCTCGAGCCGGAGACAGGTGGGACGTTCACCGTCTACAACTATCCCGCCTACTTCTACAAGAAGCTCCTCACGGAGTTCGGCGCCAAGTACGACGTCGAAGTCCAGTACGCGCCGTTCGACAACGTCAACTCCGGACTCCAGCGGCTTGCGTCCGGAGCGGTCACGCCCGACGTGATGGAGATCACGCCGGACACGCTCGACATCGGCGTTGCCGGCAAGCTGATCAAGCCGCTCAACCTCGACTACATCCCGAATCTGAAGAAGAACATCTGGCCGCAGCTCGTCGACCCGTTCTACGACGGCGAGTCGCGCTACACCGTTCCCTACACCTGCTACGCCACCGGCATCGCCTGGCGGACGGACAAGATCAAAGAGGACATCGCCGGCATGGACCAGCCGTGGGACATCTTCTGGGAGTCTCAGGCGTACGAGGGCAAGGTGGCGCTCCTCTCCGAGAACCGGGAGACGATCGGCATGTCGCTCCTGCGCAAGGGCATCACGGACATCAACACCGAGGACCCGGCACTCGTGGACCAGGCGGTTTCCGACCTCAAGGAGCTCTACGGCGTCTGCAACATCAAGGTGGACGACATTCAGTACCAGACGATCCCGGAGGGGTCGAGCTGGCTCCACCAGGCGTGGTCGGGGGACATGATCGCGGGCTACATCTACTACCTGCCGAAGGACACCCCGGCCTCGGCGCTTGCATATTGGAAAGCGCCGCACGGAAAGGTGCCTGTCCAGAACGACTGCTTCGCGATCTGCTCGACCACGGAGAAGCCGGTGCTCTCGCACCTCTTCCTCAACTACATCCTCGACAACGGCGTCGCCTATGAGAACTTCGTCGACTTCAACGGGTACCAGCCACCGCTGAACGAGATCGACCCGAGCACCCTGGTGCAGAAGGGAGTCGTGCCGGAGAACCTGGAGAACAGCGTCCTGACGGACGAGGACCTAGGGCCCGACTCGCTGCAGTACGGGACGCTCACGTCTCAGGGACAGCAGCTGTGGCAGGACGGCTACTCGAACTTCCTCGCCGGAGGAGGGAGTTGACGGGTCCGAGGCGCGAGCGTTAGGGCGTCGTGTACCGGCGTTGGTTGTGGCCCTCTCTTGCGCTCCCGGGCGTTCTCTGGCTTGTTCTTCTCTTCGTCGTTCCGTTCTACGCGGTCCTCGGGGTCGCGCTCGGAACGGTCGACCCGGTCCTCTTCCAACCGGTTCCCATCTGGAACCCGCTCGACTGGAACGTCGGTTGGCTCGGCGAGGTCCTCGGCCGCCTTGCGCCGGGAGGGATCTGGTTCGACGTCGGGATCAGGACGATCGTCTACGTCCTCGTCGCCCTGGCCCTCTGCCTGCTGATCGGGTATCCGGTCGCGTACTTCACGGCCCGGCACGCGGGGCGGTGGAAGGGCGTCATTCTCATCCTGATCATCCTGCCCCTCTGGATCAGCTACATGATGCGGATGCTCGCCTGGGTGAATCTCCTTCAGACGGACGGCTACGTCAACGACTTCCTCACGGCCACCCACATCCTGAGCCAGCCACGGGACTGGCTCGGCGGAAGCTCGTTGACGGTCATTCTCGCGCTCGTCTACGGCTACATCCCGTATCTGATCCTGCCGCTCTTCGCCTCCCTCGACCGCATCGACCGAAGCCACCTCGAGGCGGCACGTGACCTCGGCGCAAGCCGGTGGGCCGCGTTCCGCACGGTGACGCTCCCGCTCTCGAAGACGGGCATTCTCGGCGGCGCAGTCCTCATCACCCTGCCGATGTTCGGCGACTACTACACGCCGAACATCGTCTCCGGCGCGCCGAGCACCTCGATGATCGGCAACCAGATCGACCTCTACTTCCACGGCGGGCCGCAGCCCACGATCGGCGCCGCGCTGACGATCGTCCTCGCGGCCTTCCTGACGATCCTGATGCTCTACTACCTGCGGAGCATCCATCGCGCCCAAAGCGAGGCCGGGACGGTGGGGGCAGTGTGACGGCCGTTGCCGAGCCGCGAGCGAGGCCGCAGCGCTCGACCTTGACCCGCTTGCGCGGCTGGTTTCGCAACCCATGGGGAAAGCCGCGCTTCCTGGGCGTCTTCACCTGGGCCTACATCCTGTGGTCGATCGTGCCGGTGCTGATCGCGGTGCAGTTCTCCTTCAACGCGACCCGCTCACGCACGGTCTGGGACTCCTTCTCGACCCGCTGGTACTGGGGGGACCCAGTGGACTCGGTCCTTCACGACCCGACCCTTTCCCATGCTCTTGTTCAGAGCTTCAAGCTGGCGATAGCGGACGTTCTCATCGCTGTCCCGATCGGGGTCTTGCTCGCCCTCGGTCTCGCCCGGTGGCGCGGTCGCGGCTCCGGCACCTCCAACTTCATCATGCTGTTTCCGTTGGTCACGCCCGAGATCGTGATGGGCGTCTCGCTCCTCCTCGTCTTCTCTCACATCTTCACATTCATTCAGACGGGAACGTTCGCCCAGATCCTCGGCCACGTGACCTTCTCGATCTCCTTCGTGGTCGTGATCGTGCGCGGTCGGCTGTTCTCGATCGGCAGGCAGTACGAGGAGGCCGCCGCCGACCTCGGGGCCTCGCCGTTCGTCGCGTTGACGCGCGTCCTCCTGCCCTTGCTCACCCCGGCGATCGTCGCCTCGGCGGCCGTGGTGTTCGCCATCTCGGCCGACGACTTCGTCATCAGCCAGTGGCTGTCGAGCGGCGGATCCACGGACACCGTCCCGATCCAGATCTACGCAGCGACGCGCGCCGCGCCGTTGCCGTCAGTGAACGCGATCGCAACGATCATGATGGTGTCAACGCTCCTCATTGTCACGGCCGGCTTCCTCGTCTGGCGCGCCTTCACCCGCGGAGAGCGTCGGGCGGGCACAGCGGCGGAGGACTTGGGCGGCGCCTTCAACATCTAGTTTCGGGAGATCAATGGCACGCGGCGAAATCGAATTGAGCAAGCTGACCAAGCAGTTCCCCGAGCTGACGGCGGTGGACGGCATCGATCTCCACATCCCCGGTGGTGAGTTCTTCTCGCTCCTCGGGCCTTCCGGCTGCGGGAAGACGACGACTCTGCGAATGATCGCCGGCTTCGAGCAACCGACTTCCGGTGAGATCGTCCTGGACGGCACAGACGTCGCCTACACACCGCCTCACCAGCGCAACGTCAACACCGTGTTCCAGAACTACGCGCTCTTCCCGCACCTGAACGTCTACGACAACATCGCCTTCGGGCTCAAGCGGGCGAAGCGGCCGAAGGCCGAGATCTTCGAGCGCGTCGGCAAGGCGCTTGAGCTCGTCCAGCTTCCGGGCTACGAGAGGCGCAAGTCGTCCCAGCTCTCGGGCGGGCAGCAGCAGCGCGTTGCCTTGGCGCGCGCTCTCGTCCTCAACCCGACCGTGCTCCTTCTGGACGAGCCGCTCGGCGCCCTCGACGCGAAGCTCCGCAAGGCCCTCCAGATCGAGCTCAAGTCGCTCCAGCAGGAGGTCGGCATCACGTTCCTCTACGTCACCCACGACCAGGAGGAGGCGCTCACGATGAGCGACCGCCTCGCGGTCATGAACGGCGGGCACATCGAGCAGGTCGGGGCGCCTCAGGACGTCTATGAGGATCCCGAGACGCTCTTCGTCGCCGATTTCCTCGGCGTGTCGAACCTGATGCAGGCCACCATCGTCAGTGCCGGCACCAGCGCCTGCCGCGTCGCGCTGGACGGGTACGAGCTCCAGACGCGCGGAACGGACCGCGACGTCACGGGGGAGGCGAAGATCGTCATCCGACCGGAGCGCATCGAGCTCGAAGAGCACGGGTCTCCCTCGGGGCCGAACCGCATCCCGGCAATGGTGGAGCGCGTCGTCTACGTGGGCTCGGTGATCCAGGTTCTCGTCCGGGGCGCCAACGGGGAAGCGCTCCAGGCGCTCGTTCAGAACACCGGCGGCGAGATCCCCTACGAGCAGGGCACGCCGTTGCAGCTCCACCTGCCCGTGGACGCGCTGCGCGTCCTCCCTTCGGGCGTCGGCGATGCGCCTACCCCCAAGGGTGAGGAGCCGGATCCGGAGACTGTCGCCGCGAGCTGAGCTCAGCCCTGCGTCTTGCCGAGCGCCGGCAACACACCGGCCATGGGCGCGGCTGGTTTCGAACCAGCGACCTCTCGCGTGTGAAGCGAGCGCTCTCCCACTGAGCTACGCGCCCGGGAGCGGCGCATTCTAGGGCGCTATCTCCCACCGGCCGGTGTTAGAGTCGCGGCCCAGTCGTCGGGGAGGAGAGACCGCGGTGGCACGGAGGAGAAGGAGCTCGGTGGTGGGACACGCTAGGAAGGCGTTCGTGGTCGTCGCGCTGCTCGCGTTGACGGCATTGGTCGCCGCGATGCCGGCCGGCGCCGGGGCGGCGAAGCACAAGAAGCCGACGGTCCGCGTTTCGTTCGGCGAGGCTGCGCAGGCGCGGATGATCGCCAGCGGGCGGGTCAAGGTCGCGGCGAAGTCGGCGCGCAAGTCCAAGGTCAAGGTCGCGCTGGTGATCCGCCAGGGCGGCGCCAAGCAGCGGCTCACCGAGCGCAAGCAGCTCAAGCTCCGGCCGAAGCGCAAGGCGTCGAAGCGCCTGGCGCTCACCGACGATGGCCGCCGGCTCGTCCAGAGCTGCATCGAGACCAAGCTGCAGCCCGAGGCCAAGGCCAAGGGCAAGGTCAAGGCGAAGCGCAAGACGATGAAGCGCGATCCGTCGATCTGCGACGGCTCAAAGCCGGTGGGCGTTGCCGTCGACACCGCGGACCGGTGCGACCCGATCACGCCGGTGGGTACCGAGTGCCTGTTCCCGTACCCCAACGACCACTTCACGCGCGCGGACTCGAGCACCGACACCGGCCTGCGCGTCAACCTCCAGACCGCCTCGATGCCGGTTAACAGCAAGGGGACGCCGATGGACCCGGCGGACGTCAACACGAGCGATGGGTTCAGTCCCGGGGCGCCGATCGTCACCCACGTGCCCGGGCTCGACACCCCCGAGGCGTTCGCGCGCACGGGCATCGTGCCGATCACCCGCATGGGCGCGGCGTTCGACCCGCAGCAGCCGCTGGTGCTGATCGACGCCGCGACCGGCGAGCGCCAGCTGGTGTGGGCCGAGCTCGACGCGAACGCGACCAGCCCCGAGGAGACCGACCTGCTGATCCACCCCGGGCGCAACCTGCTCGACGGGCATCGATACATCGTCGCCCTGCGCAACCTCCAGGACGCGGGCGGCAACGCGATCGGCGCGCCGCCGGGCTTCAAGCTCTATCGCGACAACATCCCGACCGACATCCCGGCGATCGAGGATCGGCGCGCCCACTTCGAGCAGCTCTTCAGCGAGCTCGGCAAGGCGGGGATCGAGCGCTCGAGCCTCTACATGGCGTGGGACTTCACCGTCGCCAGCGAGCGCAACCTGTCCGAGCGGATGCTGTCGATCCGCAACGACGCCTACGCGCAGCTGGGCGACACCGACCTCGACGACGGGACCGCGCAGGGCCACGCCCCGGCGTATGCGATCACCAACGTCACCGACTTCCCGACCCCGACCGACCACGGGGTCGAGAACATCCGCGAGGTCACGGGGACCTACACGGTGCCCTGTTACCTCGACCAGCCCGGCTGCCCGCCCGGCTCGAAGTACGACCTCGGGCCCAACGGGCTCCCGCAGCGGACCCCCGGCAACACGATGCAGGCGCGCTTCACCTGCAACATCCCGCGCTCGGCGGTGGTCGAGACGTCGCCCGGCGTCTTCGACGTCGACCACACGGTGCGGCCGTCGATGTACGGGCACGGCCTGTTCGGCGACTACACGGAGGTCCACACCCGCAACGTGCGCCAGCTCGGGACCGAGAACGGGGTCCTCACCTGTGCCACGGACTTCATCGGGATGTCCGAGGACGACGTCGGCCCGGTGGCGATTCCCGCGCTCCAGGACCTGTCGAAGTTCTCCGCGCTGACCGACCGGCTGCAGCAGGGCTTCCTCAACTTCATGTACCTCGGCCGGCTGCTGACTCAGGCCGACGGCTTCGTCAGCGACCCGGCGTTCCAGTTCAGCGGCCACCCGGTGCTCGACCCGAGCCACGTCTACTACTACGGCAACAGCCAGGGCGGGATCGCGGGCGGCGCGCTCACGGCGGTGGAGCCCGACGTGACCCGCTCGGTGCTCTACGTGCCCGGGATGAACTACGCGCTGCTGCTCACGCGCAGCGTCGACTTCGAGGACTACGCCTCGATCCTGTACCCGGCCTACAAGGACGAGGGCGAGCGGCCGCTGTTGATCAGCCTGATCCAGTCGATGTGGGACCGCGGCGAGCCGAGCGGCTACGCCAACCACATGACGACGGACCCGCTGCCCGACACGCCCTCGCACAAGGTGCTGATCGAGATGTCCTACGGCGACCACCAGGTCGCCAACGTCGCCACCGAGGCCGAGGCGCGGACGATCGGCGCCCCGCTGCGCCAACCGGCGCTCGACGCCAACCGGCTGCCCCCGGGCTACGAGCAGCCGTTCTACGGCATGCCGACGCTCGGCGACCTCGCCGGCGAGGCGGCGAACGGGAGCGGCATGTTCGTCTGGGACATCGGTCCGAAGCGCGACGAGGGCGGGACGATCTTCGGCACCGATCCGCCGCCGATCACCAACACGGCGCCCAACGACTCGTTCGGGGTCGACCCGCACGACACCGTGATCGAGGAGTCGCCGCTGATCCGCGCGCAGATCGCGAACTTCATCAAGGAGGGCGGCACGATCACCGACCCGTGCGACTCACACCCGTGCTACGCGGCGGGCTGGATGGGAGCGCCGTAGCGGCTTAGTCGTCCGCGAGGCCGACGCCGTCGGTCTCGACAACCACGGGCGCCAGCGCGACCTTGGCGTGCTTGACGCCGCCCGAGGTCGGCAGCCCGCGGCTGCCGCGGCCGATGCCGCCGGCGTGACCTCGGGCTCCGGTGTCGCGGTGACCGTCGCCGCGGTGGCCGTTGTGACCGGTGCGCCCGCCCTCGTTGCGTCCACCGCGGCCGCCGCGACGCCCGTCGTGCGCGCGATCGCTGCCGCGGCCGTTGTGCGCGCCGGAGCTGGTTGCGCCGCCGGTCGGCGGGGGCGGGGGCGGGGGAGGCGCCGGCGGCTCGTTGGGTGGCGGCTCCGTCGGCGGCTCGCTCGGCGGGGGCGGCGTCGTCCCCGGCACGGGGCAGCGGATGGTCTCGACGGTCTTCGCGGGCCGCCCGGGCTGGGTGACCGAGTGGCTCCAGGAGAGATGCAGGTGGTTGCCGCGCCCGTGTCCCGCGTCGCCGTCGTAGCCGACCCAGCGGAACGGCAGGCGCGGGTGGTTCTGGCGCGGCTCGGCCCAGTGGGCGAGCGCGGTGATGTCACGCCAGTGACCGCCCTCGGCGAGGTTGGGGACGATGTCGAGCGCGAGCCCGATCGGGTGTTCGCCGTTCTGGGCGTGGACGTCGTCCAACGAGTAGCCGTCGGTGATGAAGATGGGGTAGCGCTGCTCGATCCACTTGATGTCGGTGAGCAGCCGGCGGTCGATCATCTCGCCGGGGAAACCGGGGATGCGGACGAACTTGCCCCCGCCGGTCGTCTCGCAGAGCCGCGGCCCGAGCTTGGTGCTCCGCATCGGGCTGGCGACGGCGAGCGCGGCGAGCGCCAGGCCCACCGTGGCGGCAAGCGCGAGCGTGCCGAGCAGCGCGCCGCGATGGCCGGCGGCTCGGAGGCGTTCCCTGGCGTCTCTGGTGGCCTTGCCCCACATCCAGAGGGCGTGACCATAGGCGGATCCGGCGAGCTTCGCGGGCAGGTGCGTGCAGGTTATGGCCGCCGGGCGGCGAAGGACCGGGATTGCGCGCGGGTGGGTAGCATGCCTGACGACCGTGCTAGGCGGGGAATTAGCGGTGCCCTGTACCCGCAATCCGCTCTAGCGGGGCCGAACGCCCGTCTGAGGGCCGCGGCCTCCGGGGCCAGTACGCCGTGGGCGGCGTTGACGGTCAGGTCCCGCGCAATGCGCGTCCGCGAATCAGGTCAGGTCCGGAAGGAAGCAGCCTTAAGCGGTAGCGGGCAAGTGCCGCGGGCAAGCCTGACCCGAGCCAACCGCGACGAAAACGCCCGGGGACCGCTCTCGAAGCGGGCCCGCACGGTCATTTTTTCTGGCGCAGCTACTCGCCGCGGTGCGCGGGCGAGGCCCGCCGGCCCTTGGGCCGCTTGCGGTCCTTGCCGTGCTTGTCCTTGTTCTCGCCGGCGGGGAGGGAGAACTTGGAGGGCTTTGCCGAGACCCGCGGGTTGTCGATCTCCGAGAGCTGACCGATCAGGCGCCGCCACTGGTCGGGCTTGAGCACCTGGGAGAGCTGGGCCGAGGAGGCGGAGCTCGAGAGGTTCGACGGCGAGCCGTAGGCCTGGGCGTAGCCGACGTGCACGTGGTCGTCGTGGTCGGCCATCGCGAACGTGTTGTCCGCGTCGAAGTAGTCCATCAACGAGATGATCTGGTGCGGGACCATCGTCCCCTGCAGGTCGAGGATGTCGCGGATCAACGCGTCGGCGAGGGTGCCGGGTCCCTGGTGGCCGTAAACCGGGACGCCGTTGATCGCCGCGATGTCGACCGCCGAGCCGATCGTGTGCTCGCTGACGTTCCCCGAGGTCGTCATGACCGAGTGCCCGCACTTCAGGGACGTGATCGTGAGCTTGTAGCCGCGGCCGACGAGGTACTCGAGCAGCGCCAGGATCCGGCGGTCGATCTGGCCGGTCTGGATGTCCTGGCGCCCGCACTCGTAGATCTCGAGGCTCGGGTCGTCGAGGACGCGCTCGGCGAGCTGCTCCTTGGAGAGCAGCAGGATCTCGCTGATCGAGTCGCCGTCCGTCGCGAACGGGTCCTTGTCGGCCACCCGGTACAGCGCCGTTGCCTCGAGCAGCTTCCAGCCGTCGAGGATCGGCTTCGGGTCGATCGAGGGCGCGCCGCGGCCCGCGGGCCGGATCGAGAAGTTGACGTGGGGGGCGAGCGCGTCGCTGTCGCCGACGCGGCCGAGCAGGGTGCCGGCGACGACCTGGGAGCCCTCCCGCAGCGGGCGCAGCTCCATGGTCTTGCGGTTGAACTTCAGGATCCCGCTGGTGTACGCGCGGAAGCGCTCGAAGTTCGGGAAGTTCCCGAACAGCGCGTCGTCGAGGCCGCCGTTCATGCCGCCCGTGTCGTCCATCGTCGCCCTGACCGGCGGCGCGCTGGCGATCCGGAAGCGCGAATAGCCGCCGCCGTGTGTCCTGGGTGTTCGCCGGCCCCTCGGCCTTCGCGTCCTTCGCGTCCGTCGCCGGCTTCGCATCCTCCTTGGGCAGCTCGTAGTCGGCCGTGGTCGCGCCGTCGTTGCGCGGTGCCGGATAGGCGCGCGCGGTGCGTCCGAGCTGCGCGTAGGTGTAGCGGTTGCCGTAGGTGTCCTGGAGGACGATGTAGTGGCCCAGCTCGCGCGAGTTGCCGATCCTCTGGACCACGCCGTCGTTGACGGCGAGGACCGGCGAGCCCGCGTCGGCGAAGATGTCGACGGCGCGCCGCTTCGGCGACGAGGCCACCGCGTCGGAGACCCTGGCGCCGACCCGCTTGCCCTCCTGCACGCGCTCGAGCAGCCGGCGCTCGGTGATGTCGTCGGCGTAGCGGGCGTCGGCGGCAACGGGGAACCGCGCGCCCTCGGTGAGGCCGGTGAGCGAGCTCACGAGATCGGCGGGGAGGCGCTCGTACTGGTTCGCGTAGAGCAGGACCTCGTCGACGTACCAGTCGGCGTGGTTGTAGGCGAAGATCGCCGTGCGGAGGTCGCTCTCGCCTCCGGCCGCCTTCAGGTAGCCGGCCGCGGCGCAGATCGCGTCGACGGGGTTGTAGGGGTCCTTGCGGCCGTCGTTGTTCGCGTCGACGCCGTAGGTCTCCCAGGTCGCGGGCATGAACTGCATCCAGCCGAGCGCGCCGGCGGTGGAGACGTTGAGGTTGGTGCCGAACGCGGTCTCGATCCGGTTGATCGAGGCGAGCACCTGCCAGGGGATCCCGTACTGGGTCCCGCAGGCCTGGTAGATCGGCAGCAGGAAGGGCGGGATCGTGAACTGGTCGATGACGAAGTTGGGGACGCCGATCGGCGCGGGGCCGAAATCCGCAACCGTAAGGTTCGGGTTGAGGTTTGTAGGTGCGCCGCTCGGCCCGCGCAGCGGCGGTGGCGAGACCTGGCCCGGGTGGGTCTCGCCGAGGTCCTCGTGATCGCCGTGCCGGCCGCCCGGCCGCCGTGGCGATGTCCGCGCTGCCCCGCCTCGGCGGCGGCGCCGGTGCCGCGGCCGCCGGCGCTCGCCGTGCCGGTGGCCGCGCCGGAGTCGTCGGTCGGCACCGTGGACCCGTCGTCCGGCGCGGGGGCCGGGGTGGTCGGCGTGGGCGCCGGCGTCGGAGCGGGGGTCGGGGTGGGCGCGGGGCTCGGCGCCGGCTGATCGCCGCCCGGGAGGTCGACCCCGGCCCCGCCGGGGAGGTTGACGTCGTGGTCGCCGCCCGAGCCGCCCGGCAGGTCGACGCTCGTGCCGCCCGGGAGGTTGACGCCGCCGCCACCGTTGGCATCGGGGAGGTCGACGCTCGTGCCGCCCGGCAGGTTCACGTCGTGACCGTCACCGCCGAGGATCTGGGCGCTCACGGTAGTCGCCGCTCCGGTCCCGACCGCAATCGCGATCACGACCGAGACGGCAGCCCGGTTGGCTACCCCTTTTCGACCCATCCATCCGTCCCTCATAACCCCCCGCCTCCGGCGAGGGTCCCACGTCAGTACCCCTCAATGAATAGGGGAAACTGACAACCGGCGCGCCGGTTCGGAGGGCGTCAGACGTGCGCGTTCTTGGAGATGTCGTAGAGGCAGCGGGTGCCCGACAGCTTGGCCGCGTCGACCTTGGCGAAGTACTTGCCGGGCTGGAGGTTCTGGCGCACCCGCCAGCGTCCGTGCGAGTCCGACTGCGTGATCTTGACCTTCTCGGTGACGAAGTCGACGTACTTGAACAGGGTCACCTTGCGGTGCGGCTCGCAACCGGACCGCTTCGAGATCACCTTCCCCGACGCTCCCGAGGAGCTGATCTTCTTGAGCGTGATCTTGGTCTTCTCCTTCGCGCCCTCGGCCGCACCGGCCGGGATGGCGAGCAGGGCCACCACCACCAGGGCGGCGATCGCTGAGCGCGAGATTCGCGTGGCTCGAGCCATCACCCGTAGCCCTGCTCGACCCGCTCGACCGCGTCCTTGGCCTCGGCGAGGCCGACCCCGGTGAGCTCGCGGTAGCGCTTGATCGCCTCGATCTTCTGACCCGTCTGGATCAGCTCCAGCACCTGCGGGTCCTCGCTGGCGGACAGCGACGCCGGCTGGTCGGAGGCGAAGCCGGAGCCGCCGCCGAACCCGGGCTCGGCCTCCCCGATGCGCTTGTAGAGCTCGGCGACCTTGCGCTCGAGGGCGGCGATCCGCTGGCCGTGATTGAGGATGTCCTCGGTGCTCACGGCGAGCAGTTTCGCAGACCTCGGGAACGCCCCGGGGACGACAGTAGACTCGGCCCGGTGACCGGCGAGACCTCGCTCTATCGCCGCCACCGCCCCCAGGCCTTCGATCAGGTGGTCGGCCAGGAGCACGTGGTGCGCACGCTCTCGAACGCTGTCGAGCGCGACCGCGTCCATCACGCCTACCTGTTCGTCGGCACCCGCGGCACCGGCAAGACCTCGCTGGCGAAGATCCTCGCGCGCTCGCTCAACTGCGTGCAGGGCCCGACGCTGCACCCCTGCGGCGAGTGCGAATCGTGCGTCACGATCGCCGCGGGCACCTCGCTCGACGTGATCGAGATGGACGCGGCCTCCAACCGCTCCGTCGACGACATCCGCGACCTGCGCGAGCGCGTTGGCTACGCGCCGACGGCGGGCGGCTGGAAGGTGTACATCCTCGACGAGGCCCACATGCTCACCCGCGAGGCCTGGAACGCGTTCCTCAAGACGCTCGAGGAGCCGCCCCCGAACACCGTCTTCATCCTCGCGACCACCGAGCCGCACAAGGTGATGCCGACGATCGTCGACCGCTGCCAGCGCTTCGACTTCCAGCGCCCCTCGCTCGAGCAGATCGCCGAGGTCCTGACCCGGGTCTCGGATACCGAGGGGATCGAGATCGAGGCCGGCGCCGTGGGCGCGATCGCTCGCGCCGCCTCGGGCAGCTTCCGCGACGCCCTCGGGACGCTCGACCAGCTCGTCTCCTACGGCGGCACCCAGATCGCTACGGCCGACGTGCTCGCCGTCCTCGGGGTCGCCGACGCCGACCTGATCCTCTCCGCCGCCGACGCGATCGCCGCCGGCGACGGGCGAGCGGCGCTCGAGGTGAGCGAGCGGCTGGCGCGTTCCGGACACGATGTGACGCAGTTCGCGCGGGATCTGCTCGCCCACCTGCGGCAGCTGATCGTGATCAAGACCGTGGGGGAGATGACCGACTCGTTCTCGGTGACCGCGGCTGATCCGGAGCGCTTGCGGGCTCAGGCGGATGCGTTGAGCGACCTGGTGTTGGGGCGGTCGGTGGATGTGCTGGCGAAGGCGTTGGCGGACATTCGGGAGGGCGATGAGCCGCGGATGACTGTTGAGCTGGCTTTGCTGCGCTGTGCTCGGCCGCAGTTGGATGCTTCTCGTGAGGCTTTGGCGGAGCGGATTGAGAGGTTGGAGGTCGCTCCGTGGGGCGGGGCCGGTGATCGCCGGGTCGGACCCGGCTCCGGCCCAGAGTGCTCCGGCTGCCGAGGAAGTAGGCTGGGCCGTCGCCTCGGATGTCCTCCCCGGCAACCCCCGACCCCGCCCCTGCGCCCGAGGCGAGGGCTCGTCCCGAGGTTAAGGATGAAGTAGAGGGTGAGGGTTCGGGCGGGAGCGCCACCGCGGTGGCTGATGTGGTTGAGGTTGAGGACTTGGTTCGGCTTTGGCCCGCCGTGGTTGATGCGGTCAAGGACGGGGGGTCGGGGCTGCTCGGCCAGATCTTGTCCTCGGCGAGGCCCGTCGGCGTTGATGCCGAGGGCGGGACTTTCGAGGTCGGGTTTCCGGGGTCGGCGGCGTTCAACAAGCGCAAGGCGGAGGCCAAGGAGGCCCGCGAGCGGCTCGCCGATGCCGTGCGGACGATCGTCGGCCAGCGGCTGCGCCCCGTGTACGTCCTGCTCTCCGAGGAGCAGGAGGCCGCGGCGCCGGTCGAGGGCGGGCTGAGCGAGGATGAGCTGATCGACCTGATGCGGACGGAATTCGACGCCGAGGAATACGTGCCCGAGCCGGAAGCCGGCGAGGCCGAAGCGAAGGAGATGTAGATGACGCGGCTCCCCCAGGGCGCGGGTGGTTTTGACCTCAACGCGCTGATGAAGCAGGCCCAGCAGATGCAGGCCGACATGGCAGAGGCCCAGGAGAAGCTCAAGGGCGAGACCGTCGACGCCAGCGCCGGCGGCGGCGTGGTGAAGGTCAAGATGAGCGGCGACCTGCGCCTGCTCGAGATCGCGATCGACCCCGAGGCCATCGACCCCGACGACGCCGAGCTGCTGCAGGACATGGTCCTCGCCGCGGTCAACGAGGCGATCCGCGCGGCTCAGGATCTCGCCGCGAGCAAGATGGGCGGCGTCTCCGGGCTCGGCGGTGCCGGCGGCGCGGGCGGGCTCGGCGGGCTCGGCCTGCCGGGCATGTAGCCCTTCGCGAAGCTTCAGCCCCTGGGCAGCGCCATCCCGACCGAGCCCGGCTCGGTCGGCACGAACCCGTGCCGCGCATACAGGCGGCGTCCGGGTGGATCGGCGAACAGCGTGATCCACGCGTCCGCGGGCGCCTCGGCGCGCAGCCGCTCGAGCAGCCGGGTGAGGATCGCGTCACCGATGCCGCGCCGCTGGTGCTCGGGGAGCACCGCCATGTCCTCGATCTGAAAGAAGCAGCCGCCGTCGCCGATCACCCGCCCGACCCCGACCGCGGCGCCGTGCTCGTCGCGCACGACGACGCCCGCCCAGGTGCCGGCCAGCCCGGCCGTCGCCGAGGCGGCCGAGCGCTCGCTCAGGCCGGTGGCGCGGCGCAGGTGGCGGTACTCCTCGACCGAGGGCACGCCGTCGGCGAGCGTGTAACCGGGGGGCAGCGCCACGCCGGGAACGTCTAGCAGCGGAAGGCCGGGCTCGGCGCGTCGGTCACGCGGCAGTGTCCTGGCGGCGTCTGCGGCGCCGGGGCCCGCCCCTTGCTTCCAGCCGCGTCCGTCATCGATCGGACCGAGTCCCCGCCGACCACGGCGACGTTGCGGAGATGTTGGCCATTGGAGACGTCGCCGACCCTGGCGCGGATCGTGAACTTGCGCTTTCCGTGCGGCGCTAGGTCGACGGTCCAGCACAGGTCTCCGACGCCGTTGCGGTGCGAGTCGGGTGCGGAGATCAGCAGCAGATTGCCCGGGAGCTTGTCGCAGACCCGGACGTCCTCCAGGCGCACGTCCGAGTGCGAGCGGATGACGATCTTGTAGGTGACTACGTCGCCCGCCCTGACGGTCTTGTCGTCGACGCTCTTGCGGATCGAGACCCGGGCCGCCGCCGCTTCACCGGTCGCGCGGTCCTTGTTGTTACCGGGGTCCGGGTCCGGCGTCGTCGACGAGCCCGTGGCCACGTTCTTGATCTTGCCGGGCTCGAGCGCCCGCACCTCGATCTTGATCGTCGCCTTGGCGCCGGCCGCGATCGTCCCCAGCTCGCAGTGGATCGTCTTCTTGCCCTTGCATGAGCCCTGGGACGGCTTGACCGAGAGCACCTTGACCGCACCGTCGATCGTGTCGTCCAGGACGACGTCCGTGGCGTCATCGGGCCCGTTGTTGCGCACGGTGACCTTGAACAGCAACTTGTCGCCGACGTCGACCGTGTCCGGCCCGACGACCTCCTTCTTCACGACCAGGTCGGCCTGTGGCGTCCCGCGGCGGTGGTTCCACGATCGAGCCGAAGTAGTGCGACGGATCGGTGTCCGAGAGCTGATCCCCGACCGCGCCGGGCGCCGGGCCTCCGCGCCGGCCACGGTGCCCGTGGCGGTGCCGATGTTCTCGTACTGGCCCGCGGTCGCGGTCCCGGTGGCCTCGAAGGTCCAGGTCTCCGAGGGGTCGAGCAGTCCGTCGCCGTCCGCATCGCCGCTCTGGAAGACCGGGTTGACGCCGGCGTGGTCGTCGGTGACGGCGACGTTGGCGATCGCCACGTTGCCCGGGTTGGTGACCACGTAGGTCCAGGTGACCGGGTCGCCGACGGTGATCTGAGGTCCCGGAGCGCTCGTCCGCGTCGTCGCCGTTCGTCGACTTCTCGAGGTGGATCTCGGACGACCGCGCCGAAGTAGTGCGACGGGTCGGTGTCGGTGAGCTCGCGGCCGAGCGCGTCGACCCCGGTGACGGTGCCGAGTTCTCGTACTGGCCCTCGGTCGCGGTCCCGGTCGCCTCATAGGTCCAGGTCTCGGACGGGTCGAGCTCGCCGTCGGCGTCGTCGTCGCCGCCTGCGAAGGCTCGGCGTCCACGCCGGCCTGGTCGTCGGTCACCTCGACGTTCGCGATCGCGACGTTGCCGGGGTTGGTGACCACGTAGGTCCAGGTCACCGGGTCGCCGACCGTCGATCTGCGGCCCCGGGGCCTCGTCCGCGTCGACTCCGTTCGTCGACTTCTCGAGGTCGATCTCGGCGATGACACCGAGGTAGTGGGAGGGGTCGGTGGCGCTGCGCCCGAGGCCCTGCGGGTCGGTGCCGGTGACGGTGCCGGTGTTCTCGTACTGGCCCGCGGTCGCCGTCCCGGTGGCCTCGAAGGTCCAGGTCTCGCCGGGGTCGAGCAGGCCGTCGGAGTCGTCGTCGCCGCCGTGGAAGACCGGGTCGACGCCGGCGTGGTCGTCGGTCGACCGCGACGTCGGCGATCGGCACGTTGCCGGGGTTGGTGACCACGTAGGTCCAGGTGACCGGGTCGCCGACGGGGATCTGGGGCCCGGGGCCGACGTCGGCGTCGATCCCGTTGGTCGACTTCTCGATGTCGAGCTCAGCGCGGTCGCCGAAGTAGTGGGAGGGGTCGGTGTCGGCGACCTCGGTGTCGGTCGGGCTCGTCCCCGTCGACCGTGCCGAGGTTCTCGTACTGGCCGGCCTGCGGCCGAGCCGACCGCGGTGCAGGTGACCGACAGGCCGGGGAAGATGAACAGGTTCGGCGGACAGGTCCAGCGCCACGCCCTGATCGTCGGACACCGACCAGCGCAGCGGCACGTTGCCGGTGTTGGTGATCACGTAGGTCCAGAAGACCGGGTCGCCGACGGCGATCCGGGGCCCGGGCGCGGCGTCCGCGTCGTCGCCGTTCGTCGACTTCTCGATGTCGATCGAGGGGTCCTCGCCGAAGTAGTGCGAGGGATCGGAGTCGCGGACGGTTCCCGCGGTCCCCGTGCCCCTCGCGGTGGCCAGGTTCTCGTATTGACCGGGCTCGGCGGTGCCGGCGGGGGCGCTGCAGGTCATCGAGGCGTCGGGCGGGAGGGTGGTCCGCGGGGCAGCTGACCGGCACGCCCTGGTCGTCGGTGACGACCACGTCGGTCAGCGGATCGTCGCCGGTGTTGGTGACGACATAGCTCCAGACGACCGGGTCGCCGACGGGGACCAGCGGCCCTCGCACGGTGTCGGCATCGGCGCCGTTGGTGAACTTCTCGACGTCGATCCCGGGCAGCACGCCCCTGTAGTGGGAGGGGTCGCTATCGGTGACCTCGGTCCCGAGCGGGTCGGTGGCGGTCGCCGTGCCGAGGTTGGCATATTGGCCGCGCTCGGCGTCGGCGGTGGCGGTGCAGGTCGTCGAGCGCCCCGGGACGAGGCTGTCGACCGGGCAGGAGACCGAGACGCCGGCGTGGTCGTCGGTGACCTCGAGGTCGGTGAGCCTGGCGTTGCCGGTGTTCGTGACCCGATAGGTCCAGGTGACCAGGGTCGGGTCGCCGTTCTCATCGGTGACCGGGATGAACGGCCCCGGCGGATCGTCGGCGTCGGCGCCGTTGGTCGACTTCTCGATATCGATCGCCGAGCGGGCCCCGAAGTAGTGCGACGGGTCGATGTCGGTGAGCCCGGTGCCGAGCGGGTCGGTGCCGGTGACCGTGCCGAAGTTCTCGTACTGGCCCTCGGTCGCGGTCCCGGTGGCCTCATAGGTCCAGGTCTCCGAGGGGTCGAGCAGGCCGTCGCCGTCGGTGTCGCCGCTCTGGAAGACCGGGTCGACGCCGGCGTGGTCGTCGGTAACGGCGACGTCGGCGATCGGCACGTTGCCGGGGTTGGTGACCACGTAGGTCCAGGTGACCGGGTCGCCGACCGCGATCAGCGGCCCGGTCGGATCGTCGGCGTCGGCGCCGTTGGTCGACTTCTCGATGTCGATCGCCGAGCGGACGCCGAAGTAGTGGGAGGGGTCTGTGGCGCTGAGCCCGAGGCCCTGCGGGTCGGTGCCGGTGACGGTGCCGGTGTTCTCGTACTGGCCCGCGGTCGCCGTCCCGGTGGCCTCGAAGGTCCAGGTCTCGCAGGGGTCGAGCAGGCCGTCTGAGTCGTCGTCGCCGCCGACGAAGACCGGATTTACCCCGGCCTGGTCGTCGTCGACCGCGACGTCGGCGATCGGCACGTTGCCGGGGTTGGTGACCACGTAGGTCCAGGTGACCGGGTCGCCGACGGGGATCTGGGGCCCGGGGCCGACGTCGGCGTCGATCCCGTTGGTCGACTTCTCGATGTCGAGCTCGGCGCGGGCGCCGAAGTAGTGGGAGGGGTCGGTGTCGGAGAGCGGGTCCTCGAGCAGATCGGTGCCGGTGACCCTGCCGGTGTTCTCGTACTGGCCCGCGCTCGCCGTCCCGGTCGCCTCGTAGGTCCAGGTCTCGCCGGGGTCCAGCCGATCGTTGCCATTGGCGTCGCCGCCCTGGAACGTCGGGTTGACACCGGCGTGGTCGTCGGTGACGGCGACGTTTGTGATCGGCACGTTGCCGGGGTTGGTGACCACGTAGGTCCAGGTGACCGGGTCGCCGACGGGGATCTGGCGGCCCGGGGGCGGCGTCGGCGTCCTCGCCATTGGTCGACTTCTCGATGTGGATCTCGGATTCCGCGCCGAAGTAGTGCGAGGGATCGGAGTCGGTGACCGGGGTCGTCCCATCGGTGCCCGTGGCCGTGCCGATGTTCTCGTACGGACCGCGTGCGGCCGTGCCGGTGGCCGTGCAGGTCATCGACTCGCCTGAGGCGAGCACGTCGTCGGGGCAGCTCACCGAGACGCCCTGGTCGTCGGTGACCGCGATGCCGCTGAGCGTGTTATTGCCCGTGTTCGTGACGACGTAGGTCCAGTCGACCCGGCTTCCGACTGGGATGAACGGCCCTGGAGCGTCGTCGGCGTCGACCCCGTTGGTCGCCTTTTCGATGTTGATCCCCGGCTGGGCGCCGAAGTAGTTCGCCGGATCCTGGTCGGCACGGACTCGCCCGCCTCGGTCTGCCCGGTTGCGGAGGCGAGATCGGTGTGAGCGCCCGCCTGCGCTGTGGCCGTGGCGGTGCAGTCCACGGACTCGTTGACGTCAAGGACCGCGACGGTCGGCGGACAGGTGACCTGGACGCCCGGATCCAGGTCCTCGACCTCGACGTCGGTCAGCCGGCTGTTGCCGATGTTGGTGACCCGGTAGGTCCAGGTGACCGCGCCGCCGACCGGAATGAACGGGCCCGGGCGGGTCGTCGGCGTCCTCATCGTTGACCAGCTTCTCGAGGTCGATCGCGCCCTGGACGCCGAAGTAGTGCGACGGGTCCTCGTCGGTCACCTGGGTCCCGAAGGAGCTCGTCCCGGTGACCGAGCCGATGTTCTCGTACTGGCCGGGTTGCGCGATACGGCTCGCGCGGCAGGTCAGACTCTGCCCGGGGGAGATGAGCCCGATGCGCGGGCAGGCCAGGGCGCTGATCTGATCGTCGTTTACCGCCCAGCTGAGCGGGACGTTGCCGGTGTTCGTGACCACATACGTCCAGGTCACCCGATCCCCGACGGTGACGAAGGGACCCGGCGCGTCATCGGCGTCCTCGCCGTTCGTGGACTTCTCGATATCGATCGACGCGTCCTCGCCGAAGTAGTGGGAGGTGTCGGAATCCCGGACGATCCGAGTCGCCGCTCGTCGCGCGGACGCTGCCCACGTTCTCGTACTGTCCGGGCTCAGCGGTGGCCGCAGGGGCGGTGCAGGTCATCGACTGCGGCGGGCGCCAGGTTCGTCTGCGGGCAGGTGACCGTCACGCCCTGGTCGTCGGTGACCGCGACGCCGGTGAGCGGCGTGTCGCCGATGTTGGTGACGACGTAGGTCCAGGTGATCGGGTCCCCGACCGGTACGACGGGCCCGGGCGCGTTGTCGGCGTCGAGCGTCGTTGGTGAACTTCTCGATGTCGATCCCCGAGGCGGCCCCGAAGTAGTGCGAGGGGTCGGTGTCGGTGACGTCCGTGCCGAAGGGGTCGGTAGCGGTGACCGACCCGAGGTTCGCGTACGGGCCCCGCTCGGCCGTGCCGGTGGCGGTGCAGGTCTTGCTCGCCCCGGGCGCCAGGTTGCCGCCCGGACAGCTGACCGTCACGCCGGGCTGGTCGTCGGTGACGGCGATGCCCGAGAGGGTGACGTTCCCGGTGTTGGTCACCGCATAGGTCCAGGTGACCGGGGTCGGGTTGCCGTTCGCGTCGGTGACGGGGATGAAGGGTCCCGGCGGCGTTGTCGGCGTCGGCCCCGTTGGTCGATTTCTCGATCTGGACCTGCGGATTGGGCGGGGCGCGGTTGACCATCTGGCAGGTGGCGATCGCCCGGTCGGAGACCGTCGCGGAAAAACCACGGTCGGTGGCGTTCACCGGGAGCGGCTGGTCGGCCGGGGTGCTCGGGGGTTCGGAAGGTGCACTGGGTCGCCGACGGATCGTTGACGAACCCCGGCGGGACGCCTGCCGGGTCCTCCTCGGTGATCTGGAAGGTCGAGTTGCCCGGCACCGTCGTCGTCCACTGGAACTGGGCGAACCCGGAGGCGTCGGTTGTCGCGGTCGCCGTGTTGCCGGTTCCGGTCGGCGGCAGCACCCAGCTGGCCGGCGTCGGCGTGGCCGTCGCGGTCATGTCCCAGTCGGTGCCCGGGACGCGGTCGTTGGGCGTATTCGGGTCGGGGGTCAGGTCGAGCAGCTTGCGCACCGTGATCGACGGTGCGCAGAGCTGGAACGCCGCCTGCCGCATCGCCGCCTCGAGGTCGGCGAAGTTCGGCACCCGGTAGACGTCGTCGGTCGCGATGTTGAAGGTGCCGGTGCCGGAGAAGACGTCGGGGCCTGAGACATCGATGATGCGAGCCAGGGATTGGGCGTTGTTGAGCCCGTTGCCGACGGCAACGGTGAGGATGTGCGAGCCCTGGGCCTTGATTGCGTTGGCGTTGGGAACGGCCCGGTCCTTCGCGGCGGCGTTGGCGGCCGAGGTCACCTCGGTGTCGGCGAGCGGGACCTTGCGCTCGTACTCGTTCTGGCTGGTGTTGGTGTTGCCCGGGTTGTAGGTGACCTGGTCCTCGCGGATGATCTCGTTCGGGTCGCCGTCGGTGATGAAAACGACCAGATTGGGCTTGTTCGGGTTCGGGCGGGGCAGGAAGTAGCGGCCGACCCGGAACGCGTCCTCCCAGTTGGTGCTCCCGCTCGGGGTGTAGTTGGTGCTGATGTAGGGCTCGAAGATGTCGCGCTGGGTCGCGTCGGTGACGGTCGTGTACGCCTTGTTTGCCGCTCCCGGCAGCGGCAGCCGGGCGACCGTGGAGAACTCGGAGACCGCGAGCCTTGAGCCGGTGTTGTTGAGCGCCGAGGTGAAGGCGCGGAACGCGCTCTGGACGTTGCCCTTGAAGTTCAGCACCGAGCCCGACTCGTCGAGGATCAGCTCGATGTCGATCCCGCAGGACTTGGTGAGATCCGGGATTGCGGATCGGTGTCGCGCTCTCGCCTGGGGCGGCGTTCGCCGGGCGGCCGACCGAGGGCGACGAGCAGGACCACGGCGAGGCGGAGGCCGACTGGCAAACGCATACCCGCGCACTGAGACCGTTTTCACGCTCGCCCTCCCGTGGCTTGCGAGTGACGCCTGGCGTGAGCGTATACCACGATTCCGATTACCACCAAAGTGCAGTCCGCACTGTGAGGCCGTTCTTGCACGATCGCCGCGGCGAGACGACGCCCCGTGCGGGAATGATCTCGGGACCGTGGGCGAGGAAGTCACGGCCAGGGTTTTCAGCGGCGCGGATCGTCAGCGCTATCGCCAGAAGGTGCGCGCCTGCCTCGACGTCTTCGCGCGGCTGCTCGCCGAGGCCCGCTTCGACTCCGAGCGGCGCTCGTTCGGGCTCGAGATCGAGCTCAACCTCACCGACGAGGCGGGCGACCCGGCGATGGTCAACGCCGTCGCGCTCGAGGCGATCGCCGACCCCGACTTCCAGACCGAGCTCGGCCAGTTCAACGTCGAGATCAACCTCCAGCCGCGGCTGCTGGGGGGCGAGGTGATGACCGAGCTCGAGCGCTCGGTGCGGGCGAGCCTCAACACCGCCGAGGACCTGGCGAACACCGCCGGCGCGCACATGATGCTGATCGGGATCCTGCCGACGGTCACCGAGGCGCACCTGACCGCCGACTCGTTCAGCGCCAACCCCCGCTACGCGCTGCTCAACGAGCAGATCTTCGCCGCCCGCGGCGAGGACATCGAGATCTCGATCGCGGGCGTCGAGCGCCTGCAGACGTTCGCCGACACGATCGCCCCCGAGGCGGCCTGCACCAGCGTCCAGCTGCACCAGCTCTGCGACCCCGAGGCGTTTCCCGCCTACTGGAACGCCGCGCAGACGATCGCCGCGCTGCAGGTCGCCGTCGGCGCCAACTCGCCCTTCTTCTTCGGCCGCGAGCTCTGGGCCGAGACCCGCATCGCCCTCTTCGAGCAGGCGACCGACACGCGGCCGGACGAGCTCAAGGCCCAGGGCGTGCGCCCGCGGGTCTGGTTCGGCGAGCGCTGGATCACGTCGATCTTCGACCTCTTCGAGGAGAACGCCCGCTACTTCCCGGCCCTGCTCCCGGTCACCGACGACGAGGACCCGCTGGCGACGCTGGAGGCCGGCGGGGTCCCGGCGCTCGGCGAGCTTCGGCTCCACAACGGGACGATCTATCGCTGGAACCGGCCGATCTACGAAGTCGTCGACGGCAGCCCCCACCTGCGGGTGGAGAACCGGGTCCTGCCCGCGGGGCCGACCGTGGTCGACACGCTCGCCAACGCGGCCTTCTACTACGGCCTCATCCGGGTGCTCGCCGAGGACGAGCGGCCGGTGTGGTCGCGGATGTCCTTCTCGGCCGCGGAGGAGAACTTCCACACCGCCGCCCGGGATGGGATCGAGGCCAACGTCTACTGGCCCGGAGTGGGCGAGGCGCCGGCGGCCGAGCTCGTCCTGCGCCGCCTGCTGCCGCTCGCCCACGAGGGGCTCGACCGCTGGGGGGTTGACCCGGGCGACCGCGACCGGCTGCTCGGCGTGATCGAGCGGCGCTGCGCCACGCTGCGCAACGGTGCCGCCTGGCAGAGCGCCGCCTTCCACCGGCTCCGCGACGAGCGCGGGCTCGACCGAGTCGAGGCGCTGCGCGAGATGACCGTGCTCTATCGCGACCGCATGCACTCGAACGAGCCGGTCCACGACTGGCCCCTGGACTGAGCGGCCCCGCCGCCGCTCCCGCTAGCTTCACCCGGATGTACCCGCAACCGATCGAGCGCCTGGTCACGGAGCTGGCGAAGCTCCCGGGGATCGGGCGGCGGACCGCCCAGCGGCTCGCCTTTCACATCCTGCGGGCCGACGACGAGGACGCGCTCGGCCTCGCCGACGCGATCCGGGAGGTGCGCGAGAAGGTCGGGCTCTGCGAGGTCTGCTTCAACCTCGCCGAGGGTCCGCGCTGCGAGGTCTGCGACGACACTCGCCGCGACCGGTCACTGATCTGCGTCGTGGAGCAGCCCGCCGACGTGATCCCGATCGAGCGCACGCGCGAGTACCGCGGCCTCTACCACGTGCTCGGCGGCGCGCTCTCGCCGATCGACGGGGTCGACCCCGACGACCTGAAGATCGCCGAGCTCGTCGCCCGGGTGGACGACGGCCCGGAGCCGGTGACCGAGGTCGTGCTGGCCACCAACCCGACGACCACGGGCGAGGCGACCGCCCACTACGTCGCCGACCTGTTGCGCGGGCGGCTGACGATCACCCGCCTCGCCTCCGGGCTGCCGGTCGGCGCCGATCTCGAGCACGCGGACGAGGTCACGCTCGGCCGCGCCTTCGCCGGCCGCAGCGCGGTCGGCTGAAGACGCGGCCAGGGCTCGGTCTCAGTAGGAGTAGCCGCCCGAGCTCGACGAGGTCGTCGGCTGCTGGGCGGCGCCGCCGGACGATGCCGTCGTCCCGCTGGGCGTGATCGCGTGCCAGTCAAAGCTCGTGCCGCCGAACTGGTCGGAGGTGCCGTTGCCGGTGAGCATTCCGGGCCCGCCATCCTCAGCGAACGTGTAGAGCGGGGCGCCGGCGACCGTCACCTGCGTGGTGCCGTCGGGGCGCTTGACCGTGCCGACGGTGCCGGTGACGTCGGCGGACGCGGTCGGCTTGGCGCTACCGCTCACGGTCAGCGGCATCCAGATCGACTCGCACGAGCCGGTGCAGCTGATCTTTCCGTTCATCTCCTGGTCAGGGGAGTAGAGGGCGTTGCCGTTCGCATCAACGAGCACCTGTGTGCCGCTGATCGTCGCGACGCCGACCGTGTCGCCCCCGGCGCCCGAGGAGGCCGCCGTAGCTGTGTTGTCATTCGATCCCCCACACGCGCTGAGCACACAGGGCCCCAGCGATCGCGATCGGGATCAGGATCTTGGGGAGAGAGATGGAGTGGTTCATGTCCTGTATTACGAGCGCCGGTCAGGCCGCGATTCGACCCCGGCTAATTGTTCGGTAAGGATTCGGGCGCTGCGATCACTCATCTAGGCCTCGCTGAGCCCGATTCGCTCGTGCAGCCGCCGCAGCGGGCGCGGCGCCCACCAGTTCCAGCGACCCAGGAGGCGCATCAGCGAGGGCACGAGGAGGGCGCGGACGATGGTCGCGTCGATCAGCACCGCGAGGGCGACGCCGAGCCCGAGCTCCTTGATGAAGACCATGTCCGAGGTCACGAAGGCGCCGATCGCGATCGAGAACAGCAGCGCCGCCGCGGTCACGATCCGGCCGGTGCGCTCGAGCCCGATCGCGACCGCGTCCCGGTTGGACGCTCCACCGTCGTAGGCCTCCTTGATCCGCGAGAGCAGGAAGACGCCGTAGTCGGTCGAGAGCCCGAATACCACCGCGAACAGGAACAACGGCTGGGTCGTCTCGAGGCCGCCCTGGCTGGTGTAGCCGAGCAGGCTCTCGAAGCGCCCGTCCTGGAACACCAGGACCAGGATCCCGAAGACGGCGCTGAGCGTCAGCGCGTTCATCAGGATCTGCTTCAGCGGCAGGATCACCGAGCCGGTCATCACGAACAGGACGACGAAGGTGACGAGGCCGGCGATCGCGAGCACCAACGGCAGGTGGTCGACGAGGCTCTCCTTGAGGTCGACGAAGTCCGCGCTGAAGCCGGTGACGAGGCTCGCCTGGTTGCTCGCGCGCAGGTTCTGCACCAGTTCCTGGCTCGCGTCGCTGAGCGGCGGGCTCTCGGAGATCGCCTGCACGGCCGCGACGCCGTGGGCGAGCTCGATCGGCGGGCGCACCTCGGCGACGCCGTCGGTCGCGGCGACCTGACGCGCGACCTCGCGCGCTTGCTCAGGGCCGCCCCGGACAGCGAGGGTGATCGGCGTGTCGCGAAACGGCGGGAAGTCGGCGCGCAGTGCGTCGTCCACCTGGCGGGCGCTCGCGGACTCGGGGAGCACCTGGGCGTCGACCGACGTGAACTGGATGCTGAAGAACGGGATCCCGAGGACGATCAGCAGGGTGGCGCTCGCCGCGGCGATCCGGCCGGGGAAGCGCATCACCAGCTGCGAGAGCCGGTACCAGAACCCCTCGTGGGCGGGCCGCGCGTCGCGCTCGGCCCGCCGGTTGAGGAACGCGGGGGCGAGGGCGTTGACCCGCTCGCCGAGCACCGCGAGCACCGCGGGGAGCACGATCAGCGCAATCGCGGCGGCGATCAGGGCCACGATCGAGCCGCCGATTCCCATCGAGTACAAAAATCGCTGCGGGAAGACGATCAGCGAGGCGATCGCCCCCGCCACGGTCAGCGCGCTGAACAGCACCGTCCGGCCCGCCGTCGCCATCGTGCGTCGCATCGCGTCGATGCCGGGGCCGCGCTTGGCGATCTCCTCGCGGTAGCGCGAGACGATGAACAGGCTGTAGTCGATCGCCAGTCCCAGCCCGAGTCCGGTGACCAGGTTGAGGGCGAAGATCGAGATGTCGGTCACCTCGCTCGCCGCGCGGAGCGTGACCATCGTGGAGACGATCGCGAGCCCGCCGACGAGCAGCGGCAGCAGCGCCGCGACGAGGCTGCGGAAGAAGAGCAGCGAGAGCAGGAAGAGGAGGGGGAACGCGTACAGCTCCGCCTTTTGCAGGTCGCTCTCGACCTGGCTGTTGGCCTGCGCCTGGCTGAGGGCGCCGCCTCCCACGGTCACGCCGGGCTCGTCCTCGAACGTCCCGGCGATCCGCTCGGCCGCGTCCTGCGCCTCCTTGTCGTCGGTGGGCTTCATGCTCGCGGCGATGTAGGTCGAGTCGCCGTCGTTGGAGACGAAGTCCTTGGAGCGATCGTCGAGGTAGCTCGAGACGTTCGCGATCTCGGGCTGATCGCGGAGCTCGTCGGCGAGCTGGCCCACGCGGTCGCGCCCGGCAGCGGTGGAGACGTCGACTCCGTCGACGAGCAGGACGAGCCCGGTCGCCCGGTAGCCGGCGTTCTCGAGCACGTTGTCGGCGCGGACGCTCTCGGTGTTCGGATCGTCGGCGCCGTAGGGGGCCAGGTGGTCGGCGACGCCGGCGCCGAAGGCGGCCGCGGCAACGAACAGGACCGCCGCGAGCACGAGCACGCGCTTGCCGCGACGCTGGGCGAGGTCGGCCAGTCGGGTGAACATCATCGGTTACCTCCTGCGGGGTGGGCCGATGCGGCCCGCTCGAGCTCGGCCCGGGCGCGCTCGCACCAATCAATCATCCATTCGCTCGCCTCGACCCCGTAGCGGCGAACCAGATCCGGGTATGGATCGCCCTCGGCGGCCGCGGCGCGCGCCCCCGGCTCGACGGCCCGCAGGGCCTCGAGCTTTTGCTCGTGCAGCCGGCGCTTGGCGTCCACGATCTCGATCGCCGCCTCGGGCCCGGCCGCGGCGAAGAACAGCTTCAGCAGCCCCTCGTCGCGCATCTCCAGGACCTCGGCGCCGCGCTCGAGCCAGCTCCGTAGCTCCTCGCGGCCCGCGTCGGTGAGCTCGTAGACGGTGCGCCGGCGACCGCCACGCGGCTCGGCCTTCCCCTCGATCAGCCCGGCAGCCTCCAGGCGGCGGAGCTCGGGGTAGATCTGGCCGTAGCTCGCGGCCCAGAAGAACCGGGTCGATTTGTCGACCGCGGCCTTGATCTCATAGCCGGTGCGGGGCTCGTGACGGAGCATCCCGAGGACGACGTAGGCGGTTGCACTGAGCTCCATATATCTGGGAGATATATCGGACGGATATATACGCGTGTGTGAGCCTCGTCACCGCGGATCGTATTCTCAGCCGCTGATGACCGAAACAGTGGTGATGAAGTTCGGCGGTACCTCCGTCGCGGAGGCCGAGGACATCAAGCGCGCCGCGCGGCGAATCGTCGGCGCGCGCGAGGGCGGCAAGCAGGTCGTGGCCGTGCTCTCGGCCCGCGGCAAGACCACGGACGAGCTCGTCGACGCGGCGTATGAGATCTCGCCCCGCCCACTGGAGCGCGAGATGGACATGCTCCTGTCCACGGGCGAGCGGATCTCCTGCGCGCTGTGCGCGATGGCGATTCACGACATGGGCCATTCGGCGATGTCGCTGACCGGCTCGCAGGCCGGGATCGTCACCGACTCCTCGCATACGAAGGCGAGGATCATCGACGTGCGCGCGGACCGGATCCGGGCTGGCCTGGCCGACGACAAGATCGTCCTCGTCGCCGGCTTCCAGGGCGTCTCGGGCGATTCCAAGGACGTGACGACGCTCGGACGCGGCGGCTCCGACACCACCGCGGTCGCGATCGCCGCCGCGTTGGGCGCCGACGTGTGCGAGATCTACACCGACGTCGACGGCGTCTTCAGCGCCGATCCGCGCCTCGTCCCGAGCGCCCGCAAGCTGACGCAGGTCTCGTTCGACGAGATGCTCGAGATGTCTTCCTCGGGGGCGGGCGTGCTCCAGCTGCGGGCCGTCGAGTACGGCCGCAACCACGGCGTGAGCATCCACTGCCGCAGTTCGTTCAAGGACGCCCCCGGTACGCTCGTGCTCGCCGAGGACGCGACCATGGAGCAGCCGATGGTGACAGCCGTGACCCACGCCTACGAGGCGCGCGTCACGCTGACCGGCCTCCGCGACGAGCCCGGGGTCGCGGGCCGCGTGTTCGGCGCCCTCGCCGACGCCAACGTCAACGTCGACATGATCATCCAGAACGAGCCGGTCTCCGAGGACTCGAAGGCGGACCTCTCGTTCACCGTCGCCCGCGACGACCTCGCGAACGCGAGCGAGGCGATCTCGGGGCTCGACGTCGCTGATCTCAACACCAACGACGAGATCGGGAAGGTCTCCGTGGTCGGAGCCGGCATGCGCAGCCACCCCGGGGTCGCCGCGACGGTGTTCCGCGTCCTCGGCCAGGCCGAGATCAACATCGAGATGATCTCCACCTCGCCGATCAAGATCTCGTGCGTGATCGCGGCGGATCGCGTGCCCGACGCGGTCGCTGCTCTGCACGAGGCGTTCGGGCTTGGCGCCGACGCGGTCCACGAGGAGGACCCGTCCGGCGTTCACAGGCCCACGGTCACCTCCTAAGTAGCCACCTCAGCCGCCATACTCTCGGCGATGAGTGAGCACGCCTACAGGGTCGGTGTGGTCGGCGCCACCGGCGCGGTGGGCAGCACGATCCTCGAGGTCTTGGCCGAACGCGGCTTCCCGGTCAGCGAGCTGGTCCCGTTCGCCTCGGAGCGCTCGGCGGGCAAGCGGGTGGAGTTCGCGGGCGACCAGGTGGAGTGCCGCCCGCTCTCCGACGAGACCATCCAGGGCCTCGATCTGGTGCTCTCCTCGGCCGGCGGCGCGGTGAGCTCCGAGTGGGCGCCGCGGTTTGTGGCCGCGGGCGCGGTCGTGGTCGACAACACCAGCTTTTGGCGGATGCATCCGGAGGTGCCGCTCGTCGTCGCCGAGATCAACCCCGATGCCGTCGAGGGCCACTCGGGCCTGATCGCGAACCCGAACTGCTCGACGATGCAGCTGATGATCGCCCTCGGCCCGATCGAGCGCCAGGTCGGGATCGAGCGGATCGTGATCTCGACCTATCAGTCGGTGTCCGGGACCGGTCAGCGGGCCGTCGACGAGCTCGAGGCCCAGGCTCACGCGATCCTCCACGGCCAGGAGCCGCCGGCGCCATCCGTGTATCCGCACCGGATCGCGTTCAACGTCCTGCCGCAGGTCGAGTCCTTCAAGGACGGCGACGACTACACGACCGAGGAGCGCAAGCTGATGGCCGAGACGCGAAAGATCCTCGAGCTCGGCGACGAGCTCGGGATCTCGGCGACCTGCGCCCGCGTGCCGGTGTTCGTCGGGCACTCGCAGTCGGTCAACGTGCAGACGCGGACCGCGCTCTCGCCCGAGGAATGCCGTGAGCTGCTCTCGGCGGCGCCCGGCGCCCTGGTCGTCGACTCCCCGGAGAACGGCGTGTACCCGCTCGCCACCGACGTCGCCGGTCGCGACGAGGTGCTCGTCGGGAGGATCAGGCGCGATCCGTCGGCGGAGCGCTGCCTCAACCTCTGGGTCGTCGGCGACAACCTGCGCAAGGGCGCCGCGACCAATGCCGTTCAGGTCGCCGAGCTGCTCGCCGAGCGCGACCTCCTCCGCGTCCCCGCCGGCGCGGCAGCGCTAGCCGCCTAAGACCGGGGCCGTGCTCGCAGCGATCGCCTCGGCGGCGCTGATCGTCGCCGGATCGCTCGCGGTCGGCCAGGCAGCGCTCGCACTCTGCGGTCGCCGCGAGTGGACCTGGTACTCGGGACCCGTCGGCCTCGCGGTCCTGCTCGTCGCCGCGGGGGCTGCCGCCGGCCTCGGAGCCCGCGGCACGGTGCTGGCGATCGTCCTCGCCGTGCTGGTGCTCGCCGGGGTCGTCGCGCTGGCCGTCGGCGGCGTGCGCGGCGGCGTCCCCGGGCCGGCCGCAGGCGCCGCCGCGATCTCGGCGCTGTTCGCCGCGATCCCGTTCATCGCCGCGGGGACGGTGGGGATCCTCGGGGTCGGGCTGGTCAACGACGACATGGCCTCGCACCTGCTGCTCGCGGACTGGATCGCCGACGGCTTCCGGCCCGAGCCGGTGCTGATCGACCAGGGCTACCCGCTGGGCCCACACGCGATGGTCGCCGGGCTCGGGACGCTCCTGGGCGCGAGCTCGATCGACGTCTTCGCCGGGCTCGTGCTGGCGATCCCCGCGCTCACCGCGCTGGTGGCCTACGAGGCCCTCGACGGGTTGGCCACGGGGCCGCGGGTGGGCGCCGCCGCGCTCGTCTCGCTCCCGTATCTGGCGGCCGCCTACCTCGCGCAGGAGGCGTTCAAGGAGCCGATCATGGCGCTGTTCGTCCTCACCTTCGCGCTCCTCCTCGCCCGCGCCGAGGACTGGCGCGACGCCATCCCCCTGGGCCTGCTCGCCGCGGGGGTGACCTACGTCTACTCCTTCCCGGGCCTGGCGTGGCTCGCCGGGGTGGCGATCGTCTGGGGGCTGTGGCGGATCGCCACGGGGGCGGCGGATCGCCGGGCGGCGGTGTTCGCCGCGGCCGTCGGCGCCGCTGTCCTGATCGTCCTCTCGCTGCCCGAGCTCGGGCGCCTCCTCGATTTCGCCGACTTCCGCGCCCTGCATCCCGACCGGGCCAACGAGGGCGGCCTGGGCAACCTGCCGGGCCAGCTGTCCCCGCTCGAGGCGCTCGGCATCTGGCCGACCAGCGAGTTCCGGCTCTCGGCCGCCGCCTCGAGCCTGCCCGCCGCCGTCTTCTACGTCGGCGGGGCCTTCGCCCTCGTCTGCCTCGCGCTCGCGCTCCCGCGGTGGATCCGCCGCCACGGCGCCGCGATCCCGGCCGCGCTCGGCGCCGCGATCGTCCTCTACGTGTTCGCCCGTGGCCCTCGGGACGGTCTATACCTCGGCCAAGGCGCTCGCGATCGCCGCCCCGCTGGTCTCGCTGATCATCCTCGGCGGCCTGCTCGGGTCGGCCCGCAGGCCACTGGTGCTCCTCGGCTCGGCCTTCGCCGTCATCGCAGCGCTCTGCTCGTTTCTGATCCTGCGCCAGGCACCGGTCGCGCCGTCCGACCACGCCGACGAGCTGGCGCAGATCCGGCCGCTGGTCGAGGGTGAGAAGCTGCTCTTCCTCGGGCGCGACAACTTCGTCCTCTACGAGCTGCGCGGCTCAAAGCCGTTCACCCACGTGCGCAACTTCTACGACCCCTACTTCGTCGAGCCCAACTTCAAGCTCCGCGACGTGGGCTCGAAGTTCGACTTCGACTCGGTGACCGCGGCGACGCTGGCCCGGTTCCCATACGTGCTCACGACCCGCGCCGCGTACGCGAGCGGCCCGCCGCCGGGCTACCGCGCGGTGAAGACCACCAACTCCTACGTGCTGTGGGAGAAGCAGCGATCGCCAATCGGGCGAGAGCCGGCGGAGACCGGCGCCGAGCCCGGCCGCACGGACGGCTGCCCGACCGCGGCCAAGCCGCGGCGCGTCTCGTCGTTCGCGGCCGAGCCGGTGTTGGCGAGCCCGTGGTCGCAGACCACGGTCGAGAGCGGCGAGTCGGCAACCGCCGATCTCCACCTGCCGCCGGGGCGGTGGGAGCTCTCGCTCCAGTACGACGCGACCCGCCCGGTAACGATCAGCGACGGTTCCGGCTTCGAGGCCAGCGTGCCCGGGAACCTCGACTATCGCGGCACGGCGCCGTACTGGGCGGCGGGCCTGCTCGTGGTCAACGCCGACTCGCCGCCGACGACGCTCACCGCGACGGTCGCCGATCCCCCGGCCGCCGGGCGACTGCTCGGCGCCCACTCGGTCGCCCATCTCGGGGCGCTCGCGGCGACTCGCGCCGAGCCCGAGCGCCACAGCTGCGCCGGCTACGTCGACTGGTACGTGCGCTGATGGACCTCTCGTTCGGCGAGGCGGCGCTGATCTTCGGCGGGCTGCTGACCGTGACCGCGGCGCTCTCAGGGCTGATCCGCGGCACCGTGCTCTCGGCCTCCGTGCTCTCGATCGTGCTGGGGATCGTGCTCGCGGAGCTGGACGTCGTCTCGGTCGACGTCGGCGACGAGGGGATCGTCGAGCTGATCGAGCTGGCGCTGATCCTCACCCTGGTCTCCGACGGGCTGCTGGTCGATCGCGAGCTCCTCGCTCGCCACTGGGGCCCGCCCGCCCGCGCCCTCGTGATCGCGATGCCGATCACCCTCGTCCTGCTCGCCGGCGGCGCGAAGCTGTTGTTCGGCGACCTCGCCTGGTCCGAGGCCTTCCTGCTCGGCGCGATCCTCTGCGCCACCGACCCCGTGGTCACCTCCTCGGTGGTCACGTCGCGCGCCGTCCCGGAGACGATCCGCCACACGCTCAACCTCGAGTCCGGGCTCAACGACGGGCTCGCGCTTCCGTTCGTGCTCTTCTTCCTGGTCCTGGCCTCGCCCGGCGGGGACGCCGGCAGCGAGGCCGCTCAGCTCGTCGGCGAGGCGGCGTTTGGCGCCGTGATCGGGATCGTGCTCGGCATCTTCGGCGGCTGGCTGCATCGCGTGACCCCGCGGGGCATCACGGCGCGGTACGCGGGTATCTACGCCATCGGCCTCGGCCTCGTGGCCTTCGGGCTCGCCGATGTCACCTTCGGCAACGGGCTGATCGCGGCGTTCGTCCTCGGGATCACGCTCGGCATCTCCGAGCACGAGATCACCGAGCGCTTCGCCGACTTCTCGGAGAACGTGAGCGCGATCTTCCAGGTGCTCACGTTCTTCGTCTTCGGCGCCCTGATCGTCGGGACGGGCTATGACGCGTCGGTGCCCGCCCTGCTCGGCTTCATCGTCTTCGCCCTGCTGCTCGCGCGCCCGGTGGCGGTGGAGTTGGCGCTTCTGCGAACCGGGATCCCCCGGTCGCACAAGGCGTTCATCGCCTGGTTCGGGCCCAAGGGCGCCGCCTCGATGCTCTTCGCGCTGCTCGCGCTCGATGCCGCCGTGCCGCACCGAACCCTCGTCTTCGACGTCGCCTCGTTCGTGATCCTGGCTTCGATCGTCGCGCACGGGCTGACCGATACCGTCGGGGCACGATGGATCAGCCGACGGCTGGAGCGCGGGTGAGCGAGCGGGTCGACCTGGCCCGCATCGAGGTCGGCGACACCCGTCCGGACGAGATCGAGACGGCGATCGAGGTCGTCTCCCGGGCGATGTGCGACAGCCCGATGGTGATCGCGGTGGTCGGCCCCGACCTCGACCGCTCCTACCGGGTGGTGCATCGCTTCTTCAGCCGGCTGTACCAACTCACGAGTCACCAGCGACCGCTCGTCGCGCGGCTCGACGGCCGCGTGATCGCGTCGACCAACGATCTCGTCGAGCGGGCGTGCCGGATGAGCAACGCGAAGAAGGTGCGTCTCGTCCCTGACCTGATCCGCTCCGGTCCGCGGACCGCGGTGCGATCCGTTCGCTGGCTCGACAACTGGGAGCGCCGCGACCCCCGGCGACCGCACGCCCACTTCGGCCCGTTCGGGGTCGAGCCCGAGTTCCAGGGTCAGGGCGTCGGCAGCCTCGTGCTGCGCGAGTACACGCGGCGCCTCGACGAGGCGGGCGAGGACTCCTACCTGGAGACCGAGAAGCCGCAGAACGTCGCCCTGTACTCGCGCTTTGGCTACGAGGTGATTCAGGAGGACGAGGTGCTCGGCGTCCCCAACTGGTTCATGTGGCGCGAGGCCGGCGCCCTCGCGTCCGGCGACTCGGGACCGTTAGCGGCCCGGGCCGCTAGCCCTCGGCGAGCTTCTCGACCACCTGGCGGGCGGTCTCCGGGTCGACGTCCGTGAACTTCAGATACAGGCTGACCGCGTCCTCGATGTGGCCGAGCAGGGCCGCCTGCTCAACCTCGGGCGGTGGCTGCGGGGCGCCCTGTGGCAGGTCGCCGCTCACATCGGCACCCCGGCGAGCCGCTCGGCGACCCACTCGGTCGATGCGATGTGGCGATTCATCCCGAGCTCCTTCGGCTCGAGCCCGAGCGCCAGGCCGACGAGCTGCGGCAGGTGCAGGACCGCGAGGCCGAGGTCGCGGTTGACGACCTTTGCCGCCTCGGGCTGCTGCAGGTCGAGGTTGAGGTGGCAGAGCGGGCACGGGGTGACGAGGCAGTCGGCGCCCTGGTCGAGGGCGTCGGCGATGTGCGTGCCCGCCTGGCGCAGCGAGGTGTCGCGGTTCATCGTGATCACCGGGAAGCCGCAGCACTTGCGGGCGCCGTCGTAGTCGACCACCTCGCCGCCGAGCGCCTCGATCACCATCTCCAGGTAGAGATCGCGCTCCGGGTGCTCGTCGTAGCCAAGCCGCGACTTCGGGCGGACGACGTAGCAACCGTAAAACGGCCCCACCCGCAGGCCCGAGAGCGGCCGGCTCACCTTCGCCTTCAGCCCGGCCAGGCCGTAGTCCTCGACCAGCACCCAGAGGAAGTTCTTGTTCTCCCAGCCCTGCTTGCCCTTCACGTACTCGATCCCCTCGCCGGCGAGCGCCTCGTTGATGTGGGCGCGATAGGCCGAGTCGGCGTCGAGGCGCTGCTGGCACTCCGACTGCGCGCCCTGGCAGGTCGAGCAGATGTTCATCATCCCGAGCCCCGTCTGCTGGGCGAGGGCGAAGGTGCGGGCGTTGAGCGTGTCGGCGAGCTCCTGGTTGTGCTCGGCGATCACCCCCGCGCCGCAGCAGTTGGCGCGGTCGAGCGTCACCAGGTCGATCCCGAGCCGGTCGGCGACCAGCGCCATCGAGCCGTGAAGCTCGGTGGTGAAGCCGCGCGAGACGCAGCCGGGCCAATACGCGAGTTTCACTCGTTCTCCTTCGGTCCGGGCGACGCTTCAGGTGGGCTCAGGGTCTCCTCGTCGGGCTCTGGCTCCACGTCCTCCTCGCCGGTGATGTAGAGGTTGATCTGGGTGTGCTCCGCCTCGGCGCGCTCGTAGAGGCGCTTCACCTGGGTCTGCGAGTCGCCCGGGAGCTTGGGGTGGACGCCGGGGATCAGCTTCGGGATCGAGCGCATCTTGCCGCTGCGCACGCCGCGGAGCGCGGTCGGGATCGAGGCCAGCAGCCCCTTGAGCGCCGACGGCCTCGGCATCAGCTTGCCCTTGATCCCCGGGGCGTATGACTCCTGCTGCAGCAGCGACTCGTCGAGGGTGCCCTTCTTTTTGATGATCTTCACGAACGCGGCCTCGTGGTTGTGGCCGTTGTTGCGGTCGTTGATCTCCTCGTCGGTGCCGGCCGCGCGGCGCAGGCGCATGATCTGGTCCATCGGCGCGACGCCCTTGGGGCAGGCGTCGACGCACGAGAAGCAGTGCGTGCAGTCGTAGATGCCGTGCGGGTCCTGGGCGAGGTCGTAGAGGCGCTCGCGGGTCTCGACGTCGCGCGGGTCGCCGACGAAGCGGTAGGCCTTGGCCAGCGCCGCCGGGCCGATGAAGTCGGGGTCGACCTCCATCGACAGGCAGGACGACACGCAGGCGCCGCACTGGATGCAGGCGATCGTCTGCGTGATGTCGACCATCGAGTCCGGCGGCACGATCCGCTCACGCTCCGGCGGGTTGCCGTCGTCGAGCAGCCACGGAGTGACCCGGCGGATCTTCTCCCAGTGGGTCGCCTCCATGTCCGTGACCAGGTCCTTGATCACCGGCATGTTGCCCATGGGCTCGACACGTGATCGGCTTCGTCTCCCCGCCGTTGCGGCGGTTGGCAAACTCGTGCGCCTCGCCGACCTGCGTCAGGCAGGCGAGCGTCGACTGGCCGTTGATCTTCACCCCGCACGAGCCGCAGATCGCCGCCCGGCAAGAGCAGCGCACCGCGAGCGACCCGTCCTCGCGATCCTTGGCCTGAAGCAGGCCGTCGAGCACGGAGAGCGTCGGGTCGAGCTCGACGTCGAACTCCTGCCAGTACGGCCCCTCGCCCGCGTCGGGCTTGAAGCGCCGGACCTTGAGCGTGTACTCCTCGGTTTCAGTGCCGGTCTGGGCTTCCACTCAGTAAGTCCTCTCCATCGGCTGCCACTCGGTGATCGTCACGTCGGAGTAGCTGATCTCGGGCCCGGCGCCGTTGCGCCGCAGCTCGATGTGCTTCAGCCACTCGTCGTCGTTGCGCTCGGGGAAGTCGGTGCGGTACTGCGCGCCGCGGCTCTCCGTGCGGTGCAGGGCGCCGACGCAGGCCGCCTCGGCGTTGTCGAGCATGTAGCCGAGCTCGATCGCCCCGAGCACGTCCTGGTTGAAGACCGCGCCGCGATCGTCGATGTAGGCGCTCTCGGCCTCCTCCTTGAGCCGCGTGACGATCTCGTGCGCCCGCTGGATGCCCTCCTGGTCGCGGAACACGGCCACGTATCTGTCCATCGTCGCGCCGAGCTCCTTGCGGATCTCCGACACCCGCCGGCCGGAGCCGCGCTCGCGGCCGATGACCGCCTGGATCATCGCCTGCTCGTCGGCGAGCACCCGCTTGGAAGGGCGCCCGCCCTCGGTGGCCTTGGCGCGGTCGGCGGCGTGGACGCCCGACCGGCGGCCGAAGATCAGCGTGTCGAGCAACGAGTTGGCGCCCAGGCGGTTGCCGCCGTGGACCGAGACGCAGGCGCACTCGCCCGCGGCGTAGAGCCCGGGGATCTCGGTGGCGCCGTTGATGTCGGTCTTCACGCCGCCCATCGTGTAGTGGTTGCCCGGCTTGATGTGGATCGGCTCGCGGGTGATGTCGACCCCGGCGAAGTCGCGGCCGACGAGGACGATCTCGCGCAGCGCCTCGTGGATCCGCTTCTTCGGCACGACGGTGATGTCGAGGGCGACGGTGCCGTCGTCGAAGCCGCGGCCCTCGTTGATCTCGGTCTGCTCGGCGCGTGAGACGACGTCGCGCGAGGCGAGCTCCATCTTGTTCGGGGCGTACGTCTCCATGAAGCGCTCGCCCTTGGCGTTCAGGAGGTGAGCGCCCTCTCCGCGGGCGCCCTCGGTGATCAAAAAGCCCTTGCGCGCCAGCGTCGTGGGGTGGTACTGGATCATCTCCATGTCCATCAGCGGGGCGCCGACGCGGTAGGCCATCGCGATCCCGTCGCCGGTGCAGATCAGGGCGTTGGTTGTCGGCTGCCAGGCCTGGCCGTTCCCGCCCGTGGCGAGGATCACGTTCTTGGCCTCGAACAGCTCCATCGAGCCGTCGCGCACGTTGCGGAGCACGGCGCCGACGCAGGCGCCGTCGTCGTCGATCGCCAGCCCGGTGGTGAAGTACTCCTCGTAGCGGTCGACGTCCTCGGAGTACTTCATGAGTTGCTCGTAGAGGACGTGCATGATCGCCTGCCCGGTGATGTCGGCCACGTAGTACGTGCGCGCCTGGGAGGCGCCGCCGAAGGCCCGGGTGCCGAGCTCGCCCTTCTCGTTGCGGTGGAAGGGGACGCCGAGATGCTCGAGGTGCAGGATCTCCTCGGGCGCCTCGCGGGTCATGATCTCGATCGCGTCCTGGTCGCCCAGGTAGTCCGAGCCCTTGACCGTGTCGAAGGCGTGCGATTCCCACGAGTCCTCGGGATTGAGCGCCGCGTTGATCCCGCCCTGGGCCGCGTTGGAGTGCGACCGCACGGGGTGGACCTTGCTCACGATCCCGACCGACACGCCCTCCTCGGCGGCGGCGAGGGCGGCCCGCTGGCCGGCGAGGCCGGCTCCGATAACGAGTACGTCGTGCTTGGGCATTCCTAGCCCGATCCTATAGATCGGTCTTGCGGCTAACTCCGCTGCGCGACGGCATCGCGGAGTGCCCTACCCACCTGATCCGCCGTGATCACGCCCCGAAGCCGGCCGTCGGCGTCGACCGCGGCGAGCCCGCCCAGCCGCCGCAGGGCGTCATTGCCCAGCAGCGACTCGAGCGGCGCGTCGTCGCGCACCCGCAGCGTGCCGGTGGCGTCGAGCTCGAAGACCTCGCCCACCGTCTGCGACGCGCGGCTGGGCTCCGGAACGCCGTCGGCGACCTCGCGCACGAGCAGGCCCTGGAAGCGGTCGCCGGCGTCGACCACCGGGAACCAGGGCCAGCGGTAGCGCAGGAAGTATTCGTCCAGGGCGCGCTCGACGCTGGTCTCCTCGGGGATCGCAACCGGCTCGGCGTCCATGACGTCGGCCACCCGAATGCCCTCGATCCGGCTCGAGAACTCCGACTGCAGCGCGTAACCGCGCGCGGACTGGCCGAGCATGAAGCCGACGAGCGCCAGCCAGGCCCCGGCGACGATGTCGCCGAGGGCGAGCACGATCAGCAGCCCGAGGCCGATCAGCAGGTAGGAGAAGCCACGCCCGAGCGTGGCCGCGAAGCGGGTCGCGCGGTTGCGATCGCCGGTGAGACGCCAGACGATCGCGCGGGTGATCCGGCCGCCGTCGAGGGGGAAGGCCGGGATCAGGTTGAAGATCAGCAACAGGGCGTTGATCCAGGCCAGCCAGCCGAGCATCGCCAGAATTCCGGGGGTTCCGCCGGCCTGGACGGTGATCGCGTCCCAGAACTCGGCCGGGCTCGAGATCGCGATTGCGATCGCAGAGGAGACGAGCACGATCAGCAGCGTCACCGCAGGCCCAGCTGCCGCGATCTTGAACTCGGTCCCCGGCGTGTCGCTGTCCTTGGTCATCCGCGCGACCCCGCCGAACATCCACAGGGTGATCTCGGTGATCGGGATCCCGCGCCGGTTGGCGATCGCGGCGTGGCCGAGCTCGTGCAGCAGGATCGAGCCGAAGAAGAGCAGTGCCGAGGCGACCGCGAGCAGGTAAGGCTCGTAGTCGGACTGGCCCTCGCCGAGCTGCTGCCGGTAGGCGTCCGAGAGCCACCAGATGATCAGGAACAGGACCAGGAACCACGAGTAGTCGACCGCGATTCGGATCCCGCGGATGTGCATGAGGGTCAGTCGCCCGCGCGCAAACATCCGTCAATCGTAGGCGTGCAACCCTCGCCGCACCTAATTTCGCCCTGGGCGACTACTGAATCAGGACGCCGCTGAGCTTCACCACTTCGTCCGCGCTGGACGTCGATGAGACGAGCTCAATCCGGTGCTCACCGGCCGTGAGCTGGTGCGAGAGCCCGACGAGGGTCAGCTGCTCGACCGTGATCAGCGACGGGATGACGACCTCGGCCCCGGGCACGATCGTGCCGTCGATCTCGACCGCGTACCCGGCGTTGCAGGACGCGGTCTGGCAGAGCACGGCGACCGTCGCGATGACGTACACCCGCCCGGGTCGCTGGATCGTGAAGGTCTGGGGGCCGGCGGCGTCGTCGAACAGGAAGGCGTCGCTGATCTGGCCGGGCGCGAAGTCGTCGCCGAGCAGGCTGGCGTCGGCGACCTGCTGAGAGGTGACGGCGCCGGTGGCGATCGCCGGGCCGGTCACCGAGCCCGCGGCGAGCTTGGGCGCCGTGATCGCGCCGGCCCCAAGCTTGTTGGTCTGGACGGCGCCGTTCTGGATCTTGGCTCTCTTCACCACGCCCGGGGCGATCGCCTTGCCGACGACGGCACCCCGAGCGATGTCGTTGCGCTTCACCTTCTCCTTGCCGGGGAGCGCGATCGCCGTGCCACTGAGGGCGATGAACACGGCGACGTACCCAACCGCGTTGCCCTGCAGGTGCCGGCGGATGCGCTCGGAGGCTGCCATCACCTACAGCGCGACCGTGTGACGCTCGATGATCCGGCCAAAATCGGTGCCGGCGGGCAGGGTCCCGAACGCCCGGCCCCAGTCGCCGCCGAGGCGCGAGGCGCAGAAGGCGTCGGCCACAGCCGGGTCGGCGTAGCGGACCACGAGCGACCCCTGCAGCACCAGCGCCATGCGCTCGACCACGCGCCGGGCCCGCGACTCGATCCCGTCGAGGTCGCCGAGTTCCTCGCGCAGGCCCGCCGCCTCGGCGTCGAGGCGCGGGTCGGCCCCAGCGGTCTCGTCGACCTCGGCGAAGAACGCCTCCAGCGCCTGCGGGCCACGCGCCATCGCGCGCAGCACGTCGAGGCACTGGACGTTGCCGGAGCCCTCCCAGATCGAGTTGAGCGGCGACTCGCGATACAGCCGCGGCATCCCCGACTCCTCCACGAAGCCGTTGCCGCCGAAGCACTCGAGCGCCTCGCCTGCGTGAGGGACGGCGCGCTTGCAGAGCCAGTACTTGAGCACCGCGTTGGCGACCCGCTTGAACTGCGTCTCGCGCTCGTCGCCGGCGATCGACTGGTCGTACGCGCGCGCCAGCCGCAGGGCCCCGATCGTCGCCGCCTCCGACTCGATCGCCAGGTCGGCGAGCACGTTGCGCATCAGCGGCTGGTCGATCAGCAGCTTGCCGAACGCGGCCCGCTGGGAGGTCTGGTGGATCGCGGCGGCGACCCCTGCCCGCATCCCGGCCGCGGCGCCCAGGCAGCAGTCCAGGCGGGTGTGGTTGACCATCTCGATGATCGTCGGCACGCCGCGCCCCTCGTCGCCGACCATGCGCGACCAGGCGCCCCGGAACTCGACCTCGCTCGAGGCGTTGGAGCGGTTGCCCAGCTTGTCCTTGAGCCGCTGAATGTGGATCGCGTTGAGCTCGCCGTCGGGCGTGAAGCGCGGCATCAAGAAGCAGGAGAGCCCGCCCTCGGCCTGGGCGAGGATCAAGAACGCGTCGCACATCGGCGCCGACATGAACCACTTGTGTCCCGTGATCGCGTACTCCGCGCCCGGCCCGCCGCCGTTCACCGGCGTCGCGATGGTGGTGTTGGCGCGCACGTCCGAGCCGCCCTGCTTCTCGGTCATCCCCATCCCGCAGAGGGCGCCGGGCTTGTCGGGGGCGGGGCGCAGCTCGCCGTCGTAGGCGAGCGAGGTAAAGCGCGGCTCCCACTCGGCGGCGAGCTCGGGCTGCTTGCGCAGCGCCGGGATCACGGAGTAGGTCATCGAGAGCGGGCACCCGACCCCGGCCTCGGCCTGCGACGCGACGAACATCGCCGCCCGGGCCACGTGCGCGCCGGGCTGCGGGTCGCGCCACGGCAGGGCGTGGAGGCCGAACCCGACCCCCGCGCCGAGCAGCTCGTGCCACGAGGGGTGAAAGTCGACCTCGTCGATCCGGTGGCCGAAGCGATCGTGCGTGCGCAGCCGGGGCGGGTTCTCGTTCGCCTCGAACCCCCAGCGGATCGCCCGCGCTGAGCCCGCGAACGCGCCGACCTCGCGCGCCCGCTCCTCGGCCCACTCGCCGCCCTCGCGCCGCAGCGCCTCGGTCAGCACGCGGTCGGCCGCGAACGTGTTGTAGCCCTCCAGCGGGGTCGACTGGTTGATCACCTCGTGGGTGGCGGCGGGGGACGGCCGGCGCTCGACGGTGGCCATGTGGTGATTGTCTCAGAGGCGCGACGCGCCGGCGAGGCGCGCTGCGATCCATGCGAGGACGTACTCGAGCTCGTCGCGAACGTGGTCGGCGCTGAACCGCTGAACCATCAGCCCACGCGCCGCGAGATCCGCGTCCTTGCGCCGGTCCCGCTCGAACGCGCGCGGTGAGGAATGGGTCGAGTACGCGTCCACCTCGACGGCGAGGCCCGCATCGCGCCAGAGGAAGTCCACCTCCCAGCGACCGACCATCACGTTCGTCTCGGGCTCGGGGAGCCCGGCGTCGCGAATGGCGCGGAGCAGACGGCGCTCAGGCGGCGAGCGGCTCAAGCGCGGCCCGTGGTCGAGCAGCGCACCAATGCGCGCCACGCCCCGCCGGCCGCGATATGCCCCGATCGCTCTTTGCAGCGAGGGAAGGTTGGTTAGGCGGCGCGCGAACGCCTCGGAAATCGCGCGCTCGAGGTCTTCCGGCGTGCACTCGCCCGAGAGGTCGATCAGTGTCCGGATCGGCGCGGTCAGCGGGACGCCTCGGCGCTCGCGGATCTCGTGCGCACCGAGCGAGGCCGTCTCATGGACGACGATTCCGGCGTCCCCGCGGCGGTGTCGGTGCGGGACAGTGATGTGGATCGGGCCGGGGTGCGGATCGAGGATCTCGTACATCGCTGCCGCCGACCGATGGCTGAGTACCGCGTTGACACCACATGCGAGCGTCGCCGCCATTTCTGGGCAATGAGGGAGCGAGACCGGTCCGAGGCGATACACGCCCCGGTGCAGGCGCACCAGATCGCCGCGCTCGAGCCCTCGCTCCACCTGCCGCGGCGAGATCCCCGCCCCCTGCATCTGCGCAAGCGTCACCACCCCGCGCTGGCGCATCGCCAACTCCCGAACCGCACCGAAACCACCCATACGGTGGGTTGAGTGCGGCTCGACGGGATTTCGCCCCCGGGACGCGCCGGGTCAGGCTCGGGGCGCCACGCCCAGCAGCTCGCGCTGCAGCTCGGTCTCGAGTGCGAGCGCCTCCGCTGGGCTCAGCGTGGGCGCCTCGTTCAGCAGCCGCTTCGCGTTGCGCACCGCCTCCGGGCGGCGCGCCGCGATTTCAGCCGCGAGCTCGCGGGCGTCCTCTTCGGGCGCCTCCGAGATCCGCGTGACGAGGCCGAGCTCGAGCGCCTCGGCGGCCTCGATCCGGCGGCCGGTGAACACGAGCTCGCGGGCGACGTCGTCGCGGACCAGGCGGGTGAGCGTCTGGGTGATGCTCATGTCGGGGATCAGGCCGTGGACGATCTCCATCACCGACAGGCGCGCGTCGGGCGCCGCGATCCGGATGTCGGCGCCGAGCGCGATCTGCAATCCGCCGCCGAGGCAGGCGCCGCGGATCGCCGCGATCACCGGCACGTCCAGCTCGCGCCAGCCGTAGGCGACGCGCTGCGCGAAGTTCGCAGCCTCGCCCTCGGCGCGCTCGAGCCCGGCGCCGGAGAGGTCGCCGTCGCCGTTGGCGAAGCTCGCGATGTCGAGGCCGGCGCAGAAGCTCGGTCCGTCGCCGCGCAGGACGACGGCGTGCACGTCCTCGCGCGTCCGTGAGCTCGTCGACCGCCTCGTTCAGCGCCACGAACATCCGCCAGTCGAGGCCGTTGTGCTTCGCCCCGCGGACCATGCACACGTCCGCGATCCGGTCGGTGATCTCGATGCGCACCCGCTCGGCGTCCATCGACGCGGACTCTACGTCCGAATAGGCTCCGCGCGTGTCTCGCGTCCGCCTGCACCGCTGCGTGCTCACGTTCGTCCACCACGACGTCGACGCCTGCTGGAAGGTCCAGAAGGCGTTGGACGACGAGGGAATCGACTACGACGTGGTCAAGGCGCCGATGCATCCCCGCAGCCGCCGCAAGGAGGTGCGCCGGCTCACCGGCCAGGAGATGGTGCCGGTGATCGAGTTCGACGACGGTTCCGCCTACCGCGCCGAGTCTCAGGAGATGGCCGCCGAAATCAGGGCCGGGCGGTTGTTCGACCATGCGGGTGAAGCGCGCCGATAGCATCGCGCGCCATGCCCGATTCCAAGATCAAAGTCCGCAACCCGATCGTCGAGCTCGACGGCGACGAGATGACCCGGATCATCTGGTCGTTCATCAAGGAGCAGCTGATCCTCCCGTACGTCGACGTCGACCTGAAGTACTACGACCTCGGGATCGAGAGCCGCGACGCGACCGCCGATCAGATCACGGTGGACGCCGCGAACGCGATCAAGGAGTACGGGGTCGGCGTCAAGTGCGCCACGATCACTCCGGACGAGGCCCGCGTGGAGGAGTTCGGCCTCCAGGAGATGTACCGATCGCCCAACGGGACGATCCGCAACATCCTCGGCGGCGTGATCTTCCGCGAGCCGATCGTGATCTCCAACATCCCGCGGCTCGTCCCGGGCTGGACCAAGCCGATCATCATCGGCCGCCACGCGTTTGGCGACCAGTACCGAGCCGAGGACACCCTGATCCCCGGCGAGGGCAAGCTGACCCTCACCTGGACACCCAAGGACGAGGGCGAGCCGATCGAGATCGACATCTTCGACTTCCCCTCGAGCGGGATCGCGATGGGGATGTACAACCTCGACGACTCGATCCGGGACTTCGCGCGCGCCTCGATGCGCTACGGGCTCGAGCGCGGCTACCCGGTGTACATGTCGACCAAGAACACGATCCTCAAGCGCTACGACGGGCGCTTCAAGGACCTGTTCGCGGAGGTGTTCGAGGACGAGTTCAAGGACGAGTTCGAGGCCGCCGGGATCACCTACGAGCACCGGCTGATCGACGACATGGTCGCCGCGGCGCTGAAGTGGGAGGGGGGCTACGTGTGGGCGTGCAAGAACTACGACGGCGACGTGCAGTCCGACACGGTGGCCCAGGGCTTCGGCTCGCTCGGGCTGATGACCAGCGTCCTGATGACCCCCGACGGCAAGACCGTGGAGGCCGAGGCTGCGCACGGGACGGTCACGCGCCACTTCCGCGAGCACCAGAAGGGCAACCCGACGTCAACCAACCCGATCGCCTCGATCTTCGCCTGGACCCGCGCGCTCGCCGCCCGCGGGCGGATGGACGAGACGCCCGAGGTCAGCGAGTTCGCCGACACCCTCGAGCGCGTCTGCGTCGAGACGGTGGAGAGCGGCAAGATGACGAAGGACCTGGCGCTGCTGGTCGGCGGCGATCAGGAGTACCTGACCACGCAGGAGTTCCTCGGCGCGATCGACGAGAACCTGAACGCCGCGGTCGGTCAGCCTCAGCCGCAGTCGTAGAGGCCGGTACCGAGGCTGACAGCCTGGAAGTCGCGCAGCGGCACCGTCCCGTCGTAGCCGCCCTCGCCGCTGAACGGGACGTGATCGCGCCGCGACCACGGTCGGCTCACCGGCCAGTGACGCACTCCTCACCGATCCCTGAGACGGCCAGGGCCACCGCTTCGTCAGCCGGCTCCAGCAGCGCGAGCAACGGCTCGGGCCCACCGGGCGGGTCGGCGACCAGATCGCGGCCGAGGCGTCCTTGCGCGAGATCACCAAGACGCCGCCGCCCGCATCGACGACCTGGTTCACATCGCCACCGGGCTTCGTGACCGCCGTGCCGTCGCTCGAACCGAGCCGTTCGAGCTGGCGAGCGAGGCTGCACTGCCTCGAGCAGCTGCGTCTCGCGCGCCTCGGGGTCGACTCGCGGCATCCGTAGAGCTCAAAGGGCAGGGCGTCGGCGTCGTCGGCAGACCGAGTTGCTCCCGCGCCAGCGCCAGGTCGGCGTAGAAGATCACTCCGGGGATGTCCGCGGGCAGGTAGCGAGCTAGCGCGTCGATCGCCTTCGGCCGGGTCGGCCGCGCCGTCGCCGCAGCCGCCGAGTAGGGCGGCTGCCGTCGCCAACGCCGCCAGCGATCTACTAGCTTGCGGACGAAGATCCCGAAAGAACCAGGAGCGAGAAATCAAGTGAGCACCCCCGTCAAGGTCACAGTAACCGGCGCCGCCGGGCAGATCGGATATGCGCTGCTGTTTCGGATCGCCGCCGGCCAGATGCTCGGCGACGACACCCCGGTCGAGCTGCGACTGCTCGAGATCCCGGACGCGGTCAAGGCCGCCGAGGGCACCGCGATGGAGCTCGACGACTGCGCCTTTCCGCTCCTGCGCAAGATCGACATTTCCGACGACCCCAAGCAGGCGTTCGAGGGCACCAACATCGCGCTCCTGGTCGGGGCCCGTCCGCGCACCAAGGGCATGGAGCGCGCCGACCTACTCGAGGCGAACGGCGGCATCTTCAAGCCCCAGGGCGAGGCGATCAACGCCGCGGCCGCCGACGATGTCCGCGTGCTCGTGGTGGGCAACCCGGCCAACACAAACGCCCTGATCACGAAGGCGAACGCCCCCGACGTCCCGGCCGAGCGGTTCACGGCGATGATGCGCCTCGATCACAACCGGGCGGTCGCCCAGCTCGCGAACAAGCTCGGGGCCGGGGTCGCCGACGTCACCAACCTGACCGTCTGGGGCAACCACTCGCCGACCCAGTACCCCGACCTGGTGAATGCGAAGGTGCGTGGCGAGAACGCATGGAACGCGGTCGACGACGAGGCCTGGATCGCGGACGAGTTCATCCCTCGCGTCGCCAAGCGCGGGGCCGAGATCATCGAGGCCCGCGGCTCGTCCAGCGCCGCTTCGGCCGCGAACGCGGCGCTCGACCACGTCCGCGACTGGGTGCTCGGCACGCCGCAGGGTGAGTGGGTCTCGATGGCCGTCCCGAGCGACGGCAGCTACGGGATCGAGGAGGGGATCATCTGCGGGCAGCCCTGCCACTGCACGGACGGCTCCTACTCGATCGTCGAGGGGCTCGAGGTGAACGACTTCTCGCGGGAACGGATCCTGGCCTCGGTGGCCGAGCTGCGCTCGGAGCGCGAGACGGTCGCGGGTATGGATCTGGTGTAAGCGGCTAGCTCTTACCGACTGGGTGGTAGGCGCGACCTTCCTTGCGCACCTTGCCTTCCTTTTCCAGCTCGGCCAGCACGCGGTACAGATAGTTCGGCTTGATCTTCATCCGCTTGGCGATCTCCGATGCCGAGACCCCGGGGTTCGCGCCGATCATGTTCACCGCCTGGTCGGCTCGAGTGCCGCTCCGGCGTCGGCGGCCTGAGGACCTCGACGAGGTGCGGGGACGGCCGGGGCCGCGACGACCCTCGCGCCCGCCGGTCAGGCTCGCAAGCGCTCGTGAGAGTTGTGCGCGCTCCGAGTCGAGTGCCTTGATCCGCTCACGGATCAGCTCGGCCGCCTCGTCGGCTGTGTTCACTTCCGGTGCCATTTGACCTTCCCCTTTCGATCCACTGCGTTACACAGTGGCGTGTCGCCCATGTGAACGAAGGGTAACGGTTAGCCGGACCGGCGCGTGCGCGGCAGGGTGCGGAAGACCGCGTCCCAGAGCGGCGAGGAGACACCGAAGCCGTAACGGTGATCCTGGAAGTGATGGCGCATGTGCTGCTCGCGCAGCCGCTTGCCCAGCTTCGTCCTGGGCACGGCGTGATGCAGGTAATAGTGCATGTAGTCGTAGATCAGGTAGCCGATCAGAAAGCCACCGAACAGCGGGTACGCGGTGGGGACCCCAAACACGAGCCAAAACAACCCAAAGAAGAGGGCGGCGAGCGGGATGCTGGCGCCAGGCGGCATCACCAACCGCATCTTGTCGTTGGGATGGTCGTGGTGGACGCCGTGGATGATGAAGTGCAACCGATGGCCGATCGGATGGTCGGGGTCCCAGTGGAACACCTTGCGGTGCAACCAGTACTCCGAGATCGTCCAGATCGCCAGGCCACCCGCCATGAGCCCGATGATCTCGAGCGCGCCCTGGCCGTCGCGCGCGCCGAGGACCACGAGGGCGGCGATCACCGGGATGTAGATCAGCGCCGGGACCACGGGGTGGACGCGCGAGAAGAAGTCGAGGAAACGGCTCGCGAACAGCGGGGGCGAGGCGCTCAGGCGGCTGGTGCGTTCGGTCTGCATCGCCTCTGATTCTAGAAGGCGCGCCCGGCGATCGCGGGGCGCCGGCTCTCAGGTCTCGCGCATCAGCAGCGCCGGCTGGCGCGGCGGCACCAGGCCCTGGGGCGTGTCGGGGCGGAACGTGGAGCAGGGCTCGTCGAGATCCAGCGCGCAGAGCATGCGCCGATGAAAGAAGCACTCCTCGCAACTATGTCCGTTGCGGCGCTTGCTCTTCCGCTTCGCGGCTCCCTTTCGCCTCAGCCCGAGCGCCTCGGCGATCTCCGTCACCTGCTCGACCTCGATCACAACTGCCCCTCTCGTTGGTTCCTCTCGGGTCCGATCCAATCAAGTGCCGGCCGGTCGCGCGGAGGGCGATTCCGCAAAACGCCACGAATTCGCGAACGGCCCGATCCCGGGTTTCCGGCGTTTGCGGGAAGTGCCCTCCCACCTAAAGTCCGCGCCACGATGAGGATCACGGTGCTGGGCAAGTCGCCGGCATGGCAGGACTCCGGCGGGGCGTGCAGCGGCTACCTGGTCCAGGAGGGCGAGACGACCCTGCTCCTCGACTGCGGCGGGGGTGTGTTCGGGAAGCTCCGCGAGCACATCGACTACACGGACGTCGACGCGGTGCTCATCTCGCACGTCCACGCCGACCACTTCATCGACCTGGTCCCGTATGCCTATGCGCTGCTGCTCACGCCGCGACAGCAGCCGGTCCCGGTGGCCGGGCACCCCGGGACCTCCGACCCGGCGCGGCCGCGGCTGATCGTCCCACCCGGGGCCCGGCAGACGTTTCGGACGGTGGTGGGCGCGTGGGGCGACGAGGAGCTGATCGAGCAGGCGTTCCTGGTCGAGGACTACGACCGCGACTCGCGGGTCGAGATCGGACCGCTGATCGCGACCTTCGCCGAGGTCCCGCACTTCATCCTCACCCACGCGGTCAACCTCGTCTCGAGCGCCGGCCGGTTCACCTTTGGCGCCGACTGCCGCCCGTGCGAGGAGCTGGTCGACGTGGCGCGCGACACCGACCTGCTGTTCGTCGAGGCGACCCTGCCGCGGCCCGAGCGGACCGGGATCCGCGGTCATCTCACCCCCGAGGAGGCCGGCGATCACGCGCGCCGCGCCGGGGCCGCCCGGGTCGTGCTCACGCACATCTCCGACGAGCTCGACGCGGAGTGGGCGCGGGAGGAGGGCTCGCGCGCGTTCGGCGGCCCGGTCGACGTCGCCCGCGCGGGCGACGTGTTCGAGCTCTGAGATCGCTCACGGTCTAAATTCATGCCGATGTCGCAGCGCGGTGTACGGGTCAACTTCGAGCGCATGTGGCGCGAGATGGACGAGCTCCTCGGCGACCCGTTCGCCAACCAGAGCGGCCGCGCCGCACGGGCTCAAAGCGGGTTCTCGCCGCGGGTCGACGTCTACTACGGCGGGCAGCCGCCGCGGGCCGTGGTCAAGGTCGAGCTCGCCGGCGTCGACGTCGACACGGTCGCCCTGGAGGTCGCCGGCCGCGACCTGGTGATCACGGGCCACCGCCCGGTGGCCGAGACGGAGGGCCGCGTGTACCAGCAGCTCGAGATCGAGGCGGGCCCGTTTCGCCGCGTGGTCGAGCTGGGCGCCGACGTGGTCGCCGAGCGCGCCACCGCGAGCTACGACGACGGCATCCTCCGGGTGGAGCTGCCGCTCGCCGGCCAGGTCACCCGCCGGGTGCCGATCGAGCCCAAGCCGCAGCGCTGATGGACAACGACGGCATTCAGGTCGTCGAGGCGGAGGACGTCGAACGGGCGATCCGCGAGCGGACGGCCGGGCCGCTCCCGGCGGCGCTCCCGGTGCTCCCGCTGAAGGACGCCGTGGCCTATCCGGACACGCTGACGCCGCTCGCCGTCGGCCAGGAACGGTCGATGCGGCTCGTCGACGAGGTGCTCGGCGGCGAGCGGATGCTCGTCCTGGTCGCCTCCCGCGATTCCGAGCTCGACGAGCCGGGTCCGGGCGAGCTCTACGACGTGGGCGTGGTCGGTGTGATCGCGCGGATGCTGAAGGTCCCTGACGGGACGATGCGGATCCTCGTCCAGGCGACGGACCGGGTGCGGATCGGCGACTACGTGACCGAGGAGCCCTACCTCGTCGCCCGGATCGAGGAGCTCGGAGACGAGGTCGATCCCTCGCCCGAGCTCGAGGCCCTGACGCGCAACGTCCAACGCACCTTCTCCGAGATCATCGAGCAGATCCCGTATCTGCCCGAGGAGCTGCAGCTCGCGGTCACCAACATCGACGACCCCTCCGCCCTCTCGCACCTGATCGCCGGAGCGCTGCGGATCCCGACCGCCGAGAAGCAGGAGCTGCTCGAGGAGACGGACGTCACCCGCCGCCTGCGCCGCCTCTCGGAGCTGCTGGCGCGCGAGCTGGAGGTGATCCAGCTCGGCTCGCAGATCCAGTCCGAGGTCGAGTCGAAGATGGAGAAGGGCCAGCGCGAGTACTACCTGCGCGAGCAGCTGAAGGCGATCCAGCGCGAGCTCGGCGAGGAGGACGAGACCCAGGCGGAGGTCAACGAGCTGCGCGAACGGATCGGGGCTGCCGGACTGCCGGAGGACGCGCAGAAGGCCGCCGATCGCGAGCTGTCGCGGCTCGAGCGCCTGCCGCCGGCGGCGGCCGAGTACGGCGTGATCCGCACCTATCTCGAGTGGCTGGTCGAGCTGCCCTGGTCCGCGCGGACCACCGACGACCTCGATATTCCCCACGCGCGCGAGGTGCTGGATGCCGACCACTACGACCTCGAGCGGGTCAAGGACCGGATCCTGGAGTACCTCGCGGTCCGATCACTAAATCCCGAGTCGCACGGCCCGATCCTCTGCTTCATCGGCCCGCCCGGGGTCGGCAAGACGAGCCTCGGGCGCTCGATCTCGCGGGCGCTGGGGCGCGAGTTCGAGCGCATCTCGGTCGGCGGCGTCCGCGACGAGGCCGAGATCCGCGGTCACCGGCGCACCTACATCGGGGCGATGCCCGGGACGATCATCCGTGCCCTGCGCGACGCGGGCTCGCTCAACCCCGTGTTCATGATCGACGAGATCGACAAGATGGGCTCGGACTTCCGCGGCGACCCCTCCAGCGCGATGCTCGAGGTGCTCGACCCGGCGCAGAACTCAACCTTCCGCGACCACTACCTGGACCTGCCCTTCGACCTCTCCGAGGTCCTCTTCATCGCGACGGCGAACACGCCGGACACGATTCCGACGCCGCTGCTCGACCGCATGGAGGTGATCCAGCTCGCCGGCTACACGACCGACGAGAAGCTGCACATCGCCAAGCGCTACCTGGTCCCGCGCCAGCTCGTCGAGAACGGCCTGCGCGGCGCGGGGATCCGCTTCTCCGACGCCGCGCTGCGGGCGATCATCGAGGAGTACACCCGCGAGGCCGGCGTCCGCGGGCTCGAGCGCGAGATCGGCACCGTGTGCCGCAAGCTCGCGCGCGAGACCGCCGAGCGGGGCCGCAAGCGCGCTCAGGGCAGCCGGACGATCTCGGCGAAACGGGCCCGCGAGCTGCTCGGCCGGCGCAAGGTCTTCTCCGAGACGCGGCGGCGCACGCAGATGCCGGGCGTTGCCACCGGCCTCGCATGGACGCCGGTCGGGGGCGAGGTGCTGTTCATCGAGGCGACGGCGATGCCCGGCTCGGGCGGGCTCACGATCACCGGCCAGCTCGGTGACGTGATGCGCGAGTCCGCTCAGGCAGCGCTCTCCTGGGTGCGCGGCCATGCCGCGACGATCGCGCCGGAGCTCGCCGACGACTGGTTCGCGAGCAACGACATCCACATCCACGTCCCCGCGGGCGCGGTGCCGAAGGACGGTCCCTCCGCCGGGGTGGCGATGGCGGTGGCGCTCTCGTCGCTGGTCTCGGGCCGCCCGGTGTCATCGGAGACGGCGATGACCGGGGAGCTGACGCTCACCGGGCAGGTGCTCCCGATCGGCGGCGTCAAGGAAAAGTCGCTCGCCGCGCAGCGGGCCGGGATCAAGCGCGTGATCCTCCCCGACCGCAACGAGGGCGACGTTCTCGAGATCCCCGAGCACGAGCGGGCCGAGCTGGAGTTCATCTACGTCGATCGGATCGAGAAGGCGCTCGAGGCGGCGATCGGCCTCCGCGTGCGCTCGCGCGGTCGCAGATAGCCCACCCCCTTTGCGGGTATATCGTTGGGGGCGCCGACCACGCACGACGATCTGGAGAGGTACCACGAAGATGGCGAAGGACACGAAGGCACAGCGCGCGCGCAACGCGGTCGGAGGGGCCGCGGACAATCCGTACTTGAAGCGGTTGATGGAGGACGAGGACCTGCGCAGCAGCGTCCGCGACGCCTTCGAATCAGCCCGCGACGCCTACGAGCGCCTCTCTTCGAACGGCAGCGTCATCGACACCGCGATCGATGACAAGAAGGTCCACAAGGACATCAAGCAGACGGCCGAGAGCCTGCGCGACGCCTCCGAGCGGTTGCGCGGCCAGCAGAAGAAGCGCCGCTGGGGCCGCCTGCTGTTCATCGGCCTGGTCGGCGCCGTGCTGGCGATCGCGATCAGCGAGGACCTGCGCAAGGCGCTGCTCGACAAGCTCTTCGGCGCCGAGGAGGAGTTCGAGTACACCTCGACGACCACCCCGGCACCGCCGCCCGCTCCCGCCGCCGCGGAGAGCTGAGCTTGGCGCCCCGCCGGGGCGCCCGATTTGGAGGCTGTCAGCGCGGGTATATGATCGCCGCGCGGCTCGTATCGCATGCGATAACGGGCGGCCGTTATTTGCTCAGATAGTTCGGGACCAACCGCAAGAAGGGTCCCCGCGGTCGGGGCTTGGCGTGACGGGTCGCGCGGTTGGCTGACAAAGCCATGGGCGTACCCACACGACAAGCATCGGAGGAGCGCTCGGCACCGAGGCGAGGTGTCCGCGAACAGGCGCTCGACGTGACCCTGCGCTGCTTCGTCGACTCGGTCGGCGCGGACAGCGGGGCGATCATCGTCCGCGATCCCGGCGGGACGAAGATGCTCAGCCACTGGGCCGCCGCGGATCAGGAGCTGACGATCTCGTGGACCAAGGAGACCCTGCTCGGTCGCGCCTTCGCGTCGCCCGAGGCGCTCATCGAGCGGCGGGAGAACGGCTCCAACGGGGCCGGGTCGGCGCTGGCCGTCGCGGCGCCCTTCGACTACGGGGTGGGCTACGCGGGCGTGGTCTACGCGGGCTTCTCCGTGCCCCTCGACCTCGACCCAGTTCGCCTGACGCGGGCGGCCGACTCCTACGCGCGGCTCGCCGGCCTCTGCCTCGACCCCAGCCCGGTGCTGGCGGCGACCCTCTGCGCGCCGAGCGTCGACGCACTCACGGGGTGCCTGAGCTACGCCGGGCTGATGGAGGCCGCGCAGGATGAGGTCGAGCGTTCGCGCCGACAGCGCCACAGGCTCAGCTGTTGCTTCGTCGACCTCGATGGGTTCAAGCGGGTCAACGACGAGCGCGGCCACCTCGAGGGCAACCAGGTGCTGAGCGCGGTCGGCGACGCCCTGCGCCTCACCGCGCGGCGCTACGACGTGGTCGGGCGCTTCGGGGGCGACGAGTTCGTCGTCATCCTCCCCGAGACCAGCGGCCGCTCCGCGGCCTCGATCGCCCATCGGTTGCGGGCCTCGATCCTCGACGCGATCGCCTCGGCGACGGACGTGCCGATCGGCGCCTCGGCCGGGATCGCCGATTGGGACGGCGAGGGCTCATCGGTTGAGCTCCTCGACGCCGCCGACCGCGCGCTGCGCGAGGCCAAGCAGTCCGGAGGCGGGATCGCGGCGAGGCACATGCGCGACCGCAGCGACGGGATCGTCGAGCTCACGCGGTCGCTCATGCGCCCCCGGCGCCGGCGTCAGGGCTGATCCGGCGGCGCCACCGGGCGCAGGTTGACGAGCCCGGCGAGCAGTGAGATCGCCGCCAGGGCCGCGAACGCGAGGTCGCCGTGACCCGAGGCGATCGCGGCGCCCAACGGTGGCGTCGCAACCAGTGGCAGCAGGTTGCCGCCGACGCTGAACAGTCCGATCGCCGCCACGCGGGCGTCGGCGAAGAGCCGCGCCGCCTCGTCGTACATGGGCGCGTAGGGGATCGCAAAGCCGGCCCCCGCCAGGGCGACCCCGACGATCACCCCGAGCTCGCCGCCGAACGCGAGCGCGACCAGGCCGGCCGCGGCGATGATCGGGGCCAGGCCGCCGAGCAGCGCGAGCGAGCGCCCGCGCGCCTCCAGCCGCGCTCCCTCCGGGCGCATGAGGGCGTTCAGCGCATAGAGGCCGACGCCGAGCGCGCCGGCGAGGGCCGTGCTCAGCCCGGCGTCCTTGGTGAGGAAGGGGATGAGCCAGACCCCGAGCACGTAGGGAATTCCCAACGCGGTCATGAACAGGAGCTCGAGCCGCCAGGCCGGGAGGCTGCCCACGGTGCGGCGGGCGAGCGCGATCACGCTTCCGGACGAGATCGCGGCAGCCGGGACCGGCGGTAGGACGACGAGCGCTGACGCGGCGACCACGGCGGCGAGGACGAAGTCGAGGCGCCAGTCGACCCCCGCGCCACGAAGCACGCTCCCGGCGCCCACCGCCGCCGCGACCCCGATCGTCACCGAGCCACCGAACAGCCCGACGAGGCGAACCCCGCCCGCGCGGCGCGCGAGCACCGGGCCGAGGACCAGCGCCATGCCGAGGCCGACGCCGGCCAGCAGGCGGCCCGCCGCGACGCCGGCGAACACCGGGCTGACTGCGATCACGACGTTCCCGACCACGGCCGCGAGGCAGGTGATGCGGGCCGCGGCGATGACCCCGATCCGGCGGGTGACCGTGGCGGCCCCCAGCTTGGCGACCACCAGGCCGGCGAAGAAGACCGTCCCGCCGAGCACTCCGACCGCTGCCAGCGAGACGCCGAGGTCATCGGCGATCGCCGCGGCGGCGGGGCCGACGTCACCCGAGTTCCAGGCGGCGGCGCCGCCGAAGAGCCCGAACCCGATCAGATCGCGGGTGCCCCCTGCGGCGCTCATGCGCCGTCATTGTCCCCCGGCGCGAGGTCGCTCAGCCGAGCCGGTGTGGGCGCTGGGGGAAGACCTTCTGGGCGCGCAGCAGGTTGCGGATCGAGCCCCGCGGGCGCAGCCGCCTGCGCAGCACGAGCTTGCGCGCGTCGACGCCCTTCGTCGTGGCCTCGATCCAGTCCTGCCAGCTCGACGCGATCGTCAGGTCGGCGTCCGGCGCCACTCCCGCAGCGGCGGCGGTTGAGCCGTTGTCGACCCGCACGTACCAGGGGTCGGCGTCGTCGAAGCGCCACTGGATCGTCAGCGGGCGCCCGTTGACCGCCTCGGTCTGGGCGCCGCGGGCGATGAGGTCGAAGTGCAGGCCCTGGATCTCCGCGGAGGAGTCGGGCCGGCCGTTGGGCTCGCCCATCACGCCGGCCTCCAGGAGGAGCACCTGGCGGCGGGCGACCTCCTGCGGCGAGAGCTCCGGATCCACCGGGAGCACGCCCGGCATGTCCTCCATCGGGTAGCCGGTCGCCCGCCACTTGGTCTGCACGGAGACGAGCCCGAAGGCGAACAGGTCCTCGAGCTCGAAGCCGTAGGCGCGGGTGTACTCGCGCGCCTTGGAGATCGGCGAGAACACCGCGACCGTGTAGGGCAGCAGCTCCTGGAGCAGCTCGACCACCGCTTGCTTGCACTCCTCGGACTCCTCGAAGAGCTCCGAGAGCACCTTGACGCCGAAGCCGATGTGGCGCTGTTCGTCGCGGGAGACGTTCGCCATCCCCTCGCTGAAGCCGGGCATCGTGCCGGAGTCGGCGAAGTAGTCCTCGATGAAGTGCTGCCCCGGCTGCGCCAGGGTCGCCTCGACGACCATGTGGTAGAGCGCAATCGCGCGGGCGAAGTTCGGCAGCGAGCGGTCGCGCCGCAGGTCGTCGGCCATCCGGTCGAGGCGGTCGAAGACGTTCCGATAGCCCCAGCTGAGCTCCGACTCGGTGTACGCGAGGGTGGAGGAGATCGAGTCGCCGGCGCCGATCACCTCCTTGAAGAACCGGTGGAAGAAGACCGCGTGGCGTGCCTCGTCGACCTGCTGGGTGGCGAGGAAGTACTTCTGCTCCGGCCTTGGAGCCGCGTCGATGTAGGGGGAGAGGTTGTCGGTGACGGAGTCCTCGCCGTAGAAGAACATCGAGTAGATCCAGCGCGCCGAGCGCCGCTGGATCTCGGTCAGCGCCTCCCAGCCCTTGCGGTCCTCGGAGAAGTCGATCGCCGTCGCCTGCCAGTGCGACCCTTCCCAGCGCTGGTAGAGATCGTCGTAGCTGATCCCCTGGGCTGCCCTCGCGTCCTTATGGGCGACGCTCATCAATGCCTCCTCGACGAACCTTTACATCGGGCGATGTCGAGTTTAGTTCCTCACGACTTGACGCGCTCGATAGCGTCGGGGCACGATGAGCGCCGAGGCCTGCAGCCACCTCGACCAGATTGAGATCACCCCGCCGGAGAGCGTGGCCGGGTGCGAGGAATGCATGAAGGTCGGCGATCGCTGGCTGCATCTGCGCGTCTGCCTGACCTGCGGCAAGGTCGGCTGCTGCGACTCGTCGAAGAACAAGCACGCGAGCGGCCACGCGCGGGAGGTCGGGCATCCGCTCGTCCGCTCGGCGGAGCCCGGCGAGACCTGGTCGTGGTGCTTCGTCGACGAGGTCGCGCTCGACCTCGACTTCAGCTGAGCGCGCGCCAGTGCAGGGCCCGCTCGATCTGCAGCCGTAGGACCGGTCCCGGTGGCGGCTCGACGCGGTACTGCGGGTAGCGCGCGGTGAGCGCCTCGATGCCCGGCCCCGCCGCGGCCAGGTCGAGCACCTCGACGCGCCCCAGGAGCTGGACCCAGGCGAGCTGCGACCAGTCGTCGTCGTAGCGATCCACGCACAGCGCGGCCTGCGGCCGGCGGCGCAGCCAGCGAACCCGGGCGGGCTCGCCCGCGCGTTTGGGCTTGCGGTCGATGGCGCTCCAGATCGCGCCGCCGGCGAGGGCGAAGGTCACCGGCAGCACCCGGGGATGCCCCTCGCCGTCGCGGAACGCGAGACGGGCGACCGGCTCTGCTTCGATTAGCGCACGGGCCCACGGGGGAAGGTCCGAAGACACACGATCACAGTAGGCCAGGGAAAGGAACGCATGGAGATCGGAATCGGGCTTCCCAACGCCGTGCCGGGGACGACCGGCGAACAGTTGACGGAGTGGGCGCGGCGCGCCGACGAGGCCGGGTTCTCGATCCTCGGCACGATCGACCGCATCGCTATCCGAACCTCGAGCCGCTGATCGCCCTCGCGCGCCGCCGCCGTGACCGATCGCATCCGTCTGGCGACGACGATCCTGATCGCGCCTACGCGTCAGCGGCGCGGTCCTGGCCAAGCAGGCCGCGTCGGTGCACGATGTCTCCGCGGACGATGGTCCTGGGCGTCGCGGTCGGCGGCCGCGAGGACGACTCGAGGTCGCCGGCGCCGATTTCGGTCGCGCGGTGCGAGCTTCGAGCGCATGCTGTTCGGATCAGGCGGACGTGGTCGGGCTCGGACGCATCGTCCGGCGCGGCGCAGCCAGGGCATCGGGCCCGACGTCAGCGACCCGCCCCCGCGCCTGCTCGTCGGCGGGCAGATCGAGCGCGTCCGGAGCGCGCCGAGTGCGACGACAAGCCACACACGATCGCGCTCGCCTACTACTCCCTCGGGGACGAAGCCCAGCCGAACGCCGAGGCCTACCTCGGCGACTACTACGCCTTCCTCGGCGACATGGCGGGCCAGATCTCGGGCGGCGCCGCCAAGGATCCCCAGACGGCCAAGGGCTATGCCGAAGGGTTCGAGGCCGTAGGGTGCGATGAGCTGATCATGTTTCCGAGCTCGTCGGACCCCGACCAGGTGGACATGCTCGCGGAGGCCGTGCTGTAGAGGCGACGGTCGTCCATCACGCGGCGCGGGCGGAGCTCGAGGCCGGGCTCGATCGGCTGCGCGCGGCGCCCGCCGCGGAAGGGCTGGTGCGCCTGGTCGTCGTGCGCCCGGCCCCGTTCGAGCGCCGGATCGTGGAGGCGGGCGAGATCGACCTCGAGCGCGGGATGGTCGGCGACCGCTGGACCGTGCGCAAGAAGGGCCTCGACGACCAGATCACGGTCACTCACGCCCGGTACGTCGAGCTGATCTCCGGCGGCGACGATCCCGAGCGCTGGGCTCAGGCAGGCGATCAGCTCTACGTCGACTTCGACATCAGCCACGCCAACCTGCCGGTCGGCCGCGATTCGCCATCGGCGACGCGGTGTTGGAGGTGAGCCCGGACCCGCACCACGGGTGCGGCAAGTACACGAAGCGGTACGGGATCGAGGCGATGAAGTTCGCGAACACCGAGGAGGGTCGCGAGCTGCGCTTACGAGGCCTGCACGCGCGCGTCATCACCCCGGGCACGGTCCGCCGCGGCGACCGGGTCAGCAAGCTCGACTGATCGCTCCGGGGTGGCCCGGGTCCACACCTTGGGTGGCTGGCCACCCGGGCCCGTCCCGGCGACCATCGGGCCATGAAGACCACCGCCCTGAAACTCATCGCGTCCCTGTCCCTCGCCGCCGCGCTCGCCCCGGCCTTCGCCTCGGCGGCGCCGAGCGCCAACTCGGAGCCGACCCAGATCCGTCAGTTCCAGTACTCGGTCGACTACGAGCGCATCGGCCATCACTACGACGTCGCCGCCGTGCTCCGCGGCGACGCGAAGCGGGTCAGCGCCCGGCTCGGCGGTCTGGTCGCCGACGGCCGGCTCAGCCGCCACATCTCGGTGGGCGGCCAGAGCAAGCTCTGGTTCTTTCGCCAGCACCGGTTCGTGAAGGCGCTCCGCGCCGACCTCGAGGCCGACGAGCGGGCCAAGGTCGCCGTCCGCGCGGTCACCGACCACGGCACGATTCGCGCCAAGTGCAAGCTGGAGCTGAAGCGCGATCCGCAGTTCGGCGACTTCGCGGGGGCCCGCTGCAAGGCGGCGTAGGCCGTCGTCAGCCGAGCTTCGGGCTCTTCCAGGGCTCGGTGAGCCGCACCTCGAGCGCGTCGGCGAGCCCGTCGATCGGGACCCGGCGTTGCTCGAGGGTGTCGCGGTCGCGCAGGGTGACCGTGTCGTCCTCGGCGGTCTGACCGTCGACGGTGACCCCCCACGGGGTGCCGATCTCGTCCTGTCGGCGGTAGCGCTTGCCGATCGAGCCGCCCTCGTCGAACTCGGCCGGGATCCGGTGGCGGAGCTCGTCGAAGATCGCCCGCGCGCGCTCGGGCATCCCGTCGCGGGAGACCAGCGGCAGGACCGCGACCTTGATCGGGGCCAGCCTCGGGTGCAGGCGCAGCAGGGTGCGCTGGCGACCCTCCACCTCCTCGGTGTCGTAGGCGTCGACCATGAACGCGAGCATCGCCCGATCGACGCCGGCGGCGGGCTCGATCACGTACGGGACGTAGCGCTCCTTGGTCTGCTGGTCGAAGTACTCGAGCTTCTCGCCGGAGGCCTCGGCGTGCGCCCGGAGGTCGAAGTCGCCCCGGTTCGCGATCCCCTCGAGCTCTGAGAACCCCATTGGAAAGCGGTATTCGATGTCCGAGGTCGCGCTGGAGTAATGCGAGAGCTCGTCGGCGCCGTGGGCGCGCAGGATCAGGTTGTCCGGCTGGATCCCGAGCTCGACGTACCACCGCATCCGCTCGGACATCCAGTGCTCGTGCCAGCGGCCGGCGTCGTCGGGCGGGCAGAAGAACTCCATCTCCATCTGCTCGAACTCGCGGGTGCGGAAGATGAAGTTCCCGGTCGTGATCTCGTTGCGGAACGACTTGCCGATCTGCGCGATCCCGAACGGCGGCTTCTTGCGCGCGAACTGCAGCACGTTCTTGAAGTTGATGAAGATCCCCTGGGCGGTCTCGGGGCGCAGGTAGGCCACCGAGCCCGAGTCCTTGACCGGGCCGACGGTGGTTTCGAACATGAGGTTGAACTCGCGCGCCTCGGTGAGCTCGCAGTTCGGCCCCTCGCCCGGCTTCTTGGACGGCTTCTCGCCGCAGTGCGCGTCGTCGAGCTTGTCGGCGCGGAAGCGCAGCTTGCAGGTCTTGCAGTCGACCATCGGGTCCGTGAACCCGGCCAGGTGCCCCGACGCCTCCCAGACCCGCGGGTGCTGGATGATCGCCGAGTCGATGGCGACGATGTCGTCGCGCTCCTGGAGCATCGCCCGCCACCACTCGTTCTTGACGTTGTTCTTGAGCAGCACCCCGTAGTGGCCGTAGTCGTAGGTCGAGCCGACGCCGCCATAGATCTCGGACGACGGGAAGATGAACCCGCGCCGCTTGCACAGCGCGACGATCTCGTCCAGGCTCGGGCCGGCCTCTGTCACGGGAGCGTCGCTCACGCGCAGAACGCTACTTGGCGCGGACGGTGAGCTTCGTCCGCTTGCCCGCGGTGTCGCGGAGCTTGAGCTTGAAGCGCAGCTTGGCGTGCCCGCTGAGGCCCTTGCCGGGCTGCACCGCGCCGTCGGCGAGCTTGGCGGCGAACTTCTTCACCGGCCTGCTTCGCCTTCAGCTTCAGCGCTCGGCGAGTGTGCTTCGCCGAGACCTGGTTGCCGACGGCTGCGTCCCGCGGTTGAAGCGCTTGCCGGAGCGCGAAGGCGAGCTGCCGCGGCAGCTTGACCTTCGCCGAGCGCAGCTTCTCGCGAGCCCGCGCGTGATCTTCATCCTCAGCCGCGGCTTCGTTGCTGCCGCGCTTGGTGACCTGGATCTTGGCCTTCGGCGCTTGCTGGCCGCCGCCTGCCCCCGCCGCCGCCGTCGCCCCGCTGCAGTCGATCGTCGCGGCCGCCGACTGGCTCCGCGTCGCGCCGGAGTGGGCGAGAAAGTTGGCGTCGAAGACGACGTCGGGCGGCTGTGCAGACGTCGCGCGCCGCCGCGAAGTCGAGGCCGTCGGGCCCGCCGGCGAAGGTGAGCGTGAAGTCGGCGATCGGGATGTCGGGGAGCCCGTCGAAGACCACGACGTTGCGGCCGTCGGGGGTGATGCCGAGCGTGCCCTTGAGCTTCAGCGCCAGCGGCCCGCGCAGGTCGATACCGATGTCGGGGAGCCCGGGCGCGGCGCGGCGTCGACCAGCGCCACCGTCCCGGTCAGCGGCTGCGACTGCAGCGGCGAGCCGGCCACAGCGCTGCCGACGATCGTGTCCGCTGCGGGCAGTTGCCGGCCTGGAAGGCGGCGTCCGTGCAGGTGTTGGTCAGGATCGCGTTCGTTGCCGCCGATGTTCGTTGGGCAGCGATCACCTGCGCGCGGCGCAGCCCCGCCTCCTCGATCGTCTGCGAGATCGTCGTGCTCAGACTCGACCGCGCTCGTTGATCGGCCGGTGCGCTTGATCGCTGGCGCTGAGCTCGGGCGTGAACGGGAGCGCGGCGCAGTTGACCGTGTCGAAGCTGGTCGAGCCGCTGGCCGTCTGCGCCGTCGTAGGCGTCGGCGTCGAAGCCGACCGTGTGCGGCTTCGCACGACGTCGGGTTGCGGATGAAGCCCTGCGGCGGGTCGCCGGCCAGCCCGTTGAGGGTCAGGGCGACGCCGCGGATGTCGATCGTCGCTGGCATGCCGAGGATCGATGACCGTGTTCGGGAGGTCGCTGAGCACGGTGTCGAGGCCGAGGTCGCTCTGGCGCAGGCTCGCGGCGGACTGCAGGATGATCTTCGGGCAGCATGCCGCGCCGAGGATCGGCCGGGGATCGGCGACGCGTCGAGCACGATCCCGAAGCGCGCCGGCTCGCCCGCGCGCGGCACGACGTTGAAGAGGTCGCCGCGTGACCGTCTGGTTGACCGGGAGGAAGCCGAGGACGTGAAGCGTGACGTCGTTGCTGACGTCGCCGACGTCGCTTGCGGCCGGACAGGCGTCGGCGTTGAGCTGGTCCTCGGTGCACGTGGTGGTCGCGAGCGGGTTGCCGACCAGGCCCGGCGGCAGGTGGATCGTCAGGTCCTTCAGATCGCTGCCGGGATCCGTGATCTGCGAGGGCGATCTTGAAGTCGCTGTTGGCGCCGGCGGCCGTGATCGCTGGGCTCGGCGGTGAGGTCGGTGAGCCCGAAGGCGGCCTGCGCGGAGGGGCTCCAGGCGAGCAGCGCAACGACGCCGATCGCCGCGGTGATCGCCACCCGAACCCAACGCGTTCCCATAGCCCTCATTCCCCGGCTTGCATAATTGCAGCTTCTCCCATGCCGATCTACGAGTACCGATGCGAGAACGGACACGTCTTCGAGGTCTTCCAGTCGATGTCCGACGACGCCGTCACCGCCTGCGAGGTCTGCGGCGCGCCGGTCGAGCGCGTCTTCCACCCGGTGGCCGTGCACTTCAAGGGCTCGGGCTTCTACACGACCGACTACGCGAAGAAGGGATCGGGCAAGTCGTCGAGCGACGGCGGCTCGAAGTCGGAGGGCGGCGACTCGGACTCGAAGAGCTCGGACTCGAAGTCGAAGAGCGACTCCAAGTCGGACAGCAAGTCGAAGGACTAGGCGCCGCCGTCCACCGCCGAGTCGACATCACGACCACCCTGGCGAGTGGTTCAGATGTCACTCGACGCGCGTCGGCGCTAACTCTGCGGGCAGTTCGGCTGGTGCGGGGGCTTGGAGCCGAGCAGCTTCTCGGCGGCGCGCTCGCACTCCTCGGGTGAGATCACGAGGTTGCCGGCCGCCGTGGTGCTCGACGGCGTGAGCACGGCGGTGTCGCCGCCGCCGCCGGTCCCGGCGGCGATCGCCAGCTGGGGCATGGTGAGCGGGCCCATGCTCGAGACCATCGCCTTGGGGGCGTTCCAGGCGATGATCGGGCCCCGGATGAAGTTCATCGGCAGGCTCGTGATGCTGGTCAGCTTGCCCTTGATCCCGTCGAGGATCAGCTGCTGGAACTGCGCGCGCTCGAGGTCGGTGCCGGTGAAATCCCCGCTCCCGCACGTGTTTTCGCGCGTGCGTGCGAGCGTGATCGCCTGGAAGCCGTCGAGATGGTTCTCGCCCTTGTCGAGCTTCAGGTTGAAGGCGCCGCCGGAGACGGTCGAGCAGACGTCGGTCGGCAGGTCGACGTCGATCCCGCCGATCGAGTCGATGAAGCTGCGAAAGCCGTCGAAGTCGATGATCGCGACCTGGTCGACGTTCAGCCCCAGCAGGTCCTCGACCGTCCGCACGGCCAGCTTCGCGCCGCCGATCGCGTAGGCCGAGTTGATCTTGTCCTCGCCGTGGCCGGGGATGTCGGCGAGCGTGTCGCGGGGGATCGAGAGCTTGCGCAGCGTGCCGGCGCCGGCGCGGACGAGCATCATCGTGTCCGACCGGTAGTTGCCCTTGCAGTGGCGGTCGCTGCCCTTGCCGCTGTTGATCGCGTCGAGGCACTTCTGGCTCTCGGCCTCGTCCGGCCCGGCGAAGGCGCCGGAGCGCACGTCGGTGCCGAGCACGAGGATCGTCTGCCCGCCGAGCAGGAAGGGGCCGCCGTCGAGGACCTTGTCGACGCTGTCGACCAGCTTGCCCTTCTGGATCCACGAGGAGATCTCGAAGGCGAGGAAGCTGATCACGAGCCAGGCGAGCGCCGCGATCCCGACCCACTTCAGGGCCCGGCGCCACCAGGGCCGCTCGTCGGGCGTCTTCAGCGGCTTCGGTGGCTCGTCCGAGCCGTCGCCGCGCCGCAGTTTTCCGCGCAGGCCGGAGAGGTCCGGCTTGCGGATCCGATCGAGCAGGCGCGGCCGTGACCGGTAGACGGTGTACTCGGGCGGCTCGTCGCTCGGAGGCTTCTGGGGTCCATCCCCCTGGTCGGCCATCGGCTATCAATACCTCATGCCCTGCGCGATCTCCTGCCTGTGAGCACCGGTTCGAGAGCGGCAATCGGTGTCGATCTCGGGGGGACGAAGATGGCCGTGGGCGTCGTCGACGCCCAGCCGGAGATCCATTGGCGCTCGACCGAGACGAGCGCCGGCCTCACGCTCGACGAGCTCATCGACACGCTCGAGCGCGAGCTGCGGAGCGCACTTGACGCCCATCCCGGACGTGGAGGCGATCGGTCTCGGTGTCCCCTGCACGATCGACCGCGAGCGCGGGCTCGCGATCACCTCGGTCAACCTGCCGATCGTCAACGTCCCGATCCGCGACCTGATCGCGGAGCGGCTGGACGTTCCCACCTACATCGACAACGACGGCAATGTGGCGGCGCTCGCCGAGCACCGCTTCGGCGTCGGCCGCGACACCCGAAACCTCGTCCTGCTCACGATCGGCACGGGGATCGGCGGCGGCCTCGTGCTCGAGGGCGAGGTCTACCGGGGCACGATCGGCGGCGGGGCCGAGCTCGGGCACGTCGTGATCGACGAGAACGGCCCCAAGTGCCAGGGAAACTGCCCCAACCACGGCTGCGTCGAGGCGCTCGCGTCGGGGACGGCCCTCGGACGGGCCGGCGCCCTGGCGGCCCAGACGCATCCCGATTCGGCGCTCGGCCAGGCGCTCGCCGCCGACGGCGAGATCACCGGGAAGACCGTCACCGAGGCGGCGCTGGCGGGCGACGGCATCGCGGTTGAGGTGGTGGGCGGCATCGGCCGCCACCTCGGCGCGGCGCTGGCGAGCTTCGCGAACATCTTCGACCCCGACGTGATCGTCGTGGGTGGCGGGGTCGCGGCGGCCGGCGAGCTGCTCCTGGGGCCGGCGCGCCGGGAGGTCCGAGCCCGGGCGCTGCCGCCGATGAACGAGGTCAAGGTCGCGCTCGCGGAGCTGGGGCCGGACGCGGGCATGATCGGGGCCGCGGAGCTGGCGCTGGAGGCCGTGGCAGCCGAGCGGCGGGGCGAGCCGAGTTGAGCTCGGCTCGCGCCGGATCGAGAGGGGATTTCGCGTGCCGGGCCGCCTGACCGTCTGCCCGACCCCGATCGGCAACCTCGACGACCTCAGCCCCCGCGCCAGGCGGGCGCTCGAGGAGGCCGAGGTCGTCGCCTGCGAGGACACCAGGCGCGCCGGGCGGCTCTACGAGCGGCTGGATCTGCGCCGTCCGCGGCTCGTCTCCTACCACGAGCAGAACGAGTCGGAACGCGCTCGCCAGCTGGTCGCCGAGATCGAGCGCGGGTCGCGCGTGACCCTGATCTCCGACGCTGGGACGCCCGTGATCTCCGATCCCGGTTACCGGCTGATTCAGGCCTGCCTCGAGCGCGGCGTGGACATGGAGGTGCTTCCGGGGCCGTCGGCCGTGACGACCGCTCTGGTCGCCTCCGGGCTGCCCGCCGATCGCTGGCGCTTCGAGGGCTTTCTGCCGCGGCGGGCCGGCGAGCTCGAGCGCGTGCTCAGCTCGCCCGAGACCGTGGTGGCGTTCGAGTCGCCGCGCCGGCTGCCCGCCTCGCTCTCGGCCCTCGCCGCGCTTGCGCCGGACCGCCGGGCGGCGGTGTGCCGCGAGTTGACCAAGCTCCACGAGGAGGTCGCCCGCGGGACGCTCGGCGAGCTCGCGCGCCGCTTTCGCGACGAAGCCAAGGGCGAGATCGTGGTTGTAATCGCGCCCTCGAGCGCCAGCGCCGGCGGCACCGACCTCGCCTTCGCCGTCGACGCCCTGCGCAGCCTGGTGCAGTCCGGCGCCAGGCCGCGAGCCGCCGCGAGCGTGGTCGCGGCGCTCACCGGGACACGGGCGAACGACCTCTACCGTGGCCTCACCGGCCGCGACCCGCGCGAATAGTCCCGGCTAAGCGCGGATTAACGGCGATTCCGCGCCCTCGCGGTGCCCGTCGGAGCGAATAGGATGCGCGCGCGGCACGGACCGGCTCGGTGTGCCGTGGGATGAATGGGAGAGAGGAGAGCGGCGCCCGCCGAGAGGTAGTGCAGGGAGACCGATCCGAAAACCCCAGCAGGGGACGGATCCTGGCGCGCGTGGCGGGGGTTGGCGCCCTGCTCGTCGGGGTCGTCCTCGTCGCGATCGTGCTCTTCGGGGGCGACAGCGGCCACAAGTACAAGCTGCTGTTCGAGACCGGCGGCCAGCTCGTGGTCGGCAACCAGGTGCTCGTCGGCGGGCAGCCGATCGGCACCGTCGACGACATCTCGCTCACGGAGGACTCGCAGGCCGCCGTGACGATCAGCGTCGACGACCCGCTGCACGACGGGACCCTGGCGACGATCCGGGCGACCTCGCTCTCGGGGATCGCCAACCGCTACGTGTCGATCTCGCCGGGCCCCAACTCGGAGCCGGAGATCCCCGATGACGCGACGATCCCGCAGACCAAGACCACCTCGCCGGTGGACATCGACCAGCTCTTCGACACCTTCAACGCCAAGACGCGCCGCGGCCTGGCCAACTTCATCCAGGGCCAGGGGACCGTCTACACGAACAACGGCAAGGCCGCCAACCGCGCCTACAAGTTCCTGGCGCCCGGGCTGCAGTCGACCTCCCGCCTCCTCGCCGAGCTGACCCGCGACCAGCAGACGTTCTCCGACTTCCTCGCCTCCGGCTCGCGCGTGCTCGGGGCGATCGCCGAGCGTCGCACCGACCTCACGTCGGCGATCTCCAACACCAACCAGGCCCTCGCCGCGATCGCCGCCGAAAACGACGCCTTCGACCGCTCGCTCGTCGCCCTGCCGCCGGCCCTGCGCCAGGCGAACACGACCTTCGTCAACCTGCGGGCCGCGATCGGCGACCTCGACCCCTTGATCGCCGCCACCGGAGATGCCGAACAGGCCGGCCTGACCCCGTTCCTGCGCAAGCTCTCGACCGTCTCGCAGGACTCGGTGCCGGTGTTCCGGGACCTCGGCCTGGTGCTGCACCGCGACGGGCCCGCCAACGACCTCGTCGACACGCTCGGCGCGCTGCCCGGGGCGCAGCGGCGGGCCTCGACGGCGGTCCCGGCGAACATCAAGGCGATCGACACCAGCCAGCCGCGGATCGCCCAGCTGCGGCCCTACACGCCCGACCTGATGGGCTTCCTCGCCCGCTTCGGTCAGGTCGCGTCGAACTACGACGGCAACGGCCACTACCTCCGCGTGCAGCCGACCGGGATCAACCTCTTCCGCTGGAACTCGGGCAGCAACGTGCTCGACCCGATCCCGACGACGGAGCAGTTCGCCGACTTCGACAACGGGTTCTTCAACCGCTGCCCGGGCGCCAGCACCCAGCCGCTGTCGGGCTCCAACCCGTTCCTCGACGCCGGCGCGCTTGACGGCATCTGCAACCCCAACGACACGCCGCAGGGACCGTGAAGCGAGCCGCCGCCATCCTCGTCGCCCTGATCGCCGCCGCGGTGATCCTCGTCACCGGCAGCGCCGCCGGGGGCGACGACGGCAACTACGAGGTCCGGGCGATCTTCGACAACGCCTCGTTCCTGGTCCAGGGCGAGGAGGTCCGTGTGGCGGGCGCCACCGTGGGCGCCGTCAAGGACGTCACGGTCACCAACGAAACCGAGGCCGCGCACGCCGACGGCGAGCCCGATCCGGGCAAGGCCGTGGTGGTGCTCGAGATCGACGATCCCGGGTTCCAGGACTTCCGCGAGGACGCGTCGTGCCTGATCCGGCCGCAGTCGCTCCTCGGCGAGAAGTACGTCGAGTGCAAGCCGACCCAGCCGCGGGCCGCGGGCTCTCCCGCGCCGCCCCCGCTCAAGGTGATCGGCGACGGCGAGCCGGGCGAGGGCGAGCACCTCCTCCCGGTGGAGTCGAACAGCACGTCGGTCGACCTCGACCTGGTCAACAACATCATGCGCGAGCCCTACGCCGACCGCTTCCGGCTGATCCTCAACTCGCTCGGCGCAACGCTCGCCGCGCGGGGCGACGACCTGGCCGAGATCGTCGATCGCTCCGACCCCGCGCTGCGCGAGACCAACAAGGTGCTCGCGATCCTCCGCCAGCAAAACCAGGCGCTCGCGGACCTGGCGCGCAACGGCGACGCCGTGCTGACGCCGCTGGCCCGCGATCGCGACCGGATCGGCGGTTTCATCAACAGCGCGGCCCAGGCCGGCGAGGCGACCGCGGAGCGGGGTGCCGAGCTGCAGCAGAACTTCGCCCTGCTGCCCGAGACGCTGCGCGAGGTCCGCTCGACCATGACCCAGCTGAAGCAGTTCAGCGAGGCCGGGACGCCGACCTTCCAGGCGCTCGGCGCCGCGGCGCCGGCGGCGACCCGCGCCACCAAGGCGCTCGGCCCGTTCGCCGACTCGGCCGACACCGCGCTCACGTCGCTCGGCAACGCGGCGCAGAAGAGCCAGGCGCCGCTGGTCAAGTCCGACTCGCTGATCAAGCAGATCCGCAAGCTGTCGAAGTCCGCTGCGCCGGCGGCCTCGAACCTCTCCGCGCTGCTGCACTCGTTCGACAAGCGCGGCGGCTTCAAGAACATCCTCAAGTTCGTCTATCGCGCCGCGGGCGCCTTCAACGGCTTCGACTCCCTGGGGCACTACCTGCGGGCGTTCCTGCTGATCACGAACTGCAACGACTACGTCACCGCGCCGCAGACCGGCTGCATCGCCAACTTCCTGCCGCCGACCGAGACGACCACGACGAAGCTCAAGGTCGACCGTCCCAAGCGCCCGAAGCGCAGCCACGACACGCAACGGCCCGACCAGCCGCAACAGGGCGCCGACGACCGCAGCGGCGGCGCGCAGACGCAGCCCGGGCCGCGCTCGGATGAGCCGCAGCAGCAGCAGCCACGCCGACCACGCCCGACGACGGTGGCGCGGCGCCCGAGCAGCCGCCCCTCGACACCGAGCCGGCACCCCAGACCACGCCCGAGGCGCCGCAGGGCGAGCAGCCCGACACCGGTGAGCCGGGCGTCGGCGTGACCCCGGGCGCCGCCCCGCGGATCCAGAAGCTGCGCGACGCCCGCGCGCTGATGGACTTCCTCGTCGGTCAGCCCCGTCACCAGCACCAGGGGGCGAAGCGATGAGGCGCCGGGGAGCGGGCCTGGCGGCGAGCCCGACGATGGTCGGCGCGCTGACCGTGATGGTGGTGATCCTCGCCGTCTTCCTCGCCTACAACGCGAACAACGGCCTCCCGTTCGTGCCCGCCTACCGGGTCACGGCTCAGGTGCCGAACGCCGACACGCTGGTGCCCGGCAACGAGGTCCGGGTCGGCGGCGTCCGCGTGGGGCTCGTGGAATCGATCGAGCCCCAGTCCGACGGCGACGGCAACACGAGCGCCCGGCTCGACCTGAAGCTCGACAAGGACGTCGACCCGATCCCAGTCGACTCGACCCTGGCCGTGCGCTCGCGCTCGGCGCTCGGGCTCAAGTACCTCGAGATCAACATGGGCAAGTCCGACAAGGGCTTCGAGGAGGGGAGCACGATCCCGCTCACCGCCGCGACGCCGAAGCCGGTCGAGCTCGACACGGTGCTCAGCACCTTCGATGAGCCCACCCGCGCGGCGGCGCAGCAGAACCTGCTCGAGTTCGGCGACGCGCTCGCCGGCCGCGGCCCGAGCCTCAACTCGGCGCTGGGCCGCCTGCCCGGAGTGCTCGAGGTGCTGGAGCCGGTGACGCGCAACCTGAGCTCGTCGCGCACTGGCCTCGCCCGGTTCATCGACACGCTCGGCGCCACCGCCGCCGAGGTCGCGCCGGTCGCCGAGGTCCAGGCGGCGATGTTCGGCTCGCTCGACACCACGTTCACCGCCCTGGCCGACGTCGCCAGGCCGTTCATCCAGGAGTCGATCTCCGAGGGCCCGCCGACCGAGCAGACCGCGATCAGGACCCTGCCGCGCATCCGGACGCTGCTCGCCAACTCCACCGGCCTGTTCCGCGACCTGCAGCCCGCGGCCGTGGCCCTGCAGCAGGACTCGCCGACGATCGCCGCCGGGCTCGAGGCCGGGACGCCGATCCTGAAGCGCTCCGACGTGCTCAACCGCCAGCTGCCGCCGACCTTCGAGTCGCTGCTGCGCCTGAACAACAACACCGCCGCGCGCGCCGGGATCACCGCCGCGACGTTGGCCACCGACCAGCTCGGCCCGGCGATGAAGTTCATCGCCCCGGCGCAGACGGTGTGCAACTACGGCGCCCTGCTGGTGAAGAACCTCTACGGCGTCGTCAGCGACGGCAACGACCTCGGCGCCTGGCAGCGCTTCATCGTCTTCGACGTCCCGAAGGGCCCCAACAGCGAGGGCAGCCCGTCTTCCGGGATCGCCAACGGCGGCGGCGACGGCAAGAACTTCCTGCACACGAACCCGTATCCGAACACCGCGGCGCCCGGCCAGCCGAAGGAATGCGAGGCGGGCAACGAGCCGTTCATCGCCGGCCGCACCGTGATCGGCAATCCCCCCGGCAACCAGGGCACGGACACGAAGGGGCAGTGATGGCATTGCTGCGCCGAAAGAACCGCCCGCGCCGCGACCCGTCGGCCCCCGCGCCCGATCCGCGGATCTACGGGCGCCACTACACCGGCCCGTCGCCGTGGGTCGTGGGCCTGTTCGTGACGATCCTGATCGCGATCGGCGTCTACCTCGCGTTCGCGAAGAAGATCCCGTTCACCAGCGAGGGCTTCCAGCTGCACGCGACGTTCGAGAACGCGGCGACGCTGCGGCCGACCTCGCCGGTGCGGATCGCCGGCGTCAACGTCGGCAAGGTGTCCTCGCTCGAGCGCGATGGCGACGCCGTGGACGTCACCTTCACCGTCGACGACGAGGGCCAGCCGATCCACGAGGACGCGAGCGTCGAGATCCGCCCGCGGCTCTTCCTCGAGGGCAACTTCTTCCTCGACCTCGATCCGGGCAGCCCGAGCTCGCCGGTGCTCGCCGAGGGCGACACGATCCCGCTCACCCAGACCGCGACGGCCGTCCAGATCGACGAGGTCCTCGCGGCGCTCCAGGCGCCGGCGCGCAAGGGCCTGCAGCGGGCCCTCTCCGGGTTCGGCACGGCGCTCAACCACGTGCCGTCCGCGGCCGAGGACGTCACCCAGGATCCCGACGTCCAGGGCAAGACCGGCGCCGAGGCGCTGCAGCAGGCGCTGCGCTACGGCGGCCCGGCGGGCCGCGACACCTCGATCGTCAACGAGGCGCTGCTCGGCGAGGGGCCGCACGATCTCTCCGGCCTGATCGCGGCCCAGCGCCAGCTGTTCGGCAAGCTCGAGGGCCACGAGAGCCAGCTCCAGGACCTGATCACCAACCTCAACGTCTTCACCGGCGCGCTCGCCGCCGAGTCGACGAACCTGAGCGAGACGATCGCCGAGCTCGCGCCGACGGTGGAGCGCGCGCGGCCCTCGCTGGCGGCGCTCTCCGACGCCCTGCCCCCGTTCCGGGCGCTGGCGCTGGAGCTCACCCCGAGCGTCCAGGAGCTGCCGAGCACGATCCGGGCGGCCAACCCGTGGCTCGACCAGGCCGAGCCGCTGCTCTCCCAGGCCGAGCTCGGCGGGCTCGTCCGCGAGCTGCAGGTCTCGACCCCGCCCCTGGCCGAGACCACGATCGCCTCCAAGGAGCTGTTCACCCAGAGCGAGTCGTTCAGCCACTGCGTGTCGCAGAACCTGGTCCCGGCCGGGGACATCGTGATCGACGACAACGACGGCAACTATCCGTTCGGCCAGGGGGCGCCCGGCTTCCCGAGCGGGGTCACCAACTTCCAGGAGTTCCTCTCAGTGCTCGTCAACCAGACGGGCGCCGGCCAGGGCTTCGACGGCAACGGCATCTACCTGCGCGCCAACACGGGCGGCGGCAGCGTGCTCGGCAGCACGCCGTATCCGCCCGGCGGGTTCCGCAACACGACCGTGTTCGGCAACAACCAGGGCGACTACCTGGGCACCCGCCCGACCTTCACGGCGGCCACGCCGCCCTACAGGCCTGACGTGCCCTGCGCCTCCAACCCGCTGCCCGACGTCAACGGCACCGGCGGCACCGGGCTCCCCGGCGACGTCGGCGCCCCGCAACCAGCGACGGTGGCGCCGTGAGGCGGGCGATCCGCGAACACCTGCGCGACTTCATCGCGATCGGCGCGCTGCTGTTCGCCGGCCTGCTGGTGACCGGCTACATCCTGTCCCAGCAGCAGCAGCCCTACCCGTCCTGGGTCCCGTTCCTCGGCGACGACCGCTTCGAGCTCAAGGCGGACCTGTCGACCGCCCAGGCCGTCACCCCCGGGCAGGGCCAGACGGTGAACATCTCGGGCGTGAAGGTCGGCGACATCTCATCGTCCGACCTCGAGGGCGGCCACGCCGTCGTCACGATGCTGATCGAGGAGCAGTACGCGCCGCTGATCCACACGGACGCGACGGTCCTGCTGCGCCCCCGCACCGGCCTCCAGGACATGACCATCGAGCTCGACCCCGGGCGCGAGGGCGAGCAGATGGCGGACGGCGCGACGATCCCGCTCTCCCAGACCGAGCCCAACGTGCAGCCCGACCAGATCCTGGCGACGCTGGACGCCGACACCCGCTCCTACCTGCAGCTGCTGCTCCAGGGCGCCGGCGACGGCCTCGGCGGGCGCGGCAAGAAGCTCTCCGCCGGCCTGCGGCGGTTCGAGCCCCTGACCCGCGACCTCGCCGCGATCGGCAAGGCGCTCGTGGTGCGGCGCGAGAACATCAAGCGGTCGATCACGAACTTCAAGCTGGTCAGCGAGGAGCTCGGCGCCAACGACACCCGCCTCACCGAGTTCGTCGACTCCTCCGCCTCGGTGCTCGGCGACTTCGCCGACCAGCAGCAGGCGATCCGCGAGTCGCTGCAGGAGCTGCCGAGCACGCTCCGGGCCACGCGCTCGGCGCTGGACAGCGGCGAGACCTTCGCCAACGTCCTCGGCCCGGCCTCGACCGACCTGATCCCGGCGGCCGAGGCGCTGGGCCCGGCGCTGCGCCAGACGCGCCCGCTGTTCGAGAACACGACCCCGGTGCTGCAAAACCAGCTGCGGCCGTTCGCCCGCGCCGCGCAGACGCCGATCAAGCACCTCGGCCAGGCCGCCAAGCCGCTCGCGACGACCACCAAGGGCCTGCGCGGGACGTTCACCGAGCTCACCACCCTGGGCAACGCGATCGCCTACAACCCGCCCGGGTCCGCCGAGGAGGGCTACCTCTTCTGGCTGCCGTGGCTGAACCACGACACCAACGCGCTCTTCTACAGCCAGGACGCGCTCGGCCCGATGCTCCGCGGGATCGTGATGTTCGGCTGCGGCACCGCCGGCCTCGCCGAGGGCGTCGCCGCCCCGCGCCCGTTCCTGCGCACGCTGCAGCAGATGACCAACGTGCCCAAGTCCTCCGACCCGAGGGTCTGCCCGCCGCTGACCGGTGGCTTCCCCACACCCTGATCGATGGAAACACGTCCGCCGACAGTCACCAGGATCCTGATCGCCGCCGGGTTCGCGCTGTCCTGCTTTGCCCTGGCGCTCTTCCTGTGGATCGCCTTCGGCGGGCCGATCCCGCTGAAGCCGGAGGGCTACCGCTTCGAGGTCCCGTTCACCGAGGCGACGCAGCTCGCCCAGGAGTCGGACGTGCGCATCTCGGGCGTCTCGGTCGGCAAGGTCAAGCGGATCGACCTCGGCGACAACAGCGATGCGATCGCGACGATCGAGATGGACTCCAAGTACGCGCCGGTCCCGAGCGACACCCGCGCCATCCTGCGTCAGAAGACGCTGCTCGGCGAGACCTACGTCGAGCTCTCGCCCGGGTCAAACCAGGCGCCGCCGCTGCCCGAGGGCGACCAGCTCGCCCCCGCGCAGGTTGCGACGTCGGTGCAGCTCGACGAGATCTTCCGCACCTTCGACACCCGAACGCGGGCGGCGTTCCAGCAGTGGATGCAGGGCGCGGCCGTGGCCCTGCACGGCCGCGGGCAGGACCTGTCGACCGCCTTCGGCTCGCTCGATGACTTCGCCGAGCAGGCGGATCGCGCGCTGCGGATCCTCGACAGCCAGTCGAACGCGGTCACCGGGCTGATCCACAACGGCGGCGAGGTGTTCGGCGCGCTCTCCGACCGCCAGGGCCAGCTCAGCAGCCTGATCCGCAACACCCAGGCGGTGTTCTCGACCACGGCCCGCCGCAACGAGGACCTGAAGGCCCTGTTCACCGTCCTGCCGACGTTCCTGCGCGAGTCGCGGAGCACGCTCACGACGCTCGATCAGTTCGCCGGCACCGCGAACCCCGTGATCACCGACCTCAAGCCGGCGGTCCGCCAGCTCGAGCCGACCCTGTCGTCGACCGCCGACCTCTCGAAGCAGCTGCTCAAGTTCTATCCGGGCCTGCGCGGGGCGATCAACGCCGCGCCTTCGGGGTTCCCGGCGCTGCGCAAGCTGCTCGACGACGACCTGCCGCCGCTGCTCACCCGCCTGCCTCCGTTCCTCGACGAGGTGACGCCGATCCTCACCTCGTTCAACGACTACCGCCACGAGATCACGGCCTTCCTGGGCAACGTCACGGCGAGCACCAACGCGAGCAACGACGAGGGCAACGGCCAGCGCAACTACCTGCGCACCCTGGCGCCCTTCAGCCCGGAGATGCTCGCCGCCTATCCGCAGCGGCTGCGCTCCAACCGCGCCAACCCCTACATCGAGCCGAAGGGCTACAACAAGCTCAAGCAGGGGCTGCAGGTGTTCAACCCGGCCAACTGCTCGTCCGGGATCAACGCGATCCTCGATCCAAACGCGGCCTCGAACCCGGACTTCAACGCGCACACCGACGACGACGTCGTCCAGGCGCAGGACCTGCTCGACCGGATCAAGGAGTTCGTCTTCGTGGGCACGAACGACTCGAACTCGGTCCCGCAACCGCCGTGCAACCAGCAGGCCGCACAGCCGTCGATCGGCGGCGCGTTCAAGGAATTCAGCCAGTACCAGCACGTCAAGGCCCTCAAGTAACTCCGCGGCGGGCCTACACGCCTCCCCAACGGCCGGTATAGGCTTAGCCCGGGTACGGCCGGAGGAGTGGTGGACCACCGCAACCTGGGCTGAGCCCGTGTGTTCCTAGGGAGGCGCGGAGGGAGCTCCGCGTACGACGTCATGTACGAAGGAGGATTGATGCGCAACAAGCGCTATCTGGTTGGGGCTCTCGCCCTCGCAATTTCGATGCTGTTCGCGAGCAGCGCGCTGGCGATCACCAACGTGACTCAGACGGTGGACGGGGTGCTCGGGGGCAAGGAGAAGCCGAAGTTCGACAAGAAGAAGTTCAAGAAGACTTCGGTGAAGGTGACGACCACCACGGCGGACGCGGACAACCCGAGCGGGATGCCGCCGAAGGCCAACACGGCGATCATCACGTTCGACAAGAAGGACGTCAAGTTCGACTACGAAGGCCGTCCCGGGCTGCGACCCGAACGCCATCGAGAACACGACGACCGACGCCGCCCGCGCGGCGTGCGGTGACTCCGAGGTCGGCACGGGCCACGGCTCGGCGGCGCTTCCGTTCGGCGTCGGCGGCACCCGGCAGGACTTCGATGCCAACGTGGTTGCGTTCAACCGTTCGGACGCCAAGGGCATCCTGCTGCACTCCCGCGTCGACGCGCTGGGGACGACGGTCGTCCTCAAGGGCACGCTCAACGGCATCGTCCTGACGTCGACATCCCGCCGCTCGGCGGCGGTGTTGGTGCGATCTCCGAGTTCGACACCCTCGTCAAGGCCGGGAAGTACGTCCAGGGCCGGTGCAAGGACAAGAAGATCAACTACACGGGTGAGTTCCGGTTCAACGACGCGCCGACGGCCGTCGCCCAGGACCAGCAGAAGTGCAAGCAAAAGAAGAAGAAGAAGTAGGCCACCAGTAGGTCTGACTTCGTAGGACTGAAGGAAAAGGGCGGCTTTCGGGCCGCCCTTTTCTGTAGGTTGCGGCGATGATGGCGCGTCGGCCGATCCGTTCCGTGCGCGCCGTCACCGCCCTCCTGCTTCTCGCCCTCGCCCTCGCCGCCGCCGCGTGCGGCGAAGAGGACAAGACGATCAGCTACGGCGACGGCACGATCATCGACACGCTGCAGCTCGAGAAGAGCGACGGCGGCTACGCGATCGGCGGCGATCCGTTCTGCGCCGTGGAGAGCAACCTGCTCAACGACGGCGACGAGGTCAGCAAGGCCCAGGACCGCGACGACCTCGGCCTGGTGATCTCGAGCAACGAGGGCAACGTGGGCGTCCACGCCGTGCCTCCGTTTGCGCCGGACTGCGAGAAGCAGGTCCAGAAGCGGCTCGACAAGCTCGACCCGAAGCCCAAGGAAAAGGGCTGAGTTCCTCGCTGAGCGCCCGGCGCCGGGGGTAGGCTTCGGGCCATGGCAACGACGCGCGATCCGAGGCTGGTCTCGCTCGGATACGGGCGCTACGCCCGCGCCGACCGGATCTTCGCCCTGATCCCGCTGCCGCCCGCCGAGCGCGGCGACGGCCGCCGCACCTACGTCCACGTCGACGGCCTCTCCGAGCCGCTGGTGGCCTCCCGCTCCGAGCGCGCGATCCTCGCCGACGTCGAGGCGGCGCTCGCGGAGGCAGCCGGCATCCCGAGGCGCCGGACGGGCGGCCAGGCCCGAGGGCAGGACAGCCTCCTCTAGGCGGCGGCCCGGGTGGGGCCGAATAAGCTCAGCCGTCCGTGAGCTTCTACGTCACCACCCCCATCTACTACGTGAACGCCGAGCCGCATCTCGGCCACGCCTACTCGACGATCGCCGCCGACGTGCTCGCGCGCCACCACCGCCAGCGCGGCGACGACGTCTTCTTCCTCACCGGCACCGACGAGCACGGCGAGCCGGTGGCGCTGGCGGCCGAGTCGCAGGGAGTCACCCCACGGGACCTGGTCGACGCCAACGCGCCACGTTTCCGCGAGCTGGCCGGGCGCATCGACGGGTCCAACGACTTCTTCATCCGCACCACCGACCCCGAGCACATGGCGAAGGTGCAGGAGGTCGTCCAGCGGGTGCACGACAACGGCCACGTCTACGAGGGGCTCTACGAGGGCTGGTACTGCCCGCGCTGCGCCGACTTCAAGTCCGAAGCCGAGCGCGGCCCGGACAACACCTGCCCGATCCACGAGATCCCGCTGCTCTGGGAGAGCCAGCAGAACTGGTTCTTCCGCCTCAGCGCCTTTCAGGAGCCGCTCGAGCGCCTCTACGCCGAGCGTCCCGGAGTTCGTGCGGCCCGACTTTCGCCGCAACGAGGCGCTCTCGTTCATCCGGGGCGGGCTCCAGGACGTCTCGCTGTCGCGCCCAAAGCTCTCCTGGGGGGTGCCGGTGCCGTGGGACCCCGAGCAGGTGATCTACGTGTGGTGGGACGCGCTCCTCAACTACTACACGGCGCTCTCCTACGCGCGTGACGGCGCGGACCTCACCGAGCGCTACTGGCCGGCGAGCCTGCACATCATCGCCAAGGACATCCTCAAGTTCCACACGGTGTATTGGCCGGCGTTCCTGCTCGCGGCCGAGATCGAGCCGCCCGAGCACGTCTACGTCCACGGCTTCCTGCTGATGGGGGAGAAGAAGATGTCGAAGTCGCTCGGCAACGTGCTCGAGCCGAACGAGGTGATCGAGCGCTTCGGGCCCGACGCGCTGCGCTTCTACTGCATGCGCGAGGTCTCGTTTGGCCAGGACGGCAGCGTCTCGGCCGCGGGCTTCGAGTCGCGGTACGAGACCGAGCTCGCCAACGACTGGGGCAACCTCGCCTCCCGCACGCTGGCGATGATCGAGCGCTTCCGCGACGGCGTCGTTCCCGAGGCGGAGCTCGACCACGCCCTGGTCGAGGGCGCCGACGGGCTCGCGGGCATCGACGAGCTGGTGCGCGACCTGCTCGACGCGGTCGAGCTCACCCAGGCGCTGGAGGCGATCTGGGTCCGGGTGCGGCGGCTCAACCGCTACGTCGAGGAGTCGCGGCCGTGGGACCTGGCCAAGGACGAGTCGCAGAGCGGCCGCCTCGATCAGGTGCTCTACAACCTGGCCGAGGGCGTGCGGGTGCTCGCGCTGTTGCTGGTGGCCTACATGCCCGCGACCAGCGGCGCCGCCCTTGACGCCCTCGGCGAGCAGGGCCGCGACCTCGACCGCTTCGGCGGCCGCGGCGGCGGCAGCCGGACCGAGCGGATCGCGCCCCTGTTCCCGAAGCTGGACTGAGCCTCAGCCCGAGCGGGCCTCGGGCTGGATCCCGAGGCTCGAGATCGTCGCCGCGACCATCTCGTAGTGGCCGATCAGCATCGGCAGCTCGATCAGCTGGCGCTCGTCGAGCTCGCTGCGCAGCTCCTCCCAGGTGGCGTCGGAGATCCGCCCCTCGCCGTGGATCTCGTCGGCGGCCGCGAGCAGCGCGCGGCGGCGCTCGCTCCAGTCGGCGGCGGGGCCCTCGGGCACGCGCTCGATGTCGGCGTCGGAGAGCCCGGCGCGGCGGCCGATGCGGACGTGGTGGTCCCACTCGTAGCGGTTGGCGCAGTTCCAGGCGACGCGCAGGATCACCAGCTCGGTCTCGGCGCGGGGCAGCCGGCCCCGGGGCATCAGCCGGCCCGCGAACACGAGCCAGGAGACGAACAGCTTCGGGTGGCGGGCGAGGGTGGAGAAGATGTGCGGCGGCGGCCCGCCCGTGACCCGGCCGGCGATCGCCAAGAGCGGCCTGAGCAGGGGATTCACCTCGCGGAGCTGCGCGGGCGGGATCCGCGGCGCGTCGAGTCCGCGCCAATGGTTGTCGTCGACCACGCGCATATGATCGCCGCCGAGCCTCGTCCATGCGTTACGTAATCCGAACCTTCCTCGGCATGACCCTGTTCGCCTTCTGCTGGGTGGCGGTCGGCTACGGCATCTACCAGATGCTGCAGATCGGCACCTGCGCCAGCGGCGGGCCGTACGTGTCGGCGCGCCAGTGTCCCGACGGGACCGAGGCGATCGTCTTCGCCCTGATCGGCGGTGTGCTCGGCCTCTTCATCGCCGCCGGGATCTACATCGGCCGCGGCAAGCCGCCGGGCTCGTCGCGGGCGCCCGACAACGCGGGCGTCGTGATCTGGTTCTGGACCGGGCTCTTCTGGGCGCTCGCGGCGGGCAGCTTCCTGGGGGTCTGGGGGCCGGAGGCGAATCCCGGTCCCGGTGGCGAGACGGGCGGGTTGATCGTCGGCTTCATGGGGCTGATCATGGGCGCGGGCGGCTTCTTGGCGCTCGGCTTCGGGCGCCGGCGCAAGCGGCCGCCGACCCCCGACGCGATCAACCCGACGATGGTCCGGATGGCGCAGACGGCGAGCCGCTTCACCGGCCCCGTCAACCCGGAGGATCGGCTGGAGACGCTCGACCGGATGCGGCAGCGGGGGACGCTCACGGATGCCGAGTTCGAGACCCTGAAGGCAAAGATCCTCGAGGAGGCCTAGGCGGTGGCGACGGAGAGCGGCTTCAACCCGGTCCCACTGCTGGTCCACCTGGTGGCGATCGCGCTCGGTCTCTACCTCGGCTTCATCGCCATGGACGCGATCACGCCCGACCTCCCCGGCGACGACGTCGCGCCCGGCGTGAGCTCGTCGGTGGCCCCGGGGCAGGTCGCCGGCGACGACCCCGACTCGCTGTTCGTCGCCGCCAACCTCGGGCCGGCGCTGGCCGAGATCGACGACCAGCTCGCCGCCGGGCAGGGCATCGTCAGCCTCCACATCGAGCCGGGGACGATCGACGCCGACACCGGCACGGGCGACGGGCTGATCGACCCCGACGACGTCGGGCCTCAGATCCCGCTGCGAATCACCGGCGGGATCGACGTCGAGCGGCCCGGGAGCACGACGCTCGCCGACGTCTCCTTCATGGATCTGGTCGCGACCGCGAAGGGGCCGCGCTGGTACGTCCAGCTCGACATCGACCGCGACATCGGACCGCCGCCCTGGACCTACCAGGCGCCGCTCGAGGGCGCGCCCGTAACCGCCGGCGGGGCGCCGCCGCAGCCGGTCGGCGGCTGAGCGACCGGCCCGGCGCGGCGTCCATCTACCCTCGGCGCCGTGGCAGGGGCTTTCGTCGCCGCGGACTTGCGCAAGCGCTACGGCGCGACCGAGGCCCTGCGCGGGGTCTCGCTCGAGGTCGCGGAGGGCGAGATCGTGGCGCTGCTCGGCCCCAACGGCGCCGGCAAGTCGACGCTGGCCAAGATCGCCTGCGGGCTCGTCCGGGCCAGCGGCGGCGAGGCGCGGGTGGTCGGCCACGCGGCGGGCTCGCTGCCGGCGCGCGCGGCGATCGGATACCTCGCCGAGCTCTTCCGCTTCCCGGCCTGGGCGAGCGCGGAGGAGGTGCTGCGGCTGCACCAGCGGCTCGCCGGCTCGCGGGGCGAGGCCGCCGAACGCGCCGAGCTGCTCGAGCTGGTCGGCCTGCGGGAGGCCTCGACGCGCCGCGTGTCGGAGATGTCGAAGGGGATGCAGCAGCGGCTCGGGATCGCCCAGGCCCTGGTCGGCGAGCCGCGCCTGCTGCTGCTCGACGAGCCCACCAGCGCGCTGGACCCCGCCGGCCGGCGGGTGGTCCGCGAGCTGCTCGCCGAGGTGCGCTCGCGCGGGATCTCGGTCCTGCTGAGCTCCCACCTGCTGGGCGAGGTCGAGCGCGTGTGCGACCGGGTGGCGATCCTCGTCCGCGGCGAGGTGGTGGAGCGCGGGACGCCGGCCGAGCTCGCGCGACCGCGGGGGATCGAGATCGAGACCGCCGCGGGCACGAGGCTGCTCGAGGGCGTGGGCCGGGAGGACGCGCCGCGGATCGTGGCCGAGCTGGTCGCGGCGGGCGAGTCGGTCTACGGCGTGCGGGTGCTGGCGAGCACGCTCGAGGACGTCTACCTGGAGGCGGTCGGGGAGGATCCAGCGTGAGCGTCGCGCCGACGGCTTCGAGCTACGACGCCGCGCGCGCGGTGGTCGGCTTCGCGTTCGCCGAGAGCCTGCGGCGCAAGGTGTTCGCCGTCGTCCTCGTGCTCACGCTGGTCTTCCTCGTCCTGTTCGGGATCGGGGTCAAGATCGCGTTCGACGAGGTCGCCGATCGGAGCCTGATCGGCGGCGACCTGCTCGACGAGCAGACGCTGGTCGGCTCGACCGTGTTCGGCCTGGCGATGTTCGCGACCCTCTTCCTCGGCGCCGTGCTGGCGGTGTTCATGACCGTCGGCGTCGTCCGCGGGGACGCCGAGACCGGCCTGCTGCAGCCGCTGGTGGTGCGACCGCTCGGCCGCGGCACGATGTTGGTCGCCCGCTGGGCCGGCGCGGCCGTTGCCGCCGCCGCCTACGTGGTGATCGTCTACGCGGTCTGCCTCGCGCTGACCACCGCGTTCGGCGACTGGAGCCCGGATCACGTGATCCTGCCCGGCGCCACCCTCGCCGGCGCGGTGGTGATCATCGCGGCGCTGTCGACCTTGGCGTCGGTGTTCCTCGCTTCCACCGCGCAGGGGATCGCCGTGTTCATGGTCTTCGGCGCCGGGCTCGTCGCCGGGCTTCTCGGGCAGATCGGCGACGCGATCGGCTCCAAGACCTTGCAGAACATCTCCGACGTGACGACCTGGGCGGTTCCGTTCGAGGCCCTCTACCAGGAGGGACTGTTCTTGCTCACCTCGAAGTCCCAGGGCTTCACGGACGTGGTCGTGCAGCTGGGGCCGTTCGGGGGCGCGCAGGAATCGGGACCCGGGCTGATCGTCTGGACGCTCGCCTACACGGCGGCGGTCGTCGCCGCCGCGGTGGTCGGGTTTCGGCGCCGGGACCTCTGAACGGCCCGCTCGGGCCTGCGAGACTCGGCTTCCATGGTCGATACCCACTGCCACCTGGGGCTCTGCGAGCCGCCGGACGCGGAGCTCGTCGCCGAGGCGGCGCGCGTCGGCGTGCGGCGCATGCTCACGGTCGGGATCGACGAGGCGGCGAGCGAGGAGGCGATCGCGGCGGCGGAGGCGCACGAGGCCGTGTACGCGGCGGTCGGCCGCCATCCGAACGGGACGGCCTCCTTCGACGACGCGGCGGCGGCGCGGATCGAGGAGCTCGCGCGTCACCCGCGGGTGGCTGCTGTGGGCGAGACCGGGCTGGACTACTACCGCGACACCGCGCCCCGCGACGCCCAGCGCCACGCCTTCCGCGCGCACATCGAGATCGCCCGGCGGGTCGCGAAGCCGCTGGTGATCCACGTGCGCGACGGGGGCACGACGACCGACGGGGAGGCGCTCGAGGAGACGTTCGAGATGCTGCGGGCGGAGGCGACCGGCGTGACCGTGATCCTCCACTGCTTTTCGGCGCCGGCGATCAGGGCCACCGAGGCCGCGGATTGGGGCTGGTACTGCTCCTTCGCCGGCAACCTGACCTATCCGAAGTCCGACGTGCTGCGCCAGGCGGCGGCCGAGGTCCCCGACGACCTGCTGCTCGTCGAGACCGACTCGCCGTTCCTGTCGCCGCAGCGGGTGCGCGGGCGGCGCAACCAGCCCGCCAATGTCGTCGCCACCGCCGAGGTCCTGGCCGAGGTGCGCGGCGTCTCCTATCCAGAGCTCGAGGCGACGGTGGAGGCGAACGCTGCCCAGCTGTTCGGATGGTGAGGCTCGGGCAGAACTTCCTGGCGGACACGAATTTGCTGAGCGCGATCGTGCGCGAGGCATCCGTGTCCGACGACGACGTGGTGCTGGAGGTCGGCGGCGGCGAGGGGGCCTTGACCGCGGAGCTCGCGCCGCGGGTCGCCGTCGTGCACGTCATCGAGCTCGACGACCGCCTGCGCGAGCCGCTCGAGGCGGTCGCGGCGGCGCACGGCAACGTCCAGCTGCACTTCGGCGACGCGATGCGGGTGGCGTTGGCCGACCTGCGTCCCGCGCCCACCCGCATGGTGGCCAACCTCCCGTACTCGATCGCCACCCCGCTGCTGCTGCGGACGATCGCCGAGCTTCCCGGCGTCGTGTCGTGGACGCTGATGGTTCAGCGCGAGATCGCCGACCGGCTGCGCGCGGCGCCCGGTTCGCGCACCTACGGGGCGCCGAGCGTGGTCGTGCAGCTCGCCTGCGACGTCCGCCTGCTGCGCGCGGTGGACCGGGCGGTGTTCACGCCGCGCCCGCGGGTCGACTCGGCGCTGATCGGCCTGCGGCGGACGGGGCCGGCCGCCGCGCCCGAGATCGTCGCGCTCGTTCGCGACGGGTTCGCTCACCGGCGCAAGTCGCTGGCGCGGTCGCTCGAGCACGCGCGGCCGGGCGTCCGCGACTCGGTCCGCGAGGCGCTCGTCGGCATGGGGTTGCCGGCGGACGCACGGGCGGAGCAGCTGGCCCCGGAGCAGTTCGCGGCGCTGGCGGCGGAGCTCGAGGGGGTCGCGGAGCGGTGACGGTGCTCCGGGCGCCCGCGAAGCTCAACCTCTGCCTGTTCGTCGGCGCCAGGCGCGCCGACGGCCTGCACGAGCTGCGCTCGCTCTTCTGCCCGCTGCTGCTGAGCGACCGGATCGAGGTCGACGACGCGGCTGGCGAGGCGGACGAGGTCATCTGCGACGTCGTGGACGGGCCCAACCTGGTGGGGGTCGCGCTCGAGGCGATGCGGGCGCGCGGTTGGCGGGCGCCGGCCGTTCGGGTGGAGATCGAGAAGCGGATCCCGGTCGCCGCCGGGCTCGGCGGGGGCAGCGCCGACGCGGCCGCGGTCCTGCGGCTCGCCGGCGGGGAGGTGGGCGACCTGCCCGGGCTGGCGGCGGGGCTCGGCGCCGACGTGCCCTCGCAGCTCGATCCCGCGTTCGCGATGGTCTCGGGCGCCGGCGAGGTGATCGAGCGCCTGCCCTCGCCCAGGGAATTCGGGGTGGTGATGATTCCCGACGACGATCGGGTTGTCCACGGCCGACGTGTACGCGCAGGCCGACGCGCTCGGGCTCGGGCGCAGCGCGGAGGAGCTCGAACGGCTCGGCCGGCGGCTGCGCGAGGTCGCGGGGGACGGGGCGTCGCCCCTCGACTACGCGGAGCTGCTCGAGAACGACCTCGAGCAGGCGGCGGTCTCGCTGCGCCCGGGAATCGCGGAGGCGCTGGCGGCGCTCGACGAGGTCGGCGCGGCGCGGACCCTGGTGACCGGCTCCGGTCCGACCGCGGTGGGGCTGTTCGACGACCTGCTCGCCGCCGACGAGGCCGCGTCGGCGCTCCCGCCCAGATACGCGAACGCGATCGTCTCGGCGCCGCAACGGCTCCGATAATCGGGCCTTGAAGCTGGAGGGAGAGAAGCGCAGCCGGTGGCGGCTGGTCGGGATCGCCGCGATCGTGGTCCTGGGCTTCGTCGCCTACGAGCTCTTCGCGCCCGACATCGACGTCGAGAAGCTGCTCGAGGACATCTCGCGCGACCTCGGCGACTGGACGTATGCGCTGATCGGCGCGCTCGCCTTTCTCGAGACGGGCGCCTTCGTGGGCCTGATCTTCCCCGGGGAAACGGCGATCATCCTGGGCGGCGCCGTCGCCGGTCAGGGCGAGACGTCGATCGTGATCACGATCGCGGTCGTGTGGTTCTGCGCCTGGGCGGGTGATACGACCAGCTTCTGGATCGGACGGCGGCTCGGACGCGACTTCGTGCTTCGCCACGGGCCCAAGGTCAGGATCAGCCACGAGCGCTTCGAGCAGGTCGAGGGCTACTTCTCGCGCCACGGCGGCAAGACGATCCTGATCGGGCGCTTCATCGGCCTGGTGCGTGCGCTGGCCCCGTTCATCGCCGGGAGCTCGGGGATGCTCTATCGCGCCTTCGTCCCGTACAGCGTCCTCGGCACCGGGCTCTGGGCCGCGGCGTTCTCGCTGCTCGGCTACGTGCTCGCGCACAGCATCGACCGGGCCACTGAGCTCGCCGGCAGGGGTGCGCTGGTGTTCGGGATCGTGGTCGCGGTGATCGTCGGCGGGGTCCTCGATCTCCCGCTTCATGCGCGAGCCCGAGAACCGCAGGCGTCTGGCGCACCGAATCGAGTCGATCCCGGGCGCTGCGCTGGCTGCTGCCGGAGCTGCGGTTCTTCTGGCGCCGGATCACGCCGGGTGGGCTGGGGTTGGAGCTGACGTCGCTGCTCGCGGCGCTCGCCGTGTCGCTGTTCGTGCTGATCGGCTACGCGCTGATCGTCACCGACAACGCCGGGCCGACGCCGGGCGACACGGAGGCGATCGACATCGTCGACAAGCTCCGCACGGGGTGGCTCACGGACATGGCGAAGGTGGTCACCGCCCTCGGCACGAGCGCGGTGCTGATCCCGCTCACGGTGATCGCCGCCGTGGTGCTCGGCCGGCGCCGGCGGTGGGTGGAGCTCGCCGTGCTCCTGGGGGCGGTGGTGACGATGCTGATCGCGGTGCCCGTGATCAAGGAGATCGTCGATCGGCCCCGGCCTCCCGGCGGCCTGGTGACCGCCGCGGGGCAGAGCTACCCCAGCGGTCACGCGGCGCATTCCGTCTTCTACGCGTGGCTGGCGCTGACGATCGCGCTCAGGGTGCGCCCGGGCTGGACCTACGGCACGGCGCTGATGATCGTCGGGTTGGCGGTCACCGCCGCCATCGGGCTGAGCCGCGTGTACCTCGGGGTGCACTACCTCAGCGACGTGAGCGGCGGCTGGGGGCTGGGCGTGGCGGCGTTCGCCGGGTGCGCGGCGATCGCGCTCATCGTCTCCCACTTGCGGCAGAATCAAGCAACCTGATGCCGATCCTGGCGAAGATCGGGACCGAATACCTGCTCTTCGGCGGAGCCGGGCTGATCAGCCTGCTCGCGTTTGCCGCCCTCATTCTGGTCCCCGCGATCGGCTCGTTCGGGCGCACCTGGGAGAAGGCGACCGCGGTCCTGGTCTCGATCTTCGTCCTCGCCGCGCTGCTCGCGATCGGCATCGCCCTCGGGATCGCGATCGTCTACTACTGGGACGACATCACCAAGATCTTCGGCGGCTGAGCGGGCACGGCCTAGAATCCGGGCGTGTCCAGCCGCTCGGAGACGGAGAAAACCCCTGCAAAAGCGGTAGATGAGCGCTCGCTCGAGGCGCTTTCGGAGGCGATCGAGGCGGGCGCCGGGCTGCCGGCGGTCGCCCGGGCCGCGGCGGCGGCGCTCGGGGCGAGCGTGGCGCTGATCGACCGCTCGAGCGCCGTGCTCGCGGTGGCGGCGGCGTCGTCGGCCGAGGAGAGCAAGCTGCTCGCGGCGAGCGGCGGGGTGGAGACGATCGAGCTGCGGGTCGCCGACGCGGGTGTGGGCGAGCTGCGATATCGCAGCCGCGGCGCCGACCCGTCGCCGACCCTGCGGCGGATGGTGTCGACGCTGCTGGCGCTCGAGCTCGAGCGCTCGCGGGCGCCGGAGTGGGCGAGCGACGAGGCCGCGGGGGAGTTCGTCGCGGCCCTGCTCGCACGCAAGGTGACCGACCGCGGGGACATCCTCGCCCGCGCCGGCGAGCTCGGCAGCGGGCTGGAAGCGGGCGCCGGGGTGATCTTCGCGCGCGCCGCGCCGCGCGCCGCGCAGACCGGCGATTGGCGGGCCCGCGTGCTGATCGTTTCGCTGCGGGCGCTGCGAGCCGCCTCCTCGGGAGCGATCGCCCTGCTCGAGGAGGCCGGCGAGCGGGCGCAGGTCAGCGCGATCGTCCCGGCCGGCGCACCCGCGGAGCTTGAGCGGGCGACCGCGGGGCTGACGCGGGAGCTGGGCGCCTCGCTGCCGGGCTTTCACGTCACGGTGGCGCGCAGCCGGTGGACGGGCGACCCGGTCGACCTCTTCCGGGCCGGCCAGGAGGCGCAGCTGGCCGCGAACGTCGCGGAGGCCGACGGGCTGGAGGCGCTGGCGTTCGAGGACACGGGCTCGTACCGCCTTCTGCTGCCGGCGATGAGCGAGGACCCCGACGAGCTGCACCGCTTCTACGAGGAGACCGTCGCGCCCCTCTCGGCCTACGACGAGCAGTACGAGACCGATCTCGTGAAGACGATCGAGGCGTACCTCGCCAACGACGGCAACGTCACCCCGACCGCGGAGCAGCTCTTCACCCACCGCCACACGGTCCGCTATCGCCTCGAGCGCGTGAAGGAGCTGTGCGGACACGACATGACCTCGACCGAGGGCCGCGAGAAGCTCGGCCTCGGCCTGAAGGCGATGCGCGTCCTCGGCATCCAACCCCCGGGCGGCCCGGCCACCGAGCCGGGCACGGAGGCCGGACGGGCGAACGTGCGGCGCGCGACCGAGGAGTAGCTCCGGGGGAGGGAATCGAACCCAGACTCGCCTTCAGGACCAAAACCTGACGTGCTGCCACTACACCACCCCGGACTGAGGTGCAACGCGAGTCTAGGCGTCGGGAACGTCTGAGGCGCTATGCGAACATATGTTCGATGCCGTGGAAGCCTGAGTCACTGAAGAGCAGGTACCCAAGGCCGTAGCTGGAGCCGATTCCTGGCGGGCAGTCCTGGACGCACTCGGTTACGCGTACCACGGTAAGAACATCGCGACGGTGAGGAAATGGGCCGAGCGGTGGGGGATCGATATCGGGCATCTGCAGCGATCAGCGAGGCCGGCCGCGGCGAGCCCCGCTATACGGAGGAAGCGCTCAGGGACGCCGTCGCCGAGTCGTTCTCGTGGGCCGAGACACTTCGGCGTCTCGGCTACTGCCCGACGGGCGGCAACTGGCGAACGCTGAAGCGGCGAGTCGCTGAACTCGGGATTTCGACCGATCATTTCGACCCGTACGCGGCCGTCCGCCGGCGCTCGCCTGGCCGGCGGATCCCGCTCGGATCAGATCCTGATCGAGGGATCCACGTACAGCAGGACCTCTCTCAAGCGGCGGCTCTTCGAGACAGGCCTCAAGGCCCGACACGTGCGAGATCTGCGGGCAAGACGAGAACTGGCACGGCGACCACGATCGGCCTCATCCTCGATCACGTCAACGGCGTCAGGGACGACAACAGGATTGAGAACCTGCGCGACGTGCGAACTGCGCTCGCGGGCTGACACCCATGCGCGCGGACCGGATGCGAAGTTGAGCCCAGCGCCGCGTTCGCTGCCGGACGACATCCCGTCCGCGCAGCGTTATTGCTCGGCGCCGTGTGGCCGGCGTTGGGACCGGACGGGTCGCGGCGGTCAGGCCCGAGTGAAGGGCGTGGCCCGCCTCGAGTCCCGCCGCGTCGAGCGCCCGCCGTACCGGACCCTTCTCGCTCGAGATCGAGCGCGATGGTTACCTCGCGACCGGACGCAGGTACGGCGTCTCCGACAACGCGATCCGCAAATGGGTGCGCTTCTACGAAAGCGAGATCGAGCGCACGACGACGGAGGAAGGCGGCCAGATCGGCGAGGCGGCGTGATCCGGCTACCGCGCCACATGCCCGCCGTACGTCAGCGTCCGGGACGGCTCGGACGCAAGATCCCTTCGCCCGCGGTGACGATCAAGACAACCGCGCGCGGTGCGCCTCTACGATTGCGCGCGTGAGCGGTGCTTCTCCCGGGGCCGACGGGCCCACCGTCCTGATCATGGCCGCGGGCGAGGGCACGCGCATGCACTCCTCGCTCCCCAAGGTCCTGCACCCGGTCTGCGGCCGGCCAATGGTCGCCTGGCCCGTGCTCGCGGCGCGCGAGGCGGGCGCCGGGCGCGTGGCGGTCATCGTCTCGCCCGATCGCGACCTCACCGCCGGCCTGCCCGAGGGCACCGAGACCGTGATCCAGCCGCAGGCCGATGGCACCGGCGGCGCGGTTCGCGCGGCGCACGACATCGTCCGCGACTCCGACACGGTGGTGGTCCTCTCGGGCGACCACCCCCTGATCAACAGCGAGATCGTCGCCGCCCTGCTCGAGACCCACCGCGCCGCGGCGGCGGGGGCGACCGTGATGACGGTCGAGCTCGAGGACCCGGCCGCCTACGGCCGCATCGTGCGCGACGAGCAGGGCCACATCGAGCGCATCGTCGAGACCAAGGACCCCGCCGGCGTCGACCCCGACGTGCTCGCGATCCGCGAGATCAACACCGGCACCTACGCCTTCGACGCCGAGCCCCTGATGGAGGCGCTCGACCACCTCCAAAACGACAACTCGGCGGGCGAGTTCTACCTCGGCGACGTCCTGCCGAAGTTCCGGCGCGACGGCCTCAAGGTCGTCGCGCACGTCGCCACGGACCCGAACGTCAACCTCGGCGTCAACAACCGCGCCGACCTCGCGCTGGTCACCGCCGAGGCGCGCCGCCAGATCCTGCATCAGCACATGCTGGACGGGGTGACGATCATCGACCCGGGCTCGACCTGGATCGACGCCGACGTCGAGATCGCCGCCGACGCGACGATCGAGCCCGGGACGAGCCTCCGCGGCTCCACCCGGATCGGCGCCGACTCGATCATCGGGCCGCTCACGACCCTGATCGACACGACGGTCGGCGAGCAGGCCCGCGTCCTGCACTCCTACGCGACCGAGGCAGCGATCGGCGACCTCGCCGTCGTCGGCCCGTTCGCCTACCTGCGGCCGGGCGCCGAGCTGGCGCAGGGGTCCAAGGTGGGCACGTTCGTCGAGATCAAGGGCTCGCGGATCGGCGAGGGCGCCAAGGTCCCGCACCTCGCCTACGTCGGAGACGCCGACGTCGGGTCCGGGGCCAACGTCGGCGCGGGAGCGATCACGGCCAACTACGACGGCCGGCACAAGCACGAGACGAAGATCGGGGAAGGTGCGCGAATCTCGGTGAACACGTCGCTCGTCGCCCCGGTGACCGTCGGCGACGGCGCATACACTGGCGCCGGTGCAGTGATTCGCGAGGACGTCCCGGACGGAGCCCTCGGCGTTTCCACCAACGAGCAGCGAAATATCGAGGGGTACGCGGACCGGAAGTCGAGCGACGGCGAAGTGGACGCCACGGACACCGACTGATGAGCATTCTCGAGGAGAGCCCGCAGGTGGTCAGCTCGATCGCGCAGGACTACACGAAGCGGCTGATGGTCTTCGGCGGTCGCGCCTCGATGGAGCTCGCGGCCCGGATCGCCGGCAAGCTCGACGTCGACCTCGGCCAGGCTGACCTGCGCACGTTCGCCGACGGCGAGGTCTACTGCCGCTACCAGGAGTCGATCCGTGGCGCCGACGTCTTCCTCGTCCAGTCGACCGCCGCCAACGCGAGTCAGGGGATGACCCCGAACGACGCGCTGATGGAGATGATGGTGATGATCGACGCCGCCAAGGGCGCGTCCGCGCATCGGATCATCGCCGTGATGCCCTGGTACGGCTATTCGCGCCAGGACAAGAAGTCGGCGCCCCGCGAGCCGATCTCCGCCCGCGTCGTCGCTCAGTGCCTCGAGGCGGTCGGCGTCGACCGCGTGCTCACCATGGACCTGCACTCCGGCCAGGTCCAGGGCTTCTTCTCCAAGCCGGTCGACCACATGACCGCCATGCCGATGCTCACCCAGTACTTCATGGACCAGTCCTGGGACGACGAGCTCGTGATCGTCTCGCCCGACGCCGGCCGGGTGAAGGTGGCGCGCAACTTCGCGCGCAAGGTCGGCGTCCACTGGGCGGTGATGGAGAAGGAGCGCCCGGCGCAGCAGGTCGCGGAGATCGGCTACGTGGTGGGCGACGTCCGCGGCAAGACCGCGGTGTTGGTCGACGACATGATCGACACCGCCGGCACCCTCGCCGCGGCGGCGCGCACGGTGCTCGACGAGGGCGCGGCGCGGGTCATCGCCTGCGCCACCCACGGCGTCTTCTCAGGTCCCGCGTTCGAGCGGCTCGCGTACGAGAACTCCGGCATCGAGCGCATCGTGGTCACCGACACGATCCCGCTCCGCCCCGGCGCGCCGGACAACATCACGGTCCTCTCGGCGGCCCAGACGCTCGCCGACTCGATCCGCCGCATCTTCGCCGACGACTCGGTCTCCGAGATCTTCGCCGGCGAGAATCAGCTCTTTTGAAGAACTCGCCCCGGCCTGGGGCGTGCGCGTGATCCTTTGGCCGGTGCTCACCTCCGTGTTAGGTTCGGCTGGTCTCGGAGTCGATGGGGAGGTAGCGATGAGGACCGGAGGGTTGGTCGCGCTGGCGACGGCGGCGGTGCTGAGCGCGTTCTTGGCGGCGGTCGCGCTGGCGGCGCAACCGTTCGATTTCGCTCAGCCTGCCAGCAGCCCTGAGCCGGCGGGCGACGGGCCGACCGCGCTCGTCGCGGCCAATCTCGACGGCGACACGGACCAGGACCTGGCGATCACCGACGGCAACAACGGCCGGGTGACGATCCTCAAGAACGCCGGCACCGGCAACTTCAGCCAGCCGGCGACGAGTCCGGAGGTGGTTGGCGCCTCGCCAAGCTCGATCGCCGCCGCGGACTTCGACGGCGACACCGATATCGACCTCGCGGTCACCTCGCGCGACAACAACACGCAGAACGTGAACATCCTGCGCAACAACGGCAACGGCGACTTCACTAAGCCGCCGTCGAGCCCCGAGACCGCCGGCCTCGCCCCGTCGGCAATCGTCGCCGCGGACCTCGACGGCGACGGCGACCAGGACCTCGCGGTCGCGAACGCCCAATCCAGCACCGTCACGTTCCTCCGCAACAACGGCTCCGCCAACTTCGTCGAGCCGCCGTCCAGCCCTGAGGCAACGGGCGGGTTCCCGGACGCGCTCGTCGCCGCGCCGCTCGACGACGACGCCGATGTGGACCTCGCCGTTTCAAACTCGGGCCCCGACAACTTGACCATCCTGAGTAACACCGGATTGGGGAATTTCGTCGAGCCGGCGACGAGCCCCGAGGCGGTCGGGAGCGACCCGTTCTCGCTCACCGCGGGCGATCTCGACGGCGACGCCGACATCGACCTGGCCGCGGTGAACCTCGGCCAGAACGTCACGGTCCTCCGGAACGTCGCCAACGCGAACTTCGTCGAGCCGGCATCGAGCCCCGAGCCAGCCGGCCCGAGCCCGATCGGCGTGGCCTCGGCCGACATCAACGGCGACTCGAAGCGCGACCTCGCCGTGGCCAACAACGCGAGCAACTCGATCGCCATCCTGCGCAACATCGGGCCGGGCAACTTCGCCCAGCCGTCCACGAGCCCCGAGCCCGCGGACCAGGCACCGCAGGCCGTGGCCTTCACCGACATCGACGGGGACGGCGATCAGGACCTGGTTGCCGCGAACATCAACTCGGACAACGTCACCGTGCTGCGCAACCGCTAGCCGGGGTCGCTGATCCGCCACTCCCCGTCCTCGGAGAGCAGCAGCACCGTGCGCGGCTGAGCGCCGGCGCCGGCGAGCTTGTACCGGGCCTCGACCCGCGCTCGGTTGCCGCTCACGCTGACGTACCGCACGCTGATCCCCGAGTCCTTGAAGACCGGGGCGAGCACGTCGAGGATCTTGGTGCAGGCCGGGGGCTCGTCCGCCTGCAGGCGCTGGGCCGTGCTCACTCGCAGCGCCTCGCGCGCGTCGCCGGTGAGCAGGCGGCAGAACGTCTTCGAGTCGCCGTCGGAGGCGGCGCCGAAGAACTGCTCGACCGCGGTCTGCACCCGCTCCTCCTCGGTCTCGGGGTCCGAGAAAGGCCCGACGTCCTCGATCGCCAGCACGGCGACGATGACCCCGACGATCAGCAGCCCGGCCGCGATCCGGCGACGGAGGGTGTCGCTCACCCCGGGAACCTAACCGGCGCGGCGAGCCCGCAATACAGTGGCCGCGAATGCTGCGCATCGGTCACAAGGGCGCCGACGGGATCGCGCCTGGCAACACGCTCGAGAGCTTCGCCGCGGCCGTGGACGCTGGCGTCGAGGTGATCGAGCTCGATGTCCTGCGCCCGCAGTCCGACTTCGCGGTCGGCGATGACTGGCGCGGGGCCGCGGCCGGACCCGCCCCGGGGACCGGGCCGCTCGTCATCGCCCACGACTGGGGCGACGCGAGGCGACGCGAGGCGCTCACCCTGGGGGACGTCCTCGACGCGTTCACGCAACCGCCCCTGGACACGGTCCGCTTCGACCTCGACCTGAAGATCGCGGGCCGCGAGGACGAGGTCGCGGCGGCGCTCGCCGACCGGGGCCTGGTGGAGCGGGCGATGATCTCGACCATGGAGGTGGGGAGCGTCAGCTACCTGCGCGACGCGGCGCCCGAGCTCGATCGCGGCTGGACCCTGCCCAAGGTGAGCCGCGACTGGTCGCGCAGCCCCTGGCTGCGGCCGATCTTTCTCGCCGGCTCGGCCTCGCTGCGCGCCCGGCTCCCCGGCCTGGTCCGCTCCCGCGCTCCGGGTCTCGGCGTCTGGGCCGTCTGGGTCTTTCACCCGCTGATCACGCAGCGGCTGGTGGACGCCGCGCACTCGGTCGGGGTGTCAGTGATCGCGTGGACGGTCGACGACGCCACACGGATCGCGCGCCTCGAGGCGCTGGGCGTCGACGGGATCGTCAGCAACGACCCGCGGCTCTTCGTCCAGGAGCCCGATGGCGTCCCGAGTCCGTAGCGCCGCGCCACGGCGGCTGACCGCGACCCGGCGCGAGGGCGACCGGGTGATGCCGCTGGAGCTGTTCTTCGACCTCGTCTTCGTCCTCGCGCTCACCCAGTGCACCGCCCTGATGACCCACGACCCGTCCGCGTGGGCGGGGATCGGCAAGGGCGTCCTGGTCCTGGCGTTGCTGTGGTGGGCGTGGTCGGCCTACGCGTGGCTCACCAGCGTGGTGGACCCGGAGGAGGGCGGCGTGCGCCTCGTCTTGGTCGCGCGCGATGGCTGCGCTGCTGATCGCCGCCCTCGCCGTGCCGGAGGCCTTCGGCGATCGCGCCCTGGAGTTCGCGCTCGCCTACGGCGCCCTCCGCGCCGCGCACATCGGGCTCTTCCTGCTCGCCAGCGACGACGACCCCGGCCTGCGCCGTGCGACACGACGGGGCCGCGGTGAGCACCGGGATCGGCATCGCGCTGCTGATCGCCGGCGCTCTCGCCGGCGGCGGCTGGCAGATCGCGCTCTGGATCACCGCCGCGGTGCTCGACATCGGCGAGCCCTACGTCATCGACGCGGGGGGCTGGCGACTGGTTCCGGCGCACTTCGCGGAGCGCTACGGCCTGATCGTGATCGTCGCCCTCGGCGAGTCGATCGTCGCGCTCGGCGTCGGCGCCGACGTCGGCCTCAGCCTTGGCGTGACCGTCGCCGCGATCCTCGGCGTCGCGCTCGTCTTCGAGCTCTGGTGGATCTACTTCGACATCGTCGCGATCGCCAACGTCAGGCGCCTGGTGCGCGCGCCGGAGGGCCGCGAGCAAAACGAGCTCGCCCGCGACGTCTACTCGTATCTGCACTTCCTCCTGGTAGTCGGGATTGAGCTCGCCGCGTTCGGCCTGCATGAGATCCTCGCGCACCCCGAGGAGCACCTGGAGACCGTGCCCGCGTTCGGCCTCCTCGGCGGGGTCGCCGTCTACCTGCTCGGCCACGTCGCGATCCGCCTGCGGGGCGCCGGGAGCGTCAACGTCCAGCGGCTGTTGCTGGCCGTCGTGTTGCTGCTGTTGATCCCGCTCGCGGTTGAGATCTCCGGCATCGCCTCGCTGGCGATCGTCACCGCGCTGTTGGCGGCGATGATCGTCTACGAGACCCGCGGCTACGGCTCCGGTCGCGTCCAGGTCCGCCACGACTACGCGGTCGAGGGCCCGATGGCGGAGTACCCGGTCCAGTCCGACCGCCCGCGGTAACCGACCAAGGATCACCGCGCACGCCCGGACGCGGGAGCAGAAAAAGATGTCCGCGGCGTAGCCGCGGACAATTGATTCGAGCGAGAGCGGAGGACGTGGCGCGAGTTATTTCGTACGAACCGCTGAGTTCAGGTCCGCCTCGGTGAAGCCGCTGGTGACCTCACCGGTGGATGTGAAGCGGTAGAGCGCGACCCCGAAGATGCCCTTCATCGCCTGGATGATCAGCATCGACGCGACCAGCAGGATGACGCCGAGGAGCACCAGCACCGCGCCGACGGCGACGTCCGCGTTGCCGCTGTCCGAGGCCCAGAGGTACGCGCCGAGCGCGATCAGCCCGACCGCCGGGAGCACGCCGAGCAGGCCGACGATCCCGCCGATCGCCACGTTGCCGGTGATCTGGCCGGCCCAGCGCTCCTTGAACAGGTGCGTCGAGCGCTTGAGCGTCGACCACGGGCCGGTCCCCTCGAAGGTGATGACGGGGATGGCCAGGAAGGTGATGAGCGACCACGCGGCCCCGACCAGGGAGCCGATGATCGCCTCGCCGAGGCTGCCGCTCTGTTGCAGCAGCGAGATCAGCGTGCCCACCAGAGCCGCGAGCGCCGCCCAGGCGGCGATCGCGCCGAGACGCTCGTTCGCGACCGCGAAGCCGTCGGCGGTGGTCGCCTGACGGCCGTGGAAGATCGCGTCGGCGGTCGCGGCCAGGGCCACCCCGAAGTACACGACGACGAACGAGGACAGATAGAGACCGATCGCGGTGATCACGCCGCCGATGACGTCTTGGCCGTCGTTGATCAGATAGAGGCCGGGTCCGACCGTGACCAGGACGATGACGATGCCGCAAAGCACCCCGTAGACCGGGAAGCGGAACAGCTCGCGGTGTGACCGCAAGCAGCGCCCAGCTCTTCTTCGTCAACGCCCATCCCTGCTTGATCCGGCTCACACGTCCTCCTTGGTCGATCGATCCCAAATATCGGCAGCGCGGCGATTACAGTCAAGCCCCAATGGCGGCGCCGCAATCACTTTCGCGGGGGACGCTCCTTGCCCTGTTCGCGATGGGCCTCGGCGTGCTCGTCATCGCCAACGACTTCACCGCGCTCAACGTCGCCCTGCCGGCGATGGAGCAGGACTTCGACGTCGACGTCGGCACGATCCAGTGGACGGTCAACGCCTACGCGCTCGTCTTCGGCATGGGCCTGGTCACCGGCGGGCGCCTCGCGGACATGCTCGGCCGGCGCAAGATCTTCTTCGTCGGCACCGCGGTCTTCGCCGGCTTCTCGCTGCTCGGCGCGATCGCGCCGAGCGCGCCGCTGCTGATCGGCGCCCGGGTGGGGATGGGCGTCGGCGGGGCCCTGATGTGGCCGGCGATCCTCGGGATGACCTTCGGCGCCCTCCCGGCCGAGCGCGCCGGCCTCGCCGGCGGGCTGATCCTCGGCATCGCCGGACTCGGCAACGCGGTCGGCCCGCTGATCGGCGGCGTGCTCACGGACGAGTTCAGCTGGCGGGCGATCTTCTGGCTCAACCTGCCGGTGGCCGCGTTCGCGGCGCTGGCGACCTGGAAGTTCGTCCACGAACCGCCGGTCGAGGCGACGGAGCGCAAGATCGACTACGCCGGGATCGCCACCGTCTCCGGCGGCCTGGTGCTGCTCCTACTGGGGCTCGACCAGGCGGTCGACTGGGGCTGGACCGACATCCGGGTCTTGGCGATGTTCGTCGCGGCGGTTGCGCTCCTGGTCGGCTTCGTGATGATCGAGCGCCGGGCGGGCGAGGCGGCGCTGATCCCGCCCGACGTGATCGCCAACCGCGGCTTCCGCGCCGCCTGCCTCACCGTGCTCATGCTCTCGGCGGTCTTCTTCTCGATCGTCCTCTACGGGCCGCAGCTGATGGAGAAGGTGCTCGGCTTCAGCGCGCTCAAGGCGGGGTTCGGGATGCTGCCGATGCTCGGCCTGTTCGGGGCGGTCGCCTTTCTCACGGGCCGCCTGTACGACACGCTCGGCGGCCGCACGGTGATCATCGCCGGCACGGCCCTGCTCGCCGCCGGCCCGCTCGTCGTCTCCTTCTTCGGCGCCGACTCGAGCTACGCGGTCCTGATCCCCGGCCTCGCGCTCACCGGCATCGGCGCCGGCTTCTTCTATCCGTCGATCACGACCGCGGCGGTGACGATGCTCGATGCCAGCCGCTCGAGCCTCGCCGGCGGGATCACCTACATGTTCCAGATCGCGGGCGGGGCGATCGGCCTCGGGCTGACCACCGCGCTGTTCACCACCCGCTCGGAGAACGAGGTGGTGAGCGCTGCCCGGGAGGCGGGACTCGGCCACATGACCGGCAGCGAGTCCGGCGTCATCCACGGCGTGCTCGCGGGCACCGAGCCCGGCCGCCAGGCGTTTGCGGACTTCGCCACCACCCGCGCCGAGGAGGTCCTCGACGTGGTCAAGGACTCGTTCGTCTCCGGGGTGCAGCTCAGCCTGCGCGTCGTCGCGGCGATCGCCCTGATCGGGCTGATCATCGCGATCCGCGGCGTGCATCCCAAGGCAACGGCGCCGGAGCCCGTCAAGCCCGAGCCCGCCGACGGTACGGCGCCGGAGCCAGCGGCCGCCTGATCGAGTGGCCTAAGTAGCGATCCCGGGCACGCGCCGCACGCCCCGGCTCTCGAAGTAGTCCCACTCCTGCGCCCCGAGCTCCGTTTCAGGATCATCCGCGTAGACCCACTCGCGCATGATCCGGTGCCAGTTGCGCTCGGCGCGCAGCTGGGCCAGCACAGCGATCACGCCGATCTCCATCCGGCGGCCCATGAGCTCGTCGGCGGGGATGTTCTCGCGCCTCATCACCTGGAAGTACTCCGAGCGCGGGTCGGAGGCGGACTCGATGATCTTCATCACCCGCCGCCCCGAGACCTGGTAGGTGCCGTCCTCGATGTACCAGCCGCCGACCAGCATCACGTGGTCCATCAGGTGCTCCGCGTCGAGCTTGGTCGGCTTCTTGATGAAGCCGAGGTCCGCGAGCCGCTGGCGCAGCGCCTCGGGGTCCTTGCGGATCGCCGCGTCCAGCGCCGCCTGCTCGAGCTCGATCTGCTCGCGGTCGAGCTTCTTCGTCATCCCGAAGTCGAGGAAGGCCACGCGGCCGTCGCCCATCAGCAGGTAGTTGCCGGGGTGGGAGTCGGCGTTGAAGTGCTGCAGGTGGTAGATCGAGCCGAAGCAGAAGCGGAACACGATCTCGCCGAAGCGGCTGCGCTCTTCGTGATCGAGCTGCTTGACCTCCTCGAACCCGATCCCGTCGACGAACTCGGTCACCAGCACCCGCCGCCGGGACAGGCGAGTGATCACGTCCGGGACGTAGATGAACGGGTGGCCGCGGTAGGCGCGTGAGAACGTGCGCTGGTTCTGCGCCTCGTACTCGTAGTCGAGCTCCTCGAGCACCCGCTCGCGCAGCTCCTCGGCGACGGACTTGGCATCCAGGCCCGGTGCCAGCGCCTTCGCCAGGCGGACGAGGACGCCGGCGTTGCGCATGTCGGATTCCAGCGCCTCGGCCACGCCGGGGTACTGGATCTTCACCGCCACGTCGCGGCCGTCGAGCAGCTTGGCCTTGTGCACCTGGCCGATCGAGGCGGCCGCGAACGCCTCGGGCTCGAACTCCGAGAAGTGCTCGGACACCGGCTCGCCGTACTCGTCCTCGATCACCTTCGAGACGCGATCCCAGGGCATCGGCGGGGCCGAGGTCCGCAGCTTCGCGAGCTCGGCCTGGTAGAGCTCGGCGTACTCGGGTGGCAGGAACTCGGTGTCGATGAACGAGGCGAGCTGGCCGATCTTCATCGCCGCGCCCTTCATCTCCCCGAGGGTCGAGACCATCTTCAGCGCCGTCTCGACGTGGCGTGCCTCGAGCTTCTCGGCCGCCACATCCTCCGGGAGCGCCAGGCTGGCCGCCTTGGTGCCCGCGTAACGGGCCGCCTGCCCGCCGAGTGCCGAGCCCAGCTTGGCCGAGCGCCGCGCGCGGCCCTTGGGAATCTTCATCTCGTCGGCCACCGGGCGCAGCGTACCCACGCACTCAGACCGCGACGCCATACGTTTCGCGGTGTTGAAACCGATGCTGATGTTCAGAGTCGCCCTCGCCACCGCCTGCGCAGCGGCCTGCCTCGCCGCCCCAGCGGCGTTCGCGGACGCCCAGTCCGACTACGACCAGGGCTACGCGCTCGGCTCGAAGGCCTACGAGTACGGGATCCCGATCGTCGACACCGACCGGATCTTCCGCACCAACACCAGCGTCTCGAAGCCCGACCATTCGGGCGACGCGCCGGTGAACCAGTTCAGCCACGCGGACGCGCTCGCCAAGCCCGAGAACCGCGACGTCGTCGCCCCCAACCACGACACGCTCTACTCGATCGCCTGGCTCGACCTCAAACGCCAGCCGCAGATCCTGCACGCGCCGAAGATGAAGCGGTTCTACGTCTTCGAGCTGGTCTCGCCCTGGACCGAGAACTTCCGCAACATCGGCACGATCACCGGCCAGCAGGACGGCGGCGACTTCGCGATCGTCGGCCCCGGCTTCCACGGCAAGCTGCCGCGCGGCGTGACGAAGGTGAAGTCGCCGTACGACCGCGTCTGGATGATCGGCCGCACCTACATCAAGGACGAGGCCGACACCAAGCGGGTCAACAAGATCCAGTCGAAGTACGGCCTGCAGCCGCTGAAGACATACGGCCGCAAGTACAAGCCGCCGGTGATCAAGCCGGTCGACACGACCGTCGACCACCCGCCGATCGCCGGCCTCGGTCCGGGACAGGACCCGCTCGCGTTCTACTCGTCGCTCGGCAGGCTGATGCGCAAGTTCCCGCCGCCGGCGGCCGATGCGCCGGTGCTCGACGAGCTGGCCGCGATCGGCGTCGGCCCGGGGCTCGACCCGGCCACCGACACGGCGCTCAGCGCCGAAACGCTGCAGGGGATGCGCGACGCGGTCACCCAGGGGCCGGCCAACATCCAGGCGCGAATCGCCAAGCACTACGTCGACGAGTTCGGCCTCGCACAACGGCTACCTGATGGCCAACATCGGCAACTACGGCACCGACTACGCGCTGCGGGCGATGACCGACAAGATCGGCGTCGGGGCGCTGAAGCCGAAGATCGCGATCTACGCCTTCACCCAGACGGCCAGCGACCTCAGCCCGCTGGTCGGCGGCTCGCGCTACGTGCTGCACCTCCCCGCCGACCAGCTGCCGATCCCGGCGAAGCAGTTCTGGTCGGTGACGATGTACGACTCGGAGGTCTTCCTGGTGCCGAATCCGCTCGACCGCTACCTGATCAACAACCGCTCCGACCTGCACGTAAACCAGGACGGCTCGCTCGACATCTACGTCCAGTCCGAGCAGCCCTCGAACCCCCAGCAGGCGCAGAACTGGCTTCCCTCGCCCCCGACGGGCGGTGGGTTCCGGCTCATCTGGCGCTTCTACGAGCCCGGGGAGGCCCGGGCCGGGATGCTCGACGGCACCGGCTGGCAGCCGCCCAAGGTCGAGCGCTGTAACGCGCAGGGTGTTTCCAGCAGCGGCGTCCCCTGCGCTTCCTAAGCGCGTGTAGGGCCTGGGTTCTCTATCCTCAGCCGCCGCATGGCCTCCGATCGAGTGACTCTGAAAGCCGCAGCCGCGCACCGACTTCGGCTCGCGCGAGAGCCGTCGCCTGCGCCGCGAGGGGCTGGTGCCCGGCGTCGTCTACGGCAGCGGCGACGAGGCCCGTGCGTTCCAGGTCCAGGCGCGTGCGGTGCGCGACGTCCTGGTCCACGGCGGCGCCCTCTTCGACGTCGAGATCGAGGGCTCGGCGGCGGTTCCGGTGGTGCTCAAGGAGCAGCAGCGCGACCCCGTCCGCGACCACCTCCTGCACCTCGACCTCCACGAGGTCAAGCTCGACGAGAAGATCGAGGCCGACGTCACGATCGAGCTGATCGGCACCGAGGACGCCCCCGGCGTCAAGGAGGGCGGCGTGCTCGAGCACGTCACGCACGAGATCACGATCTCCGCCCTGCCGACGGCGATCCCCGAGTCGATCCCCGCCGACGTCTCCGCCATGGTCATCGGCGACACGCTTCAGCTCAGCTCCCTGGCTGGCGCCCGAGGGCGTCGAGTTCGCGTTGGGCGAGGACCAGAACGCCGACGAGGTCACGATCGCCACCCTCTCGCCGCCGCGCGTCGAGGAGGAGCCCGAGCCGGAGCTCGAGGAGGAGGCCGAGCTGGTCGGCGCCGAGGGCGAGGAGGCCGAGGGCGAGGAGCCCGCCGAGGGCGAGGCACCGGAGGGCGAGGAGTCCTCCGACTCCGGCGAGGAGTAGGCCCTGTCCTGGTTTCGCCGGCGCGGGGGCGACGGCGAAGGTTCCAAACACCGGCCCGGCGAACGGGTCCTGATCGTCGGGCTCGGTAACCCCGGTAGCCGCTACGCCCAGACGCGCCACAACATCGGGTTCGAGGTGGGCAGCGAGCTCATCCGTGGCTGGGAACTGCCGAAGCCGAAGCAGAGGTACCGCGGGCTGATCACCGACGGCCGCGCCGGGCACGGCGGGCCGAGCGTGACGGTGCTCCAGCCCCAGACGTTCATGAACGAGTCCGGCGAGTCGGCCGGACCCGCGCGCGGCGCCCTGAAGGTGCCCATCGAGCAGGTGGTCGTCGTGCACGACGAGATCGACCTGCCGTTCGGCGAGATCAAGCCGAAGCTCGGCGGCGGCGTGGCCGGCCACAACGGGCTCAAGAGCCTCGCCCAGGGCTTCGGAAGCCGGGACTTCTGGCGCGTGCGGGTCGGCGTCGGCCGGCCCGACTCGACCGACCCCGAGATCGTCTCCGCCTACGTCCTGGGGCGCTTCTCCGAGCCCGCCGACGAGGTGAGCGGCCTGATCGCCGACGCGGCGGTCGCGACGGAGCGGCTCGTCGACCAGATCGCCGTCTGCGGAGTCGGAGCCGCTGCGGCGAGGTGCCTTCGAGTGAGCACGACCAACTACTCGGTCGCCGACGGGGTGGCGCTGCTGCAGCTCGATCGGCCCGAGGCCCGCAACGCGATCAACACCGAGATGCTCGACGAGCTCCTCGCCCACCTCGGCGAGGCGCGCGCCGACGACGAGGTCCGCGCGCTCGTGGTCTCCTCCACCGACCACATGGGGCTCTCCGCGGGCGCTGACGTGCGCGAGCGGCTCGAGCCGGAGGCGCAGGTGAGGCGGATGGAGCTCTTCGCCCTGCTCTACGACGAGCTCACCGGATTTCCGAAGCCCACGGTCGCGGCCTGCCACGGAGCCTGCGTCGGCGGGGGCGCCGAGATCGCCGTCTGCTGCGACCTGCGGGTCGGCGGCGGCAACCTGCGGCTGCGCTTTCCCGGCGGGGCGCTCGGCGTCCCGGTAGGCCCCGCGCGCCTGGTCACGCTCTGCGGGCTCTCGGTCGCGAAGTACCTGCTGCTGACGGCGAAGGAGGTCGACGCCGACGTGGCCTACCGCTGGGGCCTGGTGCACAAGGTGGTGCCGGCGGCGCGCACCGAGGAGGCCGCGCTGCAGCTCGCGGCTCAGGTGGCCGACAACCCGCCGGAGGCCGTCGCGAGGCTCAAGCGGATGCTGCACGAGCTCGACGGCGTCGAGGACCGCTCCCGGTCGGAGGGCGAGGGCCAGGTGGACTGGGCGCGTTCCGGGCCCGGGCTGCCCTTCCGCGACTGAGCCTGCAGCAGGGACGTTCCGCGACCCGGCTATCTTGGGGCAACTGCTCAGGTCGCTGCTCGACATCGCGCTCGAAGACGAGCGCATCGCCTCACTCGCCTCTCGGATCGGTGCCGGAGAGGCCGTCGAGGTGCGCGCTTCCGGCGCGATCAGGCCGTACCTGCTCGCCTCGCTGATCGACTCCGATGAGGCGCTCGCCGGCCGCCCCGTCCTGGTGGTCGCCGCCGACGACGTGGCCGCCCGCGACTTCGCCCGCGGCCTCGGGGCCTACCTGGCGCCGCGGCGGGTCCGCTACTACCCGTCGCGCGGGACCGGCTACGAGTCCCACCTGGCCCCGCCCCCGCACCTGGTCGGCCTGCGCATCGGCGCCCTCGACGCCCTCACCTCGAACGACGAACGACGAACGACGAACGACGTGCCGGTCGTGGTCGCGAGCGCGGTCGCCCTCGCGGAGGCGGTCCCGGACGCCAGCCTGCGCCCCGAGGGCTTCATCCTCCACCGCGGCGAGTCGGTGGACCTCGGCGACGTGGCCGAGTTGCTCGCCGAGGCCGGCTACGAGCGCACGGAACAGGTTGAGGATCGCGGCCAGTTCGCGATCCGCGGCGGCATCCTCGACGTCTTTCCCGCGACCTCCGAGCGCGCCGCCCGGCTGGAGCTCTTCGGCGATGAGATCGAGTCGATCCGCTGGTTTTCGACCTTCACCCAGCGCTCGCTGGGAGACGCGGAGTTCATCGAGCTCGATCCGGCGGCGGAGCTGGCGCTCGAGCACCGCGAGCTGGCGGACCTGGCCGACGACGAGGAGGAACGCCCCGACATCGCGGAGATCCTCCCGGTGGACTCATTCCGGGCGCCGCTCGACCTGATCGACCCGGAGACCGCCGTCCTGATCGCCTCCGCCGAGGAGATCCCGGCCGCGCTGAGCGATCACTGGGAGGACGTCACGACGGCGATGCACGACGCGGACGCCCGCCACCTCTACGTCGACGTCGCCGAACCCCTGGCCAACCGAGCCCTCCTGACCATCCGAGGCGTCGCCGACTCCGACGACGAGAGCCGACGACTGGCGACGATCTTCCGCGCCCAAACCCCCACCAGCGCCGCGCGCTCCATCACCGAAGCCGAACCTCAGCTCGAAAAGGAGCTGAAGAGCAACTACCGGGTCACCGTCACCTTCGAGAGCCGCGGCGAGGCCGAGCGCGCCCGCTACAACCTGAACCGCATCGACGCTCGCTTCCTCGGCGAGGTCGCCCCGAGCGAGCCGGCCGTGCTGTTCGCCGAGGCGCCGCTCTCCGACGGCTTCGTCTCGCCCGAGCTGCGACTCGCCGTGATCCCGTTCCGGCGCCTGGTCCACCGGCGCCAGGCGGCGGCGGCGCAGCCGTCGCGCGCGCGCCTGGCGAGCTTCGCCGACCTGCGCGTTGGCGACTACGTCGTCCACACGGATCACGGGATCGCGCGCTTCGCCGGCTTCGAGACGAAGACGGTCGCCGGCGTCACCCGCGATTACCTCGAGCTCGAGTACCGGGGCGAGGACAAGGTCTTCGCTCCCACGGACCAGCTGGCGAAGATCAGCCGCTACGTCGGCGCCGGCGGCGATGCGCCGCAGCTCTCGGCCCTGGGGTCGAAGCGCTGGGACGCGGTCAAGGCGCGCGCCCGGCGCGCGGCGCGCGAGCTCGCGGGCGAGCTGCTCAACCTCTACGCCGAGCGCCAGGCGCGGCGCGGGCACGCGTTCGAGCCCGACGGCGAGTGGCAGCTGGAGCTCGAGCGCTCGTTCCCGTACCGCGAGACCGCCGACCAGGTGGACGCGATCGAGGCGGTCAAGGGCGACATGGAGTCGGAGCGGCCGATGGACCGGCTGATCTGCGGCGACGTGGGCTACGGCAAGACCGAGGTCGCGCTGCGCGCCGCCCACAAGGCCGCGGCCGAGGGCAAGCAGGTGATGATGCTGGTGCCGACCACGATCCTCGCCCAGCAGCACCTGGGGACCTTCCGCGAGCGGCTGCAGACCTCGCCGCTGGAGATCGACATGGTCTCGCGCCTGCGCAAGCCCGCCGAGGTGCGCGAGGCGCTGGCGAAGTTCGAGGACGGGACGCTCGACGTGCTGATCGGCACCCACCGCCTGCTCTCGCGCGACGTGCGGGCCAAGGACCTCGGCCTGGTGATCGTCGACGAGGAGCAGCGCTTCGGCGTCAAGCAAAAGGAGCTCCTGCGCCAGCTGAAGCTGAAGGTCGACGTGCTCTCGCTCTCGGCGACGCCGATCCCGCGCACGCTGCAGATGAGCCTCGCCGGCCTGCGCGACATCTCGGTGATCGAGACGCCGCCGGAGGGTCGGCGGCCCGTGCGCACCTACGTCGGGCCATACGACGAGGAGCTGGTCTCGCGCGCCATCGAGCGCGAGGTCGCCCGCGAGGGCCAGGTGTTCTTCCTCCACAACCGGATCGACACGCTGCACGAGGTCGCCGAGCGCCTGCGGGCGCTGTGCCCGGGCGTCCGCTTCGCCGAGGCCCACGGGCAGATGGACGAGGGCGAGCTCGAGGCGACGATGCTCACGTTCCTGCGCGGCGACGCGGACTGCCTCGTGGCGACGACGATCATCGAGTCGGGGCTCGACATCCCGCAGGCGAACACGCTGATCGTCGAGCGCGCCGACCAGCTCGGGCTCGCGCAGGCCTACCAGATCCGCGGCCGGGTCGGGCGGTCCGCGGAGCGCGCCTTCGCGTACATGCTCTACCCGACCGAGGAGTCGCTCTCGACCGAGGCGGGCGCCCGGCTCGCGACGCTCTCCGACCACACGGAGCTCGGCTCCGGCTTTGCGATCGCGATGCGCGACCTCGAGCTGCGCGGCGCCGGCGACCTGCTCGGCGACGAGCAGTCCGGCCACGTCGCCGCGATCGGCTTCGAGCTCTACGTGGCGATGCTCGACGAGGCGGTCGAGGCCCTGCGCGCCCAGCGCGGCGAGACCGAGGGGGAGGGGGAGGCGATCGTCCGGCTCGACATCGACGTCGACGCCTACCTGCCCGCCGACTACATCCCGTTCGAGGCGGCGAAGATCGACGTCCACCGGCGGATCGCCGGGGCCCGCGCGGGGGGCGAGCTGCGGGCGCTGCGCGACGAGCTGCGCGACCGCTTTGGCCCGGTGCCCGAGCCGGTCTCGAACCTGCTCGCGCTGCAGCGGGCCCGGATCGACCTCGGTGCGGCGGGGGCGCGCACGGCGGAGGTCCGTGGAGGCCGGCTCTCGGTGATCCCGCTGGAGCTCGACGCGGCCACGGTGGGCCGCCTGCGCGAGCGGATCCCGGAGGCGATGTTCGAGCTGCGCACGCGAACGCTCTCGTTGCGGGTCGGCGACGACCCCGGCGAGCGCCTCGAGGCGCTGCTCGAGCTCACCGACGCGCTCGGCGCCGCGATGGCCGCCGAGCCGGTCGCCGCCTGAGCGCTTCGAATCCTGAGCCTTCCTTTAGCCCGGTGTCGTTATGCTGCCGAACCCGTGAGTCCGCAGGGAAAACGGTCCAGGCCGCAACGGCCGCGGCCCGCAGCTCAGCCCACTTCCGGTCGGAGCTCGGCCGCGAAGCGCATCGGCATCGTCGCCTTTGCCGCGCTGCTGATCGCGCTGTTCGTGATCGTCGCGGTCGCCCAGGGCATCGGCGATCCGAGCGTGCCGTCCGACGCGATCGCCGTGGTCGATGAGGCCCCCAACGGGACGATCACCAAGGACGACTTCAACCGCGCCCTGGTCCAGACCGCCGCGCGCCAGGGCCTCAAGGAAGTGCCGAAGACGACGGACCCCCAGTACCAGACGCTCGCCGACGCCGCCGAGTCCGACCTGTTGCTGTCGCGGTGGGTCGCCGGCGAGGCGCAGGAGCGCGGGATCGAGACCACCGACCGCGAGATCGACGACGAGCTCGACAAGGTCAAGCAGCAGCAGTTCGGCGGCTCGGAGCAGCAGTTCCAGAAGTTCCTCGACCAGTCCGGGTTCACCGACGAGGAGGCGCGACAGCGGATCGAGCTGCAGCTGATCTCCGACCGGATCCAGACCGACGTGCTGCCGCAGAACCCGAGCGTCTCCGACGACGAGATCCAGCAGTTCTACGACGCCAACATCTCGCAGTTCGAGCAGCCTGAGTCGCGCGACGTGCGGGTGATCCTGACCAAGGAGCAGGCCGATGCGCAGGCGGCGCTCGCCGCGCTGCAGAAGGACGACTCCGACAAGTCCTTCCAGGAGGTGGCGAAGAAGTACTCGGTCGACGAGGCGACCAAGTCCACCGGCGGCCTGCGCCAGGGCGTGGTCCAGGGCCAGTCCGAGCCCACGCTCGACGACCAGATCTTCAGCGCGCAGCCGAACACGCTGGTCGGTCCGTTCAAGGGCGACGCGGGCTACTACGTGATCGAGGTGCAGAAGGTGACCCCGGCGGTGACCTCGTCGCTCGACGACGTGCGCCAGCAGATCAGCCAGACGCTCGTGGCCCAGCGCCAGCAGGAGATCGCCCAGAACTTCCAGGACGACTTCCAGACCAAGTGGGTCCGCGCACGTTCTGCGCCGACGGCTACCGGATCGACCGCTGCGCGAACGCCGAGCCGCCGCCGCCGACCTGCACCGAGCAGCTGATCAAGACCACGGGCTGCGACGCCCCGGTGCCGCCGAGAGGCGTCTTCGACCCGGGAACCCAGGGCGTGTTCGGCTCCCCGCCGCCCACCATCCGCCCCCAGGGCCCGGTGCGCCCGGCCTCGGCCGCCGCCAGCCAGGGACAGCTGCCCCCGGGCCTCGTCCCCGGCGGAGCCGTGCCCCCGGGCAGCGTGCCCCCGGGCAGCGTGCCGCCCGGCACCGTGCCGCCGCAGGGCAGCGTGCCCCCCGGTACGGCCCCGCAGACCGCGCCGCCGCCCGGCGGCTAGCCCGCCGATGGACGACGCCGAGGCGCTGGAGCGCCTCGACCGGATCACCCGCAGGCTGCGGCGCGAGTGCCCCTGGGACCGCGAGCAGGACGAGCGCTCGATCGTCACGCACACGGTCGAGGAGGCCTACGAGCTCGCCGACGCGGCCGCGCGTGCGGACGACGAGAAGCTGCGCGACGAGCTCGGCGACGTCCTCTTTCAGGTGGTCTTCCTCTCGCTGCTGCTCGAGGAGCGCGACGCGGGCTCGCTGGGCGCGGTCGCCGACACGATCTCCGAGAAGCTGATCCGCCGCCATCCGCACGTGTTCGGCGATGCGGAAGCCGAGACATCGCGTGAGGTCCTGCGCAACTGGGATCAGATCAAGCGCGAGGTCGAGGGCCGTGGCGCCGACGACCCGTTCGCCGACGTGCCGGAGAACCTGCCCGGGCTCCTGTACGCGCGCAAGACCCTGCGCCGCGCCGAGCCCGATGGCGGCGGGCAGGCCGACCGCGAGTCGCGCGACGCGAACGAGCTCGCGGTGGGGGAGATGCTGCTCGAGGCGGTGCGGCTCTCGCGCCGGCTCGGGGTCGACCCCGAGCTCGCGCTGCGCGCCGCCGCGGACCGGCTCCAGGAAGCCGCCCGCTAACAGATGAGTGATCCCACGACCTCGCGTCCGCGGATGACGCACGGACACCTTCGCCGGATCGGGGTCATCGGGCTCGCCTGTACCCACGGGTACAGGCTTCGCCCTGCTTCCCCCGCCCGACTCGGTCCCGTGCGCCCCCGCGGACACGATGCCGCGGCATCAATCATCTAGCCTCCCGGGGCCGCAAAATGGGGTCGATCGAGCACATCCACGCGCGCCAGATCCTCGACTCGCGGGGGAACCCGACGGTCGAGGTCGACGTCAGCCTCAACACGGGCGCCAGCGGGCGCGCCGCGGTGCCCTCGGGCGCCTCCACCGGGGAGTTCGAGGCCACCGAGCTGCGCGACGGCGGCGACGCCTGGGCCGGCAAGGGCGTCGGCCGGGCGGTCGACAACGTCAACGACGCGATCGCGAAGGCGCTCACCGGCGCTCGAGCCACGGACCAGGTGGCGATCGACGAGACGCTGCGGGAGCTGGACGGGACGCCGAACAAGTCCCGGCTGGGCGCGAACGCGATCCTCGGCGTCTCGCTGGCGGTCGCCCGCGCGGCCGCGGCCGAGTCGGAGCTGCCGCTGTATCTCTACGTCGCCGAGCTCTACGGCTCGAGCCGCGACGAGGCCACGGTGCTCCCGGTGCCGATGATGAACGTGATCAACGGCGGCGCCCACGCCGACAACTCCGTCGACCTGCAGGAGTTCATGGTCGTCCCGGCCGGGGCGGGCAGCTTCGGCGAGGGGCTGCGGGTCGGCACCGAGATCTTCCACGCGCTGAAGGCGACCCTGAAGGAGCGCGGGCTCGGCACCACGGTCGGCGACGAGGGCGGCTTCGCCCCCGACCTGGAGTCCAACGAGGCGGCGCTCGAGGTGCTCGTCGCCGGGATCGAGGCGGCGGGCTACGAGCCCGGGGCCGACGCGTTCATCGCCCTCGACCCGGCCACCAGCGAGCTCTACCGCGAGTCCGACGGCGCCTACGTCCTCGAGCACGAGGGCCGCGCGCTGAGCGCTGAGGAGCTCGGCGCCTACTGGTCGGACATCGTCGGCCGCTACCCCGTGATCTCGATCGAGGACGGGATGGCGGAGGAGGACTGGGACGGCTGGGATCTGCTCACCAAGCGCCTCGGCGACCGCTGCCAGCTCGTGGGCGACGACCTCTTCGTCACCAGCCCGGACCGCCTCCGGCGCGGGATCGAGGCCGGGGTGGGGAACTCGATCCTGGTCAAGGTCAACCAGATCGGCACCCTGACCGAGACCTTGGTGGCGATCCAGATCGCGCGCGACGCCGGCTACTCGGCGGTGATCTCGCATCGCTCCGGCGAGACCGAGGACACGACGATCGCCGACCTCGCGGTCGGCACCGGGGCCGGCCAGATCAAGACCGGGGCCCCATCGCGCTCCGACCGGGTGGCGAAGTACAACCAGCTCCTGCGGATCGAGGAGGCCCTCGGCGACCGTGCGACCTACCCAGGACTCGAGGCTTTCAGCGGCCGAACCGGCAGGTAAGCGGCCATAGGCGCCGAACCGATCAGGCGTGAGCGCTCGCGCCCAGGCTTCACGCGGCTACCGGCTGCGGCCGACACCCCGCTCGCGCCGGCGCGGCAGCGGCGCCAGCCGCATCCATTGGGACAAGGTCGGCCGCGTCGCGCTGGTCCTCGTGCTGATCGCGATCTGCATCTCCTACGTGAAGCCGGCGCTCAACTTCCTCGACGCCTGGCAGCGACTCGAAGGCCGAGCACGCCTCGCTCGAAGGGCTGCGCTCCGAGAACGCGAAGCTGCGGCAGCGGATCGTCAACCTCGACGGCCCGGACGCCGCCGAGCGCGCGGCCCGCAAGCTCGGCATGGTGAGCCCCGGCGAGGGCTCCTACGTGGTCCACGGCCTGCCGCACTAGCGGCGGCCGGCCCGAGGCGCTGATGGGCGCCGCCTTCGTCACCGCTCCGGCGTCCGAACGCACGCTTGACGCCGGCGCCTACCTGCTCGGGGTGATCGAGCTGCTGCTGATCCTGGCGCCGCTGGCCTACGCCGCCTGGCGCCTGCGGGGAACGCTGCTGGCGGGGTGGACCGGGGCCGCAGCGAGGGTGGTCGAGGCGGTGCTGGCGATCTCCGGGCTGATCCTCCTCGCCGAGCTGCTCGGCACCTTTGCGGCCTTCGAGTGGTGGAGCATGGCGCTCGGCGCGGTGGCGATCGCGCTCGCCGCGCACCTCTTCGCCAGTCGCCGCTCGCCGCTCGGTGGTCGATGCGCCGCCGGCTCCGAAGGCCTCGACTGTGGCGATCTGGCTCGCCGCGATCGCGTGCGCAGCCGTGGCCGCCGCGTGGATGGTGCCCACCCTGGCGAGCCTCGCCGGAGGCATGGATCGGGCCGATTCGATGTGGTACCACATGCCCCTCGCGACCCGGTTCGCGCACGGGGCGCATTTCGGGACGATCGACTACTTCGACCCGATCTTCTTCGCCTCGTTCTACCCGGCGAACTCCGAGGTCGTGCACGCGGTCCCGCTGCTCGCCTTCGACCGCGACATCCTCTCGCCCCTGATCAACCTCGGCTGGCTGGGGCTCGGGCTCACCGCGGCCTACGCGATCGGCCGCCCCTACGGCGTCGGCCCCGTGAGCCTGATCGGCGGCGCGATCGCCCTCGGCGCCCAGAACCTGGTCGAGTTCCAGGCCGGCGAGGCCCTCAACGACATCGTGGGCGTCGCCCTGGTCCTGTGCGCGGTGGCGATCCTGGTGAACGCCTGGGCGGCCACGCAGCGGGAGCGAAGCCGCCGACACTCAAACGCGGTACCCGGTAGCGTACCGGGTACCCAGCTGGAGTCGGTGCCGTCGGCGCCGCCGGCCTCGCCGCCGGCCTGGCGGCGGGCACCAAGCTCTCCTTCCTCGCGCCGACCGTGGCCCTCTTCGTCGGCCTCGTGATCCTGGCCCGCGGCGCGCGCCTGCGGACCGCGCTCTGGTTCGGGCTGCCGGCCCTGCTCACGGGCGGCTACTGGTACCTGCGCAACCTGATCGCGATCGGCAATCCGATCCCGTACACGAGCTGGGGCCCGCTGCATCTGCCGATGCCGGAGCGCACCTTCGAGCTCCGGCCCGGCTTCTCTGTCTTCCACTACGCCACCGACTTCGACGTCTGGAAGGACTGGTTCTTTCCCGGGCTCGACGACTCGTTCGGCTTTCTGTGGCCGCTGCTGCTGGCCGCGTTCGTCGGCGCCGGCGTCTACGCGGTCTGGCGCGGCGATGGGCTCACCCGGGTGCTCGGGGCCGTCATCCTGATCACGGCGGTTGCCTACGTGTTCACCCCGCTCACCGCGGCCGGGGAGGAGGGGCAGCCGATCGCGTTCGAGTGGAACGTGCGCTACATCGCGCCGGCCGCAGCGGTCGGGCTCGCCCTGCTCCCCTGCCTGCCGATCGCCAGGCGCAGCGAGCGGGCACGTCTGATCACCTTGGGCGCACTCGCGATCCTCTTCGCGGCCACGATCGCCTCACTCGTCCAGTGGCAGCAGGGACACGTGAAGGGCGCGCTCGCGGCCGGGCTGGCGGTGCTCGTCGCCTTCGCCGCGATCCGCTGGCTGCGCGACAGCGGCCGGATCGGCGCCGGGGCGCCGCTCGCCTGGGGCGCCGGCCTCGCGGCGCTGCTCGCCGTGGTCGCGCTCGGCGCCGGATGGTGGGAGCAGCGCCACTACCTCGAGCGCCGCTACGACGACCTGAGCCCGCAGCTGCAGCTCGCCGAACGCCGTGCGGTGGGCCCGCGACCTGCGCGATGCGAACGTCGCGATCAGCGGCGTGCGCGGGGTCTTCAACCAGTACCCCTTCTACGGCACCGACCTCTCCAACCGGGTTCAGTGGCTGGGCATGGAGGGCCCCGACGGCGCCTATGAGCGCATTCCGACCTGCGCGGAATGGCGGCAGGCGCTGGCCGACGGCGGCTACACGCACGTCGTCACCACCTACGACCCGTTCGACCCCGGCTCCCTCACCGACACGAAGGAGGCGCTCTGGACGCGCACCGACCCCGCGGCGAAGCAGATCCTCCGCGACGGCCCGGTGAGCGTGTTCGAGCTGCGGGGCGCGCCCGACCCCGCGGCCTGCGGGGACCTCCCGGACCTGACCCCGGCCGAGCTCGACGGCGACTCGGTGAACGAGGATCCAACCGCCAACCAACCCTGAGCCGATGATCGCGATCTACGCCTGCACGCTCCTGATCTGCGCCGCCTCGGTGATCCTCGGGCGCGCCATCCTGCTGGTGCTCGGCGCTCGCCGCCCGCCATGGCTCTCGGCCGTCACGGGGTTCGCGACGCTGGTCGTGCTGGCGCCGTTCCTGGTCCGGCTGCCCGGGCGCGCGACGACCGCCGCGATCCTCCTCGGCCTGCTCCTGGTGGTGGCGGCCATCCCCGTGGTGCGCGATCTGCGGGCTCGCAGCGAGCCCGATTGGTGGACGGGGGTCGTGGTGGGGGTGATCGTGGTCGCGGTCGCCAGCATCCCCTTCGCCGTCTCCGGCCACGTCGGGGTGCTGGGCGAGGGCGTCTACACCAACGACCACGCTGCGCAGCTCTACTGGGCCGACTGGCTGCAGCGCGGCTTCGGCCCGGAGCCGAGCGCGGTGCGGTTCGGCTATCCGGTCGGACCCCAGGCGGTCGCCGTGATCGCGGCCCAGGTCACCGGCGCGAACCTCGTGAGCGCGTTCAACGGCCTCCTGCTCGCGATCCCGGCGCTCACCGGGGTGACGGCGCTGGGTGCGATGGGGGGCTTCCCGCTCGGCCGTCGGCTCGCGATCGCCGTGCTCGTCGGGCTGCCCTACCTGGCCGCCTCCTTTCTCGCCCAGAGCGCGTTCAAGGAGACCGCGATGGGGCTCTTCGTGCTGGCCTTCGCGCTCGCGCTCGGCTCGCGCCACACCCGCGAGCCGCCGCCGTGGCGCTCGATCGTCGCCGTCTGCCTGCTGATCGCGGCGGCGAGCGTGTTCACGTTCAGCGCGCCCGGGCTCGCGTGGTTCGTGCTCGTGGTCCCGGTGTGGCTGGCGTTCGAGGCCATCGCCGGCCGCAGCCCGGTGAACTGGGGGGCCGTGCGCGCCGGGCTCGCCGCCCACAAGGTGACGCTCGGGGTGGCGGCCCTGATCCTGGTCGGGATCGCGGTGGTCGCGTTCACACCCGTGCGCGAGTTCGCCTCCAAGATCGCCGACGTGCAGGCGTCCGCGGGGCGGCTGAGCTCGCCGGTGTTCGGGGGCGAGGCGCTGGGGATCTGGCCCGCCGGCGACTTCCGGGTGGTCCGCGGCGAGGTCACGGGATCGCTGCTCGCCGTCGCCGTGGCCGGCCTCGCGCTGCTCTACGGCGTCGTGGTGCTCATCCGCCGCCGCCGGCTCGCGCTGCTGGCGATGCTGGTCACCGGCGGGATCGTCTACATCGGCACCCGCGCCTTCGCCGAGATCCACGTCCAGGCCAAGGCGCTGGCGATCATCGCCCCGCTGATCCTCCTGATCACCCTGATCGGCCTGCTGGAGCCACGAGCGTCGAGCGACGAGCAACGAGCAACCCGGCTCATGCGACTCGCGATCGGAACCCTTGTATTCGTGGCAGCGGCCCTCTCAACCCTGATCGCCCTGCGCGACGCGCCGATCGGCTTCGACGATCGCCAGCTGGGCCTCGAACGGCTCGCCGAGCGCGCCGAGGGCAAGCCGGTCGCCTTCCTCGGGGTCGACCGCTTCGCCGGCTACTACCTGCGCGAGACGCTTGCCCGCGCGCCCGCCGGGTACGTCCCCGAGGAGATCGCCGCCCGGCCCGAGAAGACCTGGCAGCAGGGTCTCGCCGCCGATTTCGACACCCTGGACTCCGGCCAGCTCGACAAGTTCGACTACGCGATCACCACCACCGCCGCCTTCAACTCGACCCCGCCGCCCAACTTCAAGCCGGTCGAGAGCGCCGGCGACTACGTGCTCTGGGAGCGCCAGGGCGACACCCCGCGCAGCAAGGTGCTCCCCGGCGAGGGTCACGATGGCCCGACGGCCGTCTTCCAGCCCGGCGCGACCTTCCACTGCCCCGACGGCGGGCCCCGGCGGCGTGGCGACGCGGTCGTGATCCCGAAGCCGGCGGTCGCCCGGTACGCCAACTGGCGCCAGCCGCCGGGACCGGGCGCGGAGGTCGCCGGGCAGGAGCGCGGCTTCCAGGCGCCGGGGACGGCGCGGATCACGATCGAGCTGCCGAAGCCGGGCGACTACCAGCTCTCGCTCCAGTATCACTCGCAGGTGCCGCTCACGGTGCTCTTCGACGGCGAGCGCGTCGCCGACCTGCCCGCGTCGCTCGACGGCATGTACCTGAGCGGCGCGGGCCGCGGCGCCTACTGGCCCGCGGGCGACGTCCGCGGCGCCGACGCCGGCGAGCACGAGGTCACGGTCCAGGCGGCCGACCCGGGCGGCCTCGCGGGCACGCTCGACGCCCGGCGTCTCGTGTGGCTGGGCGCGCTGGCGGCCTCGCCGACCACGCCGCCGCGCACCGTGGCGCTCGCCGACGCCTGCGATCAGTACGTCGACCACTACACCTACCAGCGCAAGGGCGGGGCCTGATGCCGCACTTCGGCACTCCCGACGAGCTCGCCTCCCCGGTGCTCGGCGGCGTGACGCGAGCGCGAGCGCCCGAGGTGGCGAAGCTGGTCTTCGTCGGCGGCACGGGGCGCAGCGGAACCCACGTCCTCTCGCGACTCATCGGGCGCCACAACCGCTACGGCCTGGTGCCGGTCGAGGTCCGGTTCCACACCGACCCCGACGGCTTCCCCGGCCTGCTCGCGGGCGAGGTGACGCCGGAGGCCTTCGTCCGTCGCATGCGCGGCTTCTGGTGGCGCGGCTTTCAGACGCGCCGCTTCCGTGGCATGTACCGGTTCGTCGACCGCGACCGCTACGACGCTGCCGTGGCCCGCTTCGAGGCCGACCACGACGACCTCGAGGCCGCCTGCCGGCGGCTGTTCTACGACCTGCTCTGGTTCCGGATCGACGAGGGCGTGCGCGAGGGGGAGGACAACCCGCGCGGCGAGGCGCTCGTGGAGCAGAGCACCGACACCGTGGCGGCGGCGCCCACCCTGACCCGCCTGTTCCCCGAGGCGCGCTTCATCCACGTGGTCCGCGACGGCCGCGACGCATCGGCCTCGAGGGTCGCCCAGACCCGCGGCATCGTGCGCCCGCGGACCCGGGTTCAGGGGATCGAGTGGTGGGAGGAGCGGATCGGCGCGATCGAGCACGCGGCGGACTCGATCGGCCACGGCAAGCTGCTCACGGTCAGCCTGGACGAGCTGGTGCGCATCCAGCGTGCCCGCGCAGCGATGCGGCCGCTGTTCCGCTTCCTCGGCGTCCCGGCGACCAAGCGCACCCGGCGCTACTTCTCGAACCGGATGACGACCGCGGAGGCGAACAAGGAGCGCTGGCGCGACGGGATCTCGGAGCGCAAGGCGGCCCGGATCGACGAGCTCTACCGCGCTGCGCTCGACCGCCTGGAGGCCTCCGGCGCCCGCAGCGTCCCGCTGCTGCGCCACTCGCTCGAGCGCAGCGACGAGGACCTCGACCCGCTGGTCTACGTCTACGATCGTGGGCCAGCCAATGAGTGAGACGCCCGCGGATCTGGTCTTCATCGGCGGCACCGGCCGCAGCGGCACGCACGTGCTGAGCTACCTGCTGGACCGCCACTCCCGCTTCCACGGGGTCCCGATCGAGTGCCGTTTTCACTGCAACCCCAAGGGGCTCGCCTCGGTGGTCAACGGCGAGACGACGCCCGAGGACTTCATCGCCAAGCTCCGCGGCTACTGGTGGCACCGGGTGCGGATCGGCGACCGCGCCTACGTGCGGGCGAAATGGCGGGCCTTTGGGCGCGGGCGCGACCGCGGCCTGTCTCAAATAATCCCGCCGGACCGCTTCGAGGAAGCGGTCCGAGCGGTTCGAGAGGACTCATGGTGAGGACCTGCTCGGCGCCTCGCGGACGCTCTTCTACGACCTGCTGCAGCCGCTCGCCGACGAGGCCGACAAGCCGGTGCTGGTGGAGATGAGCTGCTTCACGATCGCGGCGGCCGACGGCCTGGCGCGGATCTTCCCCGAGGCCCGGTTCGTGCACTCGGTGCGCGACGGCCGCGACTCGGGCTCGTCGAAGGTCTCGCTGCGACAGAAGCCTCACCATCCCACCGACGTCATCTCCGGGATCGAGTTCTGGGCCGACCGGCTGCACCAGGCCGAGGAGGGCGTGCGCGGGCTCTCCGAGGCCGACCGCGCCCGGCTGCGCGTGATCAGCCTCGACGAGCTCGTCCAGTCCGACCGCGAGGGGGCCTACGCCGAGCTGCGCGAGTTCCTCGGGGTCGAGGACGAGCCGGCGATGCGCGAGTTCTTCGAGACCGAGATGAGCGCCGACGCCGCGCATCGGGAGCGCTGGCGCAAGGGCCTGGACGAGGCCGAGCAGCAGCGGATCACCGGGATCTACGAGGAGACCCTCGCGCGGCTCGACCGCGAGGGCTACCACTGCGCGCCCGTCCTTGTGCGCTCGTACGAGCGCACCCTCGCGGCCTACGGGCATTGAGGGTCCTGTTCACGACATCGAACGGGACGGGCCTCGGGCACCTGACGCGTTCGATGGCGATCGCCCGGCGGCTGCCGGACGGGGCCGAGCCGCTGTTCCTGACCCTCTCGGCGGCGGCGCCGGTGGTGGAGGGGATGGGCTTTCCGGTCGAGTACGTGCCCCCCTACGGCACGCCCGCGTCCGGCAACGACTACCGCTGGTCGCGCCGCCTGCGGGCGCGGCTGCGGGCCGCGATCGCCGAGGCCGACCCGGCCGTGATCGTCTTCGACGGCACCCACCCGTACGAGGCGCTGCTGGGCGCGCTGGGCGCCGACAGCACCGCCGTCTGGTGTCGGCGCCCGCTCTGGAAGCGGGGCTCCAGCCGGGTGCCGCTCGGCCGCGAGGGCGCCTTCGACGCCGTGCTCGAGCCGGGCGAGCTGGCCGAGTCCGAGGACGCCGGCCCGACGGTCGCGCGGCGCGACCGCGCCCACCGCGTCGGCCCGATCGTGCTCCTCGACCCCGCGCAGCTGCTCCCGCGCGACGAGGCCGCGGCCGAGCTCGGCCTCGACCCCGGGACGGCCGACGATCCTCGTCAGCCTCGGCCAGGGGCCGGAGGTGCGCGAGGCGACCCGCCGCACGCTCGCCCGTCTGGCGGCGGGCGAGGCCCAGGTCGCGGCGCTGAGCTCGACCCTCGCCGAGGCCGACGAGGTCCCGGCCGGCGTCGTGGCGCTCAGCGCCACCTACCCGATGAGCCGCTACTTCGCCGCCTTCGATGGCGCGGTCGCCGCCGCCGGCTACAACGCCTACCACGAGCTGATCGCGCTCGGGGTGCCGGCGCTGTTCGTGCCGATGCCGCGCGACACCGACGACCAACCGGCCCGCGCCCGCTACGCCGAGCGCGCCGGGATCGGGCTCGGGGTCACGGGCCCCGCCGACCCGGAGCTCGAGTCAAAGCTCGAGCGGATGCTCGACCCGGCGGAGCGGGGCGCCATCCGCCACCGCCTCGGCGCCCTCGGCCCGGCCGAGGGGGCGGCCCAGGCCGCGGCGTGGCTGGCGACGCCTCGCCTCGCCCTCAGGGCGAAAGCGCCTCATCGGAAAGCGCCACTCGCGGGCGGGCCGAAGGACTTCCGCCGGCGCTGGGGGTCGTTCTTCGCCAGCCTGCCGGACACCGCCGTGCGACTCACGCGCCAGCAGCTCACGCAGCCGCGGGCCCGGGCGCTGGTGTTCGCCGTCGGCGTGCCCGCCGACGATGTCGTCGACGCCGTCGGGGCGGCCATCGCCGAGGCCGGGCAGCCCCCGGAGCGCACGCTGGTGGTCACCGACGCGCTCGGGCAGCTCGGCGCCCTGCGGGCGCTCGGAGCAGGGGTCGAGCACGTGCCGACGCGGGGATCGCGGCAGGCGGAGCTCGCCGGGGGCACGTACGACGAGTTCGTGCGGGCGGCGGCTCGAGTTGATCCGGGCCGAGCGCCCGCGGACGCGGGCGGTGGTCGCGGCCCGGGGTGGAATGCCGATCCCTTCGGTACCCTGAGGGCGCTCCGATGGAGGCCCAAACCCCCGTAAAACCGCTTGCTGAAGCGGCCGACGCTCGCCCCGGCGCGCTGCCAAACCTGATCGTGATCGGGGCGCAGAAGTGCGGGACCAGCGTCCTGCACTACTACCTCGGCCTGCACCCGGAGGTCTCGATGTCGAAGCCCAAGGAGCTCAACTTCTTCATCGAGGAGCGCAACTGGCCCCGCGGCGTGGACTGGTACAAGGCCCACTTCGACGCCGAGGCCCGGGTCCGCGGCGAGGCCTCACCCAACTACACGGCCTTTCCGCAGCACGAGGGCGTCCCCGAGCGCATGGCCTCCGTGGTCCCGGACGCGAAGCTGATCTACATGGTCCGCGACCCGCTCGAGCGGATCGCCGCCCACTGGGTCCACAACTACGCCAAGCGCCGCGAGAAGGGCACCCTCGCCGAGACGCTCACCCACCCCAACACCTCCTACGTGACCCGGTCGAAGTACGCGATGCAGCTCGAGCGCTTCCTGGCCTACTACTCGCGCGACAACGTCCTCGTCTTCCAGCAGTCGGAGCTGCGCAACGAACGCACGGAGACGCTGCGGCGGATCTTCGAGTTCATCGGCGTCGACCCGGACTTTCACCACCCACGCTTCGAGCACGAGCGCCATCAGACCTCCGGCAAGACGCGGGCGACGCGACTTGCCGTGAAGCTCGAGAAGCTGGGCCGCAGCCGCCGGGGGCGGATGCTCCCGTCCAACTTCTGGATGGTGCTCGACGACCGCCTGCCCCTCCGCCGCGCGATCAAGCGCCCGGACGTGCGCGCCTCGTTGCCCCCGGACACGCTCGCCGAGCTGCGCGCCGACGGCGAGCGGCTGCGCGAGCTCACCGGACGCGACTTCTCCAACTGGTCGATCTGGGACGCCTGATCCCCGCCGCCGCGGGGTAGGGCACAGCGATGCCCAAGGACAAGCCCAACAAGCAAAAGCACGATCACCCCGGCGGGTCCGGGGCCGTCCTCGGCGTGCGCGTGATGCGCAACTCGTCCGTCCAGGCCGTCTCGCTGATCGTCGCCAACGCGATGCAGCTGGTCTCGATCCTGGTCGTCGCCGCCTTCCTCGGCCCGGACGAGATGGCGCGCTTCGGCCTGCTGACCTTCCTCGCCGGGCTGGTCACGCAGATCGCGTCGCTGCTGGTCAAGCCGGGCACCGTGCGTCGCACCTTCGGCGGCGGCGACGATGACGATGACGACGACGACGATGACGACGTCGTCTCCTCGTCGCCACCGCACACGCTCGGGGCGGGGCTCGCCTGGGCGATAACGCTCGGCGTCATCTCCGCGGCGCTGATCTACATCTTCAAGCGCCCGGTTGCCGACGTCCTGCTCGGCGACCCCGAGGACGAGAACCTGGTCGCGCTCGCCGGCCTGCTCTCGGGCGCGATGCTCGTCTTCAAGATCTGCCGACATCACGCTCTGGCTCGAGCGGCGCCCTGGAGCGTTCCTGATCGCCGACACGTCGCGGCCGCTGCTCGGCCTCGCGGTGCTGACCGCGTTCCTCGCCACCGGCTCCGGGGTCGAGGGGGCGATCCTCGGCACCCTGGTCGGGACGGCGGCCGCGGGCATCGTCGGCGTCGTCCTGCTGATCGGCAGCTTCGAGCCGAACTTCGACCTCGGCGAGGTCAAGCAGATCATCCTGCGCGGCCGCTACCGGGCGCCGATCGTGATGTCGTTCTGGCTGATCCAGAACGCCGACATCTTCATCCTCTCGCGCTTCGTCAGCCACGACGAGCTCGGCGTCTACCACCTCGCCTCACGGCTCGGCGTCGTCGTCTCGTTCCTCCCACAGGGCTTCCGCATGGGGATGCGGCCGCTTCGAAAATCGGCGATGTGGGACGCCTTTCAGGAGCAGTACGGCAAGCAGACGGCCGGCGGTCAGCTGCTCGCCTACTTCTGCCTGATCTGCATTCTCGCGGTGATGGCGATGGTGCTCGCCGGCAAGGTCCTGGTCGACGCCGCGCCGCCGTCGTACGCCGACGCAGCCGGGCTGATCCCGTTCACGGCGCTCGGGTTCGTGATGCCGGCGCTGTATCGGACGATCAACCAGAACGTCGCCGTACCGAAGAAACGGCCCTTCTTCATCGGCGGGGTGGTCGCGGCCGCGCTGGTGTTCATCGGCGTCACCTGGCTGCTGGTCGGCGCGATCGGCGTCTACGCGGCCCCGGTCGGGATGATCGTCGGCTTCGGGATCCCGGCCCTGGTGCTGTTCATCCGCGGCCAGCGCGGCAAGAAGCCGCTCTACTTCCCCTACCGCGAGGTGCTCGTCGCGCTCGCGCTCGCGGTTGTGATCTGTGGCTTCGCCGAGCTGCTGCCCGAGTTCAACCACTGGCTCGAGCTCGCGATGGCGGGCGCGCTCTGCCTGCTCTGGATCGTGCTCCTGGCGCCGCTGCGCGCGATCCCGCCCGAGCACTGGAAGCCGATCGTCCACATGATCCGCTCCTTCCGGCGCGGGACGCCGGCCGACTTCCGTCCCCGCAAGGGGCTGCGCGCGCTCGAGCCCGGGGTGCGGGACGACCTCCGCCGCGCCGTCGTCGGGCGCCTGCCGCGTGAAGCTCTGCGCCCCGAGGCGGGAAGCGAGGGCGCGACGCTGGTGGCGGCGCTGCGCACCGTCGGCGAGGAGGGCGGGATCCCCGTCGGCGAGCCGACCGAGGACGACCCGCGGATGGCCGTGTTCCTGTTCGAGGACGCCTCGACCGCCGTTCGCAACGCGAGCATGCGCAAGCTGCTCGACCAGGGCGCCGACCCCAACGACCTGCGCTCCCTCGAGGACCTGGCCAACACCCTGGCCCGGGTTCCGGTGGAGGCCTGGGAGGACCGGCCGGTGAAGCGTCGCGGGCACCGCGGCCGGCGTCGCCGAGCGGCCGCCAAGCTGCGCGAGCGGGCGGCCGGGCGCGGGGCCTAGTCCGAGTCCGAGTCCGAGGAGTCCGAGTCGTCCGACGAGTCCGAGCCGCCGCTATTGGCTCGGGTGATCACGATCCGGTCCGGCTCAACCGTGACCTCGACCGCCCGATGGTCGGCCCAGTGCTGGGTGTAGACGGGATCGTCGGCGATCGAGGGGTCGAGCCACAGCCCGTAGCCCTCCTTGCCGTGGTCGAAGCTCGCCTGCATCGAGGCCCCGGCGCGCTTGCCGCGACCGCCGCGGCGGCGACGCCGGCGGCGCTTGGGGCGCTCGGCGCGATCCTCGCCATCGTCGGAGTCCTTGTCCTTGTCCTCGTCGTCGGACTCGTCGGCGTCCTCATCGGGCTCGTCGTCCTCTTCCTCCTCCGCGGCCATCGTGGCCTCGATCTCGGCCTCGATCTCGTCGCGGAGGTCCTCCTCGCCGCTGTCCTCCTCGGCGCTCAGCTCGTGCCGGCGACGGAACTCGCGCAGCTCCGAGGTTGAGACCTCGAGCTGGTGCGCGATCCACGCGTCCGTGCGGCCCTGGCGGACCCAGGCACGGATCTGATTCAGCTGTGAGCGCAGCGGCTTTGCCATCGGCGGGCGCGAGTCTAGTGAACGCGCCTACTGGAACCGGCGCGAACCAAACCGGCTACGCTCCGTGACTGTAGGAATTGAACGGGTTGAGGGTCACCGGGGGGTGGCTTTCGGTCGCACACCGAATGGAGGCGATGTGCTGGTCCTGACGCGGAAGACCAACCAGAGCATCATGATCGGCGACGACGTCGAGGTCACCGTGCTCGCGGTTTCTCGAGACAAGATCAGGCTCGGGATCACGGCTCCCCGAGACATCCCCGTCTTCCGCAAGGAGGTCTACCTCTCGATCAAGGAGGAGAACGCGGAGGCGGACGGGGACGCGGCGGGGGCGGTCGACGAAGCGCTCGACGAGCTCGCAAACCGCAAATAGACGCCGAGCGGCGTCGCGTTTGTTAGGTTCCTCTCACAATGTCTGAGCTGCGCATGCGCCAAAGCCTGGACCAGTTCGAGCAAGAGTTCGAACAGGAGGCGGCGGTCGAACGGCGGCGCCGGTCGCAGCTTCGCCAGCGCGCCGCGGCCCGCTCGCGCGCGCGCGAGATCGTCTCGACCGAGAAGCGGGGCACCGTCGGTTTCGTCACCCTGCTGATCGCGCTCACCCTGACGGTGGTCGTGGTCGTGGTGGTCATGTTCGAGACCCTCGCCTGGCTGATGGCCTAGGCGCCCGCGCACTCCTTCCACAGACCTCGATTCGCGTCCGCCGCCTCGCGCTGGAGGCGGTCGAAGAGGCCCGCGTAGCGGGTGTTCGGCGGGATCGTGAGCGTGCGCGCGTACCCGCGCCGGACGAGCTCGGCGTTGACGAACTCGTCGCCGACGTACACGTAGGCGAGCAGGCGCCCGTACACGTCGCGGCGCTCGGCGTCGAAGTCGAGGCGCACGGTCTCGCCCTCGACCAGGTCCTCGTTGAAGTGGCTGGCCGCCAGCGCGTAGCACTGGACCGGGCGTGTCGGGCTTGACCGACTCCGGGGTGTCGACGCCGATGTAGCGGACGTCCTCCTCGGTGCCGTCGATGCGAACCTCGATCGTGTCCCCGTCGACGGCGCGGACGACGGTGGCCTCGCTCGCTCCCTTCGTCATCGTCTCCCCCGGAGGTGACCAGGACGACGACCAGCGCGATCAGGATCGCGACCGAGGCGAGGCTGGGCAGGCGCGACATCTACTGAGGCCAAGCCCGCGCGGTGCGGGCCCGCCCCCGGTTACGGGATCCGGCGGACGCTGGCGAGCATGATCTCCTTGATCTGCTCGACGACCTCGGTCGCCTCGGAGTGGCCGCGCTGCCACACGTTGCGCCCGTAGATCACGCCCGAGCCGCCCGCCTCCATGATGTAGCGCGTCTGCTCGAGCAGCTTGTCGTCGTCGATCTTCGAGCCGCCCGAGAGCACCACCAGCGACCGTCCGGCGGAGCTGACGACGTGCTGCACCGCCTCCTCCTGGGTCACCTGGAGCTCGTTGTAGGGAGCGGGGGAGTCCGGCGTCGGATCGGGGCTGGGGAGGTTGAGCTTGACGATGTCGGCGCCCATCTCCATCGCCATCCGGGCGGCGTAGTCGATCGCGTAGAGCGAGTGCTGGCCACCCTTCTGCTCGATGTACGTGCCGCGCGGGTAGGCCCAGATGACGAGGGGCATCCCGTAGCGGTCGCAGTCCTCGCGAACTCCCTTGAGCTGATGCAGGTCCTGGTCCTGGCGCGGTGAGCCGACGTAGAGCGTGTAGCCGACCGCGTCGGCGCCGAGCCGGACGGCGTCCTCGACCGAAGCGTTGGTGGTGGAGAGCGCGTCGTCGGAGGGCGGCACGTCGGTCTTGCCGTTGACCTTCAGCAGGAGCGGAACCTGGCCGGCGTAGTCCGGGTAGTACTTCTCGGCGAGCCCGATCTGGCAGGCGATCGCCGAGTAGCCGGCCTCGGCGGCGAGCCGGAACTGGTACTCGGGGTCCTTGGAGTCGGGGTTGGGGAAGAAGTCGCGCGGGCCGTGCTCGATCCCCTGATCGATGGGGAGCAGGAGCAGGGTCCCGTGGCCGGGACCGAACTCGAACAACAGGCGGCGCAGGCGTGTGCGCTTGCCCGGGGCGAGGGTCGCGAGAAGGGACTTCTGTTCGGTGGCGCTGCTGATCTCCATGCGGCGGAGTATAGGCTCGCCCCCTTGTTGGAGCACGCCTTCACCGGCCCGCCGTTTACGGTCGGGATCGAGGAGGAGCTGATGATCCTGGACCCTCGGGACTGGGGTCTCGCGCAGGAGATCGAGGCCCTCCTGGCGGCCGTGCCGCCCGAGCTCGAGGGGCAGGTGAAGCCGGAGCTGTTTCAGGCCGTGCTCGAGATCGCGACCACGCCCTGCGAGGGGGTGCGCGCCGCCGGGCGCGAGCTCGCCGAGTTGCGACGCGCGGTGATCGACATCACCGCGGAACAGGGCCTCGCGATCGGCGCCGCGGCGACGCACCCGTTCGCCCTCGCCCGCGACCAGCGGGTCGTCGACCGGCCCCGCTACCACGAGCTGGTCGAGGAGCTCGGCCCGATCGCGCTGCGCGAGCTGATCTTCGGCACCCACGTCCACGTCGCGATCGAGGGCCCGAACCGGGCGATCTACGTCGCCGACGGGATCCGGCGCTACCTGCCGCTCTTCCTCGCCCTGTCGGCGAACTCGCCCTACTGGGAGGGCGAGCGGACCGGCCTGATGTCCTCGCGCGTGCCGATCTTCCGCCAGTTCCCGCGCGAGGGCATCCCGCCGCATTACGGCACCTGGGAGATCTTCGAGCACCGGGTCGAGCTGATGATGCGGGCCGGCGCGATCCCCGAATACACCTTCCTCTGGTGGGACGTGCGGCCGCACCCGCGGCTGGGAACGGTCGAGACGCGGATCTTCGACCAGCAGACGCGGGTTGAGCACACGGTCGCGCTCGCGGCGCTCACGGCCTGCCTGGCGCACCGCCTGTGCGCGCTCTACGACGCCGAGGAGCCCCTGGTCGAGTATCCGACGGAGTTGATCGACGACAACAAGATCCGCGCCGCGCGCCATGGGACCGACGGCAAGCTGGTCGATTTCCGCGCCGGCAAGCAGGTCGAGGCGCGCGAGATGGCGCATGGGCTGGTCGAGTTGCTGGCCGAGAACGCCGCCGAGCTCGACTGCGAGCCGGAGCTGGAACTCGATCGACGACCTGGTCCAAAACGGCACCGGAGCGCACCGCCAGCTGGCTTTCGCCGACGACTCGGACGACCTGCGCGACCTGGTCGCCGACATCGCGACGCACACACGCCCCTGACCAGCGCCCGCGGGGGTTTATCCTCGCTTAGGTGAGCGACACCGAACTGTCCGTCGTCTGCAAGAGCTGCGGGTCCGAGGTCAGTCCGTATGTGACCGAGTGCCCCTACTGCGGCACGCGCCTGCGCAAGCGCGCGCCGAAGCTCGAACGCGTCGGCGACGAGGTTCGGGTGCGCGAGGACCGGCGCACCCGCCGCCGCCGCAAGGCGGCCGCGCGGCGCAGCCGGCTCGCCGAACGCGCCGCGCTCACGGAGGACCTCACCCGCGCGCCGGTGGTGACGGTCGCGGCGATCCTCATTCCGGCGCTCCTGATGGTGGTCGAGCGGGCTACCAGCCTCTCGGTGGTCGACCTCGGGGCGATCGTCGGCCCGGTGGGCGCCGACGAGTGGTGGCGCTATCTGGCCGCGCCGTTCGTCTACGACGACGTCGGCTACCTGTTCGCCTGCGGGCTCGCGCTCGCGATCTTCCTCCCGGCGGTCGAGCGCCGCGTCGGCTCCGTGGCCGCCCTGCTCGTCGTCCTCGGTTGCGGGGCGCTGGGAATGCTCGCCGCCGACGGCCTCGACTCCGCCTTCGGCGACGGGATCTTCATCGCCGCCGGCGGCAACGGCATCGCCCTCGGCATCCTCGCCGCCTGGTTCGTGATCCGCGATGCGGAGAGCCGCGCCGATCCGACCTCCGAGTACGACCGGATCGCGGTCATCGTCGTCGCCGCGGTCCTCCTCCTGCTGCCTGCGGTCGAGGACTCCGCCTCGGTCTGGGCCGGGCTCGCCGGTGCCCTGGTGGGTGCCGGTTGCGGCCTCGGCGCCGCTCTGGGACGGCGTTGAGCAAGTACACGCGGCTCAGCGACGAGCTCCACGGCTACGTCGTCGACCACGGGGCTCGCCAGGACGACGTGCTGCGCCGCGTCCAGGAGGAGACCGCCGCCATGGGCCGGGTCGCGAACATGCAGATCGCCCCCGACCAGGGCGCCTTCCTCACCCTGCTGTGCCAGTTGATCGGCGCCCGCGAGGCGCTCGAGCTCGGCACCTTCACCGGCTACTCGGCGATCTGCATCGCCCGCGGGCTGGTGCCGGGCGGCCGGCTGATCGCCTGCGAGCTCTCCGAGGAGTACGCGGAGACGGCCTCGCGCAATCTCGAGGACGCCGGGGTCGCCGACCGGGTCGAGATCAGGCTCGGCCCCGCCGCCGACACGCTGCGCGCGCTGCCCGAGCGCGAGGTCTTCGACTTCGCCTTCATCGACGCGGACAAGCCGGGCTACCCGGAGTACTACGAGCTCGTGCTCGCCCGCCTGCGTCCCGGCGGCCTGGTCGCGGTCGACAACGTCCTCGCCGACGGCGGCGTGGTGGCGGCCGACGACGGCAACATGCGCCCGGAGTCGCTCGACGCGATCCTCGAGCTCAACGACCGCATCGCCGCCGACGACCGCGTCGACGTGGCGATGCTGGCGATCGCCGACGGGCTCACGCTCGCTCGTAAGCGATGAGCCGCGAGCGAGCGCTGGCGCTGCAGCGCCGCGGCCTGCACGATTGGGTGGCTCTCCTGGGTTCGGGCTCCGAGGGCGCGCAGACCTGGGAGCGCGACGGAGTCACCGCCTCGATCGTCCCGAGCTGCCCTCACCGCTCGATCTGCAACTCCGTCGCCTACGCGGACGGGGCTTCGCTCGCGGCGGCGCTCGACGAGCTCGCTGATCTCTACGACCGCAGCGGCATCGAGGCATGGACCGTGTGGGCGCCGGAGTTCGACCGCGAGACGATTGCGCTGCTCGAGGGCGCGGGCCACAAACTCGACGGATCGCCGCGGGCGATGTCGATCGAGCTCGCCGACTTCGAGCCCCTGGATCTGGGTGACCTCGACTGGGACCGCGACCTCGATCCCGCCGACCTCGGGCGCATCAACGACCTCGCATATGGGCTGCCGCGCGAGAGCGGGGTGGCCGCCGCACTCGCCACGCTCCCCGAGCTGCCGGAGCTACGCCTCTATCGGGCCACGGTCGAAGGCGAGCCCGCGTGTGTGCTCGCCACGCTTGATCACGGCAGCGACCTCGGCGTCTACTTCGTCGCCACTCATCCGGACCGCCAACACATGGGACTGGCCTCGCGGCTGATGTCCGTGATCCTCGTGGAGGGGCGCGGGCGCGGGCTCGAGACTTCGTCGCTGCAGGGGTCGCCGCAGGGCACGCCCCTCTACCTCAGGCTGGGCTACTCCGAGGACTTCACCATGAACATGTACGAGCGCCGCCGATGAGCTTCTCCGACGCGGAGCTCGAGGCCGCGGTCGAGTCCCTCACGGAGCCGGGTCGCTTTGCCGACGCCGAGGCCGTGGTCGCCCGCGTGGCGCCGGGCCTCCAGCGGATCCTCACCCAGGCGCTCGAGAGCGGCGGCTGGTTCGCGGAGGCCCACGGGCAGGCGCTCACCGACGCGCTGGCGGTCGAGGATCCGGCCGAGCGCGACCGCGCCGTGCGCATGCTGCTCGCCGAGGAAGCGCGCATGGGGATGATGGTTGGGGTGGCCGTCGGCTGGGCACTGGCTGAGGAACTGAGAAAGCCGCGACCAGAGGACTGAGATGCAGATCAAGTTCATCGGACACGCCACCTTCGAGCTCACCGACGGCGACGCGAACGTGCTCATCGACCCGTTCCTGGCGCCCAACAACCCGTCCGCGGGGGTCAGCGCCGACGAGGTCGAGCCCACCCACGTACTGATCACCCACGGACACTCCGACCACACGGCCGACGCGGTCGCCGTCGCCAAGCGCACGGGCGCGCCGTGCATCGCGGTCACCGAGCTCGCCGGCTGGCTCGGCGAGCAGGGGGTCGAGAACACCGTCAACCCCAACATCGGTGGCACGGTCACCACCGACTGGGGCAGCGTCAAGCTCGTGCCCGCCTGGCACACGAACTCCGCCCCCGACGGCACCGCGATCGGCCCGCCGAGCGGGCTCATCGTCCGCATCGCGGACAAGACGATCTACCACCTCGGCGACACCGCGCTGTTCAGCGACCTCCGCCTGATCGGCGAGCGCCACCGCCCCGACGTCGCGCTGGTCCCGATCGGCGGGCACTTCACGATGGACCGCGACGACGCGGCCTACGCCTGCGGCCTGATCGGCGCCCCGACGGTGATCCCGTGCCACTACAACACCTTCCCCCCGATCGAGACGGACGCCGAGGCCTTCAAGGCCCAGGTCGAGAGCGAGACCTCCACGAAGGTCGTGGTGCTCCAGCCGGGCGAGACCTACGAGCCCTGAGCCCGAGCGCGCAGCTCGGCGACCTCCGGAAAGGGTGCGCACACCGGTGGTCGCGCCGAGGTTACGCCCCGTTCGGACGCCGGCTGAGTCGACGCCAGGACTGTCGACGCCAAGAGCTCGACGGAACGCGTGCGGCCAGGGCGCTCTGAAGTTGCGCCGTTCGTCACGCAAGGCGCCCGCCTCGCTCCCCTACCTGCCAAGCGCGGCCCGCGCCCTCGGCGCACGCCCCGAGCTCAGCCGACCTCAGACCTGAGGGCCGCGCTCCAGCCAGCGGCTGCGGTCGCGCCAGTCGTGGGCCATCAGCGCCATGCCGGCCGCGGCGAGCATCGCGCCGGTGAGCCCGTGGTGCAGGCGCTGGTTGACGATCCACATGCGGCGCCGCAGCGGGTCATATCGGACCAGCCCCCTGGCGTAGACGCGTACCTCTTTGCGCTGCATTTCCGGTCTCCTCCCGGGCCCTTTATCGGGCTAACGAATGGCCGCCCATTAGGCTTCCGCGACGCACGCTCGTTATGGAAGCCGGCACGGAGACCCTGAGCTCGATCGCCTCGCGCGAGGACTTCCTCGCCACCGGGGATCCGGCGCTGCAGGAGAGCGCCGAGCGCGGCAGGTTCAAGCTCCTCGGCTATGCCGAGCTCTACGAGCTGTGGGAGCGCCAGCAGTGGGCGACCCAGGATCTCGACTTCACCGAGGACCGGATCGACTGGCACGAGCGGATCTCGGCCGAGGAGCGCTACACCCGGATGTACGGGCTCTCGGCGTTCTTCATCGGCGAGCAGCGGGTCACCGACGAGCTCGGGCCGATCATGCGCGCCGCGCCGACGGAGGACATGCGGATCTTCCTCTCGACGCAGATCGCCGACGAGGCGCGCCACGTCCGCTTCTTCAACCGCTTCTACGAGGAGGTCGGGGTGCTCGAGGGCGCCGAGGACCTCACCGCGCGCCTCGCGCGCGTGCAGCGCAACCTCAACCCGGAGTTCGCGGAGCTCTTCGACGGGATGCTCAAGTCCCGCGTCGACCGGCTCGCCGCCGAGCCCGAGGACCTCGAGACGCTGGTCGAGGCGATCACGCTCTACCACATGGTCATCGAGGGGGTGCTGGCGCTCACCGGCCAGCACTTCATCATCGCCTACAACACCGAGCAGGGCACGCTGCCCGGCTTCGTCGAGGGCTTCGAGAACGTCGCCCGCGACGAGCACCGCCACGTCGCCTTCGGCGCCAAGTTCCTCATGGACATGGCGAACGACGACGAGCGCTACCGGACCGCGATCCAGCGCACGTTGATCGAGTCGCTGCCGGTCGCCGAGAAAGTGCTCCGGCCGCCGTTCGCGCCGGAGGACGATGACGACTTCGAGCTCTTCGGCGTCTCGATGCGGGAAACGCAGGCCTTCGCCGCCCAATGCCTCACCCGGCGGCTGAAGGTGATCGGCCTCTCGGGCTAGATTGCGGATAACTACGTAATGGCGGCGACGATCGGACCGTCGATCGGTCATTCGATCGGCCCGCGAGGCTTTCCAACCGGAATCCGACCGATTGAACGGTGAGAAAAGGGTTGGCTTGGGCGACCATTGTTCTCCCCCCTAACCCCCCACGCCGTGGGAGTGGACAGGACCTCACATGGGAGAGATGGTTTTCAACCCAATCGCACTCGCAGGAAACCCGGGAACGGATGTCCCGGAAGCGAGGCGCGAGGCCTTTTTCGCTTCTTTCGGCGTTCCGGGCGCTGGCCCCACCGGCGCCCGGTCCCGTTCCCAGTCGTTTCAGTCCGAGGTCACGGAGGGCCTCGGACTGAAGCACTGGGGCGATCCTTTCGAGCGTTCCGCGCCGCGTTGAGCTCGGAGAGCCCGAACGTGCGCAGGCGCCAGGCGTCGATCGCCCCGCTGCGCGCGCAGCGCGTGCTCGCGGTCTTCGGCCTGCGGCTCGCCCCGGCGCTCACCGCCGGTGCCATCGTCGCGTCCCACACCGGACGGGTCGGCGACGGGCTGCTCGCCGCGGTGGCGGTCCTGATCGTCGTCCGGGCTGTCGACCGCGGTCGCCGCTACGCGCAACTGATGCCGGCGGCCGGGATGGTCGGCGCGGTGCTCGCGCCGCTCGTCGGTATCGGCCTTGCCTGGCTCGTCTCGCTCGCCTTCGAGCCGCTCCCTGGGCACGCCGTGTTCCCCGCGATGCTCGGCACGCTGCTGGTCACCGCGCTCGGCGCCTGGCTCGTCACCCGCTTCGAGCAGGTCGCCGAGATCCGGATCGCGGTCGTCGGCAGCGCGAGCACGGCCCGTGACCTCGCGGCCGAGCTCGCCCGCACCGTGGGGGGCTACCGGGTGGTTGGCTGGGTCGACCGCGGAATGCGCGTGCCCGCCGACGGCGTCCGCCGCCTCGGGCCGCTCGAGGATCTGGGTGAGATCGTCACCCTCGACGCCATCGACCTGGTCGTCGATGGCGGCCACGAACGGGCGGCGGCGAGCGTCGCCGACGTCTGCGTCGGCCTCGACGTGCGCCTCATCGGCCTCAACCGCCTCTACGAGGACCTGATCGGCCACGTGCCGCTGGCCACTCTGGACGGGGCCTTCTTCCAGTACCTGATGCACCCCCGCTACCGCGGCGGGTCGCGGGTTGCCAAGCGCGCCACCGACCTCGCCCTGGGCGGGCTGGCTGCCGTGCTGCTGGCGCCGGTCGTCGCCGTGGCCGCGCTGACCCTGCGCCTGCAGGGCGCGCCGGCGCTGGAGCGCCGGCGGCTGGTCGGCGCCCGGGGCCAGGAGTTCAGCGTCCTGCGACTGCGCACGCGCCGCACCTGGCTGGCGGTGGCCCCCATGCTCGTGAACGTCCTGCGCGGGCAGATGACGCTCGTCGGCCCGCGCGCGGATCGCTCGGCGGAACTCGCCGCCCTCAAGCCGGGTCTCACCGGCTGGGCGCAGCTGCGCTCGCGCGTCTCGGAGGGCGCCGACTCGAGTTGGTCGCTCTCCCACGACCTCTATTACCTCAAGCACCGTTCGACGACGCTCGACACGATGATCCTGCTGCAGACCCTGATCACGGTCGGGCAGGCGCTGCGCCTGCCGGAGCCCGCTGCCGACGAGGCGCTGGCGCAGGCCAACTAGTCGCGCGCCGCGCTCAATAGACTCGCCTGGGCCGTGAGCTCCAAACAGGAACGGGTGACCGTGCTGGTCGCCGACGACCATCCGATCTACCGCGAGGGGATCGTTCGCGCGATCAAGGACCGCCCCGACCTCGAGCTGGTCGGCGAGGCGGGGGACGGGCGCCAGGCGCTCGAGCAGCTGCGGCGGCTGAACCCCGAGGTAGCGGTGCTCGACATCCGCATGCCCGGCCTCGACGGCACCCAGGTGCTCGCCGCGATGCGTCGCGAGGACCTGCCCACGGAGGTGCTCTTCCTCTCGGCGTTCATGGAGCCCGAGCTCGCCTACAAGACCGTCGCCGCCGGCGCCAAGGGCTATCTGTCGAAGGAGTCCTCGCGCCAGGAGGTCTGCGAGGCGATCGTCACCATCGCCCGCGGCGGCACGGCGCTCGCCGCTCAGGCCCAGGCCGGCCTTGCCGAGCAGATCCAGGAGCGGGAGCGCAGCGGCGGCCCGCCGCAGCTCACCGCCCGCGAGCAGGAGGTTCTGCACCTCGTGTCCGAGGGCTATTCGGCCCCCGACATCGCCAAGCAGATCCACCTCTCGACCACCACGGTGAAGAGCCACCTCCACTCGCTCTACGAGAAGCTCGGCGTCTCTGACCGCGCTGCCGCCGTCGCCGAGGCGATGCGGCGCGGCCTGCTCGAGTGACGCGGAGCGAAGCGAAGCGAGCCGCGCCGCCGTTGAGGCGCCTTAAGTAGTGGCGAGCGACCCCGCGGCCGAAAACGAGCGGCTGCGGGCCGAGGTCGTCGACCTGCGCGAGCAGCTCGACACCTGCCGCCAGCTCGTCAACCAGGTGATGGCCGCCGAGGACCAGGGTCGGCGTCGGATCGCGCAGCTGATCCACGATGACTCGCTGCAGACCCTGCTCGCCGCCAATCAGGATCTGATTGAGGCGGCGCCAGGGCGCGCTCAGGTGCAGCGAGCTCACGAGGTGGTCGAGGCGACGATCGCGCGGCTACGCGAGGCCATGCTTGCCCTGCACCCGGTGACACTGGAGCAGGGCGGCTTCGATCAGGCGCTGGGCGCCGTCGCGCGGCAGGCGGCGCGCCAGGGCGGGTTCGAGATCGAGCTCGACGTCGCGCCGGACGCGCTCGGGCGGGAGGACGAGCTGCTGCTCGCCGTTGCCCGCGAGCTGCTCAACAACGCGGCCCGCCACGCGCAGGCGCACCGGGTGAAGGTCGAGATCCGCGCCCGCGGCGACTCGCTCGAGCTTCAGGTAGCAGACGACGGCGTGGGGATGCCGGCCCAGCGGCCGGCCGAGGCGCTCGCCGAGGGCCACATCGGGATCGCCTCGGTCAACGAGCGGGTGCGCGCGGCGGGCGGCGAGTTTGAGCTCGACAGCTCGAGCGCGGGCACGCGGGCCCGGGCGATACTGCCGGTCAGCGCCGCCGAGTAGTAAGGGCTACGGGGTCGCCGGGTCGACCGGCGGGTCCGTCGGCCCGGTCGGCGGATCGGCGGGCGGCGTCGTGGGATCGACCGGCGGGTCCGTGACCGGAGGCGGATCGGCGGGCGGCGGCGGAGGATCGGTTGCCGGCGGCGGCGTCGGCGTGGCCGTCACCGGCGGCGCCTCGGCCGTCGGCGGGGGCGCGGGCGGGGCCGTCTCGGTCACCAGGGTGACGGTCGCGGTGCCGCTGTCGCTGGCGCCCGCGTCGTCGTCAGCTCCGGTGCCACCGGCCGCGGGGCCGACGACGCCGTCCTGAGTCGGATCGTCCGCCGGCGGATCGGCCGGCGTCGCCGGATCGTCGGCCGGCGTGTCCGTCGGTGTGGCGGGCGTCGCGGCGGCGGGGGTCGTTTCGAGGACGTTCGGCTTCTGGGGCTCGACCGCCTTCGTGGTCTGATCGGCGCGCACGCCGCCGCTGGGCTGAGCCGTGCCGGAACCGCGCTCGGTCGTCCTGCTCACGACCGCGGCGGCCGCTGGCTTGGCCGCCTCGGCGGGCCTGTCCGCGGAGGTGATGTGGCGGACCTCGACCGCGCCCGCGGTCAGCAGCGCCGCCGTGGCCGCGGTTGCCGCCGCCTTGGCGCCGATCGCGCTCGTCAGCCCGCCGGCGGCCGCTGCGCCACCGAACGCGGCACCTGCCGCACCGCCACCGGCGGCTGCGGCACCGGCCCCGAGCGCGGCGCTCCCGGCGCCGGCGCCCGCGACGGCAACGCCGCTACCGGCAGCTGCTCCGCCCGCGCCGGCCCCGGCGACCGCGGTGCCGCTGGTGGCCGCGCCGCTGCCGGCGGCGGAACCGCCGGCGGCGCTGCCGGAGCCGCCCCAGCCGAGCTTTGCGATCAAAGCCTTGAACGCCAGCGCCAGCGGCCCGATCGGGGCCAGCGCGGCCAGCGCCTTCGCGTTCGAGCGCAGCTCGCCGCGGAACTCGCGGCACTGCTCACAGCGCTTGACGTGGTGGCGGATCGGGCCCGAGGCCTTGCGCAGGCCCTCGGCGGCCTCGGCGAGCTCGAGCTGGACCTCGCCGCAGGTGAGCTGGCGCGACTTGGTGGCCTCGGCGAGCGAGACGCGGGCGCGCACGAGCAGCGACTTGACCGCCGGGACCGTCGTGTCCATGGTCTCGGCGATCTCCTCGTAGGAGAGCGCGTCGATCTCCCGCAGGAGCAGGGCCGTGCGCTGCGTCTCGGGCAGGTCCTGGACGTCGGCGACCAGGGCCCGGAAGTCCTCTCGCTTCTGCACCCGCTCGGCGGTCGTCACGCCGCCCTCGCCGACCATCACGTCCATCGAGTCCTGGCCCTCGGGGACGGGGCGGCGGAGGTGGTTGAGGCAGCGGTTGCGCGAGATCCGGTAGAGCCACGGCCGCACGTTGATCGGGCGCTCGTCGGCGAGCATCGCGGCGTGCGCCTTGACGAAGACCTCCTGGAGGACGTCCTCGGCATCCTCGGCCGACCGCAGCATGTGGCGGCAGAAGGCGAGCAGGCGCGAGTGGTAGCGCTCGAACAGGACCTCGAAGGCGTGATCGTTGCCGGCGCGGATCAGCGCGACGAGGCGCTCATCACCCTGAAGCTTGAGCAGCGGCGAGCGGCGGCCGAGCAAGCCGGCGCGAGTGCTGGCATGTGTAAGGGTCGAGGCCTCCATGTACAGGTGCGCGCGTCCCACCCCCACGAACACCGTAACAGGGGTTTTGTTGCGCGCGTCAAGTATCGGGAACGCGCATGAAGGCCAGATGAAGATGCGGACTACGCTTTCCCGGCCGGGGTGGCGGAAATGGCTAGACGCGGCCGATTTAAGCTCGGCTGTCCGAAAGGACGTGAGGGTTCGAATCCCTCCCCCGGTATAGACTCAGAGCGTGACCGTGGGGACGGGGAACGCCGAGGATCTACGCCTGCTCGCGCACGAGCTGCGCAACACGATCTTCGCCACCGACATGCTGCTGGAGCGGGCGCTGGAGCACGAGGAGCTCGGCACGGACCCGATGGAGGACGTCCGTCGCGCCCGCGAGGGCCTGCGCGAGAGCCTCGACGTGATCCGGCGCCGCATCGATCCTTAAAGATCGCTTACCGAGCCGTCGTAATCTGTCGGCCATGGCTGCGCGCGACAATGGCGCGGCCGGGGATCGGGGGGATCCGGTGGTTCGGGTCCGCGGTCTGCGCAAGTCCTACGACGGTCACGAGGCCGTCGCCGGCGTCGACTTCGCGATCCCGCGGGGAACCGTCTTCGGGCTTCTGGGCCCCAACGGCGCCGGCAAGACGACGATCGTCGAGATCCTCGAGGGCTATCGCACCCGCACCGCCGGCGAGGTCGCGGTGCTCGGCTTCGACCCACAGGACGACGAGTCGGGAATCCGCGACCGGATCGGCATCGTGCTCCAGGAGAGCGGCATCGACCCCGACCTCACCGTGCGCGAGTCGATCGAGATCTACGGCGCCGCGTACTCGCGCCGGCGCCCCACCGACGAGCTGCTCGACCTGGTCGGCCTGGCCGAGAAGCGCGACGCTCGCGTGGTCACGCTCTCCGGCGGGCAGAAGCGGCGCCTCGACCTGGCGCTCGGCGTGGTCGGCGAGCCCGACCTGATCTACCTCGACGAGCCGACCACGGGCTTCGACCCCGAGGCCCGTCGTCGCTCCTGGGACCTGATTCGCCGGCTGCGCGCCGAGGGCAAGACGATCCTGCTGACCACCCACTACATGGAGGAGGCCCAGCAGCTCGCCGACACCGTCGCCGTGCTCGCGGCAGGCCAGATCGTCGCCATCGGCCCGCCGTCCGAGCTCACCGCCGCCGAGCGCGAGGCGCAGGTGTCGTTCCGACTCCCGGATGGCTTCGACCTGGCGGACCTGCCGCTGCCCGAGGGCGCCGCCGCCAACGGCGCGGTCCAATTCACGACCAGCACGCCGACCGCCGAGCTGGCGCCCCTGCTCGGCTGGGCCGCGGAGCGCGGGATCGAGCTCCAGGGCCTGACCGTGATCCGCCCGACGCTCGAGGACGTCTACCTCGAGCTCACGGCCAGCGAGGCAAGGGCGGACGGATGAGCGCCGGCCGCCGACTGGAGCTGCTCGCGCGGTGGACGCGCGTGCGCCTCACGATCTGGCTGCGCACCCCGCGGGCGGCCTTCTTCACCTTCGTCTTCCCGCTGCTGCTCCTGGTGCTGCTGAACTCGGTCAACAGCGGCACGGACCTGACCAGCACGGCGACGGGGGAGAAGGTGTCCTTCGCGACCTACTTCACGCCGTCGATCGGCGTCTTCGCGCTGATCACCGGGTGCTACACCGGGATCATCTTCGCGGTCACGACGGCCCGCGACCGGGGCATCATCAAGCGCGTCGTCGGCACCCCGCTGCCGCCCGGCGTCTTTCTCGGGGCGTGGGCGTGCTCGGCGATCATCACCGGCTTCTGCTCGGTCCTGTTCCTGGTCGTGGTCGGGATGCTCGCCTTCGACGTCTCGATCGAGCCCCGCCTGATCCCCGCCGCGATCGTCGCCGTCCTCCTCGGCGGCCTGTGCATGAGCTCGCTGGGACTCGCCGTGGCGAGCTTCATTCGCAAGGCGGAGTCCGCGCCGGCGATCTCCAACATCACGATGTTCCCGCTGATCTTCCTCTCGGGCGTCTTCTTTCCGATCGGCGACGCGCCGCAGTGGATCCAGGACGTCGCGAACATCTTCCCCGTCGCGCATCTCGTCGACGCGTTCACGGGCTGCTTCGACCCGGCGACGACCGGCAGCGGGTTCACCAGCGACTACTGGTCGCTGTTGATCTGGACCGCGGTCGGCCTGTTCGTCGCCTCGCGCCGCTTCCGGGTCGAGATGACCGCGGCCGGCGGCGACCGCCTCAGCCCACGAGGCGCGTAACCAACTCGACCGCCTGCTTGTTCGACAGGCCCTGGGCGCGCACCAGCGACCGCCAGGTGTCGAAGGCGAGCGCGTGGCCGATCGCGGCGCGCGTCACCTTGCGTCGCGCGCCGGCCGGCGGCGAGCACGTCGGTGACGTAGTTGAGATACGGGATCGCGCCGTGCTCCATCTGGTGGGCGACCGCGGGCACCACCGAGATGTCCCGGTAGAGCTTGTCGAGCATCGGCTCGACCCCCTCGTACCAGCCGTAGAGCTCGAGGAGGCGCGGTGCGCAGGCGCTCATCGGGGTCGGTCGATCGCCGTCCACGGCGTGGGGTCGGGGGGCGCGTTGCGGGCGTTCCAGTGCGCTGAGCACGCCTCGAACAGCGCGTCCTCGTCGGGGAAGTGGCGGTAGAGGGTTGCCCGCTGCACGCCGGCTCGCTCGGCGACGGCGCTGAACGTGGTGCGGGCCGGCCCCACCTGCTCGTGGAGCTCGGCCGCCGCGGCGGCGATCCGCTGCCGGGTCGCCTCCTCCGACTCCGCCCGCTTGCGCTTCTTATATTCGCGAGACATATCTGTTCAATCAATCTTGACAGATCCGGCGGTCGTGTGTTAGGTTCGCTGAACAACGCTGTTCAACGAAAGGATTCGCGCCATGTTCGACACCACTCAGCTCAAGCGTTACGACCACACCCAGGGCCCCCGGAGCGTCGGCCCGGACGACGGCTACTCGGTGCAGCTCCCGGGTGTCGGGGTCCGGTTCATGGCCTGGACCGAGGAGACCGGCGGCGGCTTCTCGATGGTCGAGCACCCGATCGCGCCGCGCACGATGGCCGCGCCGTGGCACATGCACACGCGCGAGGACGAGTACTCATACGTCCTCGAGGGCCGCCTGGGCGCGCTGCTGGGCGACGACGACGTCTACGCCGAGCCGGGCGACTTCGTGTTCAAGCCGCGCGACCAGTGGCACACGTTCTGGAACGCCGGCGACGAGCCGTGCCGGATCCTCGAGATCATCGCCCCGGGTGGGTTCGAGCACATGTTCCGCGAGATGGGCGAGCTGACGAACGGGCCGGACCCCGCGACGCTGGCCGACTTCACGGAGCGGTACGGGATCCACTTCGACCCGGAGGGCACGGTCCGAGTCGCCGAGCGCTTCGGGCTGGTGCAGAACTACGTCCCGGTCGAGGCCCCTACAGCTGCGTGAAGACCGACTTGGTCTCGAGGTAGGCGTCGAGGTTGTGATGACCCTTTTCGCGCCCGATGCCCGAGGCCTTGTAGCCGCCGAACGGCACTGACGGGTCGCCCGCGCCCCAGGTGTTGATGTAGACGGAGCCGGCCTTCAGCAGCGCCGCGAGCTTGTGGGCCCGGGAGATGTCCCGGGTCCACAGGCCTGCGGCGAGCCCGTACTCGGTGTCGTTGGCGCGCCGCGCGACCTCCTCGAGGTCCTCGAACGGTTGCGCCACCAGCACCGGGCCGAAGATCTCCTCGCGGGCGATCTTCATCTCGTCCTCGACCCCGGTGAACAGGGTCGGGTCGATGAAGTAGCCGCCGTTGCCGTCGCCGGGCGTGCCGCCGACGACCGCCTCGGCGCCCTCCGCCAGGCCGGAGTCGATGTAGCCGGTGACGCGCCCGAACTGCTCGTCGGAGATCACCGGCCCGAACTCGGTGTCGGGATCGAGGCCGGGGCCGACCTTGGCCTCGCGGGCGAACGCGGCGAGGCGCTCGACCATCTCGTCGAAGATCGAGCTCTGCACGAACAGCCGCGAGGCCGCGTTGCAGGCCTGGCCGGAGTTCGAGTACAGGCCGAGGAACGAGCCCTTGGCGGCGCTGTCGAGATCCGCGTCCGGCAGGACGATGTTCGGGCTCTTGCCGCCGAGCTCGAGCGTCACCCGCTTCAGCGCGCGGCCGCACTTGGCCCCGATCTCGCGGCCGACCACGGTGGACCCCGTGAACGCGACCTTGTCGACGCCCGGGTCGTCGACCAGCGCGGCGCCGGTCTCGCCGTCGCCGGTGAGCACGTTGAGCGTCCCCTCGGGGAAGCCGGCCTCGAGCGTCAGCTCGCCGAGGCGCAGCGCGGTGAGCGGCGTCTGTTCGGCGGGCTTGAGCACGATCGAGCAGCCGGCGGCGAGCGCCGGGGCGATCTTCCACACGGCCATCAGCAGCGGGTAGTTCCAGGGCACGATCTGGGCGCACACGCCGACCGGCTCGCGCAGCGTGTAACAGAAGAGGTCGCGGGCGGAGACCGGGAAGGTCTCGCCCTCGATCTTGGTCGGCCAGCCGGCGTAGTAGCGCAGGTGGGCGACCGAGGCGGCGACGTCGCCCTTCGCGGCGGCCAGCGGCTTGCCGTTGTCGAGCGACTCGAGCTCGGCGAGCTCGCCGAGGTTGGCCTTGATCAGCTCCGCGAGCGTGTACATGAGGCCGGCGCGCTTGGACGGCGAGACCTTGCGCAGCGGGCCCTCGAGCGCCTCGCGCGCCGCGGCGACGGCGCGGGCGACGTCCTCGGGGCCGGCCTGGGCGACCTCGCAGATCGGCTCGCCGGTGGCCGGGTCGATGGTCGCGAAGGTGCGCCCGTCCGCGGCCTCGGGGCGCTCGCCGCCGATCAGCAGGCGGTGCGGGGCGCTGTCGATGAACTCGCGGGCGGACTCGGACTCGAGCTGTGCGGCGGTGGCTGTAGGCATGGCCCGATCATACGTTTCGGGATGGGACAATCAGCCGCCGGTGATCCGCTTCCTCAGCTTTCTGAGCATCGCCTGCCTCGCGACGGCGGTGATCATCCTGCTGACCAGCGCCGACAGCGACGCGCCGATCGCGATCGTCCTCCTCCTGCTCGCGTTCGGGATCACGACGCTGCTCGGGATCCGCCGCGGGTACCACAAGGTCCGCGGCATCGTCGACGACGCCCGCCGCTTCGTCTCGGGCGACATCCAGGAGGCGCGCCTGGTCGAGGTCGGCGACCCGAGCGGCCTGTTCAACCCCGAGTCGACCGTGGTCTTAGAGCTCGAGGGCGAGGACGGAACGCGCCATCGCTTCGAGCGCGACGTCCCGATCCCGTTCCCGGTCGCGTGGAGCTACCGGCTCGGCAAGCGCTTCAACGTGCCGCTGGTCGGAGGCACCGACCTCAGCGAGCTGATGGCCGTGGAGCTCCGCCGTGAGGGCATGGACGTGAGCCTCGGACGCGGGGCCTGAACGTGGCGGAGCGGTAGCGGCTCGACGGTCTCGCTGTGAAGGGCAGGGACGTGCTGGGGTTCGCCGCGGCGATGGCAGTCGCGTTGGCGATTCCGGCGAGCGCGGGCGCGCAGAGCGCGACCTTCACCGCGCGCGGCAGCGCCGAGCAGGTCGAGCTCACCGGGGCGACGCCGGGCGAGAAGCTCACCCTGGTCGACAAGCAGGGCCGGAAGGTCGAGCAGCAAGACCGCGGGCTCGCTCGGCGGGATCGTGTTCCGCAAGGTCGAGCCCGGCGGCGGCTATGTCGTCCGCAAGGGCAAGGGCGGGCCGAGCACGCCGAAGTTCCGCGTCATGACCACCAAGGGCAAGCCGCCCAACACCGACGTCTACAACCAGCAGATCGGGTCGGGCTACGGCTATCTGAAGACCCGCGACGGCACCGAGCTGGCGATCAACACCTACCTGCCCGGCCCCGCCGACGCCGGCCCCTATCCGACGCTGATCGAGTACTCGGGCTACGGCTACGCCGATCCCAGCGGCGGCGAGAGCTCGATCGAGCAGGTCCTCTCGCTGCTCGGGTTCGCGGTCGTCGACGTGAACATGCGCGGCACCGGCTGCTCGGGCGGCGCCTTCGACTTCTTCGAGCCGCTGCAGGGCCTCGACGGCTACGACGTGATCGAGACGATCGCCCGCCAGCCCTGGGTGCTCAACGGCAAGGTCGGGATGGCGGGCGTCTCCTACGGCGGGATCAGCCAGCTGTTCGTCGGCCAGACGAGGCCGCCGAGCCTCGCGGCGATCGCCCCGCTCTCGGTGATCGACCAGACGCAGACGACGCTCTACCCCGGCGGCGTCCTCAACACCGGCTTCGCCCTGCAGTGGGCGATGGACCGCGTCGACGACTCGCAGCCGGCCGGCCCCGACAGCGGCCAGGCCTGGGCGTATCAGCGGATCCAAGAGGGCGACGAGATCTGCAAGGCAAACCAGCAGCTGCACCCCGAGGCGGTCAACCTGCTGGCCAAGATCCAGCGCAACCAGTACTACAAGCCGAAGGTCGCCGATCCCCTGTCGCCGCTGACCTTCGTGCACCGGATCAACGTCCCCGTGTTCCTGGCCTGCCAGTGGACCGACGAGCAGACGGGCGGGCACTGCCCGACCCTCGCCGGCGCGTTCACGGGCACCGACCACAAGTGGTTCACGTTCACCAACGGGGTCCACACCGACTCGCTCGATCCCGAGACCTTCAACCGCTGGTACGACTTCATGACGCTCTACGTCGCGCAGCGAAGACCCGAGCTAAACGCGTTGCAGAAGGGCGCGGCGCCGATCGTCTACTCGACCGCGCTCGGGGTCCAGGGCGTGACCCTGCCGGACGACCCGATCCAGCACGAGCCCGACTACGCCTCGGCCCTCGCTGCGTTCGAGCGGCTGCCGCAGGTGCGGCTGCTGATGGACAACGGGGCCGGCAGCGCCGTGCCCGGCAACCCCGTGCCCGGATACGAGCTGAACTTCAACAAGTGGCCGGTTCCGGGCACCTCAGCGCGCAAGCTCTTCCTGGGCGACAACGGCGCGCTGGCCTCTAAGCGGCCGAGCAAGAGCGGCAAGGACAAGTTCAACGCCACCCCGGCCGCGCGGCCGCCGACCGACTTCACGGGCAACACCGGCTCGGGCACGAACGGGCTCTGGACCGCGACCCCGCCGTACGACTGGACTCAGAACCCGGCCGGGACCGCTGCCAGCTACGTGAGCGCGCCGCTGACGGCGAACACCACGGTGGTCGGCGGCGGAGCGCTGCAGGCCTGGGTGCGCTCCTCGGCGAAGCGGGTCGACCTGCAGGCCACGGTCTCGGAGATCCGCCCCGACGGTAAGGAGACCTTCGTGCAGAGCGGCTGGCTGCGCGGCGACCTGGCGGCGCTCGACCCCGACAAGTCGACCAAGCTCGAGCCGGTGCTGAGCCTGCGCAAGCGCGACAAGCAGCCGCTGTCGGCGACGAAGTGGACCAAGGTGACGATCCCGCTCTACTACCAGGGCCACGCCTACCGGACCGGCTCGCGCATCCGGGTCACGGTGAGCGCGGTCGGCGGCGACCAGCCGGTGTGGGCGTTCGCGGACGCGAAGCCCAAGGGCAGCGCCAAGGTGACGATCGCGCACTCCGCCGACATGCCGTCGAAGCTGCTGCTGCCGCAGGTCAACGCGCCGGTGCCCACGGGGCTGCCGCCGTGCCCGGGCCTGCGCGGCGAACCGTGCCGGACCTACCAGCCGTAACGCAGCAACCGGGGGGCGCCGACGTGTCGGATTGGATCCCAGATTCCCGAAGTTGGATCCAATCTGGCCACTTGGAGGCGGAAAAATGTGCTATTTGCGACTAATTTGATGGCCGGATCGGTTGACAGGCACGCGCTAACGGGATCCAATCGGCTCAGTGGCGCAGCCGGTGGAGAGCGAGCCCGAGACCGAGACGCGGACGGCCGCCGTGGCTCGAAACCTGCGCCAGGCAATCCTCGAGGGGCGGTTGGCCCCGAACGAGCGGATCAAGCAGGACGCGGTTGCGAAACGGCTCGGTGTGAGCCGGATCCCGGTCCGCGAGGCGCTGCGGGCGCTCGAGGGCGAAGGGCTGGTGACGCTCGAGCGCGACGTCGGCGCCCGGGTCGCCTCGCTCGACCCGCTCGAGCTGCTCGAGGTCTACCTACTGCGCGAGGCGATCGAGCCGATGATGGTCGCCGAGACCGCGCGCAGAATCACCGACGAGGAGCTTGCCGCGGCGTGGCGTGTCAACGAGGCCTCGGAGCCGCACGCCGAGGACAACGACGCGATGGGCTACCTGACGCACGATCGCGCCTTTCACACCGCGCTGCTTGAGCCGGCCCGGATGCCGCGGGCGATGGCGATCGTCCGCGGCCTCTGGCAGACGGGCGAGCGCTATCGGGTGATGGTCTCAATCCAGCCACACCGGCTGGAGCTCTCCGTGGTCGAGCACCGGCTGATCCTCGAGGCGCTCGAGCGCCGCAACGCCGAGGACGTGGCCGAGCTCTATCGGATCCACGTCCGCCGCACGCGCCAGACCCTTGCCCAGCACCACGAGCTGTTCCCGAAAGGAGCCCCGTGAGCGTCGCCACCGCCCCGTCGCCGATCCGCGACCGCTACGTCGAGCGCACGCCGCGCTCAGGCGCCCTGATGGGCCGCGCCCGCGGCGCAATGCCCGCCGGCAGCACCCGGACCTTCGGCTACTTCGACCCCTATCCGCTGGTGTTCGAGCGCGGCGAGGGGGTGCGGCTCTGGGACGTCGACGGCCACCCGTACATCGACTTCACCTACAACGGGCTCAGCCTCATCCACGGGCACGCCTTCCCGCCGATCCTCGAGGCGCTGCGCCGGGCGCTGCCGCGTGGCACCGCCTGGCCCGGGGCCTCGATCGAGCAGATCGAGTACGCCGAGCTGCTTCGCGACCGGATCCCGCACGCCGAGCGGGTCCGGTTCACCAACACCGGCACCGAGGCGACGATGCTCGGGGTGAAGCTCGCCCGGCACGCGACCGGGCGCGATCTGGTGGTCAAGTTCGAGGGCGCCTACCACGGCTCCTACGACGACCTCGAGGCTGGGCTGTACGGGATCGGCGAGCTCGAGGGGCGGACGTTGCTCGCCGAGTTCGGGAACCTCGACTCGTTCCGGAGCGCGATCGAGCGTCACGGCGACGAGATCGCGGCGATCGTGATCGAGCCGATCCTCTACACGTTCAAGGTGATCGCCCCACCGCCGGGATTCCTGCTCGAGCTGATCGAGCTCGCCCATGAGAACGGGATCCTCGCAGTGCTCGACGACTGCCTGATGTTCAGGCTCGCCGAGGGCGGCTCGGCCGAGCGCTACGGCCTGCGGCCGGACATCACCTGCCTCGGCAAGTTCGTCGGCGGCGGGCTGCCGGTCGGCGCGATCGCCGCCTCGGACGAGTTGATGTCGATCTTCGACCCCGCCCACGAGCGGGCCGTCTACCACGGCGGCTCGTTCAACGGCAACCCGCTCGGCTGCGCCGCCGGGCGGGTGACGATGGAGCACTTCGGCGCCGCAGAGATCGAGCGCATCGACGGTCACGCAGCGCGTATCGGCCAGGCCCTCGCCGACGCCTCGCGCGCGAGCGGTGTCGGGCTCGACATCACCGGCGACGGCTCGGTGCTCGGCGTCCACGTCCTCGGCGCCGACGGGAAGACGAGCCACGCGCTCAGCCGGCGCTTTCACCTCGCCGCGATCAACCGCGGCGTCTACTTCGGCCAGGACGGCGAGTTCGCCCTGGCGACCCCGTTCACCGACGAAGACGTCGACGAGGCGATCGGGATCCTCGGCCTCGCGCTCGAGGACCTCGCCAAGGAGATGCAGACGGAAGGAGCATCGGGATGAGCATCGAGCGCCAGCCCTCGGACCTCGGCAGCTTCAGCGAGGCGGTCGCCCACGACGGCCCGGGGAGGACGATCCACGTCTCGGGAATGATCGGCTTCGATCCCGACGGCAAGCTGGTCGAGGGCGGGATCGCGGCCGAGACCGCGGCAACCTTCGACACGATCGAGGCGATCCTCGGGCGCGCGGGCGCCGGGCTCTCCGACCTCGTGCGGATGAACGTGTTCATGCTCGACCTCGCCGAGTACGGCGAGTTCAGCCGCGTGCGCGCCGAGCGCTTCGGCGACCAGCTACCGGCGAGCGCCGCGGTCGCAGGTCTCCGGGCTGCTGCTCGGGGCGCGGATCGAGATCGACGCGACCGCGTTCGTGGCCGAGGGCGGATGACCGCGGCGGGGGCAACGATGCCGGGCCGCGGCGCGCAGATGCGCGTCGCCTGGACGCCGACCCCCGAGGCGATCGAGCACGCGAACGTCACCCGGCTGATGCGTCGGCACGGGCTCGCCGGGCTCGGCGAGCTGCACGAGCGCAGCCTCGAGCCCGAGTGGCTGTGGCCGGCGCTGATCGAGGACCTGGGTATCGAGCTCGCCCGCCCCTACGAGCGGATCGTCGACCTCGCCGACGGGCCCGAGCGCGCCCGCTGGTTCGAGGGCGCCGAGCTCAACCTCGCCGGTGCCTGCCTCGACCGCTGGGCGGCGCTCGACGAGCGCCGCGAGGCGCTCGGCTGGCACACCGAGCTCGGCGACGATCGCCGGCTCGACTTCGGCGAGCTGACCCGACTGGCCGACGGCGCCGCGGCCGCCCTCACCTCTCTCGGGGTTGGCCGCGGCGACACCGTCGGTTTGTTCATGCCGCTGGCGCCGGAGACGGTTGCCGCGCTACACGGCTGCTGGAAGATCGGCGCGATCGCGGTCCCGATCTTCTCCGGCTTCGGCGCCGACGCGCTCGCCCGGCGGCTGCAGGACTCCGGCGCCCGGGTTCTGGTCACGGTCGACGGGTTCCCCCGCCGCGGTTCGGTGGTCGAGGCGAAGGCGATCGCCGACCGGGCACTCGCCGACGCCCCTGGGGTTGAGCGGGTCCTGGTCTGGCGACGGCTGGGGCTCGCCGACGTCCCCTGGGACGACGGGCGGGACGTCGACTGGAATGAGGCGGTCCCGCACGACCCGCCGCCGGCGACGCAGCCGGTGCCGGCCGACCACCCGGCGCTGCTGATCTACACCAGCGGCAGCACCGGGCGGCCGAAGGGCGCCGTGCTCACCCACGCCGGGATGCTGCTGACGATCGCAAAGGACGCCGCGTACCACGTCGACCTGCACGCCGACGACCGGCTCTGCTGGGTCACCGACCTCGGCTGGATCATGGGCGCCTGGGAGATCGTCGCCGCCGGCTCGCTCGGCGCCTACGCGTGCATGATCGAAGGGGCCCCGGCAACGCCGGCCGACCGGCTCTGGAGCCTGATCGCCGAGCACGAGATCAGCGTCGTCGGCGTCAGCCCGAGCCTGATCCGCGGACTCGCGGCCGCCGGCGCCGCGCCGGGTCCGGAGCATGACCTCTCCTCCCTCCGGATCCTCGCGGCGACCGGCGAGCCGTGGAGCCCGGCGGCCTACGACTGGCTCGCCGACGAGGTCGGCGGCGGGCGCTGCCCGGTGATCAACATCTCCGGCGGCTCGGAGGTCTGCGGCTGTCTGCTCGCCCCGACCCCGGTCGGCGAGCTCGAGACCTGCTCGCTCGGCGGCCCGGCGCTCGGGATGGACGTCGCCGTGTTCGGCGACGACGGCGAACCGCTCGGGCCTGACCAGGTCGGCGAGCTCGTCTGCCGCCGCGCCGTGGCCGGGGATGACGAAGAGCCTCTGGAACGACGACGAGCGCTTCATCGAGACCTATTGGTCGCGGTTTCCCGGCGTCTGGGTGCACGGCGACTGGGCGAGCTACGACGAGCGCGGGCAGTGGTTCCTGCACGGACGCTCCGACGACACGCTCAACGTCGGCGGCCAGCGGATCGGCCCGGCCGAGGCCGAGGCGGCGCTGACCGCGCTCGACGAGGTCGCCGAGGCGGCGACGATCGCGATGCCGCACCCGGTCAAGGGCGAGGCGATGTGGTGCTTCGTCGTCCCGGCCGGCGACTTGCCCGACGAGGCGGAGCTCGCCGGCGTCGTCGCCGCGGCGCTCGGCAAGCCGTTCCGCCCCGACCGGGTGATCGCGGTTGACGACCTGCCGCGGACCCGCTCGCAGAAGATCCTCCGCCGAGTCGTGCGCGCGGTCGCCCGCGGCGAGGACCCGGGCGACCTCTCCTCGCTCGAGAACCCCGAGGCGATCGACCGGGTCGCGGAGGCGGTGGCGCCGCGATGAGCGCCGAGGGACGGCGGCTGAAGATCACCTGCGACGTCGGCGGGACGTTCACCGACGTGATCGCCGCCGACGCCGACGGCCGCATCGCGATCGGCAAAGCGCTGACGACGCCCGCCGATCTCGCCGAGGGCCTGCGATCGGGGATTGCGATCGCGGCCGAGGGGCTCGGGCTCGGGCTCGAGGCAGCGCTCGGGGCCACCGACCTGTTCGTCTACTCGACCACCCAGGCGACCAACGCCGTCCTCGAGGGAAAGACCGCGCGCACGGCGCTGCTCTGCACGGCGGGCTTCCCCGACGTGCTCGTTCGCCGCGAGGGCGGCTCGCTGCGTCCCTATGACTTCAGCCGCCCGTACCCGGACCCCTATGTGCCGCGCCGGCTGACGTTCGAGATCGGCGGTCGGATTGGAGCCGAGGGTGATGTGGTCGAGCCGCTCGACGTCGAGGGAGCCCGGGCCGCGATCGGCCGCCTCGGCTCGCTCGGGATCGAGGCGGTCGCGGTCTCGCTGTTCTGGTCGATCGCCAACCCCGAGCACGAGCTCGCGCTCGGGGAGCTGCTCGACGAGGGGCTGCCCGGCGTTCCGTACACGCTCTCTCACCAGCTGAACCCGGTCGTCCGCGAGTACCGGCGGACCTCCTGCGCGGCGATCGACGCGTCGCTGAAGCCGCTGATGCAGCGCCATCTGGCCGCGATCGAGTCGGAGCTCGCGGGCCTCGGGTTCGCCGGGCAGATGTTCGCCGCGAACTCGCTGGGCGGGGTGATGCCCATGGCCGACCTGGCCGCGCGGCCGATCTACGCCGTCCGCTCGGGGCCGTCGCTGGCGCCGGTCGCCGGGCTCGCCTACGCGAGCGAGGAGCTCGACGAGAACGACGTCGTCGTCTGCGACACCGGCGGGACCAGCTTCGACGTCAGCCTGATCCGCGACGGCGACGTCGTCACCACCCGCGAGACCTGGCTCGGCGAGCCGTTCGCCGGCCACCTCACCGGGCTCTCCTCGGTCGACGTGCGTTCGATCGGCGCCGGCGGCGGTTCGATCGCCTGGGTCGACTCCGGCGGCCTCCTGCGGGTCGGGCCCGAGAGCGCGGGCGCCGACCCTGGGCCCGCTTGCTACGGGCTCGGCGGCGAGCGGCCGACGGTCACGGATGCCGCCGCGGTGCTCGGCTACCTCGACCCGGAGAACTTCCTCGGGGGCGAGATGCGGCTCGACCTCGACGCCGCCCGGGCCGCGATCGTGACCCTCGAGGCGCTCGGGCTCGGGATCGAGGAGACGGCGCTGGCGGTGATCACGGTGGCCAACGAGCACATGGTCGCGGCGATCGGCGAGCTGACGATCAACGAGGGCGTCGACCCGCGCGACGCGGCGATCGTCGCCGGCGGCGGCGCCGCGGGGCTGGGGATCGCGGCGATCGCCCGTGAGCTCGGCTGTCGTCGGGTGCTGCTGCCGCGCAGCGCCGGGGCGCTGAGCGCGTTCGGGGGCCAGCGGGCGGACATCGTCGCCGAGGCCGGCCGAAGCCTGCTCACCGACTCTGCCTCGTTCGCCTTCGGCGCCGTCGGCGAGGCGCTCGACGAGGTCGACCGCTCGCTCGCCGAGGTCGGCGCGGGGCTCGCCGAGCGCGGGGTCGCCGAGGGCCGGATCGAGCACTTCGTCGAGGCCCGTTACGCGCACCAGGTCTGGGACCTCGAGATTCCGCTCGAGCGCGACCGGATCGGGACCGAGGCCGAGCTCGCCGCGCTGCGTCGAGGGCTTTCACCGCACCCACCGCCGCGTGTTCGCGGTCGCCGAGCCCGGGCAGACCGTCGAGACGACCTACTGGAAGGGGCGGCTGGCGGCCGCGCCGGCGAAGCCGCCGCTCTCGGGCCTCGCCCCCGACGCCCGCGCCGAACCGCGTCAGGCTCGGCGAGCGCGAGCGCCCATTTCCCCGGCGCGGCGCACGCACCGACACCGATGTACGAGGGCGGCACGCTCCCGCCCGGGCATCGGCTCTCCGGCCCGGCGCTTGTGGTCGAGCCGACGACGACGGTCGTCGTTCCGCCCGGGACCGAGCTCACCGTGACCGCGCTCGGCGACTACCTGCTGGAGGCCGAGTGAGCGACGCCCGCCACCCGCCAAGAGGCGGCAGCGCTCGGACCCGGTGCTGCTCGCGGTGCTCGCGAACCGGTTCGAGTCGATCGTCCGCGAGATGACCAACACCCTGTTTCGCAGCGGCCGCTCTGCGGTGCTGAACATGGCCCGCGACTTCTCGTGCTCGATCGTCACCGCCGACGACCAGTTGCTCGCCGCGGCCGAGGGCCTGCAGGTGCACGTGCTCGGCGCCGGTCTGCAGACCTCGTCGATGCGCGAGCTGCACGGCGACGACCTCGCCGAGGGCGACGCGTTCATCCACAACGACCCCTACCTCGGCAACACCCACACCGCCGACATCACGATCCTGGTTCCGGTCTTCCTGCGAGGGCGAGCACGTGTTCACCGCCTGCGCGAAGGCCCACCAGGCCGACTGCGGCAACGCCGACCCGACGACCTACATGCCGTACGCGCGCGACCTCTACGCCGAGGGCGGGCTCAACTTCCCGTGCGTCCGGATCCAGAGCGACTACGCCGACATCGCCGACATCGTCCGCATGTGCCGGCGCCGGATCCGGGTCCCGGACATGTGGTACGGCGACTACCTGGCGTCGATCGGCGCCGCGCGGATCGGCGAGCGCCGGATCAAGAGCTGATCGAGCGCTACGGCCTCGAGACGATCCGCTCGTTCAGCGAGCGCTGGCTCGACTACTCCGAGCGGCGGATGGGCGACGAGATCGCGAAGCTGCCGGCGACCCGGCTGCGCGCCTCCTCCGCCCACGATCCGATGCCCGGCCTCCCCGACGGCGCGCCGGTCAACGTCGAGGTCGAGATCGACCCGGGCGCGGGGCGGATCGAGGTCGACCTGCGCGACAACATCGACTGCGTCGACCTCGGGATCAACCTCTCGCGCTGCACGGCGATGGGCGGCGCGGTGATCGGGATCTTCAACTGCCTCGACTCCGACCTGCCGCACAACGCCGGCAGCTTCCGCCGGATCGAGGTCCTGATCCGCGAGGGCAGCGCGGTCGGCGGGCTCGTCTTCCCGCACTCGGCATCGCTGGCGACGACCAACATCCTCAACCGGCTGATCAACCCGGTGCAGGCGGCCTTCGCCCAGCTCGGCGACGGCTCCGGGCTCGCCGAGGGCGGCGGTGCGGTCGGCGTCGGCTACGCGGTTTTCTCCGGCACCGATCCGGATCGCGGGCCGTATGTGAATCAGCTCGTCAGTGGCAACAACGGCGGTCCGGGCTCCCCGACCGCCGACGGCTGGGTCACCTACGCGATGCCCGACTGCGCGAAGACCGTCTACGTCGACAGCTTCGAGGTGCTCGAGCAGAAGTACCCGATCCGCTTTCGCTCCTACCGGCTGCTCACCGACACCGGCGGGCCCGGCCGGACGCGCGGCGGCCCGGCGAGCGAGATCGTTTTCGGGCCGACGAAGGCGCCGATGCAGGCGTTCTACTTCGCCGACTTCGCCATCCACCCGCCCGAGGGCGTGCGCGGCGGCGGCCCGGGGCGCTCGCCGCGCGCGACCAAGGTCGAGGCCGACGGCACCGAGACCGCGCTCGAGCCGATCGGCGACGTCGAGCTCGCGCCGGGGGAGTGGGTGCGCGGGCCTTGAGAGCGGTGGCGGGGGCTACGGCGACCCGCTCGAGCGCGACCCGGAGGCGGTCCGCGCCGACGTGCTCGAGGGCTGGGTCTCGGTCGGCGGGGCCGAGGCCGACTACCGGGTGATCTTCACCGGATCCATCGACGACGAGTCGCTTGCCGTGACGACGCACGAGCGTACGCGCAAGCTCAGCGAGCCAACTGGAAGGAGACCGAGTGGATGAAGCGAGTCGACAGCTGCGGATCGCAATGATCGCCTTGATCCTGGCGGCGCGCTCGCTGCATGCGGGTCCGGAAGCGGCTGACGACTCGGAGCGGGACAGCACGGCGGCCTCCACCGCGACCAGCCGCTGACCCTCGGATTCGCGATCGGCGAAACCGGGTTCATGGAACCGTTCGACGTTCCCGCGCAGACCTCGGCGAACTTCGCGATCGACGACATCAACGCCGATGGCGGGATCGACGGGCGCCAGGTCGAGACCGTGACCGCGGACATGAAGTCAAAGCCCGAGCTCGCCGGCGATGCGGCGACCAAGGTGCTCGACGACGGCGCCGACATCGTGATCACGAGCTGCGACTTCGACCAGGGCTCGCCGGCCGCGGTCGTCGCCCAGGACCAGAACAAGCTCGCGTTCTCGACCTGCGCGGCCTCGATCGCCTTCGGCCCGCAGGGCATCGGCCCGCTCGCGTTCACGATGGCGACCGCCGGTTCGGCCGAGGGCGCGGCGATGGCCGAGTGGGCCTATCAGGACAAGGGCTGGCGAAACGCCTACACGCTGCTCGACGACACGATCCAGTTCACGAAGGAGAGCGTCTTCGGCTTCGAGGAGACGCTGGAAGCAGCCTCGGCGGCAAGCTGCTCGGGTCGGCACACGTGGAAGCAGACCGACCAGTCGATCGCCTCGCAGATCAACACGATCAAGGGCCTCAACCCGCAGCCCGGACTTCATCTACATCTCGTCCTACATGCCGGGCGAGGCGAGCGCGGTGAAGCAGATCCGCGCGGCGGGGCTCGACCTGCCGATCCTCGGCGACGAGGACCTCGACGGCGATTACTGGAAGGAGGCCGTGCCGGGCCTCAGCGACGTCTACTACTCGACCTACGCCTCGATCTACGGCGACGATCCCGACGACCAGGTCAACGAGTTGGTCGATCGCTACAAGCAGGAGACGCGGCAAGATCCCCGACACCTCCGCGTTCCTGACCGGCTATGCGATGGTCGAGGCGATCAAGAACGCGGTCGAGGGCGCTGACGGCTCGACCGACGGCCAGGCGCTCGCCGACCAGCTGCAGACCGTTCGACAACGAGGATCTGTTGCTGCCGACGACGTTCGACGACCAGTTCCACATCACGCTCAGCCGGACCCTGCGCGATCATGCAGATCCAGGACGGCAAGACGTCGTTCGTGGACGAGTGGACGCCGAAGGACGTCCCGATGCCCCGAGGGCTTGAGGACCGGCGACTGTGCGGAGGCGTCACGCCCTCCTCGCGGCACCCGGCCGCACCGCATCCGTCGCGACCGCATCGGTGTCCAGTTCGATGGCGTCACCTCATCGAGGGCGTCGGACATCGACGACGTCCCTCGGCCTGCGCGCGGTCGATCCTGGCCTGATCGGACCGAACGGCGCCGGCAAGACGACGCTGGTCAACGTGCTCAGCGGGTTCCAGGAGCCAGCCGAGGGACGGGTGCTCGTCGACGGCGAGGAGATCACCGGGATCGAGCCCGAGCGGCTCGCGCGCAGCTGGGGATCGCGCGCACGTTCCAGGGCTCGCGCTCGTTCGGCGACCTGACCGTGTTCGAGAACGTCGAGGTGAGCGCGGTCGGGATCGGCGTCGCGCGCCGCGAGGCGCGCGAGCGCGCCGCCGAGGCGCTCGACGGCGGTCGGGATCGCCTAGCTCGCCGAGCGCCGCGCCGCCGATCTGACCACCGGCCAGGAGCGCCGGCTTCAGGTCGCGCGGGTGATCGCCATCCGGCCGCGGTTCCTGTTCCTCGACGAGCCCGCCGCGGGGCTCAACGAGTCCGAGAGCGACGAGCTGGTCGAGGTCGTCTCGGCGCTGCCCGAGCGACCTCGGCTGCGGGGTGCTGATGATCGATCACGACATGCCCGTGATCATGCGGCGCCTGCGAGCGCGATCGTCGTCCTCGACGGGCCGAGGTGATCGCCGCGGCACGCCGGCCGAGGTCCGCTCCGACCAGCGGGTGATCGACGCCTACCTGGGGAGCTGACGTGCTCGACGCTCGATCACGTCGCCCTCGGCTACGGAAAGACGTCGGTCGTCCACGACCTCTCGCTCGACCGTCGCCGACGGCGAGGCGGTGGCGCTGGTCGGCCCGAACGGCGCCGGCAAGACGACCACGCTGTCGGCGATCTGCGGCCTCGTGCGCCCGTCGCGCGGCGCGATCCGATTTCAGGACCGCGAGATCAACGGCACGCGCGACCGAGCGCCTGGTCCGCGAGGGGATCGCGCTCGTGCCCGAGGGGCGCCAGATCTTCGCCACGCTGACCGTCGCCGAGAACCTGCGGCTGCCGACCGCGGGGCTGGGTCGCGAGCGGAGGCCGCGGCGGCGATCGAGCCCGAGCTGGAGCGGTTTCCGTTCCTGCGCGACCGGCTCGACGACCCCGCCGGCGGGCTCTCGGGCGGCCAGCAGCAGCAGCTCGCGATCGCCCGCGCGCTGCTCTGCCGCCCGCAGCTCCTGCTGCTCGACGAGCCGTCGCTCGGGCTGGCGCCGAAGCTCGTCGACCTGGTGTTCGAGACGCTCGCCGACCTTCGCGCCGCGGGGTGACGATCCTGCTCGTCGAGCAGAACGCGATCCGCGCCGCCGCAGTTCGCCGACCGCACCTACGTGCTCAGCGCCGGGCAAGCTCGTCCTCACCGGCACCCGCGAGGAGCTCCGCGACACCGAGCTGCTGACCGCGTCCTACCTCGGCGCCCGCGCCGACCGGGCGGGGCCGGCGTGACCGATCTGATCCAGCACATCATCGACGCCGTCAGCCTCGGCAGCCTCTACGCGCTGCTGGCGCTCGGGATCGCCCTGATCTTCGGCATCATGAACCTGATCAACTTCGCCTACGGCGAGCTGATCATGATCGGCGCCTTCGCCTGTATCTGCTCGCGCGGCTGCCGTGGCCGTTCCAGCTGCTCGCGCTGGCTGCGATCGCGATGGTCGCCGCGATGGCGATGGAGCGGACCGCGTTCCGGCCGTTCCGCGGCGCCAGCGCGCCGGTGCTGCTCGTGACCTCGTTCGCGCTCAGCTTCGCGCTGCAGAGCGTCGCGACCGTGATCTTCGGCTCGCGGGCCAAGGGGGTGTCGCTGCCGGAGCTTCTTCGACGAGTCGCTGTCGATCGGCTCGGTCAGCTTCTCGTGCCTGAACGTGATCACGGTCGTCGTGATGGGGCTGATGGTCGCCGCGCTGGCGACCTTCCTGCGCCGCTCGATCATCGGCGTGCAGATGCGCGCCGCGGCCGAGAACTTCCAGACGGCGCGCCTGCTCGGCGTGCGCTCGAACCTGGTGATCACGGTCGCCTTCGCGCTCAGCGGCGCTGTTCGCCGGCGTCGCGGCGATCCTGATCGTCGCCCAGGGCGGCACCGTCACCCCGACGATCGGCGCCGCGCCGGTGCTGATCGCCTTCGTCGCGACGATCATCGGCGGCCTCGGGAGCCTGTACGCGGCGGCTGCTCGGCGGCTTCGTCCTCGGCGCCCTGACGGTGATGCTGCAGGTGGTCGCTGCCCGACCGACCTGGCGCCGTATCGCGACGCGTTCGTCTACGCCGGGCGTGATCCTCGTGCTGCTCGCTGCGCCCGCAGGGCCTGATCGCCGTCCGTTCGAGGTTGGAGCGGGTGTGAGCGCGAGGCGCGCGGCTCAACAGCTCATGTCCGCCGCCTGGCCGGCGCTGTCGCTCTGCCTGATCGCTCGTCGTCGTCGCCTCGATCGGCTCGAACCTGTCGCCGGTCAACCAGCGGCACACGATCGAGGTCCTGGTCAACGTCGTCCTCGTCGTCGGCCTCTACGTGTTCGTCGGCAACTCCGGCGTGCTCTCGTTCGGCCAGATGAGCTTCATGTCGATCGGCGCCTACACGACCGCGCTGATCACGATCCCGCTGATCCAGAAGAGCTTCCTGCTCCCCGACCTGCCCGGCTTCCTCGCCGACGCCGAGCTTCGCGGCGCTGCCCGCGGCGCTGATCGCCGGCGCGGCCGCGTTCGTGTTCGGCGCTGATCCTCGTCATCCCGATCGCGCGCATGTCCGGGCTCGCGGCGTCGCTGGCGATGTTCGCCGTGCTCGTGATCGTCTTCCAGGTCGCGATCAACTGGGACGCGGTCACCCGCGGCAGCCGGACGATGATCGGCGTCCCGACCGACACGACGATCTGGGCGGCGATCGCCTGGTCCGGGGTGATGATCGCGCTCGCCTACGTGCACCAGCGCTCGAAGACGGGGCTGCGGCTGCGGGCCTCGCGCGAGGACGAGTTCGCCGCCCGCGCGGCCGGGATCTCGATCCCCCGCGACCGCGCCTCACCTCCCCCCTCCCTGTCTCCCCTCTACCCCTCATCCCTCTCCTCCGCTCGCTCCCCGCCCGCTCCGTCGCTCTCCCCTGCGTTCCCTCGTCCCCTGCCGGCGCCGCGTCGCCTCCGCGGGCTCTCTCTCGCTGTTCCCTCCAGATCCGCGTCGATCCTCCCGCCGCCTCGCGCCGTCCCCGTTTCCATCGTCCGTCCCCGGTGCCGCTCCCCCCTTCTGTAGTTCTCCGCGCGCGTCCCTCTCCTCGCGCGATTCTTCGCTCGCTGCGCGCTTGCCGACGGCGCTGCCGACTCTGCGTCCCCTCCCCGCTCATCCGCCGCCGAGCCTCTTCTCGCTCCGCCCTCGTCCTTTATCTCGCCTGCTGTCCCCGGTGCGCGACGCGCTCCTCCTTCGCGCGGTTCTCGCCTCCGCCGCCCGCCGCGGCCGTCGCGCTCCCTTCCCCCGCCATCGGCGGTGCGCTCCGGTCCTCTCCGCCGCGCGTCGATCCGATCGTCTGCCGGTCGCGCCGCTCCTCGCGTGCTCCCCGTTGCGCTCCATTTCGTCCGCCGTCTCTGCCGCCGCTCTGTCCGCGCTGCTCCGGCGCTTCGCCGCCGCGCGCGCGCTCTTGCGCGCCGCCGCGATGGCGCGTCTCTCCGCGCCATGCGTCCTTCCCGCCGGCTCCCTGCTCGGCGTCGCTGCCTCGCCCTCTGGTGTTTCGCGCGCGCGTGCGCTCCCTCGCGTCTCTCTCGCCCTGCCCGGCGGCTCCTCGCCGTCCCGCCCGCTCCTCGCCCCTCCCGCGCGCGCCGTCCCGGCGCGCGTCCGGCGTCTCCGCCCCGCGTCCCGCCTCGCTCCCGCCCTTCCGCCGTGCTTCCTGCTCCGCCCCGCGCGTCCGTTCTATCGCGCGGCGGATCTCGGAGATCGTCGCGGCACGGATGGCCTCGTGACGCGTGTACTGGTGGTCGCGGAGGCGCGGCGGGGCGCTGTGCGCCCGGTCACTGCCGAGGCGGTGAGCGCCGGCCTCGAGCTCAAGCGAGCGTCGGGCGCCGAGCTTGCGGTCGCGATCATCGCCGACGATCCGTCGCGCTACGAGGCGGGGCTCTCGTTCGAGGGCGTCGACGAGATCATCGGGGTGGCGACCGGGACGGAGCAGTTCGAGCCGCATGTCGCCGAGGCTGCGCTCGAGCTCCTGATCGAGAGCTCGGCCCGCTGTCTCGTCTCGGCCAGAGCGCCGATGCGCAGGGGTTCGCGGCTGCGGTCGCGGCACGCGGCGGGCACGGGTTCGCGAGCGATGTGTCCGGGTCGGGTCGGAGGCCGGTCCGATCGCCGCGCGGGGCCGACGGCGGCAGGCTTGTGGCCGAGCTCGAGTTCCCCGGCAGGGCGACCACGATCCTGCTCGCCAGGGTCGGGGCGTCGGGCTCGCGCCGGTGCTCGGAGAATGTGTCGCCGCCCGTGCGTCGCCTCGATTCGGACCTGCCGCCTGCCCGCTGCGAACACCTCGGCTTTGTCGAGGCCGCCAGCGACGGCCATCACGAAGGAGGACTTCCTGCTCTCGATCGGTCGTGGCGTCCGCGACGCCGAGCAGGCGGCGACGCTGGGGCAGCTCGCCGAGCGCCTCGGCGCGACCCTGACAGCTCTCCGTCCGGCGATCGACGCCGGCTGGGTTCCGCGCACGCGGGGGGTCGGGCAGTCCGGAAGACGGTGACACCCAAGGTCTATCTCGCGCTGGGCATCTCAGGGGCCGCCCAGCACCTGGCTGGTATCCGCGGTGCGAGGACCGTCATCGCGATCAACACGGACCCCCACGCACCGATCTCGAGGTCGCCGACTACGCGCCACGCGACCCCGCGACGCGCTGGCGCGCTCAGCAGGGCTCGGGGCTCTCGAAGAGCTTGCGGGCGGGGGGCCCGGGCCGGAGCTTGGTCGCGCCGTCCGGGCGCAGGCCGTCGAGGATGATCTGGAGATAGCGCTTCCAGAGGTCGTCGCGCAGGCCGGGGAACGGAACGTCGGCGGCTGCCGAAGCGCAACCGATGAGCAGGCCGAGGTCCTGGCCCGCGAGATCCGAGCGGACCGCGCCCACGTCCTGGGCGCGCTTCACCAGCGAGATCATCAGGTTGAGGATCCGGCGGCGCTGCTCCGCGAGCGCCGCCGAGGTCATGCACGCGTCCTTGGCCGACTCCATCACGCCCCTGTCGGCCACCGAGCGCTCCACCATCTCGGTGAGGAAGCGCTCCAGCCCCGCGCCCGGGTCCGGGTCCGTGAGGCAGTCGGTGGCGATCTCGATCACCACCTCCATCTGCGTCTCGACGATGGCCTGGATCAGGTCGTCCTTGCTCGGGAAGCGGCGGAACAGCGTCGCCTCGCCGACCCCGGCGCGCTGGGCGATCTCCGCGGTCGAGGCCTCCAGCCCGCGCTCGGCGAAGACCTCGATTGCCGCGGCGATGATCCGCTCGCGATTGCGCTGGGCATCGGCACGGAGCTCCCGGGCGGTGGCCTCGGTTGTCGCCATGTCCCCGATTGTATGCGCCATCGCGAGCGGTCCCATCGTCCTTACGCGGCCGCGGCGGCCAGATCGACGTCGCCCGCGTCGATGCGGGCCACGTCGCGCCGGCGCAGCAGCGCGGTGGTGACGACCGCTGCGGCACCGACCAGCGCGGCCGCGATCACGAACGCGAGTTGGAACCCGTCCACCAGCGCCACGCTCTGCTGCGCACCGTCGGCGAGCGCGCTCGCCGTCCGGTCGTTGGCGAACGTGGAGAGCACCGCGAGCCCGAGCGCGCCGCCCACCTGCTGGGAGGTGTTGAACACGCCGGACGCGAGGCCCGCGTCCTCCTTGGAGACGTTGGTGGTGGCGACCAGGGTCAGGGGCACGAAGGTCAGGCCCATGCCGATCGCCAGCGGCGTGAACGCGGCCAGCAGCACCAGGTAGGTCCCGTCGACCGAGGTCGTCGCGGCGAGCACCGCGAGCCCGACCGCCGCCAGCGTCGTGCCGACCGCCAGCACTCGCTTGGTCCCCAGGCGGCCGATCAGCTGCTGCGCGAGCACCGAGCCGATCACGATCCCGAAGCTCACCGGCAGGAACGCGACCCCGGTCTCCAGCGCCGAGTAGCCGAGCACCTTCTGCAGGTACAGGGTGCAGAAGAAGAACATGGAGATCATCCCGGAGATAACCAGCAACATCACCCCGTTGGCGGTCGCCAGCGACCGCAGCTTGAACAGGTCGAGCCGCACCAGCGGCGCGTGCGAGCGGCGCTCGATCGCCACGAAGGCACCCAGCAGCGCAGCGCCCAGAGCGATCAGGCCGAGGGTCGAGGGAGAACCCCAGCCCCAGTCGGTCGACTTGACGATCGCGTAGACGAGCACGATCAGGCCGGACGTGACCGTCGCGGCCCCGGCGATGTCGAAGTGACGCACCTGAGCCTCGTTGCGGGACTCGGGCACGAGCCGGAATGCGGCGACGATCGTCGCAATCGCGATCGGCACGTTGACGAAGAACACCCACTCCCAGGAGAGGAACTCGGTGAGCACGCCGCCGAGCAGCAGCCCGGTGGCGGCTCCGCCGGCCGCGATCGCGCCCCAGACGGCGAGCGCCTTGGTCCGCTGCTCGCCCTCGCGGAAGGTCGTGGTGATGATCGAGAGCGCCGCGGGGGAGACGAGCGCCGCGCCGAAGCCCTGCAGGGCCCGGGCGCCGATCAGCATCGTGTCGGAGGTGGCGAGGCCGTTGATCAGCGAGGCGACGCCGAAGATTGCGGTGCCCACTACGAACAGGCGCCGGCGGCCGATCAGGTCGGCCAGTCGGCCCCCCAGGAGCAGGAAGCCGCCGAACAACAGCGTGTAGCCGTTGACGACCCACTGCAGCGAGGAGTCGGAGAAGTCGAGGTCGGTCTGAATCGACGGCAGGGCGACGTTCACGACGGTCGCGTCGAGCACGACCATGAACTGCGCGAAGCAGACGACGACGAGCGTCAGCCAGGGGTTGATCGAGGACAACTGAGAGTTGATGCTCCGTTTCATGTTGGGGACCGTAGCAAAACCGGAGTGAAAACTCCGTTAAAACGGAGCGAACACTTCGGTTGTGTGACCAAGCGCACACAACTAGGATTCGCCAGGCATGGAGAGGTGGCGCGGGCAGGCGCTCAGAATCCTCGTGGGAGCGGCCGCGATTGCGGCGCTGACCGCGAGCGGGGCCGACGCCAAGGGCAAGCTGAAGGCGGAGATCATCCGCAGCAAGGGCGGGATCCCGACGATCCGCGCCGACGACTTCAAGAGCCTCGGGTTCGGCTACGGCTACGCGTTCGCCGAGGACAACATCTGCACGATCGCCGAGGCCTACGTGACCTCCAACGGCGAGCGCTCGCGCTACTTCGGGCCCGGCGGCGACTCGCCCGACGGCTACACGAACCTGCAGAGCGACCTCTTCTACCAGCGGATCAAGGACACCGGGATCATCGACGACGTGCTCGCCGAGCCCCCGCCGGTCGGGCCGAAGAAGAAGGTCTTCCAGGCGGTCAAGGGCTACGTCGCCGGCTACAACCGCTACCTCGACAAGACCGGGGTCGCGAACCTCTCCGATCCGACCTGCGCCGGACAGCCGTGGGTCCGCGACATCACCACCGCGGACGTCTGGCGGCGCTTCTACCAGCTCGGCCAGCTCGCCAGCGGGCAGGTCGCCGAGGACGGGATCGTCGACGCCGCCCCGCCCAGCGGCGGCGCGACGCCGCCCGCGCCGGCGCGCAAGGGCGACGTCGCCGCGCTCGGCGCGGCGCTCGACGCGGCCCGCGGCGACACCGGCTCCAACGGCTGGGGCCTGGGCAGCGAGGCGACCGAGAACGGCAGCGGCATGGTGCTCGGCAACCCGCACTTCCCCTGGCAGGGCTCCGAGCGCTTCTACCAGTCGCACCTGGTGGTGCCCGGCAAGGTCAACGTCTCCGGCGCCAGCCTCTTCGGCGTGCCGGTGATCAACATCGGCCACACCAAGCACATGGCCTGGACCCACACGGTCTCGACCGCGTTCCGTTTCGTGCCCATCCAGCTCACGCTCGTGCCGGGCGACCCGACCAGCTACCTGGTCGACGGCCAGCCGGAGAAGATGACCGCCACGCAGGTGACGGTGCAGGCGCTGCAGCCCGACGGCACGCTCGCGCCGGAGACCCGGACGCTCTACACGAGCCGCTACGGCCCGATCATCACCTCGCTGCAGGGCCAGTCGCTCTTCGACTGGACGAACACGACGGCCTACGCGATGTACGACGCCAACGCCGACAACCTGCGCTACGTCAACCACTTCCTCGACGTCAACCGCGCCCAGTCGACCAACGAGCTGCTCGACGTGCTCAAGAAGTACGAGGGCATCCCGTGGGTGAACACGATGGCGTCGGACTCGCGCGGCAAGGCGCTCTACGCCGACATCGGCACGGTCCCGAACGTCCCCAACTCGAAGGCGACCGGGCCCTGCCAGGCGCCGCTCGGGGCGCTGACCTTCCCGGCGCTCGGGCTGCCGATCCTCGACGGCTCGCGCTCCGAGTGCGCGCCGGGGACCGACCCCGACTCGGTCGTGCCCGGGATCTTCGGGCCCTCGAACCTGCCGAACATGTTCCGGCGCGACTACGTCGCGAACTCCAACGACTCCTACTGGCTCGCGAACCCCGAGCAGCCGCAGACCGGCTTCGCGCGCATCATCGGCGACGAGGAGACGGAGCGCTCGCTGCGCGAGCGGCTCGGGCTGAAGATGATCGAGCAGCGGCTCGCCGGTCAGGACGGCTTCGCGGGCGACAAGTTCAACGTCAACAAGCTGCGGCGGATCCAGTCCAACGATCGCCTCTACAGCGCCGAGCTGTTCCGCTCGACCCTCGCGACCTTCTGCCACGAGCACCCGACGCTCGCCAACTCCGACGGCGCCATCGGTCGACGTCAGCGGCGCCTGCGCGGCTCTCGACGGCTTCGACGAGCACCAGAACCTCGACAGCACCGGGGCGATCCTCTTCCGCCGCTTCATGTCGAACCTGGGCTCGCCCCCGTACGTGACGCCGTTCGACGTCGCCGACCCGGTCAACACGCCGGCCGGCCTCGATACCTCAGACCCGGCCGTGGGTACGGCGCTCGCCGACGCGGTCACCGACCTGACGAGCGCCGGGATCCCGTTCGACGCGCCCCTCGGCACCTACCAGTACGAGCCGCGCGGGGCCGAGAACATCCCGATCCACGGCGGCCCGAGCGGCCAGGGCGCGTTCAACGTGGTCTCCGATCCCTGGGATCCGCCGGCCGGCTACCCGGACGTGACCGACGGCTCGAGCTTCATCATGGTCGCGGGCTTCAACAAGGGCGGCGAGGGCTGCGTGCGCGACCGCACGATCCTCACCTACTCGGAATCCGCGAACCCGAACTCCAAGCACTTCGCCGACCAGACGCGCCTGTTCTCGCAGAAGAAGTGGCTTGATCCTCCCTTCTGCGCGCGCCAGGTCAAGCGCGATGCGCGGAGCACTAAGGTGATCCGCAGCGGCTGACGGGTAGTTGGCTCGCTCAATCCCGAAGGAGAATGAGATGAGCATCCAGGACCTGACCGAAGACACTCGTGGTCACCGCGGTGAAGCTGGTGCGACTGCCGCTCGAGCTGATCGAGCGCGCGATCCCCGGTCGTGGCGCGCGCTCGCCGGAGTCGGAGCTCGAGCCGCTGCAGCCGGATCCCGGGGTGCGCGACAAGCCCAAGCCTCGCGAGGGCCTGCGGCCCGACCCGGAGGCGCCGAAGCCGCGCAAGCCCGCGGCGAAGCGGGCCGCGACGGCCAAGAAGCCCGCGGCGAAGAAGTCGTCCGGCGCGAAGAAGCCCGCGGCGAAGAAGGCCCCGGCCAAGCGGAGCTCGCCGAAGCCGAAGAACACAACGGCGGCCGAGGAGCCGGGAGTCGTCGACGAGGCGACCGACGGGCTCGAGGAGGCCACCGACCGCGCCGTGAAGGCGAAGACGGACCTCGAGCAGAGCGCCGAGGCGAGCGGCAGCCGGCGCTAACGCTCGCTGGACGCGCGCTCAGCCCTCGAAGAGGAAGCGGATCTTCTGCTTGGTGCCGTGGTGGCGCCGGGTGCACTTGTTCTGCGTCGGCCGCTGCGGATGGTGGGAGTTGACGCAGGTCCAGCCCTTGTAGCCGTCGTCCTCGGCGTGGGCGACGAGGATGAAGTGGTCCACGACCTTTGCGGCGGCCCGGCAGCTGACGTTCTTGGTCCCCAGGTGCTCGACGCCCGCCTCGGCGATCCCGTCGGCGCAGCGGACGAAGCTGCCGGGGGCGGCCGAGGCCGGGCCGGTTACCGCGAGCGCGAGGACGAATGTGGCTGCGGCGAGGGCGAGCAGCGAGAGCCGACGGCTCATGCCCCGTAGAGGAAGCGCACGCGCTGGAACTTGCCGCGCTTGGAGCGGTGGCAGTTGACCCGCCAGACCTCGTCGCCGACCTGCTTTTCCTTGCAGTTCCAGCCCTTGAAGCCGTCGTCCTGGCCGCCGGCCTGGAAGACGTAGTGCTCGGCGAGCGCGCGCCCGACGCGGCAGGCGGCGTGCTTGGTCTTCAGGTTGAACCAGCCCGAGCCGTTCTGCAGACCGTCGCCGCAGTGGTTGTTGAAGCTCCCCGCCGAGGCCGGGCCGGCTGCGGCGAGCGGGATCGTGGCGGCGAGGGCGAGCAGGCAGATGACGATGCCGCGTCTCAAGATGCGCCCACTATCTCACGGTTTGTCGCGGCCGGGGATTAATTCTGGACAAATGGGTATTGAAGGAGCGCTCGGCGTACCAATACGGACCACAAGGGAGTGCGGATGAGGTATCGGATGGCTACAGGGACGGAGTCCGAGTCGACCTCGAGGGGGCAGCGCCAACCGGCGCTCAGGCGAGATGCCGAGCGGATGCGCAGGGCCCTCGCCGAGCGCCGGCGCGCGGTCGCGATGCGCAACGCGGCCGAGAACTGGGCCCGCTAGCCAAAGCGTCCAGTCGACACCGACCGCACCTTTTGCCCGCTCCTGCGGGTTGTAGGGTCCGCAACGCAACCGAACCCTCAGAGGGCGGGAGGACTACATATATGGAACGGTCTCAAGGCGCGAACGGATTTGCGCGCAAGGGGTGGGGGCTAGCTGCCGCCGTCGCGGCGATCGGCGCCCTGGCGCTGCTGCCGGCCGGTGCGCAGGCGGCGACCAAGGGCAGCTTCACCCAATGCCCGGGCACCTTCACCGTGCTTCACAACGACGCGATCGGCGCGCTCAAGCTGCCGGCGGGTCGCTACACGATCACCGTGCTCACGCAGCAGACGCTCAGCTGCCAGTCGGCGTCGAAGAAGTTCGCCAAGTTCCTGCGCCGTCCGGACGGCAACCTCCCCAATCGCTGGCGCCTCAACGCCCGCAAGGCGGTCTTCCGCAAGGGCAAGCGCGCCACCGGCCTCGCCTTCAGCGTCGCGCCGTTCCGCGGCGGTGGCAATGTCGGCGGCGGCGGCGGAGGCGGCAGCACCCGCACCAAGTGCCCGACCTTCCAGGTGCTCCACAACGACCGCATCGGCTCGCTGCCGATCCCGGCCGGGACCTACCTGATCACGGCCAAGAACATGAGCTGTCCGAGCGCCTCGCAGCAGTTCGCCAAGTTCCTGCAGTCGCCCAGCGGGCGCCTCGGGGGCGGCTGGCAGCTGAAGCCGCGCAAGGCGAAGTTCCGCAACCCGAGCACGCGCGAGAGCTTCCGAATCAAGCAGCAGTAGTCCGTAGCCGACCGAACGTCACGAAGTGGCTCTATACGGGCCACTTCGTGCGCTCGGCGGTAGCGTCTTGGCCGTGCGCAACGCAGCGATCGCCGGTCTCATCGCGGTGGCGGCGCTCGCCGTGGCCGCGCCAGCGCCCGCGAAGCCGCACAAGTACGCCTACGACGTCCCGGTCCTGGCCGGGTCGCCGTGGCCGGAGATGCGGCGCGACTCGCGCAACACGGCCGAGAGCCCGATCCGCGGCCGTTACCGCGGCGATCAGCCCTGGTCGTTCAAGACCGCGCGCGGGATCTTCTCGACCCCGGTGATCGGCGACGACGGCACGGTCTACGTCGGTTCGGCCGACGGCTACTTCTACGCGCTGGGCCGCGACGGCGAGGCGGCCTGGAAGTTCAAGACCGGCGGGATCATCGACGCGGCAGCGGCGCTCGGCAAGCGCCACGGCAAGCACGGCTCGTTCCCGATCACGATCGGCTCCGGCGACGAGACGCTCTACCAGCTGCGCGGCGACCAACGGAAGCTGTCGCGCAAGCAGCGGGTGCGCTGGCGCTACCGCACGGACGTCGCGCCGGCGACCGGGCAGCTCGTCAACTGGTGGGAGGGCAACGTCGCCTACGGGCCCAGCGGCGACCTGTTCGTCGGCAACACCGGTGGCGGCGCCTACTCGCTGACGCCCGGCGGCCAGCGGCGCTGGGTCGAGCAGCGCGCGAACTCGGTCTGGACCACGCCCGCTTTCGACGCTCAGGGCAACAGCTACTGGGGCTCGGTCGACCTCACCGCGTTCTCGCTCGATCCCAACGGTCAGCAGCGCTGGCAGACGCCGTTCGCCGGCTACGTCACCTCCTCGCCGGCGCTGGGCTCCGACGGCACCGTCTACGTCGGCGCCTTCGACGGCAGCCTGCACGCGCTCGACCCAGCGACCGGCGTCCCGCGCTGGAGCTTCCCGACCGCCGACCACATCTACAGCTCGGCCGCGCTGGCGAGCGACGCCGCCGGCAACACCACGGCGATCTACATCGGCTCGGCCGACGGCTCCGTCTACGCGGTGCGTCCCGACGGCACCGAGATCTGGAGCTACGAGACCGGTGAGCCGATCCGCTCCTCGCCGGTCCTCGGCCGGACGCCGAACGGCAACGGCGAGATCGTCTACGTCGGCTCCTCGAACGGCAAGCTCTACGCGCTCGACGCCGCGACCGGCGCGCGCCGGTGGTCGTTCGACACCACGCCGAAGAAGGGTCCGCTGCGCGACCGCAACGACCTCAACGGCTCGCCGGCGCTGGGCAAGCGCGGCGTCTACATCGGCGGCGAGCACGGCCGGGTGTGGTTCGTGCCCTACGACTACTGCCGCAAGGCGCGCGACAAGCGCTGCGACCGCAGCCCGGCGCAGGAGTACCCCGACGACGTCAACCAGCTCTTCCCCGAGACCCCCGGCGGGACGACCAAGCGCGGCGACAGCGAGAAGGTCCCCGACGCCACCGTGCTCGGCACGCGGCTCGTGGTCCGTGAGGGCGGCCGGACGGTGGACGCGGCGATCCCGTATCCGCCGGTCGTCAGCGTCGAGCCGCAGTTCCCGTTCGAGGCTCAGCCCTCGGGGGACGGCCACTACCTCTTCATCCGTCCCGACGGCTTCCTCGACCCGGGGACCGACTACCGCGTGCGCGTCGGCGGTGCGGACAACACGCTGCGCTTCCGCACCCCGAAGCAGAGCGGCGGCAAGCTGCCGCTGTCCGTGGGGCGCAAGGAGGTGAGCGCGCTCGAGATCAGCCGCCTCGCGCTGCCGTTGCCGTCGCTGCTACCGAGCGTGAACCAGATCGGCTTCGACTCCTACGACCTGATCGCCGGGACGCTCGCCAAGGGCCACGGGCACATCCTGCTCTGGGTGATCGGCGCGCGCGAGGGCCGCAACGGGGTCGCGAAGCCGGACCCGAACGGCAACTTCGCCTTCGCGCTCGCCGGCCGCTACCGCGGCAACGAGGTGATCCTCAACGCCAACCGGCTCGATCTGCAGTTCAGCTTCGGCCCGGTCCCGATCCGCAGCCTCGACCTGCGCGGCGAGCTCGGCGCCGACGGCCGCTTCGGCGCCGGCGCGAGCCTCTACGGCCAGGTGACCTGCGCCGAGGTCCCCAATTACTCCGTCTACCTCTACGTCGCCGGCGTCTGCAACCAGAACGACACCCTCGCCTCCTACGGCACCTTCCTCAGCGACGCCTACAACCCGAAGGGGACCGCCAATCGCAAGCCGCAGGGCGTCCACGGCGGCAAGGTCACGCTCACCGCGCCGACGCCGGTCGCCGACGGCGAGGCCGTCGCCCGGCTGAAGCTCGACCCTGGCGCCCGCTACCGGGCGAGCAAGCACGTCGCCTCGATCCTGCTGGTCGACGCCGACACCGGCCAGCCGGTGAGCCTCGACTACCGCAACCTGACCACGCCGGTCACCGACGCGAAGGGCAACATCACCGAGGTCCACGTCCGGATCCCGGCGGGCACGACGTTGCCCGCGCACCTCGAGGCCTACGTGATCGCGGACGTGTTCCCGCTGGCGGCGCGGGGCGTCGTGGCCGGGCTGACCCCGACGCTGCCGAGACCTAACGTTTTTCACGTTCCCTTCATCAATCGATCCTAGAGTCGCCCAGAAGCCGAGGAAGGGTCGCCGAGATGGCCACGAAGACCTATTCAGTGCGCGCGCGGGTGGGGCTGGCGCTTGTCGTCGGACTGACGGTGATCGCGACTGCGCTCGTCATGGGCGTTCCGGCCGGAGCCGCTGCGAGGCATTCGGCCGCAACGATCAAGTCCGGAGCCGGGCCCGGCTGGCCGAAGACGCTCCGGCCCAATGACTTCGTCCGCCACGTGAGCAACCCGTGGTTCCCGCTCAAGCCGGGCAATTCGTGGCACTACCGCGGCGTCGAGCAGGGGACGCCGATGATCGACAACATGCGCGCAACCCCCACGACGAAGACGATCATGGGGGTGCGGACGACCGTGGTCCACGACGTGGTCCTCGTGCACGGTAGGCGCGAGGAGGTGACCAAGGACTTCTATGCCCAGGATCGGCACGGCAACGTCTGGTACTTCGGCGAGAACACGAAGGAGCTGGACCGCCACGGCCACGTGACCAGCCGGGAGGGCTCGTTCAAGGCGGGGCGGAAGGGCGCCCGTCCCGGCCTGTTCTTCCCAGCGAACCCGCGGCACGGCGTGGGGGCGCGCCAGGAATTCTTCAAGGGTCACGCCGAGGATCGCTTCAAGGTCCGCTCCCGCCACGCGAAGGTATCGGTGCCATTCGTCTCCACGAACCGCGCCGTGCGGACCGCGGAACGGACACGGCTCGAGCCCCACGTGCTCGACAACAAGTTCTACGTGCGCGGCGTCGGGACCGTGCGCGAGGTCACCGTCAAGGGCCCCACCGAGCGCCTCGAGCTGGTTTCCTTCCACCGCGGCTGACCGCGCGCGCGCTTTCACGCAGCGTTCATCTCGGTCGGCGATAACTGCCGGAGGAACTGATGCCCGACCGAAGGAGCGGAACATGGCCGACAAATCCGTAAGCGTCAGGCTGGCCACGGCTGCCGCGGGCGCCCTGGCCGCGGCACTGGTTTTCGGCATCGGTGCCGCGGCAGGCGCCGGCACGTCGAGCCGGTCCGCGCTGCCGCAGTTCGATGACCCAGTCCATCTTGACCCGGCTGACTTCAGCCCCAACATCGACAACAAGCGCTGGCCGATGACGGTCGGCAGCCGCTGGGTCTACCGCGTCACGGACTACGCCACCGGCTCGCTGCAACGCGACGTGATCAAGGTCACCGACCGAACGAAGATGATCGCCGACGGCATCGAAGCCCGGGTCGTACACGACGTGGTCAGGGACCATGGCAAGCCGACCGAGGTGACCGAGGACTGGTACGCCCAAGACTCGGACGGAAACGTTTGGTATTTCGGCGAGCACACCACCAGGTACAACAGGCACGGCCACCCGGTCGACAACGGCACCTGGGAGGCCGGGGTCGACGGCGCGATGCCCGGCATAGCGCTGCCGGCCCATCCCAAGGTCGGCATGAGCTATCGCGAGGAGTACGCCAAGGGCGTGGCCGAGGATCAGACACGGGTCCTCCGCCTGGACGCGCAGGTTCAGACCCCCACCGGTCACTACACGAACGTGCTGATGACCGAGGACTTCTCGCCGATCGAGCCGAAGGTGTCTGAGCTCAAGTTCTACGCCAAGGGCAGCGGACAGGCCGTCCTCGCCGTCGACGTCTCCGACGGAACGGACACCGAACAGCTGATCAAGTACACGCATTGACGCTCGGCTGAGCGTCGCTTGCCCAGGCCGGCTAGAGCGGCTTCGTGGTCATCGCCCAGATGGCGACGAGGTAGGCGAGCAACAGCAGGCCCGTGCAGACCGCGGCGACGCGCACGCTGCCGACGCCCGTGTTCGCGCCGCCCTCGCCCGCGGTCGCGCGCCGGGCGCCGACGCCGGCCACGACGGTGGCGATCACCAGGAAGAGCAGGCCGATGTCGCCGATCGAGAAGCCGATGTTGATCCACGACGGATCCGTGGGCAGGTCGTCGAGCCCCTCCTTCGAGTAGATCCACTGCCCGGCGAGCCGCATCACCAGAAAGCTCGGGACGGCGCCGTAGAGCAGCACGCGGAAGCCGAGCCGCAGCGAGCCGGGGGAATCGCCGCGCCAGGCGGCGGCGAGATACCCGAGCGCCAGCACCAGCGCTCCGACCATCACCATCGCGCCGAGCACGTGCAGGAACAACGGGAAGTTCCAGTCGTCGGGGCGCACGAATGCCAGGGCGTCCACGTCAGGCCCCCGGCTTGAAGATCATCACGAACAGCAGCGCCAGCACGATCGCCGCGCGGACCGCGCTCCAGCGCGCCATCGCGATGTCGTCGGGCGCGACGACCGTGCCGTCGACGCCGGCGGTCGGGCGGATCGCGGTGTAGGCGCGGCGGTGCGCCTCGGCCGACAGCGCCCAGAGGACGAGCGCGGCGATGATCCAGCCGTCGAGGATGCCGTAGCCCTCGACGTTGAACACCAGCCAGACGCCGAAGATCAGCGTCCCGGCGCCGCCGATCCCCCACAGGATCTCCGCCAGCAGCACCAGCCGCGGCGGGGCGGGGGCGTGCATCGCCCAGGCCGTGTACATGACCACGACCGCCATCAGGCAGAACGCCGCGAGGACGTGGACGAAGAGCAGGAAGTCGTACACGGCCCCGGCGTTCTACATCACGCGGCGGCGTCAGTCGCTAAGGCGTGGCGAGGGTTGATGCGGCCAATTGGCAGGGATAGGGTCTTCCCAACAAGGGGTGACGCGGATGATTTCGCCCATTTTCAAGTTGGATTCACACGAACGCTGGCGTCCGCAGCCGGTTGAAACCGTCGAACGCCTCGGGAAGATCGGTGGAAAGAGCGTCGATCTATCAGCGCTCCCCGACACAGGGCGCATTGACCTCCCAGGCGGCATGTCTGATCCGGACGACACCCCTGTGGTCGGCTACCACCGCGTGGTTGAGGCCGAAGGGCTCCACTGGCACCAGTTTTGGCTGTGGTACCTCTACAACCCCTGGGAAATCGCCGGGTTCGGCGTACACGAGGGGGACTGGGAGTTTGTCCAACTGGGCACCGTCGACGCGGACGGCGAGATCCCGGTTCTCGTAACCGTCTCGCAGCACCGCTCAGGCGGGAAGCGGGAGTTCTGGAGGTGCGAGCGGGAGAACCGTCGGCCTGTGATCTACGTGGCCCGGGGTTCGCACGCCCATTTCTTTACGGCAGGGCCGCGCGGCGAGGACACCGCGGACGGCAAGGGCCGTGTCTTGACCGATATCGACTGGCGGCCGTTCGGCGAGTGGGCAACCTGGCGGGGGGTCTGGGGCAATTCGGACGGGGCCGGCCAGTCGCCGATCTCTCCCGGCCAGCAGCACGAGCGCTGGGAGTTCCCGGCTCTGTTTCACGCTAGCGCCAGCGGCTAGCCGGGCCGCCTTCCGCAGTCGCCTCAGTCCTCGCGTTCGAGCAAGACCACGGGGATCTCGCGCCGCGTGCTCTCCTGGTAGCTGTCGTAGTCGGGCCACTCCTTGGTCATCCGCCGCCACAGCTCGGGCTTCTCATCCGGGGTCGCGTTGCGGGCCCGGGCGCGGAACCGCCTGCCCTTGATCTGGACCTCGACCTCCGGATCGGCCTCGAGGTTTCGATACCAGGCGGGTGGCTCGTCCGAGCCGCCCTTGGAGGCGACGACCATGACGTCGCCGTCGTTGTGGCCGTAGATCAGGGGCGTGGTCCGGGGCTCGCCCGATTTGCGGCCCTTGGTGGTCAGCAGCAGCGTCTGCGTGCCGCGCCACTCGTGTCCCTCGGCGCCGTCGGTCTCCCGGTAGCGCTCGACATGATTTCGTCCGTGTAGTTCGTTGACATTCATGCCGCGTAGCTACCCAGTTGCATGCGCCTCAGTCCCCCGCGAGCTCCCGTGCCCGTGGAGCGACCTCCTCGCCCAACCGGCGGATGAACTCGAGCGGCTCGTCGGAGGGGACGTTGACCAGCGCGACCTCGAACCGCAGCTCGGTGGCGACGCGCGCGAGGCGCTCGGGGTCGAGGAACTCGTTCGGGTCCTCGAGGCCGACGTTCGCGGCGCGGACGATCTCCGCCGGGTCGCGCCCGGCTCGCTTCGCCGCCTCGTCGATCACCTCCTGGTTGGCGAGCGCGTCGGGCTCGCTCATGTAGTGGCCGCCGACCGAGGGGATCCAGCCGTCGCCGAGCCGCCCGGTGAGGCGCAGCATCCGCGGCCCGTAGGCGCCGATCCAGAGCCCGATCGGATGCGCGGGCGCCGGTCCGGGACGACCGCCCTCGGCCGAGTAGAACTCGCCCTGCTGGCGCAGCGTCTCGCCGTTGAAGAACGCGCGCATCAGGGCGATCGCCTCCTCCAGCGCGCTCACCGACTCGCCCGGCGTGCGCCGCGGGCCGCCCATCGCCGGCGACCCCGTCCCAGAAGGCGCCGGCGCCGAGCCCGAGCTCGACCCGCCCGCCGCTCAGCACGTCCAGCGACGCCGCCGACTTGGCGAGCACCGCCGGCTGGCGCAGCGGCAGGTTGAGCACGTCGGGCAGCAGGGTGATCCGCTCCGTGCGCGCGGCGGCGTAGGAGAGCAGCGTCCAGGTGTCGAGGAAGCGCCGCTGGTAGGGATGGTCCTGGACGCCGACCAGGTCGAGCCCGGCGCGGTCGGCGGCGACGATCTGCTCGACCGTGGCGGCCGCGTCCTCACCGCCGGGGACGATGAAGACGCCGACCCGCACTCAGACCTCAACCGCGGCGCGCACGTACTCGGCCGTGTGGGCGTCGGCGGGGAAGAAGGACTCGATCGAGAGCTCGGAGACCGTGACGTCCACCGCGGTCCCAAACCGGGTCAGCGTGCTGAGGAAGGCCAGCTCCTCCTCGCCCGCGCGGATCCGCAGCGGGGTCGCGATCTCGGCCACGGCGAGGTCGGGCGGCTCGCCGCCGTCGCCGCCCGGGTAGGCGGCGAGCTCCTCGTGCAGGGCGAACAGCGCCGGGTCGCCGGTGACCACCGCGCGGCGCCCGAGCCCCTCGAGGATGTGGGCGCGCCACTCGCCGAGGTTCACGATCCGCGGCGCCATCCCCTCGGGGTGAAGGCTGAGCCGCAGCGCGTTCACCGGCGGCTCGAGCAGGTGCTCGGCGGCGCCGGCGGTGAGCAGCTCGAGCGCCCGGTTGCCGGCGACCAGGCCCCAGTGGCGGTCGACGACCAGGGCGGGGTAGGGGTCATGGCCCGCGAGCACCCGGTCGATCGCCTCGCGCACCGGGCCCATCTCGGGGTCGGCGAGGTCGTGCTCGGCGTAGGCGGGCGCGAAGCCGGCGGCGAGCAGCAGCGCGTTTCGCTCCCGCAGCGGAATCTCGAGCTGCTCGGCGAGCCCGGCGAGCATCTCGGCGCTCGGCTTCGAGCGCCCGGTCTCGATGAAGCTCAGATGGCGCGCCGAGACCCCGGCCTCCAGCGCCAGGTCGAGCTGGGAGAGGCGCCGGCGCTGGCGCCAGTCGCGCAGCATCGCGCCGACGGGCGGGCGCTCGGCTGTGGTGACCATGGCTGGAACCTAGCGACGTGAGTTCACCGGCACACTTACCCGGGAGGTAAAGGCCGCGCCGACCGTCCGGCGGCGTGTCTACCGTCGCCGCATGCGTCGACTCGCGGCATGGATCGCCGCCGCCGCTTTGATCCTGCTCGTCGCCGTCGTCGAGGCGCCGGCGACTGCTGCCGACGGGTCCGCGAACGCCGAACGGGCTCGGCCACAGGACCCGGCACCCCCACGCCTGCCGGCGAACTTTCGGGCCCGTGGCCGCTGGGTCGTCCGCTCTCTCGGGCATCACGGTCCCGTTCACCTGGCGTAGCGAGAACGGCAACAGCCGGATGGTCGCCGGGGGCAAGCACTACCCGATCTGGTTTGTGAACCTGATCTACCACAACCGGCTCTACACGCTCACCTACAAGTGGCCCGGCCTCGACGACCACCGCTGCATGCTGTTCCCCGGCTTCTTTACGCGGCAGATGCTCAACGAGGCCCTGCGCGGGTCGCGATTCGTTGGCCGCGAGGTGCTGCAGGGAGACCCGGACCGCCGCGTCAACCACTGGCGGATCGGCGTCGTCCTCCCGGAGGCGCCCCCGGGCAACCACCTCCGGTTCCCGATCGCGCTCGCCGACGTCTACGTCGGGCAGGGCAACCGGTCGCGCTGGTGGCAGCTGCTCCAGTTCGGCGTTCAGAACCTCTTCGACCCCGAGCTCGACGAGTGGGGGATGCTGGACAGGTTCCGGCTCGAGCCCGCGCCGGTCAGCCTGCCCAACCGGTGCCCGCCGCCGTCCACGCCCACGTAGCCTTCGCTATGTGAGCACGATCTCCGCCGAGCCCGGCGACCTCGACACCTGGCGCGCCCTCCCGGCCGCCCAGCAGCCGGACTGGCCTGACCCCGAGCGGGTCCGCGTCGCCACCGCCGAGCTCGCCGCCCAGCCGCCGCTGGTCTTCGCCGGCGAGTGCGACCAGCTCAAGGAGCGGCTCGCCGCCGTCGCGCGGGGCGAGGTGTTCGTCCTCCAGGGCGGCGACTGCGCGGAGACGTTCGCCGGGTCGACGGCCGACGCCGTCCGCGACAAGCTCCAGACCCTGCTGCAGATGGCGGTCGTGCTCACCTACGCGGCGAGCGTCCCGGTGCTGAAGATCGGCCGGGTGGCCGGGCAGTTCGCGAAGCCCAGGTCGAGCCCGACCGAGTCACGGGACGGGGTCGAGCTGCCCTCCTACCGCGGCGAGGCCGTGAACGGACTGGACTTCACGCCCGAGGCTCGGATCCCCGATCCCGATCGGATGCTGCAGGCCTACCACTGCGCCGCGGTCACCCTCAACCTGTCCCGCGCGTTCACGAGCGGCGGCTACGCCGACCTGCACGAGGTGCATCGCTGGAATCAGGACTTCGTCGCCGAGAGCCCGGCCGGGCAGCGCTACGAGCGGCTCGCCGGCGAGATCGACCGCGCGCTGGCCTTCATGAAGGCATGCGGCGCCGACGCCGAGGAGCTCCACGGGGTCGAGTTCTATTCCAGCCACGAGGGCCTGCTGCTCGAGTACGAGCGCGCGCTGACCAGGATCGACAGCCGCACCGGGCTGGCGTACGACACCTCCGCGCACCTGGTCTGGATCGGCGAGCGCACCAGGGACGTGGACGGCGCCCACGTCGAGTTCTTCAGCCGCGTCCGCAACCCGATCGGCGTCAAGCTCGGTCCGACGGCCTCGCCCGACGAAGCGATCGCGCTGGTCGAGCGCGCTCAACCCCGAGCGCGAGCCGGGCCGGCTCACGTTCATCACCCGGATGGGCGCCGGCCGGGTCCGGGAGGTGCTGCCGCCCCTGGTCGAGGCGGTCGCCCGGCACGGCTCCCCGGTCGCGTGGATCTGCGACCCGATGCACGGGAACACGTTCGCGACCCCGAGCGGCCACAAGACCCGCCGTCTGGAGGACATCTTCGACGAGGTGGCGAGCTTCTTCGAGGTCCACCGCGCGCTCGGCACCCATCCGGGCGGCATCCACGTCGAGTTCACCGGCGACGACGTGACCGAGTGCGTCGGCGGCGGCCACGAGGTCGTCGAGGCCGACCTGCACCGCCGCTACGAAACGGCCTGCGACCCGCGGCTGAACCGCCGCCAGTCGCTCGACCTGGCGTTCATGGTCGCCGAGCTCTACCGCGAGCAGCAGTAGGCGTCGGCGCGGTCGCCGAGGTCAGGCGGGCGCGCTTTGCCTACTTGTACTTGCCCGTGTAATTGAACGTATAGACGCCGTCAGTGAAGGTGCCGGTGAAAGTGCCCTTCAGCTTGTGGCCCTTATAAGCACCCGTGCCTTTTGTCAGCTTGAAGGTGCCGTCACTGATCGTTTGCGTGCCATCGGGGTTGGACGTTTGAATGGCCTGGCCGGTGCCGGTCAGCGACCCCTTCGTGGTGAAGATGGTGATCTTGTCGGCCTTGACCAGGATCGAGCCCGGGGTGGGGCCGCTCTCAACCTGGACGACGTAGACGATCGCTCCCCGCCCAAGCAGCTTGTCCTTGAGGTCGCCGGAGACGTAGAGATCCGTGCCCTCGACGTGATTGGCGCTGGCGTAGATGACGCCGGTGGTGTTCTGGGCGGGTTTCGCGACGGCGACTGCTGGGACACCGACGGCGATGGCCGCCACCAGCGAGCAGAACAGCAACCTCGTTGCGCGAGATGGACGGACGGGCACGCTGCACCTCCTTGTTGGGCTCGCGGTCCGAAGTCGACGCGGTGCCACGAGTCTGTGCTTGTGCGATTTGCAACCTATGCCGGGCGGCCGTGCTCGGTCAAGATTGCCGATCGCTTTCGGTCCGAAAGCACAACCTCCTAGGCGTCCCGCCTGAATCGCCCAGGCCGGGTCCGGCCCCGCTCGTCCGGGCTTGACTTCGGACCTGGCAGGTGTACCGTCGCGCATGAAACGGCGGGACAGGCAGAGGGGGTCCGCCCATGAATCGAACGCGCCTTATCCACCGATACCGCGCCTGCATCAGCGACGGCGAACTTCATGTCTTGCTCGCCGTGCTGATCCTGCTGATCGTCGCTTTAGGGTCGGCATCGCCAGCCTTCGGCTCGCCGGCCAAGGTTCGTTCGGAGGCTCAGCTGAAGCGGGCGTGGGAGAACCCCAGGACCCGAGCGATCAGCGTCGAGCGCGACATCTTCTTGCGCGCCTGCCAGCGAGGATCTCCGATCCGCGAGTCGGGGCGGCCGCTGAAACTGGACGGCAACGGGCACACGATCCGCCAGACCTGCTTCGAGAAGCGCCTGCTGCGCCAGGACGGCACCGGCTTTCTGGTGCTCAAGAACGTCACCCTGACGCGAGGAGGCAACGACGGTCCCGGTGCCGCGGTCACCACCCGGGGCGAGATCGTGATCAAGGACTCCGAGGTGACCGAGAACCTCGCCGAGGAACCGGGCGGGGCGATCTTCTCCCAGCGCCGCGCGACGATCATCCGCTCGGTGATCACCGGGAACCTCGCGAACGACGACGGCGGCGGCGTCTATGCCCGACGCGGCGGAATCGAGGTCTATGACTCGATCATCAGCAACAACCTCGTCGACGGGTCAGGCGGCGCGCTCGGCTCCACGGGAGACATCCTCGTCGTCAACTCGCACGTCGACGGGAACACGACCGACGGCGACGGCGGCGCGATCTACACCGACGAGGACGGCGACGTCACGGTGATCAATTCGACCGTCGACGGGAACACCGCCGACGGCCCGGGCGGCGCGATCTTCACCTTGGAGGGCGACGTCACGATCATCAACTCGACTCTGAACGGCAACCGCGCCGACGATCGCGGAGGGGCGATCTCGGGCGAGGCCGACGTGACGGTGATCGGCTCGACGATCGCCCGCAACGCGGCTTTCGCGCACGTGGGCGGCGGGATCTGGTCGCGCAGCGATACGTTCGTGACCAACTCGACGATCAGCCACAACTACGCCGAGGGTGAGGGGGGCGGGGTCCTCGCCGCAGGGGTCCTGGGCCTGGTCAACTCGACCGTGGCCGACAACGTCGCCCCGGTCGGCGCAGACGTGGGTGCAGGATCGCGTCTCCAGGCCTTCGGCTCGGTCATCGGCCCACCGGATCCGACGCCCGTCGGCGGCCAGATCCAGCCGATCGGGCCCAGCTGCCGAGTCTCGCGCCCGGAATCGTTCGGCTACAACTTCGTCGCCGACGGCTCCTGCGGCCTCAACGGCCCGAGCGACGTGGTCGGCACAGATCCGATGCTCTCCGTCCACCTGGGCGACTACGGCGGCATCGGTGAGACGCGGATGCCAGACGCCGGGCAGTCCCGTCGTGGACTTGATCCCCGCGAGCGCGTGCAATTTCGTCCCGTTTGGCTACTCGCTCGAGGGCGAGCAGCACCTTGAGCAGTTTGGAATCGATCCTCTGGCGCCGGTCACCGCCGACCAGCGTGGCGTCAGCCGGCCTCAGGGCGCCGGATGCGACGCGGGCGCGGTCGAGCGGGAGTCGGCCACCCCGGCCGCCAGGCGGCGGTCGGATACCACGGCCCTGGTGCGGCTCCTCGACCGCAGCGAACGGATGATCAAGCGCATGGAACGCCCGGCGAAACGCTGGCGGCGATGGACGAAATGCATCTCGGAGGTGCCGGTGAGCGAGTACGGGGATGCCGACCACCGGTTTGGCTTCCTCTACGACGAGCGCGACGGAACCGGCCTCGACCGTCGGCCCGCCCTCGGCTTCGACTACGAGAGCCGCCGCCCCAATCTGGTCCTGCTGAGGTTCGCGAGCCGCAAGGGCTGCCGGGGCCTGGGAACCGAGCCGACCAAACCCGGGACCCCTGGGACGCCGGGCACGGCCGACCCGGCGAAGCTGCCGCGTCCGCGCGCGCTACGCGCGCCGGGCAAGCCTGGGGGCGCTCGAGCGTCGATTCGCAGACCTCGAGCGGCGAGAGGCCCGGCTGGAAAACATGTCGGAGCAGTTCGACGAATTCGAATCGTGCCTTTCGTGGGTGCCCGTGACCGAGTACGGGGACCCCGAGGGACGCTACGGCTACATCTATGAGGACGCGGCAGGGGAGCGGGGCTACAAGCCGGCCCTGGCCATCGACCGCAGCGAGTGGGACGACCCCGACTACATGTTCTTGGGCGGCGAGCTCTCGCGCGTTCACCTTCGAGCCCGCGGTGGCGATGAGTCGTACCAGCCGCCGCCGCCAGAGCCGCCCCCGACCTCGGAGCCGGGCTTTCAGCGGTGTAACGACGAGCCCGGGGAGTCCGTCGATCGACCGGTGGCCCCGACGCCGAACCCCGCTCTTGATCGAGACACCGCCGCGAGCGACCGCCTGGAGGACCTGCGACAGGACCTCGACTCGTTCATGGAGGACGTCACCGACCTCGGCGAGCCCGTGGAGGAGTTCGAGACCTTCGATCAGTGCATGCACCTGATCGGTGTCGCCCAAAACGGCAGCCGGTCGGGCGACTCGGGCTACGCCTACGGAAACAGCGGGGGGCTGAAACCGGCGCTGGCGATGGACATGCGGGGCCTCAAGGAGCCGGAGTACGAGTTTCTCGCCTTCCCCGGCGAGGAGCCGCCGAGCATCGAGTGCAACGAGGACGCCGGCGGTCTGTTCACCAACTGACTACGGAAGAGCTGTATCGCGACCAGCAGTAGCGGCGTTATAGGGTCGCGGCCAGCGATGGATGTCACCGGGCTCAAGTGCGCCGACCTGGTCGATGCGATGGGTCGGCTGCACCGCCACCGCTGCCACCTCCTCGACCTCGTCAGCCCGACGCCCGGACGCGTCCTGTTCGGCCGAGCGGTGACGATCTCGTACTTCCCGACCTGCTCCGCGGCCCTCGACCCGGAGCACTACAACCTCGGCAATCTCTTCCACGAGGCGGTGGGCGATGAACCGGCAGGCAAGGTGGTCGTGTTGGCGTCGAACGGCTACACCGACACCTCGATGGGCGGGGGCACCAAGTTGCTGCGACTCCAGGAGGCGGGGTGCGCCGGGCTGCTCACGGACGGCCGGCTGCGCGACTTCGACGAGCTTGCCCGCTACGACTTCGCCGCCTACTGCTCGGGCGAGGCCACGCGCTGGGGCGGCGACCGGGTGACGCCGTTTCAAGTGAACGTGCCGGTGGTCCTCGCGGGCGTGGGCGTCATGCCCGGGAGCTACGTGTTCGCCGACTCATCCGGTGCCGTGGTGATCCCGGGCCGGCAGATCGAAGAGGTGCTCGCGGAGGCACGCAGGGTCGAGGCAGAGGACGCGGACTCTCGCGAGCAAATCGCCCGCGGGCTCGCCGACTGACCGGCTGGCGTCACATCGGTGCGCCGCAGGGGGTCAACCGGGTAGAGATCGAAATCGACCGCGCCGGCGCCGAGATCGTCGGCCAGAAGGGAAGAACGATGAAGATTGCAGTCACGGGAGCCACCGGCCGCGTTGGATCGAACCTCGTCGAGATCCTCGAGCAGCGCGGGCACGACGTGGTCCCGATCGCTCGCTCCAACGGCGTGGACGTGGTCAGCGGCGAGGGCCTCGATGAGGCGCTCGCGGGGGCCGAGATCATCATCGACCTGGCGACTGGGGCTACGCCCGACGAGAAGCAGGCGACGGAGTTCTTCACCGCCTCGGCGCGGAACCTCCAGCGAGCCGGCGCCGCGGCCGGTGCGCAGCGAATCGTCCTCGTCTCGATCATCGGCATCGACAAGTTCCACGGCGGCTACAACGGGGCGAAGCTGGCCCAGGAGCGGGCGCTGCTCGAGGGCCCGCTTCCGGTCCGGATCGTCCGCGCGTCCCAGTTCCACGAGTTCGTCGATCAGCTGGTCGGCTGGACGATCCAGGATGGCGTCGCCAACGTGCCGGAGATGCTCATGCAGCCCGTCGCCTCTCGCGCCGTCGCCGAGGCCCTCGCCGACGCGGCCGAGGAGCCGGAGATCGAGAACGGCAGGATCACCGAGGTCGCCGGCCCGCGTGAGGAGCGTCTCGCGGACGCCGCCGCCGCGCTCTTGGCCAGCCGCGGCGACTCGGTTGAGGTCCGCGAGAGCCGCGAGTCGGTGTTGGTGCCCAACGCCGACGATCCGGATGCCCGAGCCTACGCGGAGGGCGCCGCGTTGCCCAACCCGGGCGCGAAGCTCGCCGGCCCGAGCTTCGAGGAGTGGCTCGCGGCGACGTAGGCGCGCGCCCGCCGCGGCCAGATCCGCTGGAGCGGGGAGGACGTCCGCGGGCGCGTAGCCGTCGCCCTCGGCGGGAACCGACACCTCGGCGACGAAGGCCGCGAACTCGCCGGAGGTGGTGGCCACGACCCAGCGGGCGCCCTCCTCGGACTCGACGCGATAGGTGTGCGGAATCTCGCGCGGGGCGAACGCCGCCTGTCCGGGTCCGAGGTCGATCCGCGAGCCGGGCAGGTGGATGCTCATCCGGCCGCTCAGCACGTAGAAGACCTCGTCGTGACCGTGATGGACGTGCAGCGGCGGCATGTCGCCCTGCCGGGCCTCCTCCTCGATCAGCGAGTAGGTGTCCTCGCTGACCAGGATCCGCACGCGCGTGGTGGTGAACCAGAGGGTCTCGGTTGTGGGTGTCATCGTTTGCATGGTTCCTCCTCGGTTAAGCTCCAATCGGAGCTATAGCATAAGCTCTGAATCGGAGCTATGGCGAGCGACAACCTCACGCTGATCTCCTACACCGTGCTCGTGCTGATCGGGCGTGACGGCGCGAGCCCCCACGACCTCGTCCGGATGGTGCGCGACGGGCGCATCTACCAAGTCGCCGCGCCCAGCCAGTACTACGCCGAGCCCAAGCGGCTGGAGCGCCTGGGCCTGCTCACCTCGTCGAAGGAGCCCGGGCGCACGCGCGAACGCACCGTCTACCGGCTGACCGACGCGGGGATCGCGGCGCTCAGGGAGTGGATCGCCCGCCCGTCGCCGCTCCCGCGGCTGGCCGGAGAGCCACCCGTTCGCATCATCTCGGCCGATCTCACCGGCGAAGGGGCGGTCAGGGAGAGCCTGCTCGCAATGCGAGCCGAGATCGCCGAGCTGCGCGTCGACAACGAAGCGCTGGAAGCGCGCGCGAGCACGATCCCCCACCGCGAGAAGTACCTGCTGCTCAACGCCCGGCTGGCCGAGTATGTCCTCGAGGCCTACGAGCGCTGGCTCGACGAGGTCGACCAGGAGCTCGAGCCCGAGTAGGCCCGCCGAGCCGTGGCCGGCGGCGTGTGTTCTCGCGCACACTTACCTCGCGGGTAATTGCCGCGCGGCGGCGCGTGAGCGGATCGTGGCCGCATGGCTACTTCAGACACAGGCGCGATCGCAGCGCCGCTCCCCACCGCCCATTCAACCTCCGACCCGAGCCGCTGGTCGGCGCTCCCGGTCCTGCTCGCGGGCGCCTTCATGGTCGTGCTCGACTTCTTCATCGTCAACGTCGCCCTGCCGGCGGTCGCGACCGACCTCGGCGCGAGCGAGAGCTCGCTCGAGTGGGTGATCGCGGGCTACGGGCTCGCCTTCGCGGCGTTCCTGATCACCGCCGGGCGACTCGGCGACCTCTACGGCCGCCGGCTCGTCTACATGGTCGGGCTCGGCCTGTTCACGCTCACCTCGCTCGCCTGCGGACTGGCGCCCAGCCCGACGACGCTGGTGATCGCCCGCGTCGCCCAGGGCGCCTCGGCGGCGATCCTGATGCCGCAGGTGCTGTCGACGATCGCCGTCACCTACCGGGGCGACGATCACGCCCGGGCGCTGGCGATCTACGGCATGGTCCTCGGCCTCGGCGCCGTCGGCGGACAGCTGATCGGCGGCGCGCTGGTGCAGACCGACTTCCTCGGCCTCGGCTGGCGCGGGTGCTTCCTGATCAACGTCCCGATCGGGATCGCCGCGCTGCTCGCGGCGCCGCGGATGGTGCCGGAGTCGCGCGACTCGGGGTCCGCGCGTGGCGAGCGGCCGCGGATCGGCCTCGGCAGCGCCGTGGTGCTGGCCGTCGGGCTGAGCGCGGTGCTGCTGCCGCTGATCCAGGGCCGCGAGCACGGCTGGCCCGCGTGGACCTGGGTCTCGCTCGGCGCCGCGCCGCTGATCCTGGGCGCGTTCGTCGCCTGGCAGGCGCGGCTCGGCCGCCACGGCAAGTCGCCGCTGCTCGACCTCGGGCTGTTTCGCGAGCGCACGGTCTCGGCCGGCCTGGCGACCCAGCTCGCGCTGGCGAGCGTGCAGGCGGCGTTCTTCGTCTACCTGGCGCTGTACCTGCAGCAGGGGCGGGGCCTGAACCCGCTCGAGGCCGGGCTCGTGTTCACGATCCTCGCCGTCGCCTACGTGCTCACCTCCGGCCCGGCGCCGAAGCTCGTCGCGCAGTACGGGCGCGTCGTGATCGCCGCGGGCGGCGTGACCCTGGCCGCGGGGCTGGTGGCACTGGCGGTCGCCGTGAACTCGATCGGCGTCGGCGGCTCGCTGCTGGCGCTGGTTCCGGGGCTGGTACTGGTCGGCGCCGGGATCGGGCTCAGCTTCACCCCGATCCAGCAGGTCGTGCTCGGAGGCATCGACCCGGCCCGCGCCGGCGCCGCCTCGGGGATGCTCTCGACCACGCAGCAGGTCGGCTTCGCGCTCGGGGTCGCGATCACCGGCGTGATCTACTTCGGCGCCGCCGACCAGGGCATCGCCCACGCGTTCCAGATCAGCCTCTGGCAGATGGCGGCCTTCGCGGTCGAGATCGTGGCGCTGACGAGGCTGCTGCCGCGGGCTGAGCGGCGGTCGGCCCCGCCTGCCGTGGATCCCGCCCTGGCGACGAGCAACTAGTTGGCGACAGGGTGAAGCGAGGCCGGATTCACCGGCAGACGGCGGAAGCCACGCATCATGTGGCTCTCAAATCGCGTTGTGGCTTGGTCGAGCGAGTAATCCGGCATCGTCGTAAGAACGCACTCCAAGAGGACGCGGGCCTCCAAGCGGGCGAGCGGGGCCCCGATGCAGTGATGAACTCCCTCGCCAAATCCGACGTTGCGTTTAGCCTCGCGCCGGATATTGAACGTGTCGGGATCCTCGAACCGACGCTGATCACGATTGGCGGCCCCGTACAGGATGAAGACATCCGTGCCAGCCGGTAGGTCCACTCCGCTGAGCGAGGTATCCATGGAGGTAACACGCTTGGTCACCTGCAGAGGGGAATCAAAGCGCAGCGCTTCCTCGATTGCCGCCGGGATGTGATCCAGATTGCTGCGGAGCCACTCGCGCTGTTCGGGATGAGCCTCCAGGTGATACAGCGCATTGCTGAGTAGGCAGGACGTCGTGTCCGTCGCAGCGGTGAACACGATTAGCGCGAGCCCCAGGGCCGCCTCGCCGATGGCCTCGTCGTTCACCGTCGCGTTGGCGATGATGCTGAGCAGTCCATCGCGAGGCCTGCGCCGGCACTCTCGGAGGTGCAAGCTGAAGTAGTCGCACAACTCCTGACTGGCCTCGGCAGCATCCTCTGGCGGCGTTACCTGACCGATGATCCGACGCTGGAAGCGGTCCTCGACCTCGATCAACCACTCCAAGTCGTCAGCTGGCAGGCCTAACAGCTCCGAGATCGTCAGCGTCGGCAGTCGCCACGTAACGTCGTCTCCGAAATCCGGCTGGGCCGACTGGGCGAGATCGTCGAGTAGGGAGTTGGCTTGGGCCCTCACCCGGTCCTCGAACCGTTCACGAATCTCCTTCGGAGAGAAGTAGGGCTGAACCACGCCGCGAAGTTGCTTGTGCAACGGCGGATCCTCCTCGAGGAAGACACCCTCTCCGAACTCGCTCGAGCTCGCGTCGATCTCCACACCGCGCGCCGACGAGAAGGTCGCCCAATCACGCAGGACACCGACGACGTCGTCGTACCGCGCGACCGCAACAAATCCACGCTCATCATTGCGGTAGAGCCCCGGAGAGTCGTCGTCCAAAATGTGCCTGTACGCCGGGTAAGGGTTCTCCCGAGCTTCGTGGCTGAACGGATCGAAGGCGAACGCCATCGGTCTATTCGCGCCCCCGGTCTGCCGGAGACGTGACGGCCAGCACCTTGCTCAGGCTTGGCGCCGCTTCCAGCAGCGACTTCGTGTACGGGTGCTTCGGGCTCATGAGCACGTCCCGGGTCGCGCCGCCCTCCACGATGTTGCCCTGCTGGAGCACCAGGACCCGGTCGGCGATCGTCGACACGACGCCGAGGTCGTGAGTGATCAGCAGCAGCGAGAGGCCGAGCGACTCGCGCAGGTCGGTGATCAGGTTGAGGACGGCGGCCTGGACGGAGACGTCGAGCGCCGACGTGATCTCGTCGCAGATCAGCACCTCGGGCGTCGCCGCGAGGGCGCGAGCGATGCCGACGCGCTGGCGTTCGCCTCCCGAGAGCTCCGCCGGGTAGCGCTCGGCGATCTTCTCAGGAAGGCGGACGAGGCTCAGCAGCCGCTCGACCTCGGCGTCGGCCTCGGCTCGAGACAGGTCGCGCAGCATCTGGGCCGGGCGCGCGACGGCGGCGCGGACCGAGTGCCGGGGGTTGAGCGCATCGCTCGGGTCCTGGAAGACGAGCTGGATCCGCTGGCGCTGCGCCCTCGAGCGGTGGCGTGCCGTGGCCGGCAGCTCCGCACCGTCGAGGACGATGCGGCCGGCGGAGAGGCTATGCAGCCCGGCGATCGTCCGCGCGATCGTCGTCTTGCCACTCCCGGACTCGCCAACCAGGGCAACGCACTCGCCGCGCCCCAGGGTGAAGCTCACATCCGATGCGGCGACGACCACCTCATCGCGGCCCCGATGCTCCGCGCGCAGGTTGTCGACGCTGAGCAATGGAGCGGGTGTGGTGGCGCGCGGGCGCTCGATGACCGGCGGTGGTGATGACTCGGGAGCGGCGACGTCGTCGGGGCGCAGGCAACGCGCGGCGTGGGCCGGGCCGACCCGGCGCAGGTCGGGTACGGCGGCGTCGCACGCGTCGATGCGCAGCGGGCACCTGGGCGCGAAGGCACAGCCAGGCGGTCGTCCTTCGAGGCCGACCGCGACGCCGCCGATCGGCACCAGCTGACGCGGGCTGGCGTGGTCGGGGATCGAGTTCAGGAGCCCCCGCGTGTACGGGTGCTTCGGGCTCTGCAGCAGCTCCGCCGTCGGGCCCTCCTCGATGATCCGCCCGGCGTACATGACCGCGATTCGATCGGCGAAGCCGGCGACGACGGCGAGATCGTGGGTCACGTAGATCATCGAGACGCCCGCCTCCCGGCGCAGCCGGACCAGTTCCTCGAGCAGCCGAGCCTGGGTGACGACATCGAGACCCGTTGCCGGCTCGTCGAGGACGACGACCGGTGGCTCGCAGACCAGCGCGACCGAGATGCATACGCGCTGCTGCTGGCCTCCCGAGAGCTGGTGCGGGAATCGACGCTGCAACGCCTCGGTCCCTGGGAGCCCGACGCGCTCGAGCGCATCCGCGACCGGTGGCGCGGCGTCGCCGTTCGACCGGTGGGCGCTGACCATCTCGAGGATTGCGTCGCCGATGCGCATCGACGGATTGAGCGAGCCCGCCGGGTTCTGCGGCACGTAGCTGACGACCTTCCCGCGCAGACGGCGCTGGTCGCGCCCCTCCGCTCTCGTCATCTCCACGTCGCCGACCCGCACGTCGCCGTCGGTGATCTTGGTCCCCGGCTGGCTGTAGCCGAGCATTGCCAGCACGCTTGTCGTCTTTCCAGAGCCGGTCTCGCCGACCACTCCGAGCGCCTCGCCGGCCTGGAGCGAGAACGAGATGTCCTCGACGATCGGCAGTCCCGCCGCGGTCTCGACCCGAAGGCCCTCAACCCGGACGAGCGGCTCGCCTTCGGGCCTGGAGCCGGGCCGCGGCCGCGACGCGGACCCGGCGGAGCCCAACTCGGCCTCGGCCGGCATCAGCGCGCGCCGCTCGGCGGGACATCGCCGATCGGCTCCTGTCCCGTCAGCGCGGCTGCCGGACCGGACCCGCGCCGATGGTTCCGATCAGCCGGCTGCGCCGCGTCGGCAGGTTCGACTGACCCAGCGTCTGCACGTATGCGTCAGCGATCAGGTTGACGCAGATCGTGAGCAGGGCGAGCATGATCGCCGGCGCCAGCACGGACCAGACGTTGAGCGAGATGTACTGCTGGTTCTCGGCGATCATCAGGCCCCAGTCCGAGGCGGGGGGGCCGAGCCCGAGCCCGAGGTAGTTGACGCTCGCGATGAGGATGATCGAGAACCCGAACCGGATCCCGAAGTCCGCCAGGACGATGGGGGCGACGTTCGGCAGGATCTCGCGCGTGAGGATCGCCGAGGTCCGTTCGCCGCGCGCCTGCGCTGCCTCGATGTAGCCGCGGGTCGAGACCTCAAGCGTGGCCGTGCGGATGATGCGCGCGATCGGCGGGAGCTGCACCAGCGCGACACCGAGGATGAGGACCCCGACGTGCGAACCGAGGCCGGCGACCAGCAGTAGCAGGACCAGCAGCGCCGGAAACGCGAGCAGCACGTCGACCCCGCGCATGAGGACCGGGTCGATCAGCGAGCGCTGGTAGCCGGCGATCAGCCCGATGGTCATCCCGGCCCCGTAGGCGAGCAGGGTCGCTGCCGCCCCGATCCAGATCACCGAGAGCCCACCGTGCAGCACCCGCGAGAGCACGTCCCTGCCGAGGTAGTCGGTCCCCAGGGGCGCCCCGTCCGAGGGCGGGGTGCCGGGGCTCCCGATCGGGGTAGCGATCCCGTGCGGTGAGACGAGCGGCCCCAGAAGCGCGACCGCGAGGACGAATGCGAGTACGCCGATGCCGATCTTCCCGGAGATCGTCCGCGTCAGGCGAGGCATGTGCAGGCGCCCGCTCACAGGCTCGTCCTCAGCTTCGGCACCACGAGGGTCACCGCCAGGTCGGCGACGATGTTGATGAGGATGTAGATCGCGGCGAGGATCATCGCGATCACGCCAATCTCCTGCACGTCTTGCAGCGATACCGCTTGGACCAGCTTGTTGCCGATCCCCGGGTAGTTGAAGACGCTCTCGGTGATGATGATCCCGCCGAGTAGGTACTGCATCGTCTGGGCGATGGCCTGGATGCCGGGCCCGAGGGCGTTGCGCAACGCGTACCGCGTCACGACCCGACGCTCGGGCTGGCCGTTCAGCCGGGCCATGCGCACGTAATCGGCCCTCAAGACATCAAGCATCGATGCGCGGACGAGCCTTATGCCCAGCGCCAAGCTGACGCTCAGGAGCGTCAGCACGGGGAGGACGAGCGCGTCGGGATGGCTGAACGGCGTCTCTCCGGTGCCGATCTCGGCGACGGGCGGGAACAGGTTCAGCTGGGTAAAGAAGATGACGATCAGGATCGTCCCGACCAGGAACTCGGGCATCGCACTAGCCACCAGCGACGGGACCGAGATCGCGTGATCAGCGGCGCGTCCCGCGCGCAGGGCCGAGAGGGTCCCCAACAGCAGGCACAGCGGCACGAAGAGCGCGATCGTGATCGCCGCGAGGATGAGGCTGTTGCGCAGCGGCGTGCGGATCACGTCCCAGACGGGAAGGGTGCGCCCCTGGGCGAGCGCCGCTGAGGAGTTCCCGAAGTGCCCCGTGGCGACGTCGCCGAGGAAGGTCGCGTAGCGCTGCGGGAGAGGGTCGTCCAGGTTCAACTCCGAGCGCACCGCCTCGACTCGGGCCGGCGTCGCGTTCTTGCCGAGGACCACTGAGGCAACGTCCCCCGGCAGGATCTGGATCGACGCGAAGATCAGGAACGAGGCCACCAGCAGGGTCAGGATCCCGGCCGCGACGCGGCGGACGATGAACGCAGCGACCGGATGTCGCCTGCGAAACGACTTCAGGGCGCCGCCGCCGGCGGTTTCGCTGCCCGGGGTCGACTGCGTCGAGGCCGCGGAGCTGCTCACACGCCCCGGCGGCCGGTCACGCGTTCAGCCACGCCGACTTGAAGTCCCAGTAGTTGCACGGTCCGGCTTCGGTCGTCTGGATACCCCCGACCTTGGTCGAGTAGCCGTCGACCCAGTTCAGCGCGGATGTGAGGATGTAGCCGCCCTCGTTGTGCTGGAGCTCCTGGACCGTGTGCCACTTGTCCTGCGCGGCGTCCGGGTTGCCCTCGGCGAGCGCCTCGTCGAGCAGCTTGTCGCCCTTCGGACTGTTCCAGTGGGTCTCGTTGTAGGGCGCGGTCTTCTGCAGTGCCGAGAGGTAGAACAGCGGCAGTGACCCCTGGCCGATGATCCAGTTGTTGATCGAGAACTGCTTGTTGGGCCAGGTCCCGCCAGGTGACCCCTCGCTGTAGTAGGTCGCTGGGTCGTCCTTGACGACCGAGACGTCGACTCCCGCAGCGGTCGCGTTGTCGGCGTACAACGTCGCGGTCTCGTTCATGCCGGCGATTACGCCTGCGGTGTACAGCTTCACCGCGAGCGAGTCCTGACCCGCGGCCTGGAGCAGCGACTTCGCCTTTTCCGGGTCGTGCGGCGCCTCGAGGTCAGAGGCCCAGTACTGAAGCGTGTTGCCCGGAGCGTCGTTGCCTGGGACGCCGAAGTCGTCGAGGGCGCTGGCGGTGATCGTCTCGCGGTCGGGAATCAGCTTCAGCGCCTGGCGGACTCGCACATCCTTGAACGGCTCTTCGTCGACGCGCATCGTCACGGCGATGAACCCGGAGCCGTGCTGGTTGCCGAGCACGATGTTCTCGCTCGATTCCTGCGCGCGGGCCAGGGCCGGCGGCACGCTCGGCACGATGTCGAGGTTGTCCGCCAGCAGCGAGTTGAGACGGGCGGGATCGGCGGTGAAGCTGCTGTCGATGATCAGCTCGTCGACGTAAGGGAAAGGGCTCCGCCAGTAGTTCTTGTTGCCCGTGAAGACGCTCTGGCTCCCGGGGTCGAAGGACTTGTAGACGAATGGACCCGTCCCGACCGGTCGGCTGAAGTCGGTGGTCCCGTTCTGGATGATGTGGGACGCCTGCGTGAACGTCAGCTGCTCGAACTGGGCGATGCTCCGCAGGAGCGGGATCTCGACCGTCAGGTCGTCCAGCCTCCGCACACCCTTGAAGTCGATGATCGGGCTGTAGAGCCCGTAGTTGAGCCCCGACTTGGCCCCCCAGCTGTTCTGGATCGTGTAGACGACGTCGTCGGCGGTGAACGGCTTGCCGTCGTGCCACTCCACTCCATTGCGCAACTTCAGCGTCCAGACGGTGAAGTCGCTGTTGGGGTGTGCCTCGGTGGCCAGGCCCGGAGACATGGTCCCGTGACGCTCCTGGAAGAAGAGCGGGTCGAGCAGCTGGAAGATGCGGATGAAATCGGGGAAGTTGAAGGGCGTGCGGACGTCGAGGGTCTCGGAGCTTCCGGCGGAGAGGACGCCGACGCGGAGCGTCCCGCCCCTGGTCGGCGAGCCGCCGGAGGGCCCCGTCGACAGTGCGGCCGCGGTTGAGCCGGAGGAATCGTCTCCGCCGCAAGCCGCCAAGAACCCGGCGGTGGACATGAGACTTGCGCCGGCGACGCCAGCCCTCATCAGGTCGCGGCGGCTGAGCTCGTTCAGGCGCATCCTGCGATACGGCTCGTCGGTCATCTCACTGCCCCTCTCGCGCGCACGGTCTTGCTGCCGAGCGGATCGTAGCATGTCGTATGGCACTCTCTGCCATGTATTATATCGTATGTCACACCCATCGATCGGAGCGTGATGAGAGTTACGAACGTCGACATCCACATCGTCTCGGTGCCTTTCACGAAGCCCGAGACATGGCGCTTCGGTCGGCTTTGGGGCCTGACCAACGCGATCGTCGAGGTCCACACCGACGAGGGGATCACCGGAATCGGCGAGGTCCCGGGCAGTCCGCTGATCTCGCTCGTGCGCGATGCGCTCGAGGCGACCACGCCCTGGATCGTCGGCGAGGACCCGCTGCGGATCACCGAGTTCCTCACCCGCTGTCAGGACCGCGGCTGGCACCACTACCCGTACCTGGGCAACGCGGCCGCGGCCGGGATCGAGATGGCTCTCTGGGACATCGCCGGCAAGAAGCACGGTTGCCCCGTGAACCAGTTCTTCGGCGGCCTGCAGACGCCGGACGTGCCGTTCTACTGGTTCATCAACGTCAACGATCGCGACCCGGAAACGGCGCGCGCGGAGGCGGCCGAGGGCGTGGAACGCGGCTTCCGGACGGTCTACATCAAGATCGGTTTCGACCTCGACAACGACCTCGCGATCGCGCGCGCGATCAAGGACGAGGTGGGCGATGAGATCGCCTTCCGCGTCGATGCGAACGAGGGCTGGTCAGTGTTTGAGGCCAGGGACGCCCTGCAGCGATTCGAGGACATCGGCGTCGAGTTCGTCGAGCAGCCGATCGACATGCACAACATCGGAGGGCTCGCCGACCTGCGGTCGAAGACGCGGGTGCGGATCGCCGCCAACCAGTCGGTCTGGTTGCCCACCCAGGTGCCCGACGTGATCACCCAGCGCGCCGCCGACGTGATCGTCACCGACCCCCACCAACTGGGCGGCCTGGTCCCGTTCCGCAACGCGATGACGATGTGCGAGACAGCCGGATTGCCGGTGATCAAGCACGCCTTCGGCGACCTTGGGATCACCACGATCGCGACCGCGCACGTCCTCGCCGCGATGCCATCGCCACAACTCGGCCATCAGCATTTCCTCACCTTCTTGGTGCACGACCTGCTGGCCGAGGAGGTCGAGTTCGTCGACGGCAACATCACCGTGCCGACCGGGCCCGGGCGTCGGGATCGACCTCGACCGCGAGGCGCTGGAGCGCTACGAAGGCGTCTACGAGAAGTACGGCGAGTTCGAGGGGTACGGGCCGATCACGCCAGAGTCCCCCTTACCCGCGGATCTCCACGTGGCCAACCGATGATGCAGACGTTCGAGCCCGCGGACATCAAGTACACGTACAGCCCCGAGCACGCGCCGATCGGCACGGTCGAGGCTGGCGAGTCGTTCACCGTGATCACGGCCGACGGGTTCACCGGCCGCTACGACGATCCGGCCGACTTCACCCCGGAGACGGCAGCGTGGATCGAGGAGAACCTCGACGGTGTCACCGGCCCGATCGCCGTGGCCGGTGCCGAACCGGGCCAGGCCGTCGCGGTGACGATCGAGGGCCTCGAGGTCGTGACCAAGCCGGTGGTGGTCGTCAGCCGCTGCGAAGCCCTGTCGCCCTACGACTGGTGGCACGAGGAGGACCACGTGGTCAACCTGACGGTCGCTGACGGCGCGATCCGGCTGCGCGACGACTGGACCGTTCCGGTGACGCCACTGATCGGCTGCCTGGCGACCGCGCCGGCCCGGGAGACCGTCTTCAGCAAATACGAGGGCGACCACGGGGGGAATCTCGACGTGCGCGAGATCACGACCGGGGCGACGGTTGTCCTTCCGGTCGAGACCCCGGGCGCGGGCCTTTACTTCGGCGATTGCAAGGCGGCGATCGGCGATGGCGAGATCGTCTGCGCGCCTGAGTGCGGCACCAGAATCGTCGTCGCAGCTCGCCCGTTCGACCGCCCCAGCGCCATGGGGTCGCCGCGCATCGTCACCGCGGACTACGTGATGACGGTCGTGTCAGCGCCCTCGGTCACCGATGCTGCTCGGTCGGCGTTCCGTCAGCTGAAGCTCTGGCTCGAGCAGGAGTGGGACCTGACGAACGATGAGGCGGTCATGGTCATGGGGATCGGGGCGCATTGCGGGATCGGTCAGGTGACCAACCTG
>CAVUKZ010000007.1:0-303087 GCA_963742205.1 uncultured Solirubrobacterales bacterium | reverse complement strand
AAGGCCACCGGCAAGTTCCGGCGCGCCGGCAAGGCCGTGAAGGGCACGGTCCGCTTCGCCTTCAAGACTACGTCGGGCGCCGGCTGCGGCACAGGCAACGTCGCCTGGCGCGCCGAGACCTAAGGCGCGCCCCGCTCAGGCGGATTCGCTGACGTCGTCGAGCTCCACCTCGGGCTCGGCCGGCACCGCCTGGGTGACGAGCGTCGGGCGCAGGCCCTGCTCGATCGTGTCCTTGGTGACGACGCACTTGGAGACGTCGCGGCGCTCGGGCAGGTCGAACATGATGTCGAGCATCGTCTGCTCGATGATCGAGCGCAGACCACGGGCGCCCGTTTCGCGTTCGCGGGCTTTCTTGGCGATTGCCTCGAGCGCTCCTCGGTGAACTTCAGGTGGCTTCTTCCATCGAGAAGAGCCGCTCGTACTGCTTCGTCAGCGCATTCTTCGGCTCGGTGAGGACGCGAACTAGAGCTTCTTCGTTGAGCGGCGTCAGTGCGCTGATCACCGGCAGACGGCCGACCAGTTCGGGGATCATGCCGAACTCGATCAGGTCGTCGGCGTTGACGTGCGGCAACGTCTCGGCCATGCCGAGGTCGGTGTGCGACTTCTGATCTTGCGTGAAGCCGATCGACCGCTTGCCGAGCCGCTTGCGGATGATGTCGTCGACGCCCGTGAACGTACCACCGCAGATGAACAGGATGTTCGTCGTGTCGATCTGGATGTACTGCTGCTCGGGGTGCTTGCGGCCACCTTGCGGCGGAACGTTTGCAGTCGTGCCTTCGAGCATCTTGAGGAGCGCTTGCTGCACGCCTTCGCCCGAGACGTCGCGAGTGATCGAGACGTTCTGGCTCGTCTTGCCGATCTTGTCGATCTCGTCGATGTACAAGATGCCGCGCTGGGCCGCTTCGATATCGAAGTCGGCGGCGTGGAGCAGCTTCAGCAGCAGGTTCTCGACGTCTTCGCCGACGTAGCCGGCTTCGGTCAGCGTGGTCGCGTCGCCGATGGCGAACGGCACGTTGAGGCTGCGGGCCAGCGTGCGGGCGAGCAACGTCTTGCCGCAGCCGGTGGGGCCGACGAGCAAGATGTTCGACTTCTCAATCTCGACCTCGGACTCGGCGTCGCCGTGCATCATCAGCACCGCTTGTAGTGGCTGTGGACGGCGACCGAGAGCACGCGCTTGGCGTTCTCCTGGCCGATGACGTACTCCTGGAGGACGTCGTAGATCTCGACCGGCTTCGGCAGGCTCTCCAGCTCGAACGAGGGCGGCGCGGTGAGCTCCTCGTCGATGATCTCGTTGCAGAGATCGATGCACTCGTCGCAGATGTAGACCCCGGGGCCGGCGATCAGCTTCTTGACCTGGCGCTGGGACTTTCCGCAGAAACTGCAGAGGAGCTGCTCGTTCGAGTCGGTCGGGCGTGCCACAGCGGTTTCTCCCTTCGGCGTTCCTTGGTCCGGCGCGCCTCGGTCAGGTTACGACACGATCGCTTCCGGCTCGACCCGACGTTGTTACGCGGCGGTTGCCGCGGTCCCTGCCTGCGGCCCACGGCTTGCACGCGTTCCGGCGGCGGCGGCGTCGAGCGCCCCAACGTGGCGACTCGCGAGCCTTCGATTGGCCGGAACGTCTAACCGCACTACCTCATTTCGGCTAAAGGGATCGGAGTAGCAGGCCGACTTTCTCCCCAGGTAAGCGTGCGACCACGATTTCGGAGGGGGCGAGTCCCCTGCGGCTCGCACGGGCACGCGCCGCAACGATCTAGGGGAAGGAGCCCTCTCGTGCAACTCACGCGAAAGACCCGTCTGGTTGGCGGGGCGATCACGATCCTCGTTCTGGGAGTCGTCGGTCTCGTCTACGCCGCCTGGACCACCAACGGCTCGGGCAGCGGCTACGCGAAGGCGGGGACGGCGCAGGCGCTGTCGACCGTCGACGCCTCAGCCTCGACCACGGCCGACCTGTTCCCGAGCGCGAACGGGACCGTGAAGCTCAACGTCCACAATCCGAACCCGTACCAGGTCACCGTCACCGACGTGACGGCCGGAGTCGGCTCGGTCACCGCCACCGGCGGCACCGGGACGTGCACCACCACCGGGGTCACGCTCAACGACCAGCACGGTCTGTCGATCGTGGTGCCGGCGAACGGCAACTCGGGCGTCGTCACGCTCAACAACGCCGCTCACATGTCCAATGCCTCAGAGGATGGCTGTCAGGGGGCGACGTTCACGATCCCCGTTGCGCTCAGTGGCGCGAGCAGCTAGGGGCCGCGAAAACCCAGGAATAGACATCTGCCTCCGGCGGTAGCGCGTTCCGCTGCGGCCCGGCGTGCCCTCGGCGCGCCGGGACGCACGCGGACCGCGCGAGCCGGTCGGCGATGAAGGGGACGATCACAACCATCGCGCTCGCGGCGCTCCTGTGCGCCGCGGTCGGAGCCTATGCCGCACTTGGCGGCCCGGGCACCGGCGCCGCCGACCCGGGCGGGCCTCGAAGGGCGGCCGCCGGTGCGGATCAGCGGCAACGTCACCGGGCTCTACCCAGGTGCCAGCGGGCAGCTGAACGCGACGGCGCGCAACCGCACCGACAGCCCGGTGCGCCTCGGCTGGGTGAAGACGAGGGTGCGCAATCCCGTCCCGGGTCTGCCGACCGGCTCGACCTCCACACGAAGCGGATCCGGCCACGCGGTCGCTGATCCCAGCCGCACGGGGTCTTGCCGCTCCAGATCCCGGTGACGATGGCCGCGTCAACCACGGATGCGTGCCAGGGTGCCGTTTCCCGCTTCGCTTCCGTGCCCGGACCGCGCTGGTGAGGCGCCCGTGAGGATGCCCTCAGGACGCAACGGTGGCTCGAGGCGGCGCCCGTTGGGCCGCCGCTGCCCTCGGGGTGTGCGTGCTGCTCGCGCTACTGCCCGCGGCCGCCGACGCGGCCTGGACCAGGGGCGGGTCCGGCTCGGCCGCCGCCAAGGCGAACAGCCTGGGCACCGTGGCCCAGCCGACGGCCTCCGTCTCGAACCGCAGCGTGACGGTGAACTGGAGCGCGCCCCCCGGCGGGGCGCCACCGACCGGCTACATCGTCAGGCGCTACGACAACTCCAACAACCTGCAGACGATCGGCTCCGCATGCTCGGGCACGATCGCGGTGACCACCTGCACCGAGAACGCCGTCCCGCCCGGGACCTGGCGCTACCGGGTGGTGCCGGCGAACGCCAACTGGCGCGGCGCCGAGAGCGCCGCGAGCGCCGCGGTCACGGTGGCCACCCCCGCGCTGAGCCTCGCGCCTGCGTCCGTCACCACGCTCCCCGCCGCTCTCACCGGCCAGATCACCAACTACATCAACGGCCAAACGGTCAGCTTCCGGCTCGACAACCCGACCACCGGCACCGTGCTCACCGGCAGCATCCTTCCGTCGCCGGTCCCGGCGAACGGCACCGCGAACGTCAGCGTCACGCTGCCGAGCGGCACGGCGGCCGGAGCCCACACCGTCTACGCGATCGGCAGCCTCGGCGACACCGCGAGCGCCCCGGTCACCGTGCTCGTGCCGCAGACCCTCGTCACGACCGCCTGGGACCTCGACGACGCTTCGGCCGGCGGCGCCGAGGTGAACGCCTCCGACCCGGTCGCCTTCGCCTCGGACGGCCGCACGGTGACGACGACGGCGCCAGCTACCGCCTTCGCCGCCACCCGCTACTTGGTGTTCGACCAGGCGACGGCGCTGCCGAGCAACGCGACGCCGTCGAGCGCCACCTTCGACTTCCGCTACGCGGCCGCCGCGCTCAACACGACGTGCTTCTACTTCGAGGTCCGCCGGGCCTCGACCGATGCGCTGATCGGCACCCACGGGAGCACGGCGACCCCCGTGGGCTGCGTCACCGGCGCGACGCAAACGACCTTCTCGACGCCGCTCCCCGAGGTGAACTCGACCGCGATCGCCAACGACCTCCGCGTCCGCGTGTACATGCGCTCGACGCTCAGCGGCGCGCCGGTGGTGGACCTCGCGACGGTCGGGGTCAACACCTCCCAGGGCGCCTTCACGCTCTACGACGACGTGTTCACCGACAGGCTCGACACCGGGACCACCGACCGCTCCTGGCCGTGGGTCGCCAGCGGCGGGCTGACCTACCAGAGCGCCTCGACCTGGACGACGGCCTTCGCCGCGACCCGCTATCTGAAGCTCACCGCCCCGACGTACGTGCCGAGCGGGGCCACGGTCTCGGGCGCCTCGTTCGTGCACCGCTATCGCCGGGTGACGAGCGGCATCGTCTGCTGGTACATGGAGGTGCTGCAGGGGACGACGGTGATCGGCACCCACGGGTCGGCGGCCGCGCCGATCTCGTGCACCAGCAACAACAACAACTACGTCACGGACACGGTCTCGCTGCCGGAGATCAACACGCCCGCGCGCGCCAACGGGGCGGTCCTGAAGCTCTACCTGCGCAGCTCGACGTCGCAGCGCAGCGAGCACGACCAGGGCACGCTGACGATCAACTACGCGAACTGAGGACGACGAGCGGGCGCTGGGCGCCCTAGTGGTGCTCGATCACGCGGTCGACGAGGTGGTATTCCACCGCTTCCTCGGCCGACATGAAGTAGTCGCGCTCGGTGTCCTTGGTGACCTTCTCGAACGGCTGGTTGGTGTGCTTGGCGATGATCTCGTCGAGGCGGCGGCGGACGTCGATGATCTCCTTCGCGTGGATCTCGATGTCGGTCGCCTGGCCCTGGAAGCCGGCCGAGACCTGGTGGATCAGGACCTTCGAGTTCGGGGTCACCATCCGCTTGCCCTCCGCACCGCCGCCGAGCAGGAGCGCGCCCATGCTCATCGCGACGCCGACGCAGATCGTCTGCACGTCGGGCTTGATGTACTGCATCGTGTCGTAGATCGCGAGGCCCGCGTAGACCGATCCGCCCGGCGAGTTGATGTAGATCGAGACGTCCTTGTCGGGATCCTCGGACTCGAGGTGGATCAGCTGGGCGACGATCAGGTTCGCGATGTCCTCGGTCACCGGGGTGCCGAGGAAGATGATCCGCTCGTTGAGCAGGCGCGAGTAGATGTCGAACGCGCGCTCGCCGCGCGACGTCTGCTCTACGACCATTGGAACCAGGGGGCTCATCGGCGGCTGAGTGTATAGAAGCGCGTCTGGCGTCTCTACGAGCCCGGGGTCCAGAGCTCGCCGGCCTTGGCGTCGCCCGCGGTCTCGTCGTCGGCGCTCCGCAGCCTCGCGCTTGTCCGGGGTCCAGATCTGCTCCCGGGCGGCGGCGCGCTCCATCGGGATCGGCGTCACCTGCTCGGCGATCGCCTCGGCCGCCTTGCGCATGCGGATCTCATCGCGCAGGAGGCCGTCGCGACCGGACTCCTGCAGCTGCGCGAGCAGCTTCTGGGGAGAGTTCTTGCCCTCCCCCGGTCCGATCGCCTCGAGCAGGTCCTCGTCGGTGACCTCGATCCCGTCGGCCTCAGCGACCGCGGCGAGCACGGCCTCGCGCCGCAGCGAGCGCTCGGCGTCCTCCTCCGCGTCGTCGATCAGGTCGTGGCGATCCTTGCCCTGCATCCGCGCGTAGGCCTGCGGATCGATCCCCTGAGCTGAGAGCTGGCGCTCGATGCGCTCCCACATCTCGTGCGCCCTGGCGTGAACGAGCTCGTGCGGGATCTCGAGCTTGGCGTTCGCGGCGACGGCGTCGACGGCAGCCTCGCGGAACTCCCCCTCGGCGCGCTGCTCGAGGCCCTCGGCCAGCCGACGGCGCAGCTCGTCGCGAAGCTCGGCGATCGTCTCGAACTCCGACGCCTCGGCGGCGAAGTCGTCGTCGAGCTCCGGCAGGTCCTTCTCGCGGACCTCCTTGACCTTGAGCGCGAAGCTGGCCGTCTTGCCGGCCAGGTCCTCGGGCTGGTGATCGTCGGGGAAGGTGACCTCGACCGTGCGCTCCTCGCCCGCGGAGGCGCCCGTGAGCCCGGCGTCGAACTCGGGCAGCAGCGCCTCGCTGCCGAGCTCGATCGGGAAGTCGCGGCGCTCGGACCCGTCGAACGGCTCGCCGTCGATCGTCCCCAGGTAGTCGACGACCACGGCGTCACCCGGGGCCGCGGGGCGCTCGACCGGCTTCAGGCTCGCCGCGCCCTCCCGCAGGCGGTCGAGCTCGGCGTCGATCGCCTCGTCGGGGACCTCGGCGTCCGCCTTGCCGACCTCGAGCCCGCGCCACTCGCCGAGCTCCGCCGTCGGCCGCACGCCGACCTCGATCGTGAACTCGAGCTCCTCGCCCTCGGCGGGCAGATCGCCGACGTCGAGCTTTGGGTCACCGACGGTGACCACGCCGGATTCGAGCAGGGCGCGCTCATACCACTCGGGAAGCGAGTCGCGCAGGGCCTGCTCAACCACCGCCTCGCGCCCGATTCGCTGGATCACGAGCTGGGCGGGCACCTTGCCCTTGCGGAAGCCGGGCAGCTTCATCTCGCCGGCGAGCTGCTTCGCGGCGCGGTCGACCTGGCGCGCAAGCGCCTCCGGCTCAACCGCCACGTCGATCTTCACGCGCGACTCCGGAAGGTCTGTAACCGTCGTTCTCAAGACGGCCCGGAGCTTAGTGGCCGCGCCCGGACCGGCCCGGCACGGCCGGTCCTTCGGGTGCCCCTGCGGGCGCGCGTCCTGACGGACGTCGACGTGAGCTGAGCCGGCCGCTCTAGGCTTAAACGGTGGAACCCGGAAGAGTCGCAATTGGCACTTGGAGCGGCGGGCGCTTCATGCACTTCGGCGAGCGGCTCGGCGAAGAGCGACTGGTCCGCCTGCTCCGACCCGGCGCCGGAATCGACACGGTGATCACCGCCGACGTGTACGGGGCGGGCGCAGCCGACCGGCTGCTCGGAAAGGCGCTCGACGGCGTCGACCGTGACTCGTGTTGCGTCGTCGGCGCGGTGGGCCACGACTTCGTCGCCGGGACCCGCGACGGACCCAGGGGCTACCCGCGGTTCACGGACCCGTCGTTGCGTCCCCCGGCGGAGTACGCCGGCTACCTGCGCCAGGCGGCCGAGGCGAGCCTCGACCGGGTCGGGATCTCGCGCTTCGACGTGGTCCTGCTCCACAACCCGGATCGCACGGGCTTCACCTCGGAGGCCGTCTGGGACGGGATGGCCGAGCTCGTCGACGCCGGCCTGACCGACGCGATCGGCGTCGCCCCCGGGCCCGCGAACGGCTTCACGCTCGACCTCATCGACTGCTTCGAGCGCTTCGGCGACCGGATCGACTGGGCGATGGTGATCCTCAACCCGCTCGAGCCGTGGCCGGGCGAGCTCTGCCTCGCCGCGGCGGCCGCCAACGACGTGCGGGTGATCACCCGGGTCGTCGACTACGGCGGCCTGTTCTGGGACGACGTCGTCGGTGGCCACCCGTTCGGCGAGCAGGACCACCGGCGCTTCCGCCCGGACGGCTGGGTCGACGCGGGGCGCGAGCGGCTCGAGCGGCTGCGGCCGATCGCGAGCGCCGCCGGGCTCACACCGATACAGCTCGCCTGCCAGTGGAACCTCGCCCACGGCCCGGTCGCCTGCGCGGCCCCCACACTGATCCAGGAATCCGGCAACGGCTCCCGGGCGATCGAGGACAAGCGCGCCGAGCTCGCCGCGTTGCCCGAGCAGCGTCTCACCGACGCGCAGGTGGACGAGATCAGGGAGATCGGCGACAACCGCGGCTCGATGGCGCTCAAGGGCGCCAGCCCCGACGAGGCCGCGGTGCGCCCGGACCGCTGGCCGCTGAGCGACGAGCTGATCGAGGTCGGGCGCCGCTGGGACGTGGACCCGGATCGCGACCTGCGGCGCACGGCTCCCGTAGGTTGAGCCTCCCCGAGCGGTTCGCTGCCTGGATCGTCACCGGTCCCGTCGGCCGCGTCGTCGCCTTCTTCGCCGATCTGGCCGTCTACTGGTGGCGCTGGGCCCGCGGCCACGAGGCCGATCGCCGCGATCGCTGAGCGGCGCCCGGGCAACCGGCGCACGGTCCGCTCGGCCCGCCTATTCTCGGCTCGTGCCGTCGCGTGGGGCGACCGGGGGGATGCGCGCGGGCCTCGGGCTCGCGGCGCTGGGCTGCGCGGCGGCGCTGGTGATCGCGGCCCCGGGGAGTGCTCGCGCGGCAGCTCAGTGTCCCGAGCCGGGCGCTGACTGGGCCGACGCGAGCCCCGCGCAGGCGGGCATGGACGCGACCAAGCTCGCGGCGGCGATCGACTACGCGACCGCCAACCAGGCCGCCGCCGTGCGCGTGTACCGGTACGGGTGCCGGGTGGCGTCCGATCGGCTTGCGGCGGTCAACGCGCACACCACTTTCCAGAGCTGGTCGATGGCGAAATCGATCACGGCCCTGATCTTCGGCAGGGCGATGACCCAGGGCCTCGTCGGCCCCGACGACCCGCTCGGCTCGCTGATCCCGGTCGCCGACCAGGCGCACGGCGCGATCACCACGCGCGACCTGCTCACCCAGACCAGCGGCCTGCTGTGGAACGGGATCCGCGACTACAACATCCTGATGCCGGACCGGATCGCGGAGGCGCTCACGGTCCCGGTGGAGAAGCGGCCGGGCACCTACTGGGAGTACTCCCAGAGCGGGCCGGCGCTGCTCGCGGAGGCGACCCAGAGCGCCGTCGGCGAGGACCTGCAGGCCTACGCGCAGCGCGAGCTCTTCGGCCCGATCGGCATCGAGCCCGGCACGTGGCGCTGGCAGCGCGACTCCGCCGGCCACACGCAGGGCTTCTTCGGCCTCCACATGGTCCCCGACGACTTCGCCCGGCTCGGCGAGCTGCTGCGCCGCGGCGGCGTCTGGCAGGGCCGGCGGCTGCTCTCCAAGCGCTTCGTGCGCGAGGCGGTCGCGCCGATCCCCCAGAACGGTTGCTACGGGTATCTGATCTGGGTCAACGCGTCGAAGCCCTGCGTCGGCCCCCGCGTCATCGACCGGCCGGTGTCCGACGATCGCGACTTCCCCAGCCTCCCCGCCGACATGTACCAGTTCGCCGGACTGTTCGGCCAGCTCGTGACCGTGTTCCCCGGGGAGGGGCTCGTCGTCACGCGCTTCGGCCAGGACACGGGCTCGATCGCCGGCGGAGCCCCGTGGGAGGAGGAGTTCTACCGGCAGGTCCTCGGCTCGATCACCGACCAGCCGATCGAGATGCCAAAGCCAAAGCCCGACGCCGGCGAGGTCAGCCGCGAGGACGTCGACCGCGGCTTCCTCGACGCGATCCAGCATCCCGAGCAATACGGCGGCGGTGAGCTCCCCCCGCCCCTGCCGCCGGCCGGCCCGGCCCGGGCGCGCGCGACGCTGATCGAGCTACGGGCCCGCCGACCGGGGCCGCAGGGCACGGTCAAGGTGCGCCTGCACTGCCCGCGCGCCTGGCCGTCGGGGTTGCGGCCGCGGTGCGCGGGCAAGGCGCGGCTGACCGGCGCGAGCGCCCGCGACTACCGGGTCAAGGCGGGCAAAACGAAGCGGGTGCGCTTTCACCTCCGGCCCGGCTTCGCGCGCCGTCTCGACCGCCATCGCAGGCTCGACGTCACGGTCAAGACCCGCGACCGCGACCGGGCCGCCGGCGCGGTCGCGAAGCGCACCTTCACCCTGCGCCGGCGCTAACCGCCGGCGCCCGGGTTACTTCGCGACCCGGATCAGCTTCTTGTTGATGAACTCATCGATGCCGTAGCGGCCGAGCTCGCGGCCGAAGCCAGAGCGCTTGACGCCGCCAAACGGGAGCTCCGGGCTGTCGAGGCCGACGCCGTTGACGTAGACCATGCCCGTGTCGAGCGCGTTCGCTACCCGCAGCGCCTGCTCGGGATCGTTGGAGAAGACGTAGGAGCCAAGGCCGAACGGCGTGTCGTTGGCGAGCTCGATCGCCTCCTGCTCGGAGCCGACTCGGTACACGCTCGCGACCGGCCCGAAGAACTCCTCGCGGTAGGCGTCGTTGTCGGGCTTGATCCCGACCAGGACGGTGCTCGAGAAGAAGTTGCCGTCCCGGTCGCCGCCGACGGCGACCTCGGCGCCCTGGGCGACCGCCCGGTCGAGCTGATCCTGCAGGGTCTCCGTGGCCGAGTCCGACGAGAGCGGCCCCATGGCGGCGTCCTCGGAGGTCGGATCGCCGGGCTTGGTCGCGGTCATCTTCTCGTTGAACTTCTCGAGGAAGTCGTCGTAGATCTCGTCGGCGACGATGAACCGCTTCGCGGCGTTGCAGGACTGACCGGTGTTGTCGAGCCGCCCGGCGACCGCGGCGTCGACCGCCTCGTCGATGTCGTCGGCGCCCAGGAGGATGAACGGGTCCGAGCCGCCGAGCTCGAGCACGACCTTCTTCAGGTTGCGCCCGGCGATCTCGGCGACCGCGGCGCCGGCGCGCTCGGAGCCGGTCAGCGACACGCCCCTGACCCGAGGATCCTCGATCGCCGCTTCGATCTGCGCGTTCGAGGCCAGGATCGTCTGATAGGCGCCTTCGGGGAAGCCGGCGTCGTCCATCATCGACTGGATCGCCTCGGCCGACTCGGGGCACTGGTGCGCGGGCTTCAGCAGGACTGTGTTCCCGACCACGAGATTTGGACCGGCGAACCGGGCCACCTGGTAGTAGGGGAAGTTCCACGGCATGATCCCGACGAGCGGCCCGACGGACGACTTGCGGACCACGGCCGTGCCGTCGCCGCCGAGCAGGTCGATCGGCTCGTCGCCGAGCAGGTCGTCCGCGCGCTCGGCGTAGAAGCCGTAGATCGCGGCGCAGAAGTCGACCTCGCCCAGCGCCTGCTCCATCGGCTTGCCCATCTCGCGCACAGCGATCTCGGCGAGCTCCTGTCGGCGCTCCGCATGGAAGTCCGCCACCTTCTGGACCAGCGCCGCACGCTCGGCGACGGAGGTCTCGAGGCCCCAGTTCTTATGGGCATCATTCGCTGCCGTGATGGCCGCCGCGAGCTCGTCGTCGGACATGTCCGGATATTCCTTGACGGTCTCGCGTGTGGCGGGGTTGATGACTGCGTACTTGCCCATCCTTGCTCCAGTCCTCGTTTTGAGATCGGTCGTCCAGGCTATCCACTTTGCCTACTGCCCCTCGGCGTAGCCCAGGATCGAGCGGTCGACGAGCCACTCGACCGGCGCGTGATCGTCGGTGTAGACGCTGCCGCCGGGCAGCCGCGGGGCGATGCGCGCGGCGTCGATGCGCGCGAGCTTGCCCAGGTTGCCGTGCAGGCGGGTGCGCGCGGCGCGGTCGAGCCGCGCCTGCGACACCTCCGGCCCGCCGCCGATCAGCAGGCTGTTGGTCTGCTCGGCGGGGTCGCGGAGGACGGTCGGAAAGACGTCGGCCATCGTCCGCCCGAGCACGCGCTCGAAGTCGTCGTCGCCCTCGGGATGGCCGACGTTGACGACCACCACGCCGCCGGGCGCCAGATGGTCGCGGGCGAGCTCGAAGAACTCCTTCGTCACCAGGTAGAACGGGATGTAGGGCTGGCGGTAGGCGTCGACGACGATCAGCCCGTACTTGTCGTCGGACGCGCGCAGCCAGGGCCGGGCGTCGTCGTCGTAGGTGGTCAGCCGGGGGTTCGAGCCCATGTCGAAGTACCGGTAGCCCACGTCCGTGAGCTCCGGGTCGATCTCGACCGCGTCGACCTGGGTCCGCGGCCAGAAGTGTCCGTACTGGCGCGCGATCGTGCCCGCCGCGTTGCCGAGGATCGCGATCCGCCGCGGCGGCCGGTCGGCCCCGGCGAACGGCAACACGAGGAAGCTGTCCCAGTAGTCGGCGGTGAGGTAGCCGCGCTGGGGGAGGATCGAGTGCACGGCGTGGCCCTCGTTGAGCTCGAGGATCCGGTCGCCGTCGGGCTGCTCGCTGACCCGGATGTACTGCTCTTCGGACTCGTCCTCGTAGAGGATCTTGCCCTGCTCGACCGCCTTCACGGTCCCCACGGGGAGCGCGATCGTCCCGGCGAGCAACAGCGGCAGCACCGCGTAGCGCCACCCGAGCCCGGCCGCGGCCACCAGCGCCAGGGCGAAAGCGAAGACGAGAAAGGTCCGCTGGGTGCCGACGAGCGGGATCAGCACGAGGGCGGCGAGCATCGTCCCGGTGAGCGAGCCGACCGTCGAGATCGCGTACAGGCGCCCCGCGGTGCGCCCGGCGTGCTCCACGTCGTCGACGGCGAGCCGCAGCGCCCAGGGCGCGCAGCTGCCGAGCAGGATCACGGGGATGGCGATCAGCGCCAGCACGCCGAGTAGCGAGCCGATGAACGCGCCGGCCTCGATCTCGTCCAGCGCGTTCACGGAGGCGTCGAAGAACGGCCGGGCCACGAACGGGACCACGGCCAACAGCACCGCGGCGCAGAGGATCACGAGGCAGAGGCTGCGGATGTCCGGGCGGCGATCGGCCATCCGGCCGCCGAACCAGTAGCCGATCGACAGCGCCACCAGCACGACGCCGATCGTGTTCGCCCAGATGATCGTCGAGGCCCCGAAGAACGGGGCCATCAGCCGCGCGACGGCGATCTCGGCGCCGAGACTGGCCGTGCCGACCACGAAGACGAGGACGTAGAGGTAGCGGTTGCCCATCAGGCGGTCAGCTGCTGAGGATGCGCTCCCGCAGGCGCTCGCCCTGGCCGGCGGCGACCGCGCGGCCGGCGCGCGCGGGATCGAGGTCAAACCCCTGCGCCTCGGCCAGCTCGATCAGCTCCTGCTTTTCGGCGCTGCGATTGGCGGCGCGGAAGAAGAGCCACACGAACAGCGACAGGGTGACGCTGCCCGTCCAGATCATCATCACGTTGCCGGCCGCGCCCTGGTCGGCGAGCGGGGAGATGTCCCACTTGGCCTCGCCGGGCGCGTAGGCCGTGTAGAGCACGGACCCCGACCACATGAGCACGTTGGCGAGCACCGCCTCGAGCAGGCGGACGATGATGATGTAGAGCAGCTTCGCCCCGTCGCCGAACCACGCCGGCTTCGGCAGCGGGCCCACCAGGGGCAGCCACATCGCGATCCCGAAGGTGAAGAAGCCGGCGTGCTGAGCGAGGTGCAGGAGCCCGCTGTCGAGGACGCCGTCATAGAGCGTCGACAGGTGCCAGAGGTAGAGGTTGAGCGCCCACAGCGGCAGCGCGACCAGCGGGTTGCCGAGCACCCGCAGCCAGCTGAACGGCGGCCGCGCGAGCAAGCGGCTGCAGCACCGGGCCGGTGAGGCCGAGGACGATGAACAGCGCCGCGAGGTCGCCGATCAGCAGGTGCTGGACCATGTGCGCGACGACGAGCTCCTCGGCGACGTTCGACAGCGGCGGCACGTCCGAGACCAGCAGCAGCAGGATCCCGCCGGCGAAGAACGCCTGGCGCCAGATCTCGACCGGCCGCCCGCGCGCGGCCAGCGTGCGAACCCGCATCGCATACGCCCCCGCCACGACGATCAGCAGCAGCGGAGCGCCCGCATCAATCACCGCGTTCATGCCCTCCGAACGCTAGCGAGCGACCCCCGGGCGCACCCGGGACAAGCGGCGACGCGCAAGTTGACCGTGGATACCGCTGTCGATCGGCGACTCGCCGCGTATCCCCGGAGGACGTGGCCGGAGTGCTTCTTCAGAGCCAGTGGATGCGGCGGAAGAAGCGGTGCAGGATCAGGACGGCGATGGCCATCAGCCCCAGCGCGACCCAGTAGCCGTATGGCTCGTCGAGCTCGGGCATGTGGGTGAAGTTCATCCCCCAGATCGAGGCGAAGAACGTCGGCACGGCGATGATCGCCGCCCAGGCGGAGATCTTGCGCACGACCTCGTTCTGCTTCACGCCGAGCAGGGCCAGGTTCGCCTCGAGGATCGAGGTCAGGAGCTCGCGCTGCGCGGTGACCTGCTCGTTGACCCGGCGGGCGTGGTCGGCGACGTCGCGGAAGTAGCGGCGCAGCTGCTCGTCCATGTTCGGGAACGCGCCGCGCTCGAGCGACTCCAGCGGCGAGAGCAGCGGCGAGGTCGCGTGGTGAAACTCGATCACCTCGCGCTTGAGGAAGTAGATGCGCTGGGTCGAGTCGGAGCGCTCGGCGAAGATCTGGGTCTCGACCTCGCCGATGTCGTTGTCGATCCCGTCGACCACCGGCTGATAGTCGTCGACGACCTTGTCGAGGATCGCCCACACGGCCGACGCCGGTCCGGCCTCCAACAGCTCCGGATGCGACTCCAGCGCCTTGCGCACGCCGGCGAGCTCGCTCGCCTCCCCGTGGCGCACGGCGATCACGTAGGTCGACGAGACGAACAGCATGATCTCGCCGAACTCGACCTCCTCCTTCGCGTCGTCGTAGCGGGCCGGGCGCAGGACGATGAAGTACGACTCGTCGTAGTCCTCGAGCTTCGGGCGCTGGTGGGTCTCGAAGGCGTCCTCCAGCGCCAGCTCGTGCAGGCCAAAGCGCTCGCCGACGTCGGCGAGCTCCTCCTCCGTCGGCTCGTACAGCCCCAGCCAGACGAAGTCGCCGTCGCCCACGACGCAGGTCGCCGCCACGTCGAGCGGCAGGGCGCCCTCGTGCTGGCGTCGCCCATCGCGATAGTGGGCGCAGTCGACGATCACGGCGGGGTGTTCAGCCCCTGTCGCGAGCCTCCTGCCGCTCGATGATTTCGTTCAGCCGTCTACTGGGCGGGCGGTGACTCGGCCGGGGGCGCCGCGGGCGGCGGCGAGGAGGGCGGCGTGGTGGCCGCCGGCGGGGCCGTGGTGTCGCTGAACGACACGGTCGGCACCTCGCGGTCGCCCGGGTCCTCGATCTCGAAGAACTCGCGGGCAGTGAAGCCGCCGCTGTTCGCGATCACCGAGTTCGGGAAGATCTGGATCTTGGTGTTGTAGGCCTGGACGTTGGAGTTGTAGATCCGGCGCGAGGCCTGAATCTCGTCCTCGAGCTCGCTGAGGTTGCGCGTGAGCTGCTGGAAGTTCTCGGTTGCGCGCAGCTCGGGGTACTGCTCGGCGACAACCCGCAGGCCGCCGAGCGCCTGGCTCAGCATGCCCTCCGCCTGGCTCGCCTGGGCGGGACCGGAGGCCTGCATCGCCGCCGCCCGGGCCTGCGTCACCTTCTCGAAGGTCTCGCGCTCGTGGGTCGCGTAGCCCTTGACGGCCTCGACCAGGTTGGGCACCAGATCGTGGCGTCGCTTGAGCTGTACGTCGATGCCGGACCAGGCCTCGTCGACGCGGTTGCGCGAGCCGATGATCCCGTTCCGGATCAGGATCCAGGCCAGTCCGATCAGCAACAGGACCCCGATGACGATTAGCGCTACGACCATTTAGGTGAAGTCTCCTTCCGAGTGACGGCGCGAGTGATTATGGCCTACTTGCGGCGTCTTCACCGGACGGCAGAACCGAAAGTCGCCGCAGTGCCGACGCCACGAGGTCGCTGGGCAGCCCGGCCTCGCCGGCCTCGTCGAGACGCCCGAGCTCGTACGCCAGCCCGACCGCGTCGCCGGCCGCGATCGCGCCCTCGATCAGCTCCGCGTACTCGGACTCGGTGCCGCCGGCGCGGGCGAGCTCGCGCAGCCGCACGAGCGCGCTGTCCCGCGGGGCGAGGCTCGACGACAGCGCCACCGCGTTGCCCACGTCGAGGCTCCGGGGCGGCTGGCCGCTCGGCGTGTAGGTCTCGGCGAGCGCGCCCTGCCGCCGCAGGCGCTCGATGTGCTGGTAGACCGCGTTGCGGCTGACGCCGATGTCCCTGGCGATGTCCTGCGCCCCCATCCCCTGCTCCAATCGGTCGAGGACCTCCTGCTGGCGCTTGGTCAGGGTGGCGTGGGGGGAGTTGGGGTCGACTGACATGGTTGGCAGCATAGGTTGGCTGCCAATTGGTGTCAAGTTGTCTACTCGATCGCTCCCTCGAGCCGGAGCAGGAACTCCTTCATCTCCGGCCCGCCGCCGTAGTCGCCGAGCTGGCCGCCGGACCGCAGGACGCGGTGGCACGGGACGACGATCGGGATCGGGTTGTGGCCGAGCGCGCGTGCCCGCGGCGCGGTAGGCCCGCGGGTTGCCGGCGCGCGCCGCGACCTCGCCGTAGGTCGAGGTGACCCCGTAGGGGACGAGCGCCGTCTCGTGCAGGACGCGGCTGCGAAACGGCGAGCGCACCAGCTCCCAGTCGAGCGCGAGCTCGAACTCGTGCCGCTGGCCCTCGAAGTACTCGTCGAGCTCGCGGCGGGCCTCGTCGAGCCGGCGCGGCAGCTCGAGCACCCGCGGCGAGACGCCGCTCGCGAGCTGCGCCAGGAAGCGGTCGGCCGCGAGGTTCGGCAGCCCGACCGAGACGACCCCCCGGGCCGTGGCCGCGATGTGGCCGGTGCCCAGCGGCGAGTCGAAGGTCGCATAAGCGACGTCCACGAGCCCCTCCGCCTCGGCGCGCTCGATCAGCCGCGCGGCGGCCGCGGCGGCGAGCTCGTCCGTCCCCTCGCCCAGGACCTCCTCGATGCGTCGTGCGTCGATGCTCATCGCACCGCCTCCTCTCGGTCAACGTTCTCGCGCAGGGCCCGCAGCCCGTCGGCCACCCGGCGCCGCGCCGCCTCCTCGCTGATCTCCAGCGCCGCCGCGATCTCGCGGTAGGCGAGGTCGCCCGCGTAGCGCAGGGCCACGGCCGCCCGCTGCGAGTCGCTCAGCTCCGCGACGGCGGACCACACCTCGCCGTTGAGGTCGCCGAGCCCGCCGCTCGCCGCCGGCGCCGCGACCTCCGGCACGTCCTCGCTGGGCAGCGGGCGCCGGGCGCGGGCACGATGGTGGTCGATCGCCTTGCGGCGGGCGATCGTCATCACCCAGGCGCGCGGATAGCGCCCGTCCATGTCCTCGTATGCGCGCATCGCGGCGATGAATGTCTCCTGGAAGCAGTCCTCGGCGTCATCGGGCCCGACCATCGCCCGCAGGAACGCCAGCACCGGCTGGCGGTGCTCGTCCAGGAACTCCTGGAAGGGCTGCCGGGCGGCGTGTCTGCTGCTCACGATGGTGCTCAATGGCTCGACTGTGAAACGACCCTTCGAGGGTATTCGTGAGCCTCGATCGAGCGGATCGCGGGGCGCCGGTGTTTGCGTTCATAGACTGGCCCGCGCAGACGGGACCCACGAAGCAAGGAGAGACGATGAGCAGGAAGTGGATCGGGGGGCTGGTCGCCGTGGCCGCGATCGGCGCGACCGCGCTGGCGGCGAGCTCCGTGCTCGGGGCCGGCGGCGGCGCCGACCCGCGCCCGGCCTACGCGACCGTGCACGTCGACCTCAGCAAGCAGGCGCCGGCGGCCGCGCGCCCGAGCGCCGACGCCAAGAAGAAGCCGAAGAAGCCCAAGGTCGTGTACCTGCAGAGCCCGAGCCCGCAGCCGATCAACCCGGCGGACCCACCGGCAGGTCTGGGCCCGTTCATCGACGTGAAGCTCACCGGCTGCTCGAAGGTGATCGACGGCGGCGTGGTGCCGAGCCGCACGGACGTCTTCGTCCAGGGGACCTACGTGAAGAGCGCCAGCGAGTACCACGTGCTGATCGGGATCGACGCCGACCACACCACCGACCGCGCCCCGTTCACGATCACCTCCAACCTCACCTGCCTCAAGGGCACCAAGTAGCACCTGGCTCCCGCGGACCGGCGCGGATATATGCTGCGCCGGTCCAAGGGGGCGTGGGCAGCATGGAGGTGTCTTGACGATGAAGCGGAACCTGACGATCGCCGTCGCGTCGATCGCGCTTGCGGTACCGGCGATTGCCGTCGGCCAGGGCGGCGCGCACGCCGTCTACGAGGGCCATCTGATCGGCGCGCGCGACTCGACCGTGAAGCTGAAGGAGTCGTTCGGCGACCTCGAGCGCGCGGTGAAGACGTTCGCGGTGCGCAACTTCACGGTCGAGTGCGAGGGCGACGTCCCCGCCTCGCTGGCCCGCACGAAGCTCGTCGGGACGATCGCGGTCGACAAGGACGGCGACTTCAAGGCCAGCAACGACAACGGGCGCACCGTGTTCAAGGTCAGCGGCCACATCGGCCGCAACAAGGCGACCGGCCGGTTTCGCTACTCGGGGCGCGTGAAGGCCGAGAACGGCCAGACGCTCAACTGCGACAGCGGCAAGCTGGAGTGGAAGGCGCGGCCCTGAGCTGAATCGTGTGCGGCTGGCTCAGCCGCCCCGCAGCGCCGCCTCGACCCCCTGCAGCCGCTCGCGCTCGCCGGTCGGCAGCGTGATGTAGACGGCGCCGTCGCGGGCGAACCGCACTCCCGGCTCCATCACGATCACCCCGGTCGGGCGGCCGTCGGAGTCGTAGGTCCACACGTCGCCCTCCTCGGTCTCGACGCGCGAGGCGTCGCGCCCCTGCGTGATCCGCGCGTAGAGCACGTCGCTGGGCGGGTCGTAGGTGATGTATGGAAACGAGTAGCGGCCGCTGCGCATCAGCTGTCGGGGTCGTACGGCGGCGCCTCGCCCCAGCCCCAGTGCGGCATCGGCGCCTGCGGCGGGACCTCGGCGCCCGGCTGGGAGTTGTGGAGCGCGAGCCGGCTCCCCCACTCCAGGTAGGCGACCAGCGCCGAGCGGAACTCGGGGTCGTCAGGGAGGCCCGCGTCGTCGGCGGCGAGGCTGAACAGCGAGGCGAAGCGGTGCCGCGCCTCGGGCGTGATCCCGAGGTCGCGGTGGTGGGCGACCATCGACTCGTAGCCGCCCAGCTCGGCGCTGTAGCGGGCGGGCCCGCCGAAGACCTCGGCCCACCAGGCGGCGACGTGGTCGCGGTGCGCCTCGTGCACGCCGCCCGGGAAGAAGGGCGAGATCAGCTCGTCGCGCTCGACCCGGTCGTAGAAGGCGTCGATCAGGCGGCGGATCGCCTCCTCGCCCCCGGCCCACTCGTAGAGCGTCGGTGTCTCGTCGGCCGAGTCGGTCACGGATCGAACTTAGCGATGCGGGTGCCCGCGCTCGCCCGTCAGCAGCGACACCGCGTGGGGGATCGCCCGCTCGAGCGCCGCCCCGGCCTGCTCGATCGCGGGCGGGTTGCCGGGGAAGTTGACGATCAGCGATCGCCCGCGGGTCCCGGCCACGCCGCGGGAGGTCATCCACATGGCGGTGTGCTCGCGCGAAGCGGCGCGCATCGCCTCCGGCAGCCCGGGAGCCTCGCGCTCGATCACGTCTCGCGTGGCCTCCGGGGTGACGTCGTCGGTCGAGAAGCCCGTGCCACCGGTGGTGAGCACCAAGGAGCAGCCACCCTCGTCGCACCAGAACCGCAGGCGCTCGGCGATCAGCTCGCGGTCGTCGGCGATCACGTCCTTGCCGACGACCTCCGCGCCGAGTCGCTCGGCGTAGGCGGCGAGCGCGGGCCCGCCCGTGTCCTCCGCCTCGCCGCGCGCCCTCGAGGTCGAGACGGTGATCACCGCGGCCGGGAAGCTCAGCTGTCTCTCCTCCACTCGCCGCTGCGCCCGCCGCTCTTTAAGACCAGCTCCACGGCCTCGATCGCCACCCCGCGCTCGAGCCCCTTGACCATGTCGTAGACGGTGAGCGCGGCGACGGCGCAGGCGGTCATCGCCTCCATCTCGACGCCCGTGCGCGCGGTGGTCCCGGCCTCGGCCGAGATCAGGACGAGCCCGGCGTCGACCTCGACCCGGCCCTCGACGTCCACGAAGTCGAGCGGCAGCGGGTGAGCGAGCGGGATCAGTTCATCGGTGCGCTTGGCCGCGCCGATGCCGGCGAGCCGCGCGGTGCCCAGCACGTCGCCCTTCGGGGCGTCCCCGCGCGCGAGCGCGGCGGCCGTCTCCGGCGTCATGCGCACCCGCGCCTCGGCGCGCGCTCGGCGCTCGGTCTCCGGCTTGTGGCCGACGTCGACCATGCGGGCGCTGCCCGTGTCGTCGAGGTGGGTGAGGCGTTGCTCGTTGCTCGGGAGGCGTGCCCTCGACCCAGCGCTCCGACTCGCCCTCGACCTCGCGCTTCCAGATCGGCGCCTCGGCCTTGATCCGGTCGATCGCCTCGCGGGCGCCGGCGAACGCCTCGCCGCGGTGGGCCGCGGAGACGGCGACGATCACGCTCGGCTCGCCGAGCGGGACGGTTCCCACGCGGTGCTCGGCCGCGGCGGCCTCGAGCCCGTGGGCGGCGACGCACTCGCCCAGGATCGTCGCGATCCGCTCCTCGGCCATCTCGGCGTAGGCCTCGTACTCCAGCTTCTCGACGTCGCGGGTGGTCCCGCAGAAGACCACGGTCGCCCCGGCCCCAGGGCGCCCGACGGCGGCCGCGAGCGCGTCCACCGACAGGGGCTCCGAGGTCACGCGGACCGCGGACGGCACCGTCGCCCCGCCGCTCACCGGCGGGATCAGCGCCAGTTCGTCGCCGGCGTTCACGGGGGCGTCCTCGTCGACGTACTCGCGGTTGACGGCAACCCGCACCGGCATCGCCGCGAGGATCTCGGTCAGCGCCGGCTCGCGCGCGGCGGCGGCGAGCGCGTCGGCGACCGTGGCCGGCTCGTCCAGCTCGAGCGCCAGGCGCTCGCGCCCGGCGCGCTCGCGAAAGACCGCGAACAGGCGAAGCTCGACCTCCATCGCGACCATCGTAGGGATCGCGCTCCGACCCCCGCGCCGAGTGTCATCTGAGCCACCTCTGAGGTGGTTTGGATGACACTCGGCGGAGAGGGCAGCGGCGCTGGCTAGCGCAAGAGCTCGATCTCGAGGCGCTCGCCGGCCTCGACGTCGCCCGACTCGGTGGGCACGACCGCGAGCGCGTCGGCGCCGAGCATCGAGGTGAGCACGTGCGAGCTCTGGTCCTTGGTCGGCGTCGCGTGCCAGCCGTCGTCGCGGAGCTCGAGGGTGCAGCGGATGAGGTGCGCGCGCCCGGGCGGCTTCGGGTAACGCTCGTCCAGGATCGCGGTCGCCCGCCGGGGGTCGGGGTCGGCGGCGCCGAGCAGGCGCCGGATGGCCGGGCGGACGAAGAGCGTGAAGGTGACGATCGCCGACACCGGGTTGCCGGGCAGCCCGAAGACCAGCCCGCCCGTGGGCGTGGTCCCGAAGTAGGTCGGCTTGCCGGGCCGCAGCGCGACGCCCCAGAAGACCTGCTCGACGCCGAGGTCGGCGAGCGCCGGGCGCACGTGGTCGTGCTCGCCGACCGAGACGCCGCCGGAGACGACCGTGAGCTCGCCGGCGATCGCGCGCTCGAGCGCCGCCGTCGTGGCGTCGCGGTCGTCGGGGACGATCTCGGCGGTGCGCAGCAGCGCGCCCGAGCGCTCGACCAGTCCGGCCAGCGAGTGCGCGTTCGAGTTGCGGATCCCGCCGGGACGCAGCGGCGGGCCCGGCTCCTGGAGCTCGTCACCGGTGGTGAGCACGGTGACCGAGGGGCGGATCGCGCAGGCGACCTCGCCGCGCCCGACCGAGGCCAGCACCCCGATCTCGGCCGGCCCCAGCTCCACGCCGGATCGCAGCACGCGCTCGCCGGCCTCGATGTCCTCGCCCGCGCGGCGGATGTCGTTGCCGGGCTCGACCGCGACCCGAACGGCGACGCGCTCGTCGCCGTCGTCGGTGTCCTCGACCCGGATCACCGCGTCGGCGCCGGCCGGGATCATCGCCCCGGTGGAGATCTTGATCGCCTCCCCGGGTCCGAGCTCGCGATCCGACGGGTGGCCGGCGCGGGACTCGCCCACCACCTCGAGCCGGGCCGGGCCGCCGTCGGCCGCCGACCGGGTGTCGGCGCCGCGGAGCGCGTAGCCGTCCATCGCCGAGCTGTCGAAGCCCGGGACCGAGTCGGCGGCGGTGACGTCCTCGGCGAGCACGCGGCCGAGCGCGGCGGCCACCGGGGTCGGCTCGCCTCCCAAGGGACGGGCGCGCTCGAGCACGAGGGCGCGTGCGTCGTCGATCTCGATCAGCTTCTGCGCCAAGGGCAGGCAGTGTGGCTAATCCACTGCGAGACTGGGTATGTGAAGCGGCCAGTGACGGTCGGAGCGGTGCTCGCCGGAGGGGCCAGCCGCCGAATGGGGGCGCCGAAGGCCCTGGTCGAGCTGGCGAGCCGCCCCCTTGTCTCGCGCGTCGTGAGCACGGTGGGCTCGGCGGGCCTCGACCCCGTGGTCGTGGCCAAGCCCGACTCCCCCCTGCCCCGGCTCGACTGCCGGCTGCTGAGCGAGCCCAGCGAGCCCCGCCACCCGCTCACGGGCGTGCTGGCAGCGCTCGGCGCGAGCGCCGGGCGCGGCGTCGTCGCGATCGCCTGCGACATGCCATTCGTGCCCGCGAAGCTGCTCAACTGGCTTGCGCAGCTGGAGGCACCCGTGGCGGTTTGCGAGATCGGCGGCCGGCTCGAGCCGCTGCTTGGGCGCTACTCGCCCGAGGTGTCGGAGGCGCTCGGCGCCGAGTTGGCCGCCGGCGCCGCGATGCGCGACGCCGTGGCCGGGCTCGACCCGCACGTGATCTCCGAGGCGCAACGTCGCCCGGTTTGGGGACCCGGAGCGGATCTTCTTCAACGTCAACTCCCCCCAGGACCTCGAGCGGGCCGAGGAGCTCCTCGCCGGGGACCGCTTGGCCCGCGGCCTCAAGCCCCGCGACCCCGCGCCGCCGAAGCGATTCGCCTGAGCGCTACTGCGCGCGGAAGCCCGCGGCCTCCTCCGACCCACCGGTCGCGTCGCCGGAACCGTACGAGTGTGCGCCGGCGCCGGCCAGGGCGCCGCCCTGAACGATCAGGTACTCCTCGCGGATCGGCTTCTCAGCGAAGAAGCACTCAAGGATCTCGCGGGTCCCGGCGGCGTAGCGCGCCTGCGCCGAGAGGCTCGAGCCCGAGATGTGCGGGGTCATGCCCTCGTGCGGCATCGTCCGCCATGGATGATCCTTTGGCGGCGGTTGTGGGAACCAGACGTCGCCGGCGTAGCCGGCGAGCTGGCCCGACTCGAGCGCCGCGGCGATCGCGTCCCGATTGCAGATCTTGCCCCGCGCGGTGTTGATGATGTAGGCACCGCGCTTCATCCGCCCGATCATCTCCTCGTCGAACAGGTCCAGCGTCTCGGCGTAGAGCGGGGCGTTGATCGTGACCACGTCCATCTCCGGGACCATGTCCGCAGTCGACTCGTGGAAGGTCGCGCCGAGCTCTGCCTCGACGTCGGACGGCAGGCGGTGACGGTCGGTGTAATGGAGGCCGACGTCGAACGGCTTCAGCCGGCGGAGCACGGCGGAGCCGATGCGACCGGCGGCGACGCTGCCGACCTGCATCCCCTCGAGGTCATAGCTGCGGCTGACAGCGTCGGCGATGTTCCAGCCGCCGTCGCGGACGATCTGGTGCGAGGGGATGTAGTTGCGCACGAGCCCCAGGATCATCATCACCACGTGTTCGGAGACGCTGATCGAGTTGCTGTACGTGACTTCGGCGACCGTGATCCCAGCCTCGACCGCCGCGTCCAGATCGGTGTGGTCAGAGCCGATCCCGGCGGTCACGATCAGCTTCAGATTCGGAGCCTTCGCGATCCGCTCCCGGGTCATGTAGGCAGGCCAAAAGGGCTGCGAGATGACCACATCGGCCTGCGGCAGGCGACGCTCGAGCTCCGAGTCAGGGCCATCCTTGTCCGATGTGACAACCAGCTCGTGTCCGGCCTCGTCGGCGTAGCCGCGCAGGCCGAGGGCGCCGGAGACGCAGCCGACGAGCTCTCCCGGATTGAAGTCGAGTGAGTCCGGCGTCGGCGTCGTCTGCCCGCCGGGATAGCTCTCGATCTCCGGCACCGAATCGCGCGCATATTCGGGCGGGTACCCGTCGACAGGATCGTCGTAGAGCACGCACAGGATCGTCGCCATACCTTCCTTAGCCTCCTTCGGGCTTCTGCAGCCTACGTCGGGTCGCGGCCGGGCACCCAGCTCGTCCCGGCAAGCGGCACCTTCGCCATCGCCGAGGCCTCGACCGTCAGCGCCACCAGGTCCTCCGGCTCGAGGTTGTGCACGTGTGACTTCCCGCAGGCGCGGGCCAGGGTCTGGGTCTCGAGCACCATCGCGCGCAGGTAGTTGGCCAGCCGCCGGCCGCCGAGCTCGGGGTCGAAGCGGCTCGCGAGCTCCTCGTCCTGGGTCGAGATCCCGACCGGATCGCGGCCCTCGTGCCAGTCGTCGTAGAAGCCGGCCGAGCTCCCGATCGCCTCGTAGCCCTGCTCGAACTCGGGCGCGTTGTCGCCGAGCGCGACCACGGCCGCGACGCCGATCGAGACCGCGTCGGCCCCGAGCGCCAGCGCCTTGGCGGCGTCGGCCCCCGAGCGGATGCCGCCCGAGACGATCAGCTGCACCTCGCGGTGCATCCCCAGCTCCTGCAGCGAGCGGACCGCCTCCGGGATCGCGGCAAGGATCGGGATCCCGACGTGCTCGATGAACACCTCCTGGCTCGCCGCCGTCCCGCCCTCCATGCCGTCGAGCACGATCACGTCCGCCCCGGCCTTCACCGCCAGGGCAACGTCGAAGAACGTGCGGGTGGCGCCGATCTTGACGTAGATGGGCTTGCGCCAATCCGTGATCTCGCGCAGCTCGCCGATCTTGATCTCGAGGTCGTCGGGCCCGGTCCAGTCGGGGTGGCGGCAGGCGCTGCGCTGGTCGACGCCCTTGGGCAGGTCGCGCATCTCGGCGACGCGATCGGAGATCTTCTGCCCCAGGAGCATCCCCCCGCCGCCGGGCTTGGCCCCCTGGCCGACCACCACCTCGATCGCGTCGGCGCGCCGCAGGTCGTCGGGGTCGAGGCCGTAACGCGAGGGCAGGACCTGGTAGACGAGGCGCTCGGAGTGCTCGCGCTCCTCCGGCAGCATCCCGCCGTCGCCGGTGGTGGTCGACGTCCCCGCGGCGGTCGCGCCGCGCCCGAGCGCCTCCTTGGCCGGCGCCGAGAGCGCGCCAAAGCTCATCCCGGCGATCGTGATCGGGATCTCGAGCCGGACCGGCTCGCTCGCGAACCGGGTGCCGAGGGTGACGTCGGTGGCGCAGCGCTCGCGATAGCCCTCGAGCGGGTAGCGCGAGACGCTGGCGCCGAGGAAGAGCAGGTCGTCGAAATGGGGGACGCGGCGCTTGGCGCCGAAGCCGCGGATGTCGTAGATCCCCTCCCGGGCCATCCGGTGGATCTCGTGGATCGCGTTGCGGTCGAAGAGCGCCGACTCGCGCAGACCCGGCCGCCAGCGACCCGCGAGCGCCGGATCGAACCCCTCCTGCTTGCTGAGCGCGTCGAACTCGGTCATCAGTAGGCGCCCGCGTTGTCGACGTCGAAGGTGTAGAGGCGGCGGGCCGAGCCGTAGCGCCGGAAGTCGCCGGGGTCGGCGTCGACCTCCGCCCGCCGGAGCAGCTCACCGAGCTCGGAGCGGTGCTCGTCGCGCATGTCCTTCTCGATGCAGTCCGCACCGAGGCCCGCGACCTCGCCGCGCACGTAGACGCGGGTCTCGTAGATCGAGTCGCCGAGACCCTCGCCGGCGTCGCCGCAGACGACCAGCGTCCCGCGCTGCGCCATGAACCCGCCGACGTGGCCGATCGACCCGCGCACCACGATCTCCACGCCCTTCATCGAGATCCCGCAGCGAGCCGACGCGCTGCCCTCGATCACGACGCAGCCCGCCGCGGCCCGAGGCGGCCGCCGACTGGCTCGCGTCGCCCTGCACGACCACGGTCCCCGACATGATGTTCTCCGCCACCCCGACCCCGCAGTTGCCCCCGATGCGGACGGTCGCGAGCTTGTTCATCCCGGCGCAGTAGTAGCCGACGTGCCCGTCGATCTCGACCTCGATCTCGGCGTCGAGGCCGACGGCGAGCGCATGCGCCCCGTTCGGATTGACGACCCGCCACTGCGAGCCGCCCGCCTCGAGATCGTGCAGGCGCTGGTTGAAGTCTCTCGTCGACGTGGTCGCGAGGTCGACCGACTCGACGCCGCCAGCGTCCCTCACGCCACCAACGCGCGCTGCCATGAGTACACCCGGCCGGGCTCGGGCTCCCACAGCTCCGCGTCCTCGGCGCCGGGAAGCACAGCGATCGCCCGGTACTCGGACGCCATGGCCACCCACTCGTCGGTCTCCGCGAGCACGGCCGGCTTGCAGGCGATCGGGTCGCGAAGCACTGCGAAGCCGTCGATCGTGCCGACGGCGAAGGTGTAGAAGCCGTCGAGGTCGTCGAGGCAGCGGTTGAGCGCCTGCTCCACATCGTCGCCCTCGGAGAGCCGCCAGGTCAGATACCCGGCCGCGACCTCGGTGTCGTTGTCGGTCTGGAACTCGATCCCCTGGCGGCGGAGAAACGCGCGCAGCCGGTTGTGGTTCGAGAGCGACCCGTTGTGGACGAGGCAGAGGTCGAGCCCGGTCGAGAACGGGTGCGAGTGCTCGGTCGTCACCCGGCTCTCGGTCGCCATCCGCGTGTGGCCGAGGGCATGGCTCGCGGCGACGTCGGCAAGCGCGAAGCGCTCGACGAAGTCGCGCGGGTCGACCGCCTCCTTGTAGATCTCGATGCGCTCGCCGACGCTCATCACCCTGAGCTCGGGGTGGCGGTCCGCGAGCCACCGCTGCACCTCCGCGGGGCCCGCCGGGACTACGAACAGGGCATGGGAGGCGCGGATCTCGGGCCCGGCCTCGCCTCCGAACGCCTCGGCAAGCTCACCGGCGAGCTCGTGCCACGGTGGCGTCGGCTCGGGCGAGAACAGCGACACCTTGCAGGCCCCGGCCGGCGCCGGGTCGCGATACAGCGCCACGCCGGCGCTGTCGGGCCCGCGATCGGCGAGCTGGGAGAGCATCGCGCTGAGGTGGGCGCCGAGCTCCTGCTCGGTCGCGCTCGACTTGCTGAACAGACCGGCGATCCCGCACATGGCAGCTCCTTCCTAGTAGTGCTGCAGGTAGCGGTTGAGCTCCCACTGCGTGATCTGCTCGTGCGCCAGCTGCCATTCGCGCCGCTTGCAGCGGATGAAGTAGTCCACGTAGTCCTCGTCGCCGACCGAGCCCAGAGCCTTGCGCAGGACCTCGTCGCCCTCGAGCTCGCGGGTCGCGTCCAGCAGGTTGGCCGGGAGGACCTCGATCCCCCGCTCGCGCCGCTCCTCCTCGCTCATCTCGTACATGTTGGCCGAGGTCGGATCGCCCGGATCGATCTCGTTCTCGATCCCGTCCATGCCGGCGGCGAGGATCGCGGTCGCGGCGAGGTAGGGGTTGCAGGAGCCGTCGACGGTGCGGTCCTCGATCCGCCCGTGCCTCGGGGATGCGAAGCATCATCGTCCTGTTGTTCCAGCCGTAGGTGACGTACGCCGGCGCCCAGGTTGCGCCGCTGGTCGGCGCCCCGGTCACCAGGCGCTTGTAGGAGGAGACGGTCGGCGCGCTGAGCGCGATGTAGGCCTTGGCGTGCTTCTTCAGCCCGCCGACGAAGTGGTAGGCGAGATCGGTGAGCCCGAGGTTGCGCGGGTCGTCGCCGCGGTCGCGCTCGAAGAGGTTCGTGTCGCCGTCCCAGAGGCTCATGTGGAAGTGGCACCCGTTGCCGGTCAGGTGCGCGAACGGCTTCGGCATGAAGGTCGCGATCAGGCCGCGCTCCTGGGCCAGCGCCTCGACCATGTAGCGGTAGAAGACGGCGCGGTCGCAGGTGGTCAGCGCGTCCGCGAAGTCGAAGTTCTGCTCGAACTGCCCGTTGGCGTCCTCGTGGTCGGTGGCGTACATCTCCCAGCCGAGCGAGTTCACGTGCCGCATCACGTCGGAGACGAAGTCGAACGAGCGGGTGAGCGCGCGGATGTCGTAGCAGGGCTGTTCGAGCGTGTCGAGCGGATCGGCGAGCTCGATGCCGCCGTCCTCGGTCTGGCGGACCAGGAAGTACTCGAGCTCGATGCCGATCTTGAGCTCGAAGCCCGCGTCACTGGCGCGCTCGATCTGATGCCGGAGGATCGTCCGCGGGCAGTACGGCCACTCCTCTCCCTCGACCGTGGCGTCGCAGGCGAACCAGCCGACCTCCGGCTTCCAGGGCAACTGGGTGAAGGTGCCCGCGTCCGGCATCGCGATCAGGTCTGGGTTGTCGGGCGTCTGGCCGATGTCGCCGGCCGCGAAGCCGGCGAACCCGGCCCCGTCGGCGAGCAGGCCGTCGAGCTGCTGCGCGGGCACGAGCTTTGCGCTCGGCTTCGCGTGCATGTCGACGAACTGAGCGAACAGGAATTCGATCCCGTCGTCGGCGACCTTCCGCCGGACGTCATCAGGGGTCGGTCGCGCCGCCATGCCTGGTTGTATCTCACATACCCGCGGCGTTGGCAATGGCGCCGATGCCAGCATTCTGCCGCCCGCTATGTGGGCTCATACATACGGCGCGCGGTCGCCGCCATCCGGCCGAGAGCCCCCACTTGCGATTTTGTACCTATTTGTCTAGTGTGCGCGCGGAGGCGAGGATTCGCCCATCTCAATGTCGTTTCTGCTCACCTGTCCCAACTGCGGCGAGCGCGAGGTCACGGACTTCGCGTACGGCGGCGAGGTCGTCCCCCGGCCCAAGGAGGCGCCCTCGCAACGCGAGCTGAACACCTACAACTACTTCCGCCGCAACGTCGCCGGGGTCCAGCGCGAGTGGTGGTACCACCGCTCCGGTTGCCGGGCTTGGTTCTTGGCCGAGCGCGACACGACGACCAATGAGGTCCACTGGGTCGGCCTCCCGGAGCGATGAGCCGCCTCCCCCCCAGCCCCGGCGAGCGCATCAACCGCGCGCGGACGATCTCGTTTGAATTCGACGGCAAGCCCGTCGAGGCGTTCGAGGGCGACACGATCGGCTCCGCGCTGCAGGCGTCGGGGCGCCAGGTGCTCTCGCGCAGCTTCAAGTACCACCGGCCCCGCGGCCTCTTCTGCTGTGCCGGCCAATGCCCCAACTGCCTCGTCGACGTCGACGGCTGGCCCGGCGTGCGCGCCTGCACCGAGCCCGTGCGCGAGGGCATGCAGGTGAGCCACATGAACGCGAGCCCGTCGTTGGAGTTCGACGTCATGAACGCCACCGACCGGTTCGGCAAGCCGTTCACCCCGCCGGGCTTCTACTACAAGACCTTCATCCGGCCGCGCCGGCTCTGGCCGCTGTACGAGAAGGTCCTGCGCAGGGCCGCCGGGCTCGGCCGGCTGGCCCGCCGCCAGGCGGACCGCGAGTGGCGAACGGAGTACCGCCGCCGCCACGCCGACGTGCTGGTGATCGGCGGGGGCGTCGCCGGGCTTTCGGCCGCGCTTCGAGCTGCGGAGATCGGCGCCGACGTGGTCCTGGTCGACGACGGTCCCGAGCTCGGCGGCACGGTGCTCGCGGGCGACGGCGCCGGGCGCGCGGCCGAGCTGCGGTGCCCTGGTGCGGGCCGCGGGTGTCGAGGTGCTCGCCCCGGCGGCGGCGCTCGGGTTCTTCGACGGGATCGTCCCGGTGTGGTCGCAGAGCACGCTGCATCAGATCCGCGCCGATCGCCACGTGGCCGCCACCGGGTCGATCGAGCAGCCGCTGATGTTCGAGGGCAACGACCTTCCCGGCGTGATGCTCTGCTCCGGCGCCCGACGGCTCGCCAGCCTCTACCGGGTGAGCCCGGGGAGCAAGGCGGTCGTCGCGACGGTCGGTGATTCCGGGGTCGAGGCGGCGCTCGCGCTGGGCGAGGCGGGCGTGTCCGTCCTCGCCGTCGCCGACGCCCGCCGCGAGGGGCCCGCAGATGAGCTCGTCGCGCGCCTGGAGCAGGCGCGCATCCCGCTGCTGCGCGGCCGCGGCGTGGTCCGCGCCCTCGGCCGCCGGCGGGTGGAGGGCGCGGTGCTCGGCGACCTCGACGAGGCGGGGGGCTGGACCGGCGCCAACGAGAGCCGGATCGAGTGCGATCTGATCGCCGTCTCCGGCGGCACCATGCCCGCGACCTCACTGCTGCTGCAGGCCGGGGCGAAGGCCCGCTGGGACGAGGCCCGCGGCGCGTACCTGCCCGAGGGCGCTCCCCCCGGAATCCACACCGCGGGCGCGGTCGCCGGCCACAGCGCGAACGACCAGGCCGAGACCTCGGGTGCGGTCGCCGGCGCCGAGGCCGCGCTCTCGCTCGAGCTCGGCGACGACGCCGACCACGACCGTCTGCGCGCCGACCGCGAGGCGCTGAGCGCCGCCGAGGCTCCGGCCGAGCTGGTCCCAAAGGCGGCCTCCGGCGCCGCCGGCGGGCACGGCAAGTGCTTTGCCTGCCTCTGCGAGGACGTGACCACCGACGACCTCGACTACGCGATCGACGAGGGCTTCGACTCGCTCGAGCTCGCGAAGCGCTACACGACCGTGACCATGGGGCCGTGCCAGGGGCGGATGTGCCAGCTGGCCTCGATCCGGCAGGTGTCGGAGCGGACCGCGACGCCGGTCGCGGATGTCGGGCTGACCACCGCGAGACCGCCGTGGTCGACGGTGCCGATGGGTGCTCTCGCCGGGCGGCCGTTTGAGCCGGCGAAGCGCTCGGCGGTCCACGGCCGCCATCGTGAGCTCGGCGGCAACGTCCTCTGGGCCGGCGACTGGCGGCGCCCCTATGACTACGGCGACGCGCACGCCGAGACCATGGCCGTGCACGACGAGCGCCGGCCTCATCGACGTCTCGACCCTCGGCAAGCTGATCGTGCGCGGCCCCGACGCGGGCGCCTTCCTCAACCTGCTCTACCCGAACCGCTTCGACAACCTGAAGCCGGGACGGATTCGCTACGGCGTCCTCGGCGACGACGCCGGGCGGATCACCGACGACGGCACCATCTGCCGGCTCGACGATCGAGTCGTTCTACGTGACCACGACCTCGAGCGGCGCCGACGCGGTCGAGAGCTGGTTCGCCTGGTGGCTGGCGGAATGGGACCTCGAGGTCCACCTGACCGACGTCAGCCAGGGGCTCTCGGCCTTCAACCTGGCCGGCCCCGACTCGCGCGAGATCCTCTCCGGGCTCACGGAGCTCGACTGCTCGAACGACTCGTTCTCCTACCTCGACGGCAAGCGCGCGCTGATCGCCGGCGTCCCCTGCCTGCTGCTGCGAATCGGCTTCGTCGGCGAGCTCGGGTACGAGCTCCACTGCCCGGCCGCGCTCGCGGAGCAGCTCTGGGACGCGCTGCTGAAGGCCGGCGCCGCGCACGGGATCCGCCCCTTCGGCCTCGAGCCTCAGCGGGTGCTGCGGCTGCAGAAGCTGCACATCCTGGTCGGCCAGGACACCGACGCGGAGTCGAATCCGCTCGAGGCGGCGATGCCCTGGATCGTCAAGCTCGACAAGGAGGAGAACTTCATCGGCCGCTGGGCGCTGGAGGCCGTCAAGGAGCGCGGCCACGAGAACACGCTCGTCGGCTTCACGATCGACAACGGCGCGATCCCGAGCGAGGGCGCGGCCGTCGTCGCGGACGAGCGTCCCGTTGGGCGGGTGACCTCGTCGCGCTTCTCGCCGCGGCTCAAGCGCACGATCGGGATGGCTTGGATCCCGGCCGACATGGCCGAGGACGGCGCCGCGATCACGCTCGCCGACGACGGGCGTCGCCTCAGCGCCGTGGTCCAGACGGCGCCCTTCTACGACCCCGACCAGGAACGGCTGCGCTCGTGAGGCGAAGTCCGACAGGACGGAGCCGAACCCCGCCGTTGTTGAGGCGGCTTATATGAGCACCGGCGCCGAGCTCGAGTTTCTCTCCCCGGACGCGGGCACGGCCTTCGACGGCTCGGAGTCGGCGCCGCGGAGCGCGATCGAATGGAGCCACCGCGACGCCGGCGCGGAGCTCGGAGAGCGGGCCGGGTGGCGCGTCGTGACCTCCTACGGCGAGCCCGAGGCCGAGGCGGCCGCCTGCCGGGATGCGGTCGGCGTCGCCGATGTCAGCTTCCTCGGCAAGCTCGAGCTCCAGGGATCCTCCGCGCTCGTCGCCGAGGTCGTCGCCGGGCTCGCCGGCGGCGCCGCGCTCGCGCCCGGCCGGGCGGCGCTGCACGAAGAGGTCTGGTGGTGTCCGGTCACGCCCGAGAAGGTGCTGATCGTGACCCCGCCCGAGCGCACCGCCGGCCTCCGCGACGAGCTCGATCGGGCCGTGTCAGCCGACGACCGCTTCGCCTCGGTGATCGAGCTGACGACGGCGCTGAGCTCAAACGCCGTCGTCGGGCCGCTCGCGCGCGAGGCGTTCGCCCGGGCGACGGCGCTCGACCTGCGCCCGGCGAGCTTTGAGCCGGGGTCCTTCGCGCCCGTCTCGGTCGCGCGCACGGCCGGGATGGTGCTGCGCGAGCGCGACGACGACTTCCTGCACCTCTTCGGCGCCGGCTTCGCCGCCTATGTGTGGACGGTGTTCGTCGACGCCGCGGAGCACCTCGGCGGGCGCGCGGTCGGCACCGAGGCCCTGGCGGCGCCGCGGGCCGGCCGGGAGTCGACCGATGCGTGATCTCTTTCGCAAGCGGCGCATGTGGCGGCGCACGCCGGAGCTCCGCGACCGCTACGACGTGGTCATCGTCGGCGGCGGCTCGCACGGGCTCTCGACCGCCTACTACCTGGCCCGCGATCACGGGATCACCGATGTCTGCGTGCTCGAGCAGTCCTACATCGGCTCCGGGGCCGCGGGGCGCAACACGACGATCCTGCGCTCCAACTACAAGACCCCGGAGGGCGCGCGCTTCTACGACGCGTCGGTCAAGCTGTACGAGGGCCTCGGAGCCGAGCTCGACTTCAACCTGCTGTTCTCGCAGCAGGGGCACCTGACGCTCGCCCACACCGACCGGGCGATGTTCGTGATGAACGAGCGGGCCGAGGTCAACCGCCTCTGCGGGATCGACTCGCGGGTCATCGGCCCGGATGAGATCGCGGAGCTGGCGCCGGCGATGGCGGTCTCGCCGGATGCGATCTATCCGGTGATGGGCGCCCTCTATCACCCGCCGGGCGGGATCATCCGCCACGACGCGGTCGTCTGGGGGCTGGCGCGTGGCGCCGATCGCGGCGGCGCCGAGATCCACCCGTACACCGAGGTGACCGGGGTCGAACGCTCCAACGGCCGGGCGACGGGGGTCACGCTCCGCGATGGCCGGCGGATCGACGCCGGGCACGTGATCAACGCCACCGCGGGCTGGAGCTCGACCGTGGCCGGCCTCGCCGGAATCGAGCTGCCGATCACCACGCACATCCTGCAGGCGTTCGTCACCGAGCCGCTCAAGCCGCTGCTCGACGTGGTCATCGTCTCCTCGCAGATGCACGTCTACATCTCGCAGACCGACCGCGGGGAGTTCCTGATCGGGGCCGAGATCGAGCCCTGGACCACCTACCGCCAGCAGGGGACGCTCAACTTCCTGCAGGAGTCGTCGCGCCACACGCTCGAGCTCTTCCCGCAGCTCGAGCGTGCGCGGGTCCTGCGCAGCTGGGCCGGGCTGTGCGACATCAGCCCGGACTTCAGCCCGATCCTCGGCGTCACCGAGGTCGAGGGCTTCCTGCTCAGCGCGGGTTGGGGGACTTATGGGTTCAAGGCGGCGCCCATCGTGGGCAAGACGCTGGCGGAGCTGGTCGCGACCGGGCGCACGCCCGAATTGATCGCGCCGTTCGCCCTCGACCGCTTCTATCGCGACCGCCTCGTCTCCGAGCTCGGGGCCGCGGCGGTCTCACATTGATCACGAGGAAGGGGCAGGACAGATGAAGAGCAGCCTGGAGATCGCACAGGAGGCCGAGCTCCTGCCGATCACGGAGATCGGCGAGCGAATCGGCCTGCTGCCGGACGAGGTCGAGCCCTACGGGCGCTACAAGAGCAAGATCTCGCTGACCGCGATCGACCGGCTCGCCGGACAGCCCGACGCCAAGCTCGTCTGCGTCGCCGGGATGACCCCGACGAAGGCGGGCGAGGGCAAGACGACGACGTCGGTCGCGCTCACCGAGGGCCTCGGCTACATCGGCCGCAGCCCGGTGCTCTGCCTGCGCGAGCCCTCGCTGGGCCCGGTCTTCGGGCTCAAGGGCGGCGCCGCCGGAGGCGGGCTCGCCCAGGTCGTCCCGATGGAGGACCTGAACCTGCACTTCACCGGCGACATCCACGCGATCGGCGCCGCCAACAACCTGCTCGCGGCGATCCTCGACGCCTCGATCCTGCACGGCAACCCGCATCACATCGATGCCCTCCAGGTGACCTGGAAGCGGGCCTTGGACATGAACGACCGCGCGCTGCGCCAGGTCGCGCTCGGCCTCGGCGGACGCGCGAACGGGTACCCGCGCGAGAGCGGGTTCGACATCACCGCCGCCTCGGAGGTGATGGCGATCCTCGCCGTCGCCCGCGACCTCCAGGACCTGCGCGCGCGGATGGGCCGGATCACCGCGGCCTACACGCGGGCCGGCGAGCCCGTGACCGCCGAGGACCTCGGCGCGGCCGGGGCGATGACCGTGCTGCTCAAGGACGCGATCAAGCCGAACCTGATCCAGACCCTCGAGGGCCAGCCCTGCCTCATGCACGCCGGGCCGTTCGCGAACATCGCCCACGGCAACTCGTCGCTGATCGCCGACCTGCTGGGGATGAAGCTGGGCGAGTACGTGGTCACCGAGTCGGGATTTGGCTCGGACATGGGAATGGAGAAGTTCATCGACATCGTCTGTCGCAACGGCGGCATGGTCCCGAGCGCGGTCGTCCTCGTGGCCACCGCGCGGGCGCTCAAGCACCACGGGGGACTCGCCGACGACGACCCGCGCGCAAGCGCCAAGGAGCGCTTGGCGGCGATCGAGGCCGGGATCGAGAACCTGAGCCGGCACCTCGGGATCGTGCGCGAGTTCGGGCTCCCGGCGGTGGTCGCCGTCAACCGCCGCCCGGAGGACACCGACGAGGAGGTCGAACTGGTGACGAGGCTCGCGCAGGAGGCCGGCGCGTTCGCGGCCGCCGTGAGCGACGGCTTCGCGCAGGGTGGCAAGGGGGTCGCCAGCCTCGCCGAGGCCGTCGTCGAGGCCTGCGAGCAGCCGAACGAGTTCCGCTTCCTCTACGAGGACGGGGCCTCGATCAAGGAGAAGATCGAGACGGTCGCCTCGCGCGCCTACGGTGCCTCGGAGGTCGTCTACTACCTCCAGGCCGAGCAGAAGATCGACCAGTTCACCGACCAGGGCCTCGCCGAGCTGCCCGTGTGCATGGCGAAGACACCGCTCTCGCTCTCCGCGGACCCCGCGCTGCTCGGGGCGCCGAGCGGCTTCAAGCTTCCGGTCCGCGACGTGCGCGCCTACACGGGCGCGGGTTGGCTGGTCCCGCTGTGCGGCGACATCCAGCAGATGCCCGGGCTCGGCAAGAACGCGGCCGCCTTCGGCGTCGACATCGACGAGGACGGACGCACCGTGGGGTTGTTCTGACCCGCCGCCGGCCGGCGCCGACCCGATGACGAAGCTCGCGGACCGGCGGGTGCGCGAGGCGCTGGCGGTGCTCGCGTCGCGCGCGCAGCCGGCGGCCGCGGGGGTTGCCTCGGCCCTGTCCTGCGCCGCCGCCGCGGCTCTGGTGGAGCTCACCGCCGGGCTCGCCGCCGATCGCCTCGCCTCCGAGGGCTCGGGCGCCCGGGCCGGCACCGACGCGCGCCTGCGCGAGCTCGCCGCCCGCGCGGCCGAGTTGGTGTCCGAGGTCCTGGACGTCGCCGACGCGGACGCCGCAGCCTACGCCCGGGCCCTCGGCGCTCGGGAGCCCGCCGACCGGGCGCGCGCTCTGTCGGAGGCGAGCGAGCCGCCGCTCGCGATCGCCGAGTGCGCCGCGGAGGTCGCGGAGGCGGCGGCCGAGACGGCGCGAGCCGGCGGCTGGGCGTTTCAGGCCGATGCGATCGTGGCCGCGGAGCTGGCGATGGCCGCCAGCCGCGGTGCGGCCGCGCTGGTGGCCGTCAATCTCGCCGGGTCGAGCGAGGATCCCAGGGTCGCGCGTGCGCGCGACGCCGCCGATCGCGCCGAGCGCGCCAGTCGCGCGGCCGCCGCCGCGGGCTCGGACTGACGCTTCAGACCGGGCGCGTCACGCGTCGACGCGAGGGGTCGCCGCAACCCGCGCGTCCTTGGCCACCCGGGCCACCTCGTCCGGGACGGCGGCCAGGTCGACGCGCCACGCGAAGTCCTGCGGCGAGCCGAGGGGCGAGAAGAAGTTGTCGTAGTGGGTCGGGACGACGATTCGGGGGTCGAGCTTCGGGAGGATCCGCTCCCAGTAACGCGGCGTGACGCTGCGCCCGGCCACGCCGGCCAGGAAGACGTCGACCGGGCCGTCGCGCAGCTCGCCGTCGTCGAGGTTGGCGCTGCCCTGGTGATAGAACGACGTCCCGGCGACGTCGATCCGAATGCCCCAGACGTCGCCGCACTTGTAGCTGCCCGGCGCGAGCCCGTGGAGGTGATCGCAGGTGAGCTCGCCGTCCATCGGCACCTTGCGGCCGAACAGCAGCTTGGAGTGGCGGCTGGGCACGAATCGCACCGTGAACGGCCCGAGCTCGTAGGGCTGGTGCGGCACGACCTGCACCGCCAGCTCGGCGAGACCGTGCAGTCGCATCAGGTGGGCCAGCGAGGCCGAGCCGTACGCCTTGGTGTTGAAGCGGCGCGCGATCGCCGGGGCATCGACCGCGTGGTCGAAATGGGTATGGCCGACGAGGACGCCGGCGACGGGTCCCGGTGCCGTGGCGTAGCGCTCGATCATCTCCATGTCGGGAAGGGCCCGGCGGCGCAGGAGCAGGGCTCGCAGCGGCACCCGTGAGAGGTAGGGGTCGATGAACAACGAGACGCCCTCGAAGGTCAGGCGGTAGCCCGACACCCCGAGCCACACCACCTCGAGGCCGCGGGGGAGGTCGAGCGGGGCTCCCTCCAGCTCCCGCGCCGCCTGCGCGTCGTCTGCCGAGCGCGCCGGCAAGCGGCCCTACGGCGTCAGCACGACGCGACCGAAGGCCTGCCGGCTCTCGATGTAGGCGTGCGCCGCAGCCGCCTCGGCGAGCGGGAACGTCCGGTCGATGTGGACGCGGAGGTCGCCGCTCGCGACCCGCTCGAGGAGGTCGCCGATCATCGCGTGGACGCGGGCGTGCTCGGCGATCAACGCGGCGGCGAGGTACACGCCGCGAAGCGTGAGGTTCTGCCCCCACAGCTCCTTCGCCTCGACCTCGGAGCCGGCGCGCCCCGCGACGCCGAAGCTGGCGAGCGTCCCGCGGTAGGCGAGCGCGCCGATGCTGTCGGACAAGTTCCGCCCGCCGACCGGATCGAGGATCACGTCGGCGCCTCGGCCGCCGGTCAGCTCCCGGGTTCGCTCAACGAAGCCCTCGGCGGCGTAGTTGATCCCGTGGTCGAGACCAAAGTCCCGCAGGCGTTCGAGCTTCTCGTCGGTCGAGGCGGTCGCGATCACCGTCGCGCCGGCCTGCTTGGCCAGTTGGATCGCGGCCATCCCGACGCCGCCGGCGCCGGCGTGGATCAGGACCGTCTGTCCGGGCTCGAGGCTGGCGGCGGTGAACAGGCACTCCTGGGCGGTCCCGAAGGCAACCGGCACGCAGGCGGCCACCGCCGCGTCGAGGCCGTCGGCGATCGGCCACGTGGCGATCGCGGGAACGGCTCGCTTGGAGGCGTGCGAGCCGGCCATGTTCAGCGCCACGACGCGATCGCCCACGGCGCGGTCGTCGACCCCGGCCCCGACCTCGACCACCGGACCCGCGGCTAGGTACCCGACGACGTGGGGCACCGACGGCGGCGGCGAGCCGGCGCGGGCCAGCAGGTCGCCGCCCTCGATGCTGATCGCCTCGACGTCGATCACCACGCAGCCGTCGGGACACTCGGGGTCGGGCAGATCCTCGTAGCGCAGGACCTCGGGCCCGCCGTTCTCGTAGATCACGGCCGCCTTCATCGGTAGCGCGACCCTACTGCCCGCGCTAGGTCCACGGGTAGGGCCCTTGCGACGGCGTGTGGGTCGCGCCGCGGGCGAAGCGGTCGAGGCGGAAGGGCTCGAGCCGCGGTTCGCCGGTGAGCACGTCGTCGGCGGCCAGGCGGCCCAAGGCCAGCAGCTTGAACCCGTGCCCGGAGTCGAGGATCGCGTAGGCGTTGGGCAGCACCCAGTCGCAGACCGGATAGTTGTCGGGCGTGTGCGAGACGATCCCGCCGGCGAGGGTCGCCCGCCAGTCGGCGAAGCGGCCACGGAAGCGCTCGATCGCCGTCGCGAGGCCGGAGGTGAAGAACTCGGCGAAGTCGGCGTCGGCCGCGTGGGCGGGGTTGTCGGGGCCGTACGGATCGAGGTCGGGATCCTCGAGCAGCACGGGTAGGCCGCCGCCGGTGACCGACGTCCCCTCGCGATCGATGCGGAAGTAGATCCCCCAGGGCCCGGGCGCGATGACCTCGCCGTCGCGGTCAGACCGCAGGGGCGACGATTGGTCGAGGTGCACCACGGGCGGATCGTGGCCCGCGCGGCCCACGGCGCCCGCCCCGCCGAGCTGAAACTCGCCCTCCTGCGCCTTCAGGTAGGCGATCAGCGGCTGGCGGTCGCGAGCATCGCCGGAGGCGACCTCGATCTCGGCGTCCTCGCCGAGCATCGCCCGCATCCGTGCCGCCCAGGGCCCCGGGGCGAGGACGGCGACCTCGCAGGGAACCGGCCCGCGCGACGTGAGCACCGCTTCCACCCGTCCCGAGGCGACCTCGAACCCGGTCACCTCCACCCCCTCCTCGATCGTGGCCCCGGCCGCCCGCGCGCGGTCGGCGAGGTGGCGCACGGTGCGCATCGCGTCGGCCCAGCCACCGCGGCGCTCGTGCAACAGCGCCTCCACCTCCGCGGTCCAATCGGGCCAGGTCCAGGCGAGGTATTCGTGACATGCCTCGGCGCCGACGACGAGCTCGGACTCGTACGAGACCCGCTCGTGATGCTCGCGAATCGCGACGAGGTCGTCGACCTGCCCGCTCGGGACCGCCGCCAGGTAGCCGACCTGGCGGAAGCCGTAGGCCTCGGGCTCGGCCTCGAAGATCTCGATCGAGTCCCGGACCACGCCGGAGATCGCGGGCGAGCGGTAGAAGTTGCGGACGATGCCGCCGGCGGCCCCCGAGGCGCCGGCACCGACCCTGTCCTTCTCGAGCACGAGCACGTCGGCGCCCCGCTCGGCGAGGTGCCAGGCCGTCGAGAGGCCGAGCACCCCGCCCCCGACGACGACGTGGCTCGCGCTCAGCTCCACGGGTAGGGGCTGTGCGAGACCGGGTGCAGGTCGCCGGTGGCAAAACGGTCGAAGCGAAACGGGTGCAGCAGCGACGAGTGCTCGCCGCCGAGCTCGCGGGCGATCTCCCGGCCGACGGCGATCATCTTGTAGCCGTGGTTGGAGTCCGCGGCGACGTAGACGTTGGGCCGCATCCGGTCGAAGACCGGGAAGTTGTCGGCCGTGAAGGCCCCGGCGCCGCCCGAGCGCACCTGGACGTACTTCGACCGGCAGCCCTCAAAGCGCGCCATGCAGTGCGAGAGCGCCGCGCACCAGCGGTCGGCGAAGGACTCGGCGACCGTGCCGCTCGGATAGGGATCGAGCTCGACCGCGTCGCCGACCGTCAGCGGCTCGGCCCCGCCCTGGACCGTGTTCCGATCGGGCTTGACGTAGATGCCCCAGGGCCCTTCGCTCACCACGACGCCGCCGTCGTCGCGCAACGGCCCGTCGGAGTCGACGTGCAGGACGGGCGCCTCGCGGCCATCGTCCGTGTTCAGGGTCGTCGGCGGCAGCTCCACCTCGCCCTCCTGCAGGAACCAGTACGTCCACATCGGGACGTCGCGGTCGACGCTGCCGTCCGCTTGCCGGACGTCGATCCGGTCCGCGAGCCCGAGCATCCGCCACAGCCGCGGGATCCAGGGACCAACGGCGATGACCACCTGCTCGACCTCGATCGGCCCCGAGCTCGTCTGGACCCGCGTCACCGCGTCCGACCCGTCGAACTCGAAGCCCACGACCTCGACCCCCTCGGCGATCTCGGCGCCCGCGCGGCGCGCCTTGCCCGCCAGCCCCAGCATCGACTCGCGGTTGAAGGCGAAGCCGCCGCGGCGCTCGTGCAGGCAGGCGCTCAGGCCCTCGGCGCGCCAGTCGCCGAACAGGCTCCGCATGTGGGCGCTCACGGCCGGCTCGCCGAGGTGCAGCTCCGACTCGTAGCCGATCGCCTGCTGGCGCTCGAAGACCTCCGCCAGGTCCGGCTCCTGGGAGGGCGGCCCGAGGGCGATGTAGCCGCTGCCGTGGTAATGGAGAGGCTCGGGATCGGACTCCCAGATCTCGACGCAGGCGGCCATCAGCTCCTGCATCGCGGGCTGAAAGTAGTTGTTGCGGATCACGCCGCACGCGATCCCCGAGGCGCCGGCGGCGACCGCGGCCTTGTCGACGACGAGCACGTCCTCCCCGTCGGCCGCCAGATGCCACGCGGTCGAGAGCCCGTGGACGCCCGCGCCGATCACCAGATGGCGCGCTGAGCCCGGCAATGCTGTCAACGGCGTCAGCGCTCCCGGCTGCGCTAGTGCTCCGGCGGCTCCCAGCCCTCGAGCACCGAGGGCTGCCAGTCGGCGCCGACCATGTCCGAGCCCTCGACCCACGGGCCGAGCTCGGGCTGGGCGAACTTGGCGTGGGTCCGCTTGAGCCGGGTCCCGTAGGAGTTGCCGGCGGTCAGGTGGGCGATCAGGACCTTGCGGGCGATCTCGTTCTCGCGGCCCTCGGGGATCGGGAAGTAGATGCGCAGGAACGAGTTCGAATAGCGGTCGAACACGGCCGGGGTCCCCTCCTCGGTGAGCAACTCGACGTCCTCCAGCCAGTTCAGGTCCTTGCCCGGGGTCGCCGCCTCGAGGTCGATGTCCTCGACCAGCGAGATGTCCTCCTGATACGGGAAGCGCTCGCCCGAGAGGTACTCGGCGTCGATCGAGACGACCTTCTCCGGCTCCCGGGTCTGATCGGGAGAGCTCACTCGGGATCCTCCGCCGCCGTCGCCGCGGGCGTCGGCAGGTAGTCGACCGGGTTCTCGAGGTACTGGTCGAGCAGGCCCCGGATCTCGCCCAGCGCCCGCTCCTCGGTCACCCCGGGGATGTAGTCGGTGCCGGCCAGCGGCACCTTGGCCATCGCCGAGGCCTCGAGCGTGAGCGCAGCGAGATCCTCGGGCTCGAGGCTGTGGACGCTGGTCTTGCCGCAGGCCCTGGCCAGCATCTGGACCTCGAGGGTCAGGGTGTGGAGGAAGTTGAACACCCGCTGCGCCGCATCCTCGACGTGCAGGCGCTTGCGCAGCTCCGGGTCCTGGGTCGTGATCCCCACCGGGCAGCGGCCGGTGTGGCAGTGGTAGCACTGGCCGGCGGGCACGCCCACCGTTCCCTCGTAGTCGGTGACCCCGGGGATCTCCTTGTTGCAGTTGAGGGCCATCAGCGCCGAGTGGCCGATCGCGATCGCGTCGGCCCCGAGCGCGAGGCACTTGGCGATGTCGCCGCCGTTGCGGATCCCGCCGGCGACCACGAGGTCGACCTCGTCGGCGAGCCCGACGTCCTCGAGCGCCCGGCGCGCCTCCGGGATCGCCGCCAGCAGCGGGATCCCCGTCTCCTCGGCGGCGATGTGCGGGCCGGCGCCGGTGCCGCCCTCCGCGCCGTCGAGGTAGATGATGTCCGGACCGCACTTGGCCGCCATGCGGACGTCGTCGTAGACGCGCGCGGCCCCGAGCTTGAGCTGGATCGGGACCTCGTAGTTGGTCGCCTCGCGCGTCTCCTGGACCTTCAGCGAGAGGTCGTCAGGGCCCAGCCAGTCGGGGTGCCGCGCCGGGGACCGTTGGTCGATCCCGGCCGGCAGCGAGCGCATCTCGGCGACCTGCTCGGTCACCTTCTGGCCCATCAGATGGCCGCCGAGGCCGACCTTGCACCCCTGGCCGATGAAGAACTCGATCCCGTCGGCCAGCATCAGGTGGTGCGGGTTGAACCCGTACCGGCTCTGGATCACCTGGTAGTACCACTTGGTCGAGAGATCGCGCTCGGGCGGGATCATGCCCCCCTCCCCCGAGCAGGTCGCGGTCCCGGCCATCGAGGCGCCCTTCGCGAGCGCCATCTTCGCCTCCAGCGAGAGCGCGCCGAAGCTCATCCCGGTGATGTAGACGGGGATGTCGAGCTCGAGCGGCTTCTTCGCGAAGCGGGAGCCGAGCACCGTCTTGGTGTCGCAGCGCTCGCGGTAGCCCTCGATCACGAACCGCGTCAGCGTCCCCGGGAGGAAGATCAGGTCGTCCCAGCTGGGGAGCTTCTTGAACATCGAGAAGCCGCGCATCCGATAGCGGCCGAGCTCGGCCTTCATGTGGATGTCGTTGATGACCTCCCGGGTGAAGATCGGGCTCGTGCCGAGGACCTCGCGCTGGTCGGGTGCTTCGTCGGGCATGTGTTTCTCCCCGCGCTAGAGCACCAGCTTGCGCTCGCTGGGCTCGAGGACGTCGTAGTTGTAGAGCTTCTTCCCGCAGACGAACTTGCGCAGCTCCGGCGGGCTGCCGAGCTCGTAGATCGAGAACTTGCGCTCGACGAGCTCGGTGTCCGCGTCGGTCCACTCGGCCTCGACGCAGTCGACCCCGAGCGAGGCGATCTTGCCGCCGATGTAGATCGTGCCGTCGTACATCGAGTCGCCGAGCCCGTGCCCGACGTCGCCGCAGATGATCTGGCGGCCGCGCTGCATCATGAAGCCGGTCATCGAGGCGGCGTTGCCGAGGGCGATGATCGTGCCGCCCTTCTGGTCGATCCCGGTGCGGGCACCCACGTCGGACTTGACGACCAGGTCGCCGCCGCGAAGCGCGGCGCCGGCGAGCGAGCCCGCGTTGCCCTCGACCACGACCACGCCCGACATCATGTTCTCGGCCACCGACCAGCCGACGCGGCCGGTGATCACGACCTCGGGGCCGTCGATCAGGCCGCAGCCGAAGTAGCCGAGGCTGCCCTCGAAGCGAATCCGGCACCGGGCCAGGATCGCGACCCCGAGCGAGTGGCGGGCGCTCGGGTTGAGCACGGTGATGTCGCGGATCCCCTCCTCGTAGACGAGCCAGCGCAGCTCGGCGTTGATCTTGCGGGGGGTCAGGTCCTTGGCGTCGAGGGTGGCGCGCCCGTCCTCGATCGTCGAGCTCTTGGGGATCGAGTCGTCGAGCTCCACGAGCCCGCGCTCGTCCATGCGTACCGTGGGGGCCTCGCCTGCCTTGTCCATCAGCCGGCCTGGTGCCCGACGACGAAGTCGATCTCCGGGTCGAGGATCTCGTCGATCAGGGTCTGGTCGGGGGTGATGCCCATCTCGCGGCAGCGGTTGCGGTAGTGGCGGACCTTCTGGTCCTGGTACTTCTGAACCTCGAGGCCGGGGACCGACTTCTGGTACTCGACCAGGCCGACGACGTTGCCGCGATACGCGTCGAAGACGGCGTGGACCTCGGCCTCCAGGTCGGGGTTTTTCTCGATCAGCGTCTTGCAGGCGCCCGTGCCGAACGTGATGTGGCGGCCCTCGTCGAGCAGGATCAGCCGGAAGCCCTCGCGCAGCGCCGGGAACGCGTTCCAGAGCTTGGTCGTGTCGATCACGATCTCGTAGGAGGGCATCGTCAGCACGCCCTCGACGAAGGCGTTGTAGGCGGCGGAGAAGCGGACGAACGCGCGCTCGGTGCGGTCGGTGTCGTCGTCCATCGCGGCCTCGAGCAGCTCGCGCCCGTACTTCGGCAGGGCCTCGTGGAGCACGTCGCGCACCTCGAAGCGGCCGCTCGGGTCGACGGTCGCGTCGCGGACGAGGAAGTGCGCGGCGACCTCCTCGGGCTCGAGGACCCCGACGACCTCGTCGTGCCAGCGCATGAAGAACTCGGCGTGCTTGGCCTCCTCCATCAGGAACGTGGAGAGGTAGGTGACCCAGTCAAAACGTCCCAGCGCGTGCGACGCGGCGATCATCGGCACCAGTTCGTCGGTGACGGCCTGCTCGCCCGCGAGAAAGCGAACGGTGACGCCGAGCAGCCCCTCGCGCTGAGCCTCGTCGATGCGCTTCCAGTCCTCGACGTCCTGCGTGAAGTCGAGGTCGTCGACGTTCCAGACCCTGTTGATCGCGAACTTGTACTTGCGGTAGACGGCGCCCTTGACCATGTCGCGCGTGAAATGGAAGCGGCGGACGATGTCCGGGTCGGGGGCGCCGTTGCCGCCGTTCACGGTCTCGGTCGCGGTCACTTGTCCTCCTCCGTGATCTCCGTGGAGCTGTCGACGATCACGTCCTCCAACTCGAAGCCCTGGTGGACCTCGGACATGTGGGCCTGCACGGCCTCGATCAGGGCGGCCTCGTCGGCGGCGACGATGACCTCGCCGCAACCCGCGTCGAGGCACTCGTACCTTCGCCCCACGACGGCCGGCTTCGGGCTCACCTCGTCCACACCCGCACCGTCCCCTCGTAGGGGTCATGGGTCTCGATCTCGCGGTCGAGCACCTGGCGGATCGCGATCTCCTCGGACGCCAGCGCGACCAGCTCGTCGTCCTCGTAGAGGACCAGCGGCTTCGCGCCGAGCTGGTCCTTGGCGACGCCGAGCGCGTCCTCGGTCACGCAGATGTAGGTGAAGACGCCGTCGAGATCGTCCAGGCTGCGGCGCATCGCCTCCTCGAGCGAGAGCCCCTCGCTCATCCGCTGGGCGAGGTAGACGGCGATGATCTCCGAGTCGCAGTCGGACTGGAAGCGATGGCCGGACCGCTGCAGCCGCCGGCGCCAGTCGTGGAAGTTGGTGAGCTGGCCGTTGTGGACGACGGCGACGTCCGGGAACGGATACGCCCAGTAGGGATGAGCGTTGGCGATGTCGACGTCCGATTCGGTCGCCATCCGCGCGTGGCCGATCGCGTGCGTGCCGACGTAGTTCCCCAGCCCGTACTCCTCCGCGACCGTCTCGGCGTCGCCGAGGTCCTTGACGATCTCCAGCGAGCGGCCGAGGGAGAGCACCTCGGTGTGGCGGACGCGCTCGACCGCATCGGCGAGCGGCTTCAGGTCGCCGTCGAAGCCGAAGATGACCGTCATCGTCCGCAGCGTGCCCTTGATGTCCTCGATCTCGGCACCCAGCGACCGCAACCGCGCCTCCACTTCCGCCCGCTGGCGCTGGACCCGGCCCGCGAGCTCAGGCGAGTCCCCGCCCTCGCTGAGCTTCACGTGCATGACGTAGCTGTCGGCTTCGCCGCGGTACAGCGCGTAGCCGGTCGAGTCCGGGCCGCGGTGCTTCATCGCCTGGAGCATCCGGGTCATGTCGCGGCCGACCTCGCGTTGGTCGCCCCCGTTGCGATAGATGATCCCGGCGATCCCGCACATAACGCCCTAGGGGAGCACCTCCAGGTACTCCTCCTGCTCCCAGTCGGTGACCGCGGCCAGGTAGCGCTCCCACTCGTCGCGCTTGTAGTGCTGGAAGACCTTGTAGAGGCGCCCGGGCATCGCGCCGCGCACGACATCGTCGGCGGCCAGAGCCTCGAGCGCCGCACCGAGGCTGTCGGGGACGCGCTCGAGCTCGACTCCCTCGGTGAGCAGGTCGTAGGTGTTGCGCTGCTGGGGCTCGCCCGGATCGCTCTTGCGCTTGATCCCGTCGAGCCCCGCCTCCAGCAGGGCCGCCACGGTCAGATACGGGTTGCAGGACGAGTCGACGCCTCGGTACTCGAACCGCCCGCCGGAGGCGACCCGGACCGTGCACGTCCGGTTCTGCCAGCCCCAGTTCTTGTAGATCGGCGCCCAGAACCCCGTATCCCACATCCGGCAGTAGGAGTTGACGGTCGGATTGCCGACGCACATCAGCGCCCCGAAGTGGTCGAGCATCCCGCCGAGGAAGTGGCGGCCGGTTTCCGAGAGCTGCGCGGGCCCATCGGGGTCGTGGAAGACGTTGTTGCCCTCGTCGTCGACCAGCGTGAAGTGGTGGTGGTGGCCGTTGGCCGAGACGCCGGTGAACGGCTTCGGCATGAAGGTGCCGAGCAGGTCGTGCTTGCGTCCCACCGCGGCGATGATCTGACGGTAGGTCGTGATGTTGTCCGCGGTGGTGCAGGGCCGGTCGAAGCGGAAGTTGAGCTCGAGCTGGCCGGGCGCGTCCTCGTGGTCGCCGTAGCTCATATCGAGGCCCAGTGCGCGGCCGTACGAGACCACGTCGAGCAGCACCGGACGGAGCTCCTCGAACATGTGGATGTGGTAGCAGTAGGGCTTGGTGACGCCCTCAGCGCCACCTTCCTCGGTGCGCCGCAGCCACATCATCTCCGGCTCGATCCCGATCAGGAAATTCAGCCCGAGCTCCCGCTCGAACTCCGAGACGACGCGCTTGAGGTTCTGGCGCGGGTCGGCGTCGAGCAGCTCGCCGGTCTCCGTGTCGTAGCAGTCGCAGTAGACGCGCGCGACGCGCTCGTCCCAGGGCAGGACCTTGAACGTGTCGAGGTCGGCGATCGCCGCGAGCTCGGATTCCTCGGGGCCGAAGCCGATGTAGTTCCCCGTCCGGTCGGTGAACAGGTTCGCGGTCGCGCCGTAGACGAGCTGATAGCCGCGCTCGGCGACCTGCGGGAAGAAGCTCGAGACGACGCCCTTGCCCATCACCCGTCCGGTGATCGAGACCTGCTGGAAGTAGACGTACTCGATGCCCTCGCTCTCGATCCGCGCCGCGATCTCGGCGATCCGCTCCGCGCGGCCGGGGGCCGATCGGGCCTCCTCGAGCGTCTTCGGAGGCTGCTCGACCCTCGGGGAAGCCAGCACCCGCTCGACGTCGCTCGGCGCACTCTTAGCCTCGGCCACCCACCGCCTCCTCTCGGTCGTCTACGACTTGCGCTGCACTATAAAGCGGCGACTGAACAAAAAGGTACATTCCGCGCTTCGGACCCTCAAGCCGCCTCCGCGGCGAGCTCGAGCCAGTTGGCGAACAGGCGCCGCGCGGGCGGGTGAAGCTCGTCGGCGCGCCGTTCGACGTCGGCGATGAAGGCGGCTCCCGCCTCGTCGCCGAGCGTCCCGGCCAGCGAGTCGCGGTAGGCGGGCACCCCACCCCACTCGACCGCCATCTCGCCGGTGACCTCGAGGTGAAACTGCACTCCGTAGGCGCGCTCGCCGGCCCGGAACGCCTGGTTGGGGATCAGCGGCGAGCTCGCCAGACGCACCGCATCGGCCGGGAGGTCGAAGGTGTCGCCGTGCCATTGCAGGGAGACGAACCGGTCGTCGAGGCCGGCGAAGAGCGGGTCGGCCCGGCCCTCGTCGGTGAGCTCGACCTCGAGCAGGCCGACCTCCGGCCGCTCGGCCGCGTAGACGGGAGCGCCGCACGCGGCCGCCAGCAGCTGGACCCCGAGACAGACGCCGAGAAACGGCTTGCCGTCCTGAACCGCGGCCGCCACCAGGTCACGCTCCGGCGCCAGCCAGGGATACTCGGCGTCGTCGCCGGCACCCATCGGCCCGCCCATCGCCAGCACGGCGTCGAAGTCGCGCCAGTCGGGGAGCGGCTCGCCCTCGTCGACCTCCACGGCAACCGGCTCGGCGCCGCGCTCGCGCATCACCTCCGAGAAGACGCCGGGGTGCTCGCACGCGATGTGCTGGAGGACGAGGACGCGCATCGACGTACGGCTCAGGGCTGGTTCTGGCTCCAGCCGGCGCTGTCCTCGGCCGTCGGGTGTCCTCCTGCTCCTGCGAAACTCCACGATCTGGCCGCTGGTCGCGTCGACGCGGGCGACGGCGAGATCGGCGTAGGTCGTTCGCCGTCGGGGCTCAGGGTCGACAGCGAGACGATCCAGAACGGATGCCGGTCGATCCCCTGGCGCAGCAGCCGGACCTGGGTGTTCTCCGGCTCGAAGTTGGCCTGCTTGCGGTCGCCGTGTCCACCGCTTCCTGCTGGGTGGTCTGGATGTCCTGACGTGCCGCAGCTTCGGCGAGACGATGAAGGCCCCGATCAGGACCGCGACGACGACCGCGATCCGCGGCCACGTCGGCGCCCGGCGCGACCGCTCGCGCGGCGCTAGCCTCGCCCGCGTCGCCGGGGGAGCTCACCGCGCGAGTGTAATCCGAGCCGCTCAGGCGGTCGGACGGAACTCGTTCCCGATGTCCGTCCCGAGCACGATGATCAGCACGATGATCACGCAGATGATGCAGATCGCGAGCATCGCGATCTCAAACGCCCGGACGTGGGTCTGCTTCGGCGGGAACTCGATCTGCTTTCCGCTCATGTCAGCTTCGACTCCTCTGCGGCGAGCCGCCGCCTTGCCGGGCGAGGCGCCGCCAATGCGGGCCTTGGCGTAGTTGACCAGGCGACGGTTCTCGTAGGCCATCCAACCGATGATCACGACGACCATGAACACGATCCCGATCCAGGTGAGGACCATGTAGGCGCCGTTGGCGCCGAGCCCATCCTCGCCGTAGGTCGAGCCCGGGCCGAAGGTCATGAACCCCGCGCACTCGGTGTAGTTGTCACCGACGACGAAGTCGGCGGAGTCGTCGGCCGAGTAGTCCCTCCTTGCTGACGATGCAGTCGGGAGCGCTGTCGATTATCGCCGGCATCAGGTCCCCTCACCTCACCAAGGCTCTTTCGCCGGCTTCCTCGTTGCATCGGCCGATCCGCGGGCACCCGGGTGCCGTCGGGCTCGATCAGCAGGTCCTCGGCGTGCGCGAACTCGGGCACGTGGATGTCGGGCTCGTACTCGGCCATGTCGAGGCCGTCGAGCTCGACCTCCGGCGGGACGCGCAGCAGGTTGAGCTTCTTGAGCACCCACGATGCGAACCAGCCGGAGAGGAAGCCGAGCGGCAGGAAGGTCGCCAGACCCATCAGCTGGCCGCCGATCGAGCTGTCGACGTTGTTGACGCCCGTCGGATATCCGGCGGCGAACACTCCGACCCAGATGATGCCGAGGAAGCCGGCGAAGCCGTGCACCGCGACCGCGCCGACGACGTCGTCGACCCGCATCTTCTGCTCGATCCAGTTGCCGACCCAGACGACGATGATCGCGCTGATCCTGCCGCGATCAGGTACCCGAGCGTCGGCGCGTAGACGTCCGCGCCGGCCGAGACGCTGATCACGCCCGGCGAGTCCGCCGGAAACGGTCCAGAAGGGATCGCCGCGACTGGCGAAGTAGCCGCCCGTGAAGCCTCCCGCGAAGCCAAAGGTGATGATCATCGCGATCGACCCCAGGGTCGTCGGGCTCAAGTAGATGTTCGCCCAGCCCGGCACGGTGGTCGAGACGATCACCAGGCACGCGGCGTAGAAGGCGTAGAACCCCGTGAAGATCAGCATCAGCCCCATCAGGGTCATATGGATGTTGTGGGGTCTGAAGGTGCGCGCCAGGCCCTCCTTCGTGTACTTGCCGATCCGCGGCCCGAGGTTGAAGAGGACCCCGAGCGTGAAGGCGCCCGAGACGCCGTGGACGACCGCCGACGCGATCGAGTCGTGGAAGCCGAAGCGCAGCGTCAGCCAGCCGCCGAAGCTCCAGCCCCAGGCGGCGTCGAGGATCCAGACGACCGAGCCGAGCAGGACGGCGAGGACCAGGTAGGCCGAGAGCCGCACCCGCTCGAGCAGGGCCCCGGACATGATCGACGCCGTCGTCCAGGAGAAGAGCAGGAAGGCGAGGAAGAAGACGAGGTTGATGTTGTTGGTCAGGTTCGGGCCGAAGGTGTCCGACCACGGGATCGCCGCCCTGACACGCCGACGCGGTGAAGTCGGTGCTGTTCGGGCCGATCGGCAGGCCCGGCATGTTGCAGTTGTAGATCCACCAGCCGAAGTAGTAGAAGGTCGGCGTGACGACGGCGATCGTGAGGATGTTCTTCATCGCCGTCGCGAGCGCGTTCTTGCGGCGCGCGACGCCGGTCTCGTAGGTCATGAAGCCGACGTGGATCAGCCACATGAGCACGACCGTGAAGAAGTAGAACTGCTCGCCGAGGATCACGCTGTCGAGCCCGAGGCTCGTCGAAGAGGCCGCGTCCTTGAGGTCGTTGACCTGAGCGATCAGGAAGTCCACACGTCGTCCCCTCCGACGGATGTGATCAGCGTTACGAACCACCGACGGCGCAAGCCTTCCCGACTGAGAGTCCGCTTGCAATGGGCGGCGAGCACATACTTCGCGAACCTGGAATGTAGGATCGGGCCATAGGACTCGCCGGCGCGCCGACATACGATGCGCGCCGTCGTACTCAGAGAGACGGGAGGCTCGTGAGCCTGGAGGTGGTCGAGGAGGACGGAGCGCTCCGCCGCGTGCGGCGCGAGAACGAGACCCTCTACGCGGTCATCAAGACCGTCTCCTCCTCGCTGGACCTCAATCGCGTCCTGCGCGGGATCGTCGACATCGCGACCGACGCGACCGGATGTCACGCCTGCTTCATCTACTTCCTCGAGGGTGATCGCCTGGTGCTGCGCGCCGCGTCTCCCACGTACTCGGAGTTCGTCGGCACGCTCGGCTTGGGCGTCGACGAGGGGCTCGCGGGCTGGGTCGCACGGACCAAGACGCCCGAGTTCATCCGCGAGAACGCGATGGCGGATCCGCGGATGAAGTTCGTTCCCGAGCTCGAGGAGGAGAGCTTCCAGTCGATGGTCGCGGTGCCGATCCTGGCCAAGGGCGGCGACGTGATCGGGGTCGTGGTCCTGCACACCGAGGCGCCGCGCGAGTTCGACGACGACGTCCTCAACTTCCTCGTCCACACCGCATCGCTGGTCGCCGGCGCGATCGAGAACGCCCAGCTCTACGAGGAGACGCGCCGGCGCGTGCAGGCGCTGACGACCCTGACCCAGCTGAGCCAGGACGCTCGCCGCGGTCACCCTGCGCGAGGATCTCTACGACGTGGTCGCCCGCGGGGCGCGCGAGCTGCTGCGCGCCGACGCCTGCCAGATCTATCGCCTCGACGCCGAGGCCGACGAGCTCGTCCTCGCCGCGTCGGACCCCGCTCGGGGGCCGGCGGCGAGCACGAGCCCCGGCGGCACCGGCCTGGTGCTCGACCTGATGCGGCGCGCCAACGGCTCGGGCGGCAACGGGCGTCGCCGCGTGGCCAAGGCGCTGTGGCCGGACCTCGACGAGGGCGCCCTGCTCATGGCCCCGCTCGTGGCCCGCGACGAGCAGCTCGGCGTGATCTGCTGTGTGGCCCGCGATCGCGAGTTCAGCTCCGAGGACGCCGAGCTCCTCGGCGCCGTCGCCCACCAGACGGCCGTCGGGCTGAAGAAGGCGGAGCTGATCGAGCGGCTGACGGCGGAGAACATCGTCAAGGACATGTTCGACGCGCTCGCCGCGGGCTCGGTCGAGGCCGCCGAGGCCAAGGCAAGCGAGGCGGGCTGCGATCTCGGCCGCCCGCACATCTTCCTGCACGTCGAGCGCGCCCCGAACGGCGAGGAGGCGCCGATCGACACGGAGCTCGCGAGCCGGTTCGAGGCGCGGCTTCGCCGCCAGTACCCCCGTGCCTTCTTCGATGCCCGCCACGACCGGGTGCGGGCGCTGGCGCCCTTGGGAACGGCGGGCGACGGGGCGGTGGCCGCGGTCGGCGACGTCCTGCGCGACCTGGCGGCCGAGGAAGGGCTCGTGGTCGGCCTGAGCGGCGTCGATCGCGGGGCGACGAACGCGCGGCGGCGGATGCGCGAGGCCGCCGACGCGGCGCGCATCGGCCGCTCGCTGGTCGCCGAGGGCGGCACGGTCGCCTACGAGCACCTCGGGGCGTATCGCTACCTGGTCCACCTCGAGCTCGACGAGGCGCCGCGGGATCGCTACCGGGTCGCGATCGAGGAGCTCAGCGAGTACGACCGGCGCCGGGGGTCGCGCCTGGTCGAGACCCTCGAGCAGTACCTCGGCGATCGCGGGAGCGTGACCGCGAGCGCCCGGGCGCTGTTCGTGCATCCGAACACGGTGCGCCAGCGGCTCGAGCGAATCGAGCGCGTGGCCGATCTGAAGCTCTCGGACGAGGATCTGTTGTCGCTGGAACTGGCGCTGAAGCTCGCGAGGCTGCACCGTGTCCGGGTCGAGCAGCAGTAGGAGGGCGCGGGCGCTAGGCGGGGCGCCCAGCGCGCTTGACCCGTCGCCTCGCCAGCCAGATCCAGAAGATGCCGAAACCGACGATGTTGAAGAGGAGCACGAGGAGGACCCACCACGCCTTGACCAGGAACGGCACGGTCTCCTTCTCCTTCCAGAGCTCGTAGCCGGCCAGGTAGCACATCAGCAGCTGGGTCAGGATCAGGATCGGGGGCGCCTGGCCGGTGAGCACGAAGATGATCACGGTCGCGGCGATCCTAACGCGGTGATCAGGCCGTGACGATCAGGGCCAAGCTCTACGCGGCGATCGTGCTCACGATCCTCGGCCCGCTGGCGACGACGGCCGTCGCGCTGCACGGGATGTCCGAGATGGGCGACCGCTTCGACGAGGTGCGCCAGAGCGGCGAGCGCGAGGCGCTCGCGCGCGAGATCAAGTTCTCGGTCACCGACATGAACGGCTGGCAGACGGCGTACGGCTACGCCGGCGGCCCCTTCCGCAACCGCTTCCTGGCCTCGGCGGCGAAGCTCCGCGACGATCTCGACGCCGGGACCGAGACGTTCACCGACGAGCCCGAGCGCGGGCTCTTCGAGCAGGTGCAGCAGAACTTCCGCCGCTTCATGGAGCTCGACGCGGTCGCCTGGCACGCCCTCCAGAACTCGGATCCGGCCCGCACCAAACGGATCCTGCTCGGGCCCGAGCTGCGGCAGTTCGAGACGATGGCCGACACCGCGGACCAGCTGGCCGACCTCGAGGTGCAGCAGGCGACCGCGACGGAGAACTCCTTCGACCAGGCCCGCGACGACGCGCGCAAGCGGCTGATCGCGGTCGCGCTCGGTGCCGGCGTCGTGGTCATCCTGCTGCTCGTCACGGCGAACGACATCGCCCGGATGGCGCTCGAGGGCGAGCGCCGCGTGCGTCGGGATTCGGCGGAGCTCGAGCCGCCAGAGCGACGAGCTCGTGACCCAGGACGTCCTGCTCGACCCTGAGCCTGCTGCTCGGCGCCGCGCTCGCGGCGCGCTTCCTGGCCAGCCTCGTGCGAGTCCCCGAGATCCTCATGCTCGTGATCTTCGGCGCGCTGCTCGGCCCGTCGGTGCTCGACGTGGTCGACGTGCCGTTCGACTCGATCGGAGCCCAGCTGCTGTTCACGCTCGGCGTCTCGCTGATCCTCTTCTACGGCGGGCTCAACCTCTCGCTCGACGTCCTGCAGCGGGTCTGGATCGGGCTGGGCATGCTCGTCATCCCCGGGGTCGTGCTGACGGCGGTGATCACCGGCTTCGTCGCCCACTTCGCCTTCGACCTCTCGTGGACCGCGGCGATGCTGATGGGGGCCGTCCTGTCCCCCACCGACCCCGCGATCCTGATCCCGCTCTTCATCCGCTCGCGCCTGCGCCCCAAGGTCGCCCAGACGGTGGTCGCCGAGTCGGCCTTCAACGACCCGACGGGCGCGGTCCTCGCGCTCGCGCTCGCCGGGGTCCTGGTCAGCGGTGAGGGGTCGATCGCGACGCCGGCGCGCGATTTCGTCGTCAACCTCGGCATCAGCACGGTGATCGGGATCGTCGCCGGCGTGCTGCTCGCGGCCACCATCTCGAGCCGCCGCGCGGGGATCTGGCGCGAGTCGTCGGCGGCCGCGGTGCTCGCCGTGGTCACGATCGGCTACTTCTCGCTCGATTCCGCCGGCGGCAGCGGCTATCTGGGCGCCTTCCTCGCCGGGCTGATCGTCGGCAACATGGAGCGGCTCGGGCCTCGCGATGCACTCCAAGCACGAGCGCGAGCTGCGGCAGTTCGCGTTCAGCGTCGCCGACCTCGTGACCCTGTTCGTCTTCGTCGTCCTCGGCGCCAACATCCCCTTCGACGCGCTCGGCAACGACCTGCTGCCGGCGCTCGGGGTCCTCGCGGCGCTGCTGCTGGTCGCGCGCCCGATCACGGTGCTCGCCTGCACCCTGCCGGACCGCCGCTCGAAATGGACGAGGCCCGAGGTCGCCTTCCTCTGCTGGACCCGGGAGACCGGCGTCGTCCCGGCCGCGCTGGTCGGGGTGCTCGCCGGGCTCGGGGTGCCGAACATCGATGCCTACGCCAGCGTCGTCGCGCTGGCGATCGTGATGACGCTCGTGCTCCAGGCGCTCCCGGCCGCGTGGCTGGCGCGCCGCCTCGGGCTCCTCGACGGCGATCCGCCCGCTCCGGCCACCCCGGAGCCAGCCGGGGCCTGAACCACCGCGCGAGGCTCATCTGGATGATTGATTCCACGGGCTCGCGTACGCGGGGGCGTGCGGGACCGAGCTGGGCGTGGCCGGCGGGCGAAGCGCATGCCGGTTGGCATGCGCGAGTCCCGACGGGCGCGATCCAGGACGGTATCCGCGCGTCATCGGCGTGCGTGATGTCGTGGAATCACTCATCTAGGCTCGCGGGGTGACCCGGCCCTCACTGGTTGACACGACCGAGACCGCGCTTCGCGAGCGGCTGTCGCCCGGGCGCGCCCGACCCGGCGACCGGCTGCCGCCCGAGAAGGAGCTCGCCGAGGGGCTCGGCGTCTCCCGCGGAACCCTGCGCCTGGCGCTCGAGCGGCTGGAGAGCAACGGCGAGATCGTCCGCCGGCAGGGCAGCGGCACGTACGTCGGCCGGGTCGCGCTCAGCTCGGCGTTCAGCGAGGGGCTCGAGGTGCTCGAGTCCTACGCCTCGCTCGCGCGGCGCCAGGGCAAGCGGCTCGCCGTCCGCAACCTGACCGTCGAGCAGTCCCGGGTGCCGGGCTATGTCGCGGAGGCGCTGAAGATCAGGCGCGGGACCAGGGCGCTGCTGATCCAGCGCACCCTCATGGTCGACGGGACGGCGGCGGCGCAGATGCGCGACTTCGTCCACCCCGAGGTCGATCTGCCGCCCGCCGACGAGGTCCGGGAGGCGATCGCCTCCGGCCAGATGGTCCTCGACCTGCTCGTCGGGCGCGGCGTCCCGATCGCCTTCGCCAACACGCAGGTGCGCCCCCGGCTCGTGGAGCCCGACAGCCGGCTCGGGGCGGCGCTCGGCGCGACCCGCGTCACCGCGGCGCTGGAGATGATCGAGGTGATGCACCTCGCGGGCGGCGAGGCCGTGGAGTACACCGTCGACGTGTTCGCGCCGGGGTCCGTCGACCTGCACGTGATCAGGGGGCTCGAGTCCCGGAGCTGGCAGGCGTGAGCGGCCGCGCATGGGCGGCGTTCGCCGCGGTCTCGATCCTCTGGGGGATCCCGTACCTGTTCATCAAGATCGCCGTCGACGACGGCGTCTCGCCCGCGTTCCTCGCCTGGGTCCGGGTCGTGCTCGGCGCCGCGGTGCTGCTGGCGCTGAGCTGGCGGCTGGGCCTGCTCGGCTCGCTCCGCGGCCGGTGGTGGTGGCTGGCGGTATTCGCCGTGGTCGAGATCGTGATCCCGTTCCCGCTGATCGCGTTCGGCGAGCAGCACGTCGCCTCCTCGCTGGCGGCGATCATCATCGCCGCGGCGCCGTTGTTCGTCGCGCTGCTCGCGCTGCGCTTCGACCACTCCGAGCGGGTCACGGGCTCTCGGCTCGCGGGGCTGCTGATCGGCCTCGCGGGGGTCGCCGCGCTGGTCGGGATCGACGTCGCGGGCCAGGGCGACGAGCTTCTCGGCGCCGCCGCGGTCCTGGTCGCCGCGCTCGGCTACGCGATCGGGCCGATGGTGCTCAAGCGCAACTTCGCCGACCTCGACCCCAGGGTGTCGATGGGAGCCTCGCTCGCCATCGCGGCGCTGATCCTCACGCCCGCCGCCGCGCTCGACCCGCCCACCGAGGGGCTCCCGGCCGAGGCGCTGGTCTCGCTCGCCGTGCTGGGCGTGCTGTGCACCGCGGCCGCGTTCGCGATCTACGCCTCGCTGGTGGCCGAGGTCGGCGCGGGCAGAGCGCTCGTGATCACCTACATCGCCCCGATCGTCGCCCTCGTCTGCGGGATCGCGGTGCTCGACGAGCGCCCGGGGGCGGGGACGCTCGTCGGCCTGGCGCTGATCCTGCTCGGCTCGTGGCTGGCGACCCGTACCGGCGCGACGAAGCCGCCCGACCGAGACTCGCTAGCGGGGCCCGGCGAAGTCGACGATGTTGAAGTCGAGGGGCAGCTGGCGGCGGTGGCGAGCCGGGTCGAGCTGGCTACGCGACGGGAAAGCCGCCGCTCCTCCCAGCGCCGCCTCTAGGCGCCGCTGCGGCGCAACGGCCGGTCCCGGTCGGCGCGCACGAGCCGGGCGAGCGCCGAGCGGTGATCGGCGACCCAGCGATACGCGCGCTCGGTCGCCCTCGGGAAGGCGGCGAACACCGCCGCCAGCGGCCGGCCGCCCGGTAGCAGGCGGGCGAGCGGCTCGGCGGCCGCGCCACCGGAGCGGACCTCGCCCGACGGGAGGACCAGGTGCCACGAGGCCAGGCGCTCGTCCTCCGTCATCCCCGCGAGCAGTTGCTCGCCCTGCGGGCTCTGGATCGCCACCGGGCGCAGGCGCCGGCGCCGATCCCAGGCGAGCAGCTTGTCGAGGCTCCACTTGCAGAAGCCGCAGTCGGCGTCGTAGAGCACCGGCCAGGCCGGCTCCGGCGCGCGGCTCACCGCGCGGCCCGCTAGGCGACCGCGGCGGGCTCGGCCGCGGCGCGCTGCGGTTGCGGCGCCACCTCGATCCGCTCGACGCGGATCGGGATCCCGTTCAGGTGCGCCATCCCGGCCAGCCGCTCGAGGTCAGCCGGGTCCGAGGAGGCGAGCTCGTTGACGTTCGCGCCCCCGGCCGCCGCGGCGACGCTCCAGCCACCGCTGTGCCCCCAGCCGTGGGGGACGGCGACCGTGCCGCGCTTGATCTCGTCGGTGACCGCCGCGGGGAGCTCGATCGCCCCGTGCGCGGAGCTGACCCGCACCGCGTCGCCGTCGCCGATCCCGAGCTCCTCGGCGTCGTCGGGGTGGATGCGGGCCGCGTGCGTGCGCTCACCGCGCATCAGCAGCGGCGAGTTGTGCATCCAGGAGTTGTGGGAGCGCAACTCGCGCAGCCCGATCAGCCGCAGCGGGAAGTCGGGGTCGTGGCCGTTCCGTCGCGCCAGCAGGTCGGCGTCCTCGAGGATCTCGGGCGGGTCGAGCCGCACGCGCCCGGTGCGGTTGCGGATCTGGTCTCGCATCACGTCCGGGGCCAGGTGGTCGGCGAGCACGATCCCGTGCGGGTTGTCCCTCAGCTTCGCGACGCTGAGGCCACCGCGGCGCAGCCCGAACCAGTCGCCCTTCGGCCCCGAGCGCAGCAGCAGGTCGACCAGCCGCGTGGGGCTGAGGCGCACTCCGAGCTTGCCCACCAGGCGCGCCGCCCAGACGCTGGACGGGACGACGCCGATCCGCTGCGAGATCGCCTCGATCACCTCCCACTCCTGGCGCGCCTCGCCTCGCGGCTTCACCACCGCGTCCGTCATCTGGACGAACGGGGTGCTGAACAGGGCGAGGAACGGCAACGGGAAGTCCTCGCGCTCGTACATGGTCGTCGCCGGGAGCACGAAGTCGCAGTGGCGCGAGGTGTCGGTGACGTAGAGGTCGATCGCGACCGAGAGGTCGGTGTCCTCGATCGCGGCCTCGAGCTCGGGGCCGTTGGGCACGGAGAGCACCGGGTTGCCGGCGGAGAAGAACATCGCCCGGATCTGACCCTTGCCGGGGGTCGTCATCTCCTTCGCCATCACCGAGGCGGGCAGCGAGCCGAGCACCTCGGGGAGGTCGCCCACGCGCGAGCGCACCTTGGCGTACGTCCCCAGACCGGCGAGATCGACGACGCGGCTCAGGTCGATCGGCGGATCGCCGAACATCGCCCCGCCCTCACGGTCGAGGTTGCCGGTGACCAGGTTCAGCGCGTCGAGCAGGAACGCGACCAGCGTGCCGTGGCGCCCCAGGCACGAGCCGGTGCGCCCATAGACCGCGGCGCGCTCGGCCGTGGCCAGGTCACGCGCCAGGCGGCGAACCTCGCGCGCCGGCACCCCGCTGCGGCCCTCGGTGGCCTCGGGCGGGTACTCGGCGACGAGCCGTCGCAGCTTCGCGCTGCCCGTCGCCTGGCGCTCGATCGCGTCGCGGTCCTCGAGCCCCTCGCCGAAGATCACCTCGAGCATCGAGAGCAGCATCCAGGCGTCGCCGTCGGGGTCGATCGCCACGTGCTCGAAAGCGCGCGCTGTCTCCGAGCGCCGCGGGTCGACCACGACCACACGCCCGCCGCGGTCCGTGATCGCGTGCAGCTGGTCCTTGATCCGCGGCGCGGTGAGCACGCTCCCGTGGGAGACGAGCGGGTTGGCGCCGACCACCAGGAGGAAATCGGTCCGCGCCAGGTCGGGGATCGGGACCACGTAGGGCGAGCCGTAGAGGAACTGGCTGGCGGCGAACCGGTTCGAGACGTCCTGCGAGGACGCCGTGTAGGAGTGCGGCGAGCCGAGCGCGTCGAGCAGGCCCTTGACCCAGAGCGGGTGCGAGTACGAGAAGGCGCCGGGGTTGCCCATGTACCAGCCGACCGCGTCGCCGCCGTGGCGCTTGACGATCGCGCCCAGCCGGTCGCCGATCTCGTCCAGCGCCGCGTCCCACGAGACGCGCTCGAACGTGCCGTCGGCCTGGCGCTTGAGCGGATGCAGGACGCGGTCGGGGTCGTTGTGCACCTCCGCCATCGCGATGCCCTTCGGGCACGCGAACCCCTTCGAGAGCGGATGGTCGGGGTCCGGGCGGACCTTGACCAGCTCGCCGTCGGCGACGGTGGCGACCATCCCGCAGAGCGGCTCGCATACGCGGCAATAGGTGACTTTCTCGGTGGCCATCAGCCGGATCCTCTCACGCGGCGCTGGGCTGCGACTCCAATCCGAGCTCCGCGACCGCGCGCTCGCGCAGCTTGAACTTCTGCACCTTGCCGGTCACGGTCATCGGGAACTCGTCCGTGAAGCGCACGTAACGCGGCACCTTGTAATGCGCGATTTGCCCGCGGCAGTGCTCGCGCAGGTCCTCGGGCTCGCACTCGGCGCCGTCGCGCAGCCGGACCCAGGCGCAGAGCTCCTCGCCGAAGCGCTCGTCCGGGACGCCCACGACCTGGACGTCGAGCACGTCCGGGTGGCCGAGCAGGAACTCCTCGAGCTCGCGCGGGTACACGTTCTCGCCGCCGCGGATGACCATGTCCTTGATCCGGCCGACGATCTTCAGGTAGCCGGCGTCGTCCATCGTCGCCTGGTCGCCGGTGTGCATCCAGCCCTCGGCGTCGATCGCCTCCGCGGTTCGCTCGGGGTCCTCCCAGTAGCCGAGCATGACGCTGTAGCCGCGGGTCTGGAACTCGCCGGTCTCGCCGCGTGGCAGGAGCTCCCCGGTATCCGGGTCGGCCACCCGGACCTCGACGTGCGGATGCACGGTGCCGACGGTCGAGACGCGGAGCTCGAGCTCGTCGTCGTAGCCGGTCTGGGCCGAGACCGGCGAGGTCTCGGTCATCCCGTAACAGATGGTCACCTCGGCCATGTTCATCCGGTCGATGACGGCGCGCATCGTCTCGACCGGGCACGGCGAGCCGGCCATGATCCCCGTGCGCAGCGAGCTCAGGTCCCAGCGCTCGGGATCGCGGTCGAGCTCGGCGAGCTCGGCGATGAACATCGTCGGCACCCCGTAGAGCGTCGTGCACCGCTCCGCGCTCACCGCGTCGAGCACCGAGACCGGCTCGAACGCCTCCGCGGGCAGCACGACCGCTGCGCCGTGCGAGATCGCCGCGAGGTTGCCCATCACCATCCCGAAGCAGTGGTAGTACGGCACCGGGACGCAGATCGAGTCCTCCGCGGTGATCCGGCAGCCCTCGCCGGTGAAGAAGCCGTTGTTGAGGATGTTGACGTGGCTCAGGGTCGCGCCCTTGGGAAAGCCAGTCGTGCCGCTGGTGTACTGGATGTTGATCGGGTCGTCGGGCTCCAGCGGTGCCGAGCGCTGGGCGACCTCCTCGGGATCGACGCCGTCGGCGCCGGCCAGGAGCTCGTCCCACCCGGGCCCGTCGAAGTGGACGACGCGCTCGAGCGCGTCCAGCTCGCCGCGGACCTCTTCGACCATGGCGACGTAGTCGCTGGACTTGAAGTCGCGTGCCGCGATCAGCATCCGACAGCCGGACTGCCGCGCCGCGTAGGCGAGCTCGTGCGAGCGGTAGGCCGGGTTGACGTTGACCAGGATCACCCCGAGCCGCGCGGTCGCGTACTGGATCAGCGCCCACTCGGCCCGGTTCGGGCTCCAGAGGCCGAGCCGGTCGCCGCGCTCCAGGCCCGCGGCGATCAGCGCCCGCGCGATCCGGTCGACCTCGGCGTCGAGCTCCGAGTAGCTGAGCCGCACACCCTGGTGGCGGCTGATCAGAGCCGGGCGATCGGGATGCTCGGCGACGGTTCGCGCCAGGTTGGCGCCGATCGTCTCGACCAGCAGCGCGGTCGGCTGCGGTCCCTTCTCGTAGGAGAGTCGAGCGTCCTCTCCATCGGCCCGCGTCGATTGTCACACAAGCTCGATCGCGTAACGCACGGCGAGCAGGATCGCGAGCACCCCGAGCCCGCGCCGGATCAGGGCCTCCGGCAGCCGGCCCTGAAGCCGCGCGCCGCAGTACCCGCCGGCCAGACCACCCAGCCCGAGCGCGATGCCGAGCGACCAGTCCGGGGCGATCGAGCCGCTCTGCGTGAGCGACAGCAACGCGAACGCGACGACGCCGACGACGGAGGTGAGAAAGGTGACGGCGATCGACGCCGGCGCGACCGCGAGCACCGACAGGCCCATGCCGACGAGCAGCGGCGCGAGCAGCGAGCCGCCGCCGATCCCGTAGATGCCCCCGATCAGCCCCACCGCCAATGCGAGCGCGACGATCCTGCTCTCGCGCGCCGGCCGTGGCCGGGCCGGGCGGTCGAGCAACAGCCAGACGCCGAGGGGCAGCAGCACGACGGCGATCACGCCGAAGAACGCCTGCGGACCGTCCAACACGGTCACCCGGAGGATCGCTCCGACGATCACGCCCGGCACCGTCCCCGCGGCCAGGAGCCGGACGAGCGCGCGGTCGAACCCCCGGTAACCGAGCATCGCCCCGGGCGTCGCGATGACGTTGTAGAGCAGGTTCGTCGGCGTGAGCGCGGGGTTCGGGACGCCGAGGATGCTCACCTGGACCGGCACCAGGAGCACCGCGCCCGAAACGCCGGCGGGCGTCGTCACGGTCGCCACGACGAACGCGATAACCGCCCCGAGCCCCTCGTGGTCCCACGCCATCGCGGGACAGTAGACGCGGTGGTGTGCCTCAGACGGGCTCGACCGCGTCGCCGACCGCGATCGTGCCGGGCTCGACCACGCTGCAGTAGGCCCCCATGTTGCCGTCGAGCTCGGCGTTGGTCCGCTTCAGCACGTCGAGGTCGACCTCGATCGTGTCCGGGTCGATGGTCGTGATCACGCAGCGCACGCACGGCTCGTCGACCGACAGCACCAGGTCGCCGATCCGCACGCGGCGGCCGACCCACCCGAGCTCGACCGGGCCGTCGGCCCCCTCGAAGTAGATGTTCGGGCGGAATCGCCGCAGGTCGTAGCCGAGCTGGCTCACCGAGCCGTCGCTGAGCAGCAGGATGTTGGCCGCGTCGTGCTCGTGGCCGCCGAACGGCCGGCTCAGCTGCGCGGCGGCGCCGGCGGCATCTCGGATCGTGGCGGCCGCCTCGGCGGACCGCCAGGGGTGCCCATCGACCAGCGGCTCGCCGTCGCCGTTCAGGGTTGCCGCGAGCCCCACCATCCGCTGCTTGCGCCGCCCGGTGACGATCCCGCGCTCGTCCATCACCCGCAGGCAGCGGTCGCCCGGGATCCCCTCGTCCGCGACCTCGACCCGCTCGAGGCTCTCGCCCCGCAGCCCCTTGACCGGATAGCGCCAGAGAGCGGCGACCCTCATTCGGCTGCGCGGTTGGCCTCGACCCGCTCGGCGGCGGCCTGGAGCTCGTCGAGCGAGGCGCCGGCGCGGCCGCCGACCCAGCAGGCGACGGGGGCGGCGATCCGCTCGGAACCGTGGGCGGCGACGGCAGCGAGGTCGAGCACCCGCTTGATCTCGTCGTTGGTCGGCGGCTCCGTGCCGAGCTCGGCGGCAAAGGCGTCGAGCCACTCTCGTGCGTTCATCGTCTCTCCCTCTGACTTACCTATGTAATGCTTAGGTAGATGTCCGATCTCAGCCTCGGCGAAGCCGCCCGCGCCCTCGACGTCAGCGTGGACACGCTGCGTCGCTGGGATCGGGAGGGCAAGATCGAGACGACCCGCGACGAGGGTAACCGGCGGCGCGTGCCGGCGGCCGAGATCGATCGGCTGCGCTCGCACCCCGAGCGTCACAAGGCGGGCGACGCGCTGTCGACCCGCAACCGCTTCCCCGGCGTGGTCACCTCGGTCGAGGTCGACGGGGTGATGGCGCTGGTCGAGATCGAGGCCGGCCCCCACCGCGTGACCGCAGCGATCACCCGCGACGCCGTCGAGGAACTCGGCCTGGTCGAGGGAGTCGAGGCGACCGCGATGGTGAAGGCCACGTCCGTGATGGTCGAGCGCGGCACGGGCCAGGCACATTGAGGCCAGCGCTCTTCGCCAGCCTTGCGGTCGCCGCCGCGATCGCGGCCGGTTGCGGCGATGACGACTCCGGTTCGGCCTCCGCGTCGTCCGGCGATCCGCTGGTCGTGTCCGCGGCCGCGTCGCTGCAGCCCGCGTTCGAGGCCTATGCCGAGACAGCAGGGATCGATGCCAAGCAGTCGTTCGCCGGGTCCGACGACCTCGCCGCCCAGATCCGCCAGGGCGTGAAGCCGGACGTCTACGCGGCGGCCAACACGAGCCTCCCCGACGACCTCTACAAGGACGGCCTGGTCTCCAAGCCGGTCGTGTTCGCGACCAACACCCTGGTGCTCGCGGTGCCCGAGGGCTCCGAGATCAGCTCGATCGAGGACCTGACCGGCGACGTCACGCTGGCGATCGGCGACGAGGGTGTGCCGGTCGGCGACTACACGCGCGAGGTGCTGGGGCGCCTGCCGAAGAGCGAGTCCGACGCGATCCTCGACAACGTGCGCTCGCAGGAGCCGGACGTCGCGGGGATCGTCGGCAAGCTCACCCAGGGAGCCGTGGACGCGGGCTTCGTCTACATCACCGACGTCGTCGCGACCGACGGGGCGCTGAGGGCGATCCAACTGCCCAAGGACCTGCAGCCCGACGTCGCCTACGGCGCCGCGGTCGTAGACGGCGCTGCCAACCCGGGGGGCGCGAAGTCGTTCATCGACGGCCTGCTCGCGGGCGACGGCGCCACGGCCCTCGAGAACGCGGGCTTCGGGCCCCCGCCCCCGAACTGACCTCGACATGAGGCACCGGGGCCCGTTCGCGGTCGTCCTCGTCGCAGCCCTCACGCTGGCGGTCCTGTTCCTGCTCCTGCCCGTGGTGGCGATCTTCGCCAACACGCCGCCCGGCGACCTGATCGACAGCCTCGGCAGCGACGTCGCCCGCGACGCGCTGTGGCTGAGCCTGAAGACGACCGTCGCGGCGCTCGTGATCATCGTCGTCGTCGGCACGCCCGCCGCGTACTTCCTGGCAACTCGCGACTTCCGCGGTAAGTCGCTGGTGACCACGGCGATCGAGCTGCCGCTCGTGCTGCCGCCCGCGGTCGCGGGCATCGGCCTGCTGGCCGCCTTCGGACCGAGCGGGATCTTCGGCTCCCTGCTCGACGACGCCGGGATCGAGCTGGTCCTGCAGACCGCCGGGGTGATCGTGGCGCTCACGTTCGTCGCCGCGCCGTTTTACCTGCGCCAGGCGCAGGCAGCGTTCGCGGCCGTCGACCCCGACCTGACCGCTGCCGCGCGGACCCTGGGCGCCGGCGAGGCACGCGCGTTTTGGCGCGTGGCGATCCCGTGCGCCGGGGCGGGGATCACCACGGGCATGGCGCTGGCCTGGGGCCGGGCGCTGGGCGAGTTCGGCGCCACCTTGATGTTCGCCGGCTCCTTCCAGGGGATCACCCAGACGGCGCCGCTGGCGATCTTCGCGACCTTCGCCCGCGACTTCCCGGCCGCGCTGGCGCTCTCCGCCGTTTTGGTCGCGGCCTCCGCCGGCCTGCTGCTGGCGGTGAAGCTGCTCGGCCGCTCGCCCCTGCTCGGCGGCGTCCAGGCCTGACGATGGTCGCGGAGCCGGCAGGGCTCCGAGCCCGGATCGCGAGCGCCCTGCGCGAGTTCGAGCTGGAGGTCGAGCTGGAGGTCGATTCCGGCACGAGCCTCGCGCTCGTCGGCCCGTCGGGCGCCGGCAAGAGCACCGTGCTGCGAGCGATCGCCGGCCTGCACCGGCCCGACCGCGGACAGGTGGCGCTCGGCGAGCGCCGCTGGCTCGACATCGAGGCCGGCATCGACCTGCCGCCGGAACGGCGCGATTGCGGCTACCTCTTTCAGCAGTACGCCCTGTTCCCGCACCTGAACGCGTGGCGCAACGTCGCCTTCGGGCTCACGGACGTCCCCCGCTCCGAGCGCCGGGCGCGGGCGGTCGACCACCTGCGCCGCTTCGGCGCCGAGGCGCTGGCCGACGCGCCGGTGCGCGAGCTCTCCGGCGGCGAGCGCCAGCGAGTGGCGCTGGCGCGCGCGCTCGCCCGCGATCCGGCCGTGGTGCTGCTCGACGAGCCGCTGTCGGCGCTCGACACGCGTACCGCGGCCGCGGCGGCGCGGCGGCTGGGCGAGACCCTGGCGGCCGCTTCCGCGCCGACCGTGCTGGTCACCCACGATTTCGCCGAGGCCGCGCTCCTGGCGCGGGAGATCGCGGTCATCGACCGCGGCCGGATCGTCCAGCGTGGCACCGCCGCCGAGCTGAGCGCGCGACCCGCCTCCGCGTTCGTCGCCGACTTCACGGGCGCCACGGTGCTGCTCGGGCGGGCCAGCCGGCGACCGACCGGGACCACGGCGGTGGCCCTCGACGGCGGCGGCGAGGTGGTCAGCTCCGACCCCGTCGAGGGTGAGGTCGGCGTCGCCGTCTACCCGTGGGAGATCGCGATCGAGCCCGCCGGCACCAGCCCGCACGGCTCGGCGCTCAACTGGCTCGAGGCCGAGGTGGTCTCGGTGACCGAGGTCGGCAACCGCGCCCGCGTCGGCCTGCTCGCCTCGCAGCCGCTGGTCGCGGAGATCACCGGCGAGTCGTCGCAGCACCTGGGCCTGGTGCCGGGCATGCGCGTGATCGCCACCTGGAAGGCGACCGCGACCCGGCTGGTCAAGCGCTGAGGCTCAGCCGCCGATGGCGCTCATCGTGCGCGCCGGCGGCACGAAGCCGGGCTCGTTGACCCGGTGCTTGAGCTCCTTGCGCCAGACGGCATCGCGGATGATGCCCTCGAGCTCGGCGTCGGTGGCGCCGGCGCGCAGAGGCTCGCGCAGGTCGGTCTCGCGCATCGAGAACAGGCAGGTGCGCAGCTCGCCCTCGGCGGTCATCCGGATGCGGTTGCAGTCGGCGCAGAAGGGCTCGGAGACCGGGTTGATGAAGCCGATCTCGCCCTGGCCGTCGCGGAAGCGGTAGACGCGGGCGGTCGCGTGCGGCTCGCGCGGCAGCGGCTCCAGCGGGTGGATCGCGTCGATCAGCGCCCGGAGCTCCTCGCCGGTCAGGACCTGATCGGGGCTCCAGGCGCGGTCGCCGTCGAGCGGCATGAACTCGATGAAGCGGACCTTGTAGTCGGTCGAGCGGGCGAGCTCGGCGAACGCGAGCGCCTCGCCCTCGGTGAAGTCGCGCATCGCGACCGCGTTGATCTTGATCGGCCGCACGCGCTCGTACGCGGCGATCGCCTCGAGCCCGCGAAGGACCTGAGGCAGCGCGTCGCGCCGCGTGATCTCGTGGAAGCGGTCGCGGGCGAGCGAGTCGATCGAGACGTTGATCCGATCGATGCCGGCGTCGACCAGCGCCGCGGCATCGCGCTCGAGCAGGTAGCCGTTGGTGGTCAACGACAGGTCGCGGATGCCCTCGATGGGGCGCAGCATCGAGACCAGCCGGGGGAACTCGCGGCGGGCGAGCGGCTCGCCGCCGGTCAGGCGGACGTCGGTGACGCCGAGCCCGGCGAGCACCGAGACCAGCCGCGTGATCTCCTCGAAGCTGAGCAGCTGCTCGCGGTCGAGCCAGCGCATCCCCTCGGCCGGCATGCAGTAGCGACAGCGGAAGTTGCAGCGGTCGGTGACCGAGACCCGGAGGTCGGTGATCTCCCTGCCATGGGCGTCGCGGAGCGAATCCACGCATCCGAGGATACGGCGTCCCGCAGCCCCTAGCCCACCGAATCACCGGTGTTACGATCGCGCGACCCGAGCAAGGAGGAGACATGAGCGGGACGGTTCCGGTTCGTGTGGGAGTCAACGGCCATGCGCACGAGGACTCGATCGAGCCGCGGTTGCTGCTCATCCACTACCTCCGCGACGTGCTCGGGCTCACCGGCAGCCACGTGGGCTGCGACACGACGAACTGCGGCGCCTGCACGGTGCTGCTCGACGGCGAGTCGGTGAAGAGCTGCACGGTGCTCGCGGTCCAGGCCGACGGCGCCGAGGTGACGACGATCGAGGGCATGGGCACCGAGGGCGCCCTGCACCCGCTGCAGGAGGCGTTCGCGAATGAGCACGGGCTCCAGTGCGGGTACTGCACGCCCGGGATGATCATGGCCGCCACCGATCTGCTCGCGCGCAACCCGAATCCGAGCGAGGAGGAGATCCGCGAGGGCCTGGAGGGCAACCTCTGCCGCTGCACCGGCTACCACAACATCGTCAAGGCGGTCCAGGCTGCCGCGCAGGCCGGCGGCGCCGGGCCACCGGCGCGGTCGAGCGAGGAGGTGAGCGCCTGATGGAGGCCGCGACGAGCACCAACGGCGGCGACCTGTACGTCGGCAGGGCGATGAAGCGCCGCGAGGACCCGCGCTTCATCACCGGCACCGGCAGCTACGTCGACGACCTCCATATCCCCGGGACGGTGCACGCGGCGATCGTGCGCTCAACCGAGGCGCACGCCGCGATCACCTCGATCGACACCTCCGAGGCCGCGGCGCATCCGGGCGTGATCGGCGTCTTCACCGCGGACGACCTCAGCTTCGGCGGCGGAATCCCGTCGGTCTGGGCGCCACCCGGCGTCGAGGTCAACGCGCCCGACCACATGCCGCTGAAGAGCGGCGAGGTCAAGTGCGTCGGCGATCCCGTCGCCGTGGTCGTGTGCCGCGACAAGTACGGCGCCGTCGACGCGGCCGAGAAGGTGATCGTCGAGTACGAGCCGAAGCCGGCCGTGGTCGACCCGGAGGCCGCGCTCGAGGAGGGCGCCGACCTCGTCTGGGATCAGTTCGGGACCAACAAGACCCACGAGTGGGCGGTCTCGGGCGGCGACATCGACGCGGTCCTGGCCGAGTCCGACGTCGTGATCGAGCACCGGATCGTCAACCATCGCACGGCGGGGGCGGCGATCGAGCCGCGCGGGGCGGTGGCCGAGCCGCGGGGAGACGGCGTCACCCTGCACTCGTCGACCCAGATCCCGCACATCACTCGCTTCGTCCTCTCCGGCGTTGTCGGCATGAGCGAGCACGAGCTGCGCGTGGTCGCGCCCGACGTGGGCGGCGGCTTCGGCACGAAGCTGAGCACCTACGGCGAGGAGGCGATCCTGGTCGCGCTCGCTCGCAAGCTCAAGCGGCCCGTCAAGTGGATCGAGACCAGGTCGGAGAACATGGCCTACACGCACCACGGCCGCGACCAGATCGCCTACATCACGATGGGCGCGAAGTCCGACGGGACCGTCACCGGGGTGAGGGCGCGGCTGGTCTGTGACCTGGGCGCCTACTTCCAGCTCCTGACCCCCTTCATCCCCGAGCTCGGGTTCCCGGTCGCCGGCGGCTGCTACGCGTTCGACGCCATCGACCTGCATTTCACCGGCGTGTTCACGAACAAGTTCGCGACCGACGCGATCCGCGGTGCGGGGCGCCCGGAGATGACCCATTGGGTCGAGGTGATGATGGATCGCCTCGCGCTCGAGGTCGGCTCCGACCCGGTCGAGATCCGGCGCAAGAACTTCATCCCCGCGGACAAGTTCCCGTACGAGACGCCGCTCGGCATCGTCTACGACTCCGGCAACTACGAGGGCACGCTCGATCGGATGCTCGAGATGCTCGACCTCGACGGCTTCCGCCGCGAGCAGGAGGAGCTGCGGGGCCAGGGCATCCATCGCGGGGTCGGGCTCTCGACCTACACCGAGGTCTGCGGCCTGGCGCCGTCGCGCGCGGTCGGCCCGCAGGGGGTGGGCCTGCAGGCGGCCTTCTACGAGTCGGCGACGGTGCGCGTGCACCCGACCGGGTCGGCGACGGTCTACTCCGGCGCCTCGCCCCACGGGCAGGGGCTCGACACGAGCTTCGCGCAGATCACCGCGGACCGGCTCGGGATCTCGCCCGAGAACATCGAGGTGGTCCACGGCGATACCAACTCGGGGCCGTGGGGATGGGGCACGTACGGCTCGCGTTCGATCTCCGTCGGCGGCGAGGCGGTCGCCCGGGCCGCCGAGCGGGTGCAGGCGAAGGCGAAGACGATCTGCGCCGCAATGCTCGAAGCCGCCCCCGAGGACATCGAGCTCGCCGGCGGCGAGTACCGGGTGAAAGGACAGCCGGACAAGAAGATGTCGATGGCCGACATCGCCGGCGCTGCGTACATCCCGCCGCAGGAGCTGCCGACCGAGATCGAGCCCGGGCTCGAGGAGACGGCGTTCTACGACCCCGAGAACTTCGTCTTCCCGTTCGGGGCCCACGCCTGCGTGGTCGACGTCGACGTCGACACCGGCAAGGTGGAGATCGTGCGCTGGGTCGCGGTCGACGACTGCGGGCCGGCGATCAACCCGATGCTGATCGACGGCCAGATCCACGGCGGCGTCGTCCATGGGATCGGCCAGGCCCTGTACGAGCAGATCGTCTACGACGCCGACGGCCAGCTGGTCACCGGGTCGTTCGTCGACTACGCGCTGCCGACCGCGGCCGAGGTGCCGACCTTCGAGACCGACCGCACCGAGACCCCTTCGCCGGTCAACTCGCTCGGCGTCAAGGGGATCGGCGAGGCGGGCACGATCGCCGCCTCGCCTGCCGTGCTGAACGCGGTCGTCGACGCCCTCCGGCCATTCGGCGTCGACTACATCGACATGCCGCTGACCCCGATGCGGGTCTGGCAGGCGATCGACGCCGCCAAGGGCAACGGCTCGGGGCCCGCCGCCAGCGAGCAGGGCGTGGAGCTCGACGAGCACGGAGCGGGCGCCGCCGGATCAGGACCTACGTCGCCCGAGGAAGGAGGCGGATCGTGATTCCCGCCGAGTTCGACTACCACCGCGCCGAGTCGGTCGACGACGCGCTCCGCGCGCTCGCGGACGGAGGCGAGGACGCGAAGCTGCTGGCCGGCGGCCACTCGCTGGTCCCGCTGATGAAGCTGCGCCTCGCGGCGCCGTCGCTGCTGGTGGACATCTCGGAACTGGATGAGCTGCGCGGGATCCAGACCGACAACGGCACGTGGCGGATCGGGCCGGGCACCCACCACGCCGACCTTCAGGTCCGCGACGACCTCGGCGTCGTCGCGCACGCCGCCTCGCTGATCGCCGACCAGCAGGTCCGCAACCGGGGCACGATCGGGGGCTCGATCGCGCACGCCGATCCCGCGTCGGACCTGCCGACGGTGCTGCTCGCGGCCGAGGGGGCGGTCGAGGCCCAGGGACCGTCGGGCTCGCGAACGATCGCCGCCGGCGACCTGTTCCAGGACTACCTGACGACGGCGCTCGCCCCCGACGAGGTGATCACCGGCGTGACGATCCCGGCGCTCGACGGCTGGAGCTGGGGGTATGAGAAGTTCGCCCGTCGCTCCGAGGACTGGGCGATGGTCGGCGTGTGCGCTCTCGTCAAGGCATCAGGCGGCCAGGTGGAGGACGTGCGGATCGGGCTCACCCACATGGGCTCCACCCCACTCCGCGCCACCGCCGCCGAGGACGCGCTGCGCGGCGGCGCGCTGGACGCCGACACGATCGCCGCGGCCGCCGAGCAAGCCGCCGAGGGCACCGATCCGCCCGGCGACCTGAACGCGACCCCCGACTACAAGCGCCACCTCGCGCGCACCCTGACCCGGCGAGCGCTCGAGCAGGCGGCGGCCGCCTGAACGACCCCCTCTCCGATCCGAACGCGGTCCGCGAGGCGCTCGCCTCGCAGGGCTACCTCGCCGACGAGGCGCTCGCGGTCGCGGTCTTCCTCGCGATCGACCTCGAGCAGCCGCTGCTGCTCGAGGGGGAGGCGGGGGTCGGCAAGACCGAGACCGCGAAGGCGCTCGCGGAGGCGACCGGCTCGCGCCTCATCCGACTCCAATGCCACGAGGGCATCGACGTCGCAAGCGCGCTGTACGACTGGGACTATCCGCGCCAGCTGCTCGAGATCCGGGCGGCGGAGGCCACCGGCCGCGACCCCGGCGAGCTCTTCCGGCGCGAGCTGCTCATCCGACGGCCGCTGCTCGAGGCGCTCGAGCACGACGGTCCCGTCGTGCTGCTGATCGACGAGCTCGACCGCGCCGACGACGAGTTCGAGGCCTTCCTGCTCGAGCTCCTGGCCGAGTTCCAGGTGACGATCCCGGAGCTCGGGACGATCAGCGCGCGCGGACGGCCGGTGGTGATCCTCACCTCAAACCGCACGCGGGAGCTGCACGACGCGCTCAAGCGCCGCTGTCTCTATCACTGGATCGACTACCCGGACCGCGCGCGCGAAGCGGAGATCGTGCACACGCGGCTGCCGGGGATCCCGGATGAGATCGCCGACCGCGTCTGCGCGGCGGTCGCACGGCTGCGCGGCGAGGAGCTCTACAAGCTCCCCGGCGTCGGCGAGACGATCTCCTGGGCACGGGCGCTCGTCGCGCTGGGCGACGACGCCGGTCTCGACGAGACGATCGGCGCGGCGCTCAAGGTGCGGGAGGACATTGCGCGGGTGCGGGAGCGGGAGGTGCTCGAGGGTGTCTGAGGCCGTCGTCGGCTCGGTCGCCGGCCTGGCCCGCGAGATGCGGGCCCGGGGATCATCCGTCGGGATTGGCGAGGTTCTCAAGGCGCATAGTGCGCTCGCGGCAGTGGACCCGGCCGACCCGCGGGAGGCGTACTTGGCGCTGCGCGCCGCAGTCTGCTCGGAGCACGCGGACCTGGCCCGGTTCGCCGGAGCGTTCGCCGCGTGCTTCGGCGACGAGCTGCCACCAAAGCAGCCGATCGACCCAGTCGCCACCGCGGTGCTGCCCCGCGTCGCCGTTCCCGATCCGGCGCCGGGCTCACTCGACCTTTCCGATCCCGGCGAGCTCCGGCCGGCGGCCGCGAGCGAGGTCGAGCTCCTGCGCATGAAGGACTTCGCCGAGTACTCGGACCGCGAGCGGGCGACCGCGCGGGCGATCCTCACCCGGATCGCGCGCCGCGGGCCGACGCGGCGGGGCCGGCGGACCAGGCCGGTGGCCCGACGCGGGTCGCACCCCGACCAGCGAGCCACCCTCCGCGCGGCGCTGCGCCACGCGGGCGAGCCGCTCGAGCGCCGCTGGCGCGAGCCGGTTCCGCGCCAGCGCCCGCTGGTATTGGTGCTGGATGTTTCCGGCTCGATGGAGCCGTACGCGCGGATGCTGCTCGCCTACGCGCACGCCTGCGTGCAGGCGCGCAAGCGCTGCGAGGCGTTCGCGTTCAGCACCCGGCTGACGCGGATCACCCGCGAGCTCGGCGGCCGCGACCCCGATGCGGCACTCGCCCGGGCGGCCGAGGCGGCGGGCGACTGGTCGGGAGGGACGCGAATCGGCGACGCGATCGCGGAGCTCAACCGCGAGCACGGGCGGCGGATCGGGCGCGGGTCGATCGTCGCCATCCTCTCCGACGGCTGGGATCGCGGTGAGCCGCAACAGCTCGAGGGCGAGATCGAGCGCCTGGCCCGGTGTTCGCACCGGCTCGTGTGGCTGAACCCCCTCAAGGCGACGCCCGGATACGAGCCGCTGGTCCGGGGGATGAGCGCGGCCCTCCCGCACGTCGACCTGTTTCTCGCGGGCAATACCCTCGGGTCACTGGAGCAACTGGCCGCGAGCATGGAACGCGGCTTCGAACCCCGGGCGAGGAGGCGAGGATGAACGAGGTGCTCGACGAGGTCGAGGTGTGGCGCTCGCAGGGTGACCGCGTCGCGCTCGCGACGGTGGTCGGCACCCGCCGCTCGGCGCCGCGCCCGGCCGGGGCCAAGATGGCGATCAACGAGCACGGCCAGATCGCCGGTGCGGTCTCCGGCGGCTGCGTCGAGGGCGCCGTGGCGACGGCCGCGTACGAGGTCCTCGAGACGGGCACGCCGCGCCTGCTGACCTTCGGGATCGCCGACGAGGAGGCGTTCGAGGTCGGGCTCCCGTGCGGGGGCGAGATCGACGTCTTCGTCGAGGAGCTCGTGGATTGAGCCCGGGCTCCCCGCAGGCGGAGTTCCTGCGACTCGCCCGCGAGCAAGGCCGCGGGGCGCTCGCGACCGTGATCGGGCCCGAGGACGCGCCCGCCCTCGGGCGCAAGCTGCTCATCACCCCCGACGGCCTCGCGGCGGGCGGGTTGGGCGACGAGCGCACCGACGCCGGGGCGACCGAGGCGGCATCGGAGCTGCTCTGGGCCGAGCGCTCGGAGACCCGCGAGCTCGGCGGTCTCGTGGTGTTCATCGACGTCGTCGCGCCGGCGCCGCGGCTGCTGATCCTGGGCGCCGTTGACTACGCGGCGGCCCTGTGCAAGCTGGCCCGAGCATCGGGATGGCGGCCGTTCGTGTGCGATCCGCGGAAGGCGTTCGCCACCAAGGTCCGCTTCCCGGAGGCGGAGGAGGTGGTCGCCGCCTGGCCCGACGAGGCCTTCGCCCAGCTCGGCATCGATCGCGCGACCTACATCGCGATCCTCACCCACGACCCGAAGCTCGACGACGCGGCGCTGCGGATCGCGCTCCGCTCCGAGGCCGCATACGTCGGCGCGATGGGCAGCCGGCGGGCGCAGGACAAGCGACGCGCGCGCCTGCTCGAGGCCGGCCTGACCGACGCGGAGCTCGACCGGATGGCGGCGCCGATCGGCCTCGACCTGGGCGCCGTGACACCGGAGGAGACCGCGCTCTCGATCCTCGCCGAGGTGGTCGCTGTTCGCAACGGGCGCACGGGCGGGCGGCTCGGACAGAGCGCCGGGCGGATTCACGAGGTCGGGACGTGATCGCCGGCGTGGTGCTCGCCGCCGGGGGCTCCACCCGGTTCGGCTCGCCCAAGCAGCTCGCTGAACTGCGCGGGCGACCGCTGCTCGACTGCGTGCTCGACACGCGTGCGCGCGGTGCCCGCTGTCAACCCGATCCTGGTCGTATTGGGCGCGCATGCGGAGCGGATCAGGGCCGCGGTGGACCTCGACGACCTCCAGGTCGTCGTCGCCGATGGCTGGCAGGAGGGCATCTCGGCATCCCTGCGCGCCGGGGTCGCAGCGGCCGGCGATGCCGACGCGATCGTCGTCGTGCTCGGCGACCAGCCGCTGATCACCCCGCAGGTGATCGCCTCCGTCGTCGAGCGCCTCGATGGCGCGGCGCCGGCGGCGCGGGCGACGTTCGACGGCGCCCCCGGGCACCCGGTGCTGATCAAGCGCAGCCTGTTCGCCGAGCTTGGCCGCCTGCGCGGCGACTCCGGGGCCAAGGAGCTGCTCGAGGCACACGGGGTTACGACCGTCGAATGCGGGCACTTGGCGAGTGGGCACGACGTCGACACGCCCGCGGACCTGAAGGCGATCGGCACCGAGCGCGCAGAGTCTGGAGGTGAGCGGATGAAGCTGGAGCACTCGTTCGACGTCGAGGCGCCACTCGAGCTGGTGTGGGCACGGCTGATCGACATCGAGAAGGTCGCCCCTTGCCTTCCCGGCGCCGAGATCACGGACGCCTCCGATACCGGCGTCTACGAGGGCAACTTCACGATCAAGCTCGGCCCGACCACGGCCGCGTACGCCGGCAAGTTGCAGCTCACCGAGGTGGACGAGATCCACCACAAGGTCACGATGAGCGCCAACGGGCGCGACAAGCGCGGCCAGGGGTCCGCGAAGGCGACGATCTCGAGCTCGATGAGCGAGGCGGACGGGAACACGCACGTCGACGTGCTCACCGACTTCGCACTCACCGGGCGCCTCGCGCGCTTCGGGCGGGGCGGAATGATCGAGGACGTCTCCAACAAGATGGTGGGCGAATTCGTCGAGTGCCTGCGCAGCTCGCTCGAGAGCGAGGGCTCGGCCGCGGCCTCCAGGAACGGGGGCGCGGAAACCGCCGAGGCGGCGCCCGAGACAACGCCCGCAGCGCAGCCGGTGCGCGGAGGGCGCCTGTTCCTCTCGGTCCTCTGGATGCGCATCAAGCGCCTGTTCGGCCGTCGGTGAGGCTGCTCACACTGACGGCGCGGCGGTGACGAGACGCACACTGCCGGCCCCGGGGCGGGGCCACGATGCTTGAGCACCGCCCAGAAAGGGGAACCATGTACCAGGACTACGACATCCATCGCGCGACCACCACCGAGGACAGCGACGCGCTCAAGCGCCTGGCCCAGCTCGACACCAGCACGCCGATCGCCGGCGACGCTCTGATCGCATCGAGGCAGGGCAAGCCCGCGGCCGCGATCTCCCTCGGGGATGGCCGCGTGACGGCTGACCCGTTCCAGCCCACAGCGCAGGTCGTGCAGGCGCTGCAGCTCCGCAAGCGCTCGATCGAGGCCGCCGCCCAGACGCCCGACGTGACCCGGCGGGTGCGTGCGGCGATCGGCACCGTCGCGCGCGGGCGCGCGCTCGCCTGAGGCGCGCTCCAACGCGAACGAGGGCCTGCAGGCCCGGCTCCGGGCGCCGGTAAACTCGCTCGGCGATGATCCGAGGCGAGCTTGCGGAGCTGGTCGAGGAGCTGCTCGGCGAGCGGGTCCCGTTCGTTGAGGCGACGGTGGTACGCGCGCAGCGGCCGACCAGCGTCCGGGCCGGCGACGCGGCGGTGATCCGCCGTGACGGCGTGATCGAGGGCTTCGTCGGCGGCGCCTGCGCCGAGGCCTCGGTGCGCCTGCACGCGCTGCGCACGCTGGAGACCGGCGAGCCGATGCTGCTTCGGGTCCTGCCCGGCGACGAGGCCGACGAGGCCGCCGCACGCGAGGGCGAGGTGACCGTCAACAACCCCTGCTTGAGCGGCGGCGCGCTCGAGATCTTCCTGCAACCGCACCTGCCCGCGGCGATGATCCGGATCGCCGGCGAGACACCGATCGGTCGCGCCCTGGCCGAGCTCGGCGAGCGCACCGGATACGCCGTCGAGCTGGCCGCCGCCGAGAGCACGGAGCCCCGCGCCGACGACGCGGCGCTGGTGGTCGCCTCCCACGGTCACGACGAGGAGCGGGTGCTCGCCGACGCGCTGCGCGACGCGGTGCCCTATGTCGGCCTCGTCGCCAGCCGCGTCCGCGGCGAAGCCGTGCGCGAGTCGCTCGATCTCCCCGACGAGCTGCGCGCGCAGCTGCGGACGCCGGCCGGGCTCGACATCGGCGCCGAAACCCCGGCCGAGATCGCGCTCTCGATCCTCGCGGAGATCGTCAACGTGCGACGTGCCGCGGAACCGGCCGCAGCGCAGCGGCGCACCGCGGTCGACCCCGTGTGCGGGATGGAGGTCGCGGTCAGCCCGGCGAGCGTCCAGGTCGAGCTCGACGGCGAGCGCCACTACTTCTGCGGCGAGGGCTGCCGCGACAGCTTCGTCGCCGAGCGCGCCCGGGATGCCGGCGTCAACTGAGCCCTTCGTCGCCGGCTTCGTGCTCGCGGCGGGTGGCTCGCGCCGTCTGGGCGAGCCGAAGCAGCTTCTGCGCTACGGGTCCGCCACCCTGCTCGATCACGTGCTGGGCACCGCGCGGGCGTGTGGCTTCGATCAGCTCGTGGTGGCGCTCGGCGGCAGCTCCGATCGGGTGCGCCGCGAGGTCGACCTGAGCGGCGCCACGGTGGTTGAGAACCCCGAATTCGGCGGCGGCTGCTCGTCGTCGATCGCCGCGGGCCTCGGCGCCGTCGATCCGCGCGCCGACGCGCTGGTGCTGATGCTCGGCGACCAGCCCGGCGTCACCCCTGAGACCGTCCGGGCGCTGCTCGCCGGTCGCGGCGCCCGAACGCCGATGGCCGTCTGCGTCTACGACGACGGGCGCGGGCACCCGCTCGCCTTCGGCCGGGACATGTTCGGCGCCCTCGGCGAGCTCCACGGCGACAAGGCCGTGTGGAAGCTGATGGACCGCCTCGGAGACGAGGTCGTCGAGGTACGCGTATCGGGGCCGATCCCGCGCGACGTCGACACGCGCGAGGACTACGAGGCCGTGCTCGCCGCGGCCGGATTGCCCGCGTGACGAACCCGGCCCACTCCGGCTCCGAGCCCCCGGTGAGCGCGGCGGTGCCGGACATCGAGTCGCTCGAGCGCCGCCTGGACGAGGTCGACTACCTCACCGACCGGGGCCTGGCGACCGCGCTCTTCCTGTCCCTGCGCCTGCCGCAGCCGCTGCTGCTCGAGGGCGAGGCCGGGGTCGGCAAGACCGAGGCGGCGAAGGCGCTGGCGGAGGCCCTGGGGACGGAGCTGATCCGGCTGCAGTGCTACGAGGGGATCGACGCCGCCGAGGCGCTGTACGAGTGGAACTACCCGCGCCAGCTGCTGCGGATCCGCACCTCGGAGGCGAGCGGCGAGGGAGTCTCGGAGGAGCAGTTGTTCGCGGAGGAGTTCCTCGTCCCGCGCCCGCTGCTGCGGGCCATCCGCCATCCCGGGCCGCTCCCGGCCGTGCTGCTGATCGACGAGCTCGACCGCGCGGACGACGATTTCGAGGCGTTCCTGTTCGAGCTGCTCGCGGAGTCGAGCGTGACGATCCCGGAGCTCGGCACCGTGCGCGCCACGCACCCGCCGGCGGTGGTCCTGACCTCGAACCGGACCCGCGACCTGCACGACGCGCTCAAGCGCCGCTGCCTCTACCACTGGATCGACTACCCGAGCCCCGAGCGCGAGGTCGAGATCGTCCGCCGCCGCGTGCCCGGTACCGACGTGGAGCTCGCCACCGGCGCGGCCACCGCCGTCCGGCGCCTGCGCGACTCCGACGTCCAAAAGCCGCCGGGGATCGCCGAGACGATCGACTGGGTGGCGGCCCTGGAGCTGCTCGGGGTCGAGCGCCTCGATGCCGAGTCCGCCGGGCGCACGCTGGGCTCGGTGCTCAAGTACCGCGAGGACCAGGAACAGATCGCCGAGCAGGGGCTCGACTGGCTCGTCGGGGCCGAGGCCCGCGGCGACTAGGCGGGCTGCTGGGCGGCGTCGAGGCGGTAGCTCGTCTGGGCGTCGAGCGAGCCCTCGACGCCCTCGGGCAGCGAGTCGCCGCCGAAGGCGCGCAGCGCGACCTCCTGGATGCGGACGGACTCGCCGCCCGCCGACCAGTGGCCGTTGTCGAACTCCAGCGAGTCCGGCGCCACGTCCAGCATCCAGCCGGCGATCAGCTGCGCCTTGTCGCGCACCCTGCGCGCGGTGATCGCGACGTTCTCGCCGACCGCGTCGCTGGGCTCGCTGTTGAAGCTGTTGCCCTCGCCGAAGCGGTCGGTGTCCTCGTGGACGACCTTGACGTCCTCGGGCGGGATCCCGAGCTCCGCCGCGGCGATCGCCGCGAGCTCCGCCTCGGTCCCCTGCGACCGCTCCGTGAGGCTCAACACCGCCTTACCGGTCGGGTGCACGCGGATGAAAACCGCGCGGTAGACGGGTCCATCGGCCACGCGCGAACCATATCGCGGGCGCGGCGCCGCACCCGAGTCGCGTCGCCGCCCCCGCCGAGTGTCACCTGAACCACCTCAGAGGTGGCTGAGGTGGCACTCGGCTGCTCGGGCCGGCAGCGCCGCCCCGGCGCGGCTGGCGGCGCTCGCTCAGGGAGTCGTGTGGCCGCGCTTCGGCCCGTAGCCGCTCGGCATCGGCACCGGGCGCTGCGCCTCGGTCGGCTCGGCGCTCGCCCAGGCCGGCGCGTCGGCCTCGGGCTCCGCGGTGCGGCTGAGCTCGCCCGGGCCTGGGGCCTCGCCCGTGAGCGCCGCGGCGAGTTCGTCCATCGCGCTCAGGCTGTGGCCGCTCACCAGCGCGTCGCAGTGGGGCAGGGCCGCGAGCATGCCGCCGGTGCGGGGCTGGAAGCCGGGCGCCGCTGCCCGCGGGTTGACCCACACGATCCGGTGCGCGAGCCGCCCCAGACGCTCCATCTCGCGGGCGACCAGCGCCGGGTCGGCGCGCTCCCAGCCGTCGGAGAGGATCACCACCACCGCCCCGCGCGCCATCCCGCGGCGCCCGTAGCGGTCGTTGAAGTCGCGCAGCGCGGCGCCGATCCGCGTGCCGCCCGACCAGTCCGGGGCCGCGGCGGCGGCGCGCTGGATCGCCGCCTCGGGGTTGCGTCCCGAGAGGGCCCGCGTGAGCCGGGTGAGCCGGGTGGCGAACACGAACGCCTCCGCCGGCGTCCCGCTGGCGATCGCCGAGCGCAGGAGCTGCAGGTACGCGCGGCCGTACGGCTCCATCGAGCCCGAGATGTCGCAGAGCAGGACGAGCCGCCGCGGGCCGCTGCGCCGACGTCTGCGCACGAGGTGGATCGGGTCGCCGCCGGTGCGCATGCTCGCGCGCAGCGTCCGGCGCAGGTCGAGCCGCTCGCCCCGGCGGGCGCGGCGAACGCGACGCTTGCGCCGCTGGGGCGTTGCGAGCTCGAGCTCGGACATCATCCGCCGCAGCCGCGCCAGCTCGTCGGGGGTCAGGGCGGAGAAGTTCTTCCCGGCCAGCCGCTCCTCCTCGCTCGCCAATGCGAGCGGCACCTCGAGCTCGCGTCCCTCGGAGTTGCTCTGGTCCGGTGCGGCGCTCGGGCGCAGGCCGGCGTGCTCGTCCGCCTCGCCCTCGCGGGGCACCGGCCGCGCGCCGCGCGGCGGTGGGCGCTGGCTCCCGTCGCCCTCCAGCGGCGGCGAGTAGGGGTCGCCGCGCTCCTCCTCGGGCTCCAGGGCGGGGTCGAAGACCGCCGCGAACACACGGTCGAAGGCGGGCAGCTGCGCCTCGGAGGAGACGAACACGGTGCGCGCGGTCCAGTAGAGCTCGCTACGGGTCCGCGGCTCGACGAGCGCCACCGCGCGCGCGAAGCGGGCCGAGCGCTCGTGGGTGACGGGCAGCCCGACCTCGCGCAGCCGGCGGCCCAGCGCCGCGGCGAGCGCCGCCAGGTCGACGTCGACGTCCCCGTCGTTAATAAGGCGCCTCAACAGCGGCGCGGCTCGGCTTCGCTTCGCTCCGCCTCACTGGGGCGGCTCGGCACGGCCCTGCATCGCCGCCCAGACCCGTGCGGGGTTCAGGGGCATGTCGATGTGGGCGACGCCGTGGGACTGATAGAGCGCGTCGCAGACCGCGTTGACGATCGCGGGCGGCGAGCCGTTGGTGGCCGACTCGCCGACGCCCTTGGCGCCGATCGGATGGTGCGGGCAGGGGGTCACGGTCTCGCCAAGCTCCCAGTCGGGGCACTCCAGCGCGGTCGGGATCAGGTAATCCATCATCGAGCCGTTGAGGCAGTTGCCCTGCTCGTCGAACGTGATCACCTCCATCAGCGCGATCCCGACGCCCTCCGCGAGCCCGCCCATGATCTGGCCGTCGACGATCATCGGGTTGATCCGCACACCGCAGTCGTCGACGGCGATGAAGCGCCGCACCTTGACCTCGGCGGTTCCGGGGTCCACGTCCACCACGCAGATGTAGGCGCCGCAGGGATAGGTGAGGTTCGGTGGGTCGTAGACCGACTGGCCCTCGAGCCCGCCCTCGAGCCCCTCGGGCAGCGGCGCGTCGCCGTAGGCGGCCGCCGCGATCGCGTCGATCGTCGCGCCCTGCGAGGGATCGCCCTTCACGTACCAGCGCCCCTTCTCCCAGGCGAGGTCCTCGGGTGAGGTCTCGAGCATCCCCGCCGCGATCAGCCGCGCCTTGTCGCGCGCCCGGCGCGCCGCCACCGCGGCGGCGGCGCCGGAGACCGGGGTCGAGCGGCTGCCGTAAGTGCCGAGTCCGAAGGGGGTCCGGTCGGTGTCGCCGTGGCGAACCTGAATCTTCGCCGGGGAGATCCCGAGCTCCTCGGCGACGATCTGGGCGAACGTCGTCTCGTGCGCCTGGCCCTGGGTCTGGGCGCTGATCGAGAGCACGGCGCGACCGTCGGCGTGTACCCGCAGGTCTGCTCCGTCAGCCATCCCGAGCCCGAGGATGTCCATGTGCCGGCGCGGACCGGCGCCGACAACCTCGGTGAAGAATGAGACGCCGATCCCCATGAGCTCGCCCCGCTCGCGCCGCTCCGCCTGCTCGCGGCGGAGCTCGTCGTAACCGGCGATCCGCATCGCCTCCCGCATCGTCTCCGGGTAGTTGCCGGAGTCGTAGGTCCAGCCGGTCTTGTTCTCGTACGGGAACTGCTCGGGCTGGATGAAGCTGTTCATCCGCAGCTCGACCCCGTCGACTCCCATCTTCAGCGCCAACTCGCCGACCAGGCGCTCGACCAGGAAGATCGCCTCGGTGACCCGGAACGAGCACCGGTAGGCGACCCCGCCGGGCGCCTTGTTCGTGTACACGGCCTTGACGCTGCAGTGGGCGGCCTCGAGGTCGTAGGAGCCCGCGAAGATGTGGAAGAAACCGGCCGGGAACTTCGAGGGCTGCGCGGTGGAGTCGAAGGCGCCGTGGTCGGCGATCACGTCGACCTGGACGCCGGTGATCTTGCCGTCCTTGGCGCAGATCTTGCCGCTCATGATGTAGTCGCGGGCGAACCCGGTGGACATCAGGTTCTCGGAGCGATCCTCGACCCACTTCACCGGCTTGCCGGTGAGGATCGTGCCCACGATCGCGCATACGTAGGCGGGGTAGATCGGAACCTTGTTGCCGAATCCGCCCCCGATGTCGTTGGTCATGATCCGGATCATCTGCTCGGGCAGACCGGCGACCTGCGAGTAGATGGTGCGGTGGGCGTTCGGGGCCTGGTTGCCGTTGTAGAGGTCGAGCTGACCCGTCTCCGGGTCCATGTCGGCGATCATCCCGCAGGTCTCGAGCGGCGCCGGGTGGCAGCGCGGGTAGATCATGTCCCGCTCGACGACGACGTCGGCCTCGGCGAAGACCCGGTCGGCCTCCTCCGCGTCCCCCGCCTCCCAGGTCGGGCTGGCGAGGTTGTCGGTTTGGCCCTCCTTGTCGTCGCGGATCAGCGGCGCGTCGTCGTCGAGCGCCTTGCGGGCGTTGACCACGGCCGGCAGCGCCTCGTACTCGACGTCGATGAGCGGCAGCGCGTCGCGGGCCGAGTAACGGTCCTCGGCGACCACGAAGGCGACCTCCTGGCCCTGGAAGCGGACCTTGTCGCCGGCGAGCACGGCCTGCGAGTCGTAGGAGATCGTCGGCATCCAGGCGAGCCCGAGCGTCTCCAGGTCCTTGGCGGTGATCACGCGCACCACCTTCGGGTGCTCGAGCGCCTTGCTGACGTCGATCGAGACGATCTTCGCGTGCGCGTAGGGGCTGCGCAGCACGGCGCCGTGGAGCATCCCGGGCAGGACGATGTCGTCGAGGTACTTGCCCTGGCCGCGGATGAAGCGCGCGTCCTCCTTGCGCTTCATCCGGCCGTAGCCGATCGGGGGGCTCTCTGGGGTCTCCGTTGTCGCCATGCTCAGCTCCTCTGCCCTGCGGCGGCCTCCTGCTCGGCCGCCCACCGGATCGCTTTGACAATGTTGGCGTATCCGGTGCACCGGCAGATCGCGCCGGAGATCGCCTCCCGGATTTCCTCCTCGCTGGGGTCCGGGTTGGCGTCGAGCAGCGCCCGGGCGGTCATCAGCATCCCCGGCGTGCAGAAACCGCACTGCAGACCGTGCTCCTCGTGGAAGCCCTGCTGCACCGGGTCGAGCACGCCGTCGGTCTCGAGCGACTCCACCGTGCGGATCTCGTGGCCCTCGGCCATCGCGGCCAGGACCGTGCACGACTTCACCGGCCGCCCGTCCATCTGCACCACGCAGGCGCCGCAGTTGGAGGTGTCGCAACCCCAGTGCGTGCCGGTCAGCCCCGGCGTGTCGCGGATGAAATGCACCAAAAGCAGCGCCGGCTCGATCTCCCTGGTGACCGGCTCGCCGTTGATCGCGATCGTGACCTGCATCAACCCTCCTGTCCTCGAGCACGCGCGACCGCGCGCCCCAGCGCGCGTTTCGAGAGCACGCCCGCAAGATGTCGCTTGTAGTCGACGGGCCCGCGCCCGTCCGCGGTCGGCGAGCAGTCCTCCGACGCGATCGTCGCCACCTCGTCGAACAGCTCCTCCGACGGCACCTTGCCCCGCATCAGTTCCTCGGCCCGGGTGACGTGGATCGTCGTCAGGCCGACGGCGCTCAGCGCCAGGCCGGCGTCCGCGATCGTCGTGCCATCCATCCACACCGCCGCGGCGACCGCGGCGATCGCCCAGTCGCCGGCCCGCCGCTCGACCTTCTCGTGCGCGCTGCCGCCGCCGGGCTTGAGCGGAATCCGGATCTCGGTGAGGATCTCCGCGTCGCCGATCGCGGTCATGTACGGACCGACGTGGAAGTCCTCCATCGCGACGACCCGCTCGCCGTCGGCGCCCCTGATCACGGTCTCGGCCTTCAGCGCCGAGCACACCGCCGAGAGATCCTCGGCAGCGTCGGCCTGGGCCAGGGAGCCACCGATCGTGCCCCGGTTGCGGACCACCGGGTCGGCGATCACGTGCTCGGCGTCGGCGAACAGCGGGAAGTGGCGCGCGAGCAACTCGGACTCGAGCAGCTGGTAGTGGCGCGTCATGGCGCCGATCCGGACCTGTCCGTCCTGCTCGCGGATGTAGGCGAGGTCGGTGAGGTCGTTCATATCGACCAGGAGCTCGGGGTTGGCGAGGCGCAGCTTCATCATCGGCAGCAGGCTGTGCCCGCCGGCGATCACCCGCGCGTCCGGGCCGCGCTCGGCCAGCAGCGCGATCGCGTTGTCCACGCTGGTCGCTCGCGCGTACTCGATCGGCCCGGGAGTCTGCACGTTCTACTCCGCGGCGTCCTCGGGCTGGTCGGTGTAGGCGTCAGCTCGATCGCCGCCCTCGCGGTCGACGTTCACCTGGCGCGAGGCCGGCTCGCCCACGCCACCGCCCTGACCGTAGGCCGCCGGCGTCCCGACGCCGATCGTCGGCGAGCGCGGGCGCGAATCCATGCCCGGCTTCGGATAGGCCGGGTTTGAGTACAGCGAGCGCGCCGCGGCGCTCGAATACGTCGGTGTCGCGGAGCGCGGGCCCCGCCTCGCCGCCGGCGCCCAGCGGGCTCTCCCGACCCAGTCGCACGAGCTGCACAGCGCCGCGGGTGTAGACGACGTCGATGTTCTTGACCTCGCCCGGGCGGCCCTCGCGCTCGAGCATCGCCACCCCAGCCCCCGGGTAGACCGACTCGACCAGCCCCGGGCCGTCGTCGGGGCCCGCCTTCTTCAGCAGCAGGCCCTCCAGCAGCTCGGCGCCGGCGGCGAGGTCGGAGTTGATCGCCTTGACCACGCCCTCAACCGGCTCGGTCTTGCGCAGGATCTCCCCCACCGAGCCGATCACGACGTCGAGCCCGGAGGTGATCTTGCGCAGCTCGAGGATCACCGAGACGAGGAAGATCACCAGCGCGAGGACGATCAGGATGACCGCGATGATCGTGACGACTGCCGCGGGATCCATCGTCAGGCGTCGTCCAGGATCACGTCGAGGGAACCGCCGTAGTTCGCGACCACGCCGACCGTCTGGTTGACCTGAGTCTGGGTCGTCACCAGGAGCTCGACGGCGTCGAGGTCCTCGGACGCCGCCCCCGCCGCGCCCTCGACCTGCTCGACGGCAGCGGTGACGTTGCGGGCCGCGTCGAGCACGCCCTTGAGCAGGAACACGACGACCGGCACGATCACGACCAGCAGCACGATGGCTCCGATCCAGCCGAGGATCATCGCTTGCGCGCGTGAGCGGCCACGACGGCCGCCTTGTCGGCGACGCCCGGCATCAGGCCGATGATGCGGACGAACGCGTTGTTGATGTTCTCAACCGCCGGGCGCAGCGGGCGCAGGTGCTCGGACTCGACCATCTCCAGCGCCGACCCCAGGGTCGAGAGCCCGTTGGCGATCCGATTGAGGCGCCGCCGGATATCGATCAGCGCCAGCGCCAGCACGACGACCACGACGACGGCCTCGGCGACGCTGAGCACGATCAGCAACGAGGTGCTCACGTGGCCGCCTCCTGCTGCTCCGACTGCGGCTCGCCCGCGTAGCCCTGTGAGAGGGCGTTCATGTAGCCGTCCTGAACCACGCCCTCGGCGGCGATCTGGTCCAGCACCGGCGTCGTCGCCTCCAGCTGCGGGATGTACGCCGTGTTCTCGGCCACCTGTCCCGCGCCTTCGAGCAGTCCGTCGACGCTGGTCTCGATGTCGCGCAGGTAGCGGATCAGCATCAGCAGCATCGCGGCCACCGCCAGCGCGGCGACGAGGCCGATCGCGAGCGCGACGTACCAGAGGTCGCGCTGGGAGTCGGTGACCGTGACCGCGAGCGGCAGCAGGCTCATCTTCCGACCGCCGCCTTGCGGACCGCCCGCGCCGCGTGCAGGATGCGAACGCCCGAGTCGTTGACCTGCGCGACGCCCGCGAGCTCGTCGGTCTGGGCGCGAAGTTGCTCGACCGCCCCCACCGCGGTCTTCGCCTGCCCGTTGATCCGGGCGGCGAGCACGAGGATCGTGATCACGATCGCGGCGGCCACGACGACCACGACGACGCCGAGCGCGATCCCGACGTACCAGCCGGTCGTTTCGGAGGCGATCAGGAGGCTCATCTATCCAAACCCAGCGGGATACCGGAGCGCACGTCCATCCTATACCGGGGCCGATCGCTCACATCTTTCCCAGGTTCTCCGCGAACTGCTTGATCATCGCCTCGGTCACGGCGGCGATGATCCCCTCCCCCATCTGCGCCGCCTTGCCGGTCACGATCACGTCGGAGTGCAGCTTGGCGTCGGTGCCGCCGTCCGCCTCCGCGAGCTGGATCTCGACCGTGGCCTCGGCGTTGCCCTGGCCCCCGGCCTCCTTCGCCCGCGCCTTGAGCAGGGCGCGGTGAGCGGCGTCGTCCTGCTCGACGATCTCCGCGGGCCCTGAGTAGTTCATCGACATCGAGCCCAGCCGGATCTTGATCTCGGCCGTGACGCTCTTGTCGCTCGTGGTCTCGAGCACCTTCGCGTCGGGCACCGCCGGGACCACGCGCTCGAGGTCGAGCATCGTCGCCCAGACCTCGTCGATCGGCTTCGCGACCGAGAACTCGTTGTCGAACTGCATCCTGCCTCCTCCGTCGACCGGCCGACAGTCTTTCAAAGGCGGTCGTGGTTGTAGGGTCGGGCAATCGCGGCGGGCACTTACAAGCTGGGGCCGGACGTCGCCACGCTGCGCGTCAGGACGGCGCGCAAGGGGGCCGCTGCGAAGGCCGGCCACGATCTCGTGATCGAGGTCACCTCGTGGTCGGCAACCCTTGAGCTCGCCGACGATCCGGCCCAGAGCTCGCTCGAGCTCGACGCCGACGCCGGCTCGCTGAAGGTCCGCGAGGGCACGGGCGGGGTGATGGAGCTCGGCGACGATGACCGGCGCGAGATCGAGCAGAACATCGACGACGAGGTCCTCGGCCGCCACCCGGTCGAGTTCCGGTCGACCGCGGTCGAGGGCGACGGCGACCGGCTGCGGGTGCGAGGCGACCTGACGCTGGCCCAGCGCACCAACCCGGTCGAGTTCGAGCTCGGCCTCGGTGCCGACGGCGCGATCAGCGGCTCCGCGACGCTGACCCAGAGCGACTGGGGCATCAAGCCGTACACGGCCCTGTTCGGCGCGCTCAAGGTCGCCGACGAGGTGAAGGTTGAGGTCGAGGGCCGCACGGGCGGCTAGGGTCGGCGCGGCCGGCGCCCTGGCCGTGCTCGCGCTGGCGCTCGCCGCGACGCCCGCCGAGGCGAAGCGCGACATGCGGTGCAACGGCGCCGCGCCGCTGTGCAAGCGCCACTTCGATCGCGTCGTGTTGCCCGGCGCTCACAACGCGATGTCGGCCGCCTCGCTGGGCTGGCGGATCCCGAACCAGTCGGTCGCGATCCCCGACCAGCTCGAGACCGGGGTCCGGGCGCTGCTGATCGACACGCACTACGGGGTCCTGCAACCCGACGGCACGGTGAAGACCGACGACGACGGCCGGGTCACCACCGGCGAGCGCGGCCTCTACCTCTGCCACGTCGCCTGCGAGATCGGCGCGACGCCCCTGGTGCCGGCCCTGCGCTCGATCCGCAAGTTCGTGCGCAAGCGCCCCAACAACGTGCTCGCGATCGTCGTCGAGCCCAAGGTCAGCGCCGACGACTTCGCCGGCGCGATGCAGCAGAGCGGGCTGCTCGACTACGTCTACGACGGCGAGTTCGGGCCCTGGCCGACCCTGAAGCGGATGATCCGCACCCAGCAGCAGGTGGTGATGCTCGCCGAGCGCGACGCCGGCACGACCTACCCGTGGTACCGCGACGCCTACGACGGGATCCTCCAGGAGACGCCGTTCACGTTCGACCACCCGGCCGAGCTCACGGACTCAGCCAATTGGCCGGCGACGTGCGTACCGAACCGTGGCGACAGCGTCGGCTCGCTGTTCTTGATGAACCACTGGTCGCCGCCGACACCCCCGGAGCAGACGAACATCGCCAACGACGAGGCGGTGAACGCCAAGGACGTGATCCTCGGCCGCGCCCGGACCTGCGCCGAGCTGCGCGGCAGGATGCCGACGATCATCGCCGTCGATCAGTTCGCGATCGGCGGCCTGTTCGCCGCCGTGCGCGAGCTCAACGGCGTGCGGCGCTAGGCCGTCTCACTCGCCGCTCGCGCATCCGCGCGGGTCGTAGGACCTATGTCCAATTGAGGTCCCGACCGGGACCCGGGAACCCTCCTGCCTTCGCCAACCAGTGGAGGAGGAGCTTGTGCGAACCCGGACGTCGAAATTCGTGCGTGATCCCTGCCCGCGGGTCGTGTTTTCACAACAGAGCAACAAATGCGGGCACTAATCACAGGTTGCGCGGGCTTCATCGGCTCGCACCTCAGCGAAGCGCTGCTTGCCGACGGCCATTCGGTCCTCGGGGTCGACTGCTTCTCCGACAACTACGAGCGGTCGCGCAAGCTGGCGAACCTCGAGCGGGCGCGCCAGCACGACGCGTTCGAGCTCGCGCCCGTCGACCTCGCCGCGGCGCCGCTCGACGGCCTGGTCGCCGACTGCGACGCCGTCTTTCACCTCGCCGCCGAACCGGGCGTGCGCTCCAGCTGGGAGGAGCGGTTTGAGGTCTACCTGCGCCGCAACGTGCACGCGACCCAGCGGCTGCTCGACGCCGCCAGCGCCAGCCCGGAGAAGCCGTTCGTGTTCGCATCGTCGTCGTCGATCTACGGCGAGGCCGAGACCCTGCCGACGGACGAGGACGTCCGCCCGCGGCCCTACTCGCCCTACGGGGCGACGAAGCTCGCCGCCGAGAGCCTCTGCCGGCTCTACCACGACAACCACGGCGTGCGGGCGACGGCGCTGCGCTACTTCACCGTCTACGGGCCTCGCCAGCGGCCGGACATGGCGTTTCACCGCTTCTGCCGCGCGGCGCTCGCCGGCGAGCCGCTGACGGTCTACGGCGACGGCAGCCAGACCCGGGACTTCACCTTCGTCGCCGACGTGGTCGAGGCCACGCGCCGTGCGGCAGAGGTACCCGAGGCGGCCGGGCGCGCCTACAACATCGGCGGCGGCTCGCGGATCAGCCTGCGCCGAGCGCTCGAGCTCCTCGGTGAGCTCGCCGAGCGCCCGCTGGAGATCGACTACACCGAGCGCCAGCGGGGCGACGTCCGCCACACGGGCGCGGCGACGGAGCGGGCCCGCGACGAGCTCGGCTTCCGGCCGCGGACGAGCTTCGAGCACGGCTTGCGCGCGGAACTCGAGTGGTTGCACCGCGTGCAGGGAACGGGCGCAAGGCGCCGCGCCGGCGAGACGACCCGAGGCAGGGGCGGCTCTCGTCAGGCGCGGCGCCCGGCCCGCCTCGCCGCCGCCGCCATCAACCGGCGCGGCGAGCGCGCCCGCCCGATTCCTCTTTCACTCGAACGAGATCGTCGGCCTCGGGCACCTGCGGCGGGCGCTGTCGATCTGCGGCCGGCTCGGCGATCTCGAGGGCGGCGCCGGCTCGCTGATCCTCAGCGGGTCGCCGATCGCGCCCTTCTTCGCCCTCCCCGCGGGCGTCGACACGGTGAAGCTGCCCAGCCGCTCCCGCGACGCGAACGGCGTCTCGCGCTCGGCCTCGCTCGCGGTCGAGCCGGCCGACCTCAATCGGCTGCGCTCGAGCATCGCCGATGCCGCGACCGAATCGTTCGACCCCGACGTGATCGTGGTCGACAAGGTGCCGCTGGGCCTGGACGGCGAGCTCGCCCCCGCCCTACACGCGCTTGCGCGCGACTCGCGGCGCCGCCTCGTCCTCGGCCTGCGCGACATCGACGACAGCCCCGAGCGCGTGCGCCGCAAGTGGAGCCCGACGCTGCGCGAAACGATCGAAAGCCACTTCGACGCGGTCCTGGTCTACGGCCCGGAGTCGTCGCCGGACGCGTTGCGCTGCCTCGGCTGGGACGACCTCGGTGTGCCCGTCCACCGCGTCGGCTACCTCGGCCAGCCGATGCCGACCGAGGGTCCGGACGACCTCGGCGACGGGTACCTGCTGGCCACGGCCGGGGGCGGGAGCGACGGCTTCGAGCTCCTTTCGTGCTTCGCCCGCGCGCTGCGGGAGCGCCCCCTCGAGCTTCCGGCGGTGATCGTCCCCGGGCCGCTGATGGGCGCCCGCGAGGTCGCCGAGCTGCGCCGGCTCACCGCGCGGCACCGGCGCCGAGGTGCACGGCTTTCGCCCCGACATGGACCGGGTGGTGGCCGGCGCCCGGGGCGTGGTGTCGATGGCGGGCTACAACACGGTCGCCGAGCTGATGCGCGCTCGCAAGCCCGCGTTGTTGGTGCCGCGCGTGAGCCCGAGCGAGGAGCAGCTGATCCGTGCCCGGGCCCTCGCCGAGGGCGGGATGGCGCGGATGCTCCACCCCGCCTCCATGCGCCCGGGCACGATGCGCGACGCGATCGACGAGCTGCTCGAAGCTCGCCCCCCGGCCCCGCGCGAGCCCGACTACCGGGGCGCCGAGCGCGCGGCGCGGATCCTCGCCGATCTCGCCGAGCGTCCCGAGGCGGTCGCCGCGCAGGAGCCGGCCACGACCGCCGCCGAACTCGCCGTCGCCCGGATCGCGCGATGAGGCTGCCCGGGACCAAGCTCGGCGCCACCGGCGCCGCGATGCGGCCGTTCATCGCCGGCCACTGGAAGGCGCTGGCCGGAGCCGGCGTGTGCAGCCTGTTCGTCGCGCTCGCGGAGCTGGCGAAGCCGTGGCCGATCGCCCTGGTGATCGACGAGCTGTTCGCCGGCCACGACGGCGCGTTCAGCCTCGACGCATCCGACCTGCGGCTGCTCGCCGGGATCGCGGTGCTGGTGGTCGCGATCGCCGCCGTCGACGCGATCTCCACCTACTTCTCCGACCTCTGGCTGCAGCGCGCCGGCGAGCGCATCGTCCACGACCTGCGGACGGCGGCGTACGCGCACCTGCAGCGACTGTCGCTCGGCTTTCACCAGCGGCGCCAGAAGGGCGACCTGGTGACCCGGGTGACGGCCGACGTGAACGCGGTGGGCTCGATGTTCTCGGACTCGCTCGGGCCGATGGTCCAGGCGGTGATGCTGCTGGTCGGGATCGTGATCGTGTCGATCGTGGTCGACCCGGTGCTGGCCCTGGTGTCGTTCGCGGCCACCCCCGTGCTCGCCGTGCTCAGCTTTCGCTACCGCCGCCAGCTGCGCACGGCGGCCCGGGCGCCAGCGCAGCCACGAGGGCGTGATCGCCTCCACCGCGGGCGAGGCGCTCTCGGCGATGGGCGTGGTGAAGGCGTTCGGCTCCGAGGGCTTCGAGCACCGGCGGGTCGAGCGCCTGAGCGAGACGCGGATGGACCTCGGGATGCAGCTCGCCCGCCTGCAGGCCCGCTTCGACGGGGCGGTGAGCGTCGTGACGGCGATCGGGACGGCGCTGGTGGTGGTCGTAGGCGTCTTCAGGGTCTCGTCCGGGGCGCTCTCGCCCGGCGATCTGGTCGTCTTCGCGACCTACGCGCGCAAGCTCAACAGCCCGCTCAAGGACATCGCCCGCGAGTCGGGCAAGACCTCGAAGGCGCTGGCGCGCGCCGACGAGATCGCCGAGCTGCTCGCCGCCGACGAGATCCTCGAGGAGCGGCCGGGCGCCTACCGCGGCCCGCGGGCACGCGGCGCGATCGAGGTCGACGACGTCACGTTCTCGCACACCGAGGACCGCTCGGCCCTGCACGGGGTCTCGCTGCGGATCGAGCCCGGGTCGCGGGTCGCGCTGGTCGGGCCCTCGGGCGCGGGCAAGTCGACGCTCGCGGCGCTGATCGCCCGCTTCTACGACCCCGCGTCGGGCCGGGTGCTGATCGACGGGCGCGACCTGCGCGACTGCCGGCTCGCCTGGCTGCGCGACCAGATCGGCGTGCTGCTGCAGGACACGGTCCTGTTCACCGGGACGGTGGCCGAGAACATCGCCTACGGGACGTCCGCGACCGAGGGCGAGATCGTCGCCGCGGCGCGAGGCGGCCGCCGCCCACGCGTTCGTCAGCGAGCTCCCCGGCGGCTACGAGACCCAGCTCGGCCCTCAGGGCGTCGGGCTGTCGGGCGGCCAGCGGCAGCGGATCGGCATCGCCCGGACCCTGCTGCGCAACCCCCCGGTGCTGGTGCTCGACGAGCCGACGACGGGCCTCGACGCCGAGGCCCAGGCGCACGTGCTCGACGGGCTGCGCGAGCTGATGCGCGAGCGCACCACGATCCTCATCACCCACCAGACCGAGCTCTGGGAGACAGCCGACCAGGTGCTCGAGATCGAGCGCGGCCGGATCGTCCGCGAGTGGTCGCCCGACGGCCACGCAGCGCGCCCCGATACGCCCACGGCCCGGCGGGCGGAAGAGCCGGCGCTGTCGCGCCGATGACCCTGGCAACCCGAGCACCCGCGGTCGAGCGGCCGCGCTCCAGCGCGTCCGGCTGGCTCGCCGTGGTCACGAGCGGCTTTCCGCGGCGCTCCGAGACGTTCCTGCTCAACGAGCTGCTGGCGCTCGACGCCGCCGGCGCGCTGGCCGGCGTGTTCGCGACCAAGCCCGGCGACGAGGACGGTCCCGCAGCCGGGCGCCGAGCGGCTCGCGGGCCGGGTCCGAGTGCTGGCGCCTGGGACCGAGGCCGAGCAGGCGACGCGAGCTCGCTCGCCGCCTCGCGGGCACCGGCGTCGCCGGCGTCCACGGCTACTTCGCCCACACCCCGGCGGCGGTCGCCGCGGTCGCCGCGCGCCGCGCTCGGCGTCCCGTACGGCTTCAGCGCCCACGCCCGCGACGCGCGCAAGGTCTCGGCCGCGGAGCTGCGGGCGCGGGCGAGCGCTGCCCGCTGCGTGATCGCCTGCAACGCCGACGTCGCCGCGCAGGTCGCGCGCGTCGGGGGCCCGCCCGACGCTGGTGCCGCACGGCGTCGACCTGGAGCGCTTCCGGCCCACCCCGCCGCCCGTCGCTCCAGCGCGCTGCGCCTGCTGGCCGTCGGGCGGCTGGTGGAGAAGAAGGGCTTCGACGTCCTCGTCGAGGCGATGCGCAGGCATCGACGGCCCGGCGTCGGCTGCGGATCGTCGGCGAGGGGCCGCGAGCGCGCCCGGCTCGAGGCGGCGATCGCGACGGCCGGGCTCGGGCCGGCGCGTGGAGCTCGCGGGCGCCGCTCAACCACGACCGCCTGCCGGCCGAGTACGCGCGCCGCCGACGTCGTCGTCGTGCCCTCGCGTGGCCGACGGCAGCGGCGACCGCGACGGCCTGCCGAACGTCGTGCTCGAGGCCATCGCGAGCGGACGCCCGGTGGTCGCCGGCGACGTCGGCGCGCATCTCGAGCGCCGTGGTCGACGGCGTCACCGGGCTCCTCGTCCCGCCCGGCGACGCCGGCCGCGCCTGCGCGAGGCGCTCGAGCGCTGCTCGCGCGCCGCCCGGCGCTTCGCCGGCGGCTCGGAGCCGCGGGTCGCTCGGTCGCCGAGACGCGGCTTCGACGCTCGCGGGCTGCACCCGGCGCCTCGCGCGACGTGCTGGGGAGGGCCTATGCCTGACGAGCCCGACCCGACGATCGCCTACCTGCTGAAGGGCTATCCGCGGCTCTCCGAGCTCTTCATCGCCAGCGAGATCGAGCGGCTCGAGCGCACCGGCCTGCGGCTGCGCCTGTTCGTGATCAAGCCGCCGGACGAGCCGCCGCGCCACCGGGTCGTCGAGCGGATCCGAGCGCGGCCGGAGTACCTGCCGCCGGTGACGACGGTCTCCGGCACCGCCTGCGCTCCCGTGGCTGGCGCGCAACCTGCGCCCGTTCCTCGGCCCGCTGGCGCGCACGGCGCGGCGGCGGCCGCTCGGTCTGGCCCGAGCGCTGCGGGCGGCCGGCGCGCAGGCGGTGCGGGCTCGCGAGGGGCGCTGCGCCTGGCCGCGCAAGGTCTACATGAAGGAGTTCCTGCTGGCCGTCGCGCTGGCCGACCGCCTGCTCGCCGACCCGAGCGTGCGCCACCTGCACGCGCACTTCGCTCACGGCTCGACGACGGTCGCGTGGCTCGCCTCGACCGATCACCGGGCGTCGGCTTTTCGTTCACCGGCCACGCGAAGGACGTCTACTCGGACTCGCTGAACCCGGCCGGGCTGCTGGGCCGCAAGCTGCGGGCGGCGACGCTTCGCGGTCACCTGCACGGACGCGGGGCGCGAGCACCTGCAGCGGGCCGACCCGGCGACGCCGGTGCACTGCGTCTATCACGGCCTCAACGCCGACCTCGCCCGGCTCGTTGGCGATCAGCCGCCGCGCCGCTCGGCCAACGGCTCGCTGCGGCGTGCTCGGCGTCGGGCGGCTGGTGCCCGAAGAAGGGCTTCGACATGCTGGTGGAGGCGTCGAGCCTGCTCGCCGACCGCGGGGTCGAGGTCGAGGCGACGCTCGCGGGCGAGGACGGTGAGCACAGCGAGGAGATCCGCCGCCTGATCGCGGCCCGGGGCGTCGGGCGCCGGTTCGAGCTCGCCGGCCCGCTCGACCAGAGCGAGCTCCACCGCGCCTACCTCGGCGCCGACGTCTTCTGCCTGCCCTGCCGCATCCTCGCCGACGGCGACCGCGACGGGATCCCGAACGTCCTCGTCGAGGCGATGGCCTGCGGGCTGCCCGTCGTCACCACCCCGGTCTCCGGGATCCCGGAGCTCGTCCGCGCCGAGGACAACGGCCTCCTCGTGCCGCCCGACGATCCCGAGGCGGTGGCCGAGGCGCTGCTGCGACTGCGGACCGATCCCGAGCTCGCCGCCCGCCTCGGCCGCGCGCGGGCGCGAGTCCGTGCTGCGAGCGCTTCGACGGCGACCGCCTCGCGCGCCGGCTGGCCTCCCTGTTCGAGGAGGCGATCGCGTGACCCCGGCCGCGGCGACCACTTCGACCCGGCCCCGGGACGTCTTCTGCCACCTCGGCCACGCCCACCGCGATCTCGCCGTCGCCGAGGCGGTATGCGCCGGCCGGTACACCTGCGCCGGGACGACCCTCGAGCTCGGGCTGCCGCCCGACTGGCTGGGCGCCGAGCTGCCCGCGGACGAGGAGTGGCGGATCGAGTGGACGAAGTTCTACTTCGGCCTCGACCTCGCCTTCGCCTATTCGATCGCGGACGAGCGGCGCTTCCTGCGGGCCTGGGAGCGCCTGGTGACGAGCTGGGTCAGCGACGTGCCGGCCGGCGTCGACACCGCCGACGTCGCGGCCCGCCGGGTCTCCGAACTGGATCTACGCCTGGCGCCGCTTCTGCGAGGCGCCGGGCTTCGCTGGGCTGAACCCGGCCGCGGAGCGGGCGCTGCTCGCCGGGCTCGAACGCGACGTCGCCCACGTGCGCGCCAACCTGACGCCCGGCCCGCAGCGCAACCACCGCACGCTCGAGCTCTACGCCCTGCTCGTCGCGGCGCTGGCGCTGCCCGGACGCGCTCGACCCCGACGGCGAGTTGGCCGAGTACGCGCTCGCCGAGCTCGGCCGCAGCCTGCTCGAGGGCACGCGCGACGACGGCGTCCACCGCGAGAGCTCGACTCACTACCACCTGCTCGTGCTGCGCTCGTTCGTCGGGGCGGCCGAGAACGCGCGGCGCTTCGGCCTCGACCTCCCCGCCGGATACGAGGAGCGGCTGGCGCGCGCTTGCGAGTTCGCGCTTCACTGCCACCGCCCGGACGGGCCGATCTCCGCCCTTTCCGACGCCGACAGCGTCCGTTACGGGGAGGTGCTCGAGCTCGCCGGGGCCCTGCTCGGCCGCCGCGATCTCGAGTGGGTCGCGAGCCGCGGCGAGCGCGGTGAACCGCCTCGGACTCGCGGCGCGAGCTTTCCCGACGGCGGCTACTTCACCCAGCGCAGCGGCTGGGGCGAGGGGGCGACCGCCTTCGAGGACGAGCGCTACCTGATCTTCGATTGCGGTCCGCTCGGCGAGGGCGGACACGGGCACTACGACCTGCTGAGCATCGAGGTCGTCGCCGGGGGCCGGGCGCTCCTGGTGGACCCGGGGCGCTTCACCTATTCAGAGGAACCTCCGAACCTCCGGCGCTGGTTCAAGGGCACGGCGGCCCACAACACGGTCTGCGTCGACGCCCTCGATCAGACGCCGTACCGCCGCGGCAAGCCGCGCGGCCCGGTTGCCGAGGGGCGGTTCCTCGGCCGCTTTGCCTCGCCGGGCCTCGACCTCGTGCGGGGCGAGGCCCGGAGCCCGAGCTACGACGCGATCCACACGCGGGCGATCGCCTTCGCCGCCGGCGAGTACTGGCTGCTCGAGGACCGGCTCGAGGGAACCGAGCGCCACCGCTATGACCTTCGCTTTCACCTCGCCCCGGAGGCCGAGGGCGAGACGCTCGTCGAGCCCGGCCCCGACGCGACCGCGGTCCGGGCTCCGGGACTGGCCCTGGTGCTCGACCCGGCGCTCGACGTCGCCCTCGAGCCGGGCTGGGTCGCGCCGGCTTACGGCGAGCGGCTCGCGGCGCCGGTCGTCAGCGCCGCGATCGAGGCGACGAGGGCGAGGCTCGTGACGCTGGTCTGCCCGCACGAGCTCGGCGTCCCGGCGCCGCGCCTGCGTCGGCGCGAGGCGGCTCCGGGCACGACGGCGGTGGAGGTCCGCGCGCTTCGCCCCCGGCGGCGAGACGGTCGACGTGATCGAGTGGAGCGACGGCGCCCAGCCGGGAACCTTCCGCAGGATGGTGGGGACATGAGCGCGGGCCTCGCGCCGGACTTCGCCGTGCGCCACCGCGACCTGCTCCTCGACGCCGAGGCGATGGCGCCGCGCCTGGGCCGCCTGCTCGGGCGCCACGGGGCGGTGGCCGTCGACGCCTGCCGCAGGGGTCGCGTGAAGTACCGGCCAGGAGAGAGCCTGCGCGTGCTCTACGCGCTCGACATCGGCGGCCGCCGCGAGCGCGTCGCGCTGCGAACGTTCACCGGCGAGCGCGGCGAGCGCGTCTTCAAGCGCGCGGCCGAGCGGGCCACGGACCGCGGGCCGCTGCGCGGGGTGGTCCGCGACCCCGAGCTCGGCGCGGTGCTGTTCACCTTCCCCAACGACCGCAAGATCGCGGGGCTGAGGCGCCTGCTCGGGCGCCCGGCGCCGGGAGTCGCCGCCTCCAGGCTGGTGGCGTGGGCGCCCGAGAAGTGCGCGACGGTGCGCCGCATGGACGCGGAGGGTCGAACGCTCGCCTACGCCAAGGCCTACGCGGGTGACGAGGGCGCGCGCACGCGGCGCGTTCACGACGTCCTGCGCGGCCCGGCCGCCGCCGCCGGCCTGCGGCTGCCATGGGCGATCTCCTACGACCCCGAGCACCGCGTGCTCGAGTGCGAGGCGCTCGACGGACGGCCGCTGGCCGCGCTCGAGGGATCCGAGCTCGAGGCTGGGATGCGCCGGCTCGGAGCGGCGCTCGCGAACCTGCACCGGCTCGAGGCGCCGCCGTTGACCCCACCGTTCGAGCGCCTCGAGCCGACGGAGCTGCGGCGCGCCGCATCGCTGATCGCGGCCCTGCGCCCGGACTGCGCCGGCGCGGCCCGCGAGCTCGCCGACCGCCTGGTCGCCGAGCGGCCGCAGGCCGCCCCGGCCGTCTGCCTGCATGGCGACGTCCATCCCAAGAACGTCCTGGTCGGCGATGGGGGCCTGGCGCTGGTGGACCTCGACCAGGTCGCGCTCGGCCCGGCGGCCGCCGACGCCGGCGGCATCCTCGCCGGCCTTCGCTACCGCCGGCTGATCGGCGAGCTCTCGGGCGCGGCCGAGGGCGTCGCTCGCGCAGGCCGTGCTCGACGGCTATGCGGCCGCCGGCGGGCGGCTCGACCCCGTGGACCTGCGCTGGCACGTGGCCGCGGCCCTGCTCGCCGAGCGCGCCCTGCGCGCGATCACCAGGGTTCGCCCGCGGGGCATCGAACGTCTCTCGGACCTGCTGGTCGAAGCCGACGCCACGCTGGCCTCCGCCGCGGAGGTGGCCGCGTGAGCCGACTCCCGCCGCTGCTCCTCTATTGCCAGCACTCGCTCGGCCTCGGCCATCTCGCCCGGTCGCTCGCGCTGTGCGCGGCGCTCTCGGAGCGCTTCGAGGTCACCCTGCTCAGCGGCGGCACGATGCCGCCCGACGCGCCGTTGCCCGCCGGCGTTCGGGTTGTTTCGCTGCCGCCGCTCAGCATGGGGGCCGACGGGGCCCTGGTCGCCGAAGATGGGCGGGCCCAGGTCGCGCGCACCTTCGAGCTGCGAACCCGGAGGATCCTCGCCACCTTCGATGAGGTCCGGCCGCGGGCGATGGTGATCGAGCTGTTCCCGTTTGGGCGCAAGAAGTTCGCCGCCGAGCTCCTGCCCCTGCTCGAGCGAGCGCGCGACACCCGGGGCGCCCGGCCGCTCGTCGCCTGCAGCCTGCGCGACATCCTCGTCTCCCGCGGCGAGCGCCAGCGACGCCACGACGAGCGCGCCGCGGCGACCGCCAACCGGTGGTTCGACCTCGTGCTCGTGCACTCCGACCCGGACTTTGCGCGCCTGGAGGACTCGTTCGACCCTCGGTCCACCCTGCGCATGCCGGTCCATCACACCGGGTTCGTCGTCGGGCCGGAACCGGCCGCACCCGAACGGCCGCGCACCGACCGCGTGCTGGTCTCGGCGGGCGGTGGCCGGGTTGGCGAGCCGCTGCTGCGGGCCGCGATCGACGCCCACGGGCTGCTCGAGACACGGCGACCGATGCGCCTGATCGCGGGGCCCCTGTTCCCCGCCGACCGCTGGCCGGAGCTCGAGCGCCGCGCCGCCGGCAACCCCGGGGTCGAGCTCGTGCGCTCGGTCGCGGACCTCGGCGCCGAGCTTCGCGAGGCGGGCGCCTCGGTGAGCCAGTGCGGCTACAACACGGCCCTGGAGGTGGTGCGCTCGGGCGCGCCTGCGCTCGTAGTCCCGTTCGCCGCCGACGGCGAGGACGAGCAGACCCGACGTGCCGAGCGGCTCGCGTCGCTGGGCGCGATCCGCGTGCTCGATCCGCGGCGCCTCGACGGGGCGGCGCTGGCGGGCGCCATCGACGACCTCGACGGCTTTTGCCCGGCCGCTGCCGGCCTCGACCTCGACGGCGCGGAGACCTCGGCCGAGATCCTCGCGCGGGCGCTCGCGACGGAGGCGGCCGCGTGAGCTGGCTCTCGGCCCTGCGCAGCGCCCTCGACCAGGCGCCCCGCCCGGTCGAGTTCTTCATCCGCGACGACGACGCCGGCTGGGCCGACGCGAGGCTGCTGGCGTTGGTCGACCTGATCGCCGGGCGATGCCTGCCGCTTGATCTCGCCGTGATCCCCCGGGCACTGCGCCCGGAGCTCGCCTCCGTGTTGCTCGAGCGCCGCTACGACTCCCCCGCTCCACTGGGCTTTCACCAACACGGGCTCGTGCACCGCAACCACGAGCCGGAGGGACGCAAGTGCGAGTTCGGCGGCTCACGATCGCGCGCGCTGCAGCTGGAGGACATCGCCGAGGGCCGGCGCCTGCTGGAGGCGCGCCTGGGGCATCGCTGCGACCCGATCTTCACGCCGCCCTGGAACCGCTGCACGGCGACCACGGCCGAGTGCCTGCTCGAGCTCGGATTCCGCGCCCTCTCGCGCGAGTCGCGAGCGGAGCCGTTCGCGCTCGACGGCCTGGCCGAGCTTCCGGTGTCCGTCGATTGGTTCGCCCATCGAAAGGGCGTGCGCCTCACCCGTGAGCAGCTGGGCGAGCGCCTCGCCGAGGCCAGTCGCGGATCGGCGCCGGTCGGTCTGATGCTCCACCACGCCGCCATGGGCCCGGCCGAACGCGATGCGCTCGCGCAGCTCTGCGACCTGCTCGCGGAGCACTCGCGGGCGGTGGTGCGGCCGATGGGCACCCTGCTGGCGGCAGCCCCCGCGCCCGCCTAGTCCCTAAAAGGCGAGCGCCCCGCCGACGGGACGGGGCGCTCTGCCACAGGTGTTGGTGGGCGGCTACTTGCGCAGCAGATCGCCCACGTACTTGCTCTGCGTGCCCTTGCGGCTTGCGACCTTGGCCTTGGACGCGCCACTCCCGTTCTCCCTCGGAATGAAGTCGAGGCTGAACGCGTAGTGGTTGACCGCGTCCGCGACCGCGTCGGACATCTGATTCAGCGCGCGGACGCTGAGGTTGTTGATGTCGTCGCACGCCTTGTGGTAGCAGGGGTCGAACGCCTCCCCGGCGGTTCCGCCGTAGGCGGCCTGCTCGGCCTCGGACTTGACGTCCTCAGCGCCGGTGAACAGCCCGCCGGCCGGAATCCCAACCGCCGTGAACGGCCCGTAGTCCGAGCGCCCGTCAAAGGCGGTCTGGCCGCTCGCCAGCCCGACCCTCGAGCAGCGGCTGTGAGCCGTCGGACTTCGATGGGCTCGCGATCACCGGGCGCGTCGCGCTGATCCAGCGCGGTACGTGCGACTTCCGGGTCAAGGTCGACAACGCCGCCGCCGTCGGCGCCGCCGCGGTCGTCCTCTTCAACGAGGGCCAGGAGGGGCGCCGCGACGTGATCAACGGCACGCTGGGCGGACCAATGCCGCGATCCCGACGGTCGACACGAGCTTCGCGCTCGGCAGCGACCTGCGACGCACTCCGAGGTCCGAACGGGCGAGAACGTGATCGCCCAGACCCGCACCGGCGATCCGAACAACGTCGTGATGGCCGGCGCGCACTTGGACAGCGTGTTCGCCGGACCCGGGATCAACGACAACGGCTCCGGCTCGGCGACCCTGCTCGAGCTGGGCAAGCAGATCTCGAACCTGAACATCCACCCCGACCAGGGGCTGCGGTTTGCCTGGTGGGGTGCCGAGGAGGAGGGCCTGGTCGGCTCCGGCGAGTACGTGTCGAGCCTGACCCGGGCGATGCAGCGCCGGATCGCGCTGGTGTCGCGCTGGTGGTTTGGCCGGAGGGGCAGCACGGTCGGGACGCCCGTCCACGCCCAAGTCGTCGATCGGCGCGAGCCTAACCGATGCCCTCGGGCGCGCCAACGCACGCCTTGTTGCCTTGACACAAAGCGGGCGTGCGGTCTAGGGTCGCCCGAATACGGGAGGCTTGGTTCCGGGGGGCTCCGGGCCACGAGGGAGGGAGCTCGAATGGTCGCGCGGTACGCAGGAAACGGATCGGCGCGGCTCGCGCGGCGCACGGCGCTCCTCCTCGCAACGCTCGCAATCGGCGCCCTCGCACTCGCCGCCAACGCCGACGCCTACGTCTACTTCGGCAACTACGGCACCGGGTCCGTCGGGCGCTTCAACCAGAACAACCCCAGCGGCGGCACCCTGGATTTCATCCCGAACGGCAACTCCGGGGTGGCCGTCGACAGCACCTACATCTACTGGACGAACCTCGACGACTTCACGATCGGCCGCTCCACGCTCGATGCCACGAACGTCGACCCGAACTTCATCCCCGCCGCCGGCTTTCCGGCTGCGGTGGCGGTCAACGACCGGTTCATCTACTGGACGAACCTAGTCGTCCCGCAAACGATCGGACGCGCGCGCATCAACGGCGATCCGAGCAGCGTCAACCAGAGCTTCATCTCCGTCCCCAGCACCAACATCGAGGGAATCGCGGTCGACGACAAGCACATCTATTGGACGCAGGAGGGAACCCCAACGACACCCGCCGCGATCGGACGCGCCAACCTCGGCGGTAAGGCCGTCGACCCGAACTTCATCACGGGCACCGGCCACGACGGCCCCTACCGCGGGATCGCGGTCGACTCCAAGTACGTCTACTGGTCGAACGGGAGCGCGGTCACCGGGCCCGGTGCGATCAGCCGCGCGAACCTCGACGGCAGTGGGGTCGAGTTGGGCTTCATCACCCCCGCCCCTGACCCCATCGGCGTCGCTGTCGACGCCACGCACGTCTACTGGGCGAACAGCCCAGAGGACCCGGACGGAACCCTCAGACCCGCGATCGGCCGCGCCAACCTCGACGGCACTCAGGCCAACCCGCTCTTCTTCGAGTATGGGCTGGAAGCCAGTACTGCTGCGCCACGCAGCTGGCCATCAACGCGCTGCCCGCGACCTGCGCCGGCACCGACGCGACGATCGCCGGCACGCGGCGGGCGGACCGGCTGCGAGGGACGAAGGACGACGACGTGATCGCCGCCGGGCGGGGAGACGACACCGTGGTCGGGCTCGAGGGAGACGACCTCGCCTGCGGCGCCCGCGGCAACGACGTGCTGCGCGGTAAGGGCGGCGACGACGTGCTGCGGGGCGGAGCCGGCGACGACGATCTCAGGGGCGGCGGCGGTTCGAACAACTGTCGCGGCGGGGCTGGCTCGGACAGCAAGCAAGGCTGCTGAGAACGCGCGCGCGAAGCCGCTTGACCTAAACGCTGGAGCCGCTTGACCTAAACGCTGGAGCCGCTCGACGGTCGCTCTGACCCTCCCCCGCCGCAAGAGATACTGCGTGGGCGATGTCGCAGGAGAACGTCGAAGTTGTGCGCCGCGCGGACAGGCACTTCGCCCAGACCGGAGAGCTGCTTTGGGAGGTGATGCACCCTGAAGTCGTCAGTGTCGACTGGGACGTCCCCGACGGGCATGATCGCGTCGGGCACGAGGGACTGCGAAAGTGGCTTGAGAACTGGGCCTCGGCCTGGGAGCACTTCGAGATGGACCCTGAGGGCTACCGGGACGTCGACGACAAGGTCGTCTCGCTGTTCACGATGCGGGCGACCGGCAGAGACAGCGGCGTCTCCCTCGAGCGCAAGGACGCGATCCTGGTCTCCGTGGAGGACGGGTTGATCACCCGGCTGGAGTACTTCAACGACCAGACGAAGGCCCTCGAAGCCGCGGGTCTGTCGGAGTAGGGATGTCGCAGGAGAACGTCGAGAGATTGCGGCGCGGCTACGAACATCTCATCGCCACCGGTGACTTCCTCAACGAAAACTTCCACGCCGATTTCGTCTGGGACATGTCGACTTTCCACGGCTGGCCCGAGCAGCAGACCTACCTCGGCATCGAGGGCGCCAGGCAATTCATCGCCGAGCTGGACCAGAGCCTGGGATGACTGGGAGCTTGAGGTCGAGGAGATCATCGACGCGGGGGATCGGGTCGTCGTCATTGTTCGTCAGCGGGGGCGTTCGAAGCCGACCGGGGTTTTGGTCGAGATGCGCTTCGGTCAGGTGTGGACGACGCGGGGCGAACTGGGAATCCGGATGCAGATGTACGCGAGCCCGGAAGAAGCCCTCGAAGCCGCCGGGCTGTCGGCCAAAGACACGAAACCCCCGTCGTAGCGGGGGCTTCGCGAGGGGTGGACGATGGGATTCGAACCCACGACCGCCTGGACCACAACCGATGTGTAGTCGATCCCGTGCGGCGCGTTCCGCTTAATCCTGCGCCTGCTCGGTCTCCCCGCTCTGCTCGGTGCGCTCCGTTTAGTACCCCGGCTAGTACCGCACGCCATCCGCAGGGCTCCCTAGCGTCCCGACCGTATGGCTGGGACGACACCGGCGATCCGTTCTCCTTCGATCCAACCCGAACTCTCGCCGAGGTCTTGCGAACAGGTGAGATCCGGATGCTGATGGACGGCGACCCGCCGTTCGGGCCCGACGAGCCGCACCCGCTCTGATAGTTGGTCTTGGCCCACAGGAATTCGAGACCCTCCCCGGGCCATCAGCGACTCCAAGGCGGCCCTCGCCCGTAGCCGCGTCTCATGGTTTCCACGGTCTCCTGCGACATCGCCTACACCCTCTGGCGGGTACCGGCCCGGACGGGCGGGGCCGTGAGGGCCCGCCCGTCCACGTCCGCACAAGACAACCCGTTCCCGGATGCCGGGTCGATCAGCCCTGCAGGCAGAGGATCTGCACGTTGAAGGTCTGATTCGTGCCGGACTGGTTCTTCCCGATTCCGAACCAAGAGCCGTTTCCGACCGGGAAAGTGGCCTGAAGGCCCTTGTTGCCGACCGTCGCGGCGGTCCAGAACGCGCCACCGCTGAGCCTCGTCTCGTTGCCCTGGCAGGCAACGCCAACCACGGCGCTGGTGCCGGTCGGCACGGTGTCGGAGGCGCTTCGGGTGACCACCGGGCCGAGGTCGCTGCCGGTGATCTGGCCGGGCGCAACCTTGTCGGTCGTAATCGCGTCGGCGCCGATCTTTCCATTCGTGACGGCAGCGTCGGCGATCTTGGTCTCGGTAACCGCGGCATCCGCGATCTTGGTCTCGGTAATCGCGGCATCCCGCGATCTTCGTGTCCGTGACCGCGGCGTCGGCCAGCTTGTCAGTAGTCACCTTCTGGTCGCCGATCGTCGGGTCGGGGTAGTTCCCGGCCAAGTCACCGCCCGCGGGGCCAGTCGGCTTCGCCGACTGCGCGGTTGCGACGTTGAGGCTGGACTCGCGGCTGTCAAGCACCTTGTTCGCCTGTTTCTTCGAGATCTTCTTCACCTTCGACTTGGTGATCTTCTGCGCCACGAAGTCGGGCGCGGCGATCGCCGTCGCCGGCCAGCGCCAACACAAGTGCAAGCGCCGCGACGATCAGCGCCGGAGAGGGCCTTGGCCCACGCAAAGAGAGACTCATCTGAGCCGCCTTCCTTTGGATGTTGTTAAGGGGAACCGTGCGTTCCCCTGGCAAAGTGACCCTTTCGAAGCGCACGTCGGGTGTCAAGAGCCCGGCTGGAGGGTCGCTCATCACCCCTCCTGGCTCATCGCCCGACTCGTCTATTCGTCGAACGGATGAAGAGTTGGTGACTGGAACGGCAGCGCAGCACCTGCGGGCCCAGGGGCACCACCCGGTGGCTACGAGGGCCGCGCTCGAGCGCATCGCACCCGACTGTCCCGAGCACTTGGCCCGGTCTCGGTAGTCGCACCCTTCTCAGTCCGTCGGAGTAGTCACCCAGACGGTCTCGCGTTCGAGCGTGGCCAATGCACCTGGAGCTCCTTCCAGACCGCTCCCTGCCCGTTCGCCCTGCCATCGGCCCGTGGTGCTCGGACAGCCGCTCGATCTCGGCGCTGAGTCGCGGAGCTCCTCGAGATGCCGCTTCTGCTCGGGGGACACGAGACCAAGGCTCCCACGGCGGCGACCGCTTTGGAGCCTCGGTTGCCCGGGCATAGGCGGCGTCCACGGAGGCGGTGCCTCGACGACAAGACCCGCTGGAAACAGCCCAGCCGCGTCCTCTTGGCCTCCGCCCAAGCCACCACAAGGGAGAGGTCACATGACCGCCAAGCCCAGTCTCAGTCCCTGTCAGCCAACCGCGCTTCACCGGTTCCGAATCGCGGTGAGCGCCCTCGCGCTCAGCGCGGTCTCGGCCTCGACCGGCCTCGCCCTCGCCGTCCCGGCAGCGTCTACTTCGACGCCAACAACGCGCCGCCACCGGTCAGGCGCGTCTGTCTCGGACATCACCGGCGACGCCGTCGGCCTGGCCGCAGGGCGCTGTCCAACACTCACCGGCGTCGCCAACGTCGCCACTCGGCTGCCACGGCGCTGCTCGTCTAACACCACCGGCGCCCTCAACGTCGCCACCGGCCGCCAGGCGCTGCTCTCCAACACCACCGGCGACGACAACGTCGCCACCGGCTCGGGCGCGCTGGCCTCCAACACGACCGGCAACGACAACGTCGCCACCGGCCGCAGCGCGCTGTTCTCCAACACGACCGGCGAGCGGCAACGTCGCCACCGGGATCGGCGCGCTGTCCTCCAACACGACCGGCAGCCAGAACGTCGCCACCGGCTTCGCGCGCTGGCCTCCAACACGACCGGCAACAACAACGTCGCCATCGGCGCGACGCCCTGCGCAATGCCACCGGGTCGCACAACGTCGCCCTCGGCCAGAACGCCGGTAAGAACCTGACCACCGGCTCCAACAACGTCGACATCGCCAACGACGGCGAGGCCGGAGAGTCGGGGACGATCCGGATCGGCAACCCCGACAAGCAGACCGCCACCTTCATCGCCGGGATCAGCGGCACGAACGTCGGCGGAACGGCCCAGCCGGTGGTCGTCAACTCAAACGGCAAGCTCGGGACCGCGCCCGCGCCCTCGGCGTCCACGGCATCGCTCGCGGAGACGGTCGAGCGGCTGCAGCGCCAGGTCGAGCGGCTTCGCAAGCAGGTGAAGGGAGGCTGATTGCCCCCCCCCCCCGCTGGCTTCCCTACATGGGCCCCCCTCTCCAACAGCTCGAGAGCGACGCGAGTGGGTGATCCAGGCCGCGACCTTCACGGCCGGCCAGGCGACCGGGCTCGGCTAGCTCGCTGCCCCCGGCTGATCCGGTCTCAGCCTTGGTGGCCGTCCGGGTCCTGCTGGCGTTTCCACCAGTCGTACCCGTCCCAATACGAGCTCTGAAGGTCCCAGGTTTCCTCCTCGTCCTTGCGACTCGGCCGACCTGCGGCGGCGTCCGCCTCACCGCGCTGTCTGGCGGCGCGGTCGGCCGCGTTGCGCGCGCGTTCTCGCTTCGAAGCCTCCTCCTCATGCCTGTATCGCTCGGCCGCTCCTGGAAGACCTTGGCGTCCCAGTTGATGTCAGCTGCCGTCAACCTCTCCAGGCACTTTTCGCAGACGCGATCGAACGCGATCTCCTCGCCCCTGATCAGGCGCTCGGCGCCGCAACTTTCCAGCGTGACGATCCGATCCATTCGGCCAAGCCGGCGGCGCCTGCAATACGGAACCCGCCGAGCTCATCGAGTACGTGTTTCGTCACGTGGCGGCGCACTGGCGCGGATTGTCCTACAAGGCTGCGGCGACAACCGCCTGTGAGCGCGGCAGCAGACGAACGCCGGCTCGGTTAGTACCGCCGCTAGTACCCCGCCGCGAGGCCGCCAGGCCGCAAACCGCTTGAGCAAGAGGGGTGGACGATGGGACTCGAACCCACGACCGCCTGGACCACAACCAGGAGCTCTACCAGCTGAGCTACGTCCACCGCGCGGGCCCAATGTAGCGCTTGGGGCGCCCGCTCTACCCATGCCGACGGGCATCAAACGAGTCGTCGGATCGCCGTTATCGGCCTCAGGGCTGGGGTACCCAACCAGTAGACCCGAGTCACGCCGGTTATCGACTGAAGTGGCTCGCGGAGCCCGGCCTCTTCGGCCGGGCTTCCGTACGTGCGGCCGGCGGAGCGCCCCGCCAGGACTCGAACCTGGGACCTGCTGCTTAGAAGGCAGCTGCTCTATCCAGCTGAGCTACAGGGGCTCGGGGTTGATTATGGCTTGGGGATGCGGGTTCCTGCCATTGGTCTCGGCGGCCCCAACATTCGGTTTGGCCGCTTTGCGGCCGCCAGTGCCCATGGCGCTCTAGAGGATGCAGCCGTTCTCGACGATCAGGCGCGCCCGCGCGAACCGGTTAGGGCGCACCCGGACATCATTCGGTTGTGAGATCCAGCAAGGATCTTCGATTTGCGCGACGAGTGAGTAACGCCCGGGTGGCAGTTTCTTGCGCAGGCGGCCATCGGTCACCAACGGGCTGGCGACGCGACGGTCAGTCCGAGTCCGAGTGATCACCACCTCTGCGGTCCCCTCGAACGGCCTCGGATTCGTCCCGGGTGAGCACGGCCCAAGACAGGTCGCGTCGAGGATGCGAACACGAACGCCGCTGTCGTTGGGCGGTTGGCCTGCTGACGATCCGCAGGAAAGCAGCGCCAGCGCCACCGATCGCGGTGGCGCCGGCGATGTACCTCATCCCGGTTCCTGGTCGACGTCCGGCGGCTTTAGGGCGCCGCGACCCAGTTCCAGGTCCCCCATCCGGACGCGCCGGACGGGTTCGGGTTGAGACCGCGTACTGGCTCGTCGACCACACCCTCGAAGTGCCTGCCGGCGGCGCCGGGTCAGGCGTCGAGGCTGCGTAGTCACCCCAGCGACACGGGTTCGGCGGGCAGTCAAAGCCGCGGTAGAAGGTCGGCGATGCCTTCACCGTGACCGGCGCCGACTGGGCGCCCGCGCCGACCTTCGAGACCATCTTCACGGTCGGGAAGGTCGTGGTCGAGGAGCTGTCGAATCCCATCACCATGCTGTTGCCGCCGCTTTTGACGGCTCCGTTCACGGCCCGGTTGGGACTGATCGAGCCGTTGAAATTGAACAGCGTCGCGCTGGTCACCTTGCCGCTTTGCAACCGCGTCGTGGCGGCCGGGTCGATCTCATACCAGCGGACCTCGGACTTGCCGCCGGGCGCGGCGACGGTCTGCTGGGTCCAGATCCCGACCTTGTTCGCGTGGCCCGGGTCAACCCCCGAGACCGCCTGTGTAAAGCGCCGGTCGAGACTGTCGAGCTGGTTGGTCGTGTTCTTCTGCGGGATGTTCGGCGGTGCCGAGTACGACGGCACCGTCACCGCGGTCCCGGGGTTCTGAACGATGGCATTGCCGTTGGCCGCCTTGGTGATCCTGAACAGGTTGATCTTGGTCGACGGGTTGCCACCGACGGCCAGCGCCCAGCCGGTCGCGTTCGTGTCGGTCTGGTTGACGCCGACGGGGGTACCGGCCGAGGACCCGCCCGGGCCTGCGAGATCGGTCTCTGTGCCGGCCTTGAAGGTCGACGCCGCCGGGCAAGTGGTCCCGGCGATCGGCTTGCTGATCCAGATCAGATCCGAGCCGACGAACTGATTGGCGCTGTTGAATGTGTTCACCCCGGTAAAGAAGAAGCCCTGCGAGTCGCCGAGCTTCGGATAGTCGGGGAAGAACGAACCGTAGTTGAACACGTAGTGACAGAAGTCGGCCGCGCCGTTCGGACTCGACGTCTTGCTGAACCCGATCGCGAGCCGGTTGTCGGACGCGCTCGCGATGTCGTCCATCGCGTAGTAGAAGCGGTTCGTCCCCGGATCCCAGATCACCTGCGGGTCGAAGATGTTGTTTCCAGCCGACTCTCCGGCAAGTTGGTTGAGGGTCCCCTGCGCCAGGGGCGTGTTCGAGGTCTTGTTGTAGATCGCGAAGTTGGTGTTGATGAGCTCGATATAACGGGTCGTGCCCACCGCCCCGGTCGAATCCGACGGTGCGGAGTTCGCCTGGCGGATACCGTTGAAGCCACGCACAAGCGCGGGCGCCCGCAGTCGAGGGCGCCGGCTGCGAGCCCGTCAGATCGGGCGCCGGCTTCTCACGGGCGATCTCGGCAGCGTGCGGGACCAGGTAGCCCTCCCGCTGAGCCTGGGCCGCGGGTGCGCTCATCGTGCCGTCGCCGGGGGTGCCGGCTGCTTGCAAAGGGTTGGCGCCTTGGCCGCGATCGGCCGCCAGCGCGCCCGGGGCCAGGCCGACCGCGAACGCCGCCGCAATCGCAAGTCCACACATCCGTCTACACAGCATCAAGGGCCTCCTAAGTGGTGGTTGCGTACTCGTTGCGACACTAGTCCCATCGGCCGCCTTGATGCAAGCGTCAACTGCAAAGGCCGCACGTGGCGGACTGAGGGACGGTGGGTTTATGAAAGTGGGATGAAGAACGGCGCCGAACTCGAGCCGACCCTCTCACAGCGCAACCGGGCTTCAAAGGCCGGGGGGACCCGGTCCTCGGAGTCCGTCAGCCGCTCCTCCCCAAGCTCTGAGAGGGAGTCGTGCAGGGCGCCGAAGATCGGCGGACTGGCACAGCCGGGGGGCACATCCGTCCACACCCGGCCCGAGTCGCTTGACTCGCGCCACGGCTGTGCTACGGATAGGACAATTGAAAGGGCGCCTCGGGTCGCCGACGGGACGATCACCACGACCCACACGGGGGAGGTCCCATGAGCGGACGAATCCGAGCGCACCTGCGCTCCAACATCATTGCCTACTGCGCGCTTTTCTTTGCGCTCAGTGGCGTGGCGGGCGCGTTGCCGGGCACGAACACAGTGTTCAGCGACGACATCGTCGACGGCGCCGTGCAGACGCCTGACATTGCCAACGGCGGCGTCGCGACCGCCGACCTCGCGGGGCTATCAGTTAGCCTTGCGAAGCTGGCGCCGAACGCGGTCGCAAGCCCCAAGGTGCTCGACAACAGCATGAAGGCCGCCGACCTCGGGCCGGACTCGGTCGGTACCTCTGAGGCCACCGACGAGTCGCTGGGCGCCGCGGATCTGGCGCCCGGTTCGGTCGGCAGCTCCGAGGTGATCGACGAGTCGCTGACCAACTCAGACCTCGCGACCGACTCGGTCAATACGAGCGAGATCGCCGACCAGACCGTGACCGGGACCGACCTCGCGGGCACGGGGTCGGGCAGCAACGGGTTCAACGGCGACGAGGAGATCATCGACGGCTCGATCACCGGGTTCGACATCGGGGCCAACCAGATCGGCGGCGGCCACATCGCTAATGGCAGCCTCTCCGGCCCCGACATCGCCGGCGGGCTGGCCTCCGGTGCGGCGCAGAACGCCGCAGTGGTCACGCTCGCGGGTGGCGCCGGCACCGACGTGGTCTCCGGGTCGATCACGAACGAGAGCACGAGCCAGATCGTGATCAACGCGAGCGCCGAGCTGACCGGCAACGACGCCGACGAGCGGGCGCTGTGCCGCATCTTGCTCGACGGCGGCCAGATCAGCCTCAGCTACGAGTCGACGTTCGACGACATCGGTACGGGCAACGAAGCCACGGTGGCCGTGAACTCGTTCGCGAACGGCGTTGCCCCCGGGGCGCACACGGTGACGATGAACTGCATCTCGCTCGCCGGGACGGTCGTCAAGGACGACGCGGGCATCAATGCGATCGCGATCCCGTAGGACGAACTGACGACCGAGCTTGGGCCGGCCCCCTGCGTGGGGGTCGGCCCGGCCGGACCCAGGAGGACGAGGTGGCGCTCAAACCGGTGAGACTCATGATTAGGCGCAGGGCGTGGTTCGTCACCGCGCTCGTCGTCGTGGGGATCGGCGCGGCCGGGCTCTACGCCAACCACGAGGCCGCTTCGACCGTTCCGGCAAGCGAGTCGGTCCCGGCGAAGGAGCCGATCGCGGCGGCGCCCGCCGGCGTTCAGCCTCCCGTCGGTGGCGCGGGCACGCAGACGACGATCAAGTCCCCGCCCGAGAACGACAAGAGCCCGAGTGAGCACGAGACCTCGAGCGACAAGGGCGACGGCGAGGGCGCCGTCCCGGCCGAGGCCCCGACATCCAAGGGCTCGGACGAAGCCGTGTATGGCGTGCCCGAGCGGGTCAAGGATCTCCCCGGCACGGAGCAGTCCCCGGTCGACCCGGCCGGCGCACCCGACTCCCACGCGACGAAACCATCCGAGGGCAACGTGCCGGCCCACTCGCCTCCGCTGACCGATCCCCACCGCTACGGTAACCGCAAGCCGTACGAGGGCGCGCCGCCGTCCGCGACGCCTGACCCGAGCCAAGCCGACCGCTATGGCGATCGCGAGGCTTACGAGGGCCCGCCGGCGGGCCAGGCGCCCGAGGTCCAGACCGGCGACCGCGGCGGCTGAGCCGGTCACGGCGGTGCGAACTTTAGTCAGTTGCTCTGGTCTCTCCTATTGGGCACATTTGAGGGTTCCCTTACGTGCAGACATTCCAGAGCAAGGCCGATGCCCTCCAAGCCGCCGGGATCGCGGGGGCGTGAGGGCGCCATCCGGAGTTGTACCTCGTGACGGGCGATGAGCGGCTTGAGCTGTGCGGCCCGCCACCGTGCGGGGGTGACCCTACCTGGCCATGCCCTCGTCCGGCTGATCTCGGACCCGTCTTGTTGCATCGCAGTCCATCACGCGAGAGGGTGGGCACGTAGCCAACTCAGGCAGCCCAAGTCCGCCTCCCCCAGCGCCCACAAGCACCTACGAAAACGCGCGCATTCCGTCTCGCTGCCTAACCGCCTCTCAGAACCCGGGGCATGCCGGAGGAGGGCCGGCGAGGGCCAGGCCTTAGACAGCCAACAGGCAGCGCAGCCTCAGGCCTACTGCTCTACAGGCAGACGACCTATCAACCCGGGATCCCCGATGAGCAAGCCAGACCTAGGCCGGCAGGCACCGGGCATGAGCAGGATCGAGCAGGCACCAGCGCCCAAACCCCCTCGCTCTCAGGCGTCGGGTGGACTTGACCTTGGGCGGAGCTCGAGTGCCAGGCCATCCTCTTTCCCCTCCTTCCCTTCCCTTGAATCCGACTGGACGAGCTGGCGCGGGCACCTGGCCCGCGCCTAGCCGGACTCAGCTCAGTTCCGCTGTATCGATCAGCCTCCCTTGACCTGCTCGCGAAGCCGCTCGACCTGGCGCTAGAGGCTCATCTCGGACTCGGTCGCGACGGGGTGCGGAGTAGCGGGTGGACTCGCCCGCCTTGAACCATGCGGGAGCCCATGCCCCGGCTGCACCGCCATATCCTCGCCGATGATGACCGAGCTCCCGCTGCCGCCGCTGCGGCTCGCGACCCGCGTCGGCCCGCTCGACCCGGGCGACCCGTGGGGCGAGTACGAGTACGTCGGCCGGGCGATGCGTGATCGCGTCGTCGAGGGGCTGCCGCGGGGCTGGGGCTGGGAGGGCCGGCAGGCGCTCGACTTCGGCTGCGGCGCCGGCCGCGTGCTGCGCCAGTTCGAGCGCGAGGCGCGCCTCGCCGAGATCTGGGGTTGTGACATCGACGAGCCCAGCATCGCCTGGATCGCCCGCCACCTGGCCCCGCCCTTCCACGCCTTCGTAGTGGCCAAGCAACCGCCGATGGCGAAGCCCGACGGATGCTTCGATCTGATCTGGGCGAGTTCGGTCTTCACCCATCTGGTCCGCGACTGGAGCGCGTGGCTCGTGGAGCTGCACCGGGTGCTCGCCGACGACGGGATCCTGATGGCCTCGTTCCTCGGCCGCGGAGCGTGGGAGTCGAGTGAACGCGAGCCGTGGGACGAGGACGAGGTCGGCATGTGCGTGCTGCGCGCGGGCCAGCCGTGGGAGATGTACGGGCCAACGGTCTTTCACTCCGAGTGGTGGCTGCGAGCGCACTGGGGCCGTGCCTTCGAGTTCCTCAGCCTCGATCGCGGAGAGCAGCGCGACAGCCACGGTTGGGTCGTGCTGCGCAAGCGGGCTGGGGCCGTGAGCGCGGCAGAGATCGAGCGCCCGGACGCCTACGAGGCGCGCGAGCTCGGCGCGGCGCTGCGCAACAACGAGCTCCTGCACGCCGAGGACGCCCGCATCCGTTCGGCGTATCTGCGGGCGACCCGCCTGCGCCGGGCGATCCGTGCGCGAACCAGGGCGCGAAGCGCGCTCGCGCGCCTGCGAGGCCACCGCCGCTGAGCGGCTACCGGTTCCGCGGGGCTCGACCTCCGCTGCCTCCCACCGCTCCACCGATCCGCGTACTGTTCACCGTCTCCGATTGCGCCCCGCGCGGTGGCGGGGCGCTCAGCACGTCGGCTAGTCGCGGCCGAGGACGCCGAGCCCGCCCAAACGAGATTACCCGGGGGCTCGTTCGCCGAACCTCGCTAGCGCCCCCAACGGCTCGCGATGTTCGCCGCATCGTCGCGTCCGACTGAGCGCAGAAGGATCCCGAGCTGTGAGCGGGCGAGGTTCTCGGACGGCCCGTCGAGATCCCGGAGCGCTGGTCAGCGGCTCTGCCGATACCGGGTGAAGAGGTAGGTTGGATTCGACAAGGCCGGCAAGGGGGGAACAGTCGATGCTCAATCTGCGACGCGTGGGCCCCGGCCCGACGATAACCGCGCTCGCGTTTGCGCTCCTGCTCGCTGCCCTCGCCCTCGCCCCTCCCGCCGAGGCGTTCATCTACTGGACGAACTCGTACTCGACCCAGAATTCGATCGGCCGCGCGAATCTCGACGGCACCGGGCTCAACCCAAGCTTCATCCCTGTCGGCACCGCTGACGCCGTACCGGTCAATCTCACGCTCGACGCCCAGCACGTTTATTGGGCGGCTGCGTGTTTCTCGGATCCTCCCTCGCCATGCTCGACCGGCGCGATCGGCCACGCAAACCTCGACGCCACCGATGTCGAGCAGGGCTTGATCGGCGGCATCAACCCCGGCGACGTGGCGGTCGACGCCGAGCACGTCTACTGGACGTGGTCCGACTGCAGTGGGGGTTGGGGGGTCAGCGGGTCCTTGTGCACCACTGACGAGCTTGCCGACCCACCGGGCGGGATCGCCCGCGCCAACCTCGACGGCAGCGGCGTCGACCAGAACTTCATCCGCGGCGTCGACGCCAGCTCCGTCGCCGTCGACGCCAAGCACATTTACTGGACGGGGCAGGTTTGCGAACCCCGGTGCAGCGAGACCGTCACCGGCGCGATCGGACGCGCCACCCTCGACGGCACCGGCGTGGATCGAAGCTTCGTCAGGGTCCTGCCCAGTGGTTTTTCCCGCGTCGGACTCACCGGCCTCGCGGTCAACGCCGCCCACATCTACTGGACGGGACAGGCGTTCTCGTCTGTAGGCCTTAACGGACCCACGCTCGGGCGTGCCAATCTCGACGGCAGCGGTGTCAACGGCGCTTTCATCGGTGGCCAGCTCGGTTCCTTTCATATGCCGTTCTGGACTGGGGTCGCGGTTGACGATGCCCACCTCTACTGGACGGAATACGGCTCCCTCGGTGAGGAATCGATCCTCCGCGCGAGCCTCGACGGCGGCGAGGAGGTCCTCATCAATGGGGCCGCAGACGACTACTTCTCCCCAGGTGCGCTCGCGGTCGACGCTCTCACCGACACCCAGCTCGCGGGCAAGGTAAGCGCCGCGAAGTCCCAGCGGCAAAGCGGGAACCGGATCGTCGTCCGGGTCAAGGTGAAGGCAAAGGAGCGGCTCGCCGCGAAGGTCACGGGCAAGATCAAAGTCAATCCCACCTACAAGCTTAAGCCGAAGCAACTCGAATTCGCTGCTGGTGAAACGAGGACACTGAAGCTCAAGCCGAAGAACGGGAAGGCTAAGAGGATCGCCGCCGCCCTGAAGCGCGGCAAGCAGGCGACCGCAGCGATGACGGTCAAACTCACCGACCAGGCAGGAAACACCAAGACCCAGAGGCTGCGGGTGAAGCTGAAGGCCCAGGCGCCCGGCCAGTCCGACCACGGTCAGACCTTGCGGAACCGGCCCTCGTACTCCGGTGCATTCCGCAGGTACCACTGACAGATGCGCTCGAACTCGTCCCCGCGCCTTTTGGCATCGGGGTCGAGGCGGGTGAGGAGGCGGGTGAGGCTCAAGGTTGGACGAGCCTAAGGCCGAGGGCGGCCCGTGGCTCGGGTTCAGCGATCGAATCGCTGGGGTACCTTCGCCCTAGGCCCTCCTCGACAGTGGGCCCGACAGCGGCCTCCCGCAGGATGGGCCGTTTGTGTTCGCGGAGGGGTTGCCCGAAAGCTCCACGTTCTCCGTCGACATCGCTACTCCGACAGCCCGGCGGCTTCGAGGGCTTCGGCCCGATGTTCGTACTCATCTATGCGCAGAACCTTGCCGTCGCGCAGCGTGTAGAGCTCATAGAAGCGGCTTTCGACTTCGACCCCGCTCGCTCGACCACGGCCGTGGAATCGAACCGTCAGGAACACGCGGTCTCCGTGCCCGATCACCTCCTCGAGGGTTGTCTCGGCGCTCTCCCAGGCTTCGTTCCAGCGTTTGTAGTTCGCCAGCACGGCGTCGTTGCCGTAGACGACACCGTCCTCCAAGGTGACCACGACTATGTGGGCGTCGTGGAACCCTGCGACGCGATCGTAGTCGCCACGCGAGTAGGCATCCCAGGCCTCGCGCACGATCTCCACGTTTTGCTGCGCCATCGCCCGCGCAGTATCTCGCGAGAGTTCCGTTCCCATGCGAAGCGCAACTCGCCCGGCCGCCCGGGCCCGCCTCCTCAGCCGAAGTCGAGCACCTTGAATCGCGTCGAGTCGATCGTCGAGGCGGGAGTGCAGTCGCCGTTCGAGCCGACCTGAACTGTCATCGTCCGCGTCTCCGGGCTCAGCGGGCCGATCTCTGGCTGCGCTCCGAGGCTCTGGCTGACCTGCTCGGGGGTCGTCGAGCTCGTCTGAAGCTGGCCGCCGCCGACCTGCTGGCCGTCGAGTCGAACGTCGAAGAAGACCTGGCACGAGCCCGAGCCCGAGCCGTCGTAGGCGAGTGTCGCGGTGCCTTCGCCGAAGATGACGTTGATCTGCTCGGGTCCCTGGGTCCAATGTCCGCCGGTGATCGGATAGGGGGCCGTGGAGGAGGTCACCGGTTGCGACCCGCCGCTGGGGCTGGCGACGTAGAAGACCGGGAACTTGAGCTTCGAGGGAGTCACCGCACCGGGTTCGATCTTTGCCGCGATCACCGACGCCGGGCGCAGTCGCGTCGGCCCAACCGACTGCGGAGCGAGCTTGATCGCCTTCACGGCCTCGTCGGCGAGCTTCGGCGTGGTCACCGCTTCGTTAGCGATGTCCTTGGTCCCGATCTGTCCGGCCGCGTAGACGACGCCCCCGGTCAGCGCGAGAAACAGGGCTGCGGATGAGACGACGTTCGCGTAGGTGAGGCGTGGACGCACCGGTGGCCTCCTTGATCGGGGGTGGGACCCTCGGGCGCGGAGCGCCGAGAGCCAGTAGGTCCGCTTCGACCCGAAGGGCGACACTCCTGCCAGACCAGGGGGGTGCGATTTGCCACTGCCCAGGGCGGCGGGCCCGGGCTTACGAGTTGTGTCGGAAACTCGCGCCCGAGCCGTCATCTCCATGCCGCCGCCCTCTACAAGGCCAACGGTTCGAGCAGCACCCCCTTGTGAGCCATCGGGCACCGGTGCCCAAACTCAGCACCATCACGCCCAATCCAGCCCAATCTTGAACTGGAGCACAAGACACGAAGAGCGCGGCCTCTGGCTTGTCTGAGCCAAAAGACGGCGCTCTCGGTCTCCAGCGAGGCTGCTTAGAAGGCAGCTGCTCTATCCAGCTGAGCTACAGGGGCTAGTGACCCGGTATTCGGCTCGCTGAGCGGGTTTCCCGCCGCCGGCCGCTTGGGCGCGTCGAGCCGGTGTCATGCCCCGACGCTTCGATTCTGCCCATTTCTGCCCATTCGAGGGCCTCGTCGAAGGGCAAACGGTACTCGTCTGAGAGCCGCGCGCGGCGCTTCGCAGCCTTCGCGTAGACGCGGACCGTGAAGGTCGGATCTTCATGGCCAGGCTGCTCAGGCTCGACCCAGGTCCGTTTGTGGCTTGGACTCCTTCAAGCGCCAGCGCCCGCCCCTCGACGCGGCCGGGTTACGCGGGAGGTACCCGTAGTCGACGGCAAGCTCGAGGATCTGCGACAGCCGCTTGAGGGTCTTGTTGATCTGCGCTGGGCGATGCGGCCCTCTCGCGCGTTGGCGACCTTGTAGCGGTCGACCTCTTGGGCGGCTGATCTCGCTCAGCCGGTGCTTCCCGAACTGCGACGTGACCGAAGTCCTGGCGCGCTTGGTCCGGGCGCGAGAGGGTGGGCACGTAGCCAGCCGCCACCGTGCGGGCCTCCCTGTTGCATGGGGTGTAAATGGGGTCGATAGGCTGGGACTGGTCTCGGAACGACACCAAGGGGGAGTCTCTTGCTCGGCAGCGCTCAAAGGCCGCATTCGTGAGGGTCTGGGAAGGTCCCTCGCGCGCTCGTCGGCGTGTGCCACGCCGCGGGGTGATCGTGTCCCTAGTGCTCCTGGTGGTTCTAGCGGTGTTGGGGCTCGTGCTCCATGGTGTTGCGAGTGCCGTTGCATGGGTTCTCCTCCTGCTTCTGATCTTCTTTCTCGTCGGCCCAGGTCCCTCCACGCGAACGCCGTGGGAAGGTCCCTACAAAGACCGCGACTTCGGCGGTCCAGGGGCCTAGCGCGCGGTGGATGCGGCCTGATGAAAGCGCCAAGGTTGTTTCTCGGAATCCGGCGGCGCAAGGAGGTGCGTCGACAGCGTTTGATGGAGCGCCGGATGTCCTCTCGCTCGCACCACAAGCAAGTGCAGAAGGAGCCGCACCGGTCGACAACCTCCATCTGATCAGGCATAGCGACACCGACCTAAGGGGGTCACCATGGTGCTGGTAACCAAGACGCGTGAGCAGCTTCGCGATCTGCGAGACCGTCGGAGAGATCGGCGGCGGGCTAAGCATCTTCATGACGTCGAGCGGGCCGCGGCCGATGCGACTGCCCGCCGCGAAGGTCGAGACCTACTGAAGTAGCGCAGCGGGATTACCTCCTCCTCGCAAGGACGGCTCGCTTGCGCAAGTACAAGGTCTGCTTCGACGGAAAGTGGCAGGGGGACTTCGATGACCGCTACGAGGCGCTCTACTGGGCCCATGAGGTTGGCCAAACCGGGCGCTTGGTTCATGTGGCCGAGGTGCGCTTCCTCCTCCACCTCAAGCTGATTGCCGTCTTCCCTGAGGATCGGGCCGACGAGGGAAGGTGGTGGTGGGACGCTCGGACCGGCTCCACGCCCGGCGACCCGCCGCCGAGGACGCCCGAACCACCAGCTGTTCCACGGGGGGACTAGGGGCCCTGACGACCGATTCATGCCGTCGCCGCGCATGAACAACGCGGATGGAACGGCGCCAGCGAATCGGTGCCAATCACCGCCGCCCCGACTGGCCGTGCAAGGATTTCGGTCACAGACGGGCCGCAGGCGCCTCACCAGCGCGACAGAACGGACGCGGACGCCCCGTCCCCGACCGAGCGCATGACCACGCTCGCCGAGGACTGCGCGACGGGTGGCGAGGCGCCTCTCAGGTCGGCAAGCGCGCGGACGAGGTCGACCGCCAGCTCGAATCCGATCTGCGGATGGCGGGCGAGCCAGAGGCCGACCCAGCGGATCAGCGCCGGCTCGAACCGGGCGTCGTCCTCGTCGGCCATCAGCAGGACGATCGCCAGCGCGTGCTCGGGCTCGACCCGCTCGAGGTCGCGCGCCGCTGCCTCCGCCTCGGCCAGATCCCGCCGCCCCAGTGCCTTGACGAGTTCGGCGTTCGGCGAGGCTGGCATCGAACGCATGTTCGCATAGTCGCCTAGCGCGTCTCGATCACGTCGATCCTCACCGCCCTGATTCGCGGCGGCGGGCCACCGGGATCGGCCTCTGTTCCGCAGACACCGATCGTCTCGGCCGAAAGCGTGTGCGTGACCGGCGCGCCGGGCTCGAACAGCGTCAGGCGCGTTGGACAGCGCGAAGTTCTCCGTATGCGGCGGGTCGTCGGGCGTGAGGATCACCGCACCCGATCCGGCGTACAGCTTGCCGTCCAGCAGGACGCGAGCGTTGATGGTCGAGTTTCGGCTGCACCCCGGCGCGGCGCTGCGACCCACTCGCCGGCAAAGTCGTTGAGCGCGTCCGCAGGTTGCGTCCACGTCGCGTCGTCGAGCGGGTACGGCCTCCAGTTCGGGTAGGTGGCGGCCCGGGTGACGTTCGTGCGGCTGCGCAGCGTCACGCGGCGACCTGCAACGACGACTCGTCGACGTCGACGCCGGCCACCCCGTTGTCCTGGAGGTCGGCGCTCCTCACCTCCCCGTCGACGATGTCGCTGCTGAAGACGGTGTTGGCCGCGTACGCGGTGCCGGTACCGAGCGCGATCAGCAACGCGAGCGCGCCCAGCCACTGATTCCGCAGGCGGACAAGGACGGTGCGAAGCACTTGGGCTTCCTCCCTTCGTCGGCTAGGAGCGAAGCCTGCCACGGAAAACCGAGGACGAGGTCAGGCCGTCGGCGCGCTCGCGTGCCCCCTCGCCAGGTTCTCAGCTCGATCCCGGATCCCGTGGAGCATGCGCCGCTCCATCACCAGCGAACCGGGCTCCATCGGAACCATGCCCACCTTGGCGGCGAGCGACGGCAACCGGAAGCGGTTGCGGCTGATCAGTCGCGTATGGCGGCGGTCGTGCTCGATCAGCGTGAACGCCCATACCCAGTTGCCGTCCAGTCGATCGCCAGGCAAGGGCGCGCTCAGGCTCTACGAGCTCGAGCCGCATCTCGTTGGCGCCAAGGCCGATGGTGTCGCCAACCTGAGGGTGCTGGAACTCTCCCAACACATGGTCCGCGCTGTGCATGTCGAGGCCCAGCAGATTCTCGATCCAGTCGTAGGTGTACGCGCCGCCGCGCGGGGCCGGGCCCATCTGGGCCAACCACGGCCAGACATCGGCGGTAGGGGCGGCGATGCTGATGGCCCGCGTCGAAATCCCATCAGCGCCTGGAAGGAAATCGTCGCCGGGCAGCTGGCTGGCAACCTCGGCATCGGTTGCGCCCCAGCTCAGCATCCAAGGGCGCAGGCGCTGGTAGCCGACAGCGGCCAGGCCAACCAGCAACGGCCCGAGCCAGCCGCGCAGCTTCATCGGCCCTAGCTGTTCAGGAGCTTCGCCTTCTGCGCGGCGAACTCTTCCTCGGTCAGCACGCCCTTGTCGCGAAGCTCGCCGAGCTTGGTCAGCTGCTCGATGGGATCGGGCGCCGGCGGCGGTGGAGGCGCCTGAGGCGGGGGCGCAGCGGGCTGCTGGGCCTGCTGGGGCTGCATGTACGCGGGCTGCGGCGTCCCCTGCTCCGACCAGCGCTCTGCCTGGCGGCGCGAGACGCGGTTGCGAACGGCGGTCGCGGTTCCCGAGGCGACGGCGACCCTGGCGACGTTTCCGAGCAATCCTGGCATCAGTTCATTCGCTCCTTGTCAGGCGGGGGTGGGTTCGGATCCCTCGGCGGCGTCGAGCGCGGCGAGGACGGCCTGGACCGGGATCCGGCCGTTGGCGACAAGCTGGGCGCCGGAGCGCCGAAGGGCCACGGCGAACGGTGCCGCCCAGAGGTTCTCGTAGACGAGGATCGCGGCCGCCGTCCCGGGATGCAGCGCGGTCGCCGCCTCCTCGGCGTCCTGTTCGGACAGCAGCCCGGAGGACGCGCCGACCAGCTCTCCGAGCGGATGGGACTCATCGGCCAGCGCGGCGACGTCCAACATCGTCACCGAGCCGTCATCCCCCTTGGCGATAAAGGCGAGGTCGAGGATCCGGATCAGGCCGCGGTAGACAAGGTCGGCCAAGAGTGGCGCGACCTCACCACTCGGCTGGCGGTCGGGCCACTCGACGATGAGGTAGTCGATCGGCCCCAGTTCCTCAAGCTCGTCTGCGCTCACGCTTCTCCTTGCCGGTTCGATCGTGGGTCCCGTCCTGAGGGCCGCCGGTTTCGGAGCCTATCCCGAATCCTTGGCCCTCCATTGGGCGCGCCATTCCGGGGCCTCAAAGCCCTCGGCGTAATAGATCGTCTCGCGGGCGATCTTGTCCCCGCGGAGCTCGTGAATGGCGAGCCCGAAGGCCTCGGGACCGTCGTCGTAGCGGATCGAGAGCTCCGTGATCCAGAGGTCGTCTCGGCCCCTCGTCTCGCGGAACGTGATCGAGGTTTGCGCCGGGTAGCGGCTTCGCCACTCCCGCATGTTCTCGACCCCGACGAAGCGCTCGCCGGACTGGGGGAACTCGAGGACGGCGTCCTCGGTGTACATCGCGTGAGCCCGGTCAGGATCGGTCCCGGAGAACTCGAAGTGCTGTTCGAGCATCGCCTTGATCGTCTGCGCATCCACGGCTCACATCATCGCGCGCAGAGCGAGGCAGCGCTTTCACAATCGCTTAAACGATTCGTTTCGCGCGACGCCGGCGTCTGAACTAGCGAGAAAGCACAGTCCCGAGCGGAAGGCAGCTGACATGGAACGAACGTCAATAAATCCCTGGACCTGGTCGAACAAGCTTGGATTCGACCAGGCGGAGCTGATCGAGGGTCACCGACGCCAGCTCGTCTGCAGCGGTCAGGACGCGGTCGACGCGGATGGCAACCCGCAGCACCCCGACGACATGGCGAAGCAGCTCGAGCTCTCCCTCGACAACCTGGAGGCCGTCCTGGCCGGGGCCGACATGAGCCTCGGCAACGTCGTCCGGCTGACGGCCTACACGACCGACGTCGACGAGCTGTTCAAGCACTGGCCAACCCTTACGGGCCGCTTCAGCGGCTCCGATGGTGGCTTTGCGACGAGCGTGCTCGGCGTCAGCCGGCTGGCCGCACCGCAGCTGCTCGTGTTGCTCGAGGCAACAGCGGTCGACTGAGCGGACGAGCTAGCTGAGTAACGAGGAGCGTCGCTACCCGGCGAGTCAGACCGCCGGGTCTTCGCTCCCACCCTCGCGGTCGCGGCGCCCGCCGTGGCGCCCATGCCGCCCGTGGCCGCCACCGTGGGCCGTGTCGCCCGCGTGCTTGCCGCGCTCCTCGCCCTCGACCTTCTCAGCGGCGCGCTCGCGCTCGGCGGGGCTCGCCTCGGCGGCTACCGGCGCCGCGGGCTCGTCGGCCGCGCCAGGCTCCTTGATCGCCTCGACGGCGGCCTTGGCCTTGTCCGCGAGGCTGCCCTTGCTCTTGGCGATGTCCTTGAGCTCGTCGGCGTCCTCTTTGACGCTCTCGCTCCCGCCGCGCTTATCGACCAGGCTCTTCGCCTGCTGTCCCAGCTTCTTCAGATCCATCTCTTCCTCTCGTCGGCGACCAGTGCTGACTGTACTCGGGACGCTCGCGCGCTCGCGCTCGGGACCGCCGCGGCCGCGGGCTAGACTCGCGCCAGTCCCGGGGTGTGGCTCAGCCTGGTAGAGCACCCGTTTTGGGGACGGGAGGTCGCGGGTTCAAATCCCGCCACCCCGATCTCTGGGGGGTCATTTTCGGAGATACTCGTTCCGGGATGTCCCAGGAGAACGTCGAGGCGTTCAAACGCGCAGCCGACGCCTTCGCGCGCCGCGACATGGACGCCGTCTTGGCCGAGTACGACCCCGAGGTCGAGTGGCACCCGGGGATGGCCGGGCTGCTGGCGGGCGAGACGATGACCTATCGCGGACACGACGGGCTCCGGCAGCTGGCCGACGACCTGGATCAGGCGTTCTCGGTGGTCGAGCTCGAGTTCGACGAATATCGCGACCTCGGCGACGACCGACTGCTCGCGGTCGGGCGCCAACGCATCCGGGGCCGGGAGAGCGACATCGAGACCGTCAACCCCGTCGCCTACCTGATCGAGGGCGAGCCGGGCAGGTTCAAGCGAGTCCGCGCCTTCCTCAGCGCCGGCGAGGCCCTCGACGCCGCCGAGTCCGAATCGACCTAGAGTGGCCTCATGACCGAGGCCGAGGCACGCGAGGCCTGCGCGCGGCTCGCCGCCGAGCACCCGGACCGCGAGACCCACCAGTGGCGCCCGCGGCAGGAGAGCGACGGCACCTGGACGGTGGTCAAGATCGCGCTGCCGCCCACGCAGCCGACGACCGCCGAGACCCGCGCCGCGGAGAAGCCACCGACGGCGGACGATCCCCGCTCCGCCGCGATGCGGAATCTGGGCCCGAACATCGGGCCGCTCTAACCCGCGGCGTAGCGCCAAACGCGCGCCGCCCCCGGGATTAGACTCGCGCCGCATGCGAGGCGCCATCGCGCTCCCGATCCTGCTCGTCGCCCTCCTCGTCGCCGGCTGTGGCGGAGGCGACGACAGCACCTCCTCGACCGCGGTCGGGGCAAGCGGCGCCACGGGCGCCCAGGGATCCTCGGGCGGCACCGGGATGACCGCCAAGCAGTTCATCGACGCCTCGATCCCGGACGAGGTCGCCGCGGTCCAGGAGGCCGCGGACGCGAACCCGGCCTGCGCCGGGACGAACACGGACGCGGGCAGCGACTTCCAGGTGACGATCGCGATCGAGGTCGCGAAGGCCGACCCGAACACGCCGATCTCCCAGATCGTCGCGGACAACTGCTGAGCGGCGATGGGCGACCTCGGAGAGAAGCTGCACGGGGCCGTCGAGCCGGCCCTCGAGGCGGGCGAGGAGCTCCGCGGGGTCTGCGTGGCCACGCAGCAGAGCATGTTCAAGGGCCGTCAGGTTGCGATCGCGACCACCGACCGGCGGCTGGTGATTCAGCCGATGACGCGCAAGTTCGCCGCCGACGGCGAGCCGATCTCGATCCCGCCCGAGCGGCTCGCCGACGCCTCGGTCGACGGCGCCGGCGGCGGCTGGCCGCAGATCAGCGCCGCGATCATGGACAACGCGGCCGTGACCCTGAAGCTTCGGACCACCGACGGCGAGAAGCTGAAGCTGATGATGATGCGCGGCAGCGGCCCGCTCGGCGGCCTCGGGGGCGGCGAGGACCAGCGCCTGGGCGTGGAGGCGATGGCCGCTTGGTTCGCCGAGCGCGAATAGGCGGGTAGGGTTCCGCGGCCGATGGCCGAGGTCCGCCCCCTCCAAGCGCTCCACTACAACCTGGCGGCGATCGGCGGGCTCGCCGACGTCGTCGCCCCTCCCTACGACGTGATCGACGCCGCGCGGCGGGCGGAGCTGCTCGCGCGCTCGCCGTTCAACGTGGTCGAGATCGACCTGCCCGAGGCGCCCGACGGGCGGCGACCGCTACGAGCACGCTGCCGAGACGCTGGAGGAATGGACGCTCCAGGGCATCCTCGCCGCGGATCGCGAGCCGGCCCTGTGGGCCCTGACCCAGGACTACGAGGCGCCCGACGGCTCGCGGGCCACGCGCCGCGGGGTCCTGTGCCGCGTTCGCGTCACCCCGTACGGGCCCGGCCTCGTGCGCCCGCACGAGCGCACCCAGCCGGGGCCGAAGGAGGACAGGCTGCGACTCACCGAGGCCACGCGGTTCAACCTGTCGCCGATCTTCTCCCTGCACGAGGGCGACGCCTGGCGTCATCTCGAGGGCTTCACCCGCGGCCAGCCGTGGGCTGAGGTCACCGACGACGAGGGCACCACGCACCGGATCTGGAGGATCGACGACCCGGAGGCCCACCGCGCGGTGACCGCCGAGCTGGGCGACTCCGAGCTGCTGATCGCCGACGGCCACCACCGCTACGAGACCGCGCGCGCGTACGCCGACGCGATCGGCGGCGAGGGACCGCACCGGTACACGCTGATGGCGCTGGTGTCGCTGGGCGACCCCGGGCTCACCGTGTTCGGCTATCACCGGCTGCTCTCCAACCTCGACGCGCCCGAGCGCCAGGAGGCGCTGGCGGCCGCGCTGCGGGAGAGCTTCGAGATCGAGGAGGTCCCGGTGGAGGACCTCGACCCCGCCGGCGAGGACGGGATCGGCGTCTTCGGCTACATCGACTCGCACTTCCGCCGCGGATTTCGCCTGCGGCTGAAGCCCGATGCCCGCGCGATCCTCGACGCCGAGCTCGCGGGGCGCTCCGACGCCTACCGCGAGCTCGACGCGGCGATCCTCGAGACGCTCGTCCTGCGCCGAGCGCTCGGGATGAGCGAGGAGGACGTCGAGGCAAAGCGAGGGATCGCCTACACGGCCTCGGCGAAGGCCGCGCTCGACTCGCTCGACGGCGACACCCAGGCGGTGTTCCTGATGCGCCCGACCCCGGTCGGGCAGGTCCGCGCGGTCGCGGCCGAGGGCGAGACGATGCCGCCGAAGTCGACCTACTTCTTCCCGAAGCTGCTCACCGGGATCGTCTTCAATCCGCTCAGCTGAGCGCCGCGCTAGGGTCGCCCGATGACCCGGATCTACACCCGCAAGGGCGACGACGGCACGACCTCGCTCTGGTACGGCGGTCGCGTGTCGAAGTCCGATCTCCGGACCGAGGCCTACGGGACGCTCGACGAGGCCGCGTCGGCGCTCGGCGTCGCGCGCTCGCTGTGCACGGCCGACGACACGGAGCTCGCGGCCGACATCCTGCGCCTCCAGGACGACCTATTCATCGCCGGCGCTGAACTGGCCACGGCGCCCGAGGCGGCCGAGCGGCTCGTGGACGGCGTCAGCCGCGTGACCCCGGAGATGGCGGCCGAGCTCGAGGAGCTGATCGACCGCTACATGGACCGGGTCGAGCTGCCGCCGAAGTTCGTGATCCCGGGCGGCACGCAGCTGTCCGGCCAGCTCGACGTGGCGCGAGCCGTGCTGCGGCGCGCCGAGCGACGCGCGGTGGAGCTCGCGTCCGCTGAGGGGCTCGACTCCGAGGAGCTGCTGCGGTTTCTCAACCGCGCCTCCGACGCCGCCTACGCGATGGCCCGCTTCGCCGACGCGCCCGAGCCCGAGCTGTTCGCCGGCCGCGACCGCGCCGAGCCGAAGGCCTGAGGTGCGGGTCACCGCGCGGCGCACCTCCGGCTACGCGCACGAGGTCGAGATCGAGGGCGGCCACCGCATGGTGATCGACGAGCCGGAGTCGTCCGGGGGCACCGACGCCGGCCCCAGCCCCACCCGGACGGTCGCCGCGGCGCTGGCGGCCTGCACCGCCATCACCTGCGAGATGTACGCGGAGCGCAAGGGCTGGGAGCTCGGTCAGGTGGAGGTCGACGTCGACTTCGACTACGGCCAGAGCTCGACGGTCGAGCGGGCGACGGTGAAGCTCCGCGTGCCGGAGCCTCTGAACGAGGAACAGCGCGAGCGCCTGCTCGTGATCGCCGGCAAGTGCCCCGTGCACAGGGCGCTGAAGAGCGAGATGGACGTGCTGATCCACGACGAGGTCGAAAGCGGCTGACGTGGACCTCGGGCTCGCAGGGCGCGCCTGCGTCGTGACCGGGGCGAGCCGCGGGATCGGGCGCGAGACCGCGCGGATGCTGTGCGCCGAGGGCGCCTCGGTGCTCCTGATCGCCCGGGGCGCGGAGGAGCTCGCCGAGGCGACCGACGAATGCCGCGGCGCCGCCGCGCCCGGTGGCGCCGCCGAGGCGCTGGCGTTGGACGTGACCGACGCCGACGCGGGCGAGCGGATCGTGGGCGAGTGCGAGCGGGCGTTCGGCAAGCTCGACGTGCTCGTCAACAACGCCGGCACCGCGCGCCATCGCGAGCTCTCCGACGTCCCCGAGGAGGATTGGTACGCGGCCTGGGAGCTCAACGTGATGGCGCCGCTGCGGCTGATGCGCGCCGCCATTCCCGGCATGGTCGAGCGCGGCTGGGGCCGGGTGGTGAACGTGTCCTCGAGCGCCGGCAAGCGCCCATCGGCCCAGATGCCCGAGTACTCGGTCGCCAAGGCCGCCGAGCTCTCGCTCTCGCGGCTGTTCGCCGACCGCCACGCGGCCGACGGCGTGCTCGTCAACGCGATCTGTCCCGGGCCGACCAAGTCCGAGCTGTGGATGGACGAGGGCGGGTTGTTGGATCAGGCTCAGGCACTGGCCGGCCACGACTCCCGGGAGCAGGCGCTCGACGCGGTCGGCGCGAGCCGCCCGATCGGCCGCCTCGCGGAGAGCGAGGAGGCCGCGGCGGCGGTCGTCTTCCTCTGCTCCGAGCGTGCCTCCTACGTCGCCGGCGCCGCCTGGTCGGTCGACGGCGGCACGGTGCAGGTGATCCTGTGACGCGGAGTCCGTCAGGACGAAGCGAGGTCGGCCGTCGTTGAGGCCGCTTGTGTGAGCCACGACGCCGCGAGCGACGCGCTGCGTGACGTCCTGCTCCGCCCGGACGAGGCCGAGCGGCTCAACGCCCACGGCTCCACCGAGGCGGCGGTTCTGGTGCCGCTGTTCGGGCACCCCGACGAGCCCGGGCTCGTGTTCACGGAGCGCCGCCACGATCTCCGCCGCCACGCGGGCGAGATCTCGTTCCCCGGCGGCCGGCGCGACACGGCGGATGAGCCGCTGCTCGAGACGGCCCTGCGCGAGGCGCAGGAGGAGATCGGGCTCGCCGCCGAGCAGCGTTGAGGTCGTCGGCGCGCTGCCGCCGATCGGCACCTTCGTCACCAGCTTCAAGGTCTTTCCCTTCGTGGGGCTGATCGCGGATGACCTCGCGTTCGAGCCCAACCCGAGCGAGGTCGAGACCGTGCTGGCGTTCCGACTCGAGCAGCTACGCGAGGGCTTTGCCATGCGCCGGCTGGTGCGCCGCGGGGTCCCAATCCGGACGCCGACCTACGTCGTCGCCGAGCACCTGATCTGGGGGGCGACGGCGCGCATCCTCGGGGAGTTGCTTCAGCGGCTGTCGCGGTTGTAGTGCGCGAGCAGCCGCCGCGCGACGCCCTCGATCGAGCGCTGGCCGTAGCCAAATGAGGGCTGCTCGCGGGTGAGGACCGCGATCGAGAAGCGACGCGGAGGCCGCCGCAGGAGCATCACCTGGTTGACCCGCCAGCTCGGCGCCCCCGACCAGCCGCCCTTGAAGTGCAACCGCCATCCGTGGGGTGCCACCGGAGGAATTCCCCACCGCTGCCAGTCGACGATCTTGGACAGCAGGTGCATGGCGTAGGTGCGGTGGCGCTTCGGGATGAAGCGCTGCAGCCGGTACATGAAGCGCGCCTGCGAGCCGGCGGTGATCGTCGTCAGGCCCCAGCTGGGCTGGGTGCTGAAGTGGTCGAGCCCGGCGTCGCGGGCGAGCCGGTAGAGCGCGCCCTCGCCGACGCGATTGAACACGGCGGTGGCCGCAGCGTTGTCGGAGCGCTTGATCATCGGCCCCAGCAGGTGGCGCTCACCAGCGCTGAGGGCGTCGTGGCGGACGTCCGGCTGGCGCAGCAGCGCGACCATGAACATCACCTTCGCGACGCTGGCCGAGTTGTGGACTCGGTCGGGGTGGGAGCCGTGCAGCTTCCCGGTCTCGTCGACGACCGCGAACGAGATCCGGCCGGCGCGTCCGTCGGCCCAGCGCTTGGCCGCCGCGACCCGCTTGGCCCACGGGTAGTGCTGGCGGTGAGGCGGCTTGGCCGCGGCCGGGGTCAGGACCGCCGCGAGGGCTACGCATACGAGGCCCGCGATCCAGCGTCGAAGCGGTAGCGAACGGGCCATACGGGGTTTGTACGCAACCGGCGCGCGTCGCACCAGTCCGGCGTATGGTCAGGCGGCGATGGCGGAGGATCTGAGCGACACCACCGCGCCCTCGGTCGGTCCCAATACGACCTTCGAGAAGGACGATCCCGAGGAGCGCCTCGCGCGTCACGAGCAGTCGGATGTCGACGCGATGGGATTGGACAAGCGCCGCGAGGTCATCGGCGGTAGCTACAGCCCCAGCGTCGGCCGCCAGGTCGCGATGTACGCGATCTTCATCGTCGTCGTCGCCGGGGCGGCGTTTGGGCTCAAGCTGCTGGCCGACAACCTCGACCAGCCGCCCGCCCACGTCCAGGACCAGGCGCCCTGGACGGGGTCGAACAAGAAGCCCACGCCGCTGCAGTAGGCGCCGCGCGCTAGCCGATCAGCTCCGCCGCGGCGGCGGTCATCCCCTCGAGCCAGGAGTCGGTGCCGCGCTCGGCGGCGACCGCCTCGGACGGGATCCGCCACCGTTCGTTGGCCGCGCGGAGCGCCTCGAAGGCGGCGGCGGCGTCGGCGGGCTCCAGCGCCTCGTTGAGCTCGTAGACGAGCGCCCGCACCGGGGTGTCCACGATCTCCTCCAAGCAGGCGCTCGAACCGCGGGCCGTGCAGCTCGGGAGTCGCGACCCTGCCGAACAGCCAGTAGATCAGCGAGACGCCCTCGATCGCGTCGAGCACGGTGCCGATCCGCTCGGGATCGGCGATCGCCGGCTCGATCCCGGCGGCCTCGATCGCCGCCGCGCCCTCCTGGCTGCGGCTGGTGCCGCGGATCAGCCAGCCGCGCTTGATGAGTGCGGCTCCGAGCTCGCGGCCATAACAGCCGCAGCCGACGATCAGCGCCCGCGCCATGCGCGGACCCTAGTCATCTAAACGCCGTACTCGTCCTCGAGCTCGTCGAGGTGCTGCTCGTGGCTGCGCCGGGCCCGCTCGCGGATCGCCTCGTCCTCGCGCGCCATCCGATTGGCGTCGTCCTCCGTCAGTTCCGCGGCGCCGCGCCGGCGGCGGTACTCGTTCTGAGCCGCGAGCATCTGCTGGACGTCGTCGATCTCGAGCTGGGCCTCGACCTCGTGCGAGCGGGTCGGCTTCCAGTCCACGAGATCGGCGCCGCTGCCGGGATAGGCCCGGGCGAGCAGTACCAGCACCAGCACGATCAGCCCGATCATCACGAGCGTGATCAGGACGAAGTCCACGCCGTCACCTTAGATGGGTGCCGCGATCCGCGCGACTGGCGCGGTTGGATAGCCTCGCCCCAGATGGCGATCCGCGAGCTTGCATCGATCGACGGCACGATCGCGCCCACGGCCGAGGCGCTCATCCCGGTGAAGGACGACGGCCTCTACCGCGGCGACGGCGTGTTCGAGGTCATCCGCCTCTATGAGGGGCGGCCGTTTGCGCTCGCCGAGCACCTCGAGCGGCTCGAGCGCTCGGCGGCGGCGATCGATCTCCCGGCGCAGCGCGCCGAGCTGGAGCCCGAGATCGAGGCGCTGCTGGAGGCCCACGGCGACGGCGACGCCCAGCTGCGGCTCGTCGTGACCCGGGGCGGTCGCCGCATCGCGTTGATCGAGCCCCTGGTCGAGCACCTCCCGAGCGTCAGCCTCTCCTCGGTCACGTACACCCCGACCCTGATCCTGAACGGGGTCAAGTCGCTCTCCTACGGCGCCAACATGCACGCGACCCGGATCGCGAAGGGCGGCGACGCCGACGAGGCCCTGCTCGTGCGCCCGGACGGCGTCGTGCTGGAGGCGCCCACGTCGACGATCTTCTGGGTGAGCGACGGCGAGCTCTGCACCCCGGCGCTCGCGGCCGGGATCCTCGACTCGATCACCCGGCGGATCGTGGTGGCGGCCCTGGACGTGAGAGAGGGCGAGTACCCGCTCTCCGACCTGCTGGGCGCCAGCGAGGCGTTCCTCGCCTCGACCGTGCGCGAGATCCAGCCGATCGCCGCGGTCGACGGGGTCGCGCTCGCGGCCGGGCCGCGCACCGAGCAGGCCCAGAGCGCGTTCGCGAGTGCGATCGCCGAAGCGATGGGAACCGCGGTTTGATCGAGCTCACGGACGAGCAGCGCCTGATTCAGGAGACCGCGCGCGACTTCGTCGACAACGAGGTCGTGCCGAGGGCACGCGATTCCGACCGCGCCGAGAAGTTCGACATCGAGCTCGCCCGGCGGCTGGGCGAGATGGGCTACCTCGGTGCGCCGGTGGCCGAGGAGTACGGCGGGCGCTCCCTGGACTTCTTCGGCTACGGGCTGATCGTGGAGGAGGTCGGCCGCGGCGACTCGGCGATGCGGACCGTGGTCTCCGTCCAGACCTCGCTCGTCTGCGGCTCGATCGAGCGGTGGGGCAGCGAGGAGCAGAAGCAGCGCTGGCTGCCGGGCCTGACCTCCGGCGAGTCGTTCGGCTGCTTCGGGCTCACCGAGCCCGATACGGGCTCGGACGCCGCGAACCTGCGCACCAGGGCGGAGAAGATCGACGGCGGCTGGCGGATCACGGGCCAGAAGATGTGGATCTCCCTCGGCAACGTCGCCGACGTGGCGCTGATCTTCGCGCAGACCGACCCGGACCGTAAGCACAAGGGCCTCGCCTGCTTCCTGGTGCCGACCGACAGCGACGGCTTCTCCACCCAGGAGATCCACGGCAAGCTGGGGCTGCGCGCCTCGGATACCGCCTCGATCGCGCTCGACGACGTCGAGGTCGGCGACGACGCGCTGATGGGCGAGGTCGGCGACGGGTTCAAGGTCGCGATGTCCGCGCTCGACTCGGGCCGCTACTCAGTGGCCGCCGGGTGCGTGGGCATCTGCGAGGGCTGCGTCCAGGCCTCGGTCGCCTACGCGACGGAGCGCCGGCAGTTCGACGTTCCGATCGCCAGCTTCCAGCTGGTTCAGGAGATGATCGCCGACATGATCGTCCGCCGCGACGCCGGCCGGATGCTGGTCCGGCGGGCCGCGCTGCTCAAGGACGCCGGCGAGCCGTCGACGGTCGAGACCTCGGTGGCGAAGCTGTACGCGACCGAGTCGGCGGTCGAGTGCGCGAACCTTGCGATCCAGGTCCACGGCGGCTCCGGCTACGTCGATGAGTTCCCGGTCGAGCGCTACCTGCGCGACGCTCGCGTGACCACGCTCTACGAGGGCACGTCACAGATCCAGAAGCTGATCATCGGGCGCGACGCGACCGGGATCAACGCGCTCGTCCCACCGCGTGCCTGAGCTGGTCGAGGTCTCGGTCGACGGGCACGTCGGTCTCTGCCGCCTCAACCGTCCCGAGGCGCGCAACGCGCTCTCCCCCGCGCTGATGGACGCGCTCGCCGACGCGGTCGCGAACTTCGACACCGACCCCGACGTGCGCTGCATCGTGATCGCCGGCTCCGACGAGGCCTTCGCCGCCGGGGCGGACATCGGCGCGCTCGCGGAGCGCGAGTTTCACGAGGCCGTGTTCCATCCCGCCGCGGCCTTCTGGCGACGGCTCGCCGAGTGCCGGACGCCGCTCGTGGCCGCCGTCTCGGGCTGGGCACTGGGAGGGGGCTGCGAGCTCGCCCTGATCTGCGACCTGATCGTGGCCTCGGAGACGGCCGAGTTCGGCCAGCCGGAGATCACGCTCGGGATCATCCCCGGCGGCGGCGGCACGCAGCGGCTGGCGCGCGCGATCGGCAAGCAGCGGGCGATGGAGCTGGTGCTCACCGGGCGGCGCTTCGACGCCGCCGAAGGCCAGCGCATGGGCGTGGTGAACTCGGTCGTCGGCAAGCGCGAGTGGCTCGACGCCGCACTCGAGCTCGCGGCGCGGATCGCCAAGCGGCCGCCGATCGCGGCCAGGCTCGCCAAGCAGGCGGTGCTCGTCGCCGACGAGACGTCGCTCTCGGCCGGGCTCGACCAGGAGCGGCGCCTGTACGAGCTCGCGATGGCGACCGAGGACCGGGTCGAGGGCATGCAGGCCTTCCTCGAGAAGCGCAAGCCGGAGTTCCGGGGGCGATGAGCGCCAACGTCTTCGAGCCCGAGCTCGAGGAATCGTTCGACCGGGACGGGTTCCGTCACCGCGGGAGCGAGATCGGGCGCCGCGCCGGGACCGAGCGACTCGGGGCGAGCCTCTACGAGCTCGAGCCGGGTAACGCGAACTGCCCCTACCACTGGCACGCCGCCAACGAGGAACTGCTGCTGGTGCTCTCCGGCACACTCGCCGTCCGGACCCCGGAGGGCACCCGCGAGGCCGTCGCCGGCGACGTCGTCGCCTTCGGTCGCGGCGAGCGCGGCGCCCACCAACTGATCGCGCGCGGCGATGAGCCGACCCGCTTTCTGATGCTGAGCGAGCGCAACTCGCCGGACGTGACCGTCTATCCGGACTCGGACAAGGTCGGCGTCGCGCGTGCCCGGCCTGCGGCTGAACTTCCGCGCCGCGGAGGCCGTCGACTACTGGGACGGCGAGGAGCCGCCGCGATGACGAGCTTCCTCGAGCCCGACTTCGAGCCGCCGGTCGAGCGCGAGGGGTTCCGCGTCCGTCGCGCCCGGCTCGGGCGCCAGGCCGGCGCCGAGCGGCTCGGCGCGAGCCTGTTCGAGATCGAGCCTGGCAATGCCCCGTTTCCGCTCCACTTCCACCTGGGCAACGAGGAGTTGCTGATCGTGCTCTCGGGGACGACCGCGCTGCGGACGTCCGACGGGCGAGCGCGAGCTCGACGAGGGCGAGGTGGTCTCGCTCCCGGCCGGCGAGGAGGGAATCCATCAGGTGATCAACCGCGGGCGAGAGCCGGCCCGCATCCTGATCGTCAGCGAGATGAACGCTCCCGACGTCGTCGTGCGGCCCGAGTCGGGCAAGCTGAGCGCCTTCGGTGCCCCGCCGGGGAGCCTCGACGGTTTCCACGACGCCTACTACCGTCGCGACGCGGTCGAGTTCTGGGACGGCGAGCAGCCGCCCCCGGCGCCCTAGCGTGATCGAGCGGGTCGGAGTCGCGGGAGCCGGGACGATGGGCGCCGGGATCGCCCAGCTGGCGTGTCTCGGCGGCTACGAGACGCTGCTTCACGACCCGGACTCCGAGGCGCTGGAGCGCGGGATAGAGCGCCTGCGCGCGGACCTGGGACGCGGCGCCGAGCGTGGCCGCTGGACAGAAGCCGAGGCCGAGGCGGGCGCCGCGCGGGTGCTCCCCGCCGGCGAGCTCGCCGACCTCGGTGGCTGTGACCTGGTGATCGAGGCGGCACCGGAGCGGCTCGACCTCAAGCGCGAGCTGTTCGCGGGGCTGGCGGCGGCCTGCGCGCCCGACGCCGTGCTGGCGACCAACACCTCCTCGCTCTCGGTGACGGCGATCGCGGCCGGGGTCGAGGGGCCGGAGCGCGTGTGCGGGATGCATTTCTTCAATCCGCCGCCGCTGATGCGCCTCGTGGAGGTCGTCGCGGGCGAGGCGACGGACACGGCGGCGCTCGCGGTGGCGACCGAGGTCGCCGAGCGCATGGGCCGGACAGCGGTGCGAGCCGCCGACGGCATCGGCTTCCTCGCCAACCGCGGCGCGCGACCCTTCAGCCTCGAGGCACTGCGGCTCTACGGCGAGCGAATCGCCGAGCCCGACCAGATCGACCGCATCGTGCGGATCGGCGGTGGCTACCGGATGGGCCCGTTCGAGCTCCAGGACCTGATCGGGATCGACGTCAACCTCGCGGTCGCGAAGTCGTTTTACGCGCAGAGCTTCAACGAGCCCCGCTGGCGCCCCCACCCGTTGCAGCAGCGGATGGTCGACTCCGGACGACTCGGCCGCAAGAGCGGGACCGGGTGGTATCGCTACGACGACGGTCCGCACCGCCCCGACGACCCGCCGCCGCTCGAGCGCCCGGACGAGTTCCAGCGTCGACCCGAGCTCGAGGCGGCCGTGCGCTGGGTCGCGCTACCCGACCTCGAGCGGGCGGTGGTGGTCGAGATCGCCCGCCTGCCCAATACCACGGCGGACGAGCTGGCGGCGGCCGGGCGCTACTTCACCGCCCTCGGCAAGCACGTGGAGTGCACGCCGGGCGACGCCCCCGGGCTGGTGCTCGGGCGGATCGTCTGCCAGCTCATCAACGAGGCCTGCTTCGCGGTCGGCGAGGGCGTCGGCAGCGCCGAGGACCTGGACACCGCGCTGCGGCTGGGCTTCAACCACCCGCGTGGGCCGTTCGAGTGGCTGCGTGAGATCGGCCCCGGGAGCGTCCTCGCCACGCTCGACGCCTTGGCGGGCGAGCTTGGCGAGGACCGCTACCGGGCGGCGCCGTACCTACGGCGCCTGGCCGAGACCGATCAGCCGCGGCTGAGCTGACCTCGGACCGCGCCGTTGGGGTACTTCGACGTGGTGATGTCGAGGTAGTGCGAACTGCCCTTGCGCTTCAGGCGCTTGACGATCCGCTTCTTGACGTTCTTGACGCAACCCTGAGCGCCGTTCGGCTTCGAGCCGTTGAAGAACGTCAGGATCGGGCGGGCGATCTGGCCCGGGCCGCCCTTGTGCAGGAACATGCCCCGGATCCCGGTCAGGCTCCTGTAGTTCAGGGTCCAGCAGATCCGCGCCTTCTGGCGGTTCACCTTCAGAATTACCGTCGCCGTCCCCTTAGGGTCGCCGCCGGACGGGTTGACGATTTGCTTCCCGTTGAGATGCGACGTCAGCAGAGTTCCTGCCGAGGCGCCACTGGGAGCGATGAGCGCGGCTGCGAGCACCGCGGTTGCGCCCAGCAACAGGGCCTTCTTACGCATACACCCTCCTTAGGTCTGTCGTACGAGACTCAACGAACGGTGTTCTGCGCAGCGACGGGGTCTCCTGCCCCGCGCCGGCGGCCGGCACGCAGGACGCCACCGGCCGCGAGGTACGACCCGGCGACGATCAACGCCAGTCCGATGACCGTCGCGACGGTGATCTCCTCCGAGAGCAGGATCGCGCCGTAGACGACCGCGAACCCGGGTGCGATGTAGGTGACCGTGTACGCGCGGCCGGGGCCGATGGTGGCGACGAGCTCGTAGAAGATCGCGAAGGCGAGCCCGGTGCAGACGACGCCGAGCACCGCCACGGCGCTCACGGGCCCGAGGCCCGGGGCGGACGCCGGCCAGCCGATGATCGCCGCCGGCAGCAGCAAGATCCCGCCCGCGACCGTCACCCAGGCGGCGATCCCGATGCTCGGCTTGCCGGCGAGACGATGCTTGGCCAGCAGGCCGCCGATCGCGTACCCGAGTCCGGCGAGCAGCACCGCGAGGCCGCCGAGCAGCTCGTCGCCTGAACCGCCGAGATCGACGCCGAGCAGCACCGCGACGCCGACCACGCCGATCATGATGCCCCACAGGCGCGTGCCGCTGAGCCGCTCGTCCTGGTCCACCCGGATCGCCAGCAGGGCGGTGAAGATCGGCGCCGAGCAGACCAGGATGCCGGCCAGCGACGAGGAGATCTCGGTCTCTCCCGCCGAGAGCAGCAGGAAGGGCCCCGCGATCTGGGAGAGCCCGATCAGCGCGACGCTGCCGGCGACCCCGGAGAAGCCTGCCAGCGCCCCCCGGGGCCAGGCGAACGCGACGAGGACGGCCGCCCCGAGCGCGACCCGGCCGAACGCGACCATCCCGGGGGAGAGATCGCGCACGCCGATCTTGATCAGCATGTAGCTGGAGCCCCAGATCGCCGAGAGGGCGAGCAGCAGCAGCCAGGCGCGGCGGTCCATGCGGCGAGGGTAGCCGCGGCGCGCCGCTCAGCCGGAGGGCGTGACGATCTCCCCGGTGTTGATGCCGCCGTAGCTGAACGTCGGCACCACGGGCCACTGGCGCTTCCAGTCGGCCATCTCCGAGGAGGGGAAAACGTTGCGATAGCGCGGGTCGCGCGGATGCGGATCCGCGAGCGCCAGCTCCTTGAGCATCGAGTCGTACTGGTCGATCGAGTCCTCGAGCGTGTTCGAGTTCAGGATCACCTCGCGCCCGAAGTACTCGGCGGTGCGGCGCACGCCCGGGATCTTCGAGAGGTGCGGATGCCAGGAATCGGCGGCGACCCCGTTCTCCGACGAGACCCACACGCCCTCCGCCGTGTTCACGCACAGCGAGTGATTGCCGTCCGTGTGGCCGGGCGTCCAGACCAGGGCGACGCCCTTGCCGAGCTCGACGTCGCCGTCGACCAGCACGACGTTGTCGAGCGGCACGTCCTTGACCCCCTCGCCCACGTACCACGCCCACTGCATCGGGTGTACCGACGCGAACGTGTCCCACTCGCGCCGCTGGGTGATCAGCTTGGCGTTGGGAAACAGCGCCGGGCGCGGCGGCGGCCTCGCCGTCGATGGGCTCGGTGGTGCCGAGGACGAAGCGCACGTCCTGGACGTGAAGGTGGTCGAAGCTGATCAGGTCGACGTCCTCCGGCCGCAGCCCCGCGACCGCGAGCGCCTCGTCGGGCTCGTGCCAGATCTTCGCCACGACCTTGTAGGCGAGGAAATCGGCGACCGAGTCCGGCAGCGGGAAGCGCATCATCTGCTCGTAAAACGGCGCCTCCTGCGGGCCGTCGGTGACCGTGGGTTCGTAGGCCAGCGTCCGCGTGCGGCCCTCGAAGTCCTCGAACTGGACGATCTGGAGCCGGTTGATGATGTTGACGTACGGGTTCGCGCCCTTCGCCGCCCCGCCGAAGGCGAACTTCAGCGGGTACGGCGGCGGACGCGATGTCGACCGTGCGCACCCCGTGAACCCGGTTTTCGGGGGTGGCGAAACGCTCGCGGAAGGCGCCCGCGGCCTCGCGGATCGCGGCGGGGCGGTCGCCGCGCGGCCACGTCTCGTGGACCCCGTCGAACTCGGGCACGGGCCGCAGCCCGATCGCCTCGGCGCTGCCGCTCGGTGCCTCGACGACCGCCATGGCCTCCGAGCCTAGTTGTCGGAGAGCGTGGGCGCGACCTCGATCGGCTCGCCGGCCGGCAGCCAGTGGGCCTCGGGCGACGGCGGGGTGTCGCGCAGGTACCACTCCGCGTCGAGCGCGCCCATGCAGCCTGTGCCGGCGGCGGTCACCGCCTGGCGGTACGTCCGGTCGACCAGGTCGCCGACGGCGAACACGCCGCCGAGGTTGGTGCGGGTCGACTTGCCGTCGGTGAGCACGTAGCCCTCCTCGTCGACGTCGACCTGCTCGGCGACCAGCTCCGAACGCGGGATGTGGCCGATGGCGACGAAGGCGCCGCCGACCTCGAGCTCCTCCGTCCCGCCCGTGTCGGCGTTGCGGAGGCGGATCGCGCGCAGCTTGCCGTCGTCGCCCGCGACGAACTCCTCGGGGACGAACGGGGTCTTGAAGTCGATGTTGCCCTGCTCACGGGCCCGGTCGAGCATGATCTGCGAGGCCCGGTACTCGCCGCGCCGGTGAACGCTGGTGAGCTTGTCGGCGTACTTGGAGATGAAGATCGAGTCCTCCATCGCCGAGTCGCCGCCGCCGATCACGGCGACGTCCTCGCCCTTGAAGAAGGCGCCGTCGCAGACGCCGCAGGTGGAAACGCCGCGGCCGCCGAGCTCGGTCTCGCCCGGGATCCCGAGCCGCCGTGGCTCGGCGCCCATCGCGAGGATGATCGACTTCGCGACGTACTCGTCGTCGCCGACGAAGACGCTCTGGTGGTCGCCGTCGGAGAGCGCGACGCGGTCGGCGTCGTCGGTGAGAAATCGGGTGCCGAAGCGCTCGGCCTGGGCCCGGAACTCATTCATCATCTCCGGCCCCATGATCCCCTCGGGATAGCCGGGGTAGTTCTCGACGTCGGTCGTGTTCTGAAGCTGGCCGCCCCATCGGAAGCCCTCGATGACGAGCGGTTCGAGGTTGGCCCGTGCGGCGTAGAGCGCGGCCGTGTAACCGGCCGGTCCGCCGCCGAGGATGATCAGGTTCTCGACTCTCTTCTCGCTCATATCTCTCAGTCTCGCTCGCTCTCAGTATGTTACTTCACTTTATGAAGTAATGGCCCCTGGAAGGCTCTCCGCAATATCGTTGCCGACCGGCGGGCTTGCCGGTCTCTCCTCCCAGCGCTGGACCGTCCGCCGGAGCTGGAAGAAGGCGATGATCCCCGGCACGAGGGGCAGCCAGAACGCGAACAGACGGTAGACCAGCACGGCCGCGAAGACCGCGTTGTCTGGGAGGCCGAAGAGGACGAAGGCGCCGATCATGCCGGCGTCCACACCGCCCACGCCGCCGGGGAGCGGCAGCAGGTTGGCGAACATGCCGACGAAGAACCCCTGGACGACCACCGCCAGCGAGGGATCGACCCCAAACGCCTTGAAGGCCGCGACCAGGATCGCTATCTGCGCCGCCCAGAAGCCGATCGCGCCGCCAACGGCGAGCCCGCCGCGCGATGGCTCGCGCAGGTAGCTGATCGCCTCGCGCACGCCGATCGCGAGCGTCGCGGGCACCGTCGCGAGCCGGCGCATGGTCCGCCCCCAGAAGTGCTGCTGGGAGGCGCCCGAGATGCGCTTCTCGAGATCGCCCGGGACGAGCGTGATCAGCAGGAGGATCAGGAGCAACACGCCCGCGATCACGGCAGGGACCACGGTCATGCCGGCCGGCGCATCGCCGGAAAACACCCCCGTGCGCAACAGGATGCCGTTGATCAACAGGGTCAGCAGGTAGACCGCGTACAGCAGGACGTTGAACGCGACCATGCGGGCGGCGGTGTCCTTCGGCGGCATCCCGGCCTTGCGCAGCGCCCAGTAGGTGAGCACGATCCCGCCGGCGCCGCCCGCCGAGAACAGGCGGGTCGCCGCGAGGCTCGCCATCGTGATCTCGTAGGACTCGCGCCAGCGAAGGTGGATCTCGGTCCCGATCACGCCCCTGAACAGGGCGACGTACGAGGCGAACATGACGAGGCTGAAGAGGAAGGCGACCGCGATCCACACCGGGTCGCCCTGGCTGAGCTTCTTGATCCCGTCCTCGACGCCGACGACCTCGGGGAAGAGGAAGTAGATCGCCGCGACGGCGACGATCGCGATGATGAGCGTCTGCGCGATCCGCTTCGGGTTCTCGAAGAACCGCGGCTCGTCGTCCTCGGCCTCCTTGACCTCGGCTCCGAAGCTCGCCTCCTCGGGGCTCATCGGCAGGGTCGCATCGCGCTCCTCCCCCTTACCCCTGCCGTTCAGATTCGCTTGGGGCATCCCTTACTAATCCTCGCAGGAGCGAAGGTCGATTCGTTGGCCGTTAGGTGGCGATGGCCTCCAGGCGGCGTAGCAGCCGGTTGACCGCCTCAACCACGGGCTCGGCGAGCGGCTCGCCGCTGCGGATCAGGCCCACGAGCGCGGCGCCGGCGATCAGGTCCGTGACGTAGTGCTCGCCCAGGTAGATGAGCGCGAATCCCAGGGTGCCCGCATAGCCCCAGCCGGCGGCGCCCGCCAGCTTGCCCGCCCTCGGAGAGGTGGAGCGCGGCCATCAGCGAGGTGGCGAAGTGCAGGGACGGCATGGCCGCCCACGGATTGCTGTTGAACGAGTCGTACAGCGGCTGCCAGGCCTGCCGCCAGACCTGCTCGCCGGCGTCGACCATGATCCGGCGCACGTGCGGCGCCTCCTCGGCCGCGACCTCCGTCGAGACGTGCTCGACCGGCGGCTCGATGTACCCCTGCTCGGCCGACCACCACGGCGGCGCGGTGGGGAGCGCGAAGTAGATCGCGCAGCCGAGGTCATAGGTGGCGGCCATCTGCCGCGCCGCGCGAGCGAAGCGCCCGGGGTCGCGCGTCTGGACGATCAGGAGCGCGAGGTGCGGCTCCATGAACCAGGCCCAGTGGACGACGGAGAGGAAGCGGTCGAGCGGCGTCACGCGTCCCGGTCGGCTGAAGGCCCGCTGCAGGCGCACGTTGGGCAGCTCGCCGAGCCCGAGCACCCGGTCGCTGACGATCGGGTAGCGGATGCGCAGCCGCCGGCGCAGCGCCTCCGGGTCGTCGTAGGGAAGCTCGTGGGCCATCGTGAAGCCCCACATCTGCAGGGTGAACAGCGCGATGTCGCGGCCCCGGCTCCGTGGCTGGAGCACCGCCAGGGCCAGCGGGCCACCGGCCAGCGCCGCGAGCGTGACGGGAGCCGGGATCCGGCGCCGGCGGCGGATCAGGGGGACCGCGATCGAGGCGGCCACGGCCGCGCCCGCGGCGAGCCTGATCGCCGCGCGCTGCGCGGGCCGGGAGCGGCGCGAGGAGCGGGGCGGTCGCAAGGCGGCGCGAGTATAAGTCCGGGATCCGGCGGCGAACGGGCGCCGGTGGGCGGTCGGGCGCCGCCTGACGATTAGAATGCGCCCGCCTTGAGCCGACGAACGATCTCGCTCGCCGCCCTCGCTGCCCTGCTGACGCTCGCTTTCGCGGCGGCGCCGGCGCACGCGATCCCGCTCTCGCCCCCGGACCCGCACTCGCCCAACGCGGACACGATCCACTCGACCTACTGGGTCATGTTCGTGGTCATCCTGGTGCTGATCGCCGTCATCAACGCGGCGCTGATCGTGGCCGTGCTGCGCTTCCGCGAGCGGCGCGGGCGCGAGCCGATTCAGGTCGTCGCCGGCCGCGGCGCCCTGCGCCCGCTGGTCGGCGGGCTCGCGGTGCTCGCTCTGGCCGTGTTCGTCTACGGGATCGTGCGGTCCAACGACGCCCGGCAGATCGAGCAGGCAGGGCCGAACGGCCTGACGGCCGCGCCGACGGCGCAGGTCGGGGTCAAGGGGTTGCCGCCGCTTTCGATCACCGAGGAGACGGAGTCGGCGAGCGGCCAGGAGCCGATCAGCGGCCAGGAGCCGACCCAGACGAGCCCGCTGCAGATCGACGCGATCGCGCAGCAGTGGCTGTGGCGCTTTGAGTATCCCGGCGGGACGCCCGGGCACCGCACGTTCACCTACGGTGAGCTCGTGGTCCCGGTCGACACCCCGGTCGTCCTCAACATCACCTCGACCGACGTCCTGCACAGCTGGTGGGTCCCGCAGCTCGGCGGCCAGGTCCAGGCGACGCCCGGCAAGACGACGCAGACCTGGTTCAAGGCGGACGAGGTCGGCCGTTACGCGGGCCGCTCGACGATCTTCAGCGGCACCAGCTTCCCGGCGATGAGGGCCTGGATCCGCGTGGTCACGGTGCCCGAGTACACCGCGTACCTCGAGCAGCTGCAGAAGGACCTCACCGCGGCGCAGGGGATCATCTCCGAGGACCAGAAGGCGTCCGGCACGTCCGCGCCCCCGGAGGGCGGCCAATGAGCGCCCCGCCGCGCACGGCCGCCGGCACGCGGCCCGAGATCGTTACCCGCGAGCTGCGCAAGCCGCGTCAGGCGTGGATCGAGCGCGCGACCAGCGCCGACCACAAGACCGTCGCGCTGCTGTTCATCGCCACCGCGCTCACCCTGCTGGCGCTCGCGGCGACCGAGTTCGCGCTGATGCGGCTGCAGTTGATCGTGCCGGAGAACGACCTGATCAAGCCCGAGATCTTCAACCGGTTGATGAGCGCGTCGGTGGTCACGTTCGTCGTCTTCGCCTGCCTGCCGCTGGCGCTCGGGCTGATGAGCTACATCGTGCCGCTGCAGATCGGCGCCCGCGGCGTCGCCCTGCCGCGCCTGCACCAGTTCTCGTACTGGCTCTACGGCGCCGGCGCGCTGACCCTCTACGCGAGCTTCCTCTACAGCGCGCCGGAGACCGGCTCGACGGCCCTGGCGCCGCTGTCCGACGACCTCGTGTTCACGCCCTCGAACGGCGCCGACGCCTGGATCGTCGGCACCGCGCTCGCCTGCCTCGGCTTCATCTGCTGGGCGATCAACATGACCGTGACCCTGCGCCGGATGCGCGCGCCCGGACTCGCCTGGCGGCGGATGCCCCCGTTCGCCTGGGCCACGACCGTTGTCAGCTACGTGCTGATGATCATCGGGCCGATCATGCTCGCGGCCCTGGTGATGCTGGAGATCGACCGGCGCTTCAACGGGATCTTCTTCGAGTCGGGTGACGGCGGGGCGCCGCTGCTCTACCAGCACCTCTCCTACATCTTCTTCACCGGGACGCTACCTGATCGTCATCCTGGCGGCCGCCGGTGCGATCTCCGAGATCCTCCCGACGTTCGCCCGCAAGCCGCTGTTCAGCCGCCGCGCGGTCTCGACCTCGCTGGTCGCGATCGCCGTCCTCGGCCTGCTCGCCTGGATGCAGAACATGTACATCGCGCCCCTGAACGAGGGCTGGACGATCGCGGCGATGGCCTTCGCGCTCGCCCTCGCCGTCCCCATCGGCACCCTGATCTACACCTGGGTGGCGACGATCTGGGGCGGCTCGCTCGAGCTGCGGGCGGCGACCTGGTACGCCCTGCTCGCGATCTCGACCATGGCGTGCGGGCTCGCGGGCGAGTTCATGTACTCGGTGATCCCGGTCGGCTGGGCGCTCGACTTCACCACGGCGAGCCAGGGCGACACGCTCTACGTGCTCATCGGGGGCGGCGTCATGGGCGGCTTCGCCGCGCTGCACTACTGGTTCCCGAAGCTCGGCGGGCGGCTGCTCGGCGAGGGCGTCGGCAAGGTCGCGCTCGTGCTGATGACGATCGGGGTCCACCTCTACGTCATCCCGATGTTCTTCGCCGGCCTCGTCGGCCAGCCCGTTGACGTGTTCAAGTTCTACGAGGACACGGGCCTCGACGGGTACAACCTGGTCGCCTCGATCGGCGCCTTCATCCTCGTGATCGGGATCCTCGTCGAGCTCGGCAACGCCGCCTACAGCTGGCACGGCGGGCTGCCCGCGCGCGGCCACGACCCGTGGGGCGGGACGACGCTCGAGTGGTACGCGCTCTCGCCGCCGCCCGCGCACAACTTCGACGCGGTCCCGGACGTGCGCAGCCCCGAGCCGCTGCACGACATCCGCGAATCGATCGTGCGGCGCGAGCGGGCGTTCGAGGCCCCGCCGCCGCTCGAGCCGGTCGCCGGGCCGCCGCCGTCTGAGCCCGAGCCCGAGGCGCCACCGCCGAGCTCGGAGCCCGGTCCCGAGCGCGGCCCGGACTCCGACGACGGCGAAAGCTCCTCGGTAGCCTGAAGTCGATGAGTGCAGTCGCCGCTCGTGGCGATGTGGCGGAGCTCGCCCGGTTTCGTCGCCTCGTCACACTCACCATCGCCGCCACCTTCGCGCTGATCCTGATCGGCGGCATCGTCCGTGTCAGCGACTCGGGCCTCGGCTGCGGCGCCGCCGGCAGCGGCACGCACGGGTGGCCGCTCTGCGAGGGCGGCGTGCTCCCCGCCGACTCGGCCGAATCGGTGGTCGAGTTCAGCCATCGGGTGGCGGCGACCGTGGTCACGGTGCTGATCGCCCTGCTGGCCTGGCGCGCCTGGCGGCGGCTGCGCCCGCACCGGTTGCTGGTCCGCGGCACGATCGGCGGGATCGTCCTCGTCCTGGCCCAGGCGGCGCTCGGCGGGCTCACGGTCGAGCACGGGCTCGAGGACGAGCTCGTCGCCGCCCACCTCGGGGCCGCGATGCTGCTCCTGGGACTGCTCTTCGTGCTCCGGCGCGGCGCCGAACAGACCGCGCCCCCGCCGACCGAATCCGTGCGCGGACTGCGCCCCCTCGGGCTCGTCACCTGCGGGCTCGTGCTGGCGACGATCGTCGCCGGCGGCTACGTCGCCGGGACCGAGTACCACGGCACCAGCAACCAGCCGCTGGTGGGCGCGCACGAGGCCTGCGGGACCGGCTGGAGCACCAACCAGTTCCCCGGCTGCAACGGCCAGGGCGCGCTGTCGTTTGGCCAGTCGCGGCTCGCCGACATCCAGCTGGCCCACCGCGCCTTCATGTACCTGACCGCGATCTCGGTGATCGCGCTCGCCGCGCTCGCCCTGCGACGCCGGGGCCAGAGCCGCGCGTTTCTGGATCGCGCCCCTGGTGCTCGTCGCCCAGATCGCGCTCGGGGCGATCAACGTCTGGGCCGGCAAGCACGCCGGGCTGATCATCGGTCACCTGGCCCTGGGGACGACGCTGTGGGCCACGGTCGTCTACGCGACCGCGACGTTGATGCCGGCCTCCGCCGCCGCCACCGAGCGGGTCGCGCAGCCGCAGGCGACGGGAGCCGCGCCGGCGTGATGGAGAGCGCCACGACAACCACCCCGATCGCCCTCGCCCGCGAGCGCTCGCTCGGGGCGGTCGTGCGCGACTACATCGTGCTCACCAAGCCGCGGATCATCTCGCTGCTCCTGCTGACCACGGTGGCGACGATGATCGTCGCCGATCGCGGCTTCCCGCCGATCTCGACCCTGCTCTGGACGATGCTCGGCGGCTACCTGGCCGCGGGCGGCGCCGGGGCGATCAACCACTACATCGAACGCGACCGCGACGCGCGCATGGTGCGCACCCGCGGGCGCCCGCTCGTCTCCGGCCGGATCGAGCCCCTGCACGGGCTGGTCTTCGGGATCGCACTCGGCACCCTCGCGACGATTCAGCTGGCGGTCACCGTGAACGCCCTGGCGGCCGCCCTGGCGCTCGCCGGGCTGCTCGGCTACGTCTTCATCTACACGATCTGGCTCAAGCCGCTGACGCCGCAGAACATCGTCATCGGCGGTGCCGCCGGCGCGGTCCCGCCGCTCGTCGGCTGGGCCGCGGCGACCGGCGGCCTCGCGCCCGAGGCCCTCTGGCCGTTCGGGATCGTCTTCCTCTGGACGCCGCCGCACTTCTGGGCGCTCTCGCTGCTGATCAAGGACGACTACGCGCGCACCGGCGTGCCGATGCTCCCCGTGGTCAAGGGCGAGAACGCCACCCGCCGGCAGATCGTCGTCTACGCGGTCATCCTCGTGGCCTTCACGCTCGCCCCCGTCGCCACCGGCTTCCTGGGCGCCGTGTACGGCATCGCGGCGCTCGTGCTCGGGCGTCGGGTTCGTCGGCCTGGCCGTGCGCCTGCTCCGCCATCCGGCCCGCGCCGCCGCCCTGCGGCTCTACCTGTCCTCGCTCGCCTACCTGGCCCTGCTGTTCTGCGCGATGGCCGTCGACGCCCTCCTCTGATAAGAAACCCGCCTGATGGACCGCGATCGCGCCACATCCAACCTCGGAGCCGGACTGCTCGCCGCGTCGATCGCGCTCGCCGTGTTCGCGCTGACCTTCTTCGCCGCGATCATCTACATCGGTTAGATGGCCGACGAACGCCGCAACGGAGAGCCGCTCGAGCTCGTCTACGTCCCGGCGCCCTCGTGGCAGCCGGCGCTGATCGCCCTCGGGCTCGCCGCGGTGCTCACCTCGATCTTCACCTGGTGGCCGTACGGGGTCGCCGGCGCGATCGTGGCCCTGTTCGCGCTCCGGGCATGGATCAAGGACGCCCGCGCCGACTACAACCGCCTGCCGCGCAAGCAGCGCGTCGCGACGTCCGTCCTCCCCGCGGTCCCGCTGGCCCGCCCGAAGCGCGACCCGTAGGCGGCGCGCCGCACGAGTCGGCTCGGGTAGCGAGCCCTCAGGCGGCCTGCTCGGCCTCGGGCGAGATCGTGCTCGAGGTGGCGCCCTCGGAGGTCCAGACGCGGACGATGTCGCGCATCGAGAGCATGCCGACCAGCGCGCCGTCCTCGACCACGACCAGGTGGCGGATGTGGCGCCGGGCCATCTCCACGGCCGCGCGCTCGAGGCTCCAGTCCGGCGCGGCGGAGATCACGGTGTCGGTCATGTGGTCGCCGACGCGCTCGGCGTCGGGATCCTCACCGCGGCCGATCGAGATCAGGATGTCGCGCTCGGAGACGACTCCGGGGCCGCCCGCGTCCTCGTCGATCACCACCGCGGCGCCGACGGCCTTCTCGCTCATCATCCGCGCCGCCTCGCGCAGCGTGTGCCCCGGCCCCACGGTCAGGACCACCTTCGACATCCCGGATCGAACTTCCATCTGCCCCGACTTCCCTCGCTCTCAAACCGCTAGTGCAGATCCGCTTGAACCCTAACGCGATGGGCGGAGTCGCGCTCCGCCGCGGTGCCCGGACGCGCCCGCCGGACAGATAGGATTCGCCGGTGCGCCGAGCTCTCGCCCGCAGTCGCCAGCGGATCGCTGTCCCTCGCCTGGGCATGGTCGCCGTCGCCCTGATCGGCGCGGTCGTGCTGGCCGGGTGCGACACGAGCGAAAACGCCGACGTCGAGCGCGGCCGCGCCCTGTTCACGTCGAAGTGCGGCACCTGCCACACGCTCGCCCAGGCGGGCACCAGCGCCACGGTCGGGCCGAACCTCGACGCCGCCTTCGCCCAGGCGCGCACCGACGGGATGGACAACGACACGATCGAGGGCGTGGTCCAGACCCAGATCGAATCCCCCCGCTTCATCGAGAAGGGCGCGCAGAACTACGACCGCGTCTACATGCCCGCCGAGATCGTCACCGGCCAGGACGCCGAGGACGTGGCGACCTACGTCGCCAGCGTGGCCGGGGTGCCCGGCGCGAAGGCGCCGCAGCTGGCGCCGGCCGACCTCTTCGCCCAGAAGTGCGGCATCTGCCACACCCTCGCCAAGGCCGGCACCACGGCGACCGTGGGCCCGAACCTCGACGAGGTGCTCCCCGGCAAGGACTCGGCCTTCATCGAGAAGGCGATCGTCGACCCGAACGCCGAGATCACGCCCGGCTTCCAGCCGAACGTGATGCCGCAGACATTCGGGCAGGACCTCTCGCCGGAGGACCTCAAGGGCCTCGTCGACTACATCCTGCAGAGCGTCGGCTCGGGCTCCGGCGGCGGGGGCGGCGGGGGCTAGCGCCTAGGCGGACGGCGCCGGCGCGGCGCTCTCCGCCTCCAGATCCACGACCACGTGCGTGACCGGGAGCGGGATCTCCTTGCGCGCCCGCTCGACGACCCCGCGCTCGAGCCACTTGGAGCGCTGCGGCGGGTGGGTGGAGACGATCACCTCGTCGGCCGCGAAGGCGCGCAGGGCGTCCTCGATCGCGACGTTCGGGTCGTGGTGGTCGCCGACCTCGCCGCGGGCGCTCAGGCCCGCTGCGCGCATCGTCGCCAGCGACCGGTCGAGGCGCTCGCGGGCCTCGACGATCGCGCCGTCGACGTCGTGGGCGAGGTGCTCGAGTCGCGAGGAGGTAAGCGCCGGGACGACGACGAGGATCTCGCTGCGGGGGTGCGCGTCGCAGCGACGCTCGATCTCGCTCAGCAGCGCGCGCCCGACGACCGTCTCGTTGGCCACCACGAGCAGCCTGTAGACGCCGTCGTCGTCGGCGGCGACCACCGCCGTGTGGGGCTCGGCGCCGCGACTGCTGCGCCAGATCCAGTACGCGCCGCCCGCGATTTCGATCACGAGCAGCCCGGCGGCCCAGCCCGGGCCGGCGGCCAATCCGAGCACGAACACGGGCACCAGGGCGATCCCGACGATCACCACCAGCCGGAACATCTCAGCCTCTGAACGGAGCGGGTTGTGCATCGCCGCCTCCTCGCGTCGCCTCTATTTGAGGGTACGCCTCTGGGCGGCTAAAGGATGTAGACGGCCGTGAAGACGATCAGCCACATGAAGCGATCAGACGAGGGTTCGCGCCTTCGCACGCCTAGACCACGCCTAGACGCTAGTGAGGCCGTAGAACTGCTCTTGCTGATGGGCGTAGAACTGCTCTTGCGCCTCCCGCGGAACTCGCGTGAGCCTCCCGCCCGGCGCTCGTTCATGCGGGCGGCGGTGCGTCGTGCCGCCTCGCGGTTGTAGAACAGCAGCGGCAGATTATCGGCTCGCATTACGACGCCGCGGGGCCGTCGATGCGCCAGATGACCAGCGCATCATGCACCGCCTCTACCACTCGGTAGCTCAGCCGCTCCATGCGAGCGAAGGCTAGCCGTAGGCCTTGCTTGCGGTGAAAATCGGCTCGGTAGCGTCGTGCGTTCAGGAGGAAGACGAGTGGCCGGGCCGTAACGGGCCTGGCCTCTTGGGCGCAAGAGGGGGTCATCGCGAATGCGGTGGCCCCGCTTGCGAGGGCCGTCGGCAGTCCCGTCGAGACCGCTAACTGCACCGGCTCGGGTTCCCAGCGTTTCGTCCTCAACCGGTCGCACCTGGGAGATGAGTTGCCGCGCCGTCAGCCCTCGTCACGGCCGACATTTTGCCGCGAGGGGAGGGCTAAGCTGATGGCGCGGTGCGCGGCGATTGCATGCACTCGACCTCGGAGTCCACGCTCCTCCAGCATCGCGTCGAGTGTCGCGGCGATTCGACATCGCCTACTCCGACAGCCCGGCGGCTTCGAGGGCCTCGGCCCTGGCAGCGTGCTCGTAGATGTGGGTGATCCTTCGGTTGCGCACCGTGAACCGGCTGTACTGAACGAGCTCGACCTCAACTCCGCTGAGCTTCCCGCGCCCGCGAAGACGCATGGCAACGACGACCTGATCCCCTTTGTCGAGCACCTCTTCGACATCGAGTTGGTGCTCCTCCCAGTTGTCCAGCCAGCCTTCCCTGAGCCGCCTTGCGCCCTCGTGGCCACGAGAAGGCGTGTGACTCTCCTCAACTGGAGCCCACTCGAGGTCGGGATCGAGGTGCTCGATCATTGCGTCGCTATCCCTCTGCCAGGCGTCGATGTACCTCCGCACGATCTCCACGTTCTCCCGCGACATCGCCTACTCCGACAGCCCGGCGGCTTGGAGGGCCGGGGCTCGATCGGTGAACTCCTCCCAGCGCAAGATCGCGCCGTCGCGCAGCTTGAAGACCTCGTAGAAGCGCGTGGCGGCGATCTCGGCCCCGCTAATGCGTCCTCGGCCGCGAAGAAGGATCGTCAGGACCACGCGATCTCCGGCATCAAGAAGCTCCTCGGTGACCAGTTCCAGCCGCTCGATATCGCTTCCCCACCGTTCCAAGGCTCTCCGGAGGTCTTGTTGACCATAGGTCGCCGCTTCCTGGGCGGGCTTGTAGATGACGTCTGGATCGCAGCGCCGGAGCACCTCGTCAAGGTCGTCACGCGCCATCGCGTCGGTGACCTTGCGGACTGCCTCCACGTTCTCCTGCGACATCGCCTACTCCGACAGCCCGGCGGCCTTGAGGGCTTCCTCTTTGTTGCGGAAGGCCTGCTCCCGCACGCACCGCTCCCCCGCGAACGTGAACACGAATGCGAACTGATCCTCGACGGCGATCCGGCTGACGGGACCGGACCCGACCGTCTGCGCGACCGCCACCACCCTGTCCCCGGCGTCGATCAGCTCGACCGGGACGACGTCGTATCCGGACAGCGTCTTCTGGTTCTCCTCGTAGATCAGCCTTATCGCCTCGTTGCCGTGGTGCGTCCCCAAGAGCAGCGTCTCGAACACCACGTCCGGGTCATAGAACTCGACCAGCGCATCGAGGTCACCGCGGTTGTGAGCCTCGAATCCTTTCCTGACCCTCTCCACGTTCTCCTCCGACATCGCCTGCGCAGTATCTCGCGGTCCGGTAGGGAGGGTCGGTGATGGGAAACGCGGGTTTTCGCTAACCGCCGGTTGAGAGCCACACCCCCACCGCATGCGCCTCATGAGATTCCCCGATGGCTGAGCACGACCTGATCGCGGCGATCCGTAACGGCCTGCCGCCCGGCGTCGAACTCGACGAACGCGAGGAGGCGCTGCTCAACCTCGCCCAACGCCAGCTGCTCGACACCTACCTGGACGCGCAGCGCGAGCGTCGCTGAGCAGCAGGCGCGTGCGGCCGGCGGCGTGCTGACTGGCGCACGGACTGGCGCACGACTGGCGCACCGATTGAGAACCGCTTGTCTATGCGGTTTCTAGAGGATGTAGACGGCCGTGAAGACGATCAGCCACATGATGTCGACGAAGTGCCAGTAGATGCCCGGCACCTCGACGCCGAGGTGATCCTTCGCGTCCGGTCCGAAATGCCCGCGCCAGGCGCGGATATTGGCGAACGTCAGCAGCACGAGGCCGACGAAGACGTGCGCGCCGTGGAGGCCCGTGAGCCCGTAGAAGATCGAGCCGAAGGCGCCGTCGCGGGCGCTGAAGCCGATGTGGATGTACTCGTTGATCTGGATGAAGAGGAAGGTCGCGCCCAGGAGCCAGGTCATCGCGAGGCCCATCTGCAGCCCGCGGCGGTTGCCCTTGCGGACCGCCTCCAGCGCCCAGTGGACGGTGAAGCTGGAGGAGACGAGGATCGCGGTGTTGACGCCGGCGACGGAGACCGGGAGGTCGACGCCCTCGGGCGGCCAGGGGCCCTCGTTGGCGACCACGCGGAGGAAGAAGTACGAGGCGAAGAACGCCCCGAACAGCATGACCTCCGAGATGATGAAGAGCAGGATCCCCAGCGTCTGCCGGTCGATCCGCGAGCTCTGATGGGCCTCCGGCGGCCCGTGGTGCTCGTGCTCGCCGTGCCCGACCGAGATCGAGGCGCTCTCCATCAGCTCACCGCCCCGGCGGGCTCATCGCGCCGGATCGCGGCCTCGCCCGTCGTCTGCGCCTCGTAGTGCTCCACGGGCAGGTCCGTGATCCCGCGGACCTTCTCGATCAGCCCCTCCTCGAGCCACACCGACTGCTTGCCGGCGAGGGTCGAGATCAGCACCTCGTCGATCCGGTAGTGGTCGATCGCGTTGGTGATCGCGGCCAGCGGCTCGGGGCTCATCGGCTGGCCCGTGGCGTCGATGTCGGCGCGATAGAGCTCGGCCAGCGTGCGGGCGAGCCGCTCGCAGACCTGGTCGCGCGTGAGGTCGCCCGAGCGCGGGCAGATGATCGTGTAGCGGTGCGGCTTGTCCTCCGCGCGGGCCTTCAGGTGCCGGATCAGGTCGGGGCTGGTGACGGTCTGCGTGGCGACCAGCAGCGTGTGGACGACGTCCCAGCGCACGGCGTCGTCGTCGACGCGGACCGGGATGTGGGTCACCGGGATCTCGATCTTCGCCTTCGCCCACTCGACCAGGTCCTTGCGCGTGAGCCCGAAGCGGGTTTCGTAAAGCGCGGACAGCAGCACCTCCTTGGGCTGGAAGGCGCGCACCGCGTCGTCGAGGGCCAGGGCGGGGTCGGGATCCATGACCGCTCCGGCGGACTCGATGTCGAACGAGTCGAGCACCAGCTGGGTCACCTCGACCCGGCTCAGGGCGGCGTCGCGCACCTCGTCGCGGTCGACGATCTGGCCCACGATCGGCTGGTTCTGCGGCGCCGCGACGGCGACGCCGTCGGCTCCGGCGGCGACGCGCTCGCGGATCGCCTCGAGCAGCCGGCGGCCACCGGCGACCTCGTTGACGAATGCGAGCACGGTCCCGCCCTCGCTCCAGTCGACCGAGCTGTGGGGATCGTCCACCGGGTAGGCGGCGTGTTCGGCGTCGGTCACGGATTGGATAACGACGTGTCGTCACCGCCGGCGGCGGTGCCTACCTTGGCCGGCTCGTGCTCGCGCACGTCGGCCTCCTCCGGACCCATGATCGCGTGCCGGGCGCCCGGGACCCCGTACTCGTAAGGGCCGCCGACGACGCGCGGGATCTGATCGAAGTTGAAGATCGGCGGCGGCGAGGACACCTGCCACTCGATCGTCTTCGCGCGCCACGGGTTTGCGGTCGCGCGCGGGCCCCACTTCCAGCTGACGATCATGTTGTACATGAACACCAACTGGGCCAGGCCGAGCAGGAAGGACGAGATCGAGATCACCAGGTTCCAGCTGCCGAACTGGGCCGCGTAGTCGGCCACGCGCCTCGGCATGCCCTCCATCCCGATCCAGTGCATGGGCACGAACGTGCCCAGCATCCCGAGCAGCGTGAGGTAGAAGTGCACGCGCCCGAGGCGCTCGTCGTACATGCGCCCGGTCATCTTCGGGAACCAGTGGTAGATCCCGGCGAAGATCGTGAACACCGAGCCGCCGAAGAGCACGAAGTGGATGTGGGCGACGATGAAGTAGGTGTCCGAGACGTGGATGTCGATCGGCACCATGCCCAGCATGACCCCGGATATGCCCCCGATGACGAAGGTGACGATGAAGCCGAGGCTGAACAGCATCGCCGTCGATTTCAGGTGCAACTTGGAGTCGAATAACGTCGCTAACCAGCTGAAGATCTTGATCCCGGTGGGGACCGCGATCAGCAGCGTGGTGATCATCATCGGGACGCGCAGCCAGCTGAACATGCCGCTGACGAACATGTGGTGCGCCCAAACGGTGTAGGACAGGACGACGATCCCGAGCAGCGCCAGGGCCATCAGCCGGTAGCCGAAGATCGGTTTCCGGGCGTGGGTGGAAATCACCTCGGAGACGATCCCGAAGCCGGGCAACATCATGATGTAGACGGCTGGGTGCGAGTAGAACCAGAAGATGTGCTGGTAGCTCAGTACGTCGCCGCCGAAGCTCTCCTGGAAGAAGTTCGTGTGCAGGGCGCGGTCGAAGAGGACCATGAACTGCACGCCCGCGATGAACGGCGTCGCCGCGACCACCAGCAGCGAGGTCGAGAGGTTCGCCCAGACGAGCAGGGGCATGCGCCAGAACGTCATCCCCGGCGCGCGCATGGTGATGATCGTGACCAGGAAGTTCAGGGCCGTGGCGATCGATGACGCGCCGGCGAACTGGACGCCCAGGTTGAAGAACGACTGGCCCAGCGGGGCCCCGGTGGACAACGGCGCGTAACCGGTCCAGCCGGCGTCGAAAGCCCCGCCGGGGACGATGAAGCTGGCCAGGAAGAGCAGGCCGGCCATCGGCAGCATCCAGAAGGAGAGCGCGTTCAGCCTCGGGAACGCCATGTCCGGCGCCCCGATCATCAGCGGCAGCACGTAGTTGGCGATCCCGGCGAAGACCGGGATCACGAAGACGAAGATCATCAGCGCCGCGTGCGTGGAGAACAGGCCGTTGTAGAGGCCCGGGTCCACGATCTGGGTCCCGGGCTGGGCCAGCTCGGCGCGGATCAGCATCGCGATCAGACCACCGACCAGGAAGAAGAAGAAGGTGGTGACGATGTACTGGATCCCGATCACCTTGTGATCGGTGTTGAACTTGAAGTAGTCCCGCCACGACTTGGCGCCGTGCTGCGAGTGGTCCTCGGGCCTGGTCGGCGCGCCGCGCGCCCAGCGCAGCCAGTAGTCGAACGCCCCGAGCCCGGCCAGGAAGCCGAGCGGGCCGGTGATCGCCGGGACGATCAGGTGCGGGTAGCCGGTCGGCTCGGTCTGGAAGATCTCCAGCCCGGAGATCGCACGCAGCGCGACGACGAGGCCGAAGCCGAAGCCCGCTCCGAGCAGGAACCCGATGCCGGCCCGTCCCAGCCCTGGTGTCTTGATCGCCGCTACCACGTGCCCTACCTCCTAAGCCTACGTTCCACCGCTGCTGGACGACCCACCCGCTGCCCCGCCCTGTGACTGCGATGCCGCCTGCTCGTTCAGCCACTGGTCGAAGTCCTCCGGGCTCTCGACCACGACCGTGGCGCGCATCGTCGCATGCCCGGTGCCGCACAGCTCGGTGCAGATCAGGCTGTACGTGCCCTCCTGATCCGGGGTGACGACGAACGTGTTGTCGACGCCCTCGGCCTCGGGGTCGCGCGCCGGGACCGCGTCGCGCTTGATGCCCCATTCCGGGACCCAGAACGAGTGCAGGACGTCGAGCGCCGTCAGGTGCACGTCGAGCTGGCGATCGACCGGCACGTGGAGCTCGTGCGTGGTGACCTCGGTCGCGCTCTCCCCGCTGCCGATCATCTTCTCCGGATAGCCGAAGCTCCACTCGAACTGCTGCGCGGTCACGTCGAGGCGCATGGCGTCCGAGGACTTGGCCTCGATGTCGTCGAGCACGACCCAGCTGTAGGCGGCGCCGAAGAGCACGATGACCGTCGGGATCACCGTCCAGGCGATCTCGAGCTTGGTGTTGCCGTGGATCGGCTTGCCGTCGCCCTCGTCGCCCGGCTTGACCCGGAACTTCCAGATCGCGTAGGCGAACATCACGATGACGATCGCGAAGACCACGCACGAGAGCACGATCATCACGTCGAAGAGCGTGTCGATCGGGCCGCGCTGCTCGCTTGCAGCATCGCCGAACCAGTGGAACTGGAGCAGGAAAACGGAGCTCACGGCCGCGACAACGACCATCGCCCCGATCAGCCTCAGATACGTCTGGCGGGTCACCGGATCGCGATTCTATTGATCGGGGCGACGCTGCCGGAGGATCGCCTCCGAGCTAGTTTCAAGCGGCTCAATCGCTCTGCGGGACCGGGAGCTCGTCGAGCTCCCCGGCGGAGGCGGCGATCGCCCCGCGGGCGACCGATTCCCAGCTCCACAGGCGCTCCACGGTCTCGCGCAACGAGGCGCTGGCCGCGATGCGATCCGGCTGGTCGAGGCCGAGCCAGTCGCGCAGGCGGGCCGCGATCGTCTCCACGGCGTCGTCGCGGAGCTCGAACGAGACGAGGTGCCTGGCCACCTCCGGCAGGTCGGCGGCGAGCGCCTGGCTGACCTCCGCGGCGCCCGAATGAGCGGCCGAGACCGGCAGCGCGCCGGTGGAGGCGGCCTCCGCGGCGACCATCCCGAACGCCTCCGGGAAGGTGCTGGGGAAAACGAGCGAGTCCGACGCGGCGACGGGGACGGCGACCTCGTCGTGCTCCAGGCGCCCGGCGAACTCGACGCTGCCGGCGGCGGCGCGCGCGGCGTCCTCATACCCATCCGGGAGGCGCTCGAGGAACGACGAGACCATCCGCATCCGCTCGTCCTTTCCGTCCTCAAGCCCGCGGCCGTGCTCGGCCAGCTCGCGCAGCGGCCCGAGATCCCCCGCCGCGAGGCCCTCCGAGACCCTCTGCAGCACCGGAGCCAGGGCGCCGAAGCCGACGATCAGCAGACGGGCGTCGGGGTGAACCCGGTGCACGAGCGGCCACGCGGCCAGGAGCAGGTCCACGCCCTTGGAGACGATCAGCTTGCCGACGAAGATGACCCGCGAGCCGCTGCCCTCGGCGAACCAGTCGACCGCGTCCGCCGCGGCCACGGGGTCGCGGTCCCAGCTCGACCCGCTGGTCCCCTCGTCGAGCTCGCGCAGGCGGGCCGCGAGGGCCTCGAGGGCGAGCGCGCGCTCCGAGGTCGGGATCGGCGAGAACAGGTGCGTGTCGACACCCGGCGGTCCGAGGCGAACCTTCGCGTTGGTCACCGGATCATCGACCGCCTGGCGCAGGCGGGCGGCGATGTGGCCGGAGCCGACCAGGATCCCCGCGGCGCCGTCGCAGGCCTCCTGCGCGTACGGGCCCCAGCGCTCGAGGTCGGGGATCACGGTGTAGGAGAGGTCGGAGCCGTGAATCGCAAGCGCGTAGTCGAGCCCGGCGCGGCCGAGGATCACCGGCCCCATGATCAGGTGGTTGGCGATCGCCGCGTCGACGCCGCCGAGCGACTCGACCAGGTCGCGGACCGCCGTGACGTTCGACTCGAGGTAGCGGTCGAGCTCATCGTCGGTCAGCTCGGCGAACGTCTTGACCTCGAACCCCTCGTAGTTGTCGTGGACGAAGACCGGCAACAGGCCGCCGATGTCGGGGGTGTGGACCGTGACCGAGCCCGACGCACCGGCGCCCAGCTCGGGCGGGTCGTGGTCCTGGCAGACGACGTGGACCTCGTGACCGAGGCGGGCGAGGGCGGTCGCGAGGCTGGCGTTGTAGACGTTCGAGCCGGTGCCGCGCAGCAGGTAACCGTGGAAGATCAGGACTTTCACACCCCGCAGGCTATGTGGCGGGGCGGCGACCGAGCGGATACCCTTCCCGCCCGTGCAGAACCCGCGCCAGATCTTCCGCCTCCGGGCGCGCGCCTCGGGCCGCGAGGTCTACGCCCCGGCCGACATCGACGGGGTGTACCTGGACCGCGAGACCGGCGAGGAAATGGAACCCGTCACCCGCACCCTGCCGCTGGCGCCGTCCGACTCCGCGCTACTGCGGACCCCGGACAACCTCCGCATCTGCCGCCGCTGCGACCAGCTGATCGGGCTCGACGTGAGCGACTGCCCGTACTGCGGTTTGCGCCAACCACCGCTGGCCTAGCGGCGCCAGCCGGCGCGACTCGCTATGCGAAACAAACTCGACGCTCGGTTTCGACGGCGGGAGCGAGTGGCGACTTTGCTGGCCGAGCCCAGTTAAGTCGACGCTCGCCTCCGCGCAACGGCGATGCTGCTCTCGCTGAGCAGCTCGGGCGGCTGTTCGGTCGCCCCTGCCAGCGAGGGCCGCTGGGGCCTGAGAGCGGGCGTTTGCCCACCGAGCGTCGACTCGCTCCTGAATATCGAGAGCGAGTCGACTCTCGATGCTCCCAGTCCCTTCGCTGAGCAGCTAGGGCGGCTGCCCGCTGCCCCTACCCAGCCTCGTCAGGCGGAGCGCTCAGCGAGGTACGTAGTAGCCCCAGTAGAGGAGCCGTGCGGTCTTGTAGTCGCAGCCGTAGGAGTGCACCGAGTGCACCTTCTGCTGCGGCTTGCCGGCCTTGATGTTCGCGGTGCCCGAGCACTTGCCGGCCACGCGGCTCGAGCGCCAGACGTTCGTGTTGGAGCCGAGGTTGACCGCGAAGGACGGCGCCCACGTGGGGATCGTCAGGGCCAGGAACTCGCCCTTGCGCATCTTCAGCGGCTGGTTGAGGGTGTAGGTCTGGCGGGAGCCGAGCACCGAGCCGAGCTGGACGACCGGGCTCTGGGACTTGAGCTTGTAGTCGCGCTTCTCCCGGCGCTTGATCACGGAGATCCGTGCCGTAGGCACCATTCCGAAGGCGTTCGACTGGTAGAAGTCGGCGAAGAAGTTGTGCTGCGACCCCTTGGGGTCCGAGACGTCGATCGCCCAGCCGACCACGGAGAGGTTCTGGCGGGCCTTGAACAAGCCGCGGTCGCCGTCGGCGATCAGCTGGAAGCCCGTGACGCTGCCCACCGCCTCGCAGGGGGTCTTCGGGCACGACGGCTCGGGCGTCCGCTCGGTCTTGCCGAGCGTCTTCGCGGTCGAGGCGCCGGCCTCGCCAACCGCGCCGACAAGCGCGATCAGCGCTGCCAGGACGAGCAGCGCGAGGGCGGGACGAGGACGTGTTGCGATCGCAGACATTGAGCTAGCTGGAACACTCTCCACCCGCCTGGGTTTCGGTAGGGCCAGCTGAGCGCAGCATAGGCTTCTGCCCGCTCGCCGGTACATTCCCCCGCCGTGCCTGCAATCGAGGTAACAGGACTCGAACGTGAATTTGCGGGCGGGATCAAGGCGGTCGCAGGGGTGGATCTGGAGGTCGCGGCCGGCGAGATCTACGCCTTCCTGGGCCCGAACGGGGCCGGGAAGACGACCACCGTGCGCATGCTGACCACGCTCCTGCGCCCGACCGGGGGCAGCGCCAGGGTGGCGGGGTTCGACGTCGTCGAGCAGGCGGCGGACGTGCGCCGCTCGATCGGCGTCGCCCTGCAGGAGGCGGCGCTGGACCCGCTGATGACCGGGCGCGAGCTGATTCGCCTGCAGGCGACGCTCCACGGGCTGATCGGCGGCGAGGCAGAGCGCCGCGGCGACGCGCTGATCGAACGCGTCGGCCTCAACCGGGCCGCCGACCGGCGGGTCGGCACCTACTCGGGCGGCATGCGCCGGCGCCTTGACCTCGCCTCGGCGCTCGTCCACGAGCCCAAGGTCCTGTTCCTCGACGAGCCGACCACCGGCCTCGACCCCGTGAGCCGCAAGGCGATCTGGGAGGAGGTCGCGGCCCTGAACACCGAGGGAGCGACCGTGTTCCTCACCACGCAGTACCTGGAGGAGGCCGATCAGCTCGCCGACCGGGTCGGGATCATCAACGGCGGGCTGATCGTCGCCGAGGGCACACCTGGGTCGCTGAAGGCGGAGGTCGGCAAGCCGCACCTGGAGCTCGGGATCCTCGACGGCGACGGCGGGCGGGCCAAGGAGGTCGCGGCGCGCTTCGGCCGCCTGCTGCCGGACCGCGACGACAAGCTCCTGGTCGAGCTCGGCGGCGGCGCCAACGACGTGGCCAAGGTCGTCCGGGCGCTCGACGAGGCCGGGATCATGTTCGAATCGCTGGAGTTGGTCGAGCCCACGCTCGACGACGTCTTCGTCGCCAAGACCGGCGAGCACCTCGAGGGGGACGAGGTCCCCGAACAAATGCCCGCCGAGTGAGCGTCGTCGTCGCGAACGCGCGGGTGATCGGGGCGCTCGGCGCGCGCTCGGTCAAGCAGACGTTTCGCCGCCCGCAGCTGGCCTCGCCAATCGTGATCTTCCCGACCCTGCTGCTCGCCATTCAGACGGGCGGGGCCGGCGGCGCCGTAAATCTCCCCGGCTTCCCGCAGGTCGACAACTTCCTGAGCTTCATGCTCGCCGGCGCGATGGTCCAGTCGACCCTCCTGGCCGGCAACGTCGGCGGCATCGCGCTGGCCGTCGACCTCGAGATGGGGTTCACCGACAGGTTGCTCGCGGCGCCGATCTCGCGCTTTGCGATCGTCGGCGGCCGGCTCGTCGGCAGCGCGGCCTTGGGTGCGGCGGCAGCGCTCTGGTTCATCGCCATCGGGCTCATCTTCGGCGCCTCGTTCGAGCTGGGCGTCCCGGGGATGCTGCTGATGATCCTCTTCTCGGCGCTGGCGGCGACCGTGTTCGGCGGCCTCAGCGCGGCGATCGCGCTCTACACCGGGCAGGCGTCCGTGGTCCAGGGCCTGTTCCCGCTGATCTTCGTCGTCCTCTTCCTCTCCAGCGCCTTCTTCCCGGTCAACCTGCTGCTCGAGCCCGCCGCCTCGGTCGCCGAGTACAACCCGCTGTCGTTCGTCGTCGAGGGCATCCGCGAGCCGGTGGTCGGCGCGCTGACCGCCGAGACCGTGCTGAAGGCGTTCGGCGCGATCCTGCTCGTCGGCGCGCTCTCGACCGGCCTCAGCGCGCTCGCGCTGCGGCGCCGGCTGAGGGTCGGGTAAGCGGTGAATCGCTGATGGGCCTCGCCGCCGACCTGGCCACCGTCCGGATCCTGGTCCGCCGGGCGATGAACGAGATCCTCAGGGTGCCCGGGGCGGCGATCCCCGGCGTCCTCGCGCCCACGATCTTCTTCTGCGGCCTCAGCGCCGTATTCGGCAACCTCACCCACCTCAGCGGCTTCGGGACGGACAGCTACCAGAGCTTCATCCTCCCGATCAGCATGCTCCAGGGCGCGGGCTTCACCGGGGCGGCGACCGGCGTCAACCTCGCGCGCGACATCGAGGGGGGCTGGTTCGACCGCCTGCTCGCCTCGCCGGCGCCCCGCCCCGCGCTTCTGGCGGGCATGGTCCTGTCGGCGAGCCTGCGGGCGCTGATCCCCTCGATCGTCCTGCTGGCGGTCGGCTTTTCGATCGGGGTCGACTGGCCGGGCCTCGACGGCCTGGTGGTCGCGCTGATCTGCGTGATGGCCACCGGCGCGATCGCCGCCTGCTGGGGCGTCGCCCTCGCGCTGCACTACAAGACGCAGAGCGCGGCGCCGCTGATGCAGGCGGGGATGTTCATCCTCGTGCTGACCACCACCGCGTACGCGCCACTCGCGCTACTTCAGGGATGGCTGCAGACGATCGCGCGGCTCAACCCGCTCACCCAGGTGGTCGACGCGATGCGCCAGGGGTTCGTCGACGGAACCGTGACCTGGGCCGGCACCTGGCCCGGGCTCGTCGCGCTGGCCGGGATGCTCACTGTGCTCGTCTACTTCGCGCTGCGCGGCATGGACCGCACGAGCTACTGATCGTGACCGAGCTCGCCGACCGCTGCCGCGCTGTGCTCGAGGCCTCGCACGCCGACGGGGAGCGGCGCGGCGTCCGCTACTCCTACACCCGGCCGAGCCCGAGCCGCTACCCGTGGCAGTGGTACTGGGACTCCTGCTTCGCGGCGATCGTCTGGCGTCGCTTCGATCCCGGCCGGCCGCGCGACGAGCTCACCAGCCTGCTGAACGCGATGCGCGACGACGGGTTCATCGGCCACGTGATCTTCTGGGACCAGCCGCTGAGCTGGAAGCGGCGCGTCTACTACAACGTCACGTCCCGGGACGCCGAGATGACCAGCACGATCCAGCCGCCGCTGCTCGCCTGGGCGTGGCGGCTCGCGGGCCTCGGCGATCCCGCCGCCGAACCGCGTATCGCCACCCATCACGAGTGGCTGCGGGCCAACCGCGACCTCGAGGGCGACGGGCTGCTGTGGCTGGTGCAGCCCGACGAGTCGGGCCTCGACTCGTCGCCCAAGTTCGACCCGATCTGGGGGCGCCTCCAGCACGGCGGCTACGGCTTTCCGCTCCTGGTGGGGCGCAACCGGCGACTGGGTTGGGACGCGCGGCGGATCCGCGACCGCGGCTGGCCCGTCGTCTGCGAGGTGATGACCAACGTGCTCTGGTGCCTGGCGCGCGTATCGGCCGGTGAGCCGTCGATCACGCCGGCGATCGTCGATCGCCTCTGGGACGAGCGCCGCGGTCTCTTTCTCGACGAGGTGCAGCCCGGCGGCGCCCGGCCGGCGGTCTCGACATGGTCGGCCCTCTCCCCCCTGGCCCTCCCCGACCTGCCCGCGGAGATCGGCCATCGCCTGATCACCGAGCACCTCCTGGATCCGGACCGGTACTGGCTCACCAACCCGCCGCCCTCCGTGTCGGCCGCGGAGCCCAGCTTCGAGCCCAACCGCGGCCCGGGCTGGAAGCTGCGCTACTGGCGCGGGCCGACCTGGGTCAACGCCGCGTGGATGCTGTGGCTTGGGATGCGGCGGTTGGGGTACGCAGCGGAGGCGGATCACATGACCGAGCGACTGACCGAGATCGTGCTGCGCCAGGGGCTGCGCGAGTACTACGACCCGTACACGGGCGAGGGCCTCGGGGCCACGGACTTCGCCTGGACCAGCCTGATCCTGGAGATGGCGGAGCCGCGAGATGACGCCTGACGTCCGGATCTATGAGTTCACGGATCCCGGCTGTCCGTGGGCCTGGAGCGCCGAGCCGTTTCGCCGGCGCCTCGACTGGCTCTACGGCGATCGGATCGAGTGGCACCTGCGGATGGTCGGCCTCTCCGAATCCCCCGAGGAGTACGTCGAGAAGGGATTCACTCCCGAGCGTCAGTCGCGGTCGTTCCGGCGCATCGCCCGCGAGCACGGGATGCCGATCGACTCCCGCGAGCGCCCCCGGATGGTGGCCACGGTTCCGGCCTGCCGCGCGGTCGTCGGGACCCGCGTCCACGCCCCGGAGCGCATCCGGCACCTGCTGCGGCGGCTGCGGGTCCTGCACTTCAGCGGCTGCCTGCTCGACGAGCCCGCGACGATCGCGCGCGCCGCGACCGAGGCCGGGCTCGACCCTGACGAGCTCGAGCGGTGGACCGCCGAGCCCGAGGTCGAGCGCGAGCTCCGCGCCGACATGGCCGCCGCCCGCGAGCCGATGCCCGCCGCGCGCGTGCTCGACGAGCGGCTCGCCAACTGGTCGGGCGGTCGCCGCTACACGTGCCCGAGCTACGAGATCGTGCGGCTCGCCGACGGCGTGCGGATCTCGATCCCGGGCTTCCAGCCCTTCGCCGCCTACGACGTGCTCCTGGCCAACCTCGTGCCCGGGACCGACCGGCGCGAGCCCCCGCGGGACGTCGCCGAGGTGCTGGAGTGGGCCGCGGTGCCACTGGCTTCGCAGGAGGTCGCGACGGTGCTCCACGTCGAGCTCGACGAGGCGCGCGAGCGGCTCAGCCGGGTGGCCGACGAGGAGCACGTCGGCGCCGACGGCTTCTGGACGCTCGTCTAAGAGATGAGTGATCCCACGACATCGCACGCACGGATGACGCACGGATACCGTCGCTGGATCACGACCGTCGGGACTCGCCCATGCCCACCGGCATGGCCTTCGCCCGCCGTTCGCGCCCAGCTCGGTCCCGCGCGCCCCCGCGCGCACGAGCCCGTGGAATCAATCATCTAGTCGACGACGAGGTCGATCGAGTTCGGCGCCAGGGCGCCGGTGTCGACGCTGTCGGTGCCGGCGAGGGTGTGGACCGTGAGCCGGTCGTTGAACGGCTCCTGGTTTCGGATCGCGACCGAGGTCGCCAGGCCGGTCACGTTCACGCCGGTCGACGCCGTCCCGGAGATGTCGATCGCGTCGTCGGCGTTGGTCCCGTTGACGATCACCTCGTCGGCGGCGTTGTCGGCCGAGGGCGACCCAATCGTTCCCGAGAGGTTCTCCCTGAAGTCGGTGAGGTCGGTGCCGCTCATGTCGTTGATCGTCGTCACGTCGACTCCGCCGAGGGCGTTGTGGTCGATCTCCTCGACGTCGTTGAGGTCCATGGTGATGCTGGCGATGTCGCGGGTGAAGCGGACGCGCCCACCGTTGGCAGCCACGTCGACGCGCTCGTTGATGTTGGAGCCGTTGAACACGAGCTTGTCGCGGCCGTCCTGGCCCTCGATCGTGTCGTTGCCGTCGCCGGGATCCCATTGCGCCGTGTCGTTGTTGGCGCCGGCCAACACCGTGTCGTCGCCCTGGTTGCCGTCGACGAAGTCGTTGCCGTCACCGGCGACGACCAGGTCGGCGCCGTTGCCGCCGAGGACGGTGTCGTTACCCGCGCCGGCGTCGACGGTGATCCGCGTCAGCGCCGCGAGGTTGCCGGCCGCCGAGAAGGTGTCGGGGCCGCCGAGACCGTTGACGACCACGCTCTCGGCGATGGCGTTGACGCCGCTCGCGCCGCCGTCGGAGGAGCTGAAAGCCGCCGTCCCGTTGGCAACGATCGCGAAGGTATCGGCTCGCTCCGTGCCCAGGGGCAGCATCGTGTCGGTGTCGTCGCCGCCGTCGAACAGGACGCCGATCCGCGACGCCGCCCCGGGGCGTGCCCGCAGCTGGTCGTTGCCGACGAGCCCACGGACCGTGAGCACGTCGTTCGCGACCTCGGCGCCCCCGACCACGACCTGCGGGCGGAGCCCGCTCACGAGGGTTCGACCGGCCCGCGCCGTGGTCACGAGCGGCTGGTCGGCGCCGGCGGTCCCGTTGACGATCACGTTGTCGGCGCCGGCATCGCCCCCGCCCCCGAACGCCCCCAGGTCCTCGTCGAACTTGGTCAGGTCGGTACCGCTGAGGTCGTTGACGGTGACGCTGTCGTTGCCGCCGAACGAGCGATGGTCGATCTCCTCGACGTCATCGAGGTCCATAGTCACGTTGCCGATGTCGCGGACCAGGCGCACGCGGCCGCCGTTGGCCGCGACGTCGACGCGCTCGCCGATGTTTGAGGTATTGAAGAGCAGCTTGTCGCGCCCGTCCTGACCCTCGAGGATGTCGTTGCCGTCGCCGGGATCCCACTGCATCGCGTCGTTGCCGGCGCCTATCAGGACCGTGTCGTCGGCCTGGTTGCCGTCGACGAAGTCGTCGCCGTCGCCGGCGATGACGAGGTCGGGGCCGTTGCCGCCGAGGACGGTGTCGTCGCCGGCGCCTGCGTCGACGGTGATCCGCGTCAGCGCCGCGAGGTTGCCGGTCGCCGAGAAGGTGTCGGGCCCGCCGAGGGCGTTGACGACGAGGCTCTCGGTGATCGAGTTGACGCCGCTGGCGCCGTCGTCGGAGGAGCTGAACACAGCTGTCCCGTTGGCGACGATCGCGAAGCCGTCCGCCCGCGGCGTGCCCAGGGGCAGCATCGTGTCGGTGTCGTCGCCGCCGTCGAGCAGGACGCCGATTCGCGACGCCGCTCCCGGGCGGGCGCGGAACCGGTCGTCGCCTCCGAGCCCGTCGACGTTGAGCACGTCGTTGGCGAGCTCCGAGCCGGTGACCGTGACCTGCGTGGCGAGGCCGCTTGCCTCGGTGCCGGCGCCGCGTGTGGCGACTAGGGGCTGGTCGGCCCCGGCGGTCCCGCTGACGGTCAGGTTGTCGGCCTCGGCGTCCCCGTTGCCGTCGAATGCGGCCAGGTTCTCGTGGAACTCGGTGAGCTCGGTGCCGCTGAGGTCGTTGACCGTGGTGTTGTCGGCGCCGCCGAACGAGCGGTGGTCGATCTCCTCCACGTCGTTGAGATCCATCGCGACGGTGCCGACGTCGCGGGTCAGGAGCACGCGCCCGCCGTTGTCGAACACGTTCACGTTCTCACCGATGTTGCTGCCGTTGAACAGCAGCTTGTCGTGATCGGCCTGGCCCTCGAGCGTGTCGCTCGCGTCGCCGGGGTCCCACTGGATGGAGTCGTTGCCGGTGCCGGCGAGGACGAAGTCGTTGCCTAGGTTGCCGTCGATGAAGTCGTTTCCCTCGCCGCCGAGGACGACGTCGGCGCCGTTACCCCCGCGGATCGTGTCGTCGCCGCTGCCGGCGTCGAAGGTGAACGGGGCCAGCGCCGCCAGGTTGCCCGTCGCGGTCAGCGAGTCGGACCGGTCGCGAAGCGCCACCTGCGCGGTGGTCAGCCCGGCGGAGGGGCAGGTGGCGACTCCGGCGGCGACGGTGCAGCCACCGGGTCCGTCACGGTCGACCAGCCGGCCGGCGCCGGGGTCGGCGATCACGATGTCGGTCCCCGAGCTGGTGATCTGCGCCTGGTTGGCCTCCCCCCTCTCGGCCGTGAAGTGGAGGGTGTTGACGTCGCGGGACACGCTCGCCGCTTCGGCGGCGCCCGGGAGGACGACGAGGGCAACCAGCGCGATCCCGAACCAGCGCCAGATCCTTGGGAGTCCCTTCCCGGTGGTCATCAGGACGGGGACGATCCATCAGCGCCCGCTCCCCGTCAAGGGAGCCGTGACGCATGTCACGCTGGCGCTACTTGTAGCGGTAGGTGATCCGCCCGCGATCGAGGTCGTACGGTGAGAGCTCGATCTTCACCCGGTCGCCGGGGAGGATGCGGATGTAGTGGCGGCGCATCTTGCCGCTGATGTGCCCGAGGACCTCGTGGTCGTTGTCGAGCTTGACCTTGAACATCGTGTTGGGCAGGGCCTCGGTGACCTCGCCCTCCATCTCGATCTTCTCTTCTTTACCCATGCAGCGGGTGAGGGTAGCGCCTACTTCCCCTCGAAAGTGGCTTTCCCAGGCCCATCTGCAAGGAACGAGCGGACCGCGTTCTGCAGGTCCTCGGTGGCGAAGAGCTCCGCGAACTGGCCCGGCGTGACCTCGTCGGCATGCGCCACCCCACCGTCGGAGACGGCCTTGACGATGCGCTTCGTCGCCGCGTGCGCCTTGGTTGGGCCGCTCGCGAGCTGGTGGGCGAACTTCATCCCCTTCTCGTGGACGGTGCCGTCCGGCACCACCCGGTTGATCACGCCCCAGCGCTCCAGCACGGCGGCGTCGTAGAGGCCGCGGGTCATGACGAACTCCCGCGCTCGAGCGGGCCCCGCCCGGTCGGCCATGCGCTGGGTGCCGCCCGCGCCAGGGGTCAACCCGACAACCGCCTCGACGAGCCCGAACTTCGACGACTCCTCGGCCCACATCAGGTCGCAGCCCAGCGCCACCTCGAGCCCGGCGGTGAGGCAGAGGCCGTGGATCAGCGCCAGGGTCGGGATCTCCAGCGCCTCGAGGCGCTGGACCCCCTCGATCAGCGGCCCGGCCATGCCGCTGGCCGCCTCCGGTGAGTCCGCGTCGACGATCCGCTGGAACGCGTTCACGTCGACGCCGCCAGTGAAGATGTCACCCTCCGCGCGCCACACGAGCGCCCGCGCGTCCGATCCCTCGACCTCGTCCAGGCAGTCCATGAGCTCGTTGAACGCGTTGTCGGTGAACAGGTTGAGCGGCGGGTTGGAGAGCACCACCTGGGCCACCCCCTCATCGCGTTCGAGCCGGATCGTGCGCTCGGCCATCAGCCCTCGCCCCGGATCGCAGCCGCGACGCGCGCGATCTCGTCGCCGTCGCCCTCGGCCGGCACCCACGGCAGCTTCAGGGGATCGTCCTCGTAGCGCGGGACCACGTGGACGTGGAAGTGAAAGACCGTTTGCCATGCCGCGGATCCGCACGAGTTGAGGATGTTGAAGCCGTCCGGCTCAAGCGTCTCCTGCATCCGCGCGGCGAGGCGCCTTGCGGCCAGCATCGTCCGCTCGAGCTCGTCGTCGGGAATCTCGAACAGGTTCGGGTAGTGCTCGCGCGGGATCACCAGCGCGTGGCCCCTGGTGGCCGGGGCGATGTCCATGAACGCCACGGTGTGCTCATCCGAGTCGACGGTCTGCGACGGCAATTCGCCGGCGACGATCTTGCAGAAGAGGCAGTTCGGGTCCGCTGCGATGGCGGGCAGCCTATTCGGCGCGCGCGCGCCGGGCCACCTCGACGGCGTCCTCTGGCGTGGTCACCTCGCCCGTGAACACACCCGCCTCCACCTCGCCCAGCAGGCGACCGAGCTCCGGTCCCTCCTCGATCCCGAGTTGCCGCGCCAGTTCGTCGCCCGCGATCGGCGAGCGCGGTGGGCCGTCGCGGTGCCAGGCGACGGCCGCCGGGAGCACCTCGCGGACGAGCTCGAGGTGCGCCTCGATCATCTCGGGGCTGGCGGTCGGGCCGGCGCCGCGGGCGGCGAGCCGGTCGGCGACCGTGAGCAGGGTGACATCGGCCGCCACCGGCGCGGTCAGCCGCAGGTAGTCGTAGAGCCGGCGCCGCGACAGCGGGCGCTCATGGCTCATGAACCCGAGATGCAGATGGTGCAGGGTGAGCGCCTCCAGATGGCGCGCCAGCGCCCGGCTCGTCTTCAGGCGCGCGCATGCCGCGCGCACCACCTCCGCGCCCTCGCGGTCATGGCCGACGAAGGAGACGAACCCGCCCTCGTGCTCCTGGCGGGTCGCGGGCTTGCCGGTGTCGTGCAGAATGGCGCCGAAGCGCAGCGCGCCCCGGCGATCGAGTTCGTCCGCGAGCGGCTCGGCGAGCAGCGCTCGGACCTCGTCGGCGACCGCGCCCGCGTAGCGCTCGAGGTCGCGCTCGATCTCGAGCAGATTGGCGAGGACCTCGAGCGTGTGGCCGTGGACGTCGAGGTGGTGGTTGGGGTTCTGCGCCACGCCCTGGAGCTGGTCGAGCTCGGGCAGGACCGCGGCCGTGGCGCCGAGCTCGTCCATCAGGCGCAGGCCACGAAGCGGGTCGGGGCCGGTGACCAGCAGCCGCAACTCCGCGAACTGGCGCTCGCCGGCCGGGTCGCCGGCGCGCCCCGCCGCGGCCCGGGCGAGCTCCGCCGTCCCGGGCTCGAGCTCGAATCCGAGCTCGGCGCCGAGCCGGGCCGCGCGCAGCACCCGCAGGGGGTCGTCCGTGAAGCTCCGGGCGGAGACGGCGCGCAGCAACCCTGCCTCGAGGTCCGCGGCGCCGCCGTGAGGATCGATCGGCTCGGCGCCCTGATCGGCGAGGGGGACCGCGATCGCGTTCACGGTGAAGTCGCGCTGGGCGAGGTCGTCGCCGATCGACTCGCCGCGCAGTCCGGTGACGTCCACGTGCCACTCGCGGCCCGCAGCGAGCGCCCGCCAGGTTCCGAACTCGGCCGAGAGCTCGAAGGCGGGGCCGCCGGCGGCCGTCGCCACGCGCCGCGCTGCGGTCTCGGGGTTGCCAGCGACCGCGAGGTCGAGGTCGACGACGGGGCGCGCGGCCAAGGCGTCGCGCACCGCGCCCCCGACGATCCACGCGTCGCCGGGATCGAGCGCCGCGGCGGCCACGTCCACGGCGGCAGCGGCTCGGAGGGCGTCGGCGACCGGGCTCATTGCGGCCCGGCGGGCTCGCGCGGCACCCGGGCCGAGATCCCGCAGGTGATCTCGTAGTTGATCGTCCCGAGCCGTCGGGCGAGCTCCTCGGCGAGGATCCGCTCGTCCTCCTGGGCGCCGATGAGCACGGCCTCGGCCCCGGCCTCGACGCCGGTTCCCGCGCCGAGGTCGATCGTGACGTTGTCCATCGACACCGTGCCCACCAGCGGGCGCCGGCGTCCGCCGACGAGCACGTCGGCGTTGTTGGACAGCGCCCGGCGAACGCCGTCGCCGTAGCCGATCGGCAGCACGCCGACCGACGTCGCCGCCGGCGCCTTCCAGGTCCGGCCGTAGCCGGCGCTGTCGCCCGGCTCGAAGGGCTTCACGTCGGCCACGTAGGAACGCAGCTCCAGCGCCGGCTTCAGCCCCCGCGCGTCGGGGTCCTCGCCGAACGGGTCGAGGCCGTAGATCGCGATCCCGCAGCGGACCAGGTCGAAGTGGGCACCCGGCTCGCGCAGGGTCGCCGCGCTGTTGGCCGCGTGCAGGAGGAGTCCGCCGAAGCGCTCGCGCAGCGGCAGCGCGAGCTCGCGAAAGCGTTCGAGCTGCTCGTCGAAGAACGCCGAGTCGAGCTCGTCGGCGGTCGCGAAGTGCGTCCAGAGCCCGACGAGGTCGAGCTCGTCCGCCCCGGCGGCGCTCTCGACCAGCGCGGTCACAACGCGCGGGTCGCGCTCCCCGAGCCTGCCCATGCCCGTGTCGTACTTCACGTGCACCCGGGGGCGATCGCCGCGCGCCCGCGCCCGGTTGCGGACCAGATCGAGAAAGCCCGCCCGCCACACCGCGACGTCGGCGTCGGCGTCGAGCGCCACCTCGAGCTCGTCGGCGGTGAGGGCACCAAGCACCATCAGGCGAGCGCCGGGCAGTTCCGCACGCAACTGCGCCGCCTCGCCTGCCGTGGCGACCGCGAGCCGCGTCGCGCCCCCGGCCAGCGCGGCGCGAGCGCACGTGAGCGCGCCGTGCCCGTAACCGTCGGCCTTCACGACCGCGCACAGCTCCGCGCCGGGCGAGAGCGCGTCCCGCAGCCGCCTGCAGTTGCGCTCGACCGCCCCCTGATCGATCAGCGCGACCGCCCTCAAATCTGGGCCTCGGGACGAATCCCGGCCGGAATCGCCGCGATCACGTCGGTGGCGATCACCGACTCCGGCGCGCCGACGCGCTCGGCGGCGACCCGGCCGGCCCGCGTGTGGGCGTGGACCGCGGCGGCGGCGGCGGCGTGCGGCTCGAGCCCGCGGGCGAGCATCGCCGCGGTCATCCCGCTGAGGACGTCGCCGGTCCCCGCCGTCGCGAGCGCCGGGCTCGAGAGCCCGTTGACCATCGGCGGGTGGTCGGGAGAGGCGACGATCGTGTCGTCGCCCTTGAGCACGACCACGGCGCCCGAGCGCGACGCCGCCTCGTTCGCGTGGGCCAGGCGGCGGGCGCCGACGGCGGCCGAGTCGGTCTCGAGCAACCGGGCGAGCTCGCCAGCGTGCGGGGTGAGCACCGTCGGCGCGGGACGGTCGGGCGAGCAGCTCGAGCGATCCCGCGATCGCGTTGAGGCCGTCGGCGTCGATCAGCAGCGGGGCCTCGATCCGGCGCGCAAGCTCGGCGACGAGCTCGGGAGCGCCGTCGCCGCGGCCAAGCCCCGGCCCCACGACCACCGCGGCGGCGCGGCCGGCCGCCTCGAGAATGCGCCCGGCGGCCGACTGATCGAGCCGCCCGCCCGCCGACGGGCAGCCGATCGACATCACCTCGGTCAGCTTGACCTCGAGGATGGACTCGAGGTCCTCTGGGACCGCGACGGTCGCGTAGCCGGCGCCGGCGCGAGCCGCGGCCTCCGACGCCATGCAGACCGCGCCGGTCAGCCCCCTGGAGCCGCCCACGATCAGTACCTCGCCCGACGTGAACTTGGTCGAGTCCGGGCCGCGCGGGGATGCGAGGTCGAGCACCGCCGTGCGGATCAGGCCGGCGGCCGGGATCGAGGGAGCCCCAGGGGGGATCCCGATGGGCACGACGCGCAGTTCGCCCCGGTGCCGCTTGCCGGGAGCGATCCAGTGCCCGAGCTTCGGGGCGTGGAAGCTGACCGTGACGGAGGCGTCCACGGCGGCGCCGGCTACCTCCCCGGTGGCGGCATCGACACCCGACGCGATGTCGGCCGCCACCACCGCGGCGCCACAGGAGTTGATCGCCTCGATCGCGCCCGCGGCCGGCTCGCGCGGCGCGCCCGCGAAGCCAGTGCCGAAGATCGCATCGACGACCACTCCGGACCCCCTGAGGGCGCTCTCAACCTCGCCCGGGCCGACCTCGCGTACGCCGCCGTCCAGCCGGTCCAGGTTGGCCGCCGCGTCGCCGGAGACCTCAGCGCCGGGCCACAGCAGCAGGACCTCGGTCGGCATCCCGGCCGCCGCCAGATGGCGCGCAGCGACCAAGCCGTCGCCGCCGTTGTTGCCCTTGCCGCACACGACCCGCGCCGGTCCGTCACCGGCGGTTGCGAGCGCCGCCTCGGCGACGGCCCCGCCCGCGACCTCCATGAGCTCCAGGGACGGGACGCCGCGGTCCTCGATCGCCCACGCGTCGGTTGCCCGCATGCCCTCGGCGTCGTAGAGCGGCTCGAGCCAGTGCTCCATCGCTAGGCGAGCGGGCGCGCGACGACCGCGGCGGCGGCGAGCTCGCGGGAGTGGGTGAGCGAGACCGAGAGCGAGACCCCGGCCTCGCGGGCGGCGTCCGCCGCCGAGCCGCTGAGGCGCAGGCGAGGCGGGCCGTCGCCGCCGCCCTCGACCTCGATCTCGTGCATCCGCATCCCCCCGAGCCCCAGCGCCTTCTGCGCCGCCTCCTTGGCGGCGAAGCGCGCGGCCAGGTGGCGCCCGGGGCGCCGTCGCGCCTCGGCGAACTCGAGCTCGGCCTCGCTGAAGAGCCGGCGCGCGAGCCGCGGGCGGCGCTCGATCGCGCGCTCGAGGCGCTCGATCTCGATCAGGTCGAAGCCGATCCCGGGGAGCTCGATCACCGGGCCAACGCTACTGCCCGGCGCATGCGCGGGTCGGGGAGCCGCGGGGCCCGTCAGCGGGGCGCCAGCGTGACCGTGCCGCGGCTGATCGCGAGGCCGTTCTCGACCCGCGTGCCCGCGATCAGCGAGTCGAACGCGCCGACGTAGGGCGCGATCGCGTTGTAGTCGGGGCTGCCGTCCGTGTCGCCCATCCGCGCGACGCGGAAGAACGACGGCAGGTCGACGTAGAGCACCGGGGCGAGGTCGTCGCCGAGCTCGCCGACCGCCTTCTGAAAGCCCTCATCGGTGGCGAGCGTGCGGCTGGGCTTCAGGGCCTGGGAGACCGTGGTCCCCACCACGGCCACGAGCTCGTCGCCGACGACCCCGGCCTCGGCGCCGCCACCCAGCCCCGGGAGCCCGATCGAGAACCCGTACTCGGCGCCCTCCGGGGGTCCGGTCGAGCGCAGGCCCGATCCACGCTCGACCAGGGATTGAGCGTCGTTCAGCAGGCTCCGCGGTGCCTGAGGGTCGCTCGTCTGGGCGATCAGCCCGGCCGAGAAGGCCGGTGGGGCCGTGCCCTGAACGAACAGCGCGGCGTCGCCGAGCCAGCTCAGCAGGTCGGCTCGCAGATCGATGCCCGTCGTCTCCCGGATCTGGCGCTCGAGCATGCCGGCGCCCGGCAGGCCGCCCTTGGATAGCTCATCGACGGTGCGCTGCAGCGTCGGCCCGAGGTCCGGGATCGCCGCCGCGAACCACGAGTCCGCCGGCAGCCCGTCGAGCAGCACGGAACCGGTGCCCACGTCCTCCGCCGACTCGCTCGAGGCCGCGAGGTCGATGCTCGCCGAGTCGTCAGTCGCCGAGAGCGTCACCTCAACAGGCTGCGAGAGGGCCCCCGCGAGCAGCGGCTCGACCGCCTTCGTCGCCCGTGGCGGGACGCCGCCTGCCTCCTCCGCGGCGGCGACCAGGGCGGCGGGCTCGAAGAAGGCCGTCGCGAGCGGATCGTCGGGCAGCTCGTCGGCGCGGGACGTGTATTCCTCGCTCTCGGAGAGCGACTCCCCGCCGGCCGCGTCGACCGCGAGCTTGAAGGACATCTCGGTACCGACGACGAGCGCGTAGTCGTTGACGACGCCGGCGGCGAAGTCACCGGACGGCGACGCCAGGTAGTCGGTCCCCTCGTAGCTGCGTTCCTGCTCCTGCGCCGGGTCGGCGTCGGCGAGCCGCTGGAGGAACCCGCGCGCGGCGTCGGCGTCGTCCACCTCGGCCATCGCGGCGAAGTCCGGCGTCACGCCCGTGGTCGGGTCGGCCTCGAACGAGCGGACGAAGACCCCCACCTCGTCGCCCAGCCACGGCTCGACGTCGTCCGCGAAGTTCACGTCGAGGCCGTTCTGGGCCAGCAGCCGGTCGATCCCGGCGGTGACCAGCGCATGGGTGTCGGAGACCCCGAAGCGGCCGGCGAGCGCGTCGATGGCGTCCGCCTGGTCGCCCTCCGGGATCGTCGCCTCGACGTACAGGCGCGCGTCGGGAGGGGCCAGCGAGGCGAGCCCCGAGTCGTCTCCCCCACCACAGCCGGTCGCGAACGCGCCGATCACGAGCGCGAGCGCACTCGCGCGACAAACAAAGCCTCCGTGCAAGGCGGGGATCGTAGCCACCGCGCGATGGCGGCCCCCGAGGATGGCTCAGGGCCTAGAGGCGGACCGCGGCCTTGAAGGCTTCGAGCTGAGCCGGGGGAAGCCCGAGAGGGCGTCCAGGTCGTCGAGTGAGCTGAACCCCCCGGCCGCCTCGCGCGCGGCGATCACCCGAGTGGCCTGGGTACGGAGATCCCGAGGGCGCGCCCTCTGAAAAGTCCTCCTCCAGCCGCGCGAGCCGCTCCTCCAGCTCGGCCATCCGGACGCCGAGCCGCGGTGGCGCTGGGGACAGGCCCTCGGGGCCCGCGGCCGCCATCGTCACCTCGACCGCGCCCGCATCCTCCCGGGGCCACTCCGAGCCCTCCTCGTCGCCCCTGCCGTCGGCTGGGGCCGTCAGACGCAGGGTCTGGCTCGGGGGCCATCGTCACTCAACCGTGACGGTCTTCGCGAGGTTGCGCGGCTGATCGACATTGAGCCCGTTGAGACGGGCGATGTGGTACGCGAGCAGCTGCAGCGGCAGGACGGCCAATATCGGCTGCAGTATCCAGTCGGTTCTCGGCACGAACAGCGTCTGGTCGCAGGCCTCGGCGACCTGCTCCGAGCCCTCGGTTGCGACCCCGATCACGTCGGCGCCTCGCGCGCGAACCTCGGCGACGTTGGACAGCACCTTGTCGAGGACGGGGCTGTCGGTGGCGATTGTGACCACCGGTGTCTGCTCGTCGAGCAGGGCGATCGGGCCGTGCTTCATCTCCCCGGCCGCGTAGGCGTCGGTGGGGATGTAGGAGATCTCCTTCAGCTTCAAGGCCCCCTCGAGGCACACCGCCAGGCCGACGTTGCGACCGAGGTAGAGGAAGAACCGCTGCTTGTGGTGGCTGCGGGCGATCGCCCGCACCGGTTGCTCGTTTGCGACCAGGGTCTCCTGGATCTTGCTCGGCAGATGCTTGAGCTCGGCGATCAGCTCCGCGATCCGCTCCGGCTCCAGGCTGCCGCGGATCTGGGCGACCCAGAGCCCGAAGAGGTACATGGCCGCGACCTGGGCGGTGAACGTCTTCGTTGCGGCGACCCCGATCTCCAACCCCGCCCTGGTCAGCAGCACGGAGTCCGCGTCGCGCGTGGCCTGGCTGCCCATGATGTTGGTGATCGCGAGCACGGTCGCGCCCTTCTCGCGCGCCAGCCGCATCGCCGCGAGCGTGTCGGCCGTCTCGCCCGACTGGGTGATCCCGATCACCAGGTCGTCGGACCCGATCACGGGGTCGCGGTAGCGGAACTCCGAAGCGATATCCATCTCAACCGGCACCCGGGCCCACTGCTCGATCGCGTACCGGCCGACGAGCCCGGCGTGGTAGCTGGTGCCGCACGCGACGATCACGATCCGGCGGACGCCGGAGATCAGCTCCGCCGACAGCTCGAGCTCGGAAAGGTCCACGGCGTCGAGCCCGGGGAGGCGGTCGGTGATCGTCTCGGCGACCGAGTCGGCCTGCTCGTGGATCTCCTTCAGCATGAAGGTCTCGTAGCCGCCCTTCTCGGCCGTGTCCTCGTCCCAGGTGACCTCGAGGACCTCGCGCTCGATCGGGTTGCCGTCGCGATCGATGATCCGGGCGCCGTCGGGGTCCACGGTCACGATCTCGCCGTTCTTGAGCCCGAGCGCCGTCCGGGTCTCCGCCAGGAAGGCGGGGATCGCCGACGCGACGAAGGTCTCGCCATCGCCCAGCCCGACGATCAGCGGGCACTCCTGGCGCGCGGCGACCAGCGTGTGCGCGTTGTCCGCGTGCATGGCGACGAAGGCGTAGTGACCGCGCATGTCCGCGAACGAGGCGCGGACCGCCTCGGTCAGGTCGCCGTCGTAGTGCTTCTCGATCAGGTGGGCGACGATCTCAGCGTCGGTGTCGGAGCTGAAGATGTGACCGTCCGCGGTGAGATCCCGGCGCAGCTCCGCGTGGTTCTCGACGATGCCGTTGAGCACGATGTGGACGTTGTCGGCGCAGTCTCCGTGCGGGTGGGCGTTCTCCTCGGTCACTCGCCCGTGCGTCGCCCAGCGAGTGTGGCCGAGGCCGATCGTCGCGGGCGGGGCGGCGACCGCCACCGCGCCCTCGCCGATCGTCGAGACCGGCTGGTCGGCGACCAGGCCGACGGCCTCGCGCAGGTTGGCGAGGTTGCCGACCGCGCGCACGGAGTCGATGTGGCCGTCCGCGAGCAGCGAGATGCCCGCCGAGTCGTAGCCGCGGTACTCGAGCTTCTCGAGCCCGGCGACGATCAGATCACGGCACGGACGCTTGCCTACATAGCCGACGATTCCGCACATGGTGCGGACAGGGTAGAGCCAGGCTGGTGAGTTTTGTGCGCGTCACTCGCCAGTGGCCTGTGTTACCCGAGCTCGCTTCGAACGACCCCCACCAGCCGATCGCACACCTGCTGCGCCTCTTCCTCACTCGGCGCCTCGACCATGACCCGCACCAGGGGCTCCGTCCCCGACGGCCGGACGAGGATCCGGCCGCGGCCCTCGAGCTTTGCGCCCTCGTCCTCGACCGCCGTCCACAGCGGCGCGGCGTCCTGCACGGCCTCGCGGTCGGCGACCTCGACGTTCACCAGCACCTGTGGGAGCTGGGTCATCGGCGACACGTCGGCCAGGTCTCGATCACCGAGCGCCGCGAGCATCAGCAGCGCGGCGGCGATGCCGTCGCCGGTCGGCGCGAAGTCCCTCCAGATGAGGTGGCCGGACTGCTCGCCCCCGAGTGCCCAGTCGCGCCGCTCGAGCTCGGCGCTCACATGGCGATCGCCGACCGCGGTGGTCGCAACCTCGATGCCGGCCTCGTCCATCGCCTGGTGGAAGCCGTAGTTGCTCATCACGGTCACGGCGACGCCGCCGTCGAGCGTGCCGGCGCCCGCAAGATGCATGGCGATCAGGGCGATCGCCTCGTCGCCGTCGCGCACAGCGCCGGACGCGTCGACCGCGATCAGCCGGTCGGCGTCGCCGTCGAAGGCGAAACCGACCGCGGCGCCCTCGGCGACCACGCGCTCGGCCAGCGGCTCGGGGTGGGTGGAGCCGCAGCCGTCGTTGATGTTGCGCCCGTCGGGCTCGTCGCCGAGCGTGACGACGTCGGCGCCGAGGCGCGTGAAGATCGCCGGCGCGGCCCGGTGCGCTGCCCCGTTGGCGCAGTCGAGCACGATCCGGCGTCCGGTGAGGTCGAGCGTGAACTTGCGCTCGAGCTCGCGCAGGTAATCGTCGAGCCCGCCCTCGAGCAGCCTCACGCGGCCGATGTCCGACCCCGTGGGCGAGACCGACCCGGCGACCGCGGCCTCGATCCGCGCCTCGGCCTCGGCTCCCAGCTTGCGCCCGTCCGGGCCGAAGAACTTGATCCCGTTGTCGCGCCACGGGTTGTGGGAGGCGGAGATGACCGCGGCCAGGTCGAGCCCCAGCCGGCGCACGAGCACCGAGGCGGCCGGCGTGGGCAGCACGCCGCCGATGAGGGCGTCGCCGCCGGCACCCGCGATTCCGGCCGCGAGCCCGGACTCGAGCATCGGCCCCGATTCGCGCGTGTCGCGGATCAACAGCACCTGCGGGCGTGGCGACGCGCACTCGGCGGTCGCCGCCCGGCCGAGGGCCACGGCGAGCTCGGGCGTCAGCAGGTCGCCGGCGACCCCACGGACGCCGTCGGTTCCGAACAGCTGCGCGGCCAAGCCCGGCGGTCTAGCGCTTGCTGAACTGCGGGCGCTTACGCGCCTTCTTGAGGCCCGCCTTGCGGCGCTCCTTCTTGCGCGCATCGCGCGTCAGAAGGCCGCGACGCTTGAGCTCGGGCCGGAGCTCCGGGTCGATGTCGGTCAGCGCCCGGGCGACCCCGTGGCGGACCGCACCGGCCTGGCCGGTGATCCCACCGCCGTGGACGCGGACGGTGACGTCGACGGTCGACTCGTAGCCCGCGGTGAGCAGCGGCTGACGCGCCATCGACCGCAGGTACTGGCGCGGGAAGTATTCGTCGAGCGGCTTGCCGTTGACCTCGAACGTGCCGCTGCCGGGCAGCACGATCACGCGTGCGATCGAGCTCTTGCGCTTGCCGGTCGCCTGGATCCGGGCGTCGGCGGACAGCTGCACCTGCGGGCCGCTGCGGGCGACGGGCTCGTCACCGGCCTCGGCCTCGGCCTCGAGCCGGGCGCGCTCCTCCTCCTCGGCCTCGAGCCGGGCGCGCTCCTCGGCCGAGAGCTCGCGCTCCGGCTCCAGGGCGATCGGCTCGAGGTCGGCCCCGGGGGCCTGATCCTTGGCCTTCGGGGCATCCTGGGAGGCGCGTGCCGGCGCTGGCTGCGCGGGCTGCTCCTCGGCGGCGGGCGCGGGCTCCTCGTCGGCGGGCGGGCGCGGGAGCTTCCTCGGCCGCGGGCTGCTCCTCGGCGGCGGGCGCGGGCGGCTCCTCGGCAGCGGGCGTCTCGGGCGGGTCGGCGGGGGCCTCCGGCTGGTCGGGAGCCGCGTCTGCCTGCGGCTGCTCGGGCTCGTTCGCCTCGGGCTCGCCGGCGTCCGGGTTCTGCTCGGGCTCGTCGTTCATCAGGTCTCGATCTCCAGTGGCTTCGGCTGCTGGGCGGCGTGGGGGTGCTCGGGGCCCGCGTAGACCTTGAGCTTGCGCATCTGCTGGCGGGCGAGCCGGTTGCGCGGCAGCATCCCGTGGACCGCCTTGCGGATCACTTCCTCGGGCCGGCGGGCGAGCATCTCCTCGAGGGTCCGCGAGCGGATGCCTCCCGGATAGCCGCTGTGGCGCCAGTAGAGCTTGTCGTGGCGCTTGTTGCCGGTGACCGCGATCTTCTCCGCGTTCACGACGACCACGAAGTCGCCGGTGTCGCAGTGAGGCGTGTACTCGGGCTTGCGCTTGCCGCGCAACGCGTTGGCGATCTGGGTCGCCAACCGCCCTAGAGTCTTGCCCTCGGCGTCGACGACGTACCAGTCACGCTGGCGGTCGGCGGGTGTCGCTACGTAGGTCTTCATCGGACTGCGCCCGTGGGCGTACGAAAAGCCGCCCCCGAGAACGCTCGCTCCGGGCGCGGCCGAGTGATGTTAGCCACTTCGCGAGCCGCTGGAGCGATCGTGGGTACAGGTCTATACTGCGCGCCGCAAACCTGCCGAATCCCGCGCGGTACGCCGCCGGGAGCGGGGGAACCGTTGGAACGGCGTCGAACACCGTTCCAGGGGCGAATCGGGCACAGGACTCAGCCCGTAGCGCCGCTCTTTCGGCGCGAGCCCGTCAGCTAACCCCGCAGGCTCGAGAAAGAGAGGCTCGCAGCGATGCAGGCCAAGGCGCCCAGGAAGAGGCGCGGTTGGCAAAACCGGATCTCGGTCGTCGTGGCGATCGTGGTCGCGGGCAGCCTGATCGCCGCCGGCCCAGCCGCCGCCCAGACCGGCACCGCCTTCAAGCTCACCGCGGCGGAGGCCAAGCCCCACCACACCTACTTCGACGGCAAGCGCAAGCCGAAGGTCTCCTACGTGTTCACCGGCGAGGCCGCCACCGACGTCCTGGTCGAGATCGTCGACCGGGCGACGCGCCAGCCGGTGACCACGTTCGTCGCGCCCGCGGCGCTGCCGAACACCACCAACGTCGCCAAGTGGGACGGCAAGCTGGCCGACGGCACCACGGCCCCCGACGGTGACTACAAGTTCCGGATCGGGAGCGCCGCCGGCGGCGCGACCGAGACGACGAGCGACGCCGGTTTCGCCTGGCACTCCTACCGTTTCCCGCTCACCGTCCGCCACAGCTACGGCGACGGCTTCGGCGCCGGGCGCAACCACGAGGGCCAGGACGTGTTCGCGGAGTGCGGGAGCCCGATCCTGGCCGCCAGGGGCGGCAGGGTCCAGACGAAGGACGTCCAATCCGCGGCCGGCAACTACATCGTCATCGACGGCAAGGCGACGAAGCTCGACACCTTCTACGCCCATATGGCCGAGCCCTCGCTCCTGGAGGAGGGCGACCGCGTGCGCACCGGGCAGGTGATCGGCAGCGTCGGCCAGACGGGCAACGCGACGGGGTGCCACCTGCACTTCGAGATCTGGACGGCCCCCGGCTGGTACGAGGGCGGCAGCCCGATGCCGTCGGTCGGCAACCTGCTGCACACCTGGGACGACTGGAGCTGAGCCGATGAAGCTCGCGGGCGCCACCGGCGCTGCCCTGCTCTGCGCCTGCGCCTGCGCGGTCGCCATCGCGGCGGCGGCGCCAACCGGAGCGGGCTTCTCCGTGCGCGCGCACGACGTGAAGCCCGCCGTCGCCTACTTCGACGGCAAGCGGCCGGTGCGCGCGCGCTTCGCGTTCCGGGCCCAGCGGCGAGTCGACGTTGTGGTCAAGGTCGTCCACGCCGGCAGCGGGCGCCCGGTGCGCAGGTGGGTCAAGCACGGCCTCGCTCCCGGCAAGGTGCACGAGCTGCGGTGGGACGGTCGCCGTGGCGACCGCGGCGTCCCGGGCGACGGCACCTACGAGTTGCGCGCGGGGCCGGCGGGCCACCAAGGCGCCCGGCTCGGCCGCTTCGAGTTCCACGACCACGTCTTCCCCGTGGTGGGCCCGCACTCCTACGGCGACGTCTTCGGTGCCCCGCGGAGCGGCGGGCGCGTGCACGAGGGCCAGGACCTGCCCTCGGCGTGCGGGACGCCGCTGATCGCCGCCCGCGGGGGCCGCGTGCAGGCGACCGGTTACAGCGACGCGCTCTACGGCTACTACGTGCTCATCGACGGCCTCGCGACGCAGCGCGACTACTTCTACGCCCACATGGAGGCGCCGACCCCGCTCTCCGAGGGCGAGCGCGTGCGCACCGGAGCGCGGATCGGACGCGTGGGCAAGACCGGCAACGCCCGCAGCGAGTTCTGCCAACTGCACTTCGAACTGTGGCCTCACGGCTACCACGACGGGTCGCCCACCGACCCGGCTCCGGCCCTGCGGGCCTGGGATTCCTTCTCCTAGTGCGAGTAGCTTGGCCACGGTGAGCCACGAGGTCGCAGCCGAGGAGACCCGCCGCTACGGCCGCTCGGCCGGGCTGCTGACGCTCGCGCTCGGCTCGGCCGGGCTGCTCGCCTACGCCTTCTTCGCCGTCTCATCGCACACGCTGGACAAGGACGACTACGGGACGATCGTCGTCCTCTGGTCGGTCAACTTCGTCGTCGCCGCGACCCTCTTCCGGCCGATCGAGCAGCTGCTCTCGCGGACGCTCGCCGAGCACGACGAGCTCGGCGAGCACAGCGGTCACGTGCTGCGCATCGCGGCCCTGATCCAGGGGGGCGTGACGCTGCTCGCGGTGGTGGTGCTGCTTGCGCTCAAGGGGACGATCACCGAGCACCTGCTCGACGGCAGCGACGTCCTCTACTGGGTCTTGGTCGTCGGCCTCGCGGGCTTCGGCGGCGCCTACTACGCCCGCGGCTTCCTCGCCGGCCGGCGCCAGTTCGGCCTCTACGCGACCCTGCTCGTGCTCGAGGGCGGCTCGCGGCTGATGTTCCCGGTCGCGGTCGCTGTCGGGATCGCCGAGGGCGTCGACGCGGTGGCCCTCGGGATCGCGGTGGCGCCGCTGGCGAGCATGACCGTGCTCCCGTTCGCGATCGCCCGCCATCGGCGACACCCGACGTCCCACCTCGACGGCCCCACCGAGGCGGGGCTCGAGTTCACGCTCGCGCGCGGCGGTGCCTTCGCCGCGGCGGTGCTGCTGATGATGCTCTCCGAGCAGGTGCTGGTGAGCTCCGGGGCCCTGTTCGTGCGCGCCACCGTCGACGCCGCGGCGGCCGGGTTCATCTTCAACGTGCTGATGGTCGCGCGGGCGCCGCTGCTGCTCTTCCAGGCCGTGGCCGCGAGCCTCCTCCCCCACCTCACCAGGCTGCGCACCCGCGGCGACGCGACCGGCGAGGACGCGTTCCGGATGTCCATCAACACGACGCTGATGATCGTCGCCGCGTTCGCCACCGCGGTGACCGTCGGCGTGCTGGCGATCGGCCCGCAGGTCATGCAGCTCGCGTTCGGCGACAAGTTCACCTACGACCGCGCCGGCCTGGCGATCGTCGCCGTCGGCATGGGCTTCTACCTGGCCGCCGCCGCCCTCAACCAGGCGGCGCTCGCCCAGGGACAGGCCCGACGCGCCGCGGTCTGCTGGGTCGCGTGCGCGACCGCGTTCGTGATCTTCAACCTGATCCAGCCGCTCGACCCCTACCGCACGGTCGAGGTCGGGTTCGCCGGGGCCGCGGCGGTGCTCTCGGGCCTGCTCTACGCCCTGTACCGCAGCCCGCACCCGGTCACCGCCGACCAGATCGCGCCGGGATCCCCGCGCGAGCTGGAGGCGCAACTCGCCGCGGTGGACGAGATCGGGTAGCGGCCGAGCCGGCGCGAGGGACGTTCGACGGCGAGCGTCGACTGAGTCCCGAATAGCGGGAGCGAGTCGACGCTCGGTGGGGCGAACGTCGAGTTAGCTGGCCTCAGGCCGCTTAACTCGCCGCTCGCGCCGCGATCCCTCGCTGAGCAGCGGGGGCGGCGCCCAGGCTGTCCCACCCAGCCGCACGCCGGCCCGAGCCCTCGCGCCGGCCTAGGCCCCGGGCGTTACTCCCACTCGATCGTGGCGGGGGGCTTGGAGCTGATGTCGAGGGCGACGCGGTTGACGCCGGCGACCTCGTTGATGATCCGGTTCGAGACCCGCTCCAGCAGGTCGTAGGGCAGGCGCGCCCAGTCGGCGGTCATCGCGTCCTGGGAGGTGACCGCGCGGATCACGATCGGGTAGGCGTAGGTGCGCCCGTCGCCCTGAACCCCGACCGAGCGGACCACCGGGAGCACGCAGAAGGACTGCCAGAGCTCGCGATAGAGGCTCGCCGCCTTGATCTCCTCCTGGAGGATCGCGTCGGCGTCGCGCAGGATGTCGAGGCGCTCGCGGTTGACCTCGCCGCCCACGATCCGGATCGCGAGTCCGGGGCCCGGGAACGGCTGGCGCCAGACGACCCGCTCGGAGAGGCCGAGCTCGGCCGCGACGGCGCGGACCTCGTCCTTGAACAGCATCCGCAGCGGCTCGACCAGGTCGAAGCCGAGGTCCTCCGGGAGGCCGCCGACGTTGTGGTGGGACTTGATCGTGTCGGCCGTGCGGCCGTCGCCGCCGGACTCGATCACGTCGGAGTACAGCGTCCCCTGGACCAGGAATCCGATCCCCTCCAGCTTCGCCGCCTCGTCCTCGAACACGCGGATGAATTCCTCGCCGATGATCTTGCGCTTGCGCTCGGGCTCCTCGACGTCGGCAAGCCGGTCGAGGAAGCGCCGCTCGGCGTCGACGCGGATCAGGTTCACGCCCAGCTCCTCCATCGCCGCGACGACCTGGTCGGCCTCGTTTAAGCGCATCAGCCCGTGGTCGACGAGCACGCAGGTGAGCTGGTCGCCGATCGCGCGGTGCACCAGCGCCGCCGCGGTCGCCGAGTCGACGCCGCCGCTGAGGCCGCAGAGCACGCCCGCATCACCAACCGCGGTGCGGATCCGCTCGACCTGTTCGTCGATCACCGAGGCCGGCGACCAGTCGGCGCGACAGCCGGCGATCTCGGTGAGGAAACGCTCCAGGATCTGCTGGCCGTACGGCGTGTGCACGACCTCGGGGTGGAACTGGATCCCGTAGAGCCGGCGGTCGTCGTCCTCCAGCGCAGCGACCGGCGAGCCCGGGCTCGCGGCGAGCGCGTCGAAGCCGGGGGGCGGCGCGAAGACCGAGTCGCGGTGACTCATCCACGCCTGCTGGGTCGCCGGCAACCCCGCGAGGAGCCGCCCGCCATCGCCCGCGAGGCTGAGCTCGGTGCGCCCGAACTCGCCCGAGTCGGCGCCCTCCACGCGGCCGCCGAGCTCGAGCACCATGGCCTGCATCCCGTAACAGATGCCGAGCACGGGGATGCCGAGCTCGAGCAGCTCGCGGCGAAGCTTGGGCGCCCCCTCGGAGTACACCGAGGCGGGGCCGCCGGAGAGCACCAGTGCCGCGGGCGCCCGCTCGCGGATCCGGTCGAGCTCGAGGTCGTGAGGGAGCAGCTCCGCGTAGACCCCGCACTCGCGGATCCGGCGGGCGATCAGCTGGGAGTACTGGCCGCCGAAGTCGAGGACCAGCACCTCCTCGTGGGCGGTCGCGGGCGGGGCGACCTCGATCGCCTCGTCCACCCCGGGCGCGATCGGCAGCGCCGGATCGCCCGTCTGCAGCGGCCCACGTGAGCCGTCCGGAGCCCGCACGTCCTCCCCGGCCTCGTAGTCGGGGAGGATCGTGGGCTCAGGCATCGACCGTCGCGACTCCGTTCGAGATGCGGGCCTTGCCGTTCGAGGCCATGCCCACGGCCTGCTGCTGCTGAAGCTGCTTGCCCTCGGTCTGCAACGCCGGCGCGATCATCACCTCGGCCCGCTGGAAATCGCGGATGTCCTCGTATCCGCAGGTCGCCATCGAGGTCCGCAGCGCGCCCATCAGGTTGAAGGTCCCGTCGTTCTCGTGCGCGGGGCCGAGGAGGATCTCCTCCAGGGTCCCGTCCTGCAGGGTCGTCACTCGGGTGCCGCGCGGGAGCGACGGATGGAACGTCGCCATCCCCCAGTGATAGCCGCGGCCGGGCGCCTGCTTGGCGCGCGCCAGGGGCGAGCCGATCATCACGGCGTCCGCGCCGCAGGCGATCGCCTTCGAGACGTCGCCGCCGGTGCGCATGCCGCCGTCGGCGATCACGTTGCAGTACTCCCCGGTCTCCAGCATGTGCTGGGCGCGGGCGGCCGCGACGTCGGCGATCGCCGTCGCCTGCGGAACGCCGAGCCCGAGCACGCCCCGCGTGGTGCAGGCCGCTCCCGGGCCGACCCCGACGAGGACGCCGACCGCGCCGGTCCGCATCAGGTGCTGGCCGGTCGAGTACGACGCGCAGCCGCCGACGATGCAGGGCACGGGAACCTCGCCGATGAACTCCTTCAGGTTCAGGGGCTCGGACTTCGAGGAGACGTGCTCGGCCGAGATCACCGTTCCCTGGATCACGAGGATGTCCAGGCCGGCCTCGAGCGCGACCTCGTAGTAGTCGGTCACCCGCTGCGGGGTCAGCGAGCCGGCGGCAACCGCCCCGGCGGCCTTGATCTCCTCAACCCGCTGGGCGATCAGCTCGGCCTTGACGGGCTCCGAGTAGACCTCCTGCATCAGCGCCGTCGCCTGCTCCTTCGGGGCCTTGGCGATCTCGTCGAGCTTCGCCTCGGCGTCCTCGTAGCGACTCCAGATTCCCTCCAGATTGAGCACCCCGAGCCCGCCCAGCGCGCCGAGCTCGGCCGCGGTCGCCGGGCTCACGACGCCGTCCATCGCCGAGGCGAGGAGCGGGAGGTCGAACCGGTACGGGCCGAGCGCCCAGGAGATGTCGACGTCGTCGGGGTCGCGGGTGCGCCGTGACGGCACGATCGCGATCTCGTCGAACCCGTAGGCCCGCCTGCCCTTCTTACCGCGCCCGATCTCTACTTCCATCTGGCTCCAAACCTAGGGGTGTAAGCGGACGAAAAAAGCCCCTCGAAAGGGGCCGGTAAGACCGCTATTTGCGGCGTCGCGGCCCCGATATGCGAGGCCTTGGCGATGATAACAGCGGTCAACCGCCCCGCCGAACCGCCTCAGCGCCGGGCGGCGTACGCCGCCTGCCAGTGGCGGATCGCCCCCCGGCGCGGGGGGCGGAACACCGCCAATCGGCGCTCATCGCGCAGACCCGCGGCGCGCAGCCAGCCCCCGAGCGCGGCCAGATTCGGCAGCCACCACGTAAAGCCCTCGACGGCGGCGCCGAACGAGGCCGCGGGACGGCGCGGGCTGAGCAAGGTCAGCCGGGGCGAGAACGGCTCCAGCAGCCGCAGCTCCCCGCCCGCGCCCAGCGCGCCGGCGATCCGCTCCAGCGCCCGCACCGGGTCGCGCAGGTGCAGCATGATCGCGCCGCTGAAGGCGAGGTCGACGGGGCCGTCGACGGCCTCGGGGGAGAGTTCGTAGACGCTCACGAGCCGCCGCTCGACCGCCGAGCCGAGCGCTCCGGCGGCGAGCTCGAACCCCCGGCCCAGTTCTACGCCCCGCTCGCGGCCCTCGCGCTCGAGCCGCTCGCGCGACAGCGGCGGCCACTCGGCCGCCTCGAGCCGCTCGACGTCGATCGCGATCACCTGGGCGCCGCGGCGCTCGAGTTCGAACGCCCAGAAGCCGTCGAAGGTGCCAACGTCGAGCGCGCGGAGTCCCGACAGGTCGTCGGGCAGGACGCGTGCGGCGAGCCCCCGCAGGTCCACCTGTCCCGGGGTGACGACACCCGGAGCGAGCTCGATCGAGTGGTACCAGGCCGGGTTCGCGTCGCTGGCCCGCCGGGCCTCGGCGTGCGCGGCGCTCATCCCGGGCGGGTCAGACGACCTCTGCGGGCGCGCTGAGCTCGCTGATCTCGACGCTCGAGACCAGGCGCTCGACCTCGCGCCGGTCCAGCGTCCCGGCGCCGAAGTGCTGGGTCGACTCGGCCCCGCACGCCACGCCGAAGATCAGGCACTCGCGCGGGCTCGCGCCCTCGTAGCGCGCGGCGACGTAGCCGGCGAGGAAGCAATCGCCGGAGCCGACCGTGGTCACCGGCTCGAGCGGCTCGATCCTGGCCTCGAAGCGACGCCGCTCGGCGCCCTCACCGACGATCGCGACGCAGCCGGTCTCGGAGGTGATGATCGCCTCCCCCGCGCCCATCTCGAGCAGGCCCGCGAGCCCGAGCCCGAAGTCGTCGAGGTCGTTGAACTCGTGCCCGACGACCTCCTCCGCCTCGACCACGTTCGGGGCGACCACCGCCGGCTCGGCGCGCAGTCCGGCGCGCATCTGCCCGCCATCAGCGTCGAGGACGGTGAGCACGCCGAGCTCGCGCAGCTTCGTGATCAGCCCGGCGTAGGCGTCCTCGGGCGCCCCGGGCGGGACGCTCCCGGCGATCACGCAGATCCGCGCTCCGCGAGCGAGGTAGACGAGCCGCTCGGCGAAGCGCTCGATATCGACGGCGCCGACCTCAGGCCCGCGCTCGTTGATCTCGGTCTGCTCGCCGGTGGTGGGATCGATGACCGCGAGGTTGGTCCGCGACTCGCCGTCGATCCGGGTGAACGCCGTGAGCACGGACTCCTCGCGCAGCTCGTCGAGCAGCCGGGTCCCGGTGGCGCCCCCGGCCAGGCCGGTGGCGATCACCGGCCGCCCGAGCAACCGCAGTGCGCGGGCGATGTTGACGCCCTTGCCACCGGCCATCGTTCGCGCCTCGACCGCCCGGTGGCGATAGCCGAGATGGAAGTTCGGGACCGCGACGGTCCGGTCGATCGCGGCATTGAGAGTGACGGTGAGAATCACGCGCGCTCGCCCAAAACTTACCTGCGCCGATCCCAGATAGCGACCGCCCCTATCAAGACCAGTGCCAATGCCGCTATCGCCACCCCCCAGGCAACGGCGCGGGGCCCGGGGATCGCGGCGTCGTAGCGTTCGAGGATGCTCGCGGCGGATGCGGCGCGCGTTGCCGCCAATGGCGCCCTGGCCACCGCTTCGCCGTCGATCGACACCACCACCTGCCCCATCCGCTCGCCCTCGCTCACCGGCCCGTCGACCTCGTCGGGGGCGCGGACCCTCGTCTTGAGCTGCTGGCCGCGGCGCACGGTGACGCGCAGGTCCCTGGTCGGCGCGAGCGGCACCTTCAGCTCGCGGTCCGTGATCCCGACCCTGGCGACCGCCTCCTTGGACTTCACCGGCGTGCGCCGGTGATAGAGCTCGAAGCCGTAGTCGAGCAGCGACATGGTCGCCGAGTCGCGCTCGGACTCGCTCGGCGCCCCGAGCACGGCCGAGACCAGCTCGACGCCCTTCTGCTCGCCGGACGCGACCAGGACGTTCCCGGCCTCGAGCGTGTAGCCGGTCTTGACGCCGTTCACGAACGGGACGGTGCGGACGAGGACGTTGCGGTTGACGAGGTCGCGCGGGTGAGCGCCGCTCTGGATCACCGTCTCGGGCGTGTCGAAGATCTGCCGAAAGAGCTTGTCCTTGCGCAGCTGGATCGCCAGCGTCGCGAGGTCCTCGGCGCTGGAGTAGTTGCCCGTCTCGTCGAGCCCGATCGGGTTCGCATACGACGTGTCGTCGAGGCCGAGCTTCTTCGCCGCGCGGTTCATCTGCGCGACGAAGGCGTCCTCGGTCCCCGCGGCGGCCTGCGCGAGCGTCTCGGCGGCGTCGTTGCCTGAGACCAGCAACAGGCCGTAGAGCAGGTCGCGGACCTCGATCCTCTCCCCCGTCTCCAGCCCGAGCAGCGACTCGGCCGGGAGCGCGTCGTAGGGCGGCGCGACGACCTCGTCGGAGAGGTCGAGCTCGCGGCGGGAGACGTAGGCGGTCATCAGCTTCGTCGTCGACGCGATCGAGTACGAGCTCGACGCCTTGTGGGCGGCCAGGACCTCGCCGTCGTCGGCGTCGACCAGCACCCAGGCCCGCGCGGGCAGCCCGGACGGCGCCTCGGGCGCCGCCCCGGCGGGGGTCGCCACCACCGCCAGCGCGGTGAGACAGAGCGTGAGTGAAAGAGCCGCTCGGCGCCGCGGCGTCAGCCGCCGGCGAGCGCCTTGCATCCGTCCTCGACCAGGTCGACGCAGTTCTGGACCTGGAGCCCAAACGGATCGAGATTCGGGTTGAGCTTCTGGAGGCGATCCTCGGAGACGCAGGTGTTCTCGGCGATCGTGCTGAAGTTGTCGCCCTCCTGGACCACGTAGTAGCCGTCCTTCACGGCGTCCTTGATGTCGTCGGCCGGCGAGCAGCCACCGTTGGAGGACGCCTGACTGCCGCCGTCGGGCGTGGAGTTGTCGTCGTCGGAGCTCAGCGAGCCGCTCACGATCAGCACGATCGCGGCCGCGACCACGACCAGCAGCACCGGAGCGAGGATCCGCGCCGTCCAGCTCGTTGGCTTGCGATCGCCGCTCGAGGGCTCCATTGGCGACGAAATCGTAGGCGGTCATCTGTTCCCGGCGGGCCGCTCTCCGGCTCAGCGGGCGGCGGTTTGCGAAACGGCCCAGACGCGGTCGCGGAGTTCGGCCGCGGCCGCGGCCGGATTTGAGGCCCCCGCGATGGAGCGCGAGGCGGCCACAACCACCGACGCGGGGTCGCTCGAGAAGGCCGCTCCCAGCTCCTCAGGGCTGCCGCCCTGGGCCCCGACACCGGGCATCAGGAAGACCGAAGCGGGCATCAGTTCGCGCAGGCGCGCCAGGTAGGCGGGCTCGGTCGCCCCGACGACGGCGCCCATGCCGCTGAGCCCGCTTTCGCCGCGCAGGCGAGGCGCGCGCTCGGCGACCAGCCGCGCCAGCCGCTCGTGCAGCGGGCCGTCGGGTGTGGCCTGGTCGAGGACGTCGGCGGCGCCCGGGTTCGAGGTGCGCACGAGAGCGAAGAGGCCGCGGCCTCGCTCCTCGGCGGCGGTCAGCAACGGCTCGAGCGCGTCGCCGCCGAGCAGCGGGTTGACGGTCGCGGCGTCGGCGCCCAGGCCCGCGACCTCGCCCCACGGGGTGTCGACGGAACCGAACAGCGCCTGCGCGTAGGCGGACGCGCTCACCGGGACGTCGCCGCGCTTGCCGTCCGCGATCAGCAGCAGGCCGGCCTCGCGCGCGGCGGAGCAGACCTCCTCGAGCGCCCGCCACCCGGGCCAGCCGAGGCGCTCGAAGCAGGCGAGTTGCGGCTTGGCGGCCACGCAGGCCGGGCCAGCCGCCGCGATCAGCGCCCGGCAGTGCTCCGTGACCGCATCCGCAGCGGTCTCCGCCGCGGATGCGCCCGGCCGAGGTCGCGCCTCAAGCCCGACCGCATCAGGGTCGAGCCCGAGACAGACCTGGCTACGACGCTCGCCGACGAGTGCGGCGAGGCGGTCGGCGAACGCCGGGGGGACCTAACCCCCCTTGACGCTCGACTTCAGCCCGGCGCCTGCAGAGAACTTGGGCACCCGGCCGCCGGCGATGGTGATCCGCTCGCCGGTGCGTGGGTTGACGCCCTGACGGGGACCGCGCTCAGCGACGCTGAACTTGCCGAAGCCGGTGAAGCTGATCTCTCCGCCCCCCTTGAGCGTGTCAGTGATCCCGTCGAGGACCGCTTCGACGGCGTCCGCAGCAGCCTTCTTGCTATCGAAGTTGCCGGAGATGCTGTCGACGAACTCAGCCTTGGTCACTTGATTCCTCCTGGTCTTGACCTGGGGTCGGTAATCGCCGCGCAGGGTAACAGCGCCCCTAGACGGGTTTTTGACCCGTTTTTTGGCTTGCAGACTCACCCCCTCCCGCTGGGTAGCCTACGCGCCGCATGAGCCCCGACCGCGGAAGCGGCGATCGCGAGCTGAAAACGGTGAGCGTCGTCGTGCCGGTGTTCAACGAGCGCGAGGTGCTGGGCGAGCTCCACCGGCGGCTCGAGGCGGCGCTGACGGGGGTCGAGTTCGAGCTGGTGCTCGTCGACGACGGCTCGCAGGACGGCACCGCGGAGGTCCTGGAGGCGCTCGCCGAATCCGATCCGCGCGCCCGGGTGATCACCCTGTCGCGCAACTTCGGCCACCAGGCGGCGATCACCGCCGGCCTCGACCACGCCCGCGGCGACGTGATCGTGATGCTCGACGCCGACCTCCAGGACCCGCCGGAGCTGATCCCGACGATGCTCGACCACTGGCGCCAGGGCTCGGACGTCGTCTACGCCGTGCGCACCGACCGGCGGGGCGAGACGCGGGCGAAGCTGGTCACGGCGCGCTGGTTCTATCGGCTCTTCTCCCGCCTCGCCCAGATCGACCTGACGCAGAACGCCGGCGACTTCCGGCTCCTGGACCGGCGCGCGCTCGAGGCCCTCAACTCGATGCGAGAGCGCAGCCGCTTCCTGCGCGGGATGACCGTGTGGGTGGGGTTCACCCAGACCGCCGTCCCCTACGAGCGGGCGGCCCGCGCCGCCGGGCAGACGAAGTACACGCCGCGGCGCATGTTCCGCTTCTCGCTCGACGCGATCTCGTCGTTCTCGCACGTGCCGCTGCAGGTGGCCACCGCGCTCGGCTTCGCCGTTTCCGCGATCGCCTTCCTCGGGATCCCGGTCGCGATCGGGCTCAAGCTCGCCGGCGAGTACGTGTCCGGGATCACGACGGTGCTGCTCGCCGTGCTGCTCCTCGGCGGGATCCAGTTGATCACCGTCGGGATCATCGGCGAGTACCTCGGGCGGGTCTACGACGAGGTCAAGCGGCGCCCGCTCTACATCGTCAAGCAGCGGATCAACGTCGCTCCTCCGCCCGCGGACCTGCTCGCCCCCGACGCGCCCGAGGCCGTTGCGGCCGACGAGACGCCCCCGCGATGAGCGCCGCGATCGCCCGCGTGCGGGCGTTCGCCGCCACGGTCGGGACGCGCGAGCGATGGACCGTCGCCGGGCTGGCGCTGCTGAGCGCGGCCGTGGTCGGCGCGTACGTGGCGGCCACGGCGCCGATCCAGCTCGCCGGCGACATGGCCGAGTACCACAGCGAGGGCGTCTTCTTCACCGACGGCCACCCGTGGTGGACGACCCTCCCCTTCGGCGTCGCCCACGCCGGCGCCTGGAAGGCGCCGATCTACCCCGCCTGGGTCGGGCTCATCTACGAGCTTCTCGGCCCGTCACCGACGCACGTGGCGATCGTCCAGGCGCTGCTGCTCGCCCCGCTCGGCGTCGTGCTCACCTGGCTCCTCGGCCGGCGGCTGCTGGGCCCGGCCGTGGGGCTCGGAGCGGCGGCGATCGTCGCCATCCTGCCGCTGGTCTGGGAGTACTACGGGCTGCTCTATCCGGAGGCGCTGGCCGTTCCCGCGGCGCTGCTGCTCTACCTGCTGTTCCTGGAGCGGCCGCCAACGGCGCGGCTGGCGATCGCGGTGGGGGTCGTGTCCGGCGTCGGCCTGCTGATCCGCCCGAGCTCGATCTTCGTCTTCGCCGGCGTCCTCGCGGCGTGGGTGCTCGCCGCCGGCTGGCGCCGCGGGATCGGCTTCACCGTCGGCGCCGCGGCGGTCGCAGCGCTCACCGTGCTGCCGTGGACGATCCGCAACTACGTGGTCAGCGACGGGGCCGCTGATCCCGATCTCGGTCCAGGACGGTGCCGCGTACGGAACGTTCAACACGGAGTCGGCCAACGATCCGCGCCTGCCCTACGCGTGGCGCTTCGCGCTCCGCGACCCGCCCGCGGTGCTCGCCGGGCCGCCCGTTGACGACGGTGAGCTGCGCTCCGGGCCTGCAGGACGCGGCGCTCGACTACATCGGCGAGCACCCCCTCTCGGTGCTCGAGGCCTTCTACTGGAACGGGCTGTCGCGCTTCTGGGATGTCCGGCGCCCCGCCTATGCGGTCGACGAGGCGGCCCCCGAGGGACGCTCGGAGGCCGTGGCGATCGCCGGGATCGCGATGTACTACGCGCTGCTGGTCGCGGCGCTGGTCGGGCTGTGGCGCCTGCGGCGAAGGCGGACGCTGGTGATCCCGCTGCTGGCGATGGCGCTCGCCGCCTCGATCGTGTTCACGGTCGCCAGCGCGACGCGCTACCGGGCGCCCCTGGAGCCCCTGCTGGCGATCCTCGCCGTCGCCGCGTTCGTCCCCGGTCGCGCCCGGGCCGCGACGGCGACCGCACCCCGTCCGGTCCCCGCATGACCGCGCCCGCGATCAGCGTGGTGATCGCGACCCGCGACCGGCCCGAGCGCCTCCGGGCCCTGCTCGCCAGCCTGCGCGCGCAGACGCTCGCCGAGCCGTTCGAGGTCGTGGTCGTCGATGACGGCGCCGACGAACGGAGCGGCGGCAGCGATCGAGCGCGAGGGCGGCGGCCTCGACCTGAAGCTCCTGCGCGCCGGCGGCGGCGGACCGGCACGCGCTCGCAATCTGGGCTGGCGTGCCGCGAGCGGGCGGTGGATCGCGTTCACCGACGACGACTGCGAGGCCACTCCAGGCTGGCTCGCGGCCGCGCTCGCCGCGGCGGCGGCGAACCCCGGGGCGATCGTGCAGGGTCCGACGCTGCCGATCCCGCGGGAGCGCGCCCGCCTCGGACCGTTCGCGCGCACGCGCTCGATCGCGGCGGGCGGGCCGTGGTTCGAGACCTGCAACATCGTCTACGAGGCTGAGCTGCTCGAGCGCCTGGACGGCTTCGACGAGGCGTTCGCCGAGGCCCTGGGCGAGGACACCGACCTCGGCTGGCGGGCGCTCGGGTTGGGCGCCGAGCACGTCTGGGCCGACGCGGCCCTGGTCCATCACGCCGTCGACGAGCTCGGACCGCTGGGCACCGTCCGGGCGGCGCTCGTCGGCAGCGACTCGGTGCTCGCCTTCGCCCGCCATCCCGGGTTGCGCTCGCGCACGCTGCGCTGGGGCGTGGTGCGCAACCCCTCCCTGCCGCGCCTGGGCCTGGCGGTCGCCGGCCTGGCGCTCGCCCGCCGCCGCCGCGCCGCGCTGCTCCTCGCGCTCCCCTACGCGCGCGACCTCGCCGCCCGCTGTCGCCACTTCGGCGCCGGCCCGCTCGAGGCCCCGGTGTACGTCGCGGCGGACGTCGCCGCCGCGTGGACCTCGCTGCGCGGCTCGGCCCGCCACCGCCGGTTGGTGATCTGATGGCGGTCGCCGTGATCGGCGCCGGCGCGGCCGGGCTCGCGTGCGCGCGGCGCCTTGCCGAGGCGGGCGTCGACTGCGACGTCTACGAGCGCTGGCCCGGGCTCGGCGGCCAGGCCGCGACGGTCGAGGTCGGCGACGGGCTGCGCATCGAGCGCTATTACCACTACCTGTTCACGAGCGACTCGATCGCGATCGACGCCTTCGAGCAGCTCGGGCTCGGCGACGCGCTGGTCAGCTACCCGTCGAGCGCCGCGTTCGCGATCGAGGGACGAATCTGGCCCTTCAACGGGATCGGCGACCTGCTGCGGTTTCGGCCGCTGTCGGTCCCGGCGCGCCTGCGGATGGGCATGGCGCTGCTGCGGCTGCAGCTCGGTCGTGGCGGGATCGCGGACTACGAGCGCCAGACGGCGAGCTCCTGGATCCGGCGCAACATGGGCGATGCGGCCTGGGAGCGCGTCTGGGGCCCGCTGATGCGCGGCAAGTTCGGCGAGCGCGCCGAGGAGATCTCGATGGGGTGGATCTGGGACAAGGTGGGCAAGCGACGCAGCCTGCGCAAGGGCGAGGCGCGCCAGGAGCGCTTCATCTGGCCGACGGGCAGCTTCGAGATCCTCTTCGCCGAGCTCGAGCGCCGGATCACGCGAGCCGGCGGGCGGGTGCTGATCGACCGCCCGGCCGCGCGCCTGACCCGCGACGACGGCCGGCTCGCGGTGGTCCCCGGGGCGCCGGGCTCCTTTCGCCGCGGCCTCGATCCGCGCGCGTTCGAGCCCGGCGGCGACGCGATCGCCTACGACGCGATCGTCTGCTGCGTCCCCAACCACGTCTTCGCCGAGCTCCTCGAGCCGGGGCTGGCCGCGGAGGTCGGCGGCGAGTACCTCGGGCGGCTCGACGCGATCGAATACTTCACCGCGCTCAACCTCGTGCTCGAGCTCGAGCGCCCGCTCACCGAGCACTTCTGGGTCAACATCGCCGACCGCCGCTATCCGTTCGTCGGGCTGATCGAGCATTCGAACTTCGTCGGGACCGCGAACACCGGCGGGCGCGTCTTCTCGCACGTGACCAACTACCTGCCGGCCGATCACGAGCTCCTCGGCCTGGACGCCGAGGAGCTGCTCGACCGCTACGCCGAGGGGCTGCGGATGCTGAACCCCTCGTTCCAGCGTTCCTGGGTGCGCCGGGCGTGGGTCTTCCGTGAGCCCGCCGGGCAGCCGATCGTCGGCGTCGGCTACCGCGACCTGATCCCACCCCGGCTGACCCCGGTCGCCGGCCTGCAGCTGGTCAACACGACCCAGATCTATCCACAGGACCGGGGGATCAACTTCGCGGTTCGCGACGGCGAGCTCGCCGCCGCCGACGTGATCGCCGCGCTCCCAGCCTGATCTGTGCGATCCGCACGGTTGTGAATCCTCACCCGCCCGCCGGGCGTAGAACCGGCAATGCGGGACATGGATGTCATCTATCGGGGCTCGAGCGAGGGCATGCGCCTGATCGAAGAGCACGTCGGCCTGACGCTGCGGGCGCTCGACGCCTACAACCACTGGGAGGTCGAGCCGCTGCTCGAGTCGCTCGACCGTGGCGTCGAGTGGCGACCGGCGATCCCGATGCTGCTCGGCGGCGAGGCGACCGTGTATCGCGGGCACGCCGGCGTCCGGCGGCTGTTTCGCGAGATCCGCGACGCCTTCGCCGAGATCCGGATCGAGTTCTCCGCGATCCGCGGGGTCGGTGACCGCGTCGTCGCGGTCGGCCACATGCGCGCCCGCGGCAAGGCGAGCGGCGCCGAGACCGAGACGCCGTGGGCGTTCCTGGCCGAGCTCCGCCAGGGCAAGGGGTTTCGGATTCAGACCTACCTCGATCCCGACGAGGCGCTGGACGCGGCGGAGCTCGACGACGCGAACTAGCGCAGCTCGGCCAGCAGCGAGAGGCCGAACGGGAACGAGATCCCGGCACCGATCGCAACCCGCTCCGCCTCGAGCGGCAGCTCGAGCGCCCGGTTGAGCGGCGCCGGTGGGATCTCGAGCCCGTCGCCGCGATCGAAGCGGCGCAGCGCCGCCGCCGCCGGGAGCAGCAGCGAGTTGAAGTGGGTGAGGCGGGCCACGCGCCACCCGCCGCCCACCGCCGCCGCGCGCAACGTCGCCCGCGTGTAGCGGCGCCGGTGGTGGTTGAGCTCGTCGTGCCGGCTCCAGAGCCGCGGGTGCGCCGGCACGGTGACCACGAGGGCGCCGCCCGGGCGCACGACCCGCCGCAGCTCGACGAGCGCGGCACGGTCGTCGTCGAGGTGCTCGAGCACGTCGAGCGTCGTCGCCAGGTCGAATTCGTCGGCCGCGAACGGCAGCCGGGCCAGGTCGCCGTCGACGACCTCGCCCGCGCCGCGCGCGAGCGCTCGCTCGCGGCTGGCGGGCGCGGGCTCGAGGCCCACCGCGGCGCCGAGCGCGGCGAGGTCGGCAAGCACCGCGCCGCCGCCGCAGCCCGCGTCGAGGATTCGCGGCTCGCCGCCCGGCGGCAGCGAGCGCCGCACCGCATCGAGCACGATCGACCGCCGGCCCCGATACCACCAGTGCCCGTCCTCGGCGGCGAGCGTGCGGCGCTCGAGCTCGGCGTCCACGGTCAGGCGGGGGCGCCGCTCAGGGGACGAGGCCCTCGACGTAGGGAACCTCGAGCACCTTCTCGTGCATCACCGGCCCGTGGCCGAAGTAACGGTCCTCGCCGAAGAGCTCGCCGTGGTCGGAGGTCACGATCACCCACGTGTTCGAGGGCAGCCGGTCGAAGAGCTCGGCGATCACCCCGTCGATGTGGCCGACGGCCGTGATCTGGCGGTCGTGGAGCTCGCGCATCCGCGTCGAGTCGAAGAACTCGCGCGGCTCCGCCGCGGGCTCGGCCTCGTCGTCGAGGCGGGCGAAGACCCCGTGGACGCCGGAGATCCGCGGCCACTCGGCCGGGTCCTCGTCGGGGAGCGCGTAGGGGTAGTGGGTCTCGCCCACGTTCAGGAGCCAGAACGACGGCCGCTCGGCGTCGAGCTCGAGCTTCGGCAGCATCGCCGCCATGTCGTTGTGGGTCGGCATCAGCTCGTAGACGTCGAAGTCGCGGTTGATCGCCGTGTGCGGATTGAGCACCGGCATCGAGACCAGCGCCCCGGTGCGGTAGCCGAGCGTGTTGCGGAGGTAGGTGGGCATGAAGATCGAGGGCAGCACCCGCTTGAACTCGATCCCCTCGACCCCGAGGCGCTCCGAGTACCGGCGGAAGTCCTGCTTGTAGTACTCGGACGCGTAGACCTCCGCGGGGCTCGTGTGCGGGAGCAGCCCCATGAGCAGGTTGTAGTGCGAGGGGGCGGTCCAGGTCGCGTAGCTCCAGCGGCGCTCGACCGGGCCGAGCTGCGCGAGAGCCTGCGGCGCCGCCTCGACCCAGGAGTCGTAGCGGAGGCTGTCGAGGACGACGACGACGAGGTTGCGCGCCCCGGCGGGCGGCGCGGGACGGTCGGCCCGGTTCGCATCGGAGCCCATCGCGCGCCACCATACGGGCTGTGCCTTCGGTCGAGGTCAACGGACTCGAGCTGGCCTACGAGCGCGCGGGCGAGGGACCGCCGCTGGTGTTCGCGCACGGGGTGCTCTGCGACAGCCGCGCGTGGCGACCGCAGCTCGCCGGACTGTCCGACGAGCTCACGGTGGTGGCCTGGGACGAGCCGGGCGCCGGGCGCTCGGTCGACCCGCCGGAGCCTTTCGGGCTCACGGGCTACGCCGACTGCCTCGCCGGGGTGATCGAGGCGCTCGGCCTCGGTCCGGCGGCGGTAGCCGGCCTGTCGTGGGGCGGGATCGTCGCTCAGGAGCTCTATCGGCGCCGCCCGGAGCTGGTGGCCGGCCTGATCCTCGCCGACACCTACGCCGGCTGGGCGGGCTCGCTCACGGCCGAGGCCTGCGCCGCGCGGCTCGCGTCCTGTCTGAACCAGGCGACCATGCCGGCGGAGGACGTGGTCGAGCAGTGGATGCCCAGCCTGCTCTCCGCCGGCGCGCCGGCGGCGGTCGCCGACGAGCTCGCCTCGATCCTCTCCGACTTCCGTCCCGCCGGCTTTCGGCTCGCGGTTCGCGCGGCCGCCGCGGCGGACACGCGCGACCTGCTCGGGCGGATCGCGGCCCCGACCCTGCTGCTCTGGGGCGAGCATGACGCCCGCTCGCCGCTCGCCGTCGGCGAGCGGATGCGCGACGCGATTCCGGGCGCCGAGCTCGTGGTGATCCCGGGCTGCGGGCACGTCAGCAACCTCGAGCAGCCGGACCGCTTCAACGCCGCGGTCCGCGAGTTCTGCCGCCGCGTCGCCGGCTCCTAAGCTGCGGCCCGTGCTCCCGAACATCCTCCTCGTCGTCCTCGACACCGCGCGCGCCGACGCGTTCGAGCCCTACGGCGCGGTGGCCGGAGCGACGCCCGCGATCGCGGACCTGGCCCGGCGCGGGCGGGCGCTGGGCGGCGTCCATGCCCCCGCGTGCTGGACCCTGCCCTCGCACGCGTCGATGTTCACCGGGCTGTTGCCGCGGGCGACCGGGATCCTCGATCTGCCGGAGGGCTCGCCGCTCGCCGGGCGCGAGGTGCTCGCCGCCAACCGCGACCGGGTCCTCCCCCACGTGCTCCGCGCCCACGGCTACGAGACCCGGGCGCTGAGCACGAATCTGTGGGTCACGATCGAGTCGGGATTCGGCCTCGGCTTCGACGAGTTCCGCTACATCGGGACCGGGCGCCAGGCGCACCTCGACCGCACCGGTGTGCGCGACCGGGTCCGCTGGGCGCGCGAGGCGCTGCGCGCGAAGGCCGACGACGGCGCCACGGCCGCGGCCGCCGAGCTGCGCCGGTGGCTCGACGAGCGCGGCAGCAAGCCGTTCTTCTGGTTCGTGAACCTGGTCGAGTGCCACTCCCCCTACCTGCCGCCGTGGCCGTACGACGACCTGGGCCCGATCGACCGCCTCCGCGCGGCGGAGGAGGCGCGCCGCCATCTGACGCTGAGCGGGATCTGGAAGGCGTGCGCCGGGGCCTTCGACGTCGCGGACGACGCGCTGCAGCGGATGCGGCACCTGTACGCCCGCTCCGTGCGACTGCTCGATGACTGGGTCCGCGATCTGCTCGGCGAGCTCGATCGGCGCGGGCTGCTCGACGACACCCTCGTGATCGTCACCTCCGACCACGGCGAGAACTTCGGCGACGGCGGGCTCATGGGGCACGCGTTCTCGCTCGACCAGCGGCTGCTGCACGTCCCGCTGGTGATCGCCGGGCCGGGCGCGCCGGACGCCGACCCCGGCGTCGTCTCGCTCGCCTCGCTCCCGCGGATGATCGCCTCCGCGCTCGACTCCGACGCACACCCGTGGGCCGACGGCCTCCCACCGGACGGGGTCGCGGTGGCGCAGTTCGAGCCGCCCGCTCCCGCCGAGGACCCGCGGTGGGAACCGGCGTTCGCCGACTGGGGCGTCGACCCGGCCGCCGCGGGCGAACGCGTCGGCAGGCCGCTGATCGCGGCCACCGACGGGCGCCGCAAGCTCCAGCGCCGCGGCGAGCGCGAGGAGCTCTTCGACCTCGACGCGGACCCGCTCGAGCTCGCGCCGCGCGCGCCGACCGAGGCCGACCGCGAGGCGGTGGCGCCGCTGCGGGCGGCGCTGGAGCACCCGGCCGCCACCGCCTCCCCGGCCGCCGCGCCCGTGAGCGCCCCGCCGCCGATCTCCGACGCCGAGCGCGAGGCGCTCGAGCGCCGGATGCGGCTGCTCGGCTACATGTGAGCGGGGGTCGGAGCCGCCCGCACTCCCCGGCGCAGGTAGCCGAACAGCTCGGTGAGCAGCGAGCGCTCGAGGACGATCGTCGAGCCGACGGTGAGCGCGACGTAGAGGCAGAGCTCGGCCACCGCCACCCCGAGCGTGCGATCGACGTCCGTGAGCCCCCGCAGGAGCAGGATCGCGAGCGCCGGCGGCACGCTCGGAGCCACCGAGCGCACCAGGTGGCGGCCGATCGCGAAGCCCTGGAACAGGCGCGAGAGGAAGTAGCCGCGGACTCCGAGGTCGACGCAGACCGCGACCGCCATCCCCGCCGCGTAGCCGTCGAGCCCGAAGGCGATCATCAGCGGCGCCGTGACGACGGCGAAGACCCCGAGCTGCACGAAGCTCGACACGGCCAGCGGGCGGTTGTCGCCGATCGCCGAGAAGAAGATCACCCAGTTGAACGCCACCTGACGCACGGCGATCGTGAGCCCGAACACCTGCAGGAGCACCTCCGCCTCGCGCCACCGCTCGCCGAGCACGAAGCTGATCAGGTCGGGTGCGAACAGGGCCAGACCGACCCCGAACGGGAACGCCCACATCAGCGCCAGCCGGTTGGACTTCTCGAACGCCTCGAACAGCAGCGCGGTTCGATCCTTGACGGCGCAGACGGCCGGGTAGATCGTCCTGCGGATCAGCGAGTCGAGCCGGTCGGCGAACATCGAGAAGGTGGTCGCGAGCCCGAGCGCGCCGAGCCCCGCGAGGCCGACGGTGAAGTTGCCGATCAGCACCGAGGCCTGCACGATCACCAGCCCGCTGGCGCTCGACGCGAGCAGCGGCCAGGAGAACGAGAAGTACTCGCGCAGCGTGCCGCTCTCCCACCGCAGCCGCAGCGGATAGGGCGACGTGGTCACGGCGGCGATCCCACCGCAGATGCTCCCCGCGACCGGGCCGAGGACGAGGCTCCAGTAGCCGAGCCCCGCGATCGCGAGCACGATCGTGACCGTGGCCGAGACGACGGGATCGATCGACTCCAGCACCCGCTGGCGAACGAAGCGCATCTGCCGGTAGGCGATCCAGATCGGCGTCTCCGCGGCGCTGATCACCAGCGACAGGGCGAGGACGATCCCCGGGACGACGATCTCCATGTGGCCGTAGATCGCGCCGAGGACCGGGAAGACGACGCACGCGATCGCGAAGAAGATCGCGCTGTAGGCGAGCTCGAGCGTGAACGCCTTCTGAAACGCGGCCTCCTGGTCGGGCTCGTCCTGCTGGACGAACTTGTCGGCGATCCCGATCTGCTTCAGCCACGCGAGCGTGATCAGCGCGGTGACGATCAGTCCCCAGAGGCCGTACTCGGTGATCGTCAGCAGCGCCGCGACCGCGACCCGCTGCACCAGCCCGAGCACCCCCACGCCGGCCTGGAAAAGGGTGTTGATGATCGCTCCGCGCGCCGTGTGCTCGCGCAGGCTGCGGCCCTGGAGCGCGAACCGCTCGGTGAACGGCTCGACGGCGGTCTCGACCGCCTCGTCCTCGACGATTCCCGCCGGGGTCACGGGAGGCTCCGCCATGCGCAGATGATCGCCCGAAGTCGCGCGGCGCGCGTCAGCGGCGGCGGGCGCGGGCCGCCGCGATCGCCAGCCGCGCGCGCAGGCGCCCGAGCGCCGTGGCCTCCCCCGGCTCGTAGGCGACCAGGTGCGAGCGCCCGTGATGGACGGTGTACGAGCGCAGGCCGCTGTCGGCGGCGTGCCTGGCGAGCGCCGGGATCGGCAGCTCGCGGTGGCTGGCGGGCTCGCGCTCGGCCGGCCCGGGCTCGAGCAGGTTGACGAGCACGAGGTCCGACCGCCGCTCCAACTCGGCGAGGAAGCCGAAGGGGTCGTCGACGTGCTCGATCACGTCGAAGGCGTAGGCGGCGTCGAAGTCGCCGGGCACCTCCACGTCGACGTCCCAGATCGGCGCCGACAGCTCGCGCCGCGCCAGCCGCCAGCGCAGGTACGCCGTGCTCGGGTTGTCGAAGTCGGCGAACTCGACCTCGAACCCCGCCTCGAGCAGCGCCAGCCCGTCGGAACCGATCCCGCAGCCGTAGTCGAGCACTCGCGCCCCCGGCTCCACCAGGCGCACCAACCGGCGCAGGTAGGGGAGCTTCGTGCGCGTCATCGCGAACGCGGTCAGGTTGTAGAGGTAGGCCTCCGAGCCGCGGTAGAAGGCCTGCTCGTCGTCGCAGGCCGCGAACTCGCGCTCGAGCTCGAGCTCGTACTGCTGCAGCCGCCGCAGCTCGAACCGCTCCCCCAGGTACTCCTCGAGCTCCGCCTGCTCACGCGCGGGCGAGAGCTCCAGCGCCGCCATCGCGGCCACCATAGCGGCGGCCGGGCGGCCGACGTGTTGCTACGTTGGCCGCGTGAGCGGCGCGGTGACGGCGGCAGAGCTGCGCGAGCAGGTCGGGGACCGCCAGTGGTACCACACGCTCGAGCTCGCGCCGGGGGTGCGAACGCCCGGGTGGTTCGACCTCCGCGAGATCGCCGCCGAGATCCTGCCGCCGTCGCTCGCGGGCCGGCGCTGTCTCGACGTCGGCACCTTCGACGGCTTCTGGGCGTTCGAGATGGAGCGCCGCGGCGCCGCGGAGGTGGTCGCGATCGACATCCTGGATCCGACGCAGTGGGACTGGCCGGCGAACTCGACGGCCGAGGCGATGGCGGCGCTCGCCGAGCGCAAGCGGGGCGGCGCCGGGTTCGAGCTCGCGCGCGAGGCCCTCGGCTCCGCCGTCGAACGACGCGAGCTGAGCGTCTACGACCTCGACCCGGGGCTGGTCGGTGAGTTCGACTTCGTCTACATCGGCAGCCTGCTGCTGCACCTGCGCGACCCGGTGCGGGCGCTGGCGGCGGCGCGCTCGGTGTGCGCCGGCGAGGCGGTGCTCGTCGACGCGATCGACCTGCCGCGGACCCTGCTCCACCGCCGCCGGCCCGTGGCGACGCTCGACGGGCGAGGGCGTCCCTGGTGGTGGAAGCCCAACCTCGCCGCGCTCGCGCGCCTGGCCGAGGCGGCCGGGTTTGAGCTCGTCCGGCCTGCCCCGCCGTCTCTACATGCCGCTCGGTGAGGGCCACCCGCGGCGTCTGCGCTCGCCGCGGCTGCTGCTGTCGGCCGCCGGACGCGAGGAGCTGATCAACAGCTGGTGCGGCGATCCCCACGGGGTGATCGTCGCCCGCCCCGCCGCGGGATGAGCCCCCGGCTGAGCGTTGTCCTCTCGACCCTCGGCAACCACGCCGGGTTGGCGCGCGTGCTCGACGGCTACGGGAGTCAGGAGGCGGAGCCAGGGAGCTTCGAGCTGCTGGTGGTGGCCGACCGGGCCGAACCCGACCCCGCGGCCGTCGAGGCGGCAATCGGCGATCGCGACTACCCGGTGCGGCTCCTGCGCGGCGGAATCCCGGGGCTCTCGGCAAACCGCAACGCGGGTTGGCGAGCGGCCGAGGCCCCCCTGGTCCTGTTCACCGACAACGACACGGTCCCCGAGCCGCGCCTGGTCGCCGAGCACCTCGCGTGGCACGCGCGCGAACCCGCCTCAGAGGTGGCGGTGCTCGGCCACGTGCGCTGGGCGCGGGAGGTCCGGGTGACGCCGTTCATGCACTGGCTCGACCACGGGATGCAGTTCGACTACCCGGCGATCGATGGCCCGGAGGCCGGCTGGGGGCGGTTCTACGGCGCGAACGTGTCGATCAAGCGTGAGCTCGCCGAGCGGGTGGGCGGCTTCGACGAGGAGCGGCTGCCCTACGGCTACGAGGACCTCGACTTCGGCTACCGCGCGAACGCGCTCGGCCTGCGCCTGCTCTACAACGCCGACGCGGTCGTCCAGCACCTGCGCGCCTACGACCTGCCCTTCTACAAACGGCGAGTCCGCCGGCTGGCCCACGCCGAGCACCGCTTCGTCGCCAAGCACCCCGAGCTCGAGCCGTGGTTCTTCCGCATGTTCAGCCACGCGGCTCGCCTGCGCCGCGCCTCCGGCCGCGGCCGCTACCTGATCCGCATCGTCGACCGCTCGACCCCGTTGGTCGGCGCCCGCGCCTGGCGCAGCGCCGACCTCTACTACCGTCAGGAGCTGGCGCCGGACTTCCTGGCCGCCTGGGAGGAGGCCGAGGCGGAGAGCCCGTTCGGCTCGCCTCCCGGCGGGCCGAAGTAGTCGATCGGCCGCGCCGGAGCGCCCACCGCGACCACGTACGGCGGCAGGTCGCGCGTGACCACGGCGTTCGCGCCGACCACCGTGCGCGCGCCCACGCCGGCCATGATCGTGCACTTGGATCCCGCCCAGACGTCGTCGGCGATCGTCACCGGGCGCAGGTCGTAGCCCTGCTCGGCGATCGGCCGGTCGAGGTCGCGGAAGCGGTGGTCGCCGTCGACGATCATCGTGGCCTGGCCGAAGAAGCAGCGCTCGCCGATTTCGATCCGCCGGCCGCACTGGATCACGACCTCGTAGGTGAACGCGGTGCCGGCGCCGATCGAGACCTCCGAGTAGCCCTCGGCGAGCTCGAGGCGGAAGCCGCGCCGAAATTCCACCGCCTGACCGATTCGCAGCGTGCCGCCGTACGGGGCGTGGATCGCAGAAGCCGGGGCCGAAGTGCACGGGCTCGGAGATCTCGAAGCGGACCTGCGGGTTGCGGGCGATCACCCACCGCTTGCGCAGGCGCGACAGCAGCCGGGGCCCGCCTCGGTAGCCGGTCCAGATCACCGCCCGCTGCACGGGAGCTCGAAGCCGCCGCATGACCGCGCTCACGCGGCCCCCCGGGGCCCGCGGGCGTGGACCACCAGATGGGGAACGGCCTTGCGGCCCTCGCGGAAGCGCAGCCGGAAGCGGCCGTGCTCGCGCACCTCCTCGAACCCGGCGCTGCGCACCATCGCCAGCCAGGTGCGCGGCGCCGGGCGCCACCAGGTCGACCATGGCGTCTCGCCGCGAAACTCCGCCGCCGCGAAGGGCAGCCAGGCGAGCCGGCGGCTGTACTCGTCGGCGAGGATCAGCTGCCCCCGGCAGAGCGCCGCCAGCCGCTCGAGCGCCAGCATCGGGTCGCGGAGGTGGATCAACACCGAACCGCAGAAGACGAGGTCGAACCGGCCCCCGAGCGCCTCGGCGGTCGCGTCGTAGACGGAGAGCCCGACCCGGCGCACGTCGCTGCCGAGCGCCTCGCGGGCGAGCTCGAAGCCCTCTCCCCGGCGGCCGTCCCCCGCGGGGCGCAGGCCCGCCGGCCAGTCGAGGTCCTGGATGGAGTCGACGTCGAGCGCCACGACGTCGGCGCCCGCGGCGCTCGAGCTCGAACGCCCAGAAGCCCTCGAAGGTGCCGACGTCGAGCGCCCGCTGCCCGGTGAGGTCGGCCGGGATCCCGTAGCGGTCGACGTACGGGCGCAGGTCGAACATCCCGGGAGTGACCACGCCCGGCTCGAGCTCCTGGGTGTGGTACCAGCTGCTCTGCGCCGGCCGCTCGCTCACGGCGCCAAGTTACCCCTAGCCGCGCAGCCCGGCGCCGTGCAGGCGCAGGTAGCGGGCCTCGAGCGCGCGGCGCTCGGCGAAGCGGCCCGGCCACAGGCGCGCCGCCGGGGCGAGCGCCGCGAGCCGCACCGCGGACCCGAGCGCGTTGATCCCCGCGTAGGTCCGGGCGACGGCGCGCCCGCGGCGGCGCGCCATCCAGTCCTGCGCCGCGGCCATGTGCTGCGCGGCCCGCTCGTCGTCGGCGAACTGCTGGCTCGTCGCCGCGGCGACCTCGTGCCGCACGCGCGCGGCGGGAACGAAGCGCGTGGGCCGCCCCGTCCGCGCCAGGCGCCAGCCCAGGTCGAGGTCCTCCGCGTACATCCATTGGTCGGTGTCGAAGCCGCCGACGGCGTCGAACGCCTCGCGGCGGACGAGCACGAAGGCGCCGTGGGCCCAGTCGATCACGCGGTCGCGAGTCGGATCCCAGCGCCGCTCGAGGCAGAGCCGGTCGCCGAGCCCGGGGACCACGGCGGGCAGCCCGGCGTTGAACGCGAGGGCCAGCCGCAGCGACGGGAACGGGTGCACGGAGTGCTGGATCGAGCCGTCGGGGACGATCAGCGTCGGCGCCAGCGCGCCGGCCTCCGGATGCGCGGCCCCGGCCGCGAGCAGCGCCTCGAGCGCGCCCGGCTCGAGCTCGATGTCGGCGTTGGCGGGCGCCAGCCACGGGGTCGAGGTCCGCGAGGCGACCTCGTTCACCGCCGTGCCGAAGCCGAGGTTGCGCTCGCTGGCGATCAGCTCGGCCCAGGCGAAGCGCTCGCGGACCAGCTCAGCCGAGCCGTCCTCGGAGGCGTTGTCGACCACCCAGACCTGCGCGCGACCCGCCTCCGCGTCCGCGCGCATCGACTCCAGACAGCGTTGCAGCAGGGCGCGCGTGTTCCACGAGACCACCGCGATCGCCACCTGCGGACCGGCGCTCATCGCGCCACCCGCTCGAGCGCCGCCGCGATCGCCTCGTCGAAGCGCCGCGCGCCGTGAGCGGCGGCCGTCGCGAGGCCGCCGGCGCGCAGCCTGCCGCGCAGCACGGGGTCGCCGGCCAGGCGGTCGACGGCGGCGGCGAGCGCCGCACCGTCGCCCGGCTCGACCAGGAGACAGTTCTCGCCGTCGTCCAGGTACTCGGCCGAGCCCCCGGTGCCAGTGGCGATCACCGGCGTGCCGACCGCCATCGCCTCGAGCGGCACGAGCCCGAACGGCTCCGGCCACTCGACGCAGAAGAGCAGCGCGTCGGCGGCCGCGTAGGCCCCGGCGATCTCGGTGCGGGGCAGGCGGTCGAACCGCACCCGCGACGCAACGCCGCGCTCCGCCGCCAGCGCGGCGAGCCGCTCGCGGTGGGAGTCGTCGCCCCCGCCCACGCAGCGCAGCGTGCAGGCAGGGAGGGCGGCCAGCGCCGCGATCGCCGTCGCCACCCCCTTGCGCGGGTCGAGGCGCCCGAGGCAGAGCAGGCTCCCGTCCCACGGCCGCTCATCGGCGGCGGGGAAGGCGACCGGGTCGATCCCCGCGTGGACGACCGGCGCCGCGTGGACCGCCAACCCGGCGGCGACCGCGCGCTCGCGCAGGTAGGCGCTGACGAAGATCCACTCGGCGGCGCGGCCGAGCCGCAGCCGCGTCGGCACGCCGCTCACCGCCCCGGCCACCGAAGCGACCCACGGACGGCCGAAGGTGCGCTGCCAGCCGTCGACCAGCGGCCCGTAGGAGAGCCACTCGTCGACCACCACGCCGACCGCGGGCACGCCCACGCCGCGGGCGCGCTCGAGCAGCGACATCGACATCCCGCCCATCGCCCACCAGGCCACCGCGTCGGGCTCGAACGCGTCGCGGTGGCGGTCGAACGCGCCGAGATTGTGGCGCTCGATCCGCAGCCGCTCGCGGACGGGCAGCTCGGGAAACTCGTGGTCGCTCCAGTACCACCGCAGCTCGCGGTGGACGTCCGGGCCTTCGGCGAGCGCCGGGTCGGGCTCGGCCTCGCGATGGTCGGTGGTCAGCACTCTCACCTCGTGGCCCGCGGCGCGCAACTGCTCCACGCTCCCCCGCCAGAGCAGCTCGTACCCGCCCTGGTGGTGCGGCGGGTACATGTTGCCGACCGTGAGCACGCGCATCGCGCGGCAGGATAGGTGCGGCCTGGATAGCCTCGGTCCGTGGAGACGGTCACGGGCATCGGCGGCTTCTTCTTTCGGGCGCGAGATCCCGAGGCGCTCAACCGCTGGTACGAGGAGCGGCTCGGGGTGACGGCCGTTCCGCGCAGCTACGACGAGGAGCCCTGGCGCCAGGAGGAGGGTGCGACCGCGTTCGCGGCCTTCGAGCAGAGCTCAGAGATGATCGGCCCGCCCGATCACACCTGGATGATCAACTTCCGCGTCGCCGACCTCGACGCGCTCGTCGAGCAGCTCCGCGCCGCCGGCGAGGCGGTCGAGGTCGATCCCGAGCGGTACCCCAACGGCCGGTTCGCACAGCTGCGCGACCCGGAGGGGAACGGCATTCAGCTCTGGCAGCCGATGACGCCGCCCTGATCCGCACCCGCGCTCAGAGCAGCAGCGAACGCGCTCGAGCGCTCCCGATCGCCAGCGCGCCGGCACCGACGAGGTCCGCGGCCGCCTGCACCGCCGCCACCTGTGGCGCCCGGCGACCCCAGCGCCGTGCCTCGGCGCCGACCATCCAGGCCCAGGGCAGCGCCGCGATGAGCGGCCGGCGCGAGCGCAGCGCAACCCCGACCGCCGCGGCCGCCAGCGCCGCGTCGAACGCCGCCGAGCGGCGCGACAGGAACATGCGGCCGAAGAACATGCTGCGGCGCAGCTCCGGCATCCGGCGGGCGATCGCCGGGAAGTAGACGAGCCGCGCGCGCTCGGCCACGAACCCGGCCGCGCCCCGCTCGAAGACCACGTGGTGGACCAGCGCGGCTTCGGAAAACGCCGTCCGGGCGCCGGCCCTGCGGGCGCGCCAGCCGAACCAGGCGTCCTCGGCCAGCGGCTTGCCGAGGCGGGCGTCGAGCCAGTCCTCGAACCCGCCGACGCGGTCGAACAGCTCGCGGTCGCAGAAGAGGCTCGCGCACTCGTACAGCCCCGTCTCCCCCACCACCCAGACCGTGCGGTCGAAGGGCCCCGGAGTGGCGCCCGGGTCGGCGTGCACGGCGCCCTGGACCACGTCCGCGGCCTCGAGCGCCGCGACCCCGGCCGCGAGCCAGCCGGGCGTGGGAACGCAGTCGGCGTCGGTGAAGGCGAGCGCCCGGCCGGAGGCAACCGCCGCGCCCGCGTTGCGGGCCGGGCCCGGCCCCAACCCGCCCTCGCGCAGCACTCGGACGGCCATCGGCGCCGCCTCGGCCACCGCCGCCGTCGCGTCCGTGGAGCCGTCGTCGACCACGATCACCTCGAACTCGAAGCCCGCCTCCTGAGCGGCCAGCCCGGCGAGCGTCGCGCCGAGGGTCGCGGCGGCGTTGCGCGCGGGGACGATGACGCTCGCGGCGACCACGGCGCAGACAAGCTAACGGGGCCCGATACTGCGACCCGCGTGAACGAGATGCGTGAGTTCGTTACCCGCCGTCTTGCCTAATCGGCCCTATCCCGGAATCCGCTGCAAATCACGGGAATCGGGACTCGCGGTGGTGGTCCCGAATAGCCCCTATTCCGGTCGCAAGACAAAGCGAGAGACCTCGCCGGTCGTGATCACACGAGCGCGCTCCGGTGCCGAGACTGCTGCGACGCCGCTCGAGCCGCCTAGCCCTTGTCCGGCGGCTCGAGCGCGGCGACCCCCACTCCAAACGACCTAGAGCGGAAAGCCCTGATGGTCGTAAGAGACCATCAGGGCTTTTGTGCCGCCCTTGCTTTTCCTGTCCAGCCAAACCCTCCTCGACCGGATTCAGCGGGTCGGGTGGCTGAGCGGGAAGTCCTACTCGTCGTGATTAGGGCGTGATTTGGCAATCCGCAGGCGGCGGCCGTGGGATCGTCACTGGCCCCGTCTCGGGCATTCCGTAGAAGGTGGCCACCACGACCGTCACACCGCCCGTTGGGTTGAAGGCGTTGTGGACGTGGTCCCCACCGGCGTCGACAAACGCGGTGTCGGCCGGGTAATCACGTTCGAGGCAGTCGTCGGCGGCGACGTACGTCAGTTCACCCTCGACGACGTTGACGACCACGGGGCCGGGATGCGTGTGCCAGCCAAACACGGCTCCGGGCTGGATGGTGAACCTCGCCGTCACGGTGCGCGAAGGGTCCTTGACGTGCGTGACTTCGGTCGCCTCGCCATCCACCTTGTTCTTGATCTTGAGATCGACGTCGTCGGTGAACACGGCGCGGTCTGTCAACAACTCAACTCCGATGGGCGGTGGTTGCTGCTGCGCCGTCGACGGAAGCGCGGTTGCGCCGATCACGACGACAGCAATCAGCGCCGCAGCTGCCCCCACAGCCCCTCGCTTGCGGCTCATGCTTGACAACTTGGTGTGAGCCCTCATTTCGGGCCTCCCTTGGCGTCCTGGCCTCGGACCTGGCCTCCGATGAGGCGAGGCTCGGTGCCGGTTGACAGCCAGAAGGCTCCAACACGGCGGTACACGCTCGGTATCGACGGCCGGGCTAGGCGTGGTCTAGGCGAAACCGGCGCACGTCAGGCGGGCGCGCAACGCGCCAGAGCCGGGCTAGCCCGTCAGCGCCCGAGCTTCCCCGTCATCGCCCGAAAGATCCAGTAGCAGATCGGCACGACGACGAGGATCACGACGACGAGCACCGCCAATTCAGTGCTCACGACGACCGCGGTCATGCAGCACATCCTATGGCCGCCGACTCAGCGCCGATCGCGCTCGATGCCGAAACCGGTGAAGCACTCCGACACCACCGCGAGGCGCAACTGCTCGAGCGTGACCTCGCCGGGCCCGCCTATGCCGACCAGGATCTCGTCTTCGCCGACGAACTCGGCGGCACGGTCCACCCACAGCGGCTAACCCGGTGGTTCGCCCGCCACCGCGAAGCGGCGGGGATCGAGACCGGCACGCTCCACATCCTGCGACACCCCGCAGCGACGTTGGCGCTCACGGCCGGGGTACCACTCCACATCGTCGGGGCGAGGCTGGGCGATTCGCCGACCACGACGCTCGCCACTTACGCCCACCTTCTGCCGCAAAGCGACGAGGCAGCCGCAGAGCGCGTCGCGGCGGCACTCACGGCGAGCTAGGACGACCCGAGTTGATCCGCCGGGTAGCAATCGGGTTGCAGTTTGGCCCGAAAACCGCTCTGCTATGCGGAATGAACGAGATGCGTGAGTTCTGGGACGCGCGCGCCGCCGAGGACGCCTACTACTTCGTCGACAACCGCCTGGCGTACTCCGCCCCGGACGCCGAGGCCTTCTGGCGCGGCGGCGAGGAGCTGGTCGCGGAGATCCTCGAGCTGCTCGACCTGACGGTCAGGCCGGACGACGAGCTGGTTGAGATCGGTTGCGGGATCGGGCGTCTGACCCGGCCGCTGGCGGCGCGCGGCGCATCGGTGCGCGCCCTCGATGTCTCGCCGCGGATGCTGGCCCTCGCCCGCGAGCACAACCCCGGGCTGGCGAACGTCGACTGGGTGCTCGGCGACGGGCGCACGCTGAGCCCGATCGCGGACCGCAGCGCCGACGGCTGCTTCTCGCACGTCGTCTTTCAGCACCTCCCCGATCCGGCGATCGCCCTCGGCTACGTCCGCGAGATGGGCCGCGTGCTGAGACCGGGCGGGTGGGCGGCGTTTCAGGTGTCCAACGCGCCCCAGGTTCACCGCCGCCCGCCGCTGGGCCGGCGTGCCCGCGGGTTCCTGGACGCCGCCCGCGGCCGCGGCCCGCGCGGCCAGGGCCACCGCGCCTGGCGGGGATCGGCCGTCGACCTGGAGCTGCTCCGCGCCGTCGCCGCGGAGGTCGGGCTCGAGGTCGAGCGCACGGTCGGGGCCGGCACGCAGTTCTGCTTCGTGCGGCTGCGCGCTCAGCCGAGCGCGTCCGCGTAGAGCCCCTCATAGCGCTCCACGACAACGTCCCAGTCCCAGCGCCGGGCGTGCGCGCGGCAGCGCTCCGCGGTCGCCGGGTCGTCGGCGAGCGCCACGGCCTCGCCGATTGCGCGGGCGAGATCGCCGGCGTCGCCGGGCTCGAACAGGCGCCCGATCGCGGGGTCGTCGACGATCTCCGGGCAGCCGCCCGAGCGCGCGGCGACCACTGGGGTGCCGGCGGCGAGCGACTCGACCAGCACGAGCCCGAAGGCCTCGTCGTCGGAGGGGAGCACGGTCACGGAGGCCGCGCGGTAGGCGGCGGCGAGGTCGGCCGTGGTCGTCGGGTCCGAGCGTTCGATCCCAGGCCCTGCGAGCCCCCCGGGGTCACCCGCGAGCACCAGTCGCGCGGCGCCGTCGCGCTCGCGAACGCTCGCGAACGCCGCGGCCAGGAGCGCCCCGCGCTTGCGCGGATCGTCGAGGGAGGCCGGGCAGAGGAGCGTCGGCACCCGCGGGCGCTCCCGCTGACCGACGTAGTGGGCCGGGACCACGCCGCCCGGCACGATGACCGGGTCGGCGAGCGCGTAGCGGCGCAGCGGTTCCGCGGCCGCATCCGAGAGGGCGCTCACGGCGATCGCGCCGGCGGCGGCCGCCCGCAGCATCTCCAGCCGGTGGCGCCGTCGCACCAGGTACTCGCGGTTGACCACCCCGTGAATCGAGAGCGCGTAGCGGGGTCCGCCGAGGTTCTGCGCCAGGCGCGCGCTCCAGCCGTCGACCGGGTAGAGCGCGTGCACCACCTCGTAGTCGCCGCGGACGATCCCCGAGACGGTCGCGGGAATCGCCCCGGCGTACTCGTCGTACCAGTGCATCCCGGGGAGCCGCGGGACGCGCCGGGCGCGCACGATCTCGAAGCCGTCGGCCCGCTCGACCTCGCGGGGGCCCGGATGGGTGCTGAGCAGCGTGACCTCGTGGCCCCGGCGGGCGAGCGCCGCGGCGAGGTCGTGCGCGAGGCGCTCCGAACCCCGGCGAACCTCGGGCCAGTAAGTCGGGTGCAGGAGCGCGATTCGCACTAGATCACGGCGGCGCGGTGGCGGATGGCGGCCGGGAGACGGGCGGCCACCTCGATCGCGTCCAAGGTCGCGAACAGCGGCATCGTGGCCAGCGCGCGGGCGATCCGCCGCGGGTGCGGCTCGCGCCAGTTGATCCGCGCGCTCAGGTAGGGGACGGCGGCCAGGGCGGCGAGCGCCGGCGCGCGCCGCGCCAGCGGCACGCCGGCGAGCGCGATCGCGATCGCCATGTGCTCGCGGTTCCAGAAGTGGCGGCGATGGAGCCACTCGTGGAGGCCGGGATGGCGGGCGACCACCGCGGGCAGGTCGCGCCACCGGGTGGCGTCGGCGACCGCCCGCCCCACCGTCCTCGAGACGACCGCGTGCCACACGAGCGCTTCGCCCACGAAGCGCGGCTCGGCGCCGGCCTCGATCGCGCGCCAGGCGAGGTCGGTGTCCTCGCCACCGAAGCCGAACGCCTCGTCGAAACCGCCGAGCCGGTCGAGCAACTCGCGCGGGTAGGCCATGTTGCAGGTCTCGAACCAGCCGCCGGGACCGGGCACGTCGACGCTGCGCGCGAGCCCGTGGAGCAGGTGGCGCTCGTCCGGGTCCGGGGCCGTGCGGCCCTGGAGGAAGACGTCCGGCCCGGCATCCGCCTCGAGCATCGCGGCGAGCCAGCCAGGGGCGGCGCGGCAATCGTCGTCCGTGAACGCGACCAGCGGCGCGTCGGTGGCGCGCCAGCCGAGGTTGCGCTTCGGCGTCGGCCCCGCGACGTCCGGCAGGGTCAGATTGCGGACGCGGAGCTCCGGTGGCGGGATCGCGAACGGCTCACGCGCGTCGGCGTCGCGGACGACGAGGACCTCGAGGCGGCCGGGCTCGACCTGCCCCGCCAGCGACTCGAGCGCGAACGCGAGCCGCGCCTCCCGGCCGCGGGTGGGGATCACCACCGCTATCTCGGGAGCCGTCGTGCCCACGGCGCAGGCAATTTACTGGTAGGCATCCCAGCCGTGAGAACGACGATCGCGGTCGTCGTCGGGACGCACGATCGTCCCGCCCGGCTCGCCCAACTGCTGCGCGCGCTGGCCGAGCAGGAGCGGCCTGCCGACGAGGTGGTCGTGGTCGCCGACGGTTCCCCCGCTTCCACCGAGGCGGTCCTCGCCGCCGAGCGCGCCCGGGGCACGCTGCCGTTGCGCACAATCGAGCGCCCGGTCCAGGGCGGCCCCGCCACCGCCCGCGACGACGGCTGGCGCGCGACCGAGGCCGAGCTCGTCGCGTTCACCGACGACGACTGCGCCCCGACGCCCGGCTGGCTCGCCGCGGTCGAGCGGGCCGCGCTCGCCGAGCCGGGCGCCTTCGTCCAGGGCCCGACGCTGCCCAACCCGGCGGAGCTCGCGGCCCGTGGCCCGTTCTCGCACACGATCTCCGTGGCCGGGCTCGACCCCGCGTTCCCGACCTGCAACGTCGCCTACGCGCGGTCCCTGCTGGAGCGCGTCGATGGCTTCGACGTCGCCACCTTCGGCCGTGAGCCCGGCGGCGAGGACTGCGACCTCGCCTGGCGGGCGATCGAGGCCGGAGCGCGACCCGTCTTCGAACCGGACGCGCTCGTGTGGCACGCGGTCGACGACCTCGGCCCGGTCGGCAAGCTGCGGCTGGCGGCGCGCTGGACCAGGCCGATGACCGCCTACGCCCGCCACCGCGAGCTGCGGCGGCGCAGCTTCCGGTTCGGGATCTTCTGGAAGGAGGTCCACTGGCTCCTCTTCCGCGCCCTGATCGCGCTCGTCCTGCCCACCCGCTGGCACGCGCTGCGCGCCTGGCTCGCGTACCCGTACCTGCGCGACCTCTGGGCGCGCGGCAAGGTCGAGGGCGGCGGTCCGCTGCTGGCGCCGTACTTCGTCCTCCACGACCTGGTCGAGGTCACGGCCGTCGCCAGGGCGTCGGTCCGCACCCGCGTCCCGATGCTCTAGGACTAAGCGCGGTTGTCGCCGAGCCGGTAGCCGACCCAGGTCGCCGCCGCGACGAGGCCGTCGACGAGCTTGAACGCCGCGCGCTCGAACCGCAGCGCGAGCGCCCAGGCGAACGTTCCGGCGGCGGCCCGCGCGAGCGGGCGAACCAGCGTCGGCTCCGGGACCCCCGGGCCGTAGGACGAGCGCAGCCAGCGCCGCCCGGCTCCGTAGCCGGCCGCCTGGCGGACGACGGCGACGACATCCTCGGGGTCGCGGTGGGCGACGATCGCGTCCGGGCGGTACTCGAGCGCCAGGCCGCGTTCCTGGATGCGCCAGCAGAGCTCGACGTCGGCGTCCGAGCGCACCTCGCAGAACCCGCCGACGGCCTCGAACGCCTCGCGGCGCACGAGCAGGTTCGCGGTCGTCCCGGCCGGACGTGGACCGAGCGTGAGCTGATGGGAGGCGATCGGCCCACGCCGGGACCGCGACCAGCGGGCGAGGAACGCGCCCTGCGCCTCGGCGCCGCGCGCCTCGCCCGCGACCACGCCGGTCTCGGGCTCGGGCTCGGGCTCCCAGAGGCGGGCGAGGAGGTCGGGCTCGGGAACGCAGTCGGCGTCGATGAACAGCAGCCAGGTCCCGGAGGCCCCGGCGGCCCCCACGTTGCGGGCGTGAAACGCCGAGCGGCGGCCCGGCGCCCCGACCACGCGGACCCCGCCGTCGCTGCGGCCGGAGAGCGTGCCGCCCGCGGTGTTGTCGGCGACGATGAGCTCGTCGTCGTCACCGAGGCGCAGGCGGCCGAGCGCGGCCAGCGCCGCCGCGCCGTCGTCGGCGGTGCCCAGGAAGGGCACGACCACGCTCACGCCCGGCCGCGTCACGCGACCCTGCCTACATGCGCTCCGGCGCGCTGACGCCGAGCAGGCCGAGCGTCGTGGCGATCGTCCGCTCGGTCGCCACGCAGAGGCCCAGCCGCGCGGCCTGGGCCCCGGGCTCCGGCGCGCCAACCACCCGGGCGTCGCGATAGAACGCGTGAAAGTCGGCCGCGGTCGCCATCGCGTACGCGCAGATGCGGTGCGGGGCTCGCCGTTCGGCGGCGGTGCGCACCTCGCCCGGAAGCTCCAGCAGCCGCCGCACCAGCGCGCGCTCGGCGGGCTCGGCGGCGGCGGCGAGCGCCTCGTCGCCGGTCGCCCCGGCGGCGATCTCGTCCACCGACGCCGCGGCGCCCTCGTCCGCCGCCTTCCGGAGGATGCTGGCGATCCGCGCGTGCGCGTACTGGACGTAGTACACGGGGTTGTCCTGGGACGCGGAGCGCGCGAGCTCGAGGTCGAGGTCGAGGGCCGTGTCGTGGCTGCGCTGCAGGATGAAGAAGCGCGTCGCGTCGACGCCGATGTCGTCGACGAGCTCGTCGAGGGTGACGAAGTCGCCGCGCCGCTTCGACATCTGCGCCCGCTCGCCGCCCTCGACGATGCTGACCATCTGCATGATCAGCGCCTCGAAGCGGCCGGGGTCGAAGTCGAGCGCGGCGAGCGCGGCCCGCATCCGCGGCACGTAGCCGTGGTGGTCGGCGCCGAGCACGTTGATCAGCCGCTCGTTGCCGCGGGCGATCTTGTCCAGGTGGTAGGCGATGTCGGGCAGGAAGTAGGTCGGCTCCCCGTCGCTGCGGATCAGGACCCGGTCCTTGTCGTCGCCGAAGGTGGTGGTCCGCAACCACAGCGCGCCCTCGCTCTCATAGGTGTGGCCGTTCTCCCGCAGGCGCTCGAGCGTGCGCTCGACCGCTCCCGACTCGCGCAGCTCCCGCTCCGAGGACCAGGTGTCGAACCGGACGCCGAAGCGCTCCAGGGTCGCCTGGATCCGGGTCCGCATGGCCTCGGTGCCCAGCCGCTCGAGCCGCTCGAGGTCCTCCGCGTCGGCGCCCTCGGCCGCGAGCTCGGTCGCGAGCTCGGCGACGTACTCGCCCGCGTAGCCGTCGGCCGGCGGCTCCGCGCCCCGCATCCGGGCGGCGATCGACTCGGCGAACAGCCGCACCTGGGTGCCTGCGTCGTTGATGTAGTACTCGCGCTCGACCTGGTGGCCGCTGGCCTCGAGCAGGGCGGCGACCGAGTCGCCGAAGGCCGCGCCCCTGCCGCTGGCGGCGGTGACGGGACCGGTCGGATTGGCGCTCACGAACTCGACCATGGCGCGCTCGGGTGACTCCGCGACGCTGGTGCCCAGCCGCTCGCCGGCGGCGAGCAGCTCGGCGACGGCCTCGCGGTGCCAGCGATCCGAGAGGAAGACGTTGAGGAACCCGGGGCCGGCGACCTCGATCCGCTCGGCGCTCGGGCCGAGGATCCGGTCGAGCTCGGCCCGCAGGCGCTCGGCGACCTCCCGCGGCGGCGCCCCAGCCGCCGGCGCCAGCAGCATCGCGGCGTTGGTCGAGTAATCGCCGAGCTCGGGTTTGGGCGGGCGCTCGAGGCTCAGCTTGCCGCCCGCCTCGGCGTCGATCGCCGCCGTGGCGCCGACCACGGCGGCGCGCAGGTCGGCGATCGGGTCGGAGGTGGGAGTGGTGCTCACCGCACCGATACTAGGACCGCGGGCCCGGCGTCAGCGCGAGATCCGCCAGGGGATGCTGCTCTCCCCGCCGACCGTGGCGCGGATGACGGTCCCGCGGCCGGCCTTGACGTTGGCCTTGAACACGCTGCCCTCGCTCACGCTTCGCGACTCGAGCCGCTTCCATCCCTTGCCGCGCTTGCGCTCGATCACCAGCTGCCCGGAGCTGGGCGCCTTGCCCCACACGCGCGCCTTGCTCTTCGAGCGCGGGTCGGCGACAACCGGAAATCGGAACGCCTCGAGGCTCGGCTTCGGGCGACCGTCGAAGAAGTAGAGGCCCGATTGGAGCGTGTCGTGCAGATGGCTGCTCGGATCCTCGTCGGTGAGCGGCAGGTTGACCACGAGCTTCGCGCCGTCGCGCCACATCTCGTACAGCGACTGGGAGACGAACCGCGCCTGCTTGGCGAGGCTGACGCCGTTCTTCGCGTCCGGAGGGTCGGACTCCCACCACATCTCGGTGGCCCAGAGCGGATGTCGCTTCGGCCCGCCGACCGTGTGCTTGCGCTCGGCCGCGTGGAGGACGCGGGCGATGCGATCGAGATCGGGCGTGGTCGCGTCATCCGGGTTGGCGGCGTCGTCGGTGGGCCCGCCGGCACCGGGGCCGCCGAAGTCCGCCCGGAAGCCGTTGATCGGATGATGGGAGAGCACGTCGAACTTCGCCTTGTCGTGGCATTTCTTGACCGGCTTGAGCTTTCCGTTGAGGCAGAACAGGGAGCGCAGAAAGACCAGCGGGCGCATGCGCCCGAGGCTGCGATCGCGCCGGTCGTCGCCGAACGGGGCCGTGGCGCCCGCGATCACGACGTTGGTCGGATCGACCCCCTTGATCGCCGCGTAGGCACCGTTGAGCAGCGCGCGGTAGCGGGCCGGGCCGCCGGGCTTGCGCCACTCCAGCCCGAAGAAGGTCGGCAGATTGGGCTCGTTCCAGATCTCGAAGTAGCGCACGCGCGGCAGGCCCTCGAACTGCCCCGAGTAGCGCGTGGCCACGGCCTGCGCGAAGGCGGCGAACTCGCCGGGGTCGGGGAACCACGAGCCGGGGACCTGGTCGGGGGGCCGGTTCGGCGCCTCGGCGTAGTCCGGGGCCCTGAAGATCGTGAACATCGGCTCGACCCCCCGGGCCGTCAGGTCACGCACGACCGCGTCGTAGAAGCCGAATCGATAGGCGGGATCGTCGGGATCCGCGGGGTTGGCCGGTCGAGCCGTCGCGACGTCGCGCCACGAGACGTTGATCCGCGCGACGCTCGCCTCCGCCTGCTGGGCCCGCGCCGCGAAGTCCGCGCGGTGAGCCTCGTCGGCCAGCTCCGCCCCGAAACCGCCAACGCCGGTGCGGAAGTCCGCCCCGGCGCGGTCGGGAAGGCTCACGGCGAGCGCGAGGATGGCGGCGGCCAGGGCAGCCGCGAACAGATGTCGTCGATGCAGCGCGATCAAGCTGGGTCCCTGCTCTAGAACTCGTGGGGCGACGCGAAGTCGCGGCGTGGGCGAATCCGAGCCGCAGCCGCCAGGCATTTAAGCTGACCCGCCGATGCGAGCGCTGGTCACAGGTGGAGCCGGGTTCATCGGCTCACACGTCGTCGACGCGCTCGTCGCTCGCGGCGACGAGGTCCTGGTGCTCGACGACCTCTCGAGCGGGCGGCGGGAGAACCTCTCGACCGCCATCGGTGCGGGCGCCCGGCTGTTCGAGGCCGACATCACCGACACCGCCGAGGTCGGCGCCGCCTTCGCGGAGGCCCAACCCGAGCTCGTCTGCCACCTGGCTGCGCAGATCGACGTGCGGCGCTCCGTCTCGGACCCGGTCTACGACCTCGGGGTCAACGTCGGCGGCACGCTCAACCTGCTGGAGGCATCGCGCACGACGGGGGTCGAGCGCTTCGTCTTCGCCTCAACCGGCGGCGCGATCTACGGCGAGGGCGAGGGCCGGGACCTGCCGCTCGACGAGAGCGCCGCGAGCCGGCCGGACGCCCAGTACGGACAGTCGAAGCTGGCCGCCGAGGGCTATCTGTCGCTGTACCGCCGCCTGTACGGGCTCGAGGCGGTCGCGTTGCGGCCGGGGAACGTCTACGGACCGCGCCAGGACCCCTACGGCGAGGGCGGCGTGGTCGCGATCTTCTCCGCGGCCCTGCTGGAGGACAGGCGCCCGCGCGTGTTCGGCGACGGCGAGCAGACGCGCGACTACGTCTACGTGGGCGACGTCGCGGCGGCCTTCCTCGCGGTCGCCGAGGCCGGCGGTGAGGGTGCCTACAACGTCGGCACCGGGACCGAGGTGAGCGTCAACGAGCTCGGCCGGCGGATCGCGGCGGCGGCCGGCGCCGAGTTCGACCCCGAGCGGGCGCCGGCGCGGCTCGGCGAGGTGCAGCGCAGCGCGGTCGACCCGGGGCGCGCCGAGCGCGAGCTCGGCTGGCGCCCGGCGCACGAGCTCGATCGCGGGCTCGAGCTCACCGTCGACTCGTTCCGCACCTGAGGCGTGGCCGAGCCGCCCTCGCTCGACGTCGTCATCGTCGCCTACCGCTGCCGGGAGCTCCTGCGGCGTTGCCTCGACGCGCTGCTCGCCAACCCGCGCAGCGGCAGATGACCGTGACCGTGGTCGACAACGACTCCCGCGACGGCACGGTCGAGATGGTCCGGGCCGAGTACCCGCAGGTGCGCCTCTTCGCGAGCGACACAAACCTCGGCTTCAGCGCCGCGAACAACCGCGCAATCCGGGCCTCGGGCGGCGACTACGTGCTCGCGCTCAACCCCGACACCGAGGTCACCCCCGGCGCCCTGGAGCGCCTGTGCGCCCTACTCGACGAGCGCCAGGAGGTGGGGATCGTGGGCCCGGCCCTCGAGCAGGCCGACGGCACCCCCGACCATGCGGCGAAGCGCTCCTTTCCCACCCCCCTGAGCGCGCTCGGCCACTTCACGGGCCTCGGGCGCCGCCGCGAGTCCGGGACGCTGGCCGCCTACCGGGCGCCCGACGTCGCCGAGGGCCCGGTCGACGCCGTCAACGGCGCCTTCATGCTGATGCGGCGGCGAGCGCTCGACCGGGTCGGGCTCTTCGACGAGGGGTACTGGATGTACATGGAGGACCTCGACCTCAGCTACCGCTTCGCCGAGGCCGGCTGGGTGACCTGGTACGAGCCCGCGGTCACCGTCCACCACCTGAAGGCCGGCACCAGCGGCAAGCACCGCTCACCCAGGCTCAACTACGCCTTCCACTACGGGATGCTGCGCTTCTACCGCAGCCACTACGCCCCGCAGCGCAGCCCGCTGCTGAACGCGGCCGTCTACGCGGGGATCGCGGTCAAGCTCGCCGCGGCGCTGGTGCGCAGCGCGCTCGGCCGACTGGGCGAGGCGAGTCACTCCCGCTCGTAAGCGAGGGCGGCGCCGATCCGGTCGACCGTCGACGGGTGGGTGCCGAAGAGCCAGCTGTAGAGCCCGGGCGGGTCCGGGTCGGAGAGGTTGGTGCGGGCGAGCTGACGCTGGACCTTGATCAGCGCCTCGGGATCGTGCGTGAGCTCCAGCGCGAACCCGTCGGCGCTCGCCTCGACCTCGCGCGAGAGCTGATTGCCGGGAACGTTGAGGATCAGCGCGGTGAACGCCAGGGCGAGCAGGTACGCGGGGATCGCCGCCGGGCTGGCGGGGTCGGCGCCCGAGCGCCGGGTGATCGCCAGGACCAGCTCGCGGGCGAACACCAGGCCGAGCGGGGTCACGAGGACGACGTAGAGGATGCCCCGCGGGACGTCGTCGTGGGCCACGTGACCGAGCTCGTGGGCGACGATCGAGCGCAGCTCGGGGCGGGCGGCGCGCTTGAGCAGGTTGTCGTAGAGGACGACCCGCTTGGTCGAGCCGATGCCGTCGACGTAGGCGTTGAGCGCGGTCGACCGGCGGCTGGCGTCGATCCGATACACCTGGCCGATGTCGACCCCGGCCTCGCGGCCGAGCTCCAGCACGTCCGCGCGGGCTCGGCTCGAGTCCGGCAGCGGCTCGAACTTGTTGTAGATCGGCGCCAGGACGACCGGCCCGATCCAGACGAAGACCACGGCCAGGCCGCTGACGACGACGGCGCCGGGGACCGGCCAGGCCCGCGGGAAGCGCCGGACCAGAGCGATGAGGAGCGCCGCGCCGCCGGCCGTCAGCACGGCGGTGATCCCGGCGCTGCGGGCCACGTCCCAAAACCACGAGCCCAGCGACTGGGTCGAGAGCCCGACGTCCACCGAGCGCTCGTGCGAGATCAGGCTCACCGGCAGGGTGGCGATCGTGGTCAGCAGCGAGACGCCGGCGCCGGCCGCGGCGGCGCCGAGGACGGGCCGGCGCCCGAGCCGGTCCAGCGCGCGACGGACCGGCGCCGGGCGCCCGAACGCGACCGAGACCAGCACCGCGCCCTCGACCGCGAGCCCGGCGAGGAGCAGCCACCGCTGGCCGCTGCGGTAGTCGTCGGCGCGCGCGAGCTCCGCCTCACTGAAGTAGTCGCTCTCGGCGACGGGGACCGGCTCGGGCGGCTCGTCGCTCGGGCTGAGCAACAAAACGGCGACCTCGGCGACGATCAGCATCGCCACCGCCGCACCGCCGATGCGCGCCGCGCTGGAGCGCTGCAACCCCGCCGACCTCATCGGTGCTTACGATAGTCCGCCCTCGCGCTCGCCCGACAGGCCGGCGGGCGCGACGGCGAGGGGGCACAGATGCGTCTCGCCCTGCTCAGCGACATCCACGCCAATCTGCCCGCGCTCGAGGCGGTACTCGCCGAGGTCGCCGACACGGGCGTCGAGCAGTCCTGGTGCCTCGGCGACGTGGTCGGCTACGGCGCTCAACCCGACGAGTGCGCGACCCTCGTGCGCGAGCGCTGCGACGTGTGCCTGGTGGGCAACCACGACCTGGCGGCGCTCGACGCGCTCGACATCTCGACCTTCTCCCCGGCGGCCGCGGCCGCCGTGCGCTGGACCCGCGAGCGGATGACCCCCGCGACGCGCGACTTCCTCGCCGGGCTCGATCCCGCCGACGAGAGTCGCGAGGTCGCGCTGTACCACGCGTCCCCGCGTGACCCGATCTGGGAGTACGTGCTCTGGCCCGACCAGGCGGCCGAGTGCATTCGCGCCCAGGCGCGGCGGGTGAGCTTTGTGGGCCACTCGCACGTGGCGCTGTTCTTCGCCCTCCCCGATGGCGAGGGCGAGGGCGAAGCGGGGGCGGTCGACGACGCCCGCGGCGCCCAGGCGGCCGCCGGAACCGGGCTCGATATCCGCCGCGGGCGGTGGCTGATCAACCCGGGCAGCGTCGGCCAGCCACGCGACGGCGACCCGCGCGCGGCCTGGCTCGAACTCGACACCGAGACGTGGCAGGCGACCTTCCACCGGGTCCAGTACGACATCGACCGAGCCGCCGACGCGATCATCGCCACCGACCTGCCGGAGCACCTCGCGCGGCGGCTCTACGTGGGGCAATGAGGCGGAGCGAAGCGGAGCCGAATCGCGCCGCCGTTGAGGCGCCTTATTTGACGATGTCAGAGCGGCGGAGGCCACTGTCTAGACTCGCCGCCGTGGGCGGGCGAACCAGAATATCGCTGCTCGCGTGCCTTTTCGCACTTGTGCTCGCGGGTTGCGGCTCCGACGGGGGGACGATCCCCGAGAACCAGTCCAGCGACCTCCTGTCGCTGCTCGACAACGTGCAGTCGAACGCCCAGAGCGGCGATTGCGACACCGCCTCGGGCTTCGCCCAGGAGTTCGCCAACCGCGTCGACGAGCTGCCCTCGGACGTCGACGCCGACGTGCGCGATGAGCTCGACAAGGCGGCGAACAACCTCGACCAGCTGGCCTCGGACTCGAACCAGTGCAACGCGCCCGAGGCCGGCGCCACCGGCGAGGGCGGCTTCGAGCCGACCACCGAGAGCAGCTCGACGGTCGAGGAGACCACCAGCACGACCACCACCGAGGAGCCGGAGACGACCACGACCACCACGACGACCGATGAGGAGACCCCCACCCAGCAGCCCTCGGACAACCAGGGCCAGGGTGGCTCCGGGACGACCCCGCCGGTGACCCCGCCGAGCAGCGACCAGGGACAGCAGGGCGAGGGCTCCGGCGGAGGCACCGCGCCCCCCAGCGGCGGCGTCGGCGCGGGCGGGAGCGCCGGATGAACGCGACGATCTCAGATCGCTACGAGCTCGGCGACCGCCTGGGCTCGGGCGGGATGTCGACCGTCTACCGGGCCACCGACCGCGTGCTCGAGCGCACCGTGGCGGTCAAGATCCTCGCCGAGCACCTCTCCGACGACGACAAGTTCGTCGCCCGCTTCCGCCGCGAGGCGCTCGCGGTCGCGAAGCTGATCCACCCGAACATCGTCCAGGTCTACGACACGGGCGTGGACACGGGCCGCCACTACATCGTCATGGAGTACGTGGAGGGCAAGTCCGTGGCGCAGCTGCTGCAGACGCGTGGGCGGCTGGGGCCTGAGAACGGGGTCGAGATCGGGATCCAGTCGTGCGCCGGCCTCGAGTACGCCCACCGCCAGGGGATCATCCACCGCGACGTCAAGCCGGGGAACCTGATGGTGATCGGCGGCCCGGCCGGGCGCCGCCGGCGCGACAGCTCCGCCCACGAGCCGCCGACCGGCGAGATGACCGTGAAGCTGACGGACTTCGGCATCGCCCGCGCCAGCGCCCAGACCCGCCTCACGCAGGTCGGCTCGGTGGTCGGCACGGCGGCCTACCTGGCGCCCGAGCAGGCGCGCGGCGAGGAGGCGACCCCGGCCGCCGACGTCTACGCGCTCGGCGTCTGCCTCTACCAGTTGCTCACCGGGCGCCTGCCGTGGGAGGGCTCGACGCTCGCCGAGCTCGCCAGCCGGCGCGAGAACGAGACCCCGCTGCCGCCGACCTCGTACGACCCCGACGTGCCCGAGACCCTCTCGGTCGCCGTCCTGCGCTCGCTCGAGGGCGACGCCGAGGCCCGGTACTCATCGGCCCGCGAGCTGTCGCGGGCGCTCGAGGCCGGGCTGCGCGGCGAGGAGCCGCCCCTGGCCTCGGACGAGCTGCCGACCGACATGATGGCCGGCAGCCCGGGCACGGCGGCGACCAGGCGGATGGACCTCGAACCCCGCACCCCCGTCGCCCGCCAGGCGCCGGTCCCCGCTCCTCGCCCCGCCCCGCGTCCGGCTCCCGCGCCGCGCCCGGTGGCCGCGCAGCGCGCCCCCGGTCAGCGCTCGGGCGGCGCCAGGGTGATGCGGGCGATCGGCGTCCTGCTGCTGATCGCGATCCTCGCCGCGATCGTGGCCGGCGCCGTGCTCCTGCTCACCGACGCGGGCCAGCACACCGACCTCGGCCAGACGATCAAGGACAACCTGAACGATCAGATTCAGGCGATCAAGGACTTCATTCAGCAGAACACGCAATAACTCGCGCCACGTCCGGAATAACTCGCGCCACGTCCTCCGCTCTCGCTTGAATCAATTGTCCGCGGCTTCGCCGCGGATATTTTTTTGTGCTTCCGCGTCCGGGCGTGCGCGGTGGCTACTCGGCCTCCCACGGTGATCCGCCCGCCAGGATCTGCGTCGCGGTAGGCGCCGAAGCGCTGGGCTTCGATTGCGCGGCGGGCGCCGGTGACCAGGGTCTGCAGGAAGGTCAGGTTGTGGAGGGTCAGCAGGCGGGCCGCCGTGGGGGCCTCCGCGCGGGCGAGGTAGTGCAGGTAGGCGCGGCTGTGGACGGCGCAGGTCGGGCACGGGCAGCCGTTGACAAGCGGGTCCGTCTCCTTCGCGTGCCGCGGACGGGCGACGTCGAAGCGAAAGCGGGAGTCCGGCAGCGGGGCCAGCGCCATCCCGTGACGGGCGAGCCGCGTGGGCACCGCGCAGTCGAAGACGTCGATTCCGAGCCCGATCCCGACCAGCAGGTCATCCGGCTCGCCGATGCCGAGCAGGTGCTTCGGCGCGTCGGCGGGCAGCATCGGGGCCGTCATCTCGAGCACGCCGTGCATCTCGGGCTTGTCGCGGCCGAGCGTGCCGCCGATCGCCAGGCCGTCGACGTCGGCGCTCGCGACGGCCGACGCCGATTCGCGTCGCAGGTCCTCGTAGACGCCGCCCTGGACGATCCCGAACAGGGCCTGGCGGCGCGGGCCGCGCTCGTTGTGCCAGGCGACGCAGCGCTCAAGCCACCGGTGGGTGCGCTCAGTCGAGCGGGCCGTGTAGTCGCGGTCGGCGTGGTAAGGCGTGCACTCGTCGAAGGCGAGCGCGATGTCGGAGGCGAGCGCGGCCTGCACGGCCATCGACTCCTCCGGGCCCATGAACTTCTCGGCGCCGTCGAGGTAGGAGCGAAAGGCCACGCCGCGCTCGGAGATCTCCACCACGCCCCCGCTGGACCCCGACCCGCCGCGCCTGCCCTTGATCTCGTCGGCGACGTTGCCGTGGGCGAGGGAGAAGACCTGGAAGCCGCCGGAGTCGGTGATGATCGCTCGGTCCCAGCCGGTGAACCGGTGCAGGCCGCCGAGCTCGGCGATGCGCTCGGCACCGGGCGCGAGGAAGAGGTGGAACGTGTTGCCGAGCACGAGCTCGTAGCCGAGCTCCGCGACGTCGCCGAAGTCGAGCGAGCGCACCGCGCCGCGGGTCGCGAGCGGGATGAAGGCCGGCGTCGACACCGGCCCGTGAACGGTGAGGAGCCGCCCGTTGCGGGCGGCTCCGTCACGCGCTTCGATCTGAAACTGAATCCTGTCCGGGTCGTCGCGCACGACCCGGAAGCCTGACTACTTCCCGGTCGCGATGCCGTCGACGGCGCGCTCCCGTCGGTTCAGGCGGGCAGAACGCCGGCCGCCGCCGGACGCACGGGCTCCCAGCGCTGGCGCAGGACGGGGCGGGACCACGGCTGGCGGGAATCGACTTGGTGGTCGAAGTCCCAGCGAATGTTGAGTGTCATGATCGGCTTTCTCCTCTATTGCTTTCCCGGGCACAATATCTAAGTTGATTAAGCGCAGATAATTTTAGGCTTCGCGCCGTCGAATGCGAAGGCGTAGCCGAGGCCGAGCCCGCTGCTCAGGCGCCTTATGCTTCCCCGGTGTCGACCCCCGTGCTGGCCTCCAACTGGTACGCGGAAATGGTCGGCGCGCCGCTGGCGAGCATCGATCTGGCGATCGCGGACGCGTTTCCCAGGCCGCTCGTGCGGCTCGCAGAACGCGTCCCGGCGGTCCGCGGGGTGCTGATCCTGCTCGCCGCGCGCGACGCGCGTGGGCTGGCGCTGACCGCGGCCGAGCCCGGCGCGACCACCGTCCTGCTGGGCGAGGCCTGGCTGCGCCGGCGCCGGTCCGTGGTCCTGCTCGAGGTGATCGAGCGCCGGCCGCAGCGGCCGCTGCGCCGGCGCGCCTACGAGGCCTGGCGGAACCTGGTGGTGCGCCCGGCGCTGCTCCGGGCGCTGGCCGGGGCGCAGGCGATGTCGGCCAGCGACGAGCGCCGCCTCGCCGCGGAGCTCGGCGTCCGCAGCTTCGTGGTGCGGCGGATCGACTGGGCGCGCTCCACCGGTGCCGCGGCACCGCCCGCAACCGGCGAGCGATCGGGGGTGCTCTCCTCGGGCCGGGCGTGGTGTGACTGGGAGACCCTGTTCGCGGCGGCGGCGGGTCGGGACTGGCCGCTCACGATCGTCTGCGCCGACTCCGATCGCGACCGCGTCGAGAACCTCAACCGCGACGGGCGCGCGCTGGTGCTGTCGGAGATCCCGGCGGCCGAACACGACCGTCTCCTGAGCCGAGCCGCCGTGTACGCGATCGCGCTCCGCGATGACGCGCCGAGCGCGGGGCACGTGCGGCTGATGGCGGCGACCGACGCCCGCACCCCGGTGGTCGCCGGCGAGGTGCCGGCGCTGGCCGGCTACTTGGAGGACGGGGTCACGGCCAGGCTGGCCCCACCCGGCGACCCGGTGGCGATGCGCGCGGCGATCGAGGGCCTGCTCGACTCGCCGGCCGAGCGCGAGCGGCTCGCCGCGGCCGCGTTCGCCCGGGCCAGCGAGTGGACCTACGCGGAGTACTTCGCCGCGGTCGAGGAGCTGGTCTCCGACTCGCTGTAGTCCGCGATACTCGCCGCCGTGTCAGCCGAGCGACTGGAGACGGTGAACCGGATCATCGCCGCGTTCGCCCGTGGCGACGTCGACGCCGCGTTGCGCGACATCGATCCCGCCGCCGTCTTCGAGCCTCAGCGGACCGCGACGGAGGGTGCGTTCATCGGTCACGAGGGGATGCGGCGGTTCTGGAAGGACACCGAGGAGATGTTCGACTACTTCCACCCCGAGTACACCGAGGTCCGCGATCTCGGCGACAGCGTGCTCGCCATCGGAACGCTCACGGTCCGCGGCCGGGGCAGCGGCGCCGAGGTGCAGATCCCGATGGCCTTCCTGGCGGAGTTTCGCGACGACCGGGTCGTGCGCCTGAAGGACTTCGGCGAGGTGGCCACCGCCCTCGAGGCGGCGGGGCTTGCCTAGCGACTCGGTCGAACTCCGGCGCGCCGGTCCGGAAGACCTCGACGTGATCCTGGCGACGGTGCGGATCGGCTTCGAGACGTTCGTCGAGTTCGCGCCGCCGGGCTGGGCGCCGCCTGCCCCGGTGGACGAGCGCGCGCGCACGGCCGAGCGGCTGCGAGACCCGGAGGCCTGGGTGACCCTCGCGCGCGCCGAGGGCGAGCCCGTCGGCCACGTCGGCTTCATCCCCGCGCGTGAGCGGCGCGTGGGCGACGCGCCGCCAGCCGACCCGAACAGCAGCCCGCCGGTGGCCGGGCTCGCCCATCTGTGGCAGTTGTTCGTGCTGCCACGGTGGTGGGGCACAGGGGTCGCGGGGACCCTCCACGAGGTGGCCGTGGACGAGATGCGCGACCAGGGCTACGAACGCGCCCGCCTGTTCACGCCCTCCCAGCACATGCGGGCACGCCGTTTCTACGAGCGGCGGGGCTGGACGCTGGGCGAGCAGCGGCTCGACCTCAGCCTCGGCCTGGAGCTGGCGGAGTACCGCCTGGCCCTCAGCGCCTGACCAGCGAGCGCCCGGTCATCTCCGCCGGCAGGTCGATGCCGAGCAGGTCGAGGACGGTCGGGGCGACGTCGGCGAGGATGCCGCCATCGGCCAGCTCGATTCCGTCCTCCGTGATCACGACCGGGACCGGATTGAGCGAATGCGCCGTGTTGGGGGAGCCGTCGGGCTCGAGCATCTGCTCGGCGTTCCCGTGGTCGGCGGTGACGATGCATACGCCGCCCGAATCGCGCACGGCGTTCACCACCTCGCCGAGCCGGGCGTCGACGGCCTCGATCGCCCGGGTCGCCGCCGGGATGCTCCCCGTGTGCCCGACCATGTCCGGGTTGGCGAAGTTGATGATCCCGAAGCGGTAGCCGTCGGCCTCCCAGCGCTCGACGAACGCGCCGGCGGCCGCCTCGGCGCTCATCTCGGGCCGCTCGTCGTAGGTGGCGACGTCGCGGGGTGAGTCCACGAGGCTTCGCTCCTCCCCCTCCCACTCGCGCTCGCGCCCGCCGTTGAAGAAGTAGGTGACGTGGGCGTACTTCTCGGTCTCGGCGACGTGCAGCTGCCGAATGTCGGCCTCGGACAGGACCTCGGCCAAGGTCGTCGCCGGCTCCTGCGGCGCGAATGCCACCGGGTAGGTCCACTCCGCCCGGTAGGACGTGAGCGTCGTCAACTCGATGTCAGGCGCGTCGCCGCGGACGAACTCGTCGAAGTCGGGATCGGCGAGCGCCATCACCAGCTGTCGGGCGCGGTCCGGGCGGAAGTTGAAGTGGACCGCCACGTCACCGTCGGCGACCCCGTCGTAGTCGCCGATCACCGTCGGGCGGATGAACTCGTCCGTCTGCCCGCCCTCGTGCGCCGCGGCCACCGCCTCCGGGGCGCTCGCCGCCCGCTCGCCCTCGGCGTGGACGATCGCGTCGTAGGCGAGCTTGGTCCGCTCCCAGCGCCGGTCGCGGTCCATGGCGTAGTAGCGGCCGCTGACGGTGCCGACCCTGCCCGCGTGGCGGAGCCAGCGCTCGAGCTCCTCGATGTAGGCGGGCGCCGAGGTCGGCAGCGTGTCGCGGCCGTCGGTGAACGCGTGGACCACGACGTCCGGGACGCCCTCCTGAGCCGCGAGCTCGATCAGCGCCTCGAGGTGGGTCCAGCCCGAGTGCACCCCGCCGTCGGAGACCAGCCCCATCAGGTGCAGCCGCCCGCGCGGGCTGTCGCGCGCGGCGGCGCAGGCCGCCAGCAGAGCCTCGTTCTCGAACAGCGAGCCGTCGTTGACGGCGTCGTCGATCCGCGCCAGATCCTGCTTCACCACCGCGCCCGCACCGAGGTTGAGATGACCGACCTCGGAGTTGCCCATCTGCCCGTCGGGAAGCCCGACGTCGCGCCCGCCGGCGGACAGCGTCGTGTGCGGGTAGCGCTCCCAGAGCTCGTCGAAGACCGGGGTCGAGGCCAGCGAGACGGCGTTGCCGGGCCCGGGCTCGGCCAGCCCCCACCCGTCGAGGATGACCAGGCAGACGGAGTCAGCGCTCACGAATAAGCCGCCTCAACAGCGGCGGGGCTCGGCTTCGCTTCGCTCCGCCTCACGCCGCGGCCTCACAGATAGCGAGGAAGTCGCCGGGGTCCAGCGAGGCGCCGCCCACGAGACCGCCGTCGATATCCGGGCGCGAGAACAGCTCCTCGGCGTTGTCGGGCTTCACCGAGCCGCCGTAGAGGATGCGCACGGCGGCACCCGCGTCGGCGCTGCGGGCCGCGACCAGCCCGCGGATGAAGCCGATCGCCTCCTCCGCCTGGTCGGGGGTGGCGGTCCGTCCGGTGCCGATCGCCCAGATCGGCTCGTAGGCGATCACCAGCCGTCCGAGGTCCGCGTCCTCGACGTCCGCGAGGTCGGCCTCGAGCTGGCGGCGGAGCACCGCCTCCGTCTCGTCGGCGTCGCGCTCGGCCTCGGTCTCGCCGACGCAGAGGATCGCCAGCATGTCGGCGCCGAGCAGCGCCGGCAGCTTGCGCGCCAGGGCCTCGTCGGACTCGCAGAAGAGCTGGCGACGCTCGGAGTGGCCGATGATCGCGCCGGCGACCCCGAGCTCGGCGAGCATCGGGATCGAGACCTCGCCCGTGAACGCCCCCTCTTCGGCCTCGTGGACGTTCTGGGCGACGACCAGCACGGGCGAGCGCCGGGCGTGGTCGACGGCCACCGGCAGCGAGGTGAAGGGCGGAGCGACGGCCATGTCGATCGCCTCGAGGCCACCCAGCCCGCCGACGAAGCGCTCGAAGAAGTCGGCGGTCTCGACCGTCGTCTTGTGGAGCTTCCAGTTCGCAGCCACGAATGGCCTGCGGCCCGCGTCAGGCATCGCGAAGGACCTCGACCCCGGGCAGCTCCTTGCCCTCCATCAGCTCCAGCGACGCGCCGCCGCCGGTCGACAGCCAGTCGACCTCGTCGGCGAGCCCGAACGCCTCGAGCGCCGCGGCGGAGTCACCGCCGCCGACCACGGTGAACCCCGGGGCCCGCGCGACCGCCTCGGCGATCCCGCGGGTGCCGGCGGCGAACGGCTCGAGCTCGAAGGCGCCCATCGGCCCGTTCCAGAACACGGTCCCGGCCGCCTCGATCTCGCGCGCGTACTCCTCAACGGTCCGCGGCCCGATGTCGAGTCCCATCCAGTCGTCGGGGACCTCCGTGCCGTCGACGACGCGCCGTTCGGCGGCGGCGTCGAAGGAGTCGCCGATCACCAGGTCGACGGGGAGCCGCAGGTCGCAGTCGGAGTCGCGGGCGGCGACGAGGAGCTTTGCCGCCTGGTCGACGCCCTCGTCCTCCACCAGCGAGTCGCCGGTCGCCGTGCCGAGCGCCCGGTAGAAGCTGAAGCACATCGCGCCGCCGATCAGGATCGAGTCGGCGGTCTCCAAGAAGCGCGAGATCACGCCGAGCTTGTCCGTCACCTTCGCGCCGCCGAGGACGACGCACAGCGGCCGCGCCGGGTCGTCGCGAACGGCGGTCAGCTCGCGCACCTCGCGCTCGAGCAGCAGCCCGGCATAGCCCGGCAGCTCGCGCGCGACACCGTGGGTCGTCGCGTGCGCGCGATGGGCGGCCCCGAACGCGTCGTCCACGTAGAGGTCGGCGAGCCGCGCCAGGGCCGCCGCGAGCTCGGGGTCGTTTTCGGTCTCGCCGGGCTCGTAGCGGCTGTTCTCGAGCACCAGCACCTCACCCGAGCCGAGATCCTCCACCACCGCCTCGACCTCGGAGCCGACGAGGCCGGGCGCGGTCCGGACCTCGGCCCCGATCAGCTCGGCGAGCCGGGCCGCGACCGGGCCCAGCGAGAGCCGCGGGTCGCGCTCCTCCGGCCGGCCGAGGTGCGAGGCGAGCACGATCGCGGCGCCGCGGTCGCGGAGCAGCTCGATCGTCGGCAGGGCGGCACGGATCCTGGTGTCGTCCCCCACCACGCGCTCACCGTTGTCGTCGGTCAGCGGGACGTTGAAGTCGACTCGCGCGAGGACCCGAGCCCCGTCCACCGGGGCGTCGCGAACGCTGGCCTTCGAGAACGTCCCCTTGCTCAATCCGGGCCCTGGCTAGGCCGCCGCCGGCTGGCGCTCGAGCACCTGCGCGGCGAGCTCGACGACCCGGTTCGAGTAGCCCCACTCGTTGTCGTACCAGGCGAACACCTTCACGAAGCTCCCCTCCAGGACGATCGTCTGGCCGGAGTCGAAGATCGACGAATGGGTGTCCTTGACGATGTCGCTCGAGACGATCTCGTCCTCGGTGTAGGAGAGGATCCCCTCGAGCGGGCCCTCGGCGGCCTCGCGCACGGCCGCGTTGACCTCCTCGACCGTCGTATCGCGGGAGGCCTGGAAGGTGAGGTCGACGACCGAGCCGGTGGGCACAGGGGCCCGGACGGCCATCCCGCTGAGGCGCCCGTTGAGCTCGGGCAGGACCAGGCCCACCGCCTTTGCGGCGCCTGTGGACGCCGGGATCAGGTTGATCGCGGCCGCCCGCGCCCGGCGCAGGTCCTTGTGCGGCATGTCCTGGAGCCGCTGGTCCGCCGTGTAGGCGTGGATCGTCGTCATCAGGCCCCGCTCGATCCCGACCGAGTCGTTGAGGACCTTCGCCACCGGGGCGAGGCAGTTGGTCGTGCACGAGGCGTTGGAGATGATGTTGTGGGCCTCGGGGTCGTAGTCGTCGAAGTTGACGCCCAGGGCGACGGTGATGTCCGGGTCGGTCGCGGGCGCCGAGATGATCACCTTGCGCGCGCCGGCCTCGAGATGCTTGGCGGCGTCGTCGCGCTTCGTGAACAGGCCGGTTGACTCGATCACGACGTCGACGCCGAGGTCAGCCCACGGGAGGTCGGCGGGGTCGCGCTCGGCGAGCACCTTGATCGGCTCGCCGTCGACGACGATCTCCCCCTCGCCCTCGGCGACCTCGCCAGGGAACCGGCCGAGGATCGAGTCGTACTTGAGCAGGTGAGCGAGCGTGCGCACGTCGGTGATGTCGTTGACGGCCACGAACTCGAGCTCCGAATCGGCCTCGTAGGCGGCACGGAACAGGTTGCGCCCGATGCGCCCAAAGCCGTTGATTGCCACCTTCACCTTCGCCATCCGCTGTCCCTCCCGGTTCGTGTCAGTTGCTCTGTACGGCGATCTCGATCCGGTGACGATCCGGGTCGAGCAGATAGGCCGAGTAGTAGTTGCCACCGTACTCGGGCCGTGGCCCGGGCGCGCCGTCGTCGGTGCCGCCGGCGCCGACGCCTCCCTCCCACGCCGCCTTGACCGCTGGCAGGCCGCTGGCGGAGAAGCAGACGTGGCCGGAGCCCGCGCCGCTGGTCCCGCGGGCGTGGGCGAAGAACACGGGCCGCACGATCCCCCAGGCGATCATCTGGTCGTCGTCGAGCTGGCGGCGCCAGCCGAGCGAGCCGAGCACGGCGTCGTAGAAGCGCCCGCTCGTCTCCAGGTCCGAGACGTCGATGGAGACGTGATGAATCACTGATCGGACCCTACCCAGACGACGGCGTCTTAGCCGCCCCGCGGCGTCCAGCGGAAGAAGCGAATGGCCAGCACGAGGCCGAGCACGCCCCACCCGGCGACCACCGCCAGGTTGCCCCACTCGAAGCCGGCGCCCGCCGTCTGCGGGTTCCAGGCCGCGAAAAAAGCCTCGAAGAAGTGGCGGATCGGGAAGATGTCGGCGATCTTCAGCACGCTGTCCGGGATCTCGGTCTCCGGGATCAGGACCCCGGAGAGGAAGTAGAGCGGGAAGATCACCACGTTGGTGATCGCCGGTGCCGCCTCCTCGGTGGGGATGGCCGCGGTGAGCGCGACCCCGAGGGCACAGAAGCTCGCCGCCCCGATCGTCAGCGTCACCAGCACCGCCGGCAGGTGGTCCCACGGGATCCCGACCCCGTAGATCAGGCGGCCGATGCCCGGGACGATGATCAGCATCAGCAGCGAGATCACGAGCGCGTTGCCGATCCGTCCCGCGAAGAAGACCCAGGGCGGCATCGGCGTCCCGCGGCCCCGCTTGAGGATCCCGTTCTCGCGCTCGGTCGTGAGGCGGATCGCGACGCTCTGCATCGTCGCCGAGACCACGGCCAGGGTGAGGATCGCCGGGACGTAATAGACGTCGGTCTTCAGGTTCCCCAGCTGGTCCAGTGTGTCGTCGCCGAAGATCAGCTCGAAGATGAGCAGGAACATCAGCGGGAAGGCGACGGTGAAGAAGACCGCTGCCGGGTTGCGCCAGAAGGACTTCTGGTCGTAGCGGAACTGGTGCAGGGCCAGGGCGGGCGCGCTCATGAGGCCCCGTTCTCGCTCGGGGCGACGTCGTCGGCGTTCGGTCAGCTCGATGTAGATGTCCTCCAGGCTCGGCCGGCTGACCTGGAGGCCGTCGAGCTCGATCGACCGCTCGAGCGCCCAGCCCGTGAGGCGGTTGAGGGGCTCGAGAGGGGCGGTGGTCGAGATCAGCAGCTCGCCGTCGTGCCCCGGCCGGGCGTCGAGGCCGCCGGGCAGCTCGCCGGCGTTCACCCCCACGGGCAGGCGGAAGCGGATCTCGGCCGGCCGCGCGCCGCGTCCGCCGAGCTCGTCGGGACGGCCCTCGGCGACGATCCGCCCGGCGGCGATGATCGCCACCCGGTCGGCGAGCCGCTGAGCCTCCTCCATGTAGTGCGTGGTCAGGAAGATCGTCTTGCCGAGGTCGCGCAGCCCGGCGATCACCTCCCACGCCTGGCGGCGCGCGGTGGGATCAAAGCCCGTGGTCGGCTCGTCGAGGAAGAGCAGGTCGGGGTTGCCGATCAGGGCGACGCCGACGTCCAGCCGCCGCAGCTGGCCTGCCGGAGAGGCCGCGTGCGCGAGCATCGGCCTTCGCGCCGAGGCCGACGTGTTCGATCGTCGTCGTGATCTCGGCCGGGTCGCTGTAGTAGCCGGCGTAGAGCTCGAGCGTCTCGCGCACGGTGAGCTCGGGCCGCATGCGGCACTGCTGGAGCACGATGCCGATCCGCTCGCGCCAGTCGCGCCCGGCGCTCGCCGGATCGACGCCCAGCACCGAGACGTCGCCGGAGCTGCGCACGCGATAGCCCTCGAGGATCTCCGTCGTGGTGGTCTTGCCGGCGCCGTTGGGTCCGAGGAACGCGAATACCTCGCCGGACTCGACCTCGAGGTCGAGTCCCTTGACCGCCTCGAAGTCGCCGTACGACTTGTGAAGGCCGGAGACCGATATCGCCGCGCTCACCGAGCCGATTGTATGGACGCCGTGGTCCCGGCCCGTGGCGCCGAGGGGGTTGGAGAAGCGGCGTGGGCCGGCGCGATGGGCGCTAGCCTCGGCGCCGAGTGACGGGGTCAAGGGTCGTCGTCTGCTTTCACGAGCCCCATCTCGGGGGAGCGACGAGATCGGTCGAGCGGATCGTCCCGCTGCTCGGCGAGCGCGGCTGGGAGTTCAGCTTCTGGGTCCCGCGCCCGAGCGAGCTCTACGACGAGCTCTCGGCCCGGGGCTGGGACGTCGACGGCGCGCCGCGCGCGATCGAGTACAGCATCCGCGCCTGGCGGCTGCCTCCCGGCCCGCGCCGGCGGGTGCTCGCGACCCCCGCTTACATGCGGCGCTACCGCGCCTTTCTGCGCGCCCGGCAGCCCGTGCTCGTGCACGCCAACTCGATGCTGACGATGGCGGAGGCGCTGGTCGCCCGCCGCGAGGGCATCCCGACCGCGCTGCACGTCCACGAGATGCTTCCCCTGGACCTTCGGGGTCGGCTCCTGCGCCGGGCCGCCTGGGAGCGCCTGGACCAGGTCGTGGCCGTCTCCGTGCCGTGCGCCGAGCGGCTCGCCTGGCGCGGGCACCGGCCGCGTCTCGTCTACGAGGCCTCGCCGATGCCGGTCGGCCCGACGGCGATTCGCGACCGGCCGCAACCGTTCACGGTCGGCACCGTTGCCGTGGTCTCACCGCGCAAGGGCAGCGACCTGTTCGTCGACGCCGCGAGCCTGCTCCTCGACCGCGACCGCCAGCGCTTCCGCTTCGAGATGGTCGGCGCGGCGCACGACGCGGTCGAGCGCGACTGGGCCCGCAACGTGCTCGCCCGGGCGCGCGACGTCGGCATCCACCACATCCCGCAGACGCGAGTGTTCGAGCGCCTCGCCCAGTGGGACGCGTTCGTCCTCCCCTCCCGCTCCGACCCGTTCCCGATCTCGATGCTCGAGGCGATGGCGAGCGGCCTGCCGGTCGTTGGCACCCGCCGCGACGGGATCGGCGAGCAGATCGCCGGTGGCACCGGCCTGCTGATCGAGCCCGAGGACCCCCACGCGCTCGCGGACGCGATCGCCTGGTGCGCCGACCAGCCCGCCGAGACCCGGCGGCGGATGGGCATCGCCGCCCGCGGCCGGGTCGACGCCTCGTTCACCCTCGAGCACCAGGCCGCGGCGCTGGACGACGCGTATCGGGCGACCCTGGCGAACGGGTCGAGCTAGCTCAGCTCGACGTCCCTGTGCACGACCCGCGGCGCGACGTCGTCGCGGGAGGCGATGTGACGGGCGATGCGGTCGGCGACGGTCACCGAGCGATGGCGGCCGCCCGTGCAGCCGATCGCGATCGTGAGGTGCGTCTTGCCCTCGGCGATGTAGGCGGGGATCAGGAAGTCGAGCAACGGCAGCAGGCGCTGGTAGTACTCGCTCGCGAGCTCGCCGGCCTCGACGTGCTCGACCACCGCGGCGTCCTTGCCGGTCAGCGGGCGCAGGTCCTCGCGGTAGTGCGGGTTGGGCAGGAAGCGCACGTCGAAGACCAGGTCGGCGTCCCGGGGCGGGCCGTTCTTGAACCCGAACGTGAGCAGGGTGAGCGCCAGACGCGACGTCGTCTCCGGCTCCAGGAGGTCGGTCGCCACGCGTCGGCGCAGCATCGCCCCCGTGAGCCCGGTGGTGTCCATCACCACGTCCGCGCGCTCGCGCAGCAACCCGAGCACCTCGCGCTCCGCGCGGATCCCCTCGACGATCCGCCCGTCCGGAGCGAGCGGGTGGCGCCGGCGGGTCTCCTTGAAGCGGTTGACCAGGGTCTCCTCGTCCGCCTCGAGGAAGACCACCGTCGGCTCGAGCCCGGCCTCGCCCAGCTCATCGAGCACCGCGAGCAGCTCGTCGAAGTAGTCGCCGCCGCGGACGTCGGTGACCACGGCGGCCCGACGCACCCCGCTGCTCGCGTGGACGAAGAGCTCGCCGAGCGCCCCGATCATCCGCGGCGGCAGGTTGTCGACGCAGAAGAAGCCGGAGTCCTCGAACGCGGCGATCGCCTCTGACTTGCCGGCCCCGGAATAGCCGGTGATCACGTACAGCTCGACCGGCTGGCCGAACAGGCTCTGCTCCCCCTCGGTCATCGATCAGCCCGCTCGGTTGAGCTGGTGGTGGATCTCGCGCGCGAGCTTCCCCGGGATCCCGGGTACCGCCTCGAGCTCCTCGCGACTCGCGGCGACGAGGCGCTCCGGCGATCCGAAGTGCTCGAGCAGGGCGCGCTTGCGCACCGGGCCGACCCCACGCAGCTCGTCGAGGAGCGATCCGGTCATCGCCTTGCTGCGCCGGCTGCGGTGGTGATCGAGCGCGAAGCGGTGCGCCTCGTCCCGGACCCGCTGCAGCAGCCGCAGCGCCTCCGAGTCCGCGGCGATCTCAAGCGGCTCCGAGCGCCCCGGGACGTAGACCTCCTCGAGCCGCTTGGCGAGCCCGATCACCGCCGTCCCGCGTTCGACCAGGGGCTCGAGCGAGCGCATCCCTGCCGAGAGCTGGCCCTTGCCTCCGTCGATCACGATCAGGTCGGGGACCGCGGCGAAGCTCTCGTCGCGGGCGCTGTCGTGCGGGGACCGGTCCGACTGCTCGAGCAGCTGCGAGACGCGCCGCGCGAGCACCTCCTCCATCGAGGAGAAGTCATCCGGACCCGCGGTGCGGTCGCCGCGGATGCGGAACCGCCGGTAGTCGGACTTCAGCGGCGCCGCGCCGCGGAAGACGACCATCGACGCCACCGTGTGCTCGCCGCCGATATTGGAGATGTCGAAGCCCTCGATCCGCACCGGAAGCGAGTCGAGCCCGAGCGCGTCCTGAAGCGCGGAGAGCGCGTCGACGCGCTGCGCGCGGCGGCGCTCCTGGCGCAGCTTGTCCTGGGCCAGCGACAGCGTCGCGTTGCGCTCGGCGAGCTCGCGCAGCCGGCGCTTCGCGCCCCGCTCGGCGACCCGGACCTCGACCTGGCCCCCGCGGCGGGCGGAGAGCGCCTCGGCGAGCAGGCCCGCGCGCTCGCGCATCTCGGGCCCGACCACCACCAGCCGCGGCACCACCGGTGCGGCCGAGTAGTACTGGGCGAGGAACTCCTCGGTCACCTCCGCCTCATCGGACTCGGACTCGTTGGCGAGGTAGAAGCCGTGGCGCTCCGCCAGCAAGCCGTCGCGGACCTGGAAGACCTGCGCGTTGGCCTCGGCGCCCTCGAGGGCGACGGCGACCAGGTCGGCATCGTCGAGCGACTCGCCCGCGACGGTGCGCCGCTCCATCAGCGAGCGCACCGCTTCGAGCCGGTCGCGGTAGACGGCGGCCCGCTCGAACTCCTCGGCGTCGGACGCCTCGCCCATCTTGCGCTCGAGGTCCCGCTCGACGTCGCGATAGCGACCCGAGAGGAAGTCGACGATCGCGTCGATCCCGCGCCGGTACTCCTCGCGATCGACGTAACCGACGCAGGGAGCCGCGCAACGCTTGATGTAGTAGTCGAGGCAGGGGACGCCGGAGCGGCGGCCGGGCTCGGGGCCCTCGCAGGTGCGGTACTGAAACAGGCGGCCGAGGAGGTCGAGGGTCTCGCGCACGCGCTTCGCCGAGGAGTACGGGCCGAAGTAGATCCGGCCGGAGCGGTGGCGTTCGCGGGTGAAGTACACGCGCGGGAACTCCTCGTCGAGGCTGATCCCGATGTACGGATACGACTTGTCGTCGCGCAGCCGGATGTTGAACTGGGGCCGGTGGCGCTTGATGAACGACTGCTCGGCGAGCAGCGCCTCGGCCTCGTTCTCGGTCACGAGGAAGTCGATCGAGGCGATCCGGTCGATCATCTCCCCGCGCGAATGGGTGCGTGAGAAATGGCTCGCGACACGCTTGCGGATCGACGTCGCCTTGCCGACGTACAGAACCTTCCCGTCCCGGTCGGCGAACACGTAGACGCCCGGCTGATCCGGGAGGCGCTTGCGTTGCTCTTCGACTGACTCCACGGTTCAAGGGTACGGTTCGCCCCCGCCGCCAAACACCACGCAGGAGCGCAACCGATGAGCACCGCAACGATTCCGACCCCGCCCGACCTGCAGACGCTCTCGATCGAGATCGACGGCGAGATCGGGACCCTGACCCTCGACCGTCCGGACTCCCTCAATGCGATGAGCCCGGAGATGATCCTCGAGCTCGGCGTGGCCGCGGCCTGGCTCGCCGACTCGGCGCCGCTGCGCGGCCTGGTCGTGACCGGCGCCGGCGACCGGGCGTTCTCCTCCGGCGGCGACGTCAACTCCTTCAAGCAGGGCGTCGACGATCCGGAGATCGACCTCCCCGCGAACGTCCGCCGCGGCGCCGAGATGCTGCACGTGGCGATCGTCGACTTCCGCCGCATCCCCTATCCGGTGATCGGGGCGGTCAACGGCGTCGCCGCCGGGGCGGGCTTCTCGCTGGCGCTGATGTGCGACGTGCGGATCGCCTCGACCAACGCCGCTTTCGTGTGCGCGTACGGGAGGATCGGCGCCTCGCCCGACGGGGGCATGACCTACTTCCTGCCCCGCGTCGTCGGCCCCGACAGGGCGCTGCAGCTGCTCCTCAACGACCCGATGCTCTCGGCCGAGCAGGCGCTGGAGATGGGGATCGTCTCCAAGGTCGTGGCGCCGGACGAGTTGCTGGGCGAGGCGAGGACCAAGGCGGGGAAGCTGGCGGCGAAGGCGCCCCACTACGTGCGGATGGCGAAGCTGCTCGTCGGCCAGAGCCTCTCCAACTCCCTGACGGACCACCTGCAGCTCGAGCGCCATGGGATCGCGGACTCGATGGCGACCGAGGACCTGCGCGAGGGCGTGACCGCGTTCTTCGAGGGGCGCGAGGCGCGCTTTACGGGCGCCTGAGGCTTCCGGTCTAGAGTCTTTAGGTTCCCAAGCGAAAGGATCCGGCCGATGAAGAAGCTTGCACTCCTGGCCTCCGCGCTCTTCGCCCTCGCGGCCCTCGGCCTCGCCGCCTGCGGCGGGAGCGACGACTCGTCGAGCACCGTCGCGGAGTCGACCTCGAGCACGACGGCGAGCGGCGGCAGCAGCGGCGGCGGAGGGGCCACGGTCAAGTTCGAGGCCGACCCCAGCGGCGCCCTCGCCTACACCCAGACCGACGTCTCGGCTCCCGCCGGCAGCGACACGATCGAGTTCGACAACCCGGCCTCGCTCGGCCACGACGTCGTGATCGAGGACTCGGGCGGTAACGAGGTCGCCCGCACCGACGTGATCACCGGGACCACGACCACGACCAATGCGGACCTGAAGGCCGGCACCTACACGTTCTTCTGCTCGGTCGACGGCCACCGCGACGCCGGCATGGAGGGCACGCTCACGGTCAAGTAGGGCGACGGCTCAGGCAGCGAGCGCGCGCCCGAGCGCGTAGCCGGCCGCGGCCGCGGCGATCCCGCCGATCACCGACGCAAGCAGATAGGCGATGGCGGTCCCCGTGCGGCCGCCATCGACCTCGAGCACGATCTGCGCCGAGAAGGTCGAGAACGTCGTGAAGCCGCCGAGGAAGCCGATCCCGAGCACGTCGCGGACGTCGCGCGAGAACCAGCTGCCGGCGACCAACAGCCCGAGCAAGAACGAGCCGGCGATGTTGATCCCCACCGTGGACCAGATCAGGGCGTCGGAGTGCAGGGTGGCCCTGGTGATCCCGTAGCGGGCGAGCACTCCCGCCATCCCGCCGACGGCGACGAGCGCGACCGTCATCGCACGCGCACTTACGCGGCCAGCGCCCGGCCGACGGACTCGGCCACGCAGACGGGCTTCTCGCCGCCCTCGACCTCGAGCACGAACTTGGTGACCACGTGGTACCAGCCCTCGCCGAGGTCCTCGACCGTCTGGATCTCGGCCGTCCCGCGGACCTTCGAGCCGGCGGGGACCGGGGCGGGAAACCGCACCTTGTTCCAGCCGTAGTTGATCCCCATCTTCACGCCCTCCTGGCGGATCAGCTGGCCGCGCAGGCCGTCGATCAGCGACAGGGTGAGGTTGCCGTGGGCGACGGTGGTCCCGAAGGGGCTCTCCCGCTCGGCCCGCTCGACGTCGACGTGAATCCACTGGTCGTCGCGCGAGACCTCGGCGAACTTATTGATGTCCGCCTGGGTCACCTCGACCCAGTCGCTGGGGCCGATCGGCTTGCCGATCAGCTCGCGGAGCTCGTCGATTCCGGAAATCGTCAGTGGCGCCATCGGCGGTATGGTACGGCCGCAGTCAGGGGGTCCGACCAACGTCCCAAGGAGAGGTGCATTGAGCCGTCGCTTGCTGTTCGCCCTGGTAGCGATCATTTCGACTTTCGTAGTTGCGGGAATCGCGATAGGAGCCGGGGGGAGCGGCAAACGAGATCTCACTGACACCCGGACGCCGTCGGGCTTGCCCGACGGCTTCGAGCCCGCGATTCTGCGGGCGCAGAACGCGCTCAACCGGTACTTCGTCGTCGTTGACGGCCCCTCGGTCGCGAGCAAGACGGCGGCCTCGGACGGCAGCCTCACCGGCGCCAAGCAGGCCGACGCCGCGGCGGCGGCGCGCCAGAGCCAGGAGGGCGCGATCGCCGCGGCCCGGTCGCTCGGCGGCGACGTCGTCTATCGCTACGACACGCTCGTCGACGGCTTCTCGGCCAACCTCTCGCCCGACGCCGTCTCCGACCTCGCCGCGCGCGGCGACGTCAAGTCGGTGCAGCCGGTCTCGATCGTCCAGAAGGAGAACGAGACCAGCGTCCCGTTCATCGGCACGCGCCGGGTGTGGCGCAACTACGGCGTCCGCGGCCAGGGCATGGTCGTCGCCGACGTGGACACCGGGATCGACTACACGCACGCGAACTTCGGCGGCCCCGGCACGGTCGCGGCCTACGAGGCGAACGACCCGAACTTCATCGAGCCCGGCACGTTCCCGACCAAGAAGGTGATCGGGGGCTACGACTTCGTCGGCTCGAACTACGACGTCGTCGACGCGGGCGCGAACGAGGACCCGACCAACGACATCCCGCGGCCGGATCCCGACCCGCTCGACGGCGCCGACGACGACCACGGCTCGCACACGTCGGGCACGATCGCCGGCATCGGCGTCCCGGGCGAGATCGGCAAGGGCGTCGCCCCCGCGGCGAAGCTGCTCGCGATCAAGGTCTGGGACGAGGGCAACTCGACCGACGACGTGCTGGTCGCCGGCTACGAGCGCGCCATGGACCCGAACAACGACGGCAACCTCAACGACGCGGCCGACGTGCTCTCGTTCTCGGGCGGCGTCGACTACGGCACGGCGAACTCCGTCGAGGCGCGCGCGGCCCAGCGGGTCGTCGACCTCGGCACGGTGTTCGTCGCCTCCGCCGGCAACTCCGGCAACCAGCCGGTCGGCGGCTCGGCCTACATCGTCGGCACGCCCGCCACCGCGCGCGGCGTGATCTCGGTGGCCGCGTCGATCGACCAGTTCAACGCCCAGACGATCACCATCAACAGCCCGGCGATCGACCTCCCCGACGGCGGGATCATGGTCCAGCAGGACTGGGGCGCGCCCCTGCCCGCCGGCGGGCTCACCGACGATCTGTTCGACGGTCGCGAGCTCGACCCGCCGGCCGATCCCGGCAACGAGACGCCGGCGGACGCGCAGTTCTGCGATCCGCTGCCGAACGGGCTCGCTCAGCGGCGAGACCGTGCTCGTGTTCAAGGGCTCGACCGGCGCGGGCGACTGCTCCGGCTCGACCAAGGTCTTCCACGCCCAGAACGCGGGCGCGGCGGCCGTGGTCATGATCTCGCTCTTCGGCGGCGCGCCGAGCGCGCTCGCCTCCAACGGCGAGAACATCACGATCCCGGCGGTGATGATCAGCGGCAACGACGGCTACGCGATCCTCGACGCAGCTGAGCCCGTCGCCGCCGGCGTACAACGCGAACACCGTCAACGCGACGCTCAACGACGCGACCTCGCCGATCCCGGCCTACACGGACGCGATGACCGACTTCACGTCCGAGGGCCCGGCGCGGGTCACCAACGACCTGAAGCCGGACGTCAGCGCGCCCGGGTTCGACATCCAGTCCGACGGACGCCGGCACCGGTGACCTGGGGACGAAGCTCTCCGGCACCTCGATGGCCGCCCCGCACGTCAGCGGCGTGGCCGTGCTCATGCGCCAGCTCCACCCGAGCTGGTCGCCGGAGCGGATCAAGGCCGTGATCATGAATCACGCCACGCAGAGCCTGAAGGACAACCTGCTGGGCTCGCCGGTCTCGGCGACCGTGATGGGCGCCGGCCGGGTCCGGGCCGACGTGTCGGCCGCGGCCGTCCTCGGTGGCCACGCCGGGCAGCCTCTCGTTCGGGCTCGACATCGAGTCCGGGCCGATCGACGAGGTGCAGTCAGTCACGGTCGACAACCTCGACAACAGCCCGCACAGCTACTACGGTGATCGGCGGCGGCGTCGCGCTACTCGGACTTCGGCTCACAGCCCGGCGTCCGTGCGAGGTCTCGATCGAACGGTGAGCTCGTTCGCGAGCTCGCGCAGCTTCAACCTGGCGCCCGGCGCGTCGAAGCCGGGTGGACGTCCGGCTCGACCTCGACCCGTCGACGATCTCGGGGGCCGAGCAGGAGTTCGGTTGGTACTACTTCCACCCGAACGTCGACGGCAACGTCCGGATCACGCAGACCGGCGGCGGTGAGCAATCGACCGGCTGCACGTCCCGTGGCACGTCGCGCCGCTGGCGGCCTCGAACAACGGCCTGTCGAAGTCGTCGCTCGACCTCACGGGCGGCTCCGACACGATGCGGATGATGAGCGGCGCCGACCGCAGGCCGGCCGTACGGCGACCTCTACCTGCTCGGCGCCACCGACACGCTCGAGAGTCACGGCGAGGAGGACGTCGTCGCGGTCGGCGCCCGCTCGTTCACCGGCTCGGCCCCGCGCGACGGCACGGCGGAGGGTGTCCCGAGCCGGCACCGACGCGTTCGGCGGGATCAGCTGGCAGGACTTCCTGGCCGATCCGACCCCGCCCGGCGACCCGGTCGAGTTCGGGGTTCAGACCGCGGGCGTCCACAACGTCACCGAGACGCTCGAGGTGGACGTGCTCGTCGACCTCGGCGCGGACGGCGTGTACGCCGGCGACGACGAGGGCATCCCGGCCGACTACCTGCTCGTCAAGCAGGCGGCACCGGGCGGCGAGGTGTGCGTGTTCAACCTCGCCCTGCAGAACGCGCTCGACGACTGCACGGCGACGTACTTCGCCGACTACTCGAACTACAACTCGAACCTGGTCGGCCTGGTGGTCGACGCGCGCAGGATCGGGATCACGGCGGCGAACTCGGAGATCGCCTACCAGGCCACCGCCTGCACGGGCCGCTTCTCCGGCGACATCCCGAGCCAGTTCTGCGACACGGTCGGCGACGTCGACCCGAGCACGGGCGTCTACAACGCCCGGCTCAACGTCACGGATCCGGCGCTCGACATCGATCCGCTGGTCTGCCGCGGCTTCTGGCAGGGCGGCAACTGCTCGGCCGCGGACCCGATCACGGTCTCGACCGGCTCCGCCGCGCCGGGCGACGACCCGGGCATCCTGGCCCTGTTCCCGAACAACGCCCCGTCGCGCACGCCGACGGTGGTGACCACCAACACCGGGCCGTAAAGCAGCGCACCGGCGACGCCGCGCCCCGGGCAGGGGCGCGGCGTCCCGGGGAGCTCAGGCGAACGACTCCGAGTAGCGCAGGGAGCCGGGCGTGGTCAGCAGCTCGCCGGTCTCGAGCAGCGTCTTGAGGCCGGAGAGGATCATCGGCCAGCCGCCGTAGAGCTGATCGTTGGCCCCCTCGCGGAGCTCGTCGTGGGTGACCACCAACCGGCATGAGTCCTCGACCGGCTCGATCTCCCAGGTCACGCGCGAGACCCCCTCGCTCTTGACGTCATCGCCCCAGAGCGCCGTGAAGCTCTGGACGAGGCGCCGCGGCGGATCGACCTCGAGGTTCTCGCCCTCGGCGATCGTCAGCCCGGCACCCTGGTGCACGGCCTCGTATCGAGAGCCGGGCTCCCAGTCCGAGCGGGTGCCGACGCCGAACGAGTACTTGCTGCGCAGCTCCGAATCGGTGATCGCCTCCCAGAGCCGTTCCGGTGTCGTCTTGATGTAGATCTCGTAGACCTTCTCCATCACGCTTCCTCCTCGAGTGTGTGCTTGAGGCCGCTGAGTGTCGCCACCCAGGGCTCGGCGTATTTGCTCACCCAGCGGTCGTGGATGAGCCGGATCGGGACCGGGTTCAGGAAGTGGAGCTTCTCCCGCCCGCGACGTTTCGTCGTCACCAGGCCGGCGTCCTCCAGCACCCGCAGGTGCTTCATGACGCCGAAGCGGGTCATCTCCAGCGGCTCGCCGAGCTGGCCCAGGGTCTGACCGTCGCGCTCGTACAGCGCGTCGAGCAGGGCCCGGCGGGTCGGATCGGCAAGCGCCCTGAATACCTCGTCCATGGCCGAGATAATAGGTGACTAAATGGTCACCTGTCAAGGGCGCGCGCTGCTCTACCGCCTGAGGTTCACCCGCAGGCGCTCGGAGAAGCCGTTGCCGGCGCCGTCGTTGAGCGCGACGTAGAGCTTGGCGACGGTTCGCTTCCCGCTGCGTAGGCGCCTGGCGATGCGCCCGCGCACCTGAGGCCGCGGGTGCAGGGTCAGCACTCTGGTCGCGTGCGTCGCAACCTCGACCGTCTTGGGCCGCAGGCGGAACCTCTTCCCCCCTGCTCGGATCCGGCCGCCGGCATACGCGCTCAGTGTCTCGCCGGCCGTCACCTCGACCCGGACGCGGATGCGCCTGCCGCGCTGCGCCTGCCGCCCCTTTGCCTGGGCATCACCGAGGGGCGCGTTCACGGCCACGCCAGAGGGCCCCGCGAGCGTGGGGATGAACGCCAAATCCGCCCCGCTCCCGTCCAGCGCGGCGCGGCCGACCGTGTTCGCGCTGTTGTTCGTCCAGTAGATGTGGTTGGCGTCGACCGCGACCTCCACCGGCCCGGCGAGCCCGGTGAGCAGGCCCTGGTCGACACCCGAGCCGTCGAGATTGGCGCGGCCGATCGTTCCCGATTCCGTCTCGCTCCAGTACAGGTGCGCGCCGTCGACCGCTATTCCAACGGGTCCGCGCAGGCCGGTGACGAAGGCCGGCACGGGAGCCGACCCGTCGAGGTTCGCGCGCCCGATCACCCCGGCGTCGAGGTCGGTCCAGTAGATGTGGGAGCCATCGACCGCGACGTCGGCATCGCCGCCGGCCCCCGTGATGAATGTCGGGTCGGCAGCAGAGCCGTCGAGGTTCGCCCGTCCGATCGTCCCGTCGAACGGGTTGGTCCAGTAGACATGCTCGGAGTCGAGCGCGACGCCCCGGGTCGCACTCGTGGTCGTGATCAGGGCCTGGTTCGCGTTCGTGCCGTCGAGCTGCGCGCGTCCGACCGTGCCCGCGTTGAAGTTGGCCCAGTAGACGTGCTTGTCGTCGACCGCGATCCCCACCGGGCCCGCCGCCCCGACGACCACGCTCTGGTCGCGGTTGCGGCCGTCGAGGTCCGAGCGGCCGATCCCGTTGTCATTGAAGTTGCCCCAGTAGACGAATGCCTCGGCCGGAGCGGCAAGCGCCAGCACCGCGAGGACAACAGCCGCCAGGAGCTGCATGCGGACTAGGGGCCGATCGCTCCCTGAACGGGGCGATTCGCGCCGTCGGTGAACTCCCAGACCGCGGCCGCGACGCCGTCGGGGTTGACGGCGAGGTTGAGGTCGGGGCCGGTCTGGGCGTCCCCGGAGAGGGTCTGGGTGGCCTGGAGGGAGCCCGCGGCCGTGCGCTCACGGGCCTGGATTACGGTGAACGGTGGCACGGGCTGAAACCAGAAGAGGACGGCATTGGCCTCGGCGTCGACGCCGATCCCCGGCGTGCTGGCGTCCTGCCCCGCGGCCGAGGCCGTCTGCACCGGGCTCAGGGCCCCCGTGGCGGCTCGCGCCCGCGTCTGCACGCGGAAATTCGTGCCGTCGGAGCGCGTCCACGAGAAAACCGAGTCGCCGGTGGGCGCGACCCCGACCACCGGAACGAGGCCGTCGTGCCCGGCCGGCGACAGGGTCTGCGCCCGGGCGAGGGCGCCGGCGGCGGTGCGGGTCCGCGCCTGAACGCGGAAGCATCGTGCCGTCGGACCGCGCCCAGGTGAACACCGCGTCGCCGTCGGGCTCCGCCGCGACCTGGGGGTCACGAGCGTCCTGCCCCGCCGCCGACAGCGTCCGCACGCGGCCCAGGACGCCGGCGGCCGAGCGCGCCCGGGCCTGCACGCGCCGGTTGGTGCCGTCGGAGACCTGCCAGGTGTAGAGGGCGTCGCCGTCGGCGTCGACGGCGAGCGCGCCCGCTCATTCCGGCTGAGTACGGCGTTCGCCGGGGCGGACCGGTTGCACAGGGCCGAGGACACCGGCCGCGCTGCGCGCCCGCGTCTGGATCGCTTCAATCCCGGCCGGGGCGTCCCCCCAGTGATGATCGCGTCGCCGGAGTCGTCGACCGCGACGTTCACGATCCCGGCCGTCGACTGGGGCGAGATGTCCTGCGTGGGACTCAGCGACACCGGCGGCGGTGCGCGCCCGCGCCTGGATCTGATCGAACGTCGGCTGATCGTTGGTCCAGGTGTAGACCGCGTCGCCGTCGGCGTCGACCGCCACCTCGGGCTCGATGGCGTCGGATCCGGCCGGCGAGATCCTCTGCACCGGGCTGAGAACGCCGCCGGCGCTCAGCACGCGCGTCTGGATGTCGTTCACGGCGCCCTGGACGCCAGACGAAGATCACATCGCCGTCGCGACGGCGACTGGAGTCCGACCGCCGCCGGTCGACGTGATTGGCGCGCCGAACGTCGCCATGCTGGCACGGCCGTCACCGCCCCGATCATGAACGGTCACGACGACGCCGATGCGCGCGCCCATCACGCGGCGACCCGACACCCAGGTCGACCAACTTCAAATCGAGCATCTGAGCGGCGAGGATGCGTCGCAGACGACCGCGAGGTCAACGCGCTGGTCACCACGTGCGACTTGGCAGCGCCCGCCAATTCCGCGGAGCACCGGCGCGGGCCGGCCCGGCGTCGCGGGACGGAGGACGCCGATGTTGATCGCTGCCGGCCGGTGTTCACCACGAACACGGTGACCGGGCTTTTCAGGGTCACGACCGAACGTTCTCGGCGGCGGGGACGGATCCGAGTCGATTCGTCGATGTCGGCCAAGGTCGCCGTTCTTGACGTCCACCGAGCGCACGGCGCCCTTCTGGTTTCGAGCTGACCGAGTCTTCGCAGGCCTCAGGCGAGCGCCGCACCAGAGGGCGACGAACAGCGCATGAGGCGACCACCAGGCGCGACGGCTTGCTGAATGCGCGCGAAACGGCTCGACTAGGAGCCGATCGCTCCCTGATACGGACGCTGACACTCCGGGGCCTCAGTCCACCAGCCGCACCTCCAGCGTCGGCGCCACGGGAATCGCCCCCGCCCCGCCCATCAGGCCGACGATCCGCGCCACGTACGCCTGGGTCTCCGGAATCGCAGGGACGCACCCGCAGGCGGCCACCGGCGCCGGGCCCGCGTTGTAGGCGGCGAGGGCGAGCTCGACCGAGCCGAACTGCTGCAGGAGGTCCGCCATCAGGTGGGCCTGGGCGTCGATGGCGGCCTCGGCATCGAACGGGTCGTCGAGCCCGTACGCGGCCGCGGTTCCCGGCATGAACTGGGCGATCCCGGCGGCACCGGCCGGCGAGACGGCGAACGGGTTGAAGTTCGACTCCGCCATCAGCTGCGCGGCCAGCAGGGCGGCGGAGACGTTCCAGCGCCGGGCGGCGGCCGCGAGCGCGTCACGGAAGCGCGCCGGGACGTAGGCAGGGAGGCTGGTCGCGGCCGCGCCGCCATCGGCTGCACCGTTCGTCGCGCTCCCGACCTCGTCCCCGGCCGCCGAGCACGGCGCCGGACCCTGAACGAAGCCGTAGTGCCAGCTCTCCCACGCGTAGCGCTGAAGGAAGCCGAACCGATCGGCGTTCGCGGCGAGCCAGCCGTACGCCGCCGGTGGGCCGAGGTCGAGCTCGGTTGCGCAGCGGTGCAGCGAGGTGCCGGGCGGCGCGACCCAGCGCGGATCGGGGTGCTGGGCCCACAGCGCCGCCTGCTCGGCGTCCGAGCGGTAGCCCGAGTTGACCAACAGGGCGACGCCCGCGCTCGAGGCGGCCGCCGCCATCCGGTCGAAGGCCGCGGCGACGTCCGGGCGCATGCCCTCGCCCTGGCGGTAGACGAGCGGACCCGAGTAACCCCCTCCCGAGGCGACCTCCGGGGCCGCCCCGGTCGCGGCCGCCGACGGCGGCGAGGCCTCGGCCTCCGCCTCGGCGTCCACCGGCAAGTCGGGCAGCGCGCCCGCGGTCTCGAGCTCGGCGGTCACCTGGGCGCGCACGCGCAGCGGTGCAAACGACGCCCGAATCGGGGAACTCGCACCCGCAGGCGCCCGCGGATCGACGCCGTTGCGCCGCGCGGCGTCGACCGCCGCCGCCGACGCCCGGTCGAGGTACGCCGCCTTCGCCAGGTGGGCCGGATTCGGGCTCCCGTCCGGCGACCGCGCGGGCTCGAACAGGCGCTCGAAGTCGTCGCGCATCGACCGCGCCGCCGACAGCGCCGCCAGATCGGCCGCGCGCTGGACGCGCGAGGTGCCGGTGACCGCGCCGCCGAACGCGGCGAGGATCAGGGTGCAGAGGACGAGCGCGAGCAGCCCGCCCAGCACGAGCGGCAGGGCCTGGCCCGCCTGCGCCGCGAGCAGGCCGCGCGCCAGGCGCCCGGCCCGGCGCGAGACGTCGCCGCCGGGATCGATCCCGGCCAGCGCGCGCCGGCTGGCGACCCGGCCGGCGGGCTTGGTGACGATCCGCGTGCGCAGGCCGGCGGCGAGCAGCTCGCGCGCCGCGAGCGCCGCGAGCGGGCGCTGGCGCGGCAGCTCGGCGCGCAGCAAGACACCGGCGACGCCCAGCCGCTGGTCGCCGAGGGCCCCACGCAGATCCGCCGGCGAGAGGCACACGACCGCCGTCCGCGCCCCGCGACAGAGCTCGATCACGGCCCGCAGCCGGTCGATCCATCCGTCCTCCGCCTCCAGCCGCACCCAGGCCAGGCGGCCCCGGGCCGCGGCCTCGAAGCCCGCCTCGCGCAGGTCGCGCTCGAGCTCGCGAGCCGCGTCGGCGGCGAGCATCGTCGGGCCCCGCGCACGCCCGGACCCCACCTCGACGAGGACCACGGCGCCGTCGTCGCCGGCGATCGGCGCCACGTCGCCCTCGCGCGCGAGGGCGACCGCGACCGCCGCCGCCCAGGCGAGGCCGCCGCCCGCGTCGGGCAGCTCGCCGGCGAGCACGACCGCGGGCACTCAGGATCCGTCCCCTGGTCGCCGGACCCACGCCGTGGAGCTCACCTCGAGCGCTCGGCCCACCGCCGCGAGGGGCGACGGCGGGCGCAGCCGGACCACCAGCCGTCCGCCGGTCCGCTCCAGCTCGATCCGGTCCCGGGCCCACCCCGGGAGCGCCGCCTCCACGGCCGGCTCGGCCGGGAGGTCGGAGGCGAGGGCGATCGCCCCGGCCTCGACCGCCCCGTCGGCGAGCGTCAGCGCGTAGCCGGTGGCGAGCAGTTGGAGGCAGAGCACGGCGACGACGACCACCAGTGGCACCGCGGCGAGCAGCTCGATGGACGCCTGGCCGCGCTCGGCTCCGAGCCACCCCGCCGCCGGCTCAGCCACCCAGCGCCTCCCCCGGCTGGAGCTCCGTCGCCGCGCTCACGGGGATCGACGGCACGCCCGGGAGCAGCGCGGGCGCCTCGACCCGGACCTCGACCGGACCCGAGGTCGCGACCCGTGCCCCGTTGTCGAGCCAGCCCGGCAGAGCGCTGAGCGCCGCCGCCCGGGCATCACCGCCCACGTGAGCCGCCCGCGCCCCGGCCCGAGCCGCGTCGCCGGCGCTCCACAGGGCGAAGCCGGCGACGGCGAGCTGCGCGACGGCGAGCAGGAGGACGAGCAGGAACGGGACCACCGCGACGAGCTCGGCCGCCGCCTGCCCGCGTTCGTCGCTCAATCGGACCATGGTCCGACCGTAGGCGGGCGGCGACTACAGGTGCCGCGGCGGGTGTGCCGGGAGCGTGCCCGGGGTGGGGAGACTCAGTAGCTGGCGCGGACGTCCGTCCAGATCTTCACGAGGCTGAAGATCGAGACGCCGAGCACGGCCAGCCACAGGAAGAGGCCGGCGCCGGTCGCGGTGAGCTCGTCGGCGCCGACGATCATCAGGACGATCGCCCCCAGCGAGCCCAGCAGCGCGGCGCGCTGGCGCTCGGTGAGCCCGACGTACGTGAGCCGGTTCTGACGGTAGAACTGGTAGCCGGCGAAGCCGATCATCGCGAGGAACGCGAGTGAGATCGCGGTCACGATGGCGCGCGCCGCCGCGCCGCCCCCCGGCGCCAGATCGACGATCAGCGCCAGGACGAGGATGATCGCGATGTTGCGCACGACCCGCATGGGGCCAATGTAGCGCTCAGCCCATGCGCTGCCACTGGGTCGTCCCGCTCGCCCGATCGTGGGCGACGGGCCGGAACCCGGCGGAGGCGAGGTACGCGCTGATGCTCGGGAGCGGCGGCGGGAAGGAGCGGTCGCGGACGAAGATCGAGCTCCCGCCCTCGTCGTCAAGCGCGTCGATCACGTCCTGCACCTGCGTGCCGGCGACGAAATGCACCGGGTCCTCGATCGGCGATGTGTCCTCGACCCCGACCTCGCGCGCGATGAGGAACCCGTTCGAGCCGACGACCGCGATCGGCTCGCCGGGCATCGAGCGCTCGCCGACGAAGCGCTCGACGGCGTCGAGGTCGAAGGAGTCGGGCTTGCCCGACGACTCGTCCGCGATCCTGCTCACCTGGTCCCACGGCGCCGCCACCTGGGTCACGGTCGTCACCGCGAGGCCGAACCCGGCGAGCGCGCAGATCCCCGAGCGCCCCCGCCCGCCGCGCGGCGTCGAGCAAGTCGCCCGCTCCCCGGAGCCGGGCGACCACGAGTCGGGTCAGCAGCGCCAGCGCCAGCCCCCAGGCGGGGAAGAGCCCGATCAGCGAATAGCCGTTCGAACGGCCGCCGTAGTAGACGAACGCCAGCAGCCCGAAGGCGCCGGCGAACCCGAGCAGGGCGGTGAGCGTGCGGTCGTCGTCCGTCCGGCGGGCGCGCACGGCGGCGACGATCAGGGCGCCGGCGAAGGTCGCGAACACCGCCAGGTGCAGGCCCAGCACCGGCATCGGGATCATCCCGTAGCCCTGGGAGCCGAACAGGCGCGAGTAGTAGAGAACCGTGGCGGGCGACGGCAGCGACCCGGTCCGGACGAGGTCGATCGCGCACACGAGCACCGCGACGGCGACCACGGCCACCACCGCCCGCGCGAGCAGCCCCCGGACCTCCAGCCACATCGTCGCCGTTCCACGCCGCGCGAGGGCGAGCGCGATCAGCGTTGCGACCAGGCACGGGAGCCCGAACTCGGGATTGTTCGCCGCGGCGATCGCGGCGCAGGCGATCGGCAGCCCCGGGCCGCGCGGAGCGAGCCCGCGCAGGTGGCGGGCGAGCACCCACGCGGTCACCATCGGCAACAGATATCGCTCTGGCAGCAGCTGGTACTGGGAGGCGTTGGTGAGCCGCTCGTCGCCGACCACGGCCAGCGGCACGACGCTGAGCGCGAGCACGGGCACGTAGAGCGCCAGTCCGCCGAGCTCGTCGCGCGCGGCGAGCGCGAGCAACCTCCAGACGGCGAGCAGCGCCAGCCCCGACAGGCAGGTCGCGATGATCGTGAACGCCGCCGGCGAGTAGTCGAGCAGCGACAACAGCGGCCACAGCGCGTACGGCAGCAGGGCCGCGTACTGGCTCGCGAAGTCGACGCCGGGCGTGCGTCCGTTCGCGACCGCGACGAAGTCGCCGAAGATGCCGGGCAGGTGGCCGAAGAGGATGAACGGCAGCGCGTCGCCCAGGCTCGACTCGGTGAACGCCGCGGGGAGCAGGAAGCAGACGGTGACCACGACGGCGATCGCCGCCGCCACCGGCCGGCGGGCGAGCGCACCGCGCACCGCCTCCCAGGCGTTGCCGAGGCGCCGTCTCGACGAGGCGAGCCAGAGCACGAGCGCCGCGAAGACGAGCGCCGCCACCCCGGCGAGCGCCGAGAAGTAGTCAGGCTCGTCGATGCCCTGCGCCGACGGTTCCGAGCGCGAGAACCACGCGATCAGCACCACGAACACAGCGGCGGCGCCACCGGCGGCCGCGAGCGCCGGGGCGGCGCCACCGAGCCGGCTCGGCAGCCGCCGGGTGGGGACGTAGGCGACGGCGGCGGCCACGACGAGCGTGGCGATGATCGCGATCGCGACCCGGACGAGCTCCGCGTGCTCGGGCCGGACCAGTTCGGTGACGAGCGGGTCGTCGAAGAAGTCGAGCGGCGCGGGCGCGATCAGGTCGCCGAGCGGCTCCGCCAGAAGCAGCATCGCCGCGAGGGCGAGCAGCGCGACGAGGCCGGTGATGATCCACGAGAAGGCCTCGAGCGAGGCGGTGCCGCTTGCCTCCCCGAGCCCCGATCGCTCCCCCGCGTGCTCCGCGGCCGCGCTCACTTCGAGGTCATCACGACCACGCCGAAGACGATCGCCGCGACCGTGGCGAGGAGCCCGAACGCCGTCAGGACGCCGAACAGCGTGGCGTGCAGCGCCCGACCCTCGCGGTTGGCCTCCGCGAACCGGGTCGCCCCGAGGATCGCGAGCGAGAAGACGATCGTCGTCCCGACGCCGGCGACGAACGCGGCGGCCACGGTCTCCCAGAGCGCCTTCGTGTCGACGATCGTCGCGATCATGTCGCGGGGGCGGGGCCGCCGCAGTCGCACCCTGCGGGCGAGGAAGCCGACGCCGACGAGGCCGATCACGGTGACGATCACCGGTCCCGCCGCCCCTGGGAAGAGGTCGACGAAGCCGTAGATGAGCGCTCCCATCGCCGCCGCTGCCGGCAGGGTCAGAAGCCAGGCGACGACGATGTTGCCCGCCACTCCCCAGCGGACGGCCGACAGCCGCTTGCCCGCCCCGGCGCCCATCACCCCGCCGGCGATCACCTGGGTGGTCGAGAGCGGGTAGCCGAAGTGCGACGAGGCGAGGATCACCGCGGCGCCGGCGCCCTGGGCGGAGAACCCCTGCGCCGGGTCCATCTTGATGATCCGGGTGCCCATCGTCTTGATGATCCGCCAGCCGCCGGTGTAGGTGCCGAGGGCGATCGCGGAGGCCGCCGAGATCACGACCCAGGTCGGGACCTCGAACCCCTCCGAGGAGAGGTTTCCGTTCGCGACCAGCGCCAGGGTGATCACCCCCATCGTCTTCTGCGCGTCGTTGGTCCCGTGCGCGAGCGCGAGCAGGCCGCCGGAGAGCACCTGGCCGAGGCGATAACCGCGGGTCACCGGGCCGGGCCGCTGGCGGCCGACGATCCGGTAGCAGGCGACGATCCCGATCCCGCCGACCACGAAGGCGAGCACCGGCGCGATCACCGCCGGGATCAGGACCTTGCCGACCAGCCCCTCGCCGAAGATCGCGCTCGTGCCGGCGGCGGCGAAGGTGGCGCCGACGACGCCGCCGATCAGCGCGTGCGAGCTCGACGAGGGCAGGCCGAAGTACCAGGTGACCAGGTTCCACGCGATCGCCCCGACCAGCCCGGCGAAGATCACCGTGGTCGTGATGGCGGCCGGGTCGACGACGTCGTTGGCGACCGTCGCGGCGACCGCGAGCGAGATGAAGGCACCGGCGAAGTTGAGCGAAGCCGCGAACCCGACCGCGAGCCGCGGCGGCATCGCCCGGGTCGAGATCGAGGTCGCGACGACGTTGGCGGTGTCGTGGAAGCCGTTGGTGAAGTCGAAGGCCAGCGCCGTCGCCACGACGAGGCCGAGGATCAGGTCGCCCTCAGACACGCGCGCTCACGCGTTCTTGATGACTATGCCTTCGAGGATGTGCGCGACCGACTCGGTAGCGTCGACCGCCCGCTCGAGCCTCAGGAAGATGTCGCGCCAGCGGATCACGAACATCGGGTCGATGCCGTTCGCGAACAGCGACGCGACCGCGTCGCGGTAGAGGCGATCCCCGTCGTTCTCGAGCCGGTGGATCTCGATCCAGTACGGGTCGAGTCCCTTGAACCCGCGCAGGTGCTCGAGCGCGCCAGCGACCTGCTCGCAGCTGAGCACGAGGACGTCGGCCATCTGCAGCGCCTGCTCCATCGGCGCCTCGATCCGGTAGAGGCCCATGAAGTCGGCGGTCTCCTCGATGTGGTCGACGATGTCATCGAGCTGGGTCGCGAGCCCGTAGATGTCCTCTCCGTCGAGCGGCGTGACGAAGGTCGAGTTGAGCCGCTTGATCAGGGCGTGGGTGATCCGGTCGCCCTCCTGCTCGGCGAGCAGGATCTCCTGCGCGAGGTGGCTGCTATCCGGCCAGTCCTCGAGCATGTCCTTGAGCAGCCGCGCAGCGCGAACGGTGTTTTGCCCCGCCTCGCTGAAGAGGTCGAAGAAGACTCGGTCCTTCGGGACCAGCGACGGCAGCGGCATCCCGCGAAGCTACCAGTCCGCCAGCACTTCGGCGAGCCTGAGCGCCGCATGACCATCCCACTTCTCCGGTGGTTGCGGGCGCCCCGCCGGAGCCTCCGCGAGCAGCGCGGGGATCTCCGCGATGCGCTCCGGGGCCAGGCCGAGCAGGGTGTTGGTGCCGGCCCGCACGGTCACCGGGCGCTCGGTGTTGTCGCGCAGGGTGAAGCAGGGGATCCCGAGGTACGTGGTCTCCTCCTGGATCCCGCCCGAGTCGGTGAGCACCGCCGCCGCGTCGGCCTCGAGCGAGAGGAAGTCGAGGTAGCCGACCGGGTCGGTGAGCGTGACCGCGCCCGCCGCCGTCGGCGACCGAGCATCTTGCGCGTCCGCGGGTGAACCGGGAAGCAGGACCGGCAGCTCGCGCGCGACGGTGTCGAGGGCCGCGATCGCCTCGGCGAGCAGCGGGCCGTCGACGAGCGCCGGGCGGTGCAGCGTGACGAGCAGGTACTCGCCGGGCCGCATCCCGGCCTCCTGCGCCGCGGGCCTGGCCCGGAAGCGGTCCTCGAGCGCGACCAGGGTGTCGATCATCGTGTTGCCGACGAACTGGTAGCGATCCTCGGGCACGCCCTCGGCCCGCAGGTTGTCCTCGGCCTCGGGCGAGTGCAGGAAGAGCAGTTCCGAGAGATGGTCGGCGACCACGCGATTGATCTCCTCGGGCATCGTGCGGTCGAAGCTGCGCAACCCGGACTCGACGTGGCCGATCGGCAGCTCGAGGCGCGCCGCGCACAGCGCCGCGGCGAGCGTCGAGTTCACGTCGCCGGGCACGAGGACGACGTCCGGGCGCTCCGCGCGGAGCACGGGCTCGAGCCGGGTCAGCACGCGCGCCGTCTGCTCGCCGTGGTTGCCGGAGCCCACGCCAAGCATGTGATCGGGCTCGGGGACGCCGAGCTCCTCGAAGAAGACCTCCGACATCGCCCGGTCGTAGTGCTGGCCCGTGTGGACGATCACCGACTCGTCGGCGCCGAAGCGCTCGCGCGCGGCGGCGATCACCGGCGCCATCTTCACGAAGTTCGGCCGCGTGCCGAGGACGTGGACGATCCTCACGCGGGCACCCCGAGATGTCGTCGCAGGAACGCGATCTGGTCACCGACGGCGCGCTCGAACGGCTCGCCGACGTAGATGTCGAAATGGCCGCCCTCGTACTCGACCAACTCCCCGCGCGGGGCCCGCTCGGCGACCTTGCGTGCCGGCACGGGCGGGGTCACGGCGTCGCGGCTCATCACCTGGACGAGGAGCGGGGCGCGCACCTTGTGCGCATGCGCGACCGGCCGGTAGCCCGGCAGCGGGAGCGTCGCCCTGGGGATGAAGCGGTTCGGCCACTCGTAGCCGGGTGGGAACAGGGCCAGGTAGCCGGCCTCGGCGTCGGGGCTGTTCATCGCCGCGAGCTGCCCCGGCGCAGCGACCACGGGCATCAGCCGGGGCGTGTCGCCGAAGGCCGCCCCGATCACGTCGGCCATCGCCGCCCTCGACATCCGAACGTTGTCGGCGAGCCCGGCCGCGCGCAGGGTCGCGATGCCGTCCGTGTACGGCGACTGCGCGATCACGGCCGCGTAGTCGTCCCCGTCCGCGGCGAGCTCGATCACGTGCCCGCCGGAGAAGGACGTCCCCCAGAGCGCGATCCGCCCGCCGTCGACCCCCTCGAGGGCGCGGGCGAAGGCGATCGCCGCCCGCCAATCGGCCTGCTGGCGGCCGATGTCGATCAACAGCCGCGGCTCGCCGCCGGAGTCGCCGAAGTGGCGGTAGTCGAAGACCAGCGCGGCGTATCCGGCGGCGGCGAACCGCTCGGCGTAGGCGCCGAGCCGCGCCTCCTTGACCCCGCCGAACCCGTGCGCGAGGACCACGCATCCGACCTCGTCCGCGGCGGCTTCGGGCCGGAACAGCCAGCCCGCGCAGTCCGCATCGGCGGAGCGGAAGCGAACGTCCTCCCGCGTCAAATCAGCCGAGCGCGTCGATCCGCTTGGCGAGCTCGAAGTCGGCGTCGGTGAGGCCGCCGGCGGCGTGGTTGGTGATCGACACCTTGACCTTGTCCCACGAGAGCTCGAGGTCCGGATGGTGGCCCATCTCCTCCGCCGGGCCGGTGAGCCGGCGAACGAACTCGACCGAGCCGACGAAGTCGCCGTTTTCGAACGTCTTGGTGATCGTGTCGTCGTCGCGCACCCAGCCGTCGAGCTCGCCGAGCTTCGCCTGGATCTCCTCATCCGCAAGCAGGTCCGCCATGCCTGGAGCTTATCCTCGTCGTGTGAGCCGAAGCGAAGCGAAGGCGAAACCGCGCCGCCGTTGAGGCGCCTTATTCATGCGGATCGCGAGCCTGGTCCCCTCGGCGACGGAGGCGCTGTTCGCGCTCGGCCTCGGCGACTCCGTGGTCGCCGTCACCCACGAGTGCGACCACCCGGCGGCGGCGGCCCGGCTGCCGAAGCTGACCTCGAGCGTGATCGAGGACGGGCTCGCGCCGGCCGAGATCGACGCCCGCGTCCGGGAGGTCACCGGCCGCGGCGAGTCGTTGTACCGGCTCGACGACGCGACCCTGGGCGAGCTCGCCCCCGACCTGATCGTGACCCAGGCGCTCTGCGCCGTGTGCGCCGTCTCCTACGACGACGTCTGCACCGTCGCGGCCGACCTCCCCGGCGCCCCGGCGGTCCTCTCGCTCGATCCCGAGACCCTCGACGAGGTGCTCGAGGACCTCGTCCGGCTCGCGGAGGCCGCGGGCGAGCCCCAGCGCGGGCGCCGGCTGCTCGCCGAGCTCCGCGCCCGGCTGGAGGCGATCGACGAGATCGTGGCCGGGGCGCCCCGCCCGCGGGTCGCGGCGCTCGAGTGGCTCGATCCGGTCTTCGCCGGCGGCCACTGGGTCCCGGAGATGATCTCCCGCGCCGGGGGCGAGGACGTCCTGGGGCAGGCGGGCGAGAAGTCGAAGGTCGTCGCCTGGGACGCGGTGGCCGCGGCGGCCCCGGAGGTCGCGGTGGTCATGCCCTGCGGCCTCTACGTCGAGGAGGCGGCGGCGCAGGCCCGTGCCGAGGGCGAGCGGTTGCGAGCGCTGGGCGCCCGGCGGGTGGTCGCGGTCGATGCCGCCTCGTCCTTCTCCCGGCCGGGACCGCGACTCGTGGACGGGGTCGAGTTGCTCGCCCATCTCCTGCACCCGGACCTGGCGCCCGAACCGCGCGGCATCGGGCACGAGGACGTCTTCGAGCTCAGCTCAGCCGGGCGCTGAGCGCGCCTCAGCCGATCCCGGCCGGCGCGTTCGAGTCCGCCGCGATCAGCGCCCCCGCGACGGCGACCACGCAGAGGACGACGAGCCCGATCGCCTCGAGGGCGCTTGAGTTGCGGCTCTGGTCGCGCTCGAGCACGTTGATCAGCAGCGCCGCGAGCGCCCCGCCGATCAGCCCGCCGAGGTGAGCGCCGATGCTGATGTTGGGGATGCTGAACGTGAAGACCAGGTTGAGGACGACGAAGAACCCGACCTGCGAGGCCAACTCGTCGAGGCCGCGGTTGCGCGCGATCAAGAAGGCGGCGGCCATGAGCCCGAAGATCCCGCCCGAGGCGCCGACGGTGAGCTCGTTCGGATCGAGCAGCAGAGCGCCGAACGAGCCGCCGAGGATCGCGACCGCGTAGATCCCGATGAACCGCAGGGTCCCGATCGCGGGCTCCAGCAGGCTGCCCAGGATGTAGAGGGCGAACATGTTGAGGCCGAGGTGCAGGAGCCCGGCGTGCAGGAAGGCCGAGGTGACGATCCGGTAGTACTCGCCGTCGGCGACCAGGGGCCCGAACAGGCCGCCCTCGTTGATGATCTTCCCGCCGCCGTCGAACGCCCCGGTGCCACCGCCGACGAACTCGGCGATGAAGGCGGCGACGCAGATCGCGATGATCGCGTAGGTGGCCGGCGCGTCGGTGCGGCTGGGCGTCCCGACCGGGTTGCGAACCCGGGTCCGCTGGCTCGCGCACTCGGGGCACCGCATCCCGACCGAGGTGGAGGTCATGCAGTCGGGGCAGATCGGGCGCCCGCAGTTTGAGCAGGAGACGTTCGTCTCCCTGGTGGGGTGTCGGTAGCAGGTCGCCATCGGGCGGCTGACGATATCGGGGCGGCTGGCTCCGACCCCGCCGAGCCGGGTCTAGAGCGGTGCCTGGAGCACCGGCCTGGTGGTCGGCTGCTGGCTGCCGCCGTGGGGCTCACGGGTGACGTAGATCGCCTGGCCGCCCTTCAGCGGCCCCGGGATCGCCGCCTCGGCCGTCCCGTCGCCGGAGAGGACGAACGTGTTGCTGGCCTCCATCACCCCGGCGCGCTGGACCCAGATCTCATAGACCTCGTCGTTGCGGATCGCGGGGCAGCGCCTGAACGTGCAGGGTGCCCGTGTCCCCGGTGCGCTCCAGGGTCGCGGAGACCGGGGTGGCGTTGCCCACCGGCTCGGCGCGGACGAGGTTGGCGCCCTGGTCGACGGTGTCGGACCCGCGCAGCAGCCAACCGGCGCCGACGCCCGCGATCAGCAGGATCAGCGCCGCCATCCCGACCGCGGGCCGCATCAACAGGCCACGGAGGCCATGCCACCACGGGTCGCGCGCTCGCCGCGGCTCGCGGGCCGGCGCCGCCTCGGCGGCGGGCGCCTCCGCGGCGGCCTCGGCGCGCACGGTCGCCATCAGGTTCTCGCGCAGGCTGTCGGGCGGGCTCAGCTGCTCGACCCCGGCCGGGATCAGGTCCACCGCCGGCGCCAGCCAGCGGATCTCGGCGCGGCACGACTCGCAGCTCTCGAGGTGCCGCTCGAGCGCGCTCGCCTCATCGGGCTTCAGCGCGCCCAGCGAGTAGGCGGCGAGATCGTCACGACGCTCCGCGCAGGGTCGGCGATCGTCGCTCATGGCAGCACCCCCGAGGGGCCGTCGATCCCCATCCGTTCCGCGAGCGTGACCCTGATCTTCTCCAAGCCGAGCCGCATCCGGCCCTTCACAGTACCCAGCGGCATGCCCAGCATCTCGGCGATCTCGGAGTGGCTGAAGCCCCCGAAGTAGGCGAGCCCGATCACCTCCGACTGCTCCTGGGGCAGCTCCTGCAGGGCCCCGCGGACGCGGCTGGCGGTCTCGCGCCTGATCGCCTCCGCGTCGGTGAGGTCGCCCGATGGGCGCGCCTCGAGCGCCGCCTCGTCGTCGAAGTCGAGCTTCGGGGCCGAGCCGGCGGAGCGCCGCAGGGCGTCGATCGCCCGGTTGCGGACGATGCTCAGGGTCCAGGAGCGGAGGCTGCCGCGGGCGGCGTCGAACCGCGCGCCGCTGCGCCACACCGACAGAAACGCCTCCTGGGTCACGTCCTCGGCCACCGACCGGTCGCCGACGATCCGATGGGCCAGCGAGTACGCGGCCCCGCCGTGGCGGTCGTAGAGGACCGCGAACGCATCCGCGTCGCGGCGCTCGACGAGGGTCATCAGGTCCTCGTCGGCGAGTCGCTGCAGGGCCTCTGGTGTGAGCGCGCCGGCCACCGGGATCTTCTTACGTCGCCCCGCGGAGTCCGGATCACTCCGGGTCGTCCGCGCGGCGCTTAATAGTCTCGCCGATCCGCGCTCCCGGCCCCTCGCAAGGAGGAAACGAGATGTCCACCTCAAGTCCCGCCCAGCTCTATTGCACGCTGATCGGCGCGGTGCTCGTGATCGTCGGGATCATCGGCTTCTTCTACAGCGCCAGCTTCGACACGGGAACCTCTGGCGTGCTGGCCAACACGGACGACGTGTTCGGGGTCCTCGGGGTCAACGGCTGGCACAACGTCCTCCACATCCTGATCGGGCTCCTGCTGCTCGCCTGCGCCGGAACCGCCGCGCGGTCGGCGGCGCTCGGCGTCGGACTGCTCTACCTCGTGCTCTCGATCTGGGGGTTCATCGAGTCCGACAACGTCATCCTCGGCCTCGTGCCGGTCAACGACGAGGACAACGTGCTGCACCTGATCCTCGGTCTGCTCGGGCTCGCGGCCGGCGCCGCGTCGCCGTCGATCGGGCCGAAGCCGAAGGCGGCCTGAGGCTCAGCGCGGGCGCGGGAGGTCGCGGACCCAGCGCTCCGCGTTCGCCCGCAGACCGTGCGGACGGCGGCGGCGGCGCGCCTCGACCAGGACCAGCGCCGCCGCGGCGGCCCCGCCGACGGCGACCGCGGCCACCGGCCGGACCCAGTTGCGCGGGTCGCGAAGCGCCTCGAGCTCGCCCTCGCTGAGCTCGTCGGCCCAGCTCGAGAGCTCGGCCGCGGCCTGCTCGGCGATCGAGGACAGGGCCGACTCCATGCGCGTCGCGAGGTCGGCCGGCGGATCGACCGGCCGCAGGGCGTCGCTCAGCAGGCGCTCGAGGTTGAGCTCGCCGGCGTGCTCACTCATCTGCCATCAGCTCCTCGAGCTGCCTGATCGCCCTGTGGATCAAGACCTTGGTCGCGCCGTCCGACCGCCCCAGCGCGCGGGCGATCTCCCGGTTGGACATCCCGAGGGCAAAGCGCATGATCAGAGCCTCGCGGCGGTCGTCGGAGAGCTCGTCGAGCTTGGCGATCACCTCGCGCAGCTCCTCGCGCCCCTCCACCACCCGCTCGGTCTCGTGCGGGTGCGCCGGCGGCTCCACCGCGTCGATGTTCGCCTCGGGGCGCCGGGCGCGATCGCGGTAGTAGTTCGAGGCCAGGTTGTGGGCGATGCGGATCAGCCACGGGCGAAGCGGGCGGCCGTTCGATTCCCGCTGGGCGCGCTCGAAGTGCCGGTAGGCCTGGAGGAAGGCCTGCTCGGTGAGGTCCTCGGCATCGTGGTGGTTGCCGACCCGGTAGTAGGCGTACGAGTAGACGTCGCGCAGGTGAGCGCGGTACAGGTCTGAGAACGCCCGGTCGAGCTCCGCCTTCGACTTCGGCGGCTCGACCGCGGCGGTCTGGCCCTCGGTCTGCTCGTCGCTCACCCTGCAAGAGCCTAGACCTCCATCCCGGTCAGGCCGCCCTTCGCGCCCGCTCGGCGCGTCGCAGGCCGGCGATCCACTCGCCGGCGTCGATCTCGCCCTCGATCAGCGCCGCGAGGCCCTCGAGGCTGGGCGCCTCGATCCCCGCCCCGGCCACCGTCTCGGCGATCAGCGGCACCGAGTCGAGACCCTCCGACGCCTGGCCGATGCGCGCCTGGATCTTCTCCGCGGGAACCCCGGCCCCGAGCAGCTCGCCGGCCTGGCGGTTGCGGCTCTGAGGGGCGAGCACCGTCGCGGTCAGGTCGCCCACCCCGGCGAGGCCGGAGAACGTCTCCAGGCGCGCGCCGTGGGCGAGCGCGAACTCGACGCACTCGCGCCAGACGCCCGCGGCGGCGATCCCCGCGGCGTTGAGGCCGAAGCGCTCGGCGGCCGCGGCGGCGAGCGCGGCGGCGTTCTTGGCCGCGCCGGCAACCTCGACGCCCGCGACGTCGTCGGTGCGCTCGCAGACGAGCCCGGCGCGGTCGAAGACCTCGCCCAGCATCGCCCGCAGGTCGGAGTCGGCGCTCCCGAGCACGAGCGCCGCCATGCCGGCGGCCGCCTCCCGCGCGTGGGCCGGGCCGCCGAGCGAGGCGATCGCCCGCGCCCGCACGCGCTCGGAGACGTACTCGTTCGGCAGCGCGCCCATGGGGTGAACGAAGCCCTTGGAGAGCAGCAGGACCGAGGCCCGCGAGCCGATCCGGTCGGCCAGCGAGCCGACCACGTTGGGCAGCGCCGAGGACGGCACGGCGAGGCAGATCAGATCGCAGCCGGCGAGCTCGATCTCGCTCGTGCGCTTGACGGCGAGCCCCTCCGGCAGCTTCACTCCGGGCAGGTACTCGTCGTTCTCGCGCTTGCGGTCGATCAGCTCGGCCTTCTCGGCGCTGCGGCTGCCGAGCTCGACCTCGAGCCCGCCGCGGGCGAGCAGCACGGCCATCGCGGTGCCCCAGCTGCCGGCGCCGATCACCGCCGCCTTGCGCAGCGGCGGCAGGCCGCCCAGCCACTCCCACTGCAGCTCGATGTTGGGCCAGATGCGCTCGGTGACGGTCGCCGCGAGCCCCGGCGACGGGCGCTCGGTGCGCGGGAACGTGAGCGGGGTACCGGCCCGGAGCTTGACCTTGCGCGGTCGGATCCGCCACCCGCGCCGCACCTCCTCGGAACCCTGGACGGCCACCGGGAGCACCGGGGCGCCCGTCTCGAGCGCGAGGCGGCCGACGCCGCGCCTGGGCCGCCCGAGCGATCCGGTGCGGTGGCGCGTGCCCTCGGGAAACATGATCACCGTGCCGCCCCGCTCGACGATCAGCCGGGCGGTCTCCATCGCGGTCTCGTCGGACTGGCCGCGGCGGATCGGGAAGGCGCCGAGCCGGGACAACAGCCACCCGATCCACGCCTTCTCGAACAGCTCGACCTTGGCCACGAACTGGATCCGGCGCCGCCACGGAAGCAGGGCCCCGATCACGAAGGGGTCGAGGAAGCTGCGGTGGTTGGAGGCGACGATCAGGCCGCCCGCGGTGCGAGCGTGCTCGCGCCCGGAGCGCTGCAGGCGAAACCAGATCAGCATCGCGGGCACCAGCAGGCACCGCGCGACGTAATAGAGGACCCTGCTCGTCCCCTTCTCACGCGCGAAGCGGTGATAGCGCTCGAAGCTCTCGTCGCTGATCACCACGTCGTCGCGCGGCGGTGCCGACCGCCTTGGGCCCTGTTCCATGAACGTGCCTACACACTCGCGCGCGAGGCGTTACGGCAGCTCGGCTACCAGGCCTTATCGATCAGCTCGCGGATCTCGCGCTCGCCCGGGATGTCGGGCGTGAGGCGGAGTTCCTGGCGCTCCATGACGGCCCGCACCGCGTCGTCGAGGCGCTCGCGGTCGGCGCCGATCTTCGACAACCGCCGCCTGCCCCCGGCGAGCTGGCGGATCCGGTCCGGGAGCTCGGCCCGCTTCGTGCCCAGGGCACGCGCGAGCGCGGTCATCTGCGAGCCCGCGCGCGGGATCAGCGCCTCGATCACCACCGGCAGCATCGCCGCGTTCGTCTCCGCGTGCGGGATCCGCAGCACGCGCACGAGGCTCTGACAGATCACGTGGTGGAGGCCGAAGAGCGCCGAGTCGAGCGCGTAGGCGGAGAGGATCGAGCCCAGGGCGAGGGCCGCCGGGTCGCGCTCGCCGCGCGTGAGCGTCGAGCGCCTTGGCGAGCAGCGACGCGCCGCGCAGCGCGGCCATCTGGGACATGGGGTTGGCAAGCGGCGTGTAGAGCGAGTCGGCCCCGTGGGCGAGAGCGTTCATCGCGCTCGCGCGCAACGGCTGCTCGGGCAGGCCGGTCATCAGCGGCGGGTCGGCGATCACGACGTGGGGGCGGACGAGGCCGTCCAGCGCCTCCTCGCCGTCCGGCAGCCGGTGGATGCGGGTCATCTCGGCCCCCGAGAGGGTCGTCGGCAGCGCCGCCACCCGGGTACCGCGGATCGCCGCGACCGCCTTCGCGACGTCGATCACCCGGCCACCACCCAGCGCCACGAGGTCGCCGTCGCCGACGTCGTCGAACAAGCGCGCCGCGACCTCGTTCACCGGGCCCGGCGGGATGTGGTGAAAGCACGCGGAGCCCTCGGCGAGCTCGACCGACGCGGCCCCCATCGCCCGCTCGGTGGTCAGCAGCTCGTAGCGGTCGAACCCGTGCGCGGCGAGGATGTCCACCGAGTCGGCGACCACGCCGGCGCGGAAGTGGATCGTCCGCTCCCCGTCACGCCAGGTGAAGTCATCATCAGGCACAAGCCCGGAGTGGGGATCGAACCCACGGCCTCGCGATTACAAATCGCGTGCTCTGCCAGCTGAGCTATCCGGGCACGTGAGCCAAATGTACGGCTAGACCAGCACCTCGCGGCCGGCGATGTGGACGGCGACCTTGCGCTTCACCCGCTGGAGCGCGTTGTCGACCGTCTTCGTGTCGCACTCGAGCCGCTCGCCGATCCGCTCGTACGAGTGGCCGTCGAGGTACAGCGACAGAACGCGACTCTCGAGGTCCGAGAGCACGCTGGCGAGGCACGACACCAGCGCCTGCAGCTCCTCGCTGGCGATCGCCCGCTCCGCCGGCTCCTCCGAGATCGGCCCCGGCAGAACCTCCTCGAGCGTGGTCTCGGCCTCGCCCGAGGCGGCGGGCGACTGGGCGAACGAGACGTATTGGTTGAGCGGCGCGTGCTTGTTGCGGCTCGCGGTCTTGACCGCGGTGATGATCTGCCGCGTGATGCAGAGCTCGGCGAAGTTGCGGAAGCTCGACTCGCGGTCGGAGCGGAAGTCGCGGATCGCCTTGTAGAGGCCGACCAGGCCCTCCTGGATGAGGTCCTCGGAGTCGCCTCCAAGCATGAAGTACGACGAGGCCTTGAGGCGGACGAAACCGCGATAACGCCTGATCAGACGCTCGTAGGCGTTGGCGCTACCGCGCTTGGCGAGCGCAACCAGGTAGCTGTCCTCAAGCTCTGGTTGAGACTCAGCTCGAGGGCTGGCGGACGCCGCGACGAGCGTACGGGGGGGTTGGGTCGGTACAGCCACTGGTCCTCCATCTTTGGTTGGAACCTGTGGCGCCCGTACCTCCCCTGGTGGGCGCCCTCTCCTCTGAGTGAATGGCGGGTCGAAAGCTCGACCTTTAGTTCACCCTTACGTAGCTCCGCAGTCTAAGCCTGGGTACATAGTTCTGTCAACCTCGGCGCGGTCTACGCAAGTTCCGTTGCAATTCGCGAGGGTCGTCCGGCGGCGTTGCTACTCAGGGCACCTTTCGCGCGTCCCGCACGACGCGCGCCCCCCGCAAAACGCCGAGTCGTCGTTTTTGCACCGCATGCGTCCCCTGGCGACGAGTCGGCGCGGTACTAGACCCGGCCGCGCTGGCGCACGGCCTCGAACAGCAGCGCCGCCGCTGCGGCGGAGACGTTCAGCGAGGCGACGCGCCCTCGCACCGGGATCGAGATCAGCGCGTCGCAGCGCTCGGCGACCAGGCGGCGCAGGCCCTTGCCCTCGCTGCCCAGCACCAGGACGAGCTTGCCGGTGAGGTCGACCTGGGTGTACGGAGCCTCGGCGTTGGCCTCGGCGCCGTAGACCCAGGCGCCGGCGTCCTTCGCGCGGCTCAGGAACTCCGCGAGGTTGGTGCGCGCGATCCGCAGGTGCTCGACCGCCCCGGCGGAGGCCTTGGCGGCGGCGGGGGTCACGCTCGCCGAGCGGCGGCTGGGGATCACCAGCCCGGTGGCGCCCGCGGCCTCGGCCGAGCGCGCCATCGCGCCGAGGTTCTGCGGATCCTGGATCCGGTCGAGCGCGACGATCAGCGCATCGGGTTGCTCGAGCAGCGCGTCGGCGTCCGCATAGGGGTACGGGTCGACCTCGGCGACCACGCCCTGGTGGTCGGGTGAGCCGGCGAGCCGGGTGAGCTCGGCCGCGTCGGTTTCCGGCGCGCGCCAGACGCGGCGAACACGGCGTCTCCCCCGCTCCGCCTCGGCGACCGGCCGCTTGCCGTAGACGACGTCCGTCGAGCTCACCCCCTGCGAACGAGGCGCGCGCCCTCGGGCGCGTCGCGGACCTGCCAGCCGAGCTCGGCGAGCTGGTCGCGGATGCGGTCGGCGGCTTCGAAGTCGCGCTCGGCGCGGGCTCGCTCGCGCTCGGCCAGCAGACCCTCGGCCTCCGCATCGGGGCCGTCCCCGGCCTCCAGCAGGGACTCGAGCCCGAGCAGCGGGAGCAACTCGATGAGCGCCTCGCGCGCGCCGGGCAGGGGCCGGCGGTTGCCCTCGGCGACGAGCTCGAAGAGCGCCGCCCACGCCTTCGGCGTGTTGAAGTCAGCCGCGAGCGCGTCGAGGAACTCCTCGCGCCGCTCGGCGACGAACGGATCGCGCTCGCCGCCGACGGGCGCCTCGGCCAGGAAGTTGCGCAGCCGCTCGACCCGCGCCCCGGCCTGCTCCAGCGCGTCGGGAGAGAACTCGATCGGCTGGCGGTAGTGGCCGGCGGTGAGAAACGCCAGCAGCGCCTCGGCCCCGTAGGTGTCGATCGCCTCGCCGAGCTGGAAGATGTTGCCGACCGACTTCGACATCTTCTCGGCGTCGGTGCGGACCATGCCGTTGTGCATCCAGATCCGCGCCAAGGGCACGCCGCGGGCGGCCTCCGTCTGCGCGATCTCGTTCTCGTGATGAGGAAAGATCAGGTCCGACCCACCGCTGTGGATCTCGAAGTCGGCGCCGAGCAGCTTCTCGGCCATCGCCGAGCACTCGATGTGCCAGCCTGGCCGCCCGTCGCCCCAGGGGGAGGGCCAGAACTCGTCCTCGCCCTCCTTACGCGCCTTCCAGAGCGCGAAGTCCAGCGGGCTCTCCTTGAGCTGCGCGCTCCCCGCCTCCTCGCCCTGGTCCATCTCGTCGGGATCGCGGTTGGAGAGCTTGCCGTAGCCGTCGAAGCTGCGAACCCGGAAGTAGACGTCGCCTCCCGACTCGTAGGCGTGCCCGCCCTCGATCAGCGCCTCGATCAGCTCGACGATCTCGGCGATCGTCGCGGTCGCCCGGGGCTCGGCGTCGGGTCGCCCGAGTCCCAGGCGGTCGGTGTCCTCGACGTAGGCGTCGATCATCCGCCGCGCCTGCTCGGCCGAAGGCACCCCCTCGGCGCGCGCCGCGTCGTAGATCTTGTCGTTGACGTCGGTGACGTTGATGACCACGGTGGGCTCGAAGCCCTCGTGGGCGAGGAAGCGCCGCAGCAGCATCGGGACCGCGAACGCCCGCGCGTTGCCGACGTGGATCCGGGAGTACACCGTCGGCCCGCATGCGTAGATCCCCACCCGCGGCGGGTCCCGCGGCACGAGCGGCGTCAGCTCGCCGCCAAGCGTGTCCCTGATCCTGATCTCGCGCACGGGTGCGATGCTAGTCGCGCCATGCCCGACGAGGTCGCGCACCGGCGATTCGCCGCCGTTGCGGGTCTATGATCGCCGCCATGGCCGAGCCCGCGATGGGAGAGCAGGCGAAGCGCAACGGCTCGTCCCACGGGGAGGGGACGAACGGCGGGGGGCCCGAGGCCCTGCTGCGCCCGCTCGGTTCCGCGGCCCGCGCCGGCACCGGAGGCGTCGCCCGCGCGGCGGGGGACCTGGTGGGAGCCGGCGGCCGGGTGGCCGGGCGGCTCGCCGGCGCCGCGGCGAAGGGCGCGCAGGCCGCGCTGAGCGCCGACCTCGACGACCGCGACCCCGACTACGTCCGCGAGAACCTGCCGCTGGCCTGGCTGCTGGCGACCCTCTGGTACCGGGCCGAGGTCCGCAACATGGGCAACGTCCCCGAGGAGGGCCCGGTGCTCCTGGTCGGCAACCACACCGGCGGCAACATGTCGCCCGAGGTCACGGTCCTGCCGCTCGCCTTCTCGACCTACTTCGGCGTCGAGCGGCCCTTCTACCAACTCGCCCACAACCTCGTGCTCGCCTCGCCCCTCGGGCGCATGCTGAAGCGCTACGGGACGATGGCGGCCTCACACAGGCACGCCGAACGCGCGCTCGAGTCCGGCGCCGCGCTCCTCGTCTTCCCCGGCGGCGACTGGGAGGTCCATCGGCCGTCCTGGGAGGGCAACAAGGTCGACCTCGCCGGCCGCAAGGGTTTCATCCGGCTGGCGCTCAACGCCGACGTCCCGATCGTCCCCGTCGTGACCATCGGCGGCCAGGAGACGGCGCTCTTTTTGAGCCGCGGGGCCTGGCTGGCGAAGGTCACCGGGGTCGACCGGAGCCTGCGGCTCAAGGTCCTGCCCATCTCGCTCGCGCTTCCCTGGGGGCTGAACGTCGGCGACCTGCTCGGGCATCTGCCCCTGCCCGCGAAGATCACGATCGAGGTCCTGCCGCCGATCCACCTGCGCGCGGAGTTCGGCCCTGAACCGGACGTCGACGAGATCTACGACCACGTCACCGGCGTGATGCAGACGGCGCTCGACGGGCTCGCCGCGGAACGCCGCTTCCCGGTGATCGGCTGATGCGCATCCGTGAGTCGACGGTGATCTCGGCGCCGGCGAAGCTGATCTGGGACTACCTGCAGGACCCCGACAACGCGCTCCACTACATGTCGGGAGTCACCCGCTGGGAGGTGGTCGGCGAGCGACGCTCCGGGCTCGGAGCCCGCTACCGCATGCTGATGCGCGTCGGGTCGGCCGAGATGGGTGGCCTGGTGGAGATCGTCGAGTGCAGCTCCGAGCGCGACATGGCCTGGTCGTCGGTGACCGGCGTCGACCAGCGGGGTCGCTGGCGCCTGCGCGAGGTCGGCGGCGACCGCACCCGGGTCGAGTTCCGCTTCGCCTACGGGGTCGCCGGCGCCGGGATCACCGGCTATCTCTCCGAGCGGGTCGCGGCGCCATCGATCCGCCGCAACGTGCGGCGCTCGCTCCAGCAGCTGCGCACTCAGGTCGAGCACGAGCACCGTACGGCGGAGGCCGCCCGGCGCCGCTCAGCGCGCCAGGCGACGACCGCCTGACCCTCAGCCGCCTTTGCGGTTGACGGCCGCCAGGAGCTGGCGCTTGCTCATCTTCGAGCGACCCTCGATGTTGAGCTTCTTCGCGTCGTTGTAGAGCTGCTCGCGGGTGCGCCCGCCCGGCCCGCTCCCGGAGCGCTTGCCGCCGCGGCGGCCCGACGAGATGTCGGACGTCGAGCTGCGCGAACGGGTGCGCGACTCGCCCGCGCGGGCCTTCTCCTTGTTCACCGTCCGCGCGGCAATTTCCTCGGCGCGGCTCTCCGAGCGCCCGGCCCGCTTCTCGCTCTCCTTCACGCGCTCGTACTGGCGAGCGCGCTTGGTGCCCTTCTTAACTCCACGTGGCGGCATGTGTGAACCTCCTCGTCGGCTTCGCCTCCACGTGCCTACCCGCTGGCGGCGGGCAGAATCCGGTCAGGTGAGTTCGCGCTTGAGGACCTTGCCGGTGGCGTTGCGCGGCAGCGAGTCCAGGAACTCGACCTCGCGCGGGACCTTGTAGCGGGCGAGGTTTTGCTTCACGTGGGACTTGACCCCGTCCTCGTCGATCGCGCCCTCGTCGACCACGACCACAAACGCCTTCAGCCGCTGGCCGAACTCCTCGTCGTCGACGCCGATGACCGCGACCTCCTTCACCGCGTCGTGGCCGGCGAGCAGGTCCTCGACCTCGCGCGGGAACACGTTCTCGCCGCCGGAGACGATCATCTCGTCGTCGCGGCCGTCGATGAACAGCCGGCCGTCCTGATCGAAGTGGCCGACGTCGCCGGACGACAGCAGCCCGTCGTAGACGTCCTTGCCGCCACCCCCCGTATAGCCCTCGAACGCCATGTCGTTGCCGACGAAGATGCGCCCGGTCTCGCCCGGCGGCACCTCACCGTTGCCCTCGCTGTCGACGATCTTCACGATCGTCCCGCGTGGCGGCTTGCCGGCCGTGCCCGGGGCCGCGCGCAGATCCTCGGGGGTGGCGATCGTCGCCCACGCCACCTCGGTGGAGCCGTAGAGGTTGTAGAGGTTGTCGCCGAAGTGGTCCATCCACTTCTCGGCCAGCGGGCCCGGCAGCGCCGAGCCGCTCGCGGCCACCACGCGCAGCGTCGGCAGGTCGTACCGCGCGAGCGTCTCCTCCGGCAGCTGGAGGATCCGCTGCATCATCACCGGCACCACCACGAGCGCCGTCGCCCCGTGCTCTTCGATCGCCTCCAGCGTCCGCTCGGGGTCGAACTTTCGCTGCAGGACGTAGGTCGAGCTCAGCGAGAGCCCCAGCAGGAAGTGGGCGAAGCCCCAGGAGTGAAACAGGGGCGCCGCGATCATCGTCTTCTCCCCCGCGCGCAGCGGGATCCGCGAGAACATCGCCGCCAGCGGGCTCAGCGAGTCGGGCTGGCCGCGCTGAGCGCCCTTCGGCGTCCCGGTCGTGCCCGAGGTGAGGATGATGAAGCGGCTCGATTCGTCCGGCGGCTCGAGGTCGTCGTCGGCGGCCGCTTCGATCAACTCGTCCGTCGTCGGATCCGGGCTCGGGCCGTCGGTGGCCCAGGAGATGAACCGGCGCGTGTCCTCCTTGGCCTCACCGAGCAGGTCGGAGAACTCCTCGTCGTAGATCAGCGCCGCCGGTCCCTCGCGCTCCATCACGTCGACGAGCTGCGGCCCTGAGAAGGCGGTGTTCATGTAGAGCCCGTTCGCGCCCAGCTTGGCGATCGCGAGCGTCGCGTCGACGAAGCCGCGGTGGTTGCGGGCCATGATCGCCACGCCGTCTCCGGGCCGCACGCCCCGCTCGCGCAGGGCGCGGGCGAGCGCGTTGGAGCGCAGGTGAAGCTCGCCGAAGGTGAGCGAGCCCGCCTCGTCGGCGAGCCCCTCGTCGTCACCGCGCATGATCGCGGCCCCGGTGATCCCCGCCGCGGGCGAGGCGCCCCAGCGCGCGAGCTCGCGCGCGATCCGCGCCAGCTTGTCGGGCCGGATCGGGCGGATGACGCCGGCCTCGGCGAGCGTCTTCAGGTTGAAGGGAACGTCGGGAAGCGTGCCGAGCGAGCCGAGCTTGACTCTGCGCGCGAGCGAGAGGGGTCTATCGAAGATCATCACCCCAGAATCTATTGCGGTTAGGTGCCCACGAGCGCCACCGCTATGCAGGCGATGCCCTCGCCGCGACCCGTGAACCCCATCCCCTCGTTGGTGGTCGCCTTCACGCTCACGGGAGCACCGAGGACGTCGGTCAGGTTGCGCTCCATCTGCGCTCGGTCGTCGCCGAGCCGCGGCGCCTCGCAGATGACGGTCGCGTCCACATTCGCAACCGCCCCGCCGATCATGCCGACGACCGTGCGAAGCAGATCGAGCGAGTCCGCGTCGCGCCAGGTCTCGTCGTCCGGCGGGAAGTGGGTGCCGAGGTCGCCGAGGCCCGCGGCCCCGAGCACGGCGTCGATCACCGCGTGCGTGAGGACGTCGGCGTCGGAGTGCCCCTCGAGCCCGAGCTCGTGCTCGATCTCGACCCCGCCGAGCACCAGCCGGCGGCCGGCCGCGAACCGATGGCTGTCGTAGCCGATTCCGACCCGCCCGCCGCCGTTCATGCCAGCGGCTCCAGCCGGCGTTCGCGCGCCTCAAAGACGCAGATCTCGCCGATCCCCCAGCCGCGCATCACCTCCACGGCGCGATCGTAGTCGCGGCCGACGTCCGCGGGCACGTGAGCGTCGGACGACAGCGCGAACGCGGCCCCCGCGTCGACGCACATCGCCGCGAAGGCGTCGGCCGGATAGAGCTCGGCGACCTGCTTGCGCCAGCCCGCGGTCGAGACCTCGACGGCGACGCCGGTCTCCGCGATCGCCTCGACCGCGGGCTCGTAGTGAAACCGCGGGTCGCGGGTGGGGCGCGGCCGCTCGCTGCCCCACATCTTGACCAGGTCGGGGTGGGCGAGGACGTCGTAGAGACCGCTCCGTGCCGCCTCGGCAAGGGTCTCGAAATACCGCCGCCACAGCCGGTCGGGGTCGGACTCGCGCGACCAGATGTCGTAGGCGTCGTCGTCGACGGCGAAGTCGCCGACGAAGTGCACCGAGCCGATCACGTAGTCGAAGGGCTGCGAGTCGAGCACGGCAGCGATCCGATCCTCGCGCCCGGGGACGAAGTCCATCTCGATCCCCAGCTTCAGCGGCGTCTGGGCGACGAAGTCGCAGTAGGCGCCGAGGTCGTCCTGCGCCTGCTCGACCCAGAACGGGTGCTGCCAGATGTCGAGCGCCTGCGTGAAGCGGTGGATGTGCTCGGAGGCGCCGAGCTCGGCGATCCCGCGCCTCCGCGGCCGCCTCGAGATAGCGCTCGACGTTTGCCTCGGTGAAGTAGCCGGCCGGGGTCGCGTCGAGCTCGTCGGGGCGCAGATGAACGTGGTAATCGGTGCGCACCGCCGCAGCGTAGATACTTCCTGGCATGGTCCACATGCGGATCGTGGTCCCGGCCTATCAGTCCGAGCACGTCCTCGACCTGCTCGAGAACAGCCCGTCGGTCTGCAACCTCGTCTACCTCGAGCGCGTTGCCCGCAAGCCCGAGGGCGACGTGATCCTCTGTGACGTCGCCCGCGAGGACGCCAGCGTCATCGTCTCCGACCTGCGCGAGCTCGACGTCGACCGCGAGGGATCGATCGCGATCGAGCACATCGACTCCGCGATCTCGGCGGCCGCGACAGCCGCCGTGAGCGCCGCCGAGGGCCACCCGGGCGACGCCGTGGTCTGGGAGGAGGTCGAGTCGCGGACGTCGGAGAACACCGAGCTCAACGGCGTCTTCCTGGCGTTCATGGCGCCGCCTGCCTGATCGCGTCGGTGGGCATCTTTCTCGACTCCCCGATCCTGATCGTCGGCGCGATGATCGTCGGCCCGGAGTTCGGGCCGATCGCGGGGCTCTGCGTCGCGATCGTCCAGCGCCGCGCGACGTGGCCCGGCGGTCGGCCCGCGCCCTCGTCGATCGGGTTCCCCGTTGGGATCATCGCCGCGCTGCTGTTCGCGCTCGTGATCCGGGCGCACGGACCTCACCCCGGGGGACTTCGTGGTCGGCGAGCACCCGCTCACCGACTTCATCTCCAAGCCGGACGCGTTCTCGTTCATCGTCGCGTTCGTCGCCGGCGCCGCCGGGATGCTCTCGCTCACCTCGGCGAAGTCCGGAGCTCTGATCGGCGTCCTGGTCTCGGTCACGACGATCCCGGCCGCGGCGAACATCGGCGTCGCGGCCGCGTACGGGGAGTGGGGCGAATTCCGCGGAGCCCTCCTGCAGCTCGTGCTCAACCTGACCGCGATCGTGCTCGCCGGCGTCGGGACACTGTTCGTCGAGCGGCTGATCTACGTGAAGCGGCGCCGCGCCCACCTACAGGACTCCGCCCGCGAGCAGGCCGGTCTGCCGGTCGGCCGCAGCCGGCGATCGCCCAAGAAGATGCCGGTGGCGAAGTGAGGCGAACGGGTCACCGCACGCTCACCGACCTCGCGACGCTCCTCGGCGCGACCGCTGCCGCGACGGCCATCGCCGCCGCCCTCGGCGCCGCCAACTTCGGCCACGCGCTCACCTTCGGCCAGCTCGCCTTCGCGGCGACCCTGGTCTGGGTGCTGCTGCGGCGCTAGCCGGCCGACCGCTCGGCGAGCAGCAGCTCGGCCAGGCGCAGGTCCGCGGGCGTCGTGAGCTTCAGGTTCTCCGGCGGCGAGGGCTCGATCAGAACCGTTCCCCCTCCCGCCTCGATCAGCATCGCGTCGTCCGTGGCGCCTGAGCCGTCGGCCGGCGCGGCATCATGGGCGGCCCGCAGCGGCTCGGCGCGGAACACCTGCGGCGTCTGCGCCGCCCAGAGCCCCTCGCGCGCCTCGGTGGCGACGATCTCGCCGCCCTCGGCGGAGGCCCGTTTCACCGTGTCGGTCACCGGGGTCGCCGCGATCACCCCGGCCGCCTCGGGGGTCGCGTCGAGCCGGTCGAACAGGGACTTGATCAGCCCCGGCGTCACCAGCGGGCGCGCCGCATCGTGGACGGCGACGAGCTCGGCCGATGCGGGCACCTCGGCGAGCGCGTGGCCGACCGAGGCGACCCGGGACTCGCCGCCCGTGACGACGACTGGGTGAAACGCACCCGGCTCGCCCGGCCTGCCGGCGACCTCGCCGGCGATCCGCTCGACCTCGACCTCGTGGCCGGGCGGGGCCGCGACGACCACCAGGGCGACCGCGTTCGCGGCGCGAAACGCCGCCAGGGACCAGCCGAGCAGCGGGCGGCCGGCGACCTCCACGAGCGCCTTCGGGCCGCCGGCTCCGAGCCTCTCTCCGGAACCGGCGGCCGCGATCAGGGCGGCTGCGTGGACTCGACCCTCAGGCCGTGGTCTTGGCGCCGAAACGCTCCTCCAGCAGCTCGTCGATGTACTCCTCGGCGCCTTCCTCGTCCTTGTCGAGCGCGTACATGAACTCCGAGGCGAGGATCTTCTTCGCCCTGGTGTACATCTGCTTCTCGCCGGTCGAGAGGCCCTTCTCCCACTCGCGGATCGCGAGGTTGCGAACGACCTCGGCGAGCTCGTAGACGTCGCCCGTCTTGATCTTCTCGCGGTTGTACTTGAACCGGCGGTTCCAGTTCTTCGGCATCTCCGACACCTCGCCGGTGAGCACGTCGATCACGCGCCGTACCGCGTCCTCATCGATCACCCGTCGCAGGCCCGCGCGGTGAGCGTTCTCGCACGGAACCATGACCGTCATGTCGTTGTGCAGGATCTTGATCGTGAGGTAGTCCTTGGACTCCCCCATCATGTCCCGCGATTCCCGCTTCAGCACGACCCCGGCGCCATGGTGTGGATAGACGACGTTGTCGCCGACCTCGAACTCGCATGTGGCGGGGCCGAGGTCGTCGATGTCCTCGACGAGTGACTCCTCCATTGCTGCCTCTGTGATGTCTGCCTCCTCAATTAGCGACGGCCGCTTGCGCGGCCGTCTGATTCACAAGTAGCGGTCGACGATGTCGACCTCCTGAAGCCTGCGGATCCCCTCACGGATCTCCTTCGCCCGCGACTCGCCGACCCCCTCGACGGCGGCGAGGTCGGCGTCCGAGGCGGCGAGCAGGGCCTCCAGGTCGCCGTAGTGGCGCACGACCTTCTGCGCCACGAGGCGCGGCAGTCGCGGAACTCCCGAGAGCGCCCGGTAGCCGCGCGGGACGACCTCGAAGTCGAGCGTGTTGGTCTTGCGGTCGTAGCCGAGCAGCTCCGCCAGCCGCCCGTAGTCGAGCAGCTCTGTGTGCTCGAGCCCGGCGAGATCGGCGAGCCCGCGCTCGATCTCCGGCTCGGAGTCGTCCGCCACGTAGTCGCGGACGAGCGCCGCGCGCTCGGCCATCACGCCGACGGCCAGGTCCTCGAGCTGCATCTCGATCAGCCTGCCCTCGGACCCGAGCTCGATGATGTAGCGCTCGACCTCGGTCGCCATCCGGGTCACGAGCTCGGCCCGCTGGAGCACCGACAGCACGTCGTAGAGCGCCACGCCGCCGGCGAACTCGAGCGCCGTCAGCCGGCCGGCGAGCTGGTCGAGCCGGGAGCGGTACTTCTCAAGCGTCGCCAGGCCCTGGTTCGCCTTGGAGAGCACCGTCGGGATGTCCTCGAGGATGTACTTGATCCCCTCGATGTAGATCGAGACCACGTCGCGGCGCTGCGAGATCGCGATCACCAGCGCCTTGGTCTGCTTGGAGACGCGCTCGGCGGTCCGATGGCGGGTGCCGGTCTCCATCGAGAGGATCGTCGGGTCGGGCATCAGCTGCACGTTCGCCCAGAGAATCTTCTCCGCGGATTCAGGGAGCACGATCGCCCCGTCCATCTTCGCCACCTGGTAGAGCAGCCCCGGCGTGTAGTCGACGTCGAGCCGCAGGCCGCCCGAGAACAGGAACGAGACCTCGTCCGCCTCGGCGACCACGATCAGGCCGCCGGTGCGGGCGTGGATGATGTTGTCGATCCCCTCCCGCAGCGGAGTCCCGGGGGCGACCATGTCGAGGGCCCTGAGGAGCCGGGGATCTTGCCGTGCCTCCAGCTCGTTCAGCTCATCCCCGGAGTGCTGCACCTGTCCATGATGGCAAAGTGCCTGCGATTCCCGTATTCAGGTCAATTCCGTGTGGAAAGCTCGGAATGGCCGTTGTCAAGCGCGACCCGCGCGCGTGCTCAGTGGTGGTGGCGCTTGTGCTTCCGCGAGTTCCAATCCCTCACCTGAACCTCCTAGTCCCCTGATGACCGTTGCGCCGAGTCTATATCCGGCCGAGGTGCCGATGGGAAACGTGACTATGCGGCGCGCGCCGCGTGTGCACTCGCCCTGAGCGCGGCGCCAATCGCGCCGCGCACGCTCGACTCCGGCGCCAGGCCGGTGAGCGGCTCGGCCGCCGCGGGGGCGACCACCGGGCCGAGGCCGAACTTGAGCGCCTCGGCGACGCGCCGATCGGCGTGGCCGACCGAGCGCAGCTCGCCCGTGAGGCCGATCTCGCCAAAGCACGCGAGCGGCCTGCCCTCCGAGTCGGCGAGCGCCTCCCCGCGATGCGCCGAGACGAGCGCGAGCGCGACGGCGAGGTCGGCCCCCGGCTCGTCGATCCGGACGCCGCCGGCGACGTTGACGAAGACGTCGGCGGCCGCCAGCGACGGGCCCCCGTGGCGTGCCAGGACCGCGAGCACCATCGCCAGGCGGTTGCGGTCGATCCCGGTCGCCACCCGGCGCGGCGGGACGATCTCGGTCGGCGCCACCAGCGCCTGGACCTCGACCAGCAGCGGCCGCGTGCCCTCCATCGAGCACAGCACGGCCGAGCCCGGGGCCGCGCTCGCCTCGGCGACGAAGCGCGCCGACGGATCCTCGACCTCCACCAGCCCGCCGGAGCGCATCTCGAACACGCCGACCTCGCTGGTCGCCCCGAAGCGGTTCTTGAGCGCGCGCAGGGTGCGGAAGCTGCGCTCGCGCTCGCCCTCGAAGAAGAGCACGCAGTCGACGAGGTGCTCCAGCACCCGTGGCCCGGCGACCGCCCCGTCCTTGGTGACGTGTCCGACGAGGATCACCGCGCAGTCGATCCGCTTCGCCACGTCCATGATCCCGGTCGCGGCCTCGCGCACCTGTCCCACGGAACCGGGGGCGCCGCTGATGCCCTCGGCGTGGAGGGTCTGGACCGAGTCGATCACGCAGGCGGCCGGCCGCTCGGCCTCGAGCGTCGCGGTCACCGCCTCGAGCGAGGTCTCGGCGAGCGCAGGCACCGCCAGGGCGCCGGCGCCCAGGCGCTCGGCGCGCAACCGCACCTGCGCGGTCGACTCCTCGCCGGAGACGTAGAGCACCCGGTGGCCGGCCGCCGACAGATTCCCCAGCCCCATCCCCGTGAGGGTCGACTTGCCGATCCCGGGCGCCCCGCCCAGCAGCACGATCGAGCCGGGCACGAGGCCGCCGCCGAGGACGCGGTCGAGCTCCGCGATCCCGGTCTTCAGCCTGCCGACCTCGGGCGCCGAGACGTCGCGCAACGGGACCGGCCGTCCGGCGGGTGCCGCCCGGCCGCGAGCGCCCGGCCCGGCCTTCGCGGGTTCGGCGCGTGGCGCCTCGACCAGCGTGTTCCAGTCGCCGCAACCCGCGCAGCGCCCCGACCAGGCGAGCGACTCATGGCCGCAGGCCTGGCAGAAGAACTTGGATTGCGCGCGCGCCATCCGGGCCAGCCTACGGACGGGCCCCGACGAAACAAGACCGCGGGGTGCCGGATCGGTGCCGCGTCTCAGGCCGGAGCGGCAGCCGGAGCCGGCGCCGCGGATCCGGCGAGCGGTTTCGGCGGCGGCGCGCTCTGGGAGCGGGAGAGAATCGCGACCCCGGTGAGCGCGGCGGCGAGCGAGAGCACCGTCACCACGATCCCGATCGGCGTCTCGGCGATCGTCTCATCGAACAGGGTGACGCCGAGGATGACGCTGGCGAGCGGGTCGAAGCCCATGCTGGTCGCAGCGGCTGGGGCCAGGGCTCCGGTCGAGAGCGCGAGCTGGCTGAAGGTGAGCGAGATGTAGCCGACCGCCACGAGCGCGTAGATGTGCCAGTGGATGAATGGGTGCAGGGCGCCGTCGGCGATCTGGTCGCAGACGGCCTTCGTCAGCGCCGCGGTGAGCGCGAACAGGATGCCCGCGGCGCTCCCCAGCAGCGCCGCGCGCCGCGCCGGGGGCGCGTGACGGGCGAGCAGGACGAGGGGCGTGCACACCGCGGCGAAGATCGCGCCGGCGATCAGCCACTCGTGGATCGGGGCGTCGTCGCGGCCGCCGGATGGGTTGGTGACGGTGAGGAACGCGATCAGCGCGGCCGTGACCAGGACCGCGGCGCCGATGTCGATCTTGCGCACGCGCTGGCCCGTGATCTTGGCGCCGAGCGGGAGCGCGAAGACGACCGCCGAGACGAGCAGCGGCTGGACGACGGCGAGCCTGCCGATGGTCAGCGCGATCGCCTGGCAGACGAAGCCGAGCGCGTCGACCGCGATCCCGGCGAGCCACACCGGCCTCCGCACCATCCGCAGCAGCAGACCGGAGTCCGAGCCGCCCTCGGGCTCGTCCATGCCGGCGCGCTGCTGCAGCACGGTCCCGAGCGCGAACAGCATCGCGGCGATCAGGGCGAGGACGATGTCCATCGCCCCGCACCTTATGCCCCGCCAACGACGCTCTAGGCGCGCGCCTCGCCGCCGAGGACGACCGGTGGCTCGACATCGACCGGCGGTTGCGCCGCGCCGATCAGCTCGGCGGCGCTGCCCGGGAGCAGGCTCGAGAGCCCGGCCGCGACCAGGCCGGCTCCGAGGATGAACCACCAGGCGTCGCGCAGGCCGTCGAGCAGCGCGACCCCCGCCGCGTCGCCAACGATGGCGACGAAGATCGCCACACCGATCGCCGAGCCGATCTGGCGCGACATCGCGAACACCGCGGTGCCGGTGGCGAACCGGTCGGGCGGCAGCGGGGCCGTGGCCGCGGTCGGCAGGCTCGGCAGCACGAGTCCCACGCCGATGCCGCCCAACAGGAACCCGGGCAGCCAGTCGCTCGCGTACGCGGGCTCGGCGCCGACGAAGGCCAGCGACCAGGCGAAGCCCGCGGCGAAGATCAGCCCGCCCGCAGTCGCCGGAATCCGCGGACCGAGGCGCCCCGCCAGACGGCCGGCCGGCACGGCGGTGATCGCTGCGACCAGCGGTCCCGGGGCGATCGCGAGCCCGGCGCTCAGGATGGAGTAGCCCCAGACCTGGGTGAGGAACAAGACCGCGGCCAGCAGCATCGCGGCGAACCCGGCGAAGAAGATGGCGGCGGCGGCGTTGGCGACCGCGACCGGCCGCACGCGCAGCATCGAGAGCTCGATCACCGGCGCCGGGTGATGGCTCGATCGCCACACGAACAGGCCCAGGCCGAGGGCGGCGCCACCGAACCCGGCGACGACGCGCGCGTCGCCCCAGCCCCAGTCGGGGCCCTCGACGATCGCGCCGGTGAGCAGGGCGATCGAGGCCGCGAGCAGCACGGCGCCCAACGCGTCCGGGCGAAGCGCGCGGCCCGCCTCGCGAATCTCGTCGAGGACCGCGCGGCCGGCGAGCATGGCGACGATCCCGACGGGCACGTTGACGATGAAGATCCAACGCCAGTCGGCCTCCACCAGCAAGCCACCGAGCGGCGGCCCGAGCGCCGCGGCGACGCCTCCCACCGCTGACCAGATGCCGACCGCGACAGCCCGCTTCTCCGCCGGGAACGCGGGCAGGATGAGACCGAGGGTGCTGGGCATGATCATCGCCGCGCCGGCCGCCTGCAGGACGCGCGCCGCGACCAGGGTGCCCACCGACGGAGCCAGCGCACAGAGACCGGAGCCGACGGTGAAGGTCGCCATGCCGATCAGGAACATCCGCCTGCGCCCGATCCGGTCGGCCAGCCGCCCTGCCGGCACGAGGAGGGCGGCGAAGACGATCGCGTACGCGTTGAGGACCCAGGAGAGCTCGCCAAGGCTCGTGCCGGCGAAGTCGCTCGCGATCTGCGGGAAGGCGATGTTGACGATGAACAGGTCGAGGCTGGCGACGAAGACGCCCAGTGAGGTGACGATCAGGATGCGCCAGCGCTTGTCCATCCGAGTCCTCCGGTTGAGAGAGAGTATGAGTTGCGTGATGCAACCTATACCGTACGCAACCGCGCGAGCGTGACCGTGGTCACTTAAAGGATTCGAGGCGCCCGCCGATAAACAGGGCGGTGGTGTCCTCGCTTCGCCCGCGCCGTACCGGCCTCGCGACTGCGATCGCGGTCGGCGTGTCCTTGTTCGCCGCCGTTCCCGCCACCGCGGCCACCTTCCTCGTCGCCGATGACGGCACCGACGTCGGCGACTGCACCGTCGACCCCTGCGCCACCGTCCAGTACGCGATCGACCAGCATCGGGCGAGCCCCGGCCCGGCGGACGTGATCGAGATCGGACCAGGCGACTTCACCGGCAACGTCGAGACGGACGATCCCGCGGATGAGGGTCTGACGATTCGCGGCTCCGCGTCCGGCGGCCAGCCGGACACGAGCCTCCATGGCGAAGGCGACGGCGCGATCGTGGGCGGCAGCCCCACCGGGATCGCGATCCTGCTCGGCGGCTGCGGCAACAACGGAGTCACGCTCCGCAACGTCACCGTGGACACCGTGGGCGCCGACCCGTCGGTGATGGCGATCGAGCTCGAGCGCGGCTCCGACCTGATCGGCGTCGAGGCCACCAACCAACCCGGCTCGGCGGCGTTCTCGGTCGTCGGCACCTGCGGCCGCGGCAGCGTGATCCAGCGGTCGACGATCACCGGCACCGACGAGGACTCGGCCGTGTTCTCCTCCGACGGCCTGCGGGTCATCGAGTCGACCCTCAGCAGCGAGGCCACCTCGACCCCGGCCCTGTTCCAGCTCCCCAACGACCTGCCGGGGACCCAGCTGAGGGTCAAGCGCTCGCACGTCATCGCCCCGGAGGACAGCCCCGCCGAGGCGGTCTTCGGCGGCTCGAAGCTGGTGCTCGACTCGTCGTTGATCACCGGCGGCAACATCGGCGCGTACACGGTCGGCGACGCCGATGTGAACAACACGACCATCGACCCCGGTGAGCCGGGCGCCTCGCCGTCGGCCCCGACGCCGAGCATGGTCTTCGACAGCTTCTTTGATCCGACTCAGGTCAGCGTCGAGAGCTCGATCCTCGTGGGCGAGCTCGTGGCATCGCCGGGGGCCGAGGGTCAGGCGGGGTGCGAGTTCACCGACCTCCCATCCGCCGACGAGACGACCGACTTCCCGATCGACTGCGTGCCCGGCAGCTCCGGCAACACGAGCACCGACCCGGTCGACCTGTTCGTGGGTGGCTCGCCGTACGACTGGAATCTCAGCCCCACGTCGCCTGCGATCGATTCGGGCGGGCCGGGACCCGGACCGCCGAGCGGCTTCGCGATCCGCGACCTTGCGGGCAACCCGCGGCGGGCGGCCGGCTCGGCCGCGACCTGCCCGGACGGGGTCCGCGACAAGGGCGCCTACGAGTTCGTCGGGCCGCCTTGTTCGGTGTCGGCCCCGACGCTGATCGACGCGGATGCGCCGCACCCGGGCAACCGCATCGAGTCGACCGGCGGCACGTGGACCAACTCGCCGACTCATCGCGCGCGCACGTGGCTGCGCTGCGACGCCGCGGGCGACAACTGCGTGGAGATCGGTCCGCCGCGGCGGGCCGGCAGGGGCTATCCGGTCACCGGCCGCGACCTCGGGCACACGCTGCGCCTCCAGGTGGTCGCCAGCAACGCGGCGGGCGACTCGCAGCCCGCGCTCAGCGCGCCGAGCGGGATCGTCACCCGCCCGACGAGCAGCAAGCGCTAGCTCACGCCGTCGGGTCGCGGTTCAACGTCGCGGCGCCGGTAGCCGCCCCACGCTCGGCGAGCCCCCAGGAGGCCCACGGTCACGAACAGCACGCCAAGCGCGGCTGAGCGTGCGATGGCACCATCGTCACGTGCGGGGTCGCCATGGCCGCTGATGGACGCGATGCTCACGGCGGTGAACGACGCCGCTAGCAGGCACATGGTCGCCGCCTCCACACGATCGGCTGCGGTCGCCGCCAGCCAGACGGCCACCAGGGTAGGACCGACGAGCATGGTCGAGTGAGTGAACGCGGCGTCGAAGACGGATCCCGCGACAAAGAGCGCTACCGGCGGCCACCACGACCGACGCTCACCGCCGATCCAGCTTCCCCGGGCGCCGGCCAGAGCCGTGCACAACCAGACGGCCGCTCCGATCACAGCCGCCAAGCGCAGGCCATCGAGCGTGGTCAGGTTCATGTCGGCGCCACCACCTCCTGCGGTCAGGAAATAGGCATCGGTCTGACGATGGAGGACCGTTTGCCAGCCGGCCTGCGAATCGACGGGCTGGACCCAGGCTGCGAGCGTCATGGCGTCGTCCAGGTCCAGCGACGCCGAGGCAGGGACCCGGACCATCTCGCCGGGGCCGTCGAAGCTGAGCGCCTTGCCGAAACGACCGCGGGACGCCCAGGTCGCTCCGATGATCGAACCGGTGTTGTGCTCTGGCGACCCGTCGACCGCGCGTGTTCCGGAGCCTGCGTCGAATTCGTATGCAGCCACAAGGCCCGCGGTCGGCGTGACGACGTGGTCTCCAAGAGGTGCGGACATCTCGGTCCGCACCTCGGCGGGATCGAGTGCGCGATCGTAGACGCGGACATCGTCGATCTCACCCTCGAAGTACTCCCCATACGGCTCGTTGCCGCCAATCCACAGGGGGTCCGATGTCTTGCGGATGCTCCCGGTTGTCGCCCGGCTCGATACCTCGCTGCCGTTCACGTACAGCCGGACTCTCGACCCGTCGTAGGTCACAGCCAGATGCGACCAGTCGCCGACCCGGTCAGGCTCGCCTGCGTCGGCGTGCAGCGTGACGCCGCCGAAGGTACCGCCGCCGGCGGGGAGCAGCGTCGGTTTCGTGGTCGTATCGACCAGCGCCAGGAGCAGCAGCAGCCCGAGGACAACGGCCGAGGCCGGACCTGCCCAACGAGACGCACGCGATTGCGCGCCCGAACGTGTGTGCCGGGTGGCGGCATGGCCGATGGCAACGGCGACCGCCACGAACAGGAGTGCCGGCAGGTCCCCGACGTCCACGCCGTGGGTCGGCGACAGCGACAGGACGTTCGCCCCGTGCCATGGCTCCAAAAGAAGCGCTGCACAGGCTGCGCTGAGTAGGAACGTGACGGCGATCCAGGCATGGCGCCGTCCTTGGCGAGCCATCGACCACTTCACCAACGGGTACGCGAAGCCGATCCTTTTGAGCGACTCCTATGCCGCTCACGCGAAAGGCGTGAGCGTCGCCTGGGCCAGCTACCGAATGGCCGCTATGACTCGTCGCTCGAGGACTCGGGCTCGGGCGCCGGCTCGTCGGCGGGCTCGTCGGCGTCGGCCTTCTTGGCCCCCACGCCGACGGGCTCCTTGTCGGACTCGTCGTCCTTCTTCTTCGCCGGCCGCTTCTTCGGCTTGACCATCTTCAGGCTTCAGCGGGCGGTCGTCGTCCTCGCCGACGGACTCGTCGCGGTCGACGATCACCGTCGTCCCCGAGACGATCGAGTCGGGGCCCTGGCGCAGGACCTCGTCGGCGAGCGGGTCCTCGATGTACCGCTGGATCGCTCGCCGCAGCGGACGGGCGCCCATCGCCGGGTCCCAGCCCTTCTCCGCGATCAGGTCCTTGGCCGTCTCGGTGAGCTCGAGCTGGAGGTCGTGCTCGGCGACCTGGGCCCGGACCCTCGTGATCAGCAGGTCGATGATCTCGCGCACTTCCTCGCGCGAGAGCTTGTGGAAGACGATCACCTCGTCGATCCGGTTCAGGAACTCCGGGCGGAAGACCTTCTTCAGGTCGCCCATGATCCGGTCCTTCATGTCCTTGTAGGAGGCACCGATCTCGTCCTCGGAGACCGAGAAGCCGAAGGAGACGTTCTTGGCGATGTCCTTGGCGCCGATGTTCGAGGTCATGATCACGAGCGCGTTGCGGAAGTCGACCGTCCGGCCCTGCGCATCGGTGAGCCGGCCGTCCTCCAGGATCTGGAGGAGGATGTTGAAGACGTCCGGGTGGGCCTTCTCGATCTCGTCGAGCAGCAGCACCGAGTAGGGCTTGCGGCGCACGGCCTCGGTCAGCTGTCCGCCCTCGTCGTAGCCGACGTAGCCGGGCGGCGAGCCGACCAGGCGCGAGACGGCGTGCTTCTCCATGTACTCGGACATGTCGATCCGGACCATCGCGTCCTCGTCGCCGAACAGGAACTCGGCCAACGTCCGGGCGAGCTCGGTCTTGCCGACGCCCGAGGGGCCGAGGAAGATGAATGAGCCGGCCGGGCGCTTGGGGTCCTTGATCCCGGCGCGCGAGCGACGGATCGCCTTCGACACGGCCTCGATCGCGACCTCCTGGCCGATCACCCGCTTGTGGAGCTCCTCCTCCATGCGGATCAGCTTCTTGGTCTCGGCCTCGGTCAGCTTGAAGACGGGGATCCCGGTCCACATCGAGACGATGTCCGCGATCTCCTCCTCGCCGACGGCGGGGCGCTCGCTCGCCTCGCCCGAGTCCCACTGGTCCTCGAGCTCGCGCTTGCGGTTGGTCAGCTGGCGCTCGGAGTCGCGCAGGTTCGCGGCCTTCTCGAACTCCTGGGCCTCGATCGCGGCCTCCTTGTTGCGGCGCGTCTCCTCGATCTCCTCCTCCAGGTCGCGGTAGACCGGGGGCTGGGACATCGAGCGGATGCGCATCCGCGACGCGGCCTCGTCGATCAGGTCGATCGCCTTGTCGGGGAGGAAGCGGTCGGAGATGTAGCGGTCGGCGAGCTCGGCCGCGGCCTCGAGCGCATCGTCGGTGATCTGCACCTTGTGGTGGTCCTCGTAGCGCTCGCGCAGGCCCTCGAGGATCTTCACGGTGTCGCCGATCGACGGCTCATCGACCTTGATCTGCTGGAAGCGGCGCTCGAGCGCGGAGTCGCGCTCGAGGTACTTGCGGTACTCGTCGAGCGTCGTCGCGCCGATCGTCTGCAGCTCGCCGCGGGCGAGCGCGGGCTTCAGGATGGAAGCCGCGTCGATCGCGCCCTCGGCGGCGCCGGCGCCGACCAGGTTGTGCAGCTCGTCGATGAAGAGGACGATGTCGCCGCGCTGGGTGATCTCCTTCATCACCTTCTTCAGCCGCTCCTCGAACTCGCCGCGGTACTTCGAGCCCGCGACCAGGGCGGCCAGGTCGAGCGTGTAGATCTGCTTGTTCTTGAGCAGCTCGGGCACCTCGCCGCGGGTGATCCGCGACGCCAGGCCCTCGACGATCGCCGTCTTGCCGACGCCGGGCTCGCCGAGCAGCACCGGGTTGTTCTTCTGCCGGCGGGAGAGGATCTGCATGATCCGCTCGACCTCCGTCTCGCGGCCGATCACCGGGTCGAGCTTGCCCTCCGAGGCCAGCTTGGTCAGGTTGCGTCCGAACTGGTCGAGCAGCTTCGAGGACTTCTTGCCCTCGCCCGAGCCGCCGCCGGAGCCCTGGCGGCGACCGCCGGGGCCGGACAGCATGCGGATGACCTCGTTGCGGATCTTCTCGGAGTCGGCGTCGAAGTCGAGCAGGATGCGGGCCGCGACGCCCTCGTTCTCGCGCACCAGCCCGAGCAGGATGTGCTCGGTGCCGATGTAGTTGTGGCCCAGGGACAGCGCCTCGCGCAGCGCCAGCTCGAGCACCTTCTTCGCCCGGGGCGTGAACGGGATCTGGCCGGACGTGACCTCCTCACCGGAGCCGACGATGCGAACGACCTGGGCGCGGACGCGCTCGACGGTGATGTCGAGCGACTCGAGCACTCGCGCAGCGAGCCCCTCCTCCTCGCGCAGCAGCCCGAGCAGGATGTGCTCGGTGCCGATGTAGTTGTGCTTCAGCGTGCGGGCTTCCTCCTGAGCGAGGACGACCACCTGCCTGGCCCGTTCTGTGAATCGCTCGAACAAACTCTCTTCCGCCTCTAGTTCCTCTTTGCAGTGTTCCTAAGTTCTAGCCGCCCCCGGGGACGCCTGAGCGCCGGGTGTTCCATCCACTAGATCGGCTGCTCTCTGCCGCGGGATTAGAACCTCCGGTTTCTCGACGACGGCGGAACGCCAGTATATCGGGGACCCCCTGCCTACTCGGACGGTGCATGGCCCGCAAACCGCCCGGAACGCCGCAAGTTGCGGCCATCCCCCGGCGGGGCGCCGATCGGGAATGATGCGCGCGTGAGCGCCACCGATTCGCACGGCGCGCCGCTGGGGGAGTTCGCGCGAGCGCACGGGCTCACGCTCGACGACGCTCCGGACATCCCGCGGAAGGGTGGCCTGCTCGGCCAGGACGACCTCCGCGTCGGCGCCGCGGCCACCGGCGCGCTGCCCGGAGGGGAGCCCGGGACGGTCTGCCATCTCACCTACACGTACCGCTCCGACGACACGACGCACACGGTCGAGCGGACCGCCGCCGTGCTCCGCGTGCCGGAGTCGCTGGGCTTCGCCCCCTACCTCGGCACCGGCGCGTCGATCGGCATCGGAGGGGTCCCGCTCAGATCCGTGAAGCTCGCCGGCGGCGGTTCGCTGCGGGTCGCGGACGGGATCAACGACGCGTGGCTTGCCGAGCTCCTCTCCCCCGCGTTCAGCGACTGGCTTGCCCGCAGCCCGGAGGGCTTCGAATGGGAGCTCGCCGAGGGCGTCCTCTGCGCCTCGGTGCGCGGGCACGTCAGCGGGGAGACCGAGCTCACCCGGCTCTGCGCCGACGCAGCGCACATCGCGGGTGTCGTCCGCGAGGAGTGCCTCGAGGAGGTCGACTCCGGAACGGCCCCGCGCAGCGCCGCGAAGGCCAAGCGCCAGGACGTGCTCGTGGACTCGATCCTGGCGAAGACCACCTTCGACCATCCGCCCGCCGACGTCTCGTCGTCGCGGCCCCAGTTCCGCCACATCGTCACCCGCCATCCAGCGACCTATCTCAACGCGCTCTTCCGGACCCTGCTGTGGATGGTCGCCGTGAACGTGATCGGCGGCGGGATCTACGGCCTGCTGCTGAACCTGCCGAACCCGGGCCGGGCCGTGCTGATCTATCAGGCGTTTCTGTTCGTGGTCATCGGCTTCTTCGTGCTGCGCAGCCGGATCAACGGCACCTCGCAGAAACTCGCGGTCGAGGGCTTCTGGCGTGAGTACGCCCGCACCCGCGGGCTCCGTGCTGAGGACCCGTCCAGCTTCGCCGCGGCGCACGCAAAGGCCGACCTGCCGGGCGCCCCGGTGCGGGTGATGACCGGCATGCTCGGTGGGGTCGACGGCTCGCTGATGGTCACCGGTGACGGCCTGCGGCGCGGCGACTCGATCGCCCTCGTCGCCGGGCCGACCGGTCCGGTCGCCAAGGCCGACCTCGAGTTCTCGGCCCCGGGCGCCTCGGCGACGGCGCTCGACGCGTACGTCGAGCGGCTGGCCGCCCAGCTGCGCACGGCGCGGGCTGGCGCCTAGGGCCCGTCGGCGGTCCGCACGGCGACCGCGTGGATCTGCGACTGCCCGTAGGAGCCGGTCTGCACCTGGCCCGCGGCGGCGAGCTGCTCGCCCGGCCCGGGCAGCGGGTGCGGGCGCAGGTCGACGGCGACGTCGATCACCGAGACCCCGGGCAGCGTCACGCTCTCGCGGCTCGCGAGGACGAAGTGCGCGTCGCCGTCACCGTCCGGGTCGACGCGCTCGACGTAGATGATCGTCCCGCGGGCGCTCCGGCAGCCCACCAGGTCGGGCGGGCACGGGACCCGCGGGACCTGCTTCGCCGGCGGCGGCTTCTGGACGGTGGTGGTGGTCGCCGGCTCGGGCTCGGTCGGGGTCGCCGAGGATTCCCCGCCGCACCCGCACGCCACCGCGAGCAGCAGCGCAATCCCGAGCGCCGCGACCGCCCTGGTCACGGGCTCGGGAGATCGACCAGCGTGTGCTCGCCGTGCTCGAACGGCGCCCGGAACCGGATCGTCGTCGAGCCGACGCGCAGCTGATCGCCGTCGAGCAGGCGGCGGCGGCTGGTCACCCGCTCGCCGTTGACGAACGTGCCGTTGCGCGAGAGCCCGTCGTCGACGACGACCCAGGCGTCGGCGAGGCGGACGAGCTCAGCGTGCACGCGGGACGCGTCGGGGTCCCACGTCAGCGGCACGTCGGTCGCCATCCCGCGGCCGATCGTGATCCGGTTCCAGGAATCCAAGAGCGACAGCACGCGTCGCCCGCCGTGGGCGTCCGTGTACACGAGGTAGGGATCCCCCTGGCGCTCGGCAGCCGCGATCTCGTCGCCGCCGGGCACCATCAGGTCCGCATCGCCGGGAACAGGACCACCTCGCGCAGGCTGCTCGCGCCGGTGAGCAGCATCACCAGCCGGTCGATGCCGAGCCCGACCCCTGCCGTGGGCGGCATCCCGTACTCGAGCGCCTCGAGGAAGGTTTCGTCAAACGGCTGCGCCTCCTCGTCGCCGCGCTGCAGCTCGGCGGCCTGCTGTTCGAAGCGGCGCCGCTGCTCGTCGGGATCGTTGAGCTCGGTGAACGCGTTGCCGATCTCAAAGCCGCCGACGATCGGCTCCCAGCGCTCGACCAGTCGCTCGTCGTCGCGGTGGCGCTTGGCGAACGGGGACATCTCGACCGGGTAGTCCATGACGAACGTCGGCTGGATCAGCGTCGGCTCGACCTCCTTGGAGAAGAGGCCGTCGACCAGCTTGCCCCAGCCCTCGTCGGGGCTGGCCTCGGAGTCCATCGCCGCCGCGAGCGCGTCGCGTGTGGGGTGCTCGAGGATGTCGATCCCGGTCCGCTCGCGGATCGCGTCGCGCAGCGTGACGCGATCCCAGGGCGGCGCCAGCTCGATCTCGACCCCGTCGCGCTCGACCACGGTGCTCCCGTTCACGCGCTCGGCGGCCCGGGCGACGAGGGTCTCCAGGCGCACGGCCGCGTCGTTGTAGTCGGCGTAGGCCTCGTACCACTCGAGCATCGTGAACTCGGGGTTGTGCTTGAACGAGATCCCCTCGTTGCGGAAGTCCTTGCCGAGCTCGTAGACGCGCTCGATCCCGCCGACGACCAGCCGCTTGAGGTAGAGCTCGGTCGCGATTCGCAGGTAGAGGTCGCGGTCGAGGGTGTTGTGGTGGGTGGTGAACGGCCGTGCGAGGGCGCCACCGTAGAGCGGCTGCAGCACCGGCGTCTCGACCTCGACGAACCCCTCGGAGTCGAGGTACTCGCGCACGGCCGTGATCGTCGCGCCGCGCTTGCGGAAGGTCTCGCGGGCCTCGGGGTTGGCGATCAGATCGAGCTCGCGATGGCGGTAGCGGAGCTCGGTGTCCTCGAGCCCGTGGAACTTGTCCGGGGGCGGACGCAGGCTCTTTGCCAACAGGGTCCACGCGTCCACGCGCATGGAGAGCTCGCCGCGGCGGGTCGCGAACACCGTCCCCTCGACGCCGATGAAGTCGCCGAGGTCGAGCCCGGTCAGCTGCTCGTGCGAGCGCTCACCCAGTACGTCGGCGCGCGAGTGCAGCTGGATCCGGCCGCTGCCGTCGACCAGGTCGATGAACGCCGACTTCCCGTGCCCGCGGCGGGCGGCGATGCGGCCGGCGACCCGGTAGCTGCTGTCGGTCTCGGCGCCGGGCTCGAGCCCGTCGTGCTCGGCGCGCACGGTCGCGATCTCGGTCCGGCCCGGGAACTCATGCGGGAACGGCTCCACCCCGTCCTCGCGCAGTCGCACGAGCTTCTCCCGCCGCTCGGCGAGCACATGGGACGCCTCGTGTTCTTGCGGCTCGTCCATCGCGGGCGAGCCTAGTCCAAGTTCAAGACCGCTACGGGGTCTCGATCTTCGTGATCTTGAGCTTCTTCTTCGGCCCGCGAGGGACGTCGACGGTCACGAGGTCGCCGCGCTTGTGGCCGAGCAGCGCCTTGCCGATCGGCGACTCGTGCGAGAGCTTCTGCTCGCTGGGGTTCGCCTCGGTGGGCCCGACGATCTGGAACTTGCGCGAATCACCGGACTTCTGGTCCTTGACGTGGACCCGGACGCCGACGCTCACGGTCTCGGTGTCGATGTCGTTCTGGTCGACGACGCTCGCCCGCCGCAGCCGCTCCTCGAGCTGGGCGATGCGCTGCTCGAGCAGCGCCTGCTCGTTCTTGGCGTCGTCGTACTCGGAGTTCTCGCTGATGTCGCCGAACTCGCGCGCCTCCTTGATCCGGGCCGCCACCTCACGGCGCTTGGTGGTCGAGAGGTGGTCGATCTCCGACTTCAGCTTCTCCAGCCCTTCCTCTGTGATCAAAGCTTCACGAGCCACGTTCAGTTCCTCTTCCTCGTCCTTGTCTCGTCCCGCACAATCCGGTCCTCCCGGCACAGAAACGCCCGAAAACGCGCGGCTTCGCTGCGGCGCGGGATCGGGCAGGGCGCGCGATTATAGCGATGCGATTCGGTCTCGATTCGCGGCCTCGAGCGGCCCTCCGGAGAGCAGCTCGCGGACCTCGTCGAGGGTCTCGGTGCGCTGAAAGCGGTCCGCCGCGGGGCCCTCGAATCCAAGCGGTTCGACGTACCAGGGATAGAACTTGCGTAGGTTGCGGGCTGCCCGTTCGGGCCCCCAGTGCTCCTCCGCCCGGGCAAGGACCCAGCGCAGCTCCGCCTCGATCTCGGCGTCGGAGGGCGGAACGTCGCGCTCGCCGGCGAGCTCGGCGAAGATCCACGGGTTGCCGAGCGACCCGCGCGCGATCATCACCGCGTCGGCCCCGGACTCGACGTAGGCTCGGCGGGCAAGCTCCGCGGTGCGCAGACCCCCGGAGACGATCACGGGCACCCTGGTCCCGCCCCGGTCGAGCGCGTCGACGAGTTCGGACACCAGCCCGTACGCGGGCTGGCCTCGGTGGCGCTGGCCTGCGGCGCGCGGGTGCAGGGTCACGGCGGCGACCCCGGCCTCGGCGACGAGCCGCTGGGCGAGCGCGAGGCCCGTCCGCTCGCCCGCTCGCACGCCGGATCGCAGCTTCACCGTGATGGGCAGGCCCGAGCCCTCCGCCGCGGCGCTGGCGACGGCCACGGCGAGGTCGTGGTCGTCGAGCAGGGCGGCGCCGGCGCCCGTCTTCAGGACCTTCGGCACCGGACAGCCCATGTTGAGGTCGATCATCGCGGGGCGCGCCTGGGCGACCGTGGCCGCAGCCTCGCGCATCACGGCCGGGTCGGAGCCGAAGAGCTGGATCGAGACCGGGCCTTCGTCCGGATGGATGCGCAGCATCTCGGTGACCGTGCGGCGATTGCGGTGGGCGACCGCGAAGCTCGAGACCATCTCGGAGACGGCCAGCCCCGCCCCGTACCGCTGCGCCTGCAGGCGCACGAACCAGTTCCCGATCCCCGCGAGCGGCGCGAGCAGCACCCGGTTGGGGATGTCCACATCGGCGATGCGAAACGGCGATGCCAGCGGCGGACGGCTCACCGGTTCAGCTCCCAGATCAGGCTCAGGCCGGTGAGCGTGAGCAGCTCGTCCACCTCTTCCAGCGTCTCTGAATACGGCACGATCGCGTGCGCGAGGCCGCCGGTCGCGAGCAGCGTCGGCTCGCCGCCCAGCTCGGCCTCGATGCGGCGGACGATGCCGTCGATCAGCCCGGCGAAGCCGAAGATCACGCCGGACTGGATCGCACCGCGCGTGGACTTGCCGATCGCTGCCACGGGCTGGCCGAGCTCGATCCGCGGGATCCGCGCGCCGCGCTCGGCGAGCGCCGTGAGCGAGATCTCGATCCCGGGCGCGATCGAGCCGCCGAGGTACTCGCCGTCGGCCGAGACGACGTCGAAGTTGATGCCGGTGCCGAAGTCGACCACGATGCAGGCTCCCCCGATCCGGTCGTAGGCGGCGACGGAGTTCACCAGGCGGTCGGCCCCGACCTCGTACGGGTTGTCGATCCGGATCGGCATCCCCGTCTTCACCCCGGGGCCGACCAGCAGGCATGGGGCGTCGAAGTAGCGACTCGCCATGTCCTCGTACTGACCGCCCAGCGGCGGCACGACCGAGGACACGGACAGCGCCTCGATCTGGTCGAGCTTGATCCCGCTCAGCGCAAGCAGCCCGGCGATCCGCTCGACGATCTCGTCGCCGGTCGCCCCGGCAACCGTGCGAAAGCGCCAGTGCTCGGTCAGCTCCGTGCCCTGGAAGGCGCCCAGGTGGGTCTGGGTGTTGCCGATGTCCACAGCGAGCAGCACGGGCGTAAGGATATGTTTCGTCGCGTGGACGCCAAGCTCTACGTGATTCCGGCCTCGCACCCGTCGCGGACCACGATGATGATGCTCGAGGCCAAGGGGATCCCGTTCAAGCGCGTCGACCTGATGCCGGTGGTGTCCAAGGGCATGCTGCGAGCGGCGGGCTTCCCGGGGATCACGGTCCCGGCCCTGAAGATCGAGGGCCGCAAGGTCCAGGGCTCGCGCGAGATCGCCCGCGAGCTCGACCGGCTCCGCCCCGACCCCCCGCTGCTCCCCTCCGATCCGGCCGAGCGGGCGGCCGTCGAGCAGGCCGAGGTCTGGGGAGATGAGGTCCTGCAGCCGATCGCGCGCCGGATCCTCTGGAACGCGCTGCGGCGCGACCGCCGTCCGCTCGTCTCCTATTCCGAGGGCGCCCGTCTGGGTGTCCCGATCGGGCTCGCCGTGAAGACCGGCCAGCCCCTGGTCATGCTGTCCGCGCGGCTCAACGGGGCCGACGACGAGGCGGTGCGCGCCGACCTGGCGGCGCTGCCCGGGATCCTGCAGCGGATCGACGACTGGATCGCCGAGGGCGTTCTGGGCGGCGAGCAGCTGAACGCCGCCGATTACCAGATCGCGACCAGCGTCCGCCTGCTGATGACCCTCCAGGACCTGCGCGAGCCGATCGCGGCCCGGCCGGCCGGCGAGCTCGCGATGCGCGTCGCGCCGGAGTACGCCGGCGACGCGCCGCCGATCCTGCCGCCCGCCTGGCTGGAGCCGCTGCGGGCTACGGCCCCGGCCTGAGCTCGCCGGCGCGAACCACCCGCTCCCCGTCGCCGAGCGCCGCCAGCGCCTCGCTGAGGCTCGTGCCGTCCGGCAGCGTGAGCTCGGGGTCGAGCTCGAGCAGGGGCACGAGCACGAAGCGTCGTGCGCTCACCTGCGGGTGCGGCAGCGTCAGCCGCTCGGTCTCGAGCTCGAGCTCGCCGAGCAGCAGCAGATCGACGTCGAGCGGGCGCGAGCTGTGGCGTTGGGCGGTCAGTATCCGTCCCCGCTCGACCTCGATCGCCTTACACGTGTCGAGCAACTCCTCCGGGCCGAGCTCGGTCTCGATCGCGACCGCCGCGTTGAGGAAGTCGGGCTGGTCGAGGATCTCGCCGACCGGCTCCGTCTCGTACACGGACGACCGGGCGGTGACCTCGACCCCGTGCTCGCCGAGCAGCTCGACCGCGGCGCGCAGGTGCCCGAGCCGGTCGCCGACGTTCGAACCCAGCCCGAGGTAACCCGGGCTCACGCCTCGCCCTCTGGCTCTTCCTCTCCGTCGAGGTCGGCGAGCTCGCGCTCGCGGACAACCTCGACCCCGATCTCCTCGATCGCGACGGGCACGGGCGGCTCGGGCTTCGCCGCGCGCACGCGGACAGAGTCGGAGCCGAAGCGCTCCATCAGGCGCTCTCCGATCACCGCCCCGAGCCGCTCGAGCGTCCGGTAGCTCCGCTCGGTCGCCGCGAGGACAACGATGTCCGCGACGTCGGCGTAGTCGATGGTGTCCTCGAGCCGGTCGGTGAGCACCGCGTCGCAGTCGGGGACGTCGAAGGAGACGTCGATCACCAGCCGCTGGCCGATCTCCCGCTCGGCCTCGGTCACCCCATGGTGGGTGTAGATCGACAGGCCGCGGAGCTCGACGTGGACGGTCGACTCGTGCTCGCCGTGCGATTCCACCGGCGCAAACGTACCTGAGTCAGCCCCGCCAGCCGCGCTGGCCGAGCAGGACCGCAGCGACGTCGAGCGCCTGGCGCAGCTCGGCGACGTCGTGAACCCTGAACACGTCGGCGCCGGCGGCGAGCGCCAGCACGTTCGAGGCGATGGTGCCGCCGAGCCGGTCGCCGACCTCGCGCCCGGTCAGGGCGCCGAGAAATCGCTTGCGCGAGGTGCCGATCACGATCGGGCGCCCGAGCTCGCGCAGCTCGCGCAGGCGGCGCAGCAGCTCGAGGTTGTGCTCCACGGTCTTGCCGAAGCCGATGCCCGGGTCAACCCAGATCCGCGCCTCGTCGATGCCGGCCGCAACGGCCGCCTCGATGCGCTCGGCGAGGAAGGCGCGCACGTCGTCGACCACGTCGTCGTAGCGGGGGTCGTCCTGCATCGTCCGCGGGCTGCCCTGCATGTGCATGAGGACGACGGTGCACTCCCGTCGGGCGCACACGGCGGCGACCTCGGGGTCCGCGCGCAGCGCGGTGACGTCGTTGACGATCGTCGCCCCGGCGGCGAGCGCCGCCTCGGCGACCGCGGCCTTCGACGTGTCGATCGAGATCGGGATCCCGGCCCGGTCGCGGTCCGCGAGGGCCGCCACCACGGGCTCGGTGCGCTCGAGCTCGAGCTCGGCGCTCACCGCCGCGGCGCCCGGCCGGGTGCTCTCGCCCCCGATGTCGAGTAGATCCGCGCCGGCGGCAACCAGCTCGCGCCCGTGGGCGATCGCGAGCTCGGGATCGAGGAACAGGCCGCCGTCGGAGAACGAGTCGGGCGTCACGTTGACGATCCCCATCAGCCGGGGCCGGTGGCGGCCCGGTCACTGCGCTCAGTATCGCCGCGAACGCACGAAGGGCGGGCCGACGCCCGCCCCTCGACCGCGTAACTCGAGCGCTCTAGCCGAACGTCCTGCAGTTCCGGCGCGCGAAGTCCCGTAGTTGATGGCACCGGTCTAGTGGATCGAGCTTGATCACGACCTGCTGCGCGACACGACGAAACTCGAGGCCCCGGACGACTCGCCGTACGACCGCGATCTTGCCGACCGCCTTGTGGTGGCTGATCCGGTGCAGGTCGCGGACGAAGTACTGCTCCGTAGGACAACCCTGGCGTCCTGCTGGCACTCGTCTTCGGCGCAACCGCTTCGCGGCAGTTCGTCGCCGTGCGGCGATCGAGGTTGTTCGCGACCGCCATGCCGGCGACCGCCAGGCACAGAACGCGCGGCGATCGCGGCCACGAGCCCGAAGCGACGGCCGCGGTAGTTCCCCAGTTCGCTTCGATCATCTGAGTGTCCCCTTTCGGATGGTGGACTTACGGAGGCCCCACCCTAACCGCCGGACGCGCGCCGATGCGTGAATTTCGTCCGAAAGTCGACGCAGCGCTCAGTCGGGCCGGTCGGCGCGCATCTCGGCCGAGCCGCCCGCGAACCCGGGACGCGGGTGCGGCAGCGGCGCGCGGGCCCTCGCGGCCGGCGCTGCGCTCCGGCTCCGGGCTCGGCTCCGGCGCCGCGGGCTCGTCGTCCTCGTCGCCGAAGACCTCCTCGGCGGGAGCGCCCTCGAGCAGCTTCACGAACTGCTCGGCGTCGATCGTCTCGCGCTCGAGCAGCAGGTTGGAGATCCGGTCGAGGTCCTCGCGATGCTCGACGAGCAGGTCCTTGGCGGTCTGATGCGCCTCCTCGACGATGCGGCGGATCTCGTCGTCGATCTCGCGCGCGATCTCGTCCGAGTAGTCCGGCTCGGAGGAGAACTCGCGGCCGAGGAACGGCATCGAGCGATCGTGGCCGAAGACGCGCGGGCCGAGGCGCTCGGACATCCCGTAGCGCATGACCATCTGCTTGGCGGTCTCGGTGACCTTCTCGAGGTCGTTCGAGGCGCCGGTGGTGATCTCGCCGAAGACGATCTCCTCGGCGGCGCGGCCGCCGAGCGTCATCGCCATCGTGTCGCTGAGCTCCGCGCGGGTGGTGAGGAACTTGTCCTCGCCCGGGAGCGAGATCGTGTAGCCGAGAGCCTGTCCGCGGCCGATGATCGAGACCTTGTGCACCGGGTCGCAGTTCGGCAGCAGGTGGCCGACGATCGCGTGGCCCATCTCGTGGAAGGCGGTGACCAGGCGCTCCTTCTCGGACATCACCCGCGTCTTCTTCTCGGGGCCGGCGATCACGCGCATGATCCCTTCCTCGAGCTCGTGCATCGTGATCTCGCGCTTGCCCGAGCGAGCGGTGAGCAGCGCCGCCTCGTTGATCAGGTTCGCGAGGTCGGCGCCCGTGAACCCGGGCGTCTGGCCGGCGAGCGTGTCGAGGTCGATCTGCTTCGCAAGCGGCTTGCCGCGCGTGTGGACCTCGAGGATCTTCCTGCGGCCGCGGCGGTCGGGCCGGTCGACGACGATCTGGCGGTCGAAGCGGCCGGGGCGAAGCAGGGCCGGGTCGAGGATGTCCGGCCGGTTGGTCGCGGCGATGAGGATGATGTTGTCCTTCATCTCGAAGCCGTCCATCTCGACGAGGAGCTGGTTCAGGGTCTGCTCGCGCTCGTCGTGACCGCCGCCCATGCCGGCGCCGCGGTGGCGGCCGACGGCGTCGATCTCGTCCATGAAGATGATGCAGGGCGAGTTCTGCTTGGCCTGCTCGAAGAGGTCGCGGACGCGGCTGGCGCCGACGCCGACGAACATCTCGACGAAGTCCGAGCCGGAGATCGAGAAGAACGGCACGCCCGCCTCGCCGGCGACCGCGCGGGCGAGCAGCGTCTTACCGGTGCCCGGAGGGCCGTAGAGGAGCACGCCCTTGGGGATCCGGGCGCCGAGCGACTGGAACTTCTTGGGGTTCTCGAGGAACTCCTTGATCTCGTGCAGCTCCTGCACGGCCTCGTCGGCGCCGGCGACGTCGCGGAACGTGATCTTCGGCGCGTCGACCGACATCCGCTTGGCCCGCGACTTGCCGAAGCTCATCACGCGCGAGCCGCCGCCCTGCATCTGGTTCATCAAGAAGAACCAGAAGCCGAAGAAGAGGACGAACGGGAGGATGTAGGTGAGGATCGAGAGGAAGCTGGAGCCGCCCGTGCCCTCGACGTTGGTCTCGATGTCCGGCGCTGGGCGAGCGCGTTGACCGTCGGCGCCTGGAGGTCGGGCGGGTAGCCGGTCGAGTACTCGTCGCCGTCGGTCTCGGTGACCTTGACCGTCTCGGTCTTCTGCTCGAAGGTGACCGACTCGATCTCGGTCGGCCGGTTCGGCGATCTGCGGCGCGGAAATCGTTGAAGGTCGGTGTCGTCTCGCTGCTCGGCGGGCTGATCAGCCGCTGAGCGAAGAACGCGAGCACGATCACGATCAGGATCGGGAACGCCGCGCTTCGGAAGAACCGTCTCATCTGTTAATCGGTACTGGGTTCGGGGACCCGCTCGGAGTTGGATCAGCGTACCAGGGGCAATCCGGCGGTTTGCAAGGCCTTTACTGCTGCAACGCGGCCACGTAGCGCAGGTTGCGGTAGCGCTGTCCATGATCGAGCCCGTAGCCGATGGCGAACAGGTTTGGAATCTCGAAACCGACGTAGCGGATCGGCAGGTCGACCCGGCGCCGCTCGGGCTTGGTGAGCAGCGCGCAGACCTCGAGCGAGCGCGGGTTTCGGGCTCTCAGGTTCTTCAGCAGGTAGTGCAGGGTGAGGCCCGAGTCGACGATGTCCTCGACCAGGAGCGCGTCGCGGCCGTCGATCGACGCGTCGAGGTCCTTGAGGATCCGCACGACGCCCGAGGAGTCGGTCGACGAGCCGTAGCTGGAGACGGCCATGAAGTCGACCTCGCACGGGACCGTCGAGCTCGCGCATCAGGTCGGCGATGAACAGGACCGCCCCCTTCAGCACCCCGATCATCACCAGGTCGCGCCCCTCGTAGTCGCGGCTGATCTCCGCCCCGAGCTCGGCGACGCGCGGCTGCAGGTCCTCGGCCGCGACGAGGATCTCGCCGATCGCGGGGTCGTTCACCGGCGAGGCTAGACGGATGCAGCTAAGGCGGCGCACTGCGGACGCGCGTGGATCCGCCCACCCTATGGGCGGGTGCAATCGACGTTCGTCAGCGCGCGGCGGTCAGCACCGCCACGCGCTCCGCGCGCCGGTGCAGCCGGAAGCGTCCGAGACCGCGACGCCGGCCACCCAGGCGACCTCGCCGCCGACGGTGACGACGGGCAGCGTCGGCGCAGCGAGCGCGGGACGCCGCGGTCGGCGAACAGGTCGCCGAAGCGTCTTCGTGCCGGTCCATCCCGAGCGGCCGGATGCGGTCGCCCTCGCGCCACGTGCGCACCTCGAGCGGCCGCCGAGCGCCGCGGCGTCGAGCGTCGCGAGGTCGGGGCCGGCGGGCTCGACGGGGCCCGGATGAAGCTCGGCGCGGACCTCCCAGTCGCCGACCTCGGCCCGCCCCGGGAGGTCGAGAGCCACGCGGGGACCGGGGCGGCGTCCGCGGCGGCGGCGCAGAAGCGGACGAAGCCCGACTCGCAGACCGCGACGAGCCCGCCGCCGAGCTCGACCATGCCGCCCTCCGGGCGCGCGGCGAGGCGCTCGATCTCGGCGGCCCGGCCGCGGCCGAGGGCGATCTGGCGACCGGCGGCGCGCTCGGCGAGGGCGCGCAGCGCGAGTCGCCGAAGAGCCGGTTCCCAGCGCGCGAGCGCGCCGGCCGAGACGGCGACGGCTCCAGCGCCGGCGCCGTGCCGAGTCGAGCGCGTCGAGCACGACCCGCTCGAGCAGCGCCGCCTCCTCGGCCAGCTCGGCCCGGGTCTCGGCGATGTTCGCGCTCCGCCGCCGGGCTCACCTCGCGAGCACGGGCAGGACCTCGGCGCGAATCCGGTTGCGGGCGAAGGCCGGGTCGACGTTGGTCTCGTCGTCGGCGAAGGGCAGTCCGGCGGCGCGACGAGCTCGCGCATGTGCTCGCGCTCGAGCCCGAGCAGCGGGCGGATGACGCGGCCGTTGCGCGGCTGCGAGCCCGAGCAGCGCGCGCGAGCCCGGCGAGGCGGCGAGGCGGTAGAGCGCGGTCTCGGCGACGTCGGTGCGCGTGTGGCCGGTGACGATCCGTCTCGGCGCCGGTGCGCCGGCGCAGGCGCTCGGCGGCGTCGTAGCGGACCGCGCGCGCCGCGGCCTGGAGGTTGCCGGGCGGCAGGGTCTCGGGGCGCTCGACGTGGAGGTCGATGCGCAGCGCCGCGCAGAGGCGGCGGCGGCGGCCTCGCCGTCGTCGGCGGCCTCGCGAAGGCCGTAGTTGACGTGGAGGCGTGCACGGCCTCGGCGCCGAGCACCGCGGTCGAGCGCGGCGGCCGTCGCAGGCCGAGTCGGCGCCGCCGGAGACCATCACCACCGCGGCGGAAGCGGAATCGATCAGGCCACTGGCCGCGATCGCATCGGCGAGCTCCGCGAGCGCGCGCTGCTTGGCATTCACGCGAGGATGAGTACGCCCGCGACCGTCGGATTCCTGCTTTCCCAGCGGGGTCCGCTACTCCTCTTCGGGCTCCCGGGCGCGGACGACGAACAAGCTCCACCGGCTTCGGGAACCCTTGAGCTCGACTTGCCGATCGGCTCGAACTCGCAGGTAGCGCGGACTCGCCCGATCGCGTCGAGCGACCGCGCGTCGTCACCAGCACCTCGCCGCCCAGCGCCCTGCGCGACCACGCGGTGGGTGAGGTTGACCTCGGTCCCGAAGTAGTCGCCGTCGCGATACACGGCGCGGCCCGAAGTGGATCCCGACCCGCGGCTGCGGCCGCTCCCCGAACAGGGTCAGGAAGCCGACCGCCCACTCGGTGAGCATCACCGGGTCGGGCGAGACGATCATCACCTCGTCGCCGATCGTCTTCACGATCAGCGCCTCCGACGGCAGCGTCGCCTCGACCGTCTCGACGAAGCGCTCGACCAGGTCGAGCGCCTCCTCGTCGCCCTCCTCCTCGGTGTAGCGGGTGAAGCCGGTCAGGTCGACGAAGCAGAAGGCCATCGTCACCCGGCCCATCTGCCGCAGGCCGCCGAAGTCGGCCTCCATGTGGCCGACGACGTCCTGCTCGATGTAGAAGCGCAGGTAGCGCTGGTGGATGTACTCCATCAGCGGCGAGGTCAGCGGCAGCAGGTCGCGGGCCAGGCCCTCCATCTCCTCGGCCATCTCGAGCGCGTCGACGCCCTGGCGGATCAGCGGCTCGTGGACGTAGAGGTGGAAGAGCCGCACCTCGGCCTCGGCGATCTTGCGGATCGACTGCGCGTAGACGCGGACGAGCTGCAGCAGCGCGACGAGCGGAAAGCCCGCGTCGAGCACCTCCGCCATGTCCTCGATCGCCTCCGCGTCCTGCTCGCTGAGCGTGCCCTCGAGCGCGGTCGGCGTGCCGAGCAGCGTCATGACCCGCTCGATCAGCTCCTCCTCGAGCCCGGTGCGCTCGGCGGCCTGCTCGCGGCTCAGGCGACGCTCGCGCACGACCGGGGAGCAGGTCCTCGACGTACCCGAAGGCGAGGCGGCCGTCGCGAACCGCGCGGCGCAGGTCCTCGAGCGAGTGGCCGCGCTCGCGCATCCGCGCCACCACCCGGGCCTGCGCGGCGGCCGCCGTGGTCCAGCGGCCGTCGCTTGACCGGGATCACCTTGGCCTCGGCCCACCGCTTCAGCGTCGAGGGCGAGACCCCGGCGAGCCTGGACGGCCTCGTTGAGCGAGATCGCCTCCTCGGCCACGCGCCGATCCTACGACCGGCTCCGCGGCGCGGAGTGTGACCGGCCCGCAGAGCTGCGGCGACGAGCACCCGGAGCGTAAATGACGGCGACGGGGTCGGTAGGCCCCGTCGCCCGCGGCTCTCGGCCCGCTTCGTCGGCCATCGGCGCCAGTGGCGCCTCGCGAGCCTCGCCGCTCGAGCCCCAGTCGCCGGAGGCGGATGGCGACAGGGTCCCACTGGTGGCCTGTTGCCGTCTTGTCGGGTCGAGATTACGCCTGTGAGCGCGCGTCAATGCCGAGTCAGGCATCCGTCTCGGCCCTGTTCAGGCCGCGGCGAGCGCCGGGAAGTCGGCCTCGATCACGCTGCGGTAACGGTCGCCGATCAGCGCGCCGCCGGCAGGTAGAGCGAGCGCGGCTCGCGACTCGCCGCGGCAGCGCACCCTGGCCCGCGCGATCCCGATCGCCAGGCTCTCGCGACCCTGCAGATAGCGGTTGGCGGCCTCCGAGTCCATCTCGAGCTTGAGCTTCGGATGCCACTTCGGCGTCGTCGCGAACGACCAGACCAGGTTGTGCTCGTGTCTCGCCGGCGGCGACGTCGAGGACCATCGCCGAGGTCGGTGACCTCGAAGCGCATCCGCATGCCGCGTGGCGCCGATCAGCGGCCCGATCCGCTCGTCGGCGTCGCTGTCTCGCGCAGCGCCTGGTCGAGCGCCGCGCGGAGCTCGATCGGCCTGCACGCCACCCCCGTCCTCGAGCGGCCAGTGGCCGTCGCGGCTCAGCACTGATTCCGCGTGTCCTCAGAGGAAGGTCGAACGCCTGCGGACGAGGTTCTCGTAGAGCTTGTCCTGGATCGTCTCGCGGACCTCGCTCGGAGAGGTCGAGGACGAGCCCGCTGGTCGTCGGCGGCCTCGGGCCCGATGCGCGGAGAGGTCGATCGGCTCGCAGAACTCGATCCGCCACCGCGACGGCAGCGGGACGAGGCCGAGCGGGCCGAGCCACGGGAAGGTCGGCGTGATCGGGACGAAGGGCGCACCGACGGCGCGCGCCAGCGCCGGGCTCTCGGCGAGCTTCGGGTAGATCTCCTCGGAGCCGACGACGGCGACCGGGACGATCGGCGAGCCGGTGCGCAGCGCGATCTCGACGAAGCCGCCGCGGCCGAAGCGCTGCAGGCGGTAGCGCTCGATGAACGGCTTGCCGGTTCCCTTGACGCCCTCCGGGAAGACCATCACCAGCTCGTCCTGCTCGAGCAGCCGGGCCGCGTTGTGCGGGCTCGCCGGCACGCCGCCGACCCGGCGCATGAAGCGAGGAGAGGAACGGGAGCACGAAGGCCCAGTCGAGGACCAAGAAGCGCGGCCACCGCGGCAGCGGGTGCTCCCTCATGATCGCCATCGTCATCATCGTCGCGTCGAACGGGAAACAGCGAGCCGGCGTGATTGGCGACCAGCAGGGCCCGTCCGTGTGCGGGCACGTGGCCGACCCCTTCGACCTCGACCCGCCACCAGACGTCGTAGAGGAACTCGAAGAGCGGGAACACGGCCTCGGCGAAGCCCTCGTCGAAGCCCCACTCGTCCTCGTGGTACTCGCCCTGAAGGCGCCGCACGATCGCCTCGATCGCCGAGCGGATGCGCGCGGGCAGCGAGCCGGCCGCCTGCTGGGCGGCGGCGAGCGGGTCGAGTCCCCCCTCGACCCCGCGGCGCACCCCGCGCAGGAAATCCGCCAGCGCCTCCGGCGGCGACCGGCGGGGCCTGCTGCGGGCCGCTCATCGCGTCCCTCACCGCGGCCGACCCCGGTCAGCAGCCCGGCGACCGCCCCCGGGTGAAGGCTCGGGCCGATCCGCCGTCCGCCCGATTTCGCGGCGAGATCGCGGATCGTGCTCGACCGCGTCGTAGCGGGGCTCGAAGCCGATCTCCTCCCGCAGCCGGCTGTTGTCGACGCCGCGGCCGAAGCGCAGCAGCCGACCCCGTCGCCGAGCAGGCCGCCGACTCCGAGCCGCCCGGCGACCCGCGAGATCAGCGCGTCGAAGACGGGGACCGGCGAACGGCAACGCCGGCCGGCCGCAGCAGGCGCAGCGCGCGGCTGAGCGAGATCGAGCCGCTGGGGCGCGACGTTGACCGGCACCTCGGGCCGGGTTCGGCGACCGCGGCCTCGAGCGCTCCGGTCGCGTCGTCGGCGTGCAGCAGCTGCAGGCGTGGATCGAAGCCGAGCTGGACCGGGACCACGGGCAGGCTCAGGTAGCGGACGAGCGGGCTGTCGAGCCCGGCGCCGACCTCGGGCTGGAAGCGCAACATGCGGCAGCGCACTCCGGGTGGCGCCGGCGAAGTTGTCGAAGTACTCCTCGAGCTCGGAGATGTCGCGCTGGAACCGCGTGCGCAGCGGCGCCTCGGCGCCAGGTCCTCCGTGAAAGAACGGCGGCCGCCCCCTCCGCACCCGTAGATCGCGGCCGAGCCGCGGACGACCACCGAGCGCAGCGACTCGGTGCGCTCGCAGCCGCGAGCAGCTGCAGGGTCCCGATCACGTTGATCTCGTGAAGCGCCCGCGGCCGGGCGTCCCCGGTTCCGGATACCAGAGGATCCCGCAGTGGACGACGGTGTCGACCTCGGTCGGCGGCAGCAAGCGCGAGAGCACGGCGCTGCGCAGGTCGGCCTCGATGAAGTCGGTGCGATCGAGGTCCGCCGGCGGCGGGCGGGAGTCGATCCCGGCGATGTAGGAGATCGACGGGTCGCGCTCGAGCCGCAGCGCGAGCTCGGCGCCCCAATGACTCGAGATCCCGGTGATCGCCACCCGGCGACCCCGGGAGGACCTCATCTAACCCTCAGCTTTAGGCTTAGTCTGCGGGCCCCCGCCCGGTCCCTCTTCGTCGGTCTGGGTGGGCGGCGGCTCCCCGCGCCCTTCCGCCGCCCCTTCCGCCCCAAGGCGCTCCTCGAGCTCGGCGAGGCGCTGCTCGAGCAGCTCGAGCCGGCGACCGACCTCCCCGGTCGCCTCCAATCCCCTGCGGACGACCTCCGCGCCGGCCTCCTGGCCTCGGCGAGCCAGCCCGGATCCGGCGTCCCTCCCCCTGCGGACGACCTCGTCGACCATCTCGCCGGCACGGTCGCGAGTCGTCGCAGCCGAGCCGGCGGTCGCCCTCATCGTGCGCTCGACCGCGGCTCTGACCGAGTCGGCGACGCCGCTCTCCGATCTGCCCGGATCCGGGCCCGGATTGCTCTCAGGTGGTTCTGACATGGCCGGCCCCAGCATAATCCGCGGCCCTTGTCCGCCTACCTACGACCGACCGCACCGATCGCGCCCGACGTCCTCGCTTGTGGCCGATCCCGGCCTCGCGATGACCGTCGCGCAGGCGGTGATCGCCAAGCCGCTGATGGCCAACCACCACCACGGGCTCTGGGGCTACTCGGGTCGCACCGAGGCGGGCCTCGAGCTGACCGTTCAGGCGAGTGGCGCCGGCGGCGCCGAGCGCCGCGGCGGTGACCGGCGAGCTCGGCGGGCATGGGGCTCTGCGGCTGATCAACCTCGGGCGCGGCCATGCGCTGGGCTCGGGCCCGGCCATGGCCGAGGCCGCCGTGGTCACCGGGGCGCTCGGCGACGACGGCGTCTCGAGGGCGCTCGGCGACGAGCAGCCCGCCCCGGACGGGAGGCTGACCGCCGCCCTCTGCGACGCGGTCGGTCGCCGGGTGACCGTGGCGAGCTTCGACCTGGGCGGCGATTGCCAGCCGGGAGAGCGCGACGGCAGAGCTGGGAGGCGCGGGGCGCCGAGGTCTCCGACCTCGAGACCGCAGCGGTGCTCGCGACCGGCCGGCGACTCGGGCTGGCGGTGGGCGCCGCCATCGTGGTCGATGAGGGGTCGGCCGGCGACGCCGCGGAGGGCGCGGTCGAGGCAGCTCTGATCGCACTGGCGCAGATCGCGACGGCGGTGCTCGAGCGGGCGGCCGAAGCCGAAGCCGCGAGCCCGGCCCGAGCCTAGATCGAGTCCGCGGCCGCGGCTCGGCGCGAGGCGGCGAGCTGGTCGGAGAGATCGTCCATGCGGTCCTCGATCGCCTCGAGGCGGCCCGAGAGCGACCGCAGCCTCTGCTCGAGCCGCTCGACGTCCGAGCTCGAGGCCAGGTTGAGCGCGCCGAGCGCCGAGCGCTGCGCCGAGGCGGCGCGCTCACCGGCGCCGAGCGCCCGCGAGAGGGCGGAGCTGAACAGCGGATTCTCGATCAGCGCCTGGGCCAGCTCGCCCACGGCCTCCTCGCCTCGGGCCCTGATGCCGCCGTGCTCGGGGTCGCCCTCCATCGCGCTCGGAGCCTAGCGTCTCACCAGGCTTCAAGCCCGGCGTCCCGCCTGCCGATCAGGTACTGAGCGACAAAGCTCGCCAACCTACGCATTCGTCCGTCGATCTGGGGTACGGTTGCCCCGCCGGTTCCACGTTGCAAACGCCCGCGCCAACAAGTAGTTTTCGCCCGGCTCAGGAGGAGGAGCGCCGCCACGGTTTGGGCAGGGGTGTACGCCTGGCGGCGCACTGGTTCAAGGTATGAGGGAATGACAAGGAAGCTTCTACTCGTTATCGGTCTGGCCATCCTCGGTGGCTGTCTCGTCGCGGGCACCGCCGGCGCCGGGTCGGGCAGCATCGTGGGCACCGGGGAGAACGGCGTGACGGTCAACCTCCCCGACGGACAGGACCTCGACCAGGTCCAGGTCCTCCCTCAGTGCTCCAACCTCGCCGACGACGACGGCGACGGGGTCAAGGATCTCGCCGACCCGGACTGCACCGGCCCGCTCGACGCGACCGAGTCCGGCACCAGCGGCGTCCCGACGCCCCCGAGCCCGACCACGACGACCCCGACGACGCCGACCACCACCACCCCCGCTCCGACCGGCGACGGCGGTCAGGGCACCGACGACGGCGGCTCTCGGGCGATCCGGCCACCGGCACGGTAAGCCCGGCGGTGGCTCGCAGGGCTCCTCCAACCCGGGCCTCCATGTCGGACACACCCAGAACACCGGCTCGCGCAAGCCCGGAAGCCGCGAGGATCGCAACGCCGGCAACGAGCGGCGGCGACGACTGACAGCGGCGGGACCAGCGCTCCGATGGACCAGCCCGCCGACCGCAACCCCGACGGCGTCGCCGACCGACACCAACCCGAGCCTCACGGTCGCGGACTTCGGCCCGGCGCCGATCGGCGTCCCCAACTTCGTCATCGACCAGTTCACGATCCCGCCCTTCCTGCTGCCGATCTACCAGGCCTGCGGAACCCAGTACGGGATTCCCTGGGAGGTACTGGCGTCGATCAACCGGATCGAGACCGCGTTCGGCACCAACCTCAACGTCTCGACCGCCGGGGCGCTGGGCTGGATGCAGTTCATGCCGTCGACCTGGCAGATGTACGGAGTCGACGCCAACGACGACGGCCGCAAGGATCCCTACAACCCTGTCGACGCGATCTGCGCCGCGGCCCGCTACCTGAAGGCGGCCGGCGGCGACAACGACCTCCGCACCGCGATCTTCGCCTACAACCACGCCGACTGGTACGTCGACGAGGTGCTGCTCTACGCCAACCAGTACGGCAAGCTCCCCGACACCCTGGTCAGCTCGCTGACCGGCCTCACCGAGGGCGCCCACTTCCCGGTCGCCGCCAACTCCCGTTACGCCGACGACATCTCCGAGCGGCAGGCGCTGAAGCGCTCGAAGCCCGGCAAGCGCTCCTCCGGCAATGCCGCCGACGTGATCTCAGGCTCGACCACACGTCGAGGGATCAACATCTACTCCCGCGACGGCGCCCCGGTGGTCGCGGTCAACGACGGCGTGATCACCGAGCGTCGGCAAGTCGAAGAAGCTCGGCCGCTACATCGTCCTCCAGGACGCCTACGGAAACCGCTACACCTACGCCGAGCTGGGCAGCATCGCGAAGGCCTACCCGGTGCCCAAGGAGCAGAAGCTCTCCGCGGCCGACTTCAAGCTGGTGACGCCCGACGACCAGACCCCCGATGCGCCGGCGACCGCGGGCAAGCAGGTCGACCAGCAAGGCGGCCAAGGCCGCGAAGTCGGCCAAGGACGCGGCGACGAGCGACGCGGCGGCTCCGACCACCGGCCCGGTCAACACCGAGAACTCGCGCGACCGCCTCTACGCCTATCCCGAGCGCAAGAACAACGCCGACCGCGCCAACCTGACCGGCCAGCTCGACTCGCTGCTCGCCTCGAAGATGCCCGGCTACGAGTCCTTCAAGGGCTACCTCTCCAACGTGATGCGCTTCGACCCCAAGAAGATGGACCTGAAGCAGCTCAAGAAGGGCTCGGAGATCACCGGCGGCACCGTGCTCGGGCGGATCGGCAAGACCGACGACGCTCGCCCCGCACGTCCACTTCGCGATCCGGCCCGCCGGCCGCGGCGCGCCGAACATCGACCCGAAGCCGATCCTCGACGGCTGGAAGCTGCTCGAGGCGACGGCGATCTACCGCGCGGCGGGCGAGAACCCGTTCACCGGCACCGCGACCGCCAGCCAGGTGCTGCTGATGTCGCAGTCG